>CAVSWP010000013.1:0-289247 GCA_963731665.1 uncultured Acidimicrobiales bacterium | reverse complement strand
GGGATATGTGTGCGATGACAAAGCAACCACAGAGGTGGGCCAGGTGGCTTTCAAGGGTGGCGATAGCGTTGGCCAGCCGTTCCAATAGAGAGGCGCGAACCCATGCCCGTGTACCACACGCTTTCTGACGAAGAACACCCGGTGTTTCATGTTGTGGAGGGATGCCCTGGCGGTCAGCGGATTGGAGATCCACACCGACTGGACAGGCTGGGAAAGCGCGATCTGTGCAGGGAGTGTCTCGCGTTGCTAAAGAAGGGTGAGCTTCCGATACCGGCGAGGACCGGCAAGAAAAGGGGGCGGAAATAGGTTCACCCGGCACCCAGCGCGCCCAGTCTCCACGGCAGTCCAGATAGGCCGAGTACCACTGCCGCACAAGCTCCGTAGGGGGTCCGGTGAATTGGTGATTTTTGGGGGTGACACGACCCCGCAGGGGGATCTCGGGGTCCATTGAGACCGGTATAGGGACCAGGTGCCAGGTGTAGTCGGTCAGACCCTTGGCAAATGCCCGCTTCACGAAGCACTTGGCACACACAATGCCGCCCGAACCCGGATCGCATTCCATGACCGACTCCCACAGTTCGTGGGGAGCGTGCCACGGAAAGTTACGTCCCCCGCAGTCCCTACAGGGGCCGTCCCCCTCCCACGGCCTGCGAACGCGGGTCACCCCGAAAACTCCCGGTGACCAGGAATTACACCGCTGTAACTGTCATACCCATTTGCGAGAATATGGGCATGAGCAAGACGACAATCGCCAGCCTGAGCAGGGATGTTTCCACTGAGGCCGAGGCCTACGAGTACCTGGAAATGCTGCGCTGGGACGGCACGCCGACGTGCGCTCACTGTGGGAGCGAGGCCGTGTCTTACATGGCCCCCAAGAACGGCTCGGACCGAGCCACCAGAACCGGCAGCCGGTCGGAGCGTCGGGTCTGGCAGTGCCGTCAGTGCCGCAAGCAGTTCTCCGTGCTCACCGGAACCTGTATGCACGGGACGAAGATCGCGGTGCGCATTTGGGTCATGGTGTTCTTTGAGCTTTGTGCATCGAAAAACGGTGTTGCCGCGAGGGAGATCGAACGCAAGTATGGCGTTTGCCCCCGGACGGCTTGGCACCTCCTCCACCGGATTCGCTATGCCATGGCCAATGGCCCTGAGGGTCTGTTCTCCGGCATCGTGGAGGCTGACGAGATGTACGTTGGCAAGCGCCAGCGTGGCAAGGGATCGGGCATGGTGGACAAGCTGCCGGTCGTGACTGTGGTCGAGCGCGGTGGCCGTGCTCGCTCTGTTGTCGCCCGATCCCAAACACAGGCACCAATGATCGTCATTGACTCCGTTGCGCCGGGTACTGCCGTCGTGACCGACGAATCCCGCCTCTACTCCGACCTGGGTTCCTACGTCGGGAAGCACGCAACTGTGAACCACGGCGCCAAGCAGTGGGCACGCGGTGAATGGCACACAAACACGGTCGAGGGATTCTTCGGTCAGGTTCGCCGGTCGATAAGCGGAACGCACCACTTCGTGTCGAACAAGCACATCGCTCGCTACATGGGTGAGTTTGACTACCGCTACAGCACCAGGGGCCAGACCGACGCCGTGCGCATGGCTGGGTTGCTCCGTCAGGTTGACGGCCCGTTGCCGTACAAAACCCTTACCGGTCGGGCTTAGGCTCCGGTTCGACCTTGTCCCGCTTGTCGATGGGGGGCTGGCGCAGCACCTTGCGTAGCGCTTCCTCGGGATCCTGGACGGGCACTGAAACCCGTTCGTCCAGGTCAGGACGTCGCTTGCGATGGCGGGAACCCATGAATTCACCCTACCTGTCGCGACAGCCCCGCGGGCGCTAGCCATCCGCATCACCATGACCCCCGAGAGGAATCCCCTCCGGGGCGCTGGCGTACCCAGGAACGCCTAGGGCGGCCAACCACTCAGGCCGGGGAGGCAGCACCACCTCGGCAAGAGTCTTCGTTTGATCGATATGCCAGCGGTAAACGGGGGTCGAAAGCGAAAAAATGTGCCAGGACATATAGACCATCCACGAATCAAAAGTTTCCAACGTGGCCGTTCCTGGCTCATACGTCAGTCGATATTCCCATCCGAGGGAAGTCGCATTTTGGCCACTTCCCACGAAGTGACTCCCGCTTGTAATCGTTGTTCCTTGGCCCATGGCATTGACCACTACGCCACCCAACACACCCCGACACCTGCCAGCCACGACAAGATCGGTCTTGAAATCCGTTCTCTGGCGCATCCGTTCCCGCTCGTCTCGTATGCGCTCATTGGCTCTGGAAACAATGGGTTCTAAAGCGAGGCGAGCGTCGTCCCAGGAAGACCACGCCGACACGTTCGTTGGGAGATTCCGACCAATCTCCTCACCCGTGTCCTCAACCCCCGACCATCCCCAAACCATTGAATCTGTGAAGGGCTGAAGTTTATGGACCTCATACAAGCGCTTGGGGTTTCCATCCGAATCAGGAGCCACGGAAATGCTGTCGGAGGCAACAGCAAGCGAGCCGTCGTACAGGAAGGTGATTCCGATCAGAGTCACGGGATATTCCTCCTCCTCAATGGGAAGAAGCCCAGGGTAGGGGGTCATTCAGCCCATCTCCCCGGGGTGTGCTTTGTCATCGCACACATATCCCATAAGTGGGATATGTGTCCGATGACACACCCAGGCACAAGATGTTGTGGCTGTGGCTGGGTAGCGTTCCTGGGCGTGGAGGACGCGGTCAAAGTCATTCTTGGGGTCCTCGTCATCGTGGTGATCACGGCGGCCGCTGTCTTCGTTGGTGAAGCGATTGAGCGGCATAACCACCCAACCTCTTGTGTGTTCGCTGGTCAGGTGATCCACCCGCCGCCAGGGTGTAGTGGATGCGTGCCCGCCTGTGCTCCCCCTGGGGGCACATGAGGACCGAGTATCCGCGGTTTCGTCAATAGGCAAAGCTATGGTTGCACCATGCAATCAAGCGATTTTCAACCAATCGACAGCGGAGGCGCACGTTGGTACCCACCACCCCTGCTGCTCAAGCGTTACCAGCAGGGCTACGCAACGCGGCGAACCACAGAGGCTGGATTGAGGGCGTGGGGCCATAATGACGCTGAGATCGCCACGGCGTTGCGCATGTACGCCCCGAGGCGCTCTGGGGACTCCCGGGGTCGATCCCTATACCGGGGTGATTTGTAGGGTTAGAGGGGCAGGGCGTACAGAGCGAAGGGCTTATCCTCGGGAGGATAGGTACATTGCGCCCCGAGTTTCTCCGAGAGCCCGTGACTGGCCAGGTTCTCGGGATGGACAAGCCAAGTAGCCATCGCACCGGCCATCACCCGCTGTTCGGCGTCCGTGATGGCCGTTGCCATGGCCGTAAGGCCAATCCCCCGCCTGTGGAGATCGCTCCGCACTCCTACGGCGTTCAGGAAGCGCCCCGATTCGCTGGCCTCATGAGCAACGACGGCAAGAGGTTCGTCCCAAACGGCTTCATCTACAAGGATCAACAGGCGGGGATCGTCGTTTGGATCCTCGGGAGAGGAAAACCAGTCCCAGGCCTCGGTGCGGATCCAGTTCTCAACCTCTTGCTCATAGGCGGGGTCGCCTGCGCAAGCAAAGATGGCCAGGTGGTCTTGTATGCCGTCCCATGCGACACGGCCTAGGAGGTTCAGTCCTTGATCGGAGCCGCCCGTTGCCTGAGATCGGGCGCCAAGGGCGCCTTTCGCTTCCCGGTCTCCTGAATCCACCGTCGGGTCTCCTTGGAGTGCTGCCGCGGCTTATCAACCGAACGTTTCCGTTCGGAAGTCTTAGGCTGCGGCTGGCCTGCGGTACTGTCCACGGGATCTCCAATGACCACTGACTGTGAAGATGCGACTGTTTGATGTGGTCTGCTCCGGTACTTCTACTGCCCCCAGAGTACCAGCAGGGTCAAGCCTTTTGGCGTTCTTCCTGCTCAGAGGGTCTTTCCTTGGCTTTGACCTCTAGCAACGCCCTAAGCGTTTCGGCGGGATCCTCGCCCTCTATATAGAGGCTGACCAGCTCGTCCCGCTGGCTCTTGCGCTTCTTGCCCACGGTCCCAGCCTAGGCCGAGCGACCCCGTAGTTCGTCGTATGTCAAGCGCTTGCCGCCGACCTGGGAAACGAGGGTTTCCAGGCGCTTTGAGTCCGTTGACTTCCTGGTGCTGTAGCGGAAGTCATATTCCGCCAGGTAGCGCCCTACGTGCTTGTTTGTGACCCTGTGGTGGGTCCCCGTGATCGAGCGCCGGACTTGGCCAAAGAAGCCTTCGACGGTGTTCGTGGTCCACTCGCCTCTCGCCCATTCCTTGACCCCGTGATTCACGGTTTCGTGCTTGGCGACGTACTGATGCAGGTCCGTGTAGAGAGTGGATTGGTCGGTGACCACGGCGGTTCCAAAAAGATCAATGGCGTCTAGGACGATTGGGAGCGCCTGGACTTGGTACGGCGTGACCACGGACTTGGCGCGCCCACCACGCTCGACCACCGTGACCACGGCAACCTTGTCCACCAACCCCTTGCCGCGGCCTTTCTGGCGCTTCCCCACGTACATTTCATCAGCCTCCACGACCCCTGACAGCAGACTGGCGAGGGGATCAGATTTCATGGCCTCACGGATGCGGCAGGTCATGTGCCAAGCCGTGCGCGGGGTGACCTGGTACTTCCGTTCGATCTCTCTGGCTGCAACGCCGTTCTTGCTGGCAACCATTTCCAGGAGGACAAAGACCCAGGTCCGAATCGGGACTTTGGTCCCGTGCATGACCGTTCCCGTCAGGACCGAAAACTGCTTGCGGCAGGCCGAACACTTCCACAGACGGCGCTCGGTCTTGGCGCCCGTCCTGGTCGCCCGACTGTCCCCGTTCTTAGGGGTCAGGAAGTAGGCGCCAGTCGCTCCACAGTGGGCGCACAGGGGCCTTCCCTGCCAGCGGAGGTCCTCTAGGAAACGGTAGGCATCGCCTTCGGTCTTGAGGTCTTGGGCCAGCGAGGGAATCGAAAACGTATCCATTCCCGCACTATTGCAGGAGGGTGTGTCAGTGACTCAGCGATTCCTAGGGCTTGGAACGCGTATGTTCGGACTCTCCAATCAATGCATCCCCTCGGTATTTCACCTTCCGCCCAGCGTGGGTCATGCCTTCGATCTTCACCCGACATTGTCCCCTCAGTAACGTTGGATCATCGGGGTCAACCTGAGCCCACGGCCAGTCCACCCCCGCTGTGGCGACGACCCAGATACCCACATTGCCCCCATCCTGGGGCTTAAAGGTCAGAGTCTGGCGAGCGATGTCCAGTCCGCATTTCCGCGGACGCGTGATACGTGATTTGTTTGGATTGATCGACAGATGCTGAGCGGCATCCGAGTGATTAAAAGCATGGATAAACACCTCCCGCGCCCGAGAGAGGGGCGGAGAGTCAGCCCAAATGCTCCATTCCCCGGTTTGGTGAAAGAAGCTCCATTTCACTGGCTTTTGCAGCCGTAGAGACCTCTTGGAACCCGTCTGAGTCTTGGTGTGACTCAGGGCGATAAGGGCGGCTATCACACCTCCTGCCGTAAAAAGGGCTACTAAGCCGGTGACGAGGGTGTTCCAGGCTGACCAGTCCGTTGCCACCCCTGGAGACTACGACCCCTATCGTTATCTTTTTGACCTGACAACACCCCAGGTAGTGGTGGGTGTGTCTGCGAACACATATCCCATAAGTGGTATAGTGCATCTTTGATATGGCCGGGACATTAGCGGGGGCGAAGACCAAGACGGGCAGGGCACGGGCTCCCGAGGTGCCGCGCCGGCCCGCCGCCGGCCGGGGGCCCGAGGCCTTCGCCCGCTACGAGCGCACCCGCACGTCGATCATGGTGGGGAGCGCGGTGCGCGCCGCCCGGCGAAGAGCCGGTGTCAGTCAGACCGAGCTGGCCGAGCGCGCCGGCACCAGCCAACCATCCATCGCTCGTCTCGAGAAGGGGCTGGTGTCACCGACGGTGATCACACTCGACCGCATCGCCCGGGCCCTGGGCACCGATCTCGTGATCGATTTCGAACCCCAGCCGGGAGCCCGCCGTAGCGGGCAGTCGTCACCCGTTGGGGCGCGCCGGTAGTCGGCCGATTGTCACCCACGATCACCCCACGGCGACGCCGAGGGCACCCGGGCCGGGAGGGGGGAGTGGGGGATTGGGCTACCGTGGCTCGGATGCGCACCGTCGTAGCCGGGATGCTCGGCGTCCTGGTTGCCCTCACGCTGGGCTCCTGTAGCTCGTCGAGCACGCCCACCACGGCCCCCAAGACCGCCAGCGTGGGCAACGTGAAGGGCAAGACGCCGGCCCAGATCCTCGCCGCGGCGGCCGCGGCCGCCAGGAAGGCCGGCTTCGCCCACTACCGGCTCAGCGCGGTCGAGGGCAAGAACTCCCAGATCATCACGGGGGATGCGTCGAGCAGCGACGGCCAGCAGACCATCGTCCAGGGGACGCGCCACATCCACGTGCTGTACACCGGGGGCGTCGCCTATGTCCAAGGAGACGCCGGCGGCCTGAGCTCGGCCATGGGATTCACCTCCGCGGTGGCGACGCAATACGCCAACAAGTGGATCGCCGTGCACAGCACCGACAGTCTGTTCAAGTCCATCGTGTCGGCAGTCACGTTGGCCGGCACCTTGGAGCAGCTCCAGCCGACGGGAACCCTGACGCTGTCCGGGACCGCGACGGTGGCGGGTCGCCAGACCATCGGCGTGAAAGGGGGTCTGCCCGGGCCCGCCCAATCGGGCGTGACCGGGACCACCACGCTGTTCGTGGCCACCTCGAACCCCACCGTGCCCCTCAAGCTGTCGGGGACGGCCGCCGAGGGCTCCCAGCACGTGGTGGAGTCGGGCATCTTCTCCAACTGGGGCAAAGCCCTTCACCTGATCGCTCCCACCGGGGCTGTCGCCTTCTCCACCGTGCCGACGAAGTAAACGTCCGTCCCCTCCTGAACCGCTACCCCGTGGCGGACAATGGTTCGGGAAAGGCAAGGCCGCGACGCGGAGCGATGATGTCGTCGATCAGGCCGTAGTCCTTGGCCTCCTGGGCGGTCATGAAGTAGTCGCGGTCGAGGTCCTTCTCGACCTGCTCGACCGGACGTCCGGTGTGATGGGCGATGACCTCGGCCAGGCGCCTGGTGGTGGCGAGCACCTCCCGCAACTGGATTTCCATGTCGCGCGGGGCGCCCCGGGTGCCCGCCGATCCCTGGTGGATCATGATCTTGGCGCTCGGAAGAGCCAAGCGCTTCCCCTGCGCCCCGCCGCACAGGACCATGGCGGCCGCCGACATGCCCATGCCCACGCACACCGTGGAAACATCCGGGCGGATGTGCTGGATCACGTCATAGATGGCCATGCCGGCGTAGGCCAGCCCGCCGGGGGAGTTGATGTACAGCGAGATGTCGCGCTCGGGATCCTCGGCCTCGAGGTAAAGCAGCTCGGCGATGATGAGGTTGGCGATCTGGTCGTCGACTTCCTGTCCCAGGAACACGATGCGCTCTCGCAGGAGCAACGAGTAGATGTCGAAGGCGCGCTCGCCACGCGCCGACTGCTCGAGAACAGTGGGGATCACCGACTGAAGTAACGACACGCGTCCTCCTCGGGAACGGCCTCTGCCGGGCGTTTCCCACACCCGACCCGGATATCTCACTGTTGGGCAAATGGGTCTTCTCTGCCTAAGCTCTGACCAGGGCATATACCGTACTACAGATACCCAATCCGAGGTAAATCGACCCGCTGAGCAGGGCCGATGAGACCGCAATCAGACGAAGAAACGGGTGAACTTTGGCAGCACCACGTCTTTGACGTAGGGAAGAAGTTCCTCCTCGATGAGGTACGTGACCCCGTCTCCCTGGCCCGGTCCAGCCCGGTCGAACGCTATTCCAGTGCCAAAACTTGCCTTCACTTCCACCTTGACCTTGGGGCCAGCACCGGGAGCAAAGGGGATGGCGTTCGTCATATCGACCCAACCGACTATTGCATCGTCTTCCAGCGGGCCATGGGTGATGTCGCTGACGGCACCTTTGAGCGGCACGGAGAACTCAAACTTGGCGCTTGTCGGGACGGCGTTCACGATATGGAGAACGCGGTGCTTGTCGAAGTCATCAAGGTCTCTGAGTCTCGCCAAGGGGTGGTTCTGGGGGTCATTCCTTCGGTGGTATGGCTGCAACGTCTCAATCAGTGTCCTGGCTCGGGGAGGCATAGCCCCCAAGACTTGACCCGCGTTGCTGATACTCGGGAACTCTCCACGCCTGTTCTTGATCGGGAACGCGATCTTGTGTTCAAACGGCAGGGGCTCTCCAGTGTGTCGCATGGCCAAGGCGTGGGCCAGGTTGTCCAGGGAAGCGCGCAAGTTGTGAACGCAATCCCCGACGACGGTGCGATAGGTGTCCGGGGGTTGCTCTTTGACCTTGGCTCGGTAGTTGGTTCGCTTCGGGATGCCTGGATCTGGCTCGGGGTCAGCGGAATACGGTTTCTTGGCGGTGAGCTGTTTCCCCATTTCGTGCAGACGTTTCAGGTGGTGCTCGGCCCGCTCGATCTTGAGATCGACACTGTGGAGCAAGTGACCGTGATTCATTGCGTAACCTTGGAGAACGATGCCCGAGGAACCGAAGGAACCAGAACCCACCCAATACACGCCCAAGGGGCACGAAATCCCGATTCCGACCAGGGAGCAGGTCTTCCGTGACCTGGAGAAAGTGGCCAAGCCACGGAAGCCCCTGCGCCCATCAAAACGTCGGCTTCGCCGCCCGAAGGAGCAGTAGGGCAAACATCGCCCGTGGGTCGTCGCGGTGGTTGTACCGCCAGACGTACTCGTTGAGATATCCCTGTAGCCATTTCGGGGAGACCGCGTGGTGAGTCCCCGAAATGCCGCGCTTCACGAGGGACCAGAATCCATCGATGGTCTGAGTGTGGACATCTCCGCTCACGTAAACCTTGGCCGAGTGGTCGATGGTGTGGTGGTCCCACCCCTTCTTTGTCATGGAGTGGTACTGCTTGGCCTGGTCGGTGTAGAGCACCGACGCGTTCCGCACCACCGTTGCCTCCACCGCACGCTGCAATGTCGATCCGCGAGTGCTCGGGATGACGTGGGCCTTGACCCTCCCACCACGCTCGACGGCACCGAATACGACCGTCTTGGAATCGCCCCAGCGGACGCGGTCTTCGGGCGTGCGAATGTCGCCCTTGCGAGGCCGTCCACCGTGGTACATCTCGTCGGCCTCTACATGGCCCGTAAGAGGCTCGTCGTCCTGGGTCATCAACTCATTGCGGATCAAGGTGAACATCCGCCATGCGGTTTTGTACGTGACTCCCAGCTCGCGCTCCAGCTGCTTGGCCGAGATGCCACAACGAGTGCTCGACATGAGGTACATCGCGTAGAACCAAAGGTGGAGCGAGGTCGAGGACTTGTGGAAGATGGTCCCGGCGGTGGGGTAGAGGTAGTGCCCACAGGCCGTGCACGACCACGCCTGACGCTGCTGCTTGCCCTCGTAGTGCTTGAAAAGGCGCTCCTCCTCGCACATAGGGCAGAAGGCGTGATCGCCGTCCTGGGAGTAACGAGAGCGCCACAGATACGTCAGGCAGGCGTCGTCGTCGGGGAAGTGGCGCGTGAACTCCATGAGGGAGAATTGCGATTCCGACGAGGCTGCTCGTTGGGGGGCCTTGCGGTTACCAGGTGCCATATTCCTAGTATACTGACCTGGACTTCGGCAGTCAAGGGATATTTACCCACACTGTTGAGATATCATATTCGAGGTAACATGGAACGTCGACACGGGTCCGACGGAGTGCGACGACAAGGAGGCCGGTGACCGCGCGCCGCCACGAAACGGTGTTCCCCGGATTCCGGGAGATGGCACAACGACGCAAGGACCTGAGCGCCGAGCTGGTGAGCACGCGCCAGTCCTTGGGACTGTCGCAGACCGAAGTCGCGGCCCGCATGGGAACGTCGCAGTCGGCGGTGGCGCGCCTCGAGGCCGGGGAGGCCGACGTCCGCCTGTCAACCCTGGAGCGCTACGCAGCCGCCGTCGGTATGGAGCTCGACTGGCGGCTGGGGGAGCGGGGCCGGTGACCAGCTGCCCCGGCACGGCCCGCCCCCCGACACCCGCCGACGACCGGAGCCCGACGGTCCGAGACCGGCTGTTCGAGCAGCGCGTGGTGTTTCTGTGGGGACCCCTCGACGACATGGCCGCCAGCCACCTGGCCGCCGAGCTCATGACCCTCGACGCCACGGGGGACGACCCCGTCCACCTCCAGATCGACAGCCCCGGCGGCACCCTCGACGCCGCCTTGTGCCTCATCGACGTGATCGACCTCTTGGGGGTGGAGCTCACCGCCACCTGCGTCGGCCAGGCGGTCGGGCCCGCCATCGGGCCTCTGGCCGTCGCCCACCGTCGCCGGGCCACGCCCCATGCCCGCTTCCGGCTCTCGGAGCCCGTCTTCGAGCACTCGGGCGCCGCCCGGGACCTCGACGCCTGGGCCGGCCATCACCGGACCCAGCTCACGAGCTTCTGCGAACGCCTGGCCCCGGCGCTGCACCGGGCCCCGGATGCCATCGAACACGACCTCGCCACCGGACGGTTCCTCGATGCCGACCAGGCCCTCGAGTACGGCCTCATCGACGACATCTGCGGCCCCGGGGGCCGCGTCTACCCGATGCCCAGCCCGGGGCTCGGCTTCAACCCCAGGCCCTGAGGACCCCGGCCCGGGGGGAGGGCCAGCTCACGACCCCATTCCTGCCTGTCCTGGGCGTGCCATCCCTCTCTGGCCGAACTTTACATAAGATACATTATCGGCGGTTTATCCTTACCTGAGACTCGCACCCAGACGGGCCCGGGCGACGAGAAGCCGGGGCCCCGATGTGCTCCCGCGACCCTGTCGACGGCTGTTGCTCCACCTCAGGGTTCATTCTCTCCTAGCCGTGGACACCTCATCCTGGAGGGCGTACGGTGTCTGCGGCCACCACCCCAGACACCTCGCTGGCGACCTTTTGGAAGGGCAACGGCGAGGCGCAGGCGTCGGTTCTCACAGCGAGGTCCGCGCCTCGCCGGTCCCACTCGGTTTTCTCCTCACGGCTGAGCGCGCCCCGAGTTCCGGCTCCTCGCCCAAAGACCTCCTGTCCGCGCTGGCGTCCCGTCAGCTCGTGGCGAGGTACTTCTCGAACCACGCCAGGGTGCGCCGCCAGGCGTCGGCGGCCGACGGCTCGTGGTAGTCGCCACGCATGTCGCAGTGAAATCCGTGTCCGGCTTCGGGGTACCGCACGATTTCGGTGTCGACTTTGGCGGAGCCGAGGGCAACCCGCAGCGCTTCGACCTGTTCGACCGGGATCCCAGCGTCCTCGTCCCCGTAGAGGCCCAGCCACGGCGCTTGGAGCGCACCAGCCAGGTCCACCATCGACCCCATCCCGAAGCGGCCTTCGGTGACGCCGGCGCCGTAGAAGGTCACCGCGGCACCGAGAGGTCGGCGCACCGCCGCCAGGTACGCCACCGTTCCGCCCATGCAGAACCCCACAATGCCGATGCGCGCCGGAGCGAAGCCCGCCTTCTCGAGGTAGGCGATCGATGCATCGATGTCGTTGAGCACCCCCGCCTCCGAGAGCCCCGAAAAGTGGGGCATGAGCTTCTCGTAGTCGCCGTAGTCGATGACGGGATCGCCGGTTCTATGAAAGAGGTGGGGGGCCACGGCGCGATACCCGGCCGCCGCCACCCGGCGGGTGACGTCCTCGATATGGCCGTTCACCCCGAAGGCCTCCTGGACGACGATGACCGCGGCGCGCCCCTCCCCTTCCGGTTCGACGTCGTATAGACCCATGTCGCCGTCCGCCGTCGTGAGTGTCACGGTCCTCGCCATCGAAGCTCCTCGTCTCGTCTCGGTCACTACGCCACCTCGACGGAGGCGGTCGGACACACGATGCCATCCCGCGCTGCGCGCCCACCATCTGAGGACCGGGAGGGAAGGGTATATCAGAAAAGGTATGGCGGGGCGCTCGGGTGACTCTGCGAGCCGAGAGGGCACGCGCCCTTGTCCTCTCACCGCTTCGGGCATGATGGCCGGCTATGGCGAGGCGCTCGTACTTACCCGCCGTCGTGGCAATCGCATTGCTCGTCAGTGCCTGTGGATCGTCCGGGCCAGAACTCACCGGTTTCGGCGCCACCTTGGCGACCTGGAACGCCGCACACCACGAGGATCGCGACGACGCCGGGCTGCGCGCCTACGGGCCCACCGTGGCCACCCCGCAGGGCCCCATGCCCCAGTTCGTCGAGGTCATGCCGGTCGACGGTCGCGTCACGCAGTACGTCGAGGTGCTCCGGATCGGCACCTCGCTGGCCGACGCCAAGGAGGCCGTCCTGTTGAACCTGCCCTCCACGATCAGGACGGTGTCGTTCATCGTGACGGCGTCATGTGCCTTTTGGAACCTCACCAGCCCCGACCTGAAGACCGCCACCGGTTCGCCCAGTGTCATGGTCGAGATGGCCCACGACGACTCCCTCGGGACCTCGTGGCAACCCGGTGGCGTCAACACCCTGACCTTCAACACCGGTCGGGCCCGGTCATCGAATACCTGCTGAGCCGAGCTGGCCCGGCCGCCGTGGCACCACGCCCGCCTCCCCTCCCCCACCGTCGCCGTGTCGAGCAGGTCACCGATGCCCTAGCCTCCCCGAGCGATGGCCACCGCCGTGTTCTTCCACGCCCATCCCGACGACGAGGCGATCCAGACGGGTGGGACCATGGCCCGGATGGCCGCCGACGGCCATCGCGTCGTGCTCGTCACCGCCACGCGCGGGGAGCGGGGCGAGGTTCCCGACGGATTCCTCGGCCCCGGCGAGAGCCTGGCCGAGCGACGCGCCGTCGAGCTGGCCGCCGCGTGTGAGGTCCTCGGAGTGGCGCGCCACGTCTTCCTCGGGTACGGCGATTCGGGGATGGCGGGCGAGAACACCAACGACGACCCGGCGTCGTTCTGGCGGGCCGACGTCGACGAGGCCGCCACCCGCCTGGCCGCCCTCCTCGACGAGGAGGGCGCGGAGGTCCTGGCGGCCTACGACGAGAACGGCGGGTACGGCCACCCCGACCACATCCAGGTGCACCGCGTGGGGCTGCGGGCCGGCGAGCTGGCCGGAACCGGGCGTGTGTTCATGGCCACCGTGAACCGGGACTACATGTTGTCCCTGGCGGCGCGCTCGGCCGAGTTCGGGCTCTCCATGCCCGACGAGCAACGGGCCATGCTCGACACCCTGGGGGTGCACGCCGAGCGCATCACCACAGCCGTGGACGTGAGCCGCTACCTCGACCGCAAACGGCGCGCCATGGAGGCGCACGCCAGTCAGATCAGCGACACCTCGTTCTTCCTCAGCATGCCGCCCGAGGCGTTCGCGGCGGTGTGGGGCACCGAGTGGTACATCCGCGTCGGAGCCGAGGGCGGGCCCGGATTCGAGGATTCGCTCGTCGGGGCCGGGCCGTGACACCCCAGCAGAGCGCGGATCACAACGTGCCCGCTCTGGTCTCGGGGGAGAAGGAAACCCTGCTCGCCTTCCTCGGCTACCTGCGCGCCAGCATCGACGCCAAGCTCGACGGCGTCTCCGAGGATGACGCCCGGCGTCGGCTCGTGAGCTCGGACACCACCCTGCTCGGGCTCGTGAAGCACCTGGCCTTCGTGGAGGTCTACTGGGCGCAACGGCGCTTCGCCGGCTCCGACGTGGTCCTGCGCGGCGACGGCTTCGAGCTCGAGCCCGACGACACGGTGAAGTCGGTGCGCCACGAGTACGCGGTGGCGGGCCGGCAGACCGACGAGATCGTCACCGCCTGTCCCGACCTGGAACGAACCCTCGCCCTCGGACGCCACGGGCTCACCCTGCGCTGGATGCTCGTCCACCTCGTCGAAGAGACGGCGCGCCACGCCGGGCACGTGGACATCCTGCGCGAGCTCGTCGACGGCCGGGCCGGGCGCTGATCGGCCCCGCAGAACCCTCGACGTCAACCGGCGGGGGCGAGGGCAAGCGTGGCCGAGACCGTCATCTTCTGCTGGCCGCGGTACAGGCCCAGCTGAACCGAGGTGCCCGACGCGGTGCCTTGGACGTCGTTGGTGAGCCCCTGCGCCGAGGTCACCGCCTTGCCGTTGAAGCTCACGATGACGTCGCCGGTCTGGATGCCGGCGCTGTCTGCCGGTGAACCGCTGACCACCGACACCACCAGCGCGCCCGACGCCGGGACCAGGCCGTAGGCCTGTTGCTCCTGCGGGGTCTCGTCGGTGACCTCCACTCCCAGGTAGCTCTTGGCCTTGCCCGCCGTCCCGCCGGCGCGCAAGGTGGCCACCAGTCCCTGGATGGACTCGGACGGGATGGCGAATCCGATGTTCTGTGCCGGCGCGTTCCCGGTACTCGACGAGGCCACGGCGGTGTTCATCCCCACCACCTGGCCGGCCGAGTCCACCAGCGGACCGCCCGAGTTCCCCGAGTTGATGGCCGCGTCGGTCTGGATCAGGTTCTCGAGGGTCTCGCCCGCCCCCGACCCGGTGTCACCGGCCTGCACGGTACGCCCCGTGGCCGACACGATGCCCGAGGTCACCGTGGGCGTCCCTGCCGACAGGCCCAAGGCGTTGCCGATGGCGATGACGGCGTCGCCCACTTGGAGCTTGGTCGAGTCCCCGAAGGTGACCGGCTGGAGGTTGGCGGGCGGGGAGTTGATCCGGAGAAGGGCGGTGTCACTCGACGGGTCGGCGCCCACCAAGGTGGCGGGCAACGCCGTGGTGCCCCCGTAGAGGGTCACGGTGATGGTGGTGGCCCCCGAGATCACGTGGTTGTTGGTGATCACCTCGCCGGCGGTGCTGATGATCATCCCGGTCCCCTGGTCCTCCACCGGCCCCCCGAACACGCCACCGGCGCTCGACCCGGGGCCCTTGGCGTCGATCGACACCACCTCGGGGAGGACGCTCTTGACGATGGTGGGGATCTGGGCGCCGCCGGCCAGGGCCGGCCCCGGCGTCTCCTCCCCCACTCTCACCGGCGGCGCGGCGGCGGTGGTGTTCCCCGTGCCGATCGCCTCGGCGATCCCCGCCCCGGCGCCGCCGCCGATGAGCGCGGCCACCACCGCCACCACCACCCACCCGGGAAAGCCGCGCGGCCGGCCACCGCCGGCGCGCGGCACAGGCCCGGCCCATGGCTCTGGGGTCGTGGGCCCGTAGGGCGGGGGCGGCGGGGACCCGACGGGAGGCCATCCCGGCACCAGCGGTGACTCGACCCCGCGCCACACCGGAGCGGTGGGCAGCGGCGATGGGGGCGGGACCGGTGGTGCTGTCCCGGGGAACACCGGGGGCGCCGGAGCGTCGGGACCGCCGGGTGGCAGCGGTGCCGTCGGGACGGGCACGGTGTCGTGATACGGCGAGCTGCCTCCCAGAGGCGGGGGCGGGGCAGGCGGGGCGTCGGCGTCGTCGGCGGCATGGTCCTGACGCATCTCGTCCACCGGGGGCGCTCCTGTCCCGCCGAGAGAACACGGCCCTTCGGTCGCTCCCCCGGCCCTGTCAGATTAGGGAACGCCCGTGCCCGGCGGGCGCGTTCGGCCCGTATTCTCAGAACCTGCACAGAAACGCAGCACACGGGCACGACCGCGCTCCCGAGCGACATGTTCTCGCCGTCGCCGGCCCGACGGTAGCGTGGTCCGACCGCCATGACGCGCCGCATCGACATCGAGCTGACCAGTAGTCAGGACGACGGGACCTGGACGTGGCGCGCCCCGGGGGCCCGCCAGCCCCGCGGCACGCTCGAGGGCACCCTGCTTCCCGAGGGCGTCAAGGTCGGTGACGTGGTGCGGGCCGAAGCGGAGTTCGACCTCGACGGCATCGTGGTGACGTCGGTCCAGGCCCCCAAAGCCGCCACCCGGACCGAGAAGGCGGCCCGCATCGAGATCATCGGCTCGGGACGCGACAGCGCGCCCGGGGGCGTGTCGGTGGTCCTTGTGCCCGGTGGGCGCCGGCGCGAGGAGGACGGCCGCGGCGATCGTCCCCGGCGCAGCTCCCCCGGTCGCGGGGCCGCCCCCCGGCGCAACGGTTCTCCGGGCACCCCGGCCGGCGACGACCGCGGCGGGCCCCGGGCTGACCGACCGGGGCGTGAGTCCCGACCCGCTCGTGAGCCGCGCACCCCTCGGCCCGAGCGCGGCGCGTCCGGTGAACGACCGGAGCGCTCCGATCGGGTGGCGGCGGGCCCCCGTCCGGCGCGCCCCGAACGCTCCGAGCGCCCCCGGCGCCTGCAGACGGTGTCCACCCACCGCAACGCGGCGCTGGCCGAGTTGCGCCCCGAACAGCTTCCCGTGGCCGAACAGCTGTTGCGTGGCGGGATCCCGGCGGTGCGCAACGCCATCGAGGAGCAAAACGCCCGCGCCAAGGCGGAGGGACGGGCCGAGGTGTCACCCGACCCGCTGCTCACCATGGCCGAGGAGCTCCTGCCCCGCATGAACCTGGCCGCCTGGAAGGACCGCGCCGTGGCGGCGCGCAACGCCGGCAAGGACGCCCCGCTGCGCGAGGTCCGCTCGGTGGTGGCGTCGGCCTCCACCGTGACGCTCGACGACGAAGGCCGCCAGATGGTGGGAACGCTCCGAGACGCCCTGCAGACCCGGGTCACGGCGTTACGCGACGGGTGGCTGGCCCGGATCGTCACCGCCCTCGACGCCGGCCGGGTCGCCGACGCGCTGCGGGTCTCGGCCCGACCCCCCGAGCCGGCGGCCCGTGTCCCCGCCGAGATGGCTGTCCGCCTGGCCGAGGCGGCCGGCACCGCCATGGCCCCCGACCTCGACGAGTCCGAGTGGAAGGCCCTGCTCGAGGCGGTGGTGGACTCGCCCGTGCGCCGCACCGTCAAGCCGGCCGGCCTGCCCGACCCCGCCGGCGAGGACCTGCGCGTCTCGGCCCGCCGGGCCGCAGGGCTCGTTCCCGAGTTGGCCCGGCTCCTCGGGCTCCCCATCCCCCCGCCGCCGGGCCCTCGCCGGCCGACCCCGTCCGGGCGCGCGGGGCCTGACACCCGCCGCCGCCGAGCCCGACCGGCGGCGTCAGTCGAGGACGCCGTGGGCCCGCAGGAAGTCTTCGACGCCGTCGACCAGCGCCATGGCGGGCACCTGGGACAGCGGGACCCAGGCCACGTCGGCGGCGTCGCTCCCCGCCCGCAGGGTGCCGGGCTCGTCGGCCACGCTCACCATGAAGTCGAGGATGACGAAGTGGTAGCCGGCACCCATGCGCTCGGCCCAACCGAGCAGGTCGCCACAGCGCACGCGCAGTCCCGTCTCCTCGCGCACCTCGCGCTCGACGGCCACGGTCAGGCTCTCCCCGGGCTCCACGTGTCCCCCCGGGATGCTCCAGCGCCCGGCGTGCGGGTCGTGGGCCCGCTCCACCAGCAGCAACGCGCCGTCGCGGACCGCGACGCCCCCCACGGCCACCACCGGCGTCACACCGGAGAGGTCGTGGCCCGACGCGTTCACTCCAGGGTGCGGTGCATGGTGATGAGGCGCGCCTTGAACCCCGACGCCTCGAACAGGCTCTTGGCCTCGCGATCCCCGGGCAGCGCGCTCACGTCCACTCCCCCGCACCCCGAGCTCGTGAACCACACCACCAGCTCGTCGAGCAGCGCCCGGCCCACCCCCACACCACGGGCGGCGACCTCGACGAAATACCCGTCGATGATCCCCACAGAAGCGTCACCGGACTCTTCGACCGTTCCCATCGCCAGGCCCACCACCGAGTCGTCCACCGTTCCCACAAGCACCCGGCGCCGGGGGTCGACCAGGAGCTCGGCCAGGCCGCCGGGCCGCAGCAGCGCCTGGGCCGGCGCGCCGGCCTCGCGGCGCAGCAGCAGCGACCCTCCCCGGACCGTCGCCACCTCGTCGAGAGCCGTCCGGCACAGCTCGGCACACCGGTCCGCGTCGTCAGGCCGCGCCGGCCGCGTGCCCTCCACGGGCCGGCCCCGATCCTGTTCCGTCGCCCGTTAGGGCTGGGCGCCGTCTGCGCCCGCGAGCAGCTGCTCCACACGGTGGAGAATGGTGCGGCGCTGTCGGTGCGCGGCCTCGTGGGCGCGCACCTCCTCGAGCTCCGACGCCGACAGCCCTTCCAGGCGCTGGACCACCTGCGACGCGGAGAGGCTGTCGTACCCGGGGATGGCGAGCGACGACGGCGATGCGCTGCCGTTGCCGGCCTCCCCCGCCGTCCACGCCGGCCGTTGCCATGTCGTCTCCACCGGCCGGCGCCTGTCGGCAAAGGGCGGGATCGGGACCTGTGGGGGCGTCGGCGCGCCCGCCTCGGGGGCCGGGGGCACCGGGTCCGCCTCCACGTGCTCGGCGGTCGGCGCGGCCGCGGGCGCGGCCCTGCTCCCGCCGAGGTGCGCGAAGGACTGCTCGATTTGGCGACGGCCCATCTGGACGGCGAACTGGCCGACGAGTCGGGCCGTGTGCACCTGGCCTTCGACGCGGTGGCGGCCCTTTTCCACGAGCTTGGGGAACTCCTCGGCCACGGTGACCGCCAATCCGGCCGGGCCGTACACCACCAGCTCCAGCAACCGGTCCCCCGGGGACTTGCTGTCGGTCACCTCGCCCCCTCCCGGGCCTGGCATCGCATCACGAAGGCTCTCACACGCAGTCCCGGCACAACCCCTTTTCGGGATCGGCCAGCTGGCTGGAGTGTTTGACCAGGAAACACGAGCTGCACACGAACTCGTCGGGCTGCTTGGGCAGGACCCGCTCCGACCCCTCGGCACGGTCGTCGGGCTCGACCACCTCCTCGTCCTCGGTCTCTTCCTCCTCGACGACCAGGCGTTCCTTCAGGATCTCGTCCAGGGAGGCCTCGACGTCCTCGTCGTCGACCTCCTCCTCGTCCTCCTCGCCCTCTTCGGCCGTGGTGACGGTGGCCACGGGGACCACGACCACGTCGTCCACGTCGTCGTCGACGGGGTCGACGTCGGCGACGATCTCGTCATCGTCGTCGTCGACGAGGGCTACGTCGAGGTCCTCCTCGTCGAGCACCTCTTCGAGCATTTCTTCGTCCGCGAGGTCTTCCAGCTCCTCGGTGTCGAGCTCCTCGGGTTCTGCCACATCATCCAGGTCGTCGGCCACTTCTGCCCTCTAGGTCGTCGGACGCCGCGGGAGCATATCGGCTCCGATTGCTCTGTCAGGCCATCGCGACGACGCCACCGGGGAAGTCGAGGGACCTGTGAGCCAGGGCGGCAGGGCCCGGGGACCTTTGGTGCCATCCTCACCTATCCGGCGACACCCGCCGGACAATGGTGGGGACGTTCTCTACTCGGTCCCCCGGGCCACGCTCCGCCTCTCACAGTAATCCCCCCCTCGCCACCCGCTCGGCCGAGAGAACCCGGCGGAACAGCTGTAGGGGCGTCTGGGACTGGCCGCACAATAGGCCCCTCGCTCTCGACGACTCAAGCGGTTCTTCTGCGCGCCCACCAGGAACTTTGCGCATCGCCCCTGGTCACGGCGATGACGACTTTTCTCTCCATCTCGCGTGAGCGGGGCCCGCGACGTGGCGTCGTCAGATGGGGGCGACCGCTTCGCGCCGAGCCTCGGCGCGTCGTTCGGATCCGAGTCGCTCGAGGTCGTATGATCCGTGGTCCACAAATGCCATGGCCTCGGCGATGAGCCGGTGCCCGGCGTGCTCGGCGATCAGCCGGTGCATGTCCTGCGCCACCACCCGGTACGCGGGGTGGCCCTGTTCCCCGGAGCGCAACTCCACCATGTGCATGGCTTCGCGGGCGTTCATCTGCATGGCGTAGCGAACGCGGAAGGCAAGGGCCACGGCGTAGGGCGCCTGCGCCGGGCACACAGGTGTCATGACGTCGTAGAGGGCGGCTGAGCGCGCCATCGACCGCGCGTACCGTTCGGCGAACCCCGCTTCCCCCACGGTGTCGGGCATCTCGTAGCCGAGCCCGGGACCGAGGTCCTGCCACTCGATGGTGAGCATGCGGTGGCGCTGCAGGTCGCGAAAGGCCCCGTAGTCCGACACCACGTCGAACCGGTAGCCGGTGCGCTCGAAGGCCCGGCCCGGGCGATGGCGCCGGTTGGTCCGGTCCCCCACGTAGGCCGCCATGATCGACCGGCGGTCCTCGGCCCCGAGCGCCCGGACCCGGCGCAGCACCTCGAGGTCCGAGAACGACGTCCGGGGGTAGCACATGGCCGCGATGACCTTGTCCTCGCCCTCGGGGTCCCAGTCCACCAGCCGCACACCGGAGGCGTGCTCGTCCGGGCCGTCATGGGCATCGGGCCACAGGCGGGCCACGACCTCCTCGGTCCGAGCCGAGGTCTCCGCCAGGTACTCGGTCCACACCCCGCCCCGCTCGGGGATGTCGACGCGCTGGAGGAACGATGGGATGACCTTGCGCAGTTCCACCAACATGAGCTGGGCGTAGCGTCGAGCCTCGGGCAGCGGGTGGGCGCGCATGCGCAACAACAACATCTCGTAGGACTGCCCGGTGCCGTACACGCCCACGTTCGACAGCGAGGCGGCAGGAAGCAGTCCCCGCAGGGCGTCGAGCGCTTTGGCGCGGATCGACTGGCGGTACACGAAGTCGGAGTCGCCGGCCCCTTGCGGAAAGCGCTTGGCCAGCCAGGTCTGGAGCTCGGGCAGCAACGAGCCGTAGGCGTCGAACATGCGGTCCATGTCCCCCACGTAGCGCGCCCCGACCGACGACTCGAGCACCTCGGGGTCGCGGTGGTAGCGGTAGTGGCCGGTGCTGAGGCGGCTGTCGTAGGGCACATAGCGCGTGGACTGCTCGAGATAGGCCATGAGCCGACCCCACTCGAGCACCTTGGTGAGCATGTTCGACGCCTGCTCGCACGCCAGGTGTACACCGCCGAGTTGTGCGACCGAGTCGTCGCCGTACTCCAGGAAGACGCGGTCGTAGAGCTCCTCGGCCCGGCGCAACCCGACGGTGGCGTCGACGCCGGCGTCGCCGGTCACGTCGAGCTCGCCCACGAACTCGTCGAGGAACAGCCGCCGCAGGCTCTTGGCCGAACGGGAGTAGCGGGCGAACAACGCCCCCTTCACCACTTCGGGCAGGTTCACCAGGGCAAATACCGGCCCCTCGACGTTCGTGACGTACCGGCGGAGGACCTCGACCTCGTCGTCGGTGAACGTCTCCTCGGCGTAGGGGAACATGGCCCCGGCAACACTACGACCGGCCTGACGCCGGGGTGGCGGACCCCTCATTACCTGCCCCGCGACCCGTCGGGCGGGGGCGCTGAGCCCGCCGGGACTCCCGGGACGGGCCCCGGATCGTCCTCACCGGTCAGGGTCGGAGCGGCCGAGGCGGCCACCACGCCGCGCTGCAGCGACTCGGCGGCCTGACGGGCCGACGCGGCGGTCCCGGGCTCGCCCACCACGGCGAGCTGGCGCAGCAGGTCGATCAACTGCTTGACGTTGCGCACGAAGTCCCCGGGGGCGAGCTCGGCTCGCTCCAGGACGTGCTCCAACCGCTGTCCACGCGCCCACCGCCAGGCCACATCGGCGAACCCGTCGTCGGGGGCGCGGGTGGTGGCCAGACGGGCGTCGTGTTCCTCGGCCCGCAGGCCCTCGGCGATGTCCGCCAACTTCGCCAGTCGGGGGCGCACCGCCCTCGGGGGCTGTGACGCGCTCGGCGCCCGTCCCGGCCGGGTCTCGAACGTGCACGCCGACACCACCGCCGCCAGCTCGGGCGCGTCGAGCCCGTCGAAGACGCCTTGGGCGAGCGCCTCGGCCACGAGGAGATCGCACTCGTGGTAGATCCCCGCCAGGATAGCGCCGCGGGCGGTGAGCCTCCACGCCGAGCGGTCGACGTACCCCATCTGCTCGAGCAGCGCCAGGGCCCGGTCGAGGCGTTGCGACAACGCGTGGTGGTGCCGGGTGTCGAGGAACTGGGCGAAGGAGCGGTCCAGGATGTAGTGGACCTGATCGGCGCGGTACCGGCGCACCAGGTTGACCGCCAGGTTGTAGGTCGAGCGGAACGACGAGCGGAGATCGGGCGGGGCCGAGGTGGCCAGGGCCACGACGGCGGACACCGACACCACCGGGGACCACACCACCACGGCGTGGCCCAGGACGTCGAGGCCCCGGCGCCCGGCCCGGCCCGTCATCTGGGCGTACTCCCCCGACGACAGCCCGCTGCGCCCGTGCTCCCGGATCTTGGTGAGCCGTTCGATCACCACCGTGCGAGCCGGCATGTTGATGCCCAGCGACAGCGTCTCGGTGGCGAACACCACCCGCAACAAGTTGGAGGAGAAGCAGTCCTCCACCGCTTCTCGGAAGGCGGGGATCAACCCGGCGTGGTGCGATCCCAGGCCCGCTTCGAGGCCCGCCGCCCACGGCCCGTAGCCCAGGACGCGCAGCTCTTCGTCGGGGAGCCCCTCGGTGTGCTCCTCACAGCGTCGTCGGATCTCGGCGCGCTCCTCGGAGGTGGTGAGGCGCATGCCGTCCGACAGGCATTGCGAGACGGCGTCGTCACACGCGGCCCGGGAGAAGATGAACACGATCGCCGGCAGCATCGACGCGTCGTCGAGGGCGCCGATGAGCTCGCTGCGCCGTGGGCTCGTCAGGCGTGAGTGGCGCACGCCGCCGGGACGACGGGCCAGGCGGGCCAGGCGTTGGTCGAGGGCGAGCGCCCTCGGGTGCACGGCGCCATCGTCGAGCAAGGGCACCAACTCGACGCGACGCGTCCCCTTCTCGGCGACGGCCACATGATGGCGCAGCTCCACGGGACGGTGTCGTTCCACCACGACCTCGGTGGGCCCCCGCACCGTGCCCAGCCAGGCGCCGAATTCCTCGGCGTTGGACACCGTGGCCGAAAGGCACACGAACACCACCTCGGGAGGAGTGAGGATGATCACCTCCTCCCACACCGACCCCCGGTAGGGGTCTTGGAGGTAGTGCACCTCGTCGAGCACCACCAGGCCCAGGCCCGCCAACTGCGGCGAGCGGGCGAAGAGCATGTTGCGCAGCACCTCGGTCGTCATGACCACGACGGCAGCGTCGGGCTGGTGCGACACGTCCCCGGTGAGCAGCCCCACCTCGCCCGCCCCGTACACCTCCACCAGCTCGGCGAACTTCTGGTTGGACAGGGCCTTGAGCGGTGTGGTGTAGAACGCCCGTCGTCCCTGGGCCCGGGCCCGGGCCACGCCGTAGTCGGCGACCACCGTCTTGCCCGAGCCCGTGGGCGCCGACACCAGCACCGAGCGCCCCTCGTCGAGGGCGTCGAAGGCGGCCTCCTGGAAGGCGTCGAGCGGGAACCCGAGCCGGGACGTCACCCCCACCCGCAGCGCGGCGTCGGCGCCGGGACCGGCGGTCACCGGGCGGGGCCTCTCAACGGCGCAGCAGCCTGCCGATGACGATCGACACCTCGTAGAAGAGATACATGGGCAGCGCCAGCGCCAACATCGAGAACGGGTCCCCGCTGGGTGTGATGACCGCCGCGAACACCACGATGAGCACGATGGCCCATCGCCGCCACGACGACAGCTTGCGCGGCGACAACACCCCCACCAACTCGAGTGACACCAGGACCACGGGGAACTCGAAGGTGAGCCCGAACACCGTCATGAGGGCCACGATCAATCCCAGGTAACTGTTGGGGTCGTAGATCTGGTGCAACGTCGGTCCCCCGACGTTTCCCAAGAAGCTCAGCGCATGGGGGAACGACACGTAGGCCAGGACCGCCCCGAAACAGAACAAGATGATGGACGCCGACACGAAGGGCACCGCGTAGCGCTTCTCGTTGCGGTGCAGGCCCGGGGTGATGAAGCGCCACAGCTCCCACAAGATCACCGGCGAGGCCAGGAACAAGCCCCCGTAGGTCGACAACTTGATGCGCAAGGACAGCCCGTCGAGGGGCGCGGTCACATAGAGCTGACAGTGCCGCGCCCCCGCCACCCGGCAGTACGGTGCTTGGAGGAAGTGCAGGATGTGGCCGTACACGATGAAGGCCACCACGGCTCCCACCGCGAAGGCGAACACCGAGATGACCACCCGTCGCCGCAGCTCGGCCAGGTGCTCGCCGAGGGTCATGGCATCGGCCGTCGGCCGCGTGGACGGGCCGCGGAACGGGAGTCGCAGACGTGTCGCCATGGCGCGGGCCGCGGCCTCGGCTCAGTTCATGCTGGGGTCGTCGGGCGCGGCGGGAAGTCCCCCGGGCACCACCGTGCCGGCCCCCTCACCCGCCCGGGCGGCCGGACGCGGTGCCGACCCGTTGCCGTCGGCCGATCCGTTACCGTCGGCCGATCCGTTGTGCGCCACCGACCCGTTGGCCCCGGCGGCGTCCCCGGCGGCGTCCGGGGGTGCGGGGCCCTGGCCGTCGGCTCCCGCCCCGGCCGGGGGGGCTTGCGCTTCGGTCTTCTCGGTCTCCAGGGTCCGCTCGTGCTCGTCGGCCAGCCGGTCGAGGAAGGCCAGGGGCGAGCGCACGGCCTGCGACAGCTCGTGGGTGGGCGGCAGGTCGGGGAACGTGCCCCGCACCTCTTCTTCCACCCGGCTCCGCCACAGGCGAAAGTCGTGCCACAGCGCGCCGATCTGGCGCGCCACCTGCGGGAGCTTCTCGGGCCCCAGCACGATCAGCGCGATGACCAGGATGACCAGCAGTTTCGCCGGGCTGAGCGACAGCATGTCGGCGCAAGTCTACGACCCCGCGCCTCCCGACGACTGCCGGCGGCCCCCGCGCCGATCAGTAGATGTGGAACGAGGTGAGGGGCCAGATCTTGAGGATCACCCGGCCCACGATGAGCGAGCGGTGGATGGGTCCGAAGAAGCGGCTGTCTTGGGAGTCCGACCGGTTGTCCCCCATCACGAAGTACTCGCCCGCAGGGATGATCTGGGTGGTGATCCCGGTGGTCACGGTGCCTTTGACCAGCCACGGTTCGTTGAGAGGTTTGCCGTTGATCACGACCTGGCCCCCCGCCGACGAGATCGTTTCACCCGGCAGGCCGATGACCCGCTTGACCAGGTCCTTCACGTTGGGCCCGGCGTCCTCGCCCGGCGGCGTGGCGAACACCACGATGTCGCCCCGGTGTACGGCGTGGAGGTGGTAGCTCAGCTTGTCGACCAGGATGCGGTCGCCGACCATGAGCGTGGGCTCCATCGAGGCGGACGGGATGAAGAAGGTCTGGACCACGAAGGTGCGGATGCCCACGGCGACGAGAATCGCCACCACCAGCACGACCGCCCACTCCACGATCCACCGGCTCCCCCGGCGGGTGCGGTGGGTGGCCGGCGGCCGGGTCAGGGGGGGGACGGACCGGAACGGGCCTCCGTCGTCTGCAGGGCGCGCTGTCGGGTTGTCGGGCTCCCCCACCGTGGGCGTCGAGGGGGCCGCCACCGTCCACGAGCTCACCGGGGCCGCTTCGCGAAGCCACAGGGAGTCGAGCGAGCTCGAAGATGACGCCGGTTCCGGCAGGTCAGAGGCCACGAACTTACGAGGCTAGTTGACCCGCACCTCTTAATTGTCCCGCCACGGCTAGAGACTGGCGATCAGCTTCTCGACCCGCTCGTCATGGGACCGGAAAGGGTCCTTCAGCAGCACCGTGCGCTGGGCCTGGTCGTTCAGCTTGAGGTGCACCCAGTCCACCGTGAAGTCGCGCCGGCGCTCCTTGGCGCGCCGGATGAACTCGCCCCGCAGACGCGCCCGGGTGGTCTGGGGGGGCCGGTTCATGGCCTCGGTGATCGCGGCGTCGTCCACCAGGCGGTCCACCCGGTCACGGGCCTCCATCCGGTAGTACAGCCCCCGGCTGCGGTTGACGTCGTGGTACTGCAGGTCGAGCAGTGCCACCTTGGGGTGGCCCAGCGGCAGCCCGTGCCGGGCGCGGTAGGCGTCGATCAGTTGATGCTTGGCCACCCAGTCGCACTCGCGTCCCAGAGTGAGGGGATCGGACTCGAGGGCCTTCAAACAGTGCTCCCACATGTCCAGGGCGCGATCTTCCTGCGGGGACAACCCGTGGGTGTCGCGATAGCGCAGGGCCCGGTTGAGGTACTCCGACTGGATGTCGAGCGCGCTCACCTCTCGCCCGTTGGCCAGGCGCACCTTGCGGCGACACGTGAGGTCGTGGCTGATCTCGCGGATGGCCCGGATCGGGTTCTCCAGGGTCAGGTCGCGCAGGACCGTGCCCGGGTCCTCGAGCATGCGCAACAGGATGCTCGTCGACCCCACCTTGAGGAAGGTGGCGTACTCGCTCATGTTGGAGTCGCCCACGATGACGTGCAGCCGTCGGAAGCGCTCGGCGTCGGCGTGGGGCTCGTCGCGGGTGTTGATGATCGGCCGGCTCCGGGTGGTGGCCGAGGACACCCCCTCCCAGATGTGCTCGGCCCGCTGGGACAGGCAGAACACCGCCCCCCGGGCCGTCTGCAGGACCTTGCCGGCCCCGGCGAAGATCTGCCGGCTCACCAGGAAGGGGATGAGCACCTCGGTGTAGTGGACGAAGTCGTCGCGCCGGCTGGTCAGGTAGTTCTCGTGGCACCCGTAGGAATTGCCGGCCGAGTCGGTGTTGTTCTTGAACAGGTAGATGACGCCCCGGATGCCCTCCTCGCGCAGGCGCGCCTCGGCCCCGGTCACGAGGTGGTCGAGGATGCGCTCCCCCGCCTTGTCGTGCGCCACCAGGTCGGTGATGGAATCGCATTCGGGCGTGGCGTACTCGGGGTGGCTCCCCACGTCGAGATACAGCCGGGCACCGTTCTCGAGGAAGACGTTCGACGAGCGACCCCAGCTCACCACCCGCCGAAAAAGGTAACGGGCCACCTCGTCGGGTGACAGCCGGCGTTGGCCGCGCAGCGTACAGGTGACGCCGTACTCGTTCTCGAGCCCGAAGATCCGCCTGTCCACATGACCCACGGTAGTGCCGGGCCCGCGTGGACAGGCGCCTCCTCGGGCAAGTCCGGGCCACGCGGGTACCCTTTGCCGGTGGCCACGCCGCTGATGGTGCACCTGACCACGGTCGGATCGATGTTCGAGGCACGCGTGGTGATGGCCCGTCTCGGCGCCGAGGGCATCCTCACCCAGTTGCGGGGGCCCGGCGAGGGGCCCTATCCCTTCCCCGGACCCGTCGAGGTCCTCGTGGTGGTGGACCAGGCCGGCGAAGCGCGCGAGCTCCTGCTCGCCGACCAGGTCGAGGCGCTCTTCGACGGGGTCGACGAGGACTTCACCGGCGAGCTGTGACTACTCCGAGCGCAGTGGCCCCCCGTCGCTCCCAGTGTCCTCGGAGGAGGCTCCCCCCGCTTTGGCGCCCCGGGTCGAGGCCCGCCGGCCGCCCCCGCTGAGGCGCTCGGCCAACTCTTCGGGCCCCAGCCGGCGAAAGGCCCGACGACCGTTGGCCCGCGACAGCACCGCCACCTCGAGATCACCGGGCTCGAGGGTCCGCTCGGGCCCGGCCAGGGCGCCCACCGTCCCCCGCAGGGCGGTGTCGAGGTCCCATCCGGCTTGGAACGACTCCGCCACCCGGTCGGAGATGGACTCGGTCTCCCCGCCGAGCACGGCGAAGCGGTCCTCGTCGGTGATCGTGCCCTCATAGGCGATGTGATACAGCTGGTCCGGCTGGCCGTCGGCCCCGAGCTCGGCCACCAGGATCTCGACCTCGAGGGGCTTCATCTCGTGGGTGAACACCTGGCCCAGGAACTGGGCGTAGAGATTCGCCAGCGACCGGGCGTCGACGTCCTCGCGGCTGAAGGCGAAGCCCTTGGTGTCGGCGTGGCGGACCCCGGCCACCCGCAGCTGGTCGAACTCGTTGTACTTGCCCACCCCGGCGAAGGCGATCCGGTCGTAGATCTCACTCACCTTGTGCAGCGACCGGGACGGGTTCTCGGCGACCACCAGGATCCCGTCGTCGTATACGCACGCCACCAGCGACCGTCCCCGGGCGATGCCCTTCTGGGCGTACTCGGCACGGTCCTTCATGACCTGCTCGGGCGCCACGTAGAAGGGCATGGTCATGGCCCGCCACCCCCGATCGCGCCGCCGACGCTGCGTCGTTGCACCAGCGCCGTGAAGCTCTCGGCCACCTCGGTGTCCGGGACGCGTGCATAGCCCTCGGCCGTCACCGTGGCCACCACGGGGAAGATCCCCCGCACCAGGTCGGGACCGCCGGTGGCGGAGTCCTCGTCGGCCGCCTCGTACAGGGCCCGCACGGCCAGCTCGATGGCCTCGTCGCGGCCCAGGTCGACGCGCCAGCCGAGCTTGATCGTGGTGCGGGCGTCTCGGCCCCCGGACCCCGTCGACGCGAAGTCGGCTTCCTCGAAGTGCCCGCCGGTGACGTCGTAGGTGAAGATGCGCCCCTCGCCCAGACGCAGGTCGTACCCGGCGAACAGGGGCACCACCACCAATCCCTGCATGGCCATGGGGAGATGCTCGCGCACCATCTGGCCCAGCTGGTTGGCCTTGCCCTCGAGGCTCAGCGCCACCCCCTCCACCTTCTCGTAGTGCTCGAGCTGGGTCTGGAAGAGCTTGACCATCTCGACGGCGGGCCCCGCCGCGCCGGCGATGGCCACCGCCGAATGGCGGTCGGCGGGGAACACCTTCTCCATGGCCCGGTGGGCGATGACGTTGCCCTCGGTGGCGCGCCGGTCTCCTGCCATCACCACACCCAGCCCGTAGCGCAGCGCCACCACGGTGGTGCCGTGGGCCACGGCGGGGACGGCGCCGCTGCCGGCGTCGGGCGACACCGGCAGCGCTCGGGTCGGGGCGCTCAGGCGGATCAGTGCGGCGAAGCTGGGCCCGGGGTCCTCCCCGGGAGGAAAGAGCGGCAGACCCACCCGGCTACTCCCCGCCCTTCTGCACGTAGTTGCGCACGAACTCCTCGGCGTTCTCCTCGAGGACCTCGTCGATCTCGTCGAGCAGGTCGTCGAGCTCGGCCTTGAGCTTCTCGCCCTGAGGCGACGGCGCCGAGGCCTCGGTCTCCTCGGTGGCCTGCTCGTCGCGCGTCGCCGCCGCCGGCCGACGCTTCTTCTCTTGCTCTGCCATCAACCCACTCCTAGGCGCTCAACCGTGCCAACAGCTCCGCCGGTGACGAGCTTCCATCCAGGAGCTCCTCGACGAATTCCGCCGTTCCACGTAGCGGGTCCATCATAGGGACGCGCCGCAGGGGATCGGTACCCAGGTCGAACACCAAGGAATCCCAGTTGGCACTGGCCACCGACGACGCCCACCGTTTCAGGCACTGGCCCCGGAAGTAGGCCCGGGTGCGCCGGGGGGGCTCGGTCACGGCGTCGAGCACGTCCTTGTCGTCCACCAGGTGCTCGGTGTCGAGGCGGGCGAACAGCGACCGCTGGGGGCGCAGGTCGTGGTACTGGAGGTCCACCGCCGCCAACCGGTGGTCGTCCCAGTCGAGCCCGTGGCGGTCGCGATACGCCTCGAGCAACCCGAGCTTGGCGGCCCAGTCCACCCGGTCGGCGACCACGCTGGGGTCGGTCTCGAGGCCGTGCAGCACGTCCTCCCAGCGCTGGAGCACCTCCTGGCCGACGGACTCGTCGCCCAGGCAGGCCAAGCCGCGGTCCTCGGCGTACTTGCGGGCCAGGCCGAACAACTCCCATTGCAGCGCCAGCGCGGTGGCACTGCGTCCGTCGGCGAGGTCCAAGGGCGCCGCCAGGGTCAGGTCGAGCGACACCTGGCGGATGGCCTTCACGGGGTTGGCCAACGTCAGCTCGCGCCCGTCGAAAGCGTCGTCCTCGATGAGCGCCAGCACCAGGGCGGTGGTCCCCACCTTCAAGAAGGTGGCCACCTCGCACAGGTTGGCGTCCCCCACGATCACGTGCAGGCGACGGTACCGCTGGGGGTCGGCGTGGGGCTCGTCCCGGGTGTTCACGATGGGGCGCTTCAAGGTGGTCTCGAGCCCGATCTCCTCTTCGAAGAACTCGGCTCGCTGCGACAGCTGGAAGGTGACGTCGCGCCCGGCGTTGCCCGCCGTCTCGCTCCCCACCTTGCCCGCCCCGGCGAAGATCTGGCGGGTGACGAAGTGCGGCGTGATGAGATGGGCGATGCGCGCAAAGGGAATGGCGCGGTCCATGAGGTAGTTCTCATGCGTGCCGTAGGAGTTGCCCTTGCCGTCGGAGTTGTTCTTGTACACCACGATCGACTGGCCCTCGGGGAGCGTCCGGGCCACGGCCGCCATCGAGCGCCGCAGGACCTCCTCCCCCGCCTTGTCGTAGAGCACCACCTCGAGGGCATCGGCGCACTCGGGCGTGGAGAACTCGGGGTGGGCGTGGTCGACGTAGTACCGGGCCCCGTTGGTGAGCACGGCGTTGACCAGATGGGTCTCGATCTCGGGGGGCAGCGCCCCCTCACGGGCGAAGCCGCGGGCGTCGTTGCCCGGTGACTCGTCCTCGAAGTCCCACCCGGCGCGCGCCAGGTCGGCCACGTATGCGTTCACGAGCAGCGAGGACGACGCCACGGGGTTGCCGTCGCCACCGACGTGGTGAATTCCGTACTCCGTCTCGATCCCGCAAACCTTCGTGACGGCCACGAAACCGACCCTAGTGCGTGGCGGCTGGGGCGGCGCGACCACCTGGGGCCGGACAACCACCCGCTCGGCTCACAGGTACTGGCCGGTACCTACCCGCTCGATGGACCGGCCGCCCCGGGTCTCCTCGGTGTCGGCCAGGAGGGTGCGCACGTACACGATGCGCTCGCCCTTCTTCCCCGAGATCCGGGCCCAGTCGTCGGGGTTGGTGGTGTTGGGCAGGTCCTCGTTCTCCTTGTACTCCCGGCGGATCGACTCCAACAGGTCGGTGGTGCGAACCCCCCGGCCCTCGCCGGCGATGGCCCGTTTGATGGCCAGCTTCTTGGCCCGCCGCACGATGTTCTCGATCATCGCTCCCGACGCGAAGTCCCGGTAGTACAGCACCTCCTTGTCGCCGCCCTGGTAGGTCACCTCGAGGAATTTGTTCTCGTCGTCGGCCCGGTACATCTCCGACACCGTGTCCTCGATCATGGCCTGCACCGACTTGGCGGCGTCACCTCCCCCGAGGCGTTCGACCTCCTTGGCGTCGATGGGGAGATCGGCGGTGAGGTAGCGGGCGAAGATCTGGGAGGCGGCCTCTTCGTTGGGGCGCTCGATCTTGATCTTCACGTCCAGGCGCCCGGGGCGCAGGATGGCGGGGTCGATGAGGTCCTCGCGGTTCGAGGCACCGATCACGATCACGTCGCGCAACGTCTCCACGCCGTCGATCTCCGCCAGGAGCTGGGGCACGATGGTCGACTCGATGTCGGAGCTGATCCCCGTGCCCCGGGTGCGGAACAACGAGTCCATCTCGTCGAAGAAGACGATGACCGGGACTCCCTCTTCGGCCTTCTCCCGGGCCCGTTGGAACACCAGCCGGATCTGGCGCTCGGTCTCCCCCACGTACTTGTTCAGCAGCTCGGGGCCCTTGATGTTCAAGAAGTAGCTCCGGATGTTGGCGTTGCCGGTGACCTGCGCCACCTTCTTGGCCAGCGAGTTGGCCACCGCCTTGGCGATGAGCGTCTTGCCGCATCCCGGGGGCCCGTACAGCAGGATGCCCTTGGGCGCGGGCAGCTTGTACTCGTTGAACAGGGCCCGGTGCAGATAGGGAAGCTCCACGGCGTCGGTGATGGCTTCGATCTGGCTGTCGAGGCCGCCCACGTCTGCGTAGGTGACGTCGGGCACCTCCTCGAGCACGAGCTCTTCGACCTCGGGCCGGGGCAGCTTCTCCACCAGCAGCTGGGACCGGGTCTCCATGAGCACGGCATCGCCGGCCCGCAGGTGCACGCCCAGCAGGTCATGCGACAGCTCGACCACGCGCTCCTCGTCGGCCCGGGCGTACACGATGGCCCGCCGGCCGTCGTCGAGCAGCTCCTTGAGCGTGACCACCTCGCCGGAGTCCTCGCCCTCGCGCGCCAGGATCACGTTGAGCGACTCGTTGAGGACGACCTCCTGTCCCCGGCGCAGGTCGACCCCGTCGATCTCGGGGTGCACGGCCACCCGCATCTTGCGCCCCCCGGAGAACACGTCGACGGACCCGTCCTCGTTGGCGTGCAGGAACGTCCCGTAGGCACTGGGGGGCTGCGTCAGCTTGTCGACTTCTTCGCGCAGCGCGGCGATGTGCTCCTTGGCCTGCTGCAGCGTGTAGGTCAGCTTCTCGTTCTGCGACACCGCCTGGGCCAACTGGCCCTTGGTCTCGAGGAGCCGCTCCTCGAGCGACTGCACCCGGCCCGGTCCCTCCGACAGGCGCCGACGCAGGACGGACACCTCTTCCTCGGCCTGGCGGCTCCGGTCGCGCAATCGGTCCAGCTCTTCGCGCAGCGCCAGCTGTCGTTCCTCTTCCGGCTCGGCCGTTGGAACCACCTCCTGGGCTTGTCCGGGCGCCTGTTGGGACCATACACCGGCCCTGGTGGCAATTCGGGACTCCGGTGGACGGGGTACGGACCGGGGCCCCGGTAGACTCGAGGTCCGAGTGGCAAGGGGTCAACCCGGCGGGTCGGGGCGCTCTCGGTCGTGCCGGGGGGTCGGGTCAGTTGACACCCCGAACGGGGCGTCGTTACCTTCCGAATGCGCCCACGCAGTGACGCAGGAAAGACGAAAGCGAGCCCATGAAGGTCTGGATCGACCAGGATCTGTGCACCGGCGATGGCCTGTGCGAGGAGATCGCGCCGGCCGTCTTCACCCTGCTCGACGACGGACTGGCCTACGTCAAAGACGGCGACCAGGTCAAGAACGAGCCCGGCGGCTCGGCCGGCCTGGCCCTCGTGCCCTCCGATCTCGAGGACGCCGTCACCGAGGCCGCCGAGGAGTGCCCCGGGGAGTGCATCTTCATCGAGCAGGGCTGACGGCTCACGGCTCGGTCGGGGCCACCAGCAGTCTCGCCGTCGTGATGAACCCCGTGTGGGCCACCATGCGATGGTCGGGGCGCACCGAGCGCTCCTCCACGTGCCACGTGCGGCGCAGCACCTCCGAGGTCTCCGCCATCCCGAACGCGCCGGCCGCCAACGCGGCGCGCAACGTGGCCACCTGGGTGATCGACGGCAGGTAGCACAGCACGATCCCCCCCGGTCGCAACGCTTCGGAGATCGGGCCCAGTGCCCTCCACGGCTCGGGCAAGTCCAGCACCACCCGGTCGAGCCCTCGCTCCTCGATCCCCTGGTACACGTCGCGCTCTTCGACCCGGTACGTCGCCTCCGGGCCGCACCACGCCGTCACGTTGGCGCGCGCCCCGGCGGCGAAGTCGGGGCGCACCTCGTAACCCACCACGTCGGCCCCCGCTCGCAACAGGGCCATGGACAGTGCGCCCGATCCCACGCCTGCCTCGAGCACCCGCATGCCGGGCCCGATGTCGGCCCCCATGAGGATGGCCCCGAGGTCCTTGGGGTAGATCACCTGGGCGCCCCGGGGCATCTTCAACACCACGTCGGCCAGGGTGGGCCGCAGCGCCACGAACCGCCGGCCGGTCGAGGCGCTCACCGTCGACCCCTCGGGCCGTCCGATCACGTCGTCGTGGGCCACGATGCCGGAGTGGGTGTGAAACGAGGCGCCCGGGTGCAAGGTGACCAGGTAGCGCCGCTGTTTGGGGTCGACCAGCAACACGCGCTCCCCGGCCGACAGCTGGCCCCGGGCCGCGTCCTCGAGAGACGTCACTCCCCGCCGGTGGACAGCGGTCCGGGCGCGCCGGGCTCCCCCACGGCGATCACGAGTCGTTGGCCGGGGTTGACGCGCCCGCTCCAGGCGACATCCCCCTTGCTCTTCAACGTCCGCCGCACCAGCCACGCCGCGGCCGCCACCGCCAGCCAGATCGGCTCCCCGGCGCGCCCTCGGCGCGCCGCGTGCGACACCAAGATGCCCAGGAGCCGGTCCACGGGCGCGCTCAGACCTTCCGGATCTCGACGATGGCCGAGCGGGCCCGGCCGCGCCGGCGGCCGAGAAGGTAGGCGACCAGCACCACCAGGATGACCCCGGCCACGGCCGAGCTGATCAGCTTGGGACGGGCCGCCTCGACGGTCTCGTCCAAGCCGCCCGACATCTCCCGGAGCTTGGCCTCCAGGTCATCGCGGCTGATGCGTGCCGTCGTCGCCATCTCAGTTCCCCTTCTTGTCCTTGGTCCGGTCGACCCGGGCCGCCGGCCCCTTGGTGATCCGCCACGCCGCCAACACCATCACGCCCACGGCCACCGCCGCCGTGATGAGGTAGGGCAGCCAGCTCAGGTTGCCCGTGAACGAGGTCCCGGTCTCGGTCTGCAGGGCCCGCAACCCGGCCAGCAGGAGCAGCACGGCCCCCACCGTGAGCGCCAGGGACCCCAGCACCCCGAAGGCCACGAACCGACCCAGGCTCTTGAGGGGCCCGAGGGTCTCCTGCTTGGCGTAGTCGACGACGAGCTGGAAGAAGTCGCCGCCGGCGGCGCTCAGCCCGCCGCCCCGTCCCGACCGCCCACCGTCACGTGCCACCGACCCTCCTCCGCGGGGCGCCCATCCTCCCCCGCCCGGGTGAGGTGCTGCAAGGGCTACTCCCGGGGGGTGAGGAGGTACGTCGAGCTGGCCTTGGCCACCAGCCGCCCCTCGCCGTCGGTCACCTCGGCCTCGACGAACGCCACCCGGCTTCCCCCGGAGATGACCCTAGAGGCACACCTGAGCACGGTGCCGGGGCGCACCGGGGCCAGGAAGCTGACCTTGAGCTCGGCGTTGGCCGAGAAGACCTTCCTGTCCCGGGCCCAGGTGACCGTGGCCGCCCCCATGGCCGAGTCACAGCACGCCGCCAGGAACCCGCCCTGGAGCACCCCGACCGGATTGGTGAAGCGCTCGTCGGCGGGCATCTGCCACACCGTGGTCCCCGGCTCAGACTTGTCGACGCACACCATCCCGAGGGTGAGGTCGCAATTGGGTGGCACCTGGACACGGGGATCGGCCACGGCCAGACGGTACCGTACGACCCTCGTGCCTCCGCCGCGACCTGATCCCGCGCCCGCCGGCCCCTCGAGCACCACCGTCGTGCGGGCGGCCACGGTCATGACGCCGGCCGGGCCGGTGTCCGACGCCGAGGTCGTGATCGACGGGGGGCTGATCGCCGACGTCCGGGGCGCCACCGGACCGGTTCCCGACACCGTGCTCGTCCCCGGTTTCGTGGACCTCCAGGTGAACGGGATCGGCACCGTCGACGTCGCCGGCGCCACGGCGCCGGACTGGGACCAGCTCGACCACGCCCTGCTCGCCCAGGGCGTGACCACGTGGTGCCCGACCATCGTGACGGCGCCCTTGGACGAGCTCGAAGCGTCCCTGGCCGCCATCGCCGACGCGGCACGACGGCCGGGCGGGGGGCGCCCGGAGATCGCCGGGGCGCATCTCGAGGGCCCCTTCCTGGCCGTGCCCGGCGCCCATCGCCGCCAGTTCCTGCGTCCCCGGGTCGACGGGGCGTGGCTGGCCTCCCTCGGGAGCCTGGTAAAGATCGTCACTCTGGCACCCGAGCTCCCCGGGGCCCTGGACGCCATCGCCGAGTTGAGCGACCGGGGCGTGGTGGTGGCACTGGGCCATTCGGCGGGCACGGCCGAGACGGCCCTGGAAGGCGCCGACGCCGGGGCCCGGCTCGTCACCCACGTGGGCAACGCCATGGGGCCCCTGCACCAGCGCGCCCCCGGGCTCGTGGGGGCCGCCCTCACCGACGAGCGCCTGTCGGTGTCGGTCATCGCCGACCTGGTGCACAGCCACCCCGTGTTCGTCCGCTTGGCCTTCACCAGCAAATCCGCACGGGGCGTCGCCCTGGTCACCGACTCCGTGGCCGCACCCCCGGGCCCGACGCCCCCCCGCCTCCCAAACGGCACCCTGGCCGGTTCGGTCCTGCGCATGGACGACGCCGTGTCCAACGTCGTGCGGCGATGCGCCGTCTCCCTCCCCGACGCGCTGGAGGCGGCCGGCGCCACTCCGGCCCGGCTCCTCGGGTTGGACGATCGCGGCGCCATTGCGCCGGGGCGACGCGCCGACGTGGTGGCGCTCGAGCCCACCGGTGACGGCACCCCCCGCGTGGCGTCGGTGTGGGTGGCCGGCGTCGAGGCGTGGCCGCCGCCCTGAGCGAACGGGACCGGCGATAGGGTCGGCGCGATGCCCTTCGCGGCCGCCATGAGCGAGCACCCCCTCACCGCCCACGCCGCCGGTGAGGTCACCGGGGCCGTGCTCGAGCGCATCGGGGAACGGCCCGACTTCGCCGCCGTGTTCGTGACCCCGCCCCACGCCGGCGCGCTCGAAGACGTCATGCGCTGCGTGGAAGAAGTCCTGCACCCCCTGGTGTCGGTGGGATGTGCGGCGGAGTCCGTGCTCGGACCGCATCGCGAGGTGGAACAGGACGCCGCGGTCACCCTCCTCGCCGGGCACGTCGGCCCCCTGGTTCCCGTGGCGCTCGACGCCGTGCCCTCGGAGTCCGGCGATGGCCTGGTCCTGCGGGGCTGGCCGGCGTCGATCCCGTTCTCCCCCGAAGCGCTCATCCTGGTCGGTGACCCCTACAGCTTCCCGGCCGAGTCCTTTCTGGACTGGGTCGACACCAACCACCCCGGACTCCGGGTCGTGGGGGGCTTGGCCTCGGCGGCGCGCGGTCCGGGGGGCAACCGGCTCGCCCTGGGGACCCGCGTCCAGACCGGGGGGGCCGTGGGCGCCCTGCTGGGCCCGGGGGCCGAACTGTCCACCCTCGTGTCCCAGGGGTGCCGGCCCTTCGGCGACCCCCTCGTGGTGACCAGGGCCGAGCACAACCTCCTCCTCGAGCTGGCCGGGCGCCCGGCCTTGGAGCAGGTGCTCACCCAGGCCCGCAACGCCTTGAGCGAACCGGAGATGGTCCTGTTAGAGACCGGAGGCCTGCACCTCGGGCGGGTGATCAACGAGCACAAGGAGCACTTCGACCGCGGCGACTTCCTGGTGCGCAACGTGGCGGGCGCCGATCGCGCCACGGGCGCCATCGGCGTGGGCGACCCCATCGGCGTGGGCACCATCGTCCAATTCCATCTCCGCGATGCAGCCACCGCCGACGAAGACCTCCACGCGCTGCTCGGAGCCGAGCAGGCCGACGCCGCCCTCGTCTTCTCGTGCAACGGCCGGGGCACCCGGCTCTTCGGCGAGGCGCACCACGACGTCCGGGTGCTCACCGAGCACCTCGGCGCGGTGCCGATGGCGGGGTTCTTCGCCGCCGGGGAGATCGGCCCCGTGGGAGGTCGGAACTTCCTCCACGGGTTCACCGCGTCGGTGGCCCTGCTGCGGGAGCGACACCGACCGAGCGCCCCCGGCACCGGGCACCGGGCTCGGTAAAAGCCGGGTTGGCCCGCCCGAACGAGAGGGTACGGTTCTCACCGTGACCGAAGCGGAGCTCGAACAGCTCGGGATCAACGTCGTGCGGGGCCTGGCCATGGACGCCCCCCAGAAAGCCGACTCGGGACACCCGGGCACAGCCATGGCCCTGGCGCCGTTGGCCCACGTGCTGTTCACCCGGATCATGCGCCACGATCCCGACGACCCGCACTGGCCCGACCGCGACCGCTTCGTCCTCTCCAACGGCCACGCCTGCATCCTTCTGTACTCCTTTCTGTTCCTGACCGGCTACGGGCTCACCCTCGACGACATCAAGCAGTTCCGCCAGTGGGGCAGCAAGACGCCCGGGCACCCCGAGGTGCATCTGACCGAAGGGGTCGAGGTCACCACGGGACCGCTCGGACAGGGGTTCGGCAACGGAGTCGGCATGGGCATCGCCGAGCGCTGGCTGCGGGCGCGTTTCGGGCCCGACCTCGTCGACCACCACACCTTCGTCATCTGTGGTGACGGGGACCTGATGGAGGGGATCAGCCACGAGGCCGCCTCACTGGCCGGCCACCTCGGGCTGGGTCGGCTCGTCTACATCTACGACGACAACCACATCACCATCGACGGGCCCACCGAGCTCGCCTACAACGACGTCGTGGCCGAGCGCTTCGACGCCTACGGCTGGCACACCGACAACATCGGCGAGGTGGCCAACGACACCGACGTCCTCGAGGCGGCCCTCCGCCGGGCCATGGCCGTCGAGGACAAGCCGTCGATGATCCTGCTGCGCAGCCATATCGGCTGGCCCTCGCCCCACAAGACCGACACCGCCGACGCCCACGGGACCCCGCTGGGCGAGGAGGAGATACGCGAGACCAAGGCCATCCTCGGCCTTCCCCCCGACAAGCAGTTCTGGGTCCCCGACGAGGTGGTCGAGCTCTACCGGCGGTGCCGGGGAACCGGCGCGGCGCAGCGCGCCGCCTGGCAGGCCCGTTTCGACGCTTGGGACGGGGACAAAGCGGCGTGGGACGCCGGCCAGCGCGGCCGGGGCCTCGAGGGCTGGTCCGAGAAGCTCCCCGTGTTCGAGGCCGGCACCGCCCTGGCCACGCGGGTGGCGGTCAACCGCTGCATCACCGCCACCGAGGACGTGATCCCCGGCCTGGTGGCGGGCGCCGCCGACCTCACCGGGAACACCGGTGTGAAGCTGGCCGACACCGTCGACCAGTCGGCCCAGGATCCCGAGGGCGACCAGATCCACTACGGGATCCGCGAGCACGCCATGGGAGCCGCCATGACCGGCATGGCGCGTCACGGCGGCGTGCTCCCCGTGGGGGGCACCTTCTTCATCTTCAGCGACTACATGCGACCGGCGGTGCGCCTCGCCGCGCTGTCGGAGAGCCATGTCATCTACTCGTGGACCCACGACTCGGTGGGCCTGGGCGAGGACGGCCCCACCCATCAGCCCGTCGAGCAGCTCGCCTCGCTGCGCGCCGTCCCGGGCCTGCGCGTCATCCGTCCCGCCGACGCCAACGAGACGGCCCACGCCTGGCGCATCGCCGTGGACAGCGACGGCCCCACGGCCCTGGTGCTGACGCGTCAGACCGTCCCCGTCCTCGAAGACACGGCCGAAGCCGCCGAGGGCGTCGCCCGGGGCGGCTACGTGCTCGTGCACGCCGACGGAGACGCCTCCCCCGACATCGTCCTCATCGGGACGGGCTCGGAGGTCGCCCTGTGCGTCGAAGCCGCCCGCCTCCTGGCACCGGTGCGGGCCCGGGTGGTGTCCCTGCCGTCGTGGGACCTCTTCGGGGCGCAGCCCGAGCCCTATCGTCACCAGACCATTCCTCCGAACGTCCCCCGTCTCGCCGTCGAGGCGGCCGCCTCGTTCGGCTGGGAGCGCTATGCCGACGACGTGGTTGCCATCGACCATTTCGGGGCGTCGGCCCCCGGCGCCGTGGTGCTCGAGCACTTCGGCTACACCCCCGAGAACGTGGTGGCGCGCGCCCGGGCGCTGCTGGCCCGGGCCGGGCCGGGCCGGTCGGGCTGACACGAACGGACAGCCGGTGGCGCGCGTTGGGCGCGCCGGGCGGCCAGAAGGGAGCACCATGACCAAGCTGCACGACCTGTACGGGCAGCAGGGCCAGAGCCCGTGGCTCGACAATCTCCGCCGCGACTACCTGCGCGGCGGGCGGCTGGCCGAGCTCGTGGGCGAAGGCATCCGCGGGGTGACGTCGAACCCCACCATCTTCGCCAAGGCCATCGAGAGCGGTGACGACTACGACGAGCAATTCCGCGGCCTCCTGGCGTCGCACACCATCGAAGAGGCCTACTGGGAGCTCGTCATCACCGACATCCGCGATGCCCTCGCCGTGCTGCGCCCGGTGTACGACGGCTCCGACGGTGTCGACGGCTTCGTGTCCCTGGAGGTGGCGCCCAGCCTGGCGCACGATACCGACGGCACCATCAGCGCGGCGCGGCACTTCCACGAGCTCATCGCCGAGCCCAACCTGTTCGTGAAGATCCCCGCCACCGCCCAAGGGGTGCCCGCCATCCGAGCCATGCTGGCGCAGGGGCGCAGCATCAACATCACCTTGCTCTTCAGCCTGGAGCGCTACGCCGAGGTGATCGAGGCGTACATCGGCGGGCTCGAGGACCTGCTGGCATCGGGGACCACCGACCTCTCGGCCGTGCGCAGCGTGGCATCGTTCTTCGTGAGCCGGGTGGACACCGAGGTGGACCGGCGCCTCGAGACCCTGGCCGCGCAGGCCGACCCCGGGCGCGCCCCGGAGATCCTGGCCCTGCGGGGCACCGCCGCCGTCGCCCAGGCGCGCCAGGCCTACGCGTTGTTCGCCCAACGCTTCACGGGGCCGCGCTGGCAGGCGCTCGCCGCCCGGGGGGCCAAGGTGCAACGGCCGTTGTGGGCGTCGACGTCGACCAAGAACCCGGCCTACCCCGACCTCGCCTACGTGGACACCCTCATCGGGCCCGACACCGTGAACACCATGCCCGACGAGACCATCGCCGCCTTCCTCGACCACGGGACCGTGGCCCGCACCGTTGACGCCGACCCGGCCGGCGCCGCGGGCGCCCTCGAGCGCGTCGAGGCGGCCGGGGTGGACATGGCCGACGTGGGCCACACCCTCGAGGACGAAGGGGTGGCCAGCTTCACCAAGTCGTTCGACGAGCTGATCCAGGTGCTCTCCGACAAGGCCAACGCCTTGTCCGCCGGCGCCTGAGGACACCCGTGGTCGACGACGCCCGCAGCTGTCGCCCCGACCACACAGACACGACCGCGAAAGGGCGCCCATGAAGATCGGCATGGTGGTGAGCGAGCCCGCCGGCAAGCCCGGCGCGGCGGTGGCGTCGTGACACCCGACACCACGGCGGTGATCGAGGGCGTCGACATCGATGAGCAGGAGCCGGTTCCCGCAGCCGTCCACGCCCTCGACGAGGTCAACCCCCCGCCACCCCTGGCCCTGGTGGTGTTCGGTGCCTCCGGTGACCTGGCGTCGCGCAAGCTCCTGCCGGCCATCGCCGCCCTGGCCGAGCACGGAGCCCTCCCCGACGGGTTCACCGTGGTGGGGGTGGCGCGCACGGCGTGGAGCGACGACCAGTTCCGCCAGGCGGCCATCGGCGCCGTTCCCTTCGCCGGCCCCGCATGGCACGAAGTCGTCAAGCGCTTTCGCTACGTGTCGGGCGAGTACGCCGAGAAGCCGACGTTCGACAAGCTCAGAGACGTCCTCACCGAGGCCGACAAGACCTATGGGACGGCCGGGAACCGCGTCTACTACCTGGCCACCATCCCCTCGATGTTCGGCGCCGTCGCCACCGCTCTCGCCCAGCACGGCTGCAACGCCCCCGGCCAAGGCGGGACGTTCGCCCGCATCGTGGTGGAGAAGCCCTTCGGGCGCGACCTCGACAGCGCCCGGGCACTCGACGCCGCCATGCACGCCGCCTTCGACGAGGACCAGATCTTCCGCATCGACCACTACCTCGGCAAGGAGACGGTGCAGAACGTGCTGGCGCTGCGTTTCGGCAACGCCATCTTCGAGCCCATCTGGAACCGACGCTACGTGGACCACATCCAGATCACCGTGGCCGAGGAGCTGGGAGTCGAGCACCGGGGCGGCTTCTACGAGACGGCCGGGGCCCTGCGCGACATCGTCCAGAACCACGTCATGCAGGTGCTGGCGCTCACCCTCATGGAACCCCCGGCCACCGTCGACGCCCAGGGGATCCGAGACGAGAAGGTCAAGGTCCTGCGGGCGGTCATGATCCCCGACGTCGACGAGGCGGTCATCGACTCGGTGCGGGGGCAGTACGCGGCGGGGACCATCAACGGTGACCCCGTCATCGGCTATCGCCAGGAGGAAGGCGTCGACCCCAGGAGCCGCACCGAGACCTTCGTGGCCCTGCGCCTGGCCGTGGACAACTGGCGCTGGGCCGGGGTCCCCGTCTACATCCGGACCGGCAAGCGCCTCCCCACACGCGCCACCGAGGTCATCTTGCAGTTCCAGCGGGTCCCGCATCTCGCCTTCGGGAGCAAGCTGACCCGTGACCTGCGTCCCAACATGCTGCAATTGCGCATCCAACCCGACGAGGGGATCTGCCTGCTCTTCGGGGCCAAGGTCCCCGGCGAAGCGTTCCGCCTGCGCTCGGTGGACATGAACTTCAGCTACTCAGAGGCCTTCCCGGGCACCACCGCCGGTGGATACGAGCGCCTCCTCCACGACGTCATGATGGGCGACGCCACACTGTTCATCCGGACCGACGAGGTCGAGCGGGCCTGGCAGATCGTGGACCCGTTCCTCGAGGCATGGAGCGAGGACGGCGTGCCCCTCTCCCAGTACCCGGCGGGGACGTGGGGCCCGAAGGAGTCCGACGCGCTGCTCGCCCGGGAGCTGCGCCAGTGGCACGAACCATGAGCTCCCCCGACCAGGTCGGGGTGGCGGAGGGCGACAGGTAAGGTGACCGCCGTGGCCCCCGACGACCTGCTCGAGGCCGCCACCTCCGAGCTGCGGTCCGAGGCGCGTGCCGTTCGGGCGAAGGCCCACGGCAACAGGGTCACCTACTCGCCCAAGGTCTTCATCCCCCTGACGATGCTGTGTCGCGACCGGTGCGGGTACTGCACCTTCGCCAAGCCGCCCGCCCGGGTCCGGGGCCCGTACCTGTCCGCCGACGAGGTGCTGGCCGTGGCCCGGGCCGGGGCCGCCGCCGGGTGTCACGAGGCGCTGTTCACACTGGGCGAGGCACCCGAGGACCGCTACCCGGTGGCGCGCGCCTGGCTGGACGAGCACGGCTTTGCGTCGACCGTCGACTACCTGGTGGCGATGTGCGCCCTGGTACGCGACGAGACCGGCCTGCTCCCCCATGCCAACGCGGGCGCACTGGCGTCGGAGGAGCTCGCCCGCCTCCGGCCCGTCAGTGCCAGCCAGGGCATGATGCTCGAGTCCCTCGACCCCGACCTGGCCTGTCACCGCGGGGCGCCCGACAAGACCCCGCCGCGACGCCTGGCCACCTTGGAGTCCGCCGGGTTCCTCGCCATCCCGTTCACCACGGGCGTGCTCGTGGGGATCGGTGAGTCGCGCGCCGAGCGGGTCCGGACGCTGCAGGCCATCACCGACGCCCATCGCTCGCACGGACACGTCCAGGAGGTGATCGTCCAGAACTTCCTCCCCAAGCCGGGGACGGCCATGCACAACCACCCGCCGTGTCCCCCCGAAGAGCTGTGGTGGACCATCGCCGTCGCCCGTCTATTGCTCCCGCCCGAAGTGCACGTGCAGGCCCCACCCAATCTGTCCGACGACCTGCGACCGCTGTTGGACTCCGGCCTCGACGACTGGGGCGGGGTGTCCCCCGTCACCGTCGACCACGTCAACCCCGAGCGGGCCTGGCCGGCGCTACACCTGCTGCGCCGGGCCACCGAATCGGCGGGGCTCACCCTGGCGGCGCGCCTGACCGTCTACCCCGAGTACACCCGGGAGCCCGAGCGGTGGATCGACGCCGCCATGCGCTTCGCGGTGCTCGACCACGCCGATGCCGACGGCCTGGGGCGCGAGGACCCGTGGTGCTCGGGAGGCACCGAACCTCCGCCGGGGTTGGTGGGCATCAGCCTCGGCGACGACAACGACAACGACGGCGACGGCGACGGCGACGGCGCCCGGGGCATGCCATCGCACCGGGCGGCGCCGGCCGGGGGCGCGGTCCACGAGGTGCTCACCGGGGTGGGCCTGGGCCAGGAGGTCGGCGAGGAAGAGATCGTCACCCTGTTCTCGGCACGGGGGCCCGAAGTGCGGGCCGTGGCCGAGGTGGCCGACCAGCTCCGGCGCGACGAGGTCGGCGACGTGGTGACGTGGGTGGCCAATCGCAACATCAACTACACCAACGTGTGCACCTTCAAATGCCGGTTCTGCGCGTTCTCCAAGGGACCGCTGTCGCTCAACCTGCGGGGTGCTCCCTATCTCCTGGAGCTGAGCGACATCACCGAGCGCGTCGTCGAGGCCGAGGCCGCCGGGGCCACCGAGGTCTGCCTCCAGGGCGGGATCCACCCGAGCTTCGACGGCGACTACTACCTCGAGGTCATCCGGGCCGTGCGCCAGGCGTCGGACCGGATCCACATCCACGGCTTCACCGCGCTCGAGGTCACCGAAGGGGCGCGCCGGCTCGAGGAGCCGTTGGTGGACTACCTCGGGCGACTCAAGGACGCCGGCCTGGCCACCCTGCCGGGCACCGCCGCCGAGATCCTCGACGACGAGGTCCGCGCCGTGCTGTGTCCCGACAAGATCAACACCGAACAGTGGCTCGAAGCCCACCGCGTCGCCCACAGCATCGGCCTGCGCTCGAACGTCACCATCATGTTCGGCGCCGTGGAACGGCCGCGGTCGTGGGCCCGGCACCTGGTGCGGACCCGGGCCCTGCAGCGCGAGACGGGAGGGTTCACCGAGTTCGTGCCCCTGCCCTTCGTGCACATGGCCTCGCCCATCTACCTGCAGCACAAGGCGCGTCGGGGGCCGACGTTTCGCGAGACGCTCCTCATGCACGCCGTGGGTCGGATCACCTACCGGGGTTGGATCTCGAACATCCAGGCCAGCTGGGTGAAGATGGGCGCCGCCGGTGCACTGCAGGCGCTGCAGGCCGGGGTGAACGATCTCGGGGGCACGCTCATGGACGAGAACATCTCGCGCGCCGCCGGTGCCAGCCACGGCCAGCTCATGGACGAGGGGGGGTTCCGATCCCTGGTGGAGCCGCTGGGACGGCGCCTCGAGCAGCGCACGACCCTCTACGGTCGTGTGCCCGCCCCCTGCTGACATGCCCGACAGCGCTGCCGGCGGCGGGGAGGGGATCGGCTTGGGCGGTTCGGACCTCGTCCCGCCGCTGGCGGCGGACTCCGCCGGGCTCGAGGACGTCACCCCCACCGAGCGACTCGATCCGAGTGAGGAGAACCTCGTCGACCAGCTCTTGGATCGGGCGGGTGTCACCCAGCGCCGTGACCTGTACCGCTCGATCATCGGCACCGTGGTGCACCTGGCCGAGGATCGCACCGATCCCGTCGACCTGAAGTTGGCGCGCGCCGCCATGGCGGAGATGGCCGAGGCGTTTCGCGTGTTCCGCCCCTTTCGAGTGGAGCAGAAGGTCACCTTCTTCGGGTCGGCCCGCACCCTGCCCGACGACCCGCTCTACCTCCAGGCCCGGCGCCTGGCCGAGCGCATGGCGGGACACGGGTGGATGGTCGTCACCGGCGCCGGGCCCGGGATCATGGCGGCCGGGATGCAGGGGGCCGGCCGGGAGCGCTCGCTGGGGGTGAACATCCGACTGCCCCACGAGCAGGGTGCCAACGAGTTCATCGCCCAGGACCCCAAGCTCGTGGAGATGCGGTACTTCTTCACCCGCAAGCTCATGCTCATCAAGGAGTCCGACGGCTACACGGTGCTTCCCGGAGGGTTCGGAACCCTCGACGAGGCCTTCGAGCTCCTCACCTTGCTACAGACGGGGAAGGCCCAACCGGCGCCTCTGGTGTTGCTCGACGTCCCCGACGGCACCTACTGGCACCGGTGGCAGGACTTCCTCGACACCGAGGTCGTCGCCGGCGGCTTGGTGTCGCCCGAGGACCGGTCGTTGTACATGATCACCGCCGACGTCGACGCCGCCGCCGCCGAGCTCCTGGGCTTCTACCGCAACTACCACTCGTGCCGGTGGGTCGGCGACCTCCTCGTCATCCGATTGCGCGTCGAGCCCACGCGCGCCCAGCTCGCCGAGCTCAACGAACACTTCGCCGACATCGTGGCCAGGGGGTCGCTGCGCCACACCAAGCCGCTGGGCCCCGAGCGCTCGAGCCGCGACCACCTCGAGTTGCCCCGTCTGGCCATGCGCTTCGATCGCACCCACTACGGCCGACTCCGCCAGCTCATCGACGCCCTCAACGAATTGGTCGACTGACACTGACACGCCGGCCGGGCACCGGCGCCGCCCGCTCGCCCTCAGGCATCGTCGGTCTCGGCGGGGCCCGGGCTCTGGCGCAGCGTCACCACCGCCTTCTGCACGGCCCGGCGCGCCCGGGTGAGGCGGCGCTCCTCGGCCGCCAGGGCGGCATCGGGGGCGCCCCCGCGGCGCACGGCACTGGTCGCCTGGCGCAACCGGTCGAAGGCCAGGTCGTCGAGCTCCTCGACGATGGCCTCCAGCCGCTGGGCGACGTCCTCGAGGTCCACTCCCGCCCTCCCGGGCTCGTCGCCGGCCGCTCGCCCGGGGCTCAGCGATCGTGCGCCGGGAGGTCCACCACACGGACCACCAGGGCACCGTCGGCCGCCTGGGCCCGCAGGACCTTCTTGTCGAACTTCCCGACCGAGGTCTTGGGGATCTCGGGGGCGAACGCCCAGCGCTCGGGCAACCACCAGCGAGCCACCCGCCCCGAGAGGAAGCCCAGGATCTCGCCCGGGTCGGGATGGGCGCCCTCGGCGGCCACCACGACCACGAGGGGGCGCTCGTCCCAGCGCTCGTCGGGGACCCCGATGACCGCAGCCTCGTACACGTCGGGGTGCGCCATCACCTCGTTCTCGAGCTCCACCGACGAGATCCATTCGCCCCCGGACTTGATGACGTCCTTGGTGCGATCCGAGATCTGCATGTACCCCCGTCCGTCGAGGCTCCCCACGTCCCCGGTGCGCAGCCACCCGTCGTGGAAACGCTCGGGGGTGGGGTCCCCGTAGTAGGCGGCGGTGACCCACGGCCCCCGAACCTCGAACTCGCCGACCGAGGTGCCGTCGTTGGGGAGCACGCCACCGTCCTCGTCGACCACCCGCAGCTCGACGCCGGCGATGACCCGGCCGGTCTTGGCCCGCCAGTCCATCTCCTCGTCGGGTGAAACCCCTTTGGGCGCCCGGCCGAAGGCGCACACCGGACTGGTCTCGGTCATCCCCCAGCCCTGGATCATGGCGATGTCGAAGCGCTTCTCGTAGGCCTCCATGAGCGAGCGCGGCACGGCGGCGCCGCCCGCGGTGAGCAGCCGCAACGACGACATGTCGACGTCGTGGTTGTTGGCGTAGTGCAGCAGGTCGTTCCAGATGGTGGGGACACCGAGCGACAGCGTGGGGCGCTGCTCGGCGATGATGCGCGTCAGCGGCTCGGCTTGGAGGAACCGCTCGGGGAGGATCAGGTCGGTCCCAGCGAAGAACGCCGTGTAGGGCATGCCCCAGGCGTTGGCGTGGAACATGGGGACGATCACGAGCACCCGGTCCTGTTCGCTGGCCCCCACGCAGTTGGTGCTCATGCCGGCAAAGGCGTGCAGCCACGTGGACCGGTGGCTGTAGACGACGCCCTTGGGGTTGCCGGTGGTGCCGCTGGTGTAACACATCGACGCCGCCTGGCGTTCGTCGAGCTGGGGCCAGTCGTAGCCTGGCTCCTCGGCCCCGACGAGGGCGTCGTAGGACAGGGTGTCGCCGAGCCCGGTGGTGTCACCGTCGCCCACCACGATGATGTGCTCCACCGTCTTGCACTCGTCTCGCACCCGGGCGAACAACGGTGCGATGGAGCCGTCCACGATCACGACCTTGTCCTGGGCGTGGTTCACGACGTAGGCGAGCTGCTCGGGGAACAGCCGGATGTTGAGGGTGTGGAGCACGGCCCCCATGGACGGGACCGCCAGGTACGCCTCGAGGTGCTCCTGGTCGTTCCACGCGAAGGTGCCCACCCGGTCATCGGCTTCGACGCCCAGCCGGGTCAGGGCCTTGGCCAGCTGTTCGGCGCGCGCCGCCACCTGGGTGAAGGTCGACTCCCGGTAGCCGTCGGCCCGGGCCGTCACCACCTGGCTGTCGCCGTAGACCGCCTGGCCCCGCCGCAGGATGCCGCTCACCAGGAGTGGCCCGTCTTGCATGGTGCTGAGCATCCTCGGAGCTTATCGGTGCGCCTCACAGCGAGCCGGGGCCGAGCGCAATAGCCTTCGGAGACATGGACACAGACACCGCGTTGGAGTTCATCGCCAAACATCACCGGGCCGTGCTGGCCACCACCCGCGCCGACGGCCGCCCCCAGCTCTCGCTCGTCGCCGCCGGCGTCGCCGGACAGCACGTCGTGGTCTCCACCCGAGAGACGGCCATCAAGACCAAGAACCTCCGGCGTCGTCCCCACGCCTCGCTCATCGTGTTCACCGACAACTTCTACGGGGACTCCGTCCAGGTCGAGGGACCCGCCGAGGTGGTGGCGCTGCCCGAAGCCATGGAGGGACTGATGGCCTACTACCGCCAGATCTCGGGCGAGCACCCGGACTGGGACGACTACCGAGCCGCCATGGAGCGAGAACAACGTGTCCTGCTGCGCATCACCGTCGAGCGAGCCGGGCCCGACCGAGCCGGCTGACCGGCGCGGCCGGTAGGGTGCGGCCCACTCTGACGGCGCGGCGGGAGCTGAGGAGGAGCACATGGGGCAGGTCAACACGGTGCGCGGCCCGATCGACGCCGGCGCGCTCGGAGCCACGCTCATGCACGAGCACGTCTTCGTACGGTCCCCGGAAGTCGCCGCCAATTGGCCCACGGGGTGGGACCGCGCCGCGCAGGTGGCCAAGGCCGTCGAACGCCTCTCCGAGCTCAAGGCCGCCGGGATCGACACCATCGTCGATCTCACCGTGGTCGGGCTCGGTCGGGACATCGAGCCCGTCCAGGAGGTGGCCGCCCAGGTGGACCTCAACATCGTGGTCGCCACCGGCCTGTACACCTACAACGAACTTCCCCATTACTTCGACTACCGCAGCGCTCCCTTCAGCTCCAGCGGCGTGGACCGGCTGGACGAATTCTTCCTCCACGACATCGAGAACGGAATCTCCGGGTCCGGGGTCCGGCCCGGCATCCTCAAGTGCGCCACCGACAAGCCGGGCCTCACCGCCGGCGTCGAGCGCATCCTGCGCGCCGTCGCCCGCGTGCACCGACACACGGGGCTCCCGATCTCGACGCACACCCACACCCGCACCCGGCGCGGGCTCGACCAGCAGCGGGTCTTCACCGAGGAAGGCGTCGACCTGTCGCGCGTCGTCATCGGGCACAGCGGGGACAGCACCGACCTCGACTATCTGGGAGAGCTCCTCCACGCCGGCTCGACGCTGGGCATGGACCGCTTCGGCGTGGATGCCTACTGCCCGACGGAGAAGCGCATCGAAACCGTGGCCCGGCTGTGCGACCACGGCTGGTCCGACGCCATGGTCCTCTCCCACGATGCCGGGTGCCACCTGGACTGGTTCGAGGACGATCTCCTCCAGGCCCAGCCCAACTGGAACTTCCTGCACATCAGCAGGGACGTGTTGCCCGCCATGCGGGAGCGAGGAGTGAGCGAGGACCACATCCACGCCATGCTCGTCGACACCCCGCGCCGCATCCTCGATCACGGGCCCGGGTATTGAGCCGCGGTGCTTGCAGTGCGGTACTAGGAGCTTTTTCAACAGGCTCCTAGGCGCGCTCCCGCGACCCGAGTCGGCTCGGCGCCGGCGTGGGACCGCCGGCGCCGAGCCCGTGACTTCGGGTCGTGTCGCCGCTGAACCGCTCGTTCCGACGACGGTCCGAGTGTGCACAGCTGTCATCAACCGTCTCCCATCGGATTCTCAACATCTCCGCAACGAATGGCGGGTGGGCCGTGACCGACACGTGACCGACACGTGACCGATATAGGTGTGGCGCGCTCGATACGCTCGCCCTCACCTTGGCAAGAACCACACCAGGACAACGCCACGGCCGAGCTCGGGCCTGCCCTCGTCACCACGAACACCGGCTAACGATCCCGGCGCGCCGGGCGGGCTCCGGCCCGACGCGAGGGGCTCTCCGGGCCGCCGTGTGCGCCGGAGTGGTGTCGCTGGTGGTGTCGGCGGTGATGGTGGTGTGCGCGGCGTGCTCCGTCATCACCGTCACCTCCCCCACGGCCACCGTCCCCACGGTTCACGTCGGGACAGTGCCGTTGGGCGTCTACGCCGGGGCCGGGGCGCCGGGCGCGGTGACGCAGTTCGCCCAGGCGACGGGGGCCAAGCCCAGCCTGGCGTCGGACTACCTGCCCCGCACCGAAGGATGGGCGGGCATGGTCCAGGCCCACTCGCTCCAGCGCTACCTCGGGCCGTGGACCACCAGCGGCTACCGGCTGGTGCTCGGCGTGCCCATGCTCCCCACCCGCGGCGGCCAGGTCCTGGGGACCCTCGCCGAGGGGGCCCGGGGGCGCTACGACGGTGAGTTCACCACCCTGGCCAAGACCCTGCGGTCGTACGGCGAAGGCGACGCCGTGCTGCGGCTGGGATGGGAGTTCAACGGCACGTGGTACCCGTGGTCGGTCACCGACCAGTCCGACGCCACCAACTTCGCCGCCTACTTCCGCAACATCGTGACCACCATGCCGCGCCGTGGCGGGCACGTCGTTCCGATTCGTATGGAACCCGAACGCCGGGCCCTCGCCCATGCCCGCCGCGGCCGCCTACCCCGGGGACGCCTACGTCGACTACGTGGGCCTCGATCTCTACGACCAGGTGTGGGGCCTTCCCCAGGACCCCGTGCTGGCGTGGGCCGACTACGGCGGTGAAGCCAACGGGCTGTCCTGGTTGGCGTCGTTCGCCGCCGCCCACCACAAGCCGGTGTCGTTACCCGAATGGGGCGTGACCGTGCGCCCCGACGGGCACGGGCTCGGCGACGACCCGGGGTTCGTGGCCAGGGTGGCCCAGTGGATCTCCACCCACGACGTGGCCTTCACGAGCTACTTCGCCTTCGACGCCCCCGACGGCGCCCACGACCTCCTGGACGCGCGCTTCGCCCGGTCCCGGGCCGCCTTCGAGAGGTCGTTCGCCGCCCCCCGGCCCGCGCCGCTCGACGACCGCCCCGCGTAGCTCCCCCGCCCAGGGCGCCACGGTCCGGCGGAACCTCGCCCTCGGGTCGGGCGACGGGTCTTGGGCCAGGTCGAGGGGGGTGGGTGTGGTGGGGGGAAAGTGCGTGTTGGGTCGATGTTGACGGCCCGTTGGCCGCGTCATGAGGTTGGGCAGTCACCATGCGTCGTAACCGAGATCGACGAGACAGGGAGCAGCTCCAATGCGGAGCCACGAGGGCGAGGGCGCCAAACAATTCAAGATCGGCTTCCGGGGCTACCGGCGCGACACCGTCGACGAGTACGTCGAGCGTCTGCACGGGTGGCTGATGGACTCCGAGTCTCGGGCTGACAACGCCGTCGAGACCGCCACCGTGGCCGTGGGCGAGCGGGCGTCGGAGATCTTGCGCGCCGCGCTCGAGGTCGGAGAGAAGGCGCGCCTGGAGGCCGAGGACGTGAAGGCGGCCGCGGTCCACAACGCGCAAGCCGAGGCCGACCGCATGATGGCCGATGCCCATCGTGAGATCGCCGCCCTGCAACAGAGCATCGACAGTCTCATCGTGCGCCGGGCCAACGTCGTGAGCGAGCTCGGCCGGCTCCAGAAGTACCTGGCCGACGCCGCTCCCGACCGGGCTCGCGGCGACTCGGGGCCCGACGAATTCGAGGGCGTCGAGCAGGCCATGACCGCCGAGCCTGACGTGGCGGTGGCGTTGGGCAACGGGGACCGGCCCCTTCCCAAGTCCGCCTGAGCCGTCGGCGACGCTCGAGCGGTCACCGCCGGGCCCTCCGAGGTTCGTCAGCGCAAGGCGAGCTGCCCGGGAACCAGCGGCGCCGGCAAGGCGGTGTCACCCATGATCCACCGGTCGACGCTCGACGCGCACGAACGTCCCTCGGCGATGGCCCACACGATCAGGCTCTGGCCCCGCGTCATGTCCCCGCAGACGAACACGCCCTCGCGGTTGGTCTGCCAGTTTGCGTCGCACGCCACGCTGCCGCGCCCGTCGAGCTCGAGACCGAGCTCACCCACCACTCCCCGACGTTCGGCGCCGAGGAAGCCCATGGCCAACAGGACGAGCTCACACGGCAACTCGAATTCGCTGCCCGCAACGGGCTCGAACACCGTCCGCCCGCCCTCGCTCCGAGTCTCCACGCGATGGCCGGACAGGGCGCGCACCGAACCGTTGCCGTCGTCGACGAATCGCGTGGTGGTGACACCGTAGAGGCGGTCACCGCCCTCCTCGTGGGCCGACGACGTCCGGAGGATGAGCGGCCACGTGGGCCAGGGATTGTCGCCGCCCCGGTCGTCGGGAGGCCGGGGCAGGATCTCGAGCTGGTGCACCGACACCGCTCCCTGGCGGTGGACGGTTCCCAGGCAGTCGGCACCGGTGTCCCCGCCGCCGATGATCACCACGTGCTTGCCCCGGGCGGTGATGGTGGGAGCCTCGAGCGCGCCCTCGCGCACCAGATTGGAGGGCTTCAGGTAGTCCATGGCCAGGTGGACCCCGTGCAGATCCCTGCCCGCAACGGGCAGGTCCCGGGGCAGCGTGGCCCCACCGGCCAACACCACGGCGTCGAACTCGGCGGTGAGCGACTGGGCCGACACCACCTGCACGTCGGGTGCACACGGCGCGCCCTGCTGGCGGCGCTCACCGGGCTCGGGGTCGGCGTCGGCGACCTCTGACGACGCAGTGGGCTCGACCATGCCCACAGCGGTGGAGCAACGGAACTCCACGCCTTCGGCCCGCAGCTGGGCCAGGCGGCGGTCGAGCACCGCCTTCTCCATCTTGAACTCGGGGATCCCGTAGCGAAGCAGTCCCCCGGGGCCCTCGGCCCGCTCGTACACGACCACACGGTGCCCGGCCCGGGCCAGCTGCTGGGCGCAGGCCAGTCCGGCGGGGCCCGAACCCACCACGGCCACGGACTTCCCGGTTCGCACCGTGGGGACCTGCGGCGTGACCCAGCCCTCTCGCCATCCCCGTTCGGCGATCTCGTACTCGATGCGTTCGATGGCAACCGGCTCGGCGTTGATACCGAGCACGCACGACCCCTCGCACGGCGCCGGGCACAGTCGCCCGGTGAACTCGGGGAAGTTGTTGGTGGCATGCAGCCGCTCGAGCGCCTCGGGCCAGTCACCGGCGTACACCAGGTCGTTCCACTCCGGGATGAGGTTCCCGAGGGGGCAGCCCTCGTGGCAGAAGGGAATGCCGCAGTCCATGCAGCGCGCCCCCTGGCGGACGGCCTCGTCCTCGGGGAACGGCTCGTAAACCTCACGCCAGTCCCGCAACCGGACCGGCACGGCGCGCCGCGGCGGCAGCATCCGGGGGTACTCGACGAACCCCGTGGGCTTTCCCATGACCGACCGCTTCTCCCGGCTTTTCTCGGCGCCGCGCTAGCCGTGCGAGGAGGCCATGACCGCCTCGTCCACCGACAGGCCTTCGTCGACCGCTCGGCGAGTCGCCTCGAGCACCCGGCGGTAGTCGCGCGGCATGACCTTCACGAAGTCGCCCAGGGCGACCCCCCACGATTCGAGCAACCGGCCCGCCACCGCCGATTGCGTCAACTCGAGGTGCCGGGTCACGGTGTCGAAGAGCCACCGCCGGTCCTCCTCGTCGAGGGGCTCGAGGTCGACCATCTCGGCGTTCACCCGCTCGGCGAAGTCGCGAGCGGGGTCATAGACATAGGCGATCCCACCCGACATCCCGGCCCCGAAATTCCGGCCCGTGGTGCCGAGCACCACGACCCTCCCGCCGGTCATGTACTCACAGCCGTGGTCGCCGACGCCCTCCACCACCGCGGTGGCACCGGAGTTGCGCACGCAGAAGCGCTCACCGACCTGGCCCCGGACGTAGCAGTCCCCGCCCGTCGCCCCGTAGAGGATGACGTTCCCGGCGATGATGTGGTCCTCGGCGGCGAAGGGAGCGGCCTCGTGGGGGCGCACCACCACCCGCCCACCCGACAACCCCTTGGCCAGGTAGTCGTTGGCATCCCCGATCAGCCGGAGCGTCACGCCCCGGGGGAGGAAGGCGCCCAAGCTCTGCCCGGCCGAGCCTCGCAGGGTGATGGTGATGGTCCCGTCGGGAAGGCCGGCACCGCCGTGGCGGGCCGTGATCTCGTAGCCGAGCAGGGTCCCCACGGTGCGGTCCACATTGGTGATGGGCAGCTCCACGGTCACCGGCGGCCCGCCGGCGATGGCGGGGCGACACGCCTCGAGGAAGCGGTGGTCGAGGGCGCGGTCCAGGCCGTGGTCCTGCGCCTGCGTGCAGTGCCGGTCGGTGGGTGGGCCGGTTCCGGGCGGCGCCAGGATGGGCCCGAGGTCGAGGCCGCGGGCCTTGAAATGGTCGGTGGCCACCACGGCGTCGAGCAGGTCGACGCGCCCGACGGCCTCCTCGATCGACCGGAGCCCCAAGGCGGCCAGGTACTCACGGACCTCCTCGGCGATGAACTCGAAGAAGTTCTCCACGAACTCGGGCTGCCCGGTGAAGCGCTTGCGGAGCTCGGGGTTCTGGGTGGCGATGCCCACCGGGCAGGTGTCGAGGTGGCAGACGCGCATCATGACGCATCCCGACACGACCAGAGGTGCGGTGGCGAACCCGAACTCCTCGGCTCCCAGCAGCGCGGCCACCACCACGTCGCGCCCCGTCTTGAGCTGCCCGTCCACCTGGACCACGATGCGGTCGCGCAGGCCGTTGAGGATGAGGGTCTGCTGCGTCTCGGCCAAGCCGAGCTCCCACGGGATCCCGGCGTGCTTGATCGAGGTGAGAGGGCTGGCGCCGGTGCCGCCGTCGTGGCCGGAGATGAGCACGACGTCGGACTTGGCCTTGGCCACCCCGGCGGCGACGGTGCCCACCCCCACCTCGGCGACCAGCTTCACGTGCACGCGGGCGTTGGGGTTCGCCGACTTCAGGTCATGGATCAGCTGGGCGATGTCCTCGATGGAGTAGATGTCGTGGTGCGGCGGTGGGGAGATGAGCCCGACGCCCGGCGTCGAGAACCGGGTCTTGGCGATCCACGGCCACACCTTGTGCCCCCCCAGCTGCCCTCCCTCTCCGGGCTTGGCCCCCTGGGCGATCTTGATCTGGAGGTCATCGGCGTTCACCAGGTACTCGCTGGTGACCCCGAAACGGGCCGAGGCCACCTGCTTGATGGCGCTGCGGCGGAGGTCGCCGTTCTCGTCGGGAACGTAACGGTCGGCGTCCTCGCCGCCCTCTCCGGTGTTGGACTTCCCGCCCAGCCGGTTCATGGCGATGGCGAGCGTCTCGTGCGCCTCGGCCGAGATCGACCCGTACGACATGGCCCCCGTGGCGAAGCGCCTGACCACCTGGGACACCGGCTCGACTTCGTCCACCGACAACGGCGGATGGACCCCCTCGCGCAGGCGGAGCATCCCCCGCAGAGTCGACAGGCCGGCGGCCTGGTCGTCCACCAGCTTCGTGTACTCCTTGAAGATGTCGTAGCGCTTGGCCCGCGTGGCGTGTTGGAGCTTGAACACGGTCTTGGGGTTGAACAAGTGGATCTCGCCCTCGCGTCGCCACTGGTACTCGCCGCCGACCTCGAGCTCGCGATGGGCCCGCTCGGTGGGGCGGGGAAGGTGCGCCAGGCGGTGGCGGGCGGCGACCTCCTGGGCGAGGACGTCGAGGCCCACACCGCCGATCCGGCTGACCGTGCCCGTGAAGTACTCGTCGACGACCTCGGGTGCGAGCCCCACGGCCTCGAAGATCTGGGCGCCCGTGTAGGAGGCCACCGTCGACACCCCCATCTTGGACATGATCTTTATGACGCCCTTGCAGGCCGCCTTGATGTAGTTCGTCCGTGCCTGGCGGGGCGAGGCCCCTTCGAGGAGGTTCTTGTGGGCGATGACGTCGTCGATGGTCTCGAAGGCCAGATACGGGTTCACCGCCGACGCGCCGTACCCGATGAGCAGGGCGATGTGATGGATCTCACGGGCGTCGCCGGACTCCACCACCAGGCCGACGCGGGTACGGGACTTCTCCCGGACGAGATGCTCGTGCACCGCGGCGGTGAGAAGGAGCGACGGAATGGGAGCCATGCGGGCGTTCGAGTTGCGGTCCGACAGGATGATGACGTTGGACCCCAAGGCGATGGCGATGCTCACCCGCCTGCGGACGTCCTCGATGGCGGCGCGCAGGGCGTCACCTCCCCCGGTGGGATCGAAGAGCCCGTCGATGGCGAATGCCTGGTAGCCCGGGGTCTCGCCGTGCTCGTTGACGTACGCCAGCTTGGCCAGCTCGTCGTTGTCGATGACCGGGTAGGGCAAGATGATCTGTCGGCACGACGCCGCCGTGGGCCGCAGCAGGTTGCCCTCGGGGCCGAGCTTGGAGCGGCTGGAGGTCACGAGCTCCTCGCGGATGGCGTCGAGCGGGGGGTTCGTCACCTGGGCGAACAGCTGGGTGAAGTAGTCAAAGATCAGGCGCGGCCGCTCCGACAGCGCGGCGATGGCGGCGTCGTGGCCCATCGACCCCACGGCCTCCCCACCGGATTTGGCCATGGGTGCCAGGAGGAGGCGGAGCTCCTCGTTGGTGTAGCCGAACAGCTCCTGATGCGTCACGACCGACGCGTGCTGGGGGGTGAGCATCATCCGGGGCGGCAGCTCCCCCAAAGAGACCTGGCCCTCTTCCAACCACTGCTGATAGGGGTGCGCCGCCGCCAGCTGGGCCTTGATCTCGTCGTCGTCGACGATCCGGCCCTGGGCGGTGTCCACCAGGAACATCCGACCCGGCTGGAGCCGGCCCTTGCGCACCACCCGGGCCGGGTCGATGTCGAGGACGCCCACCTCCGATGCCAGTACCACCAGCCCGTCGTCGGTCACCCAGTAGCGGGCGGGACGCAGGCCGTTGCGGTCCAGCACCCCGCCGGCCACGGTCCCGTCGGTGAAGACCACCCCGGCCGGTCCGTCCCACGGCTCCATGAGTGACGCGTGGTACCGGTAGAAGGCACGGCGGGCCGGGTCCATGGTCGTGTGGTTCTCCCACGCCTCGGGGATCATCATGAGCACGGCGTGGGGCAGGCTCCGCCCTCCGAGGTGCAACAGCTCGAGCACTTCGTCGAACGACGCCGAGTCGCTCCCCTCCGGATCGCACACCGGGAAGAGGCGCTCGAGGTCCCCGGGGAAGAGGTCGCTCTCGAGCAACGCCTCGCGAGCGCGCATCCAGTTCCGGTTGCCCCGCAGGGTGTTGATCTCGCCGTTATGCGCCAGATAGCGGTAGGGGTGGGCCAGGGGCCATGACGGGAACGTGTTGGTCGAGAACCGGGAGTGCACGAGCGCCAGCCCGCTCTCGAAGGAGGGGTCGGACAGGTCGGGGAAGAACTCCCGCAGCTGGTGGCCGGTGAGCATGCCCTTGTACACGAGCGTGCGGGCGGACAGCGACGACAGGTACACGCCGTGCACCTCGTGCTCGATGCGCTTGCGCAGGCAAAAGGCAAGCCGGTCGAGCGCCAGGGCGTCGCCGGCCGCGGGGCTCGGGCCGGTGGCACCGTGGACTGTGACTCCGGTGGGGACGACCACCAGCTGGTCCAGGCGCGGCATGGCCCGGCGCGCCGAGGCACCCAGAGAACCCGGCTCGACGGGCACGGCGCGCCACCCCAGCACGGCCAGCCCTTCCTCGAGGGCGAGCTCCTCGATCCGTCGCCGGGCCTTGCCGGCATCGTCCTCGTCGACGGGCAGGAAGGCCATGCCCACCGCGTAGGCGCCCGCCTCGGGCAGGTCGAGGCCGGCCGAGGCGGCCAGGAACCGGTGTGGGACCTGCACCAGGATCCCGGCCCCGTCACCCGTGGCCACCTCGGCGCCGCTGGCCCCACGATGCGCCAGGTGCTCGAGCGCAGTGAGCGCCTGGCGCACGAGCCCGTAGCTCCGACGGCCCTGCAGATCGGCCACCAGGGCGATCCCGCAGGCGTCGTGCTCGAAGGCAGGGTCGTACAGGGGCGCGCCGGGGTGCCGTCGCAGATGCCCTGATGATGCAGGGTGCTTCGCTGTCGTCACTCGGTCGCTCCGTGATCGGTCACGCGGAGGTAGCTTGCTGACGCTCGGGACGACACTGGCCCTGCCGCAGCCCCCTTAGGATACCTCGCGTGCTCGGGCCACCTGCGCAATGACGCCGGTAACGACCTCCGGTGCTCCGGCCGGCGGTCGTTACGACGTCGTGGTCGTCGGCGGTGGCGTCATCGGGCTCGCGACGGCGTGGCGGGTCGCGGCCCGGGGCATGACCGTGGCCGTGGTCGATCCCGAGCCCGGTCGGGGAGCATCGTGGGCGGCGGCGGGCATGCTCGCCCCGGTGAGCGAAGTGCACCACGGCGAGGAGCCCCTGCTCGCTCTGGCCTTGGCCTCGGCGCGCCGGTGGCCGGCCTTCGCGGCCGAGCTCACCGAAGCGGCGGGGCGACCCATCGGCTACCGCACGACGGGGACGCTCGTGGTGGCCGCCGACGACGGCGACCGGGCCTGGACCGAAGAGCTCTACGGGTTCCAGCGCGAGCTGGGCCTGGAGGTGCAGTGGCTCACCGGTCGGTCGGCGCGCCGGCGGGAACCGAGCATCGCCCCGGGCGTGCGCGCCGCCATCTGGGCGCCCGGCGACCACCAGGTCGACAACCGTCTGCTGGTGGGCGCCCTCCTCGACGCCGCCACCGGGGCCGGCGTGGTCGTGCACCGAGAGCGTGCGGCCGCCCTCGAACGCGCCGGCGGTGCCGTGTCGGGTGTCCGCCTGGCCGGAGGAGCGCACTTGGGCGCCGCCGCCGTGGTCCTGGCGGCGGGAAGTTGGTCGGGCCAGCTCGAGGGCCTTCCCCCCGGCGCCCTGCCGGCGGTGCGACCGGTGAAGGGGCAGATCCTTCGCCTGCTGCCGAGCGAACGCGCTCCGGTGCTGACACCCACGGTCCGGGGCATGGTGCACGGCTCCTCGGTGTACGTCGTCCCCCGCGACGACGGCACCGTGGTGGTCGGCGCCACCGTCGAGGAGCGCGGCTTCGACGCCACGGCGACGGCGGGCGCCGTCTACGAGCTCCTGCGTGACGCGCACCGGGTCGTGCCGGGTATCACGGAGATGGTCCTGGGCGAGGTGGCCACGGGACTGCGTCCCGGCTCTCCCGACAACGCACCGATGGTGGGACGGGCCTCGGTGCGAGGCGTCGAGGGACTGGTGGTGGCCACGGGCCACTACCGCCAAGGGATCCTGCTCGCCCCGCTGACGGCGCAGGCGGTGGCCGCCGTCGTGTGCGGGGAGGAGCCCCCCGACGAAATGGCGCCCTTCGGGCCCGGTCGCTTCACCACCATGGCGGCGCGCGCCGGTCCGTGATCGAGGTGTCATAGTGGCCTCGTGGGTGAACGACGACCACACGAGGTCGGCCCGAAGGCCGCCCGCCGGGGCTCGGCGGCCCGAGAGCCAGCCAGCCGGGAGCTCGAGGTGGTCGTGAACGGCGCGCCCCGCACGCTGGCTCCCGGGGCGACGGTCTCGGACCTGGTGTCTTTGTGGTGCCCGTCGCCCGACGGCATCGCCGTGGCCCGCAACCGCGAGGTCGTGCCCCGCAGCGAGTGGCCCAGCACCCCGTTGTCGCCCCGCGACGTCGTGGAGATCGTGACCGCGGCGGCGGGAGGCTGACATGGCCGACGACCCGACCGACTTCGTCATCGCCGGCAAGACGTTGCGCTCGCGCCTCGTGTTGGGGACCGGGGGCATTTCGAGCACCGAGGTCCTGGGTGCGGTCATCGAAGCCTCGGGGTCCTCGCTCGCCACCGTGGCCGTCCGGCGCGTGGACCCCGCGGCGAGCGGCGGCATCCTCGAAGTGCTGCGCACCCACGGCGTGGGCGTGCTGCCCAATACCGCCGGCTGTTACACCGCCACCGAGGCCGTCCTGACCGCCAAGCTCGCCCGCGAGGCTTTCGACACCGATTGGGTCAAGCTCGAGGTGATCGGGGACGAGGACACCTTGCTCCCCGACGCGGTGGAGTTGCTCGACGCCGCCGAGCAGCTCTGCGACCAGGGCTTCGTGGTGCTGCCCTACACCAACGACGACCCCGTGCTCGCCCGGCGCCTCGAGCAGGCCGGGTGCGCGGCGGTCATGCCGTTGGGTGCTCCCATCGGCACCGGCCTGGGCATCCGCAATCCCCACAACATCGCCCTCATCGCCCAGCGCTGCTCGGTGCCCGTGGTCCTCGATGCCGGCATCGGAACGGCGTCCGACGCCGCCCTGGCGATGGAGCTCGGCTGCGCCGGGGTCATGGTTGCCACCGCCATCACCCGGGCACGCCAACCGGCCCGCATGGCGGGCGCCTTTCGCCACGCCGTCGACGCCGGCTACCAGGCCCGGCTGGCAGGCCGGATCCCCCGGCGCTACCTGGCGCAGGCGTCGAGCCCCGTGGAGGGGACGCCCGACCTCTGACATACGCTGCGGCGGTGGACCCCGCGGTGGCGATGACGATCGCCGGCTCCGACTCGGGCGGCGGGGCGGGGCTCCAAGCCGACTTGCGGACCTTCGCCGCCCACGGCGTGTTCGGCACGAGCGCCGTGACGGCGGTGACCGCCCAGAACACCGCCGAGGTGCGCGCCGTCCATGTCGTCGAGCCCGCTTTCGTGGAGCTCCAGATCGAGACGGTGCTCGCCGACCTGCCGGTGGCATCGGTGAAGACGGGGATGCTGGCGTCGGCGGCGACGGTCGCCGCCGTGGGCCGGTGGGCGGCCGACGGCAGGCTTCCCAACCTGGTCGTCGACCCCGTGCTGGTCGCCTCCACCGGTCGTCCGCTGCTCGGCGAGGGTGGCGTGGCGTCGTATCTCGAGCTCCTGCTCCCCCACGCCCTGGTCGTCACGCCCAACACCCGTGAGGCCGCCCTGCTCACCGGGGCACCCGTCGAGGACGTCGATGGCATGGTGCGCGCCGCCCATCGCCTGGTCGACACCGGCGCCCGGGCCGTGGTCGTCAAGGGGGGACATCTCGCCGGTGGCCGAGCACCCGACGTCGTGGTCGTCGACGGCGCGTTGCACGTCCTGGACGGGCCCCGGATCTCTTCGCCCAACGACCACGGCACGGGGTGCACCCTGTCCGCCGCCACCGCCGCCCTTCTGGCCCTGCATACCGACGTGTTGGAGGCGATCACCCGAGCCAAAGCGTTCGTGACGGCCGCCTTGCAGGGGTCGGCGACGTGGCACCTGGGTGCGGGGCACGGCCCGCTCGACCACTTCGGATGGGGCTCGCCCGACCACCCCTGACCGCCATCGTCAGATTTGACAGGTTGGCGGGACCGGTCACTACCGTCCCATCAATGCCGGATTACGACGTCATCGTCGTGGGCGCGGGACACAACGGCCTCACCGCCGCCGCCGTGATGGCGCGGGGTGGGATGCGTGTCCTGTGCCTGGAGAAGAACCACTTCATCGGCGGGATGGCGTCCACCACTGAGCTTGCTCGCGGCTACCGCTTCGAATTGGCCGGCTCGATCCAGTTCCCCATCCCCAACGAGATCTTCGACGATCTGGGCTTCGCCGCCTGCCCCATCTACGAACCCGAGGTGCAGTCGGCCAGCATCGGCGAAGCGGGCCAGCCACCGATACTGCTTTATAGCGACCCCGAGCGCCTGCTCGAACATCTCGGCGACACCCTCGGTCTCGACGCCGTCCTGGGTATGGCCGAGGTGGCCGCCTGGGCCGAGGCACCGGCGCGGGCCATCGGGAGATTCGACGTGCGCAAGCCGCCCAAATCGCTCGACGAGATGTGGGCCTGCGCCGTGAACGAAAAGGAACGGGACGCCATCCGCATCGCCATGTTCGGCAGCGTCATGGACGTCGTCGACCGGTATCTGCCCGATCGCCAGAAACATGGCCAGGTGCGCAGCATGCTGAGCTTCCTGGCGGTCAACTCCACCTACCGGGGCCCCTACACCCCCGGCAGTGCCCTGTGTCTCGCCTTCGCCCTGGCGTCCCCCGGCGACGCCACGATGTCCAAGGTGCGCGGCGGGATCGGGACGATGTCCGATCATCTCAACGCGCTCTTTGAGCAGCACGGGGGCGAGCTCCGACGCCATGTCAAGGTGTCGAAGATCGCCGTGGCGGACGGCCGCGTCGAAGGAGTCGTCTTGACCGACGGACAGGTCGTGACGGCGCCCGTGGTGGTGTCCAACCTGGACCCCACGGCGACCTTCACCCAGCTGCTCGACCGCGACGACCTCCCCGAGCCCTTTACCCAGCGCATCGACGCCATCGACCATCGGGCCGCGTATTTCCAGGTCCATTTTTCCCTCAACGGCCTCCCCGAGTACGCCGCGCCCTATGACTCTCTCAACCAGGGCGACTTTCGCCAGAACGTGACCTTCTTCGGGACGGCCGAACAGATGCAGCGCGACTTCGAGAGCTGTGTGCGCGGTCACGTGCCCGCGTCGCCGTCCTTCAACCTTCAGATACCCACCTTGCGCGACCCCGGCCTGGCGCCCTCCGGAAAGCACGCCGCCAGTGGCTTCGCCTTCTACTTCCCCATCGGCGCTTCCCATGCCGAGCAGGCGAAGCTTCGAGACGAGATGGCCGGGCGCATCGTGGCCAAGATCACCGCCATGGCGCCCAACTTCCCCGATCTGGTCGAACGCCAGTTCAACTACCCCGCCTACACCTACGAGCTGATGTTCGGGTGCACCGGCGGTGACTTCACGCACGGGCTGTTGCAGCCGGAGTTCATGGGGCCTTTCCGCCCGGGCCCCCGGGGATGGCCCGACAATCCGGTGCCCGTCGAGGGCCTGTACCTGTGCGGCGCCGGCTGCCACGGCGGGCCCGGGGTCACCTTCATCCCCGGCTACAACTGCGGGTACGCCGTCTTGGACGAAGCAGGCACCTCCCGGTTGTAGCGGACCTGTCGTTCCACGAAGGCGAGGTAGACGGCCATGGAGAAGGCCAGGCTGGTGAACAGGCTCATCACGAAGAAGATCCACGGCACCCTGATCCCCCGCCTTCGCCCGTCGACGATCGTCCACAGCGGGAGCAGGACGACGTTGACCATCGTGTAGTCCTGAGCCGCCGAGTCCGAGGCCCAATTGGAGAAGAGCGACTTCACGTAGTTGACGTAGCTCGCCGTGTGGGGATCGTGGTGGACGTAGCGAATGTTGAAGTACCAGCCGAGGCACAACGAGACGACCCCGAAGAAGTAGAACAGGCCCTCCAACACCGATACCGGCCCTGCCCCACCGTCGGCCCACAGACGTCGGTTCGACACGAATGCGAACACGGTGCTCGCCACACCAAGGACCGCGTAGAAGATGAGTGAGGTCGTCATGGTCCTCCCCGAGTGGCGCCGTGGACATGTCGAAGCTGTATTGCGCGGCCCATACTGACAACGAGCGACGGTTGGACACCGCTAGTCCGGACCCACCGAGGCCGCCGACAGCTCGTCGCCTCCTTCGGTGTCCCGGGGCGGAGGAAGGTCCTTCGTCCATGGCCGGGCATTGACCAGCCACAGCGCCGCCGCCACGAGCAGGACGGCGCACAGCACCCAGCCGAGGGCGGTGGTCCCCACCCCGACGTACTTGAGCCCCGACGCCAGTATCACGAAGGTGATGGCCGGGCGGATGTAGCGGTCGGGTGCTCTCGACGAGAGGAACGACCCCACCAGGACAGCGGGGACGCTCCCGATGATGAGCGAGGTGGTGACCGTCAACTCCACGTGCCCGAAGGCCAGAGCCCCCAGGGCCGCCGCCGCCGTCAGAGGAACGGCCTGGGTCAGGTCGGTCCCGACCAGTTTGTTGGCTCCGATCATCGGATAGAGGAAGAGGAGGAAGACGATCATGAGCGATCCCGACCCGACGGAGGTGATGCCGACGATGACCCCCCCGATCATCCCGATGGCGATCGTCGGCAGTCGTCGGACGGTGATCTCGTGGACCACCCCGGTGCGGGCATGGCCCGCCCGGCGATCGAGCACGTAGCGCAGGACCATGGCGCCGGCACCCACGAGGAGGGCGGAGCCCAGGGCGATCTGCACGTTGGCCTCGGCGGCCTTTGCGTTGCCGATCACGTGCAGGAGATACGCGCCCAGAAACGCCATGGGCACCGACCCCACCGTCATCCACCCGACGAGGCGGAGGTTCACCGTTCCCTGGCGCAGGTGCACGGCGGCTCCGATGGGGCGCATCACGACCGCGGCCACCAGGTCGCTCGAGATGGCGGTGGACGGCTTCACCCCGAACAGCAGGATCAACATCGGGGTCATGAGCGCACCACCGCCGGCACCGGTCACCCCGACCAGGAACCCGACGACCGCACTCCCCAAGACGATGTAGGGATCCAACGAGACGACACCTCCGATCGACCTGGTCGCGCCGTCACCACAGGTACTACCTTCAGGGCACGCTCATCACGAGCCTACTGGTGATGCCCGAAGCACGAGAGAGGAGAGCCTCATGCGAGTTCTGGTGCTGGGGGCCGGCTTCGGCGGTCTCGAGCTGACCACGAGACTGTCCGCCGAGCTCGGTGACTCTGCCGAGATCGTGCTCATCGACAAAGCAGAGGGTTTCGTCTTCGGGTTCTCCAAGCTCGACGTGATGTTCGGCCGGACCGCGGCGGAGGCAGTGGTCCACCCCTACCGCGACGTGGTGAAACCAGGAGTGCGGTTCGTGCAGAGCACTATCCGTACGATCCACCCCGTCGAGCGAAGCGTCGAGACCGACGCCGGTCATTTCGAGGCCGAAGTGATGGTCGTCGCCCTCGGTGCCGACCTCGACCCGGCCGCCACCCCGGGCCTCGTGGAGGGTGGGCACGAGTTCTACACGGTGCCGGGCGCCTTCGCGCTGTCCGGCGTCCTCGCTGACTTCAGCGGTGGCCACGTGGTCGTGGGGGTGACCTCGGTCCCCTTCAAGTGCCCACCGGCACCGAGTGAGACGGCGCTCCTCGTGCACGACTACCTCATCGGTCGAGGCCTCAGGGACAAGTCGGAGATCTCGTTGGTCATGCCCCTGGGCTCCCCCATCCCACCGTCCCCGGCCGCCTCGGACGCCTTGCTGGTGGCGTTCGCCGAGCGGGGCATCCGGTGGCTTCCCAACCTGACGGTGCGCTCGCTCGACCCCGCCCGCAAGATGGCCCGGTTCGCCGACGGCGACGAGCTCGCCTACGACCTCTTCCTGGGCGTCCCGGTGCACAAGGTGCCGGGCGTGGTCGAGGCGTCCGGGTTGTGCGTCGACGGCTGGGTCCCGGTGGACCCGCTGACGCTCGAGACGTCGCACCCCGGGGTGTACGCCGTCGGTGACGTCACCAGCGTGGGGACGCCCAAGGCGGGTGTGTTCGCCGAGGGGCAGGCGGCCGTCGTGGCCGCCGCCATCATCGCCGGCCAGGGCGGGACACGGCCGTCGGCGGTGTACGAGGGACGGGGCCAGTGCTACTTGGAGTTCGGACACGACCAGGTGGCTCGGGTGGACGTGACCTTCTCCCCCGGGAAGCCACCCGTCGGGACCTTCGAAGGGCCCTCGACCGACCTGGCCCACCAGAAGGCCGATTTCGGGGCGACCCGGGTCCAGTCCTGGTTCGGTCGGCAATGGTCGACGACCTGACGGAGCCGGCTGCGCGTCGCGACGAGAGACAGGTGTCTACCCCACGAGGCGTCGGGGTCAGGTGCCGCCGGGTGCCGAGCGGCCCCGGCCGGCGAGGAGCGCGGCGTGGGCCGTGGCCTCGATCAGACGTTTCGGCGCCACCGGCTTGCGCAGGCAATCGACCACGACCGATGCGAAGCGGTCACGTATCTCGGCTTCGTCGAATGCTTCGAACGCCGAGCACACCACGACGGCGGGAGGCTCGTCGAGGCCCTCCAACATGGCCGGACCATCCATGCGGGGGAGGCGGAGGTCCAGGAGCATCACGTCGATCTCGCGCCCTCGCAGCTTCTCCAGGGCCTCGACGCCATCGGAGGCCCGCAGCACGACGTACCCCTCCTCGCCGAGGATGGCGGCCATGGTGTCGCGCATGCCTTCCTGGTCCTCGACGATCAGCACCCGGGAGGAGTAGTTCGAGACGTTCATCGACCCCCCCGGCTCGCTCGACAGGTGGCGCGCGTCGCCGGCGCCCCGAGACTTGACGGCGCACCCGGCAGGAGGGGGACAAGACACGGGCAACGCTCGGCGGGACGCGTCACCCATGCCTCGCCTGTCCCCTCCAGTGGGATAGCCATCGGACGACTACGCGGATCGGGACTGGCGGGGGTCCCGTGGTCGCCCACCACAAAACCTACGCCCGCCCCCGCACAGCGGGAAGACGAGAAATCACCCGGAACGGCTCCGTGGTTCCACCTGGGTGCTCGGTACGCCACACTGGAGGTCGTGGCCGAAGCATTCGCCTCCCGGTTCGCGGCGGTGCGCGGCACCCTGGGTCCCCTGGTATGGGGGTTGGATCCGTCCCAGGCCGTGCTCGAGGCGTGGGGCCTCGGAGACACCGACGACGATCTGGACCGCTTCGTCGACATCGTCCTGGAAGCCGCCGTCGGAACAGTGGGGTTGGTCAAGCCCCAGTCGGCGTTCTACGAGCGCCACGGCTGGCGAGGGATCCGGGCCCTGGGGCGGTTACTGGCCGAGGCCCGCGCCAGCGGGTTGCTGGTCATCTTGGACGCCAAGCGCGGCGATGTCGGGTCGACCAACGATGCGTACGCCGAGGCCTACCTCGGGGCGGGCGCCGCGCTGCCCGTCGACGCCTTGACCGTCCATCCCTACTTGGGGCTGGGCGCCATGGGCGCCTTCGTGGCGCGGGCGCACGCGTCGGGGAGCTGCCTTCTGGTGGTCACCCGCTCGTCGAATCCCGAAGGTCGGGCCATCCAAGGCGCGCTCGAGCCGTCCGGTCGCAGTGTCGAGGACGCGCTGCTGGCAGAGATCGGGAGGTTGAACACCACCTTGGCGCCCGGTCGGATCGGGCCCATCGGGGCCGTCGTCGGCCCCACTCTCGTCCAGCCCGGCCTGGACCTGGTGGGCGCCCAGGGATTGTTCTTGGCGCCCGGTGTCGGAGCGCAAGGGGCCACACCGACGGACGTGGCCCGGGTCTTCGCGGCGTGTCCCGATCGTGTGATGCCCAGCGCGTCGCGCGCACTGCTCGACGGCGGGCCGGACGTGAGCCGGCTGCGAGACACCGCCGCCGCGCTGGCCGCCGAGTTTCGCCAGGTGCTCGCGGCGGGGCCTCCCCCGGGGCCGGCCCACACCCTCGAGCCTCCCCTCCCCCGTCCTCAACCGCACGGGGAGATTAGGGTGTGACGAACCCCCCCGTGAGAAGGGACATCGGCGATGTCGGACAACCTGCGACTTCTCGGGAAGTACAGCGCGGCGATGCAGTCGGGCGACGGTGATGCCGTGTACGAGTTCTTCGCGCCGGACTTTCACAGCCATGTGACCGAGCGCGTGACGCCCCAGCGGGTGGGCGACGACATTCGCGGCGACGAGCAGCATTGGTGGCAACAGGCCCGGTCCGCCTTCCCGGACATGACCTTCACCGTGGACCTGCTCATCGAGTCAGACGACCTCGTGGTCTCGAATTGGACGGTCCGAGGCACCCACACCGGGACGGCGTTCTACACCGTGGCCCCCTCGGGGAAACCGGTGACAATCAACGGCACCGCCATCTTGCGCATCCGCGACGGGCAGATCGCCGAACACTGGGGCGGACCGCACTGCCAGGAAGGCCTGGGCCTGATCTCCTGACACCGGTTGCGTCCTGCTGGTCACCTGGCGTGGTGCCGTCAGGGGACCGCTTCACAGGAAGCCCTGGGCCCCGGTCCGGCCGAGCCTTGGATAGGGTGGAGGGGTTGCTGGGCCTGGGGGGGCAATGCGCGCAGTGTCGACAAGTTCACCGAGGGAGCCGGCCTCGGGGGCGCGCCACGGGCGCCGCCGTTCGCTTCTGAGGACGTTCGTCGCGTCGGGTGCAACCGCGGTCCTGGCCGCCGCCGTGGTGGCATCGGTCGGCCCGTCGGCAGTGCTGGGCCCCGCTCAGACGGTGAGCTCTTCCGGCGCGCCTCACGTGATGGTCGTCATGATGGAGAACGAAAGTGAGAGCGAGCTCATCGGCAACCCCGAGGCGCCCAACGTCAACGCTCTGGCGAGGCAGTACGGCTCCGCCACCCGCTCGTACGCCATCGGTCACCCCTCGCTGCCGAATTACCTCGAGCTGATCTCGGGGTCGAACTACGGCACCACCGACGACGGCACCCCGTCCTCCGAGGGAATCTCGTCGGGTGCGCAGACTCTGGCTAACCAACTCCAGAACGCGGGGTACTCCTGGAAGGCGTACATGGAGTCGATGCCCGGGGCCGGGTACACCGGCGGCGACTCCACGTGTTGCGGGGGTCAGTACTACCAGCACCACAACCCGTTCGTGTACTTCCCGGCGGTCACCTCGTTGTCGGACTTCTCGTCGGACATGGTGCCGTCGACCAACATGATGAGCGATCTCAATTCGTCGAACCCTCCCGATTTCGTGTGGATGACCCCCAACGGCACCGATGACATGCACGACGGACCGACGAATTCGGATGGTGACGTGAATCCGTCGGTGGGAGATGCCTGGCTCGGGAACTTCGTGTCCCAGGTGCAGTCCACCAACTGGTATGCCCAGGGCGGGAGCATCATCATCGAATGGGACGAGGGGGCCGACTCCGACAGTTCCGGCATCGGCCACGCCGGCGAGGGCGGTGGCGGTCATGTCGTCACCCTCGTGGTCAGCGCGGCGTTGCGGGCCGATCCGCAGCAGGACTCCACCCCGGTGAACACCGCCGGGGTCCTGCGTTCCATCGAGGGGCTCTACGGGCTGCCGTACCTCGCGGACGCCGCCAATGCCAGCAACGGGAACATCAACTCCCTGCTGGGCGCCGCACCCACCCGGTCCATCACCAACGCCGCCAGCGCCCCCGCGGTCGCGGGAGAGACGTTCGTGTTCTCGATCACCACGGTGGGGTCACCGACGCCGCGCCTGCAGAAGCGGGGCAAGCTTCCCAAGGGGCTGCGGTTCCACAACAACCACAACGGCACCGCCACCATCTCGGGCACGCCCAATCCCCACAAGGCCCTCGGCACCCACGTGGTGACCATCGTCGCCACCTACGGAAAGGGCAAGACCAAGCAGGTCGTGACCCAGACCTTCACCTTGACCGTCAGCTAGCCCGCGCCACCGTCCGGGCGAGGATGCCGAGGGTGGCCCGCAGCGCCCCCTCGGAGATGACCGGAAAGATCCCGGCGTCCTTCCACACCGGGTCGATCGACGACCAGTCGCAGTACGACGTCACCAGCGTGCCCCCGTCGCTGGGCACCAAGGTGTACCCATAGATGTGGCCGATGGGCGGGCGGATGGTGCCGAGGATCGTCCACGCCACCTCGCGGTCGGGGACGAAGGTGGTGATCGTCACGGTCACGTCGTAGAGCCCCATCGGGTAGTCGTTGAGGGCCTCGCGGTCCATGTGCACCACGAAGCTGTCACCCACGCCGGTCACGCGGTCGCCGGTGGCGTCCATGAGCATGCCCGAGCTGTCGATGGCCACGTGGCCCTCGGGGTCGCACAGCAGCTCGAAGATGGCGGACGGGGTGGCGGCGATGGTCCGCTCGACTTCCAAGCGCTCGACGGTCATGGCCGCATCCTGCCATGCGGGGGCCGGGGACCCCGGCCTGCAGGCGCGGGGCGACGAGCCGAAACGCTCGTCGCCCGCGCCCCCCGCAGACGCCCAACAGGTGGGCGAGTCACCCCCCAGACACAGCGCCACCGCACGACAAGGTCGATGGCACTTCCCCCCTGGGTCCTTCCGGGCCCGGGTGTCGGGGGACACTGTAGGCCCGCCCCCCGGACCCGTCAACGCGATTCGTAGATGTAGTTTCACTCTGAGGAGTCGTGGCGGCCCTTCGAGGGCTACCCGAGGTGGTGGGGTCGACACGCGGTCGGGTTGCCCCGCCCGGGAGCGTGCCAGCGGGCCCTTGTACACTGGCCGCACCACCGCGGCGTCGGCTCTGTCTCCTCGCGTCGACCCGTTCCCGCTGGTGGTCGCAGACCGATGCCCAGCCCCGACGACCTCCCTGGCGCCTTCGACCCCGCCGTGGGGGGTGGCGCCACCACCACCGTCCCCGGCGCCGCCACCAACGGCCACGCCCGACACGCCGGCGACGGCCGTGACGGGGACCGAGGGCCGGCCCTGGGAAGGCGGGGGCGCCCCCCCGGGCCGAGCACGAAACCGGCGCTCATCGTCCTGGGCGTGATCTTGCTCCTGTTCCTGTCGGGAATCGCCCTCGAGCTCGCCAGTGGGAGCCAGGGCCGGCCCACCCCGGGCGCCAAGTCGATCGCCACGGCGCGCGGTGCCGTGCTCCACGCCGTGCCGGCGCGGCCGTTGTTGACGGCCATCACCGCCGCCGGCGAGCCCCCGGACGACCTCCTCGACGCCCTGGCGTTGCCCCAGGGCTCGGCCCCGGTGCCGGGCTCGGTCACCGACCTGGGGGTCGAGCTCTACGACGAGTCGCTGCGCTTCACCGTGCCCGCCTCCCAGGCCGACGTCATCTCCTTCTTCCGCGCCCAGCTTCCCTCCGAGCACTGGCAGCGCATCAGCCTGGGACCGACCTCGACCGGTTCGGGGTACCTGATCCTGGAGCAGCACCCCGCCAGTGACGGGCACGAGTGGGACGTCGGCGTCACGGTGTCGCCCACCACCTTCGCCGGGGCGTCCCCAGGCTCGGGCACCTCGGCGCCGGGCACCGGCACCACCACGTTCACCCTCCGCCTGTACTCGGTCTCCGATCAGGACTGAACGGGCCCGGGCCGGGTCGAGGTGAGGACCCGGCTCCGGTCGCGCCCGTCGCCGGGACCCGTCACCACTCCTCGGCGCGCCGCCGAGTCGGGGTCGTCACTGTCGGGGTCGTCACTGTCGGGGTCGTCGGGCCCCGGGGGGCCGGGCGCAGCGGGCCACGTCGGTGAGGCGTCGACCACCGGGGTGTCGGGGGTGGGGTCGACGCTGTCCTCGCTGCGCAACAGCCACGCCCACACGAAGAAGTCCACCGGGTACAGCAGGTACCCCACCCGGGTGGCGGGGGCCAGCAGGATGGCCACCGTCATCACCCACCCCACCAGGCGCGACAGCGCGGCGGGGGTCCGGGGCCGGCGCCGCACCAGGACGTAGCTCAGCGCGGCGACACCGACGATGGCCACGGTGACGGTGAAGGCGCGGTGGATGCCGGGGAACAGCGACACCACCAGGTGGCCGATGAGTGGGCTCGCCGCCGGCGACCGCACCCCGGCCAGCCCCAGGGGGAAGCGCACGACGTTGTCGATGAAGGCGCTCACGTTCTCGGCCGCGGTGGGCAGCACGGCCGGGATCATCACGCCCACGATGCCGACCACCACCGCCAGCGACGGTCGGCGGCCCCGCAGGCCGTTTCGGTCCCGGGCCACGAGGAAGGCCAGCGCCGCCAGGGGCCACGCCGTGATCTTCATCGAAGCCGCCACGCCGAGGGCCACTCCCGCCCACAACGGTCTTCGCCGTTGCAGCAGCACGAGCCCGAGCAACAACAGCGCCGCCACCGGGAGGTCGTCCCCGCCGGTGGCCAGGGGCAGGGCCGCGGTGGGCAACACCGTCATGCTCTGCAGGGCGAGCACCCGTGGACCGGTGGGACCGCGACACAGCGCCATGGCCAGCACCACCACCAGGATGGTGAACACCGAGAACGCCACCCGGGCGTCGGTGAGCCGTGGCGGGGCGTCGGTGCTGCGGGGCCCGCCGAACAGCGACATGAGCGGGAGATAGGGGTTGTAGACGTCGTAGGCGGGGAGACCCGGAGGCGCGGCGATCGGGGCGCGGGGGTTGATGCGCCGGTAGGGGTCGCGTCCGTCGACGAAGGCCTTCCCGGCCTGTTCCACCACCGGGACCTCGGGCTGCACATGGGCGGTGCCCCCGGTGTCGGTGCGCCACAGCACCTCGAGCGACAGGGGCATGAGGGTGGCGCCCAACAGGACCACGAGGAAGATGACGGCCCGGGGTGTCGTCCAGTGCCAGTTGGGGGCGGGCGCCCGACCCCGGTCGCCGCCCCCGCCCGCAGCGCCGCCCGAGGTGGCGGCGCGCCGTCGGGCGCGCCGGGCCGCCAGGGCCGAGGCCACCGCGCCCACCGCATAGGGGCCCACCGCCAGCCTCCCCCACTGCTGGTAGAGGCTGATCGAGGCGAACTGCGCCGTTCCGATGGCGAACAAGGCGGATGCGGCGTAGAGCACGGCATCCCGCTCCACGGGGCTCCACGACGCCATCTCCCGGGCACTCCGCCCGAGGAGGCCGGTGGACATAACCCCATGGTAGGCCCGCGGCACCCGGACGGCGGGCGAATACCCTGCTCGGCTTGACCGTAGGCTGCGGGTCCATGTTCCCCGCCTTCGTAGTCCGACGCCACGACGACGACGACGTCACGAGCGCCGTCGAGGAGCTCGACCTCGACGACCTGCCCGCGGGCGAAGTCCTGATCGAGGTGTCCTGGTCGTCGGTCAATTACAAAGACGGCATGGTCACCGTGGGGGGCAACCGGGTGGCTCGGATCTCGCCCCTGGTGCCCGGCGTCGACCTGGCCGGGGTCGTGGTGGCGAGCGAAGACGGCGCGCTGGCGGTGGGGACCGAGGTCCTGGCCCACGGGGGCGACCTCGGCGTGGCCCGCCACGGCGGGTACGCCCGCTACGCCCGGGTCCCCGCCGGGGTCGCCGTCGCCCTGCCCGACGGGCTCTCGGCCCGCCAGGCCATGGCCATCGGCACGGCGGGGTTCACCGCCGCGCTGTCGGTCGACGAGCTCGAGCAGCGCGGCCTCACTCCCGGCGACGGGCCCGTGGTCGTGACCGGGGCATCGGGGGGCGTGGGGTCCTTCGCCGTGGTCCTGTTGGCGGCGCGCGGCTACGAGGTGGTGGCGAGCACCGGCAAGGCCGACGAGCACGCTTGGCTGCGCGCTCTGGGGGCCACCTCGGTGATCGGGCGCGACGACCTCGACGAGGCCGGCGGCCGGGTGCTCGGCCCTGAGCACTGGGCGGGGGCGGTGGACTGCGTGGGGGGCGAGACCCTGGTGCGGGTGGTGCAGGCCCTGAAATACGGCGGGGCCGTTGCCGCCAGCGGCCTCACCGGTGGCACCGACCTGCACACCACGGTGTACCCCTTCATCACCCGGGGCGTGGCGCTGCTCGGGGTCGACTCGGTGCGCACACCCACCGAACGGCGGCGCGAGGTGTGGGGCCGACTGGGCGGCGACCTCCGGCCCGCCCACCTGGAAGACCTGGTGGCCCGGGAGGTCCCCCTCGAGGGCGTGGCCGAGGCGCTCGCCGACATCCTGGCGGCGCGGGTGCGCGGCCGGGTGGTGGTGCGCGTCAGCGATACGCCCTCAGGGCGATGACGGCGCCGTGGTCTGGGACTGCGGAGAGCTCGCGCTGAACACCGGCGACACCGTGAGCGTGCCCGCCGCGCACGCCATGATCTGCACCGCCACCACGTCGTGGTCCGAGGCGTGCGGCGGCGTCACCTCGATCTGGGTGGCGGTGGGGCACGACGTCTCGGTTCCCGTGGGCACGTCCGAGTAGGCCAGGTTGAAATAGGCGGTGGCGCCCGGGGCCAGCGTCACCGCCGCGGGGGCGAAGTCGGTGAATTGGAAATTCCCTCCGCTCACCACGTGGGTGGGGAGCTCGGCTCCCCCCGCCCCCAGCAGCTGGGCCCCGGGATAGCCCTCCATGGGACAGGCGGTGGTGGAGGTGTTGTGCAGGCCGAAGGTCAGCTCGATGGTCCCGGCCGCGCCCTGGGATCCCACCACCGCCGCCATCACGGTGCGGGCCGCGCAGGCCGCTCCCGCCGGGACCGACGACGTCGTGGTCGTTCCCGGGCTCGCCGGCGGGCTGCTCGGCGCGCTGGTGGTCCCCGCCGTCGGCGCCGGGGACGGGGACGAGCACGCCGCCAGGCCCACGGCCGCCGCGCCGGTGGCGAGCAACGCGGCCCCACGCCACCACACACGGTGCGGTTCCCGGTGCCGTGCTCGGTGTGGTGCCGGCGAGATCAGGAGCTGAAGTCCTCGGGGCGGACCGTGTCGAGGAACTGGCGGAACTCCCCGACCAGTTCGTCGGGGGTCGAGTCGCCGTCCTCGTCCTCGTCCTCGGAGGGAAGCAGGATCCCCTCGGCGTCCATGAGGTCGTCGGCGACGAACAACGGGCTCCCGGTGCGCACCGCCAGGGCGACGGCGTCCGATGGCCGGCTCGACACGTTCAACGTCCCGGTGCCGCGCTTCAGCTGCAACTCGGCGAAATAGGTGGCGGCCCGCAACTCGGTGATGACGACGCGCTCGAGACTGGCCCCGAGTGCCTCGACCATGTCGCGCAACAGATCGTGGGTCATGGGTCGAGGTGTGGCCACCCCTTGGATGGCAAAGGCGATGGCGGTGGCCTCGGGGGCCCCGATGAAGATCGGCAGTGTCCGGCCGAGGCCCTCGGCCTCGGTGAGCAAAAGGACAGGGGTGTTGGACTGCAGGTCCACCCGCACCGCGCTCAGCCGCACCTCGACCATGGTTGAAACTTACCGCCCGTAGAGGGCCCCGACATACGCGTCGGGGTCGGTTTCGAGCGTCTGGGGGTCCCCGGCGGCGACAAACGGGAGGTTGCGGTAGCGGCCGGCCACGTCCAGGCCATAGCCGAGGAGCAGGTCATCGGTGGCCTCGAAGCCCGAGAAGCGCACCGAGACGGGGACGATCCGCCGCACCCGACGATCGAACAAGGTGCACACCTCCAGCGAGCCCGGGCCGCGCCGTCCCAGCTCCCCGAGGATGTACGTGCTGGTGAGGCCGGTGTCGACGATGTCCTCCACCAGGACCACGTGGCGGCCGTTCACGTCGTGGTCGAGGTCCTTGACGATCTGGACCCGGCCCGTGCCCTCGGTGTAGGTCGAGATCCCCAGGAAGTCGATCTCGCAGGGGACGGTGACCTGGCGCGCCAGGTCGGCGACGAAGGGGAGGCTGCCTTTGAGCACGGCCACCAGGAGCACTCCCTCGGGATAGGCGGCCGAGACCTCCTGCCCCAGGCGGGCCACCGTGTGAGCCAGCTCGGCGCGCTCGTACAGGATGCGGGCGGCGCGGTCGCTCACGCGCGCCGCGCCGTCACGCGCCGGGCCCGGTCACCCGCCGAGCTGGTCGCGCAACGCCGTGCGCAGGAGCACCTCCCGCATTCCCTGGCCGAGCAGGGTCAACTCGGCCACGGCATCGAGGGCGCGCTGACGGGCGTCGGGGTTGCGCTGTTTGAGCAGGGGCAGGACGATCTGCTCGATGAACCCGGCCTCGCGCTCGGCCGCGTGCTTGTGTAGCCGCAGGTGGCGCGCCTCGACGCCGTAGCGCGCCAACCCCGCCGCCAGACGCGCCACCACCAGGGCGTCCTCGTCGTAGTAGGCGACACCGCCGACCACGCGTCCGCACAGCAGGCCGTAGGACTCGAGCTCGGCCACCGACACCACGTCCAGGCCGCTGCCGGCGGCCACCTCGTCCACCGTCATGGACGTGCCCGACAAGGTGCGCACGACCTCACCGGGATCGACACCGGATTCGAGGTCGAGAGCCGTCCCCTTCCCCGGGGCCGACGCCGACGCGCCCTTGGCCGCCCCGCCCGGGGGCTTGAGCGCCGTCGGGGCCCGGCTGGCGCCCGCCCCCGCGGAACGCGCCGCTCCCGAGGGGCTCTCCGAGCGCGTCCCCGGGCCACCCCCGGTGCCCGCCCGGGTGCTCGACGCCGGGGCGCGTGCCACCGCCGAGGCGCTCGGGGGCCGGCCCGTGGTGGGCTCCCGTCCTGAGACGTCGCGCCCCGACCGGCTCGCACCGGCGCCGCGCCCCACCAGCACAGGCTCGGGGCGTCGCGCCGCCTGGGCCCGGTCCACCTGGCCGTCGACGGCGTCGGCCTCACCGTCGGATCCCTCGTGCTCGAGTCGACCCTTGATCACCTTGAGGGGAAGGAAGTGCTCGCGCTGCTGGCGCAGCACCCATCGCAACCGCTCCACGTCGTGCTCGTAGAACTTGCGGTACCCCGACGGGGTGCGCTCGGGATTGACCAGACCCTGGCTCTCGAGGAAGCGGATCTTGGAGATGGTGACGTCGGGGAACTCCTGACGGAGCAGGGCCAGGACGTCTCCGATGGAGAGGTACGACCGGCTGCTCACGGTGTGCCGCCGGGGGCGCTCACTCGTCAGCCGCCGCCAGGTAGACGAGTTTGAACTTCCCGATCTGCACCTCGTCGCCCGACGAGAGCACCGCTTCTTCGATCCGCTCGCGGTTCACATAGGTGCCGTTGAGCGAGCCCACGTCGCGCACCGTGTACCCGCCGTGACTCTTGCTGAACTCGGCATGACGGCGCGACACGGTGATGTCGTCGAGGAAGATGTCGCTTTCGGGGTGGCGCCCGGCGCGGGTGACGTCGGTCACGAGGTCGAAGCGCGTCCCCGCGTTCGGTCCCCGCTTGACCACCAACAGACCGGTGCCGCTGGGGCGGTCGGGAAGCGTCACACTGAGCTCCTCGTCCCCCGCTTCACCCTGGGCGTCGACGGGATGCAGCGTCACCGTGGTGTCCGAAGACCCCGGGGTGAGCACGGCGCCGCACGACGAGCAGAAGTTGGCGTCGGCCGGGTTGCGATGCCCGCAGTTGTGGCAGAACACGCCGTCCACGCTAGTCCGTCTCCCGGGCCCGCCCGAATACGAACTACTCGGAGATGAGCACGCGATAGCGCGCTGCGTCGAGGAGCGTGTCGAGCACGTCCACGTCGTCGGGAGCGATCTCACAGGCCCACCCGGCCCCGTAGGGGTCGCTGTTGAGGAGCTCGGGGGTGTCCACCAGGGCGCTGTTCACCGCCACCACCTCCCCGGCGACGGGCGCGTAGATCTCCGACACCGACTTGGTCGACTCGACCTCGCCCAGCACGCCGCCGACGTCGACGCGCGTGCCCACGACGGGCAGGTCCACGTAGACGACGTCACCCAGCGCGTCCTGGGCGTAGTCGGTGATGCCCACCTGCACCTTGCCGTCGGCGAGGCGCGCCCATTCGTGGTCCGACGTGTACCGGCGGTCGTCGGGCACGTGCATGGCCGGGACGATACCGGAACGGTGTTGGCGGCGCCCGGGGGTCCGGCGCGCCTCACGCGGCGGTCATTGCATCATCTGGCGGATGCGGATCGCTTGCTCCTGGGCCCGGCCGCGCGCCTCGGCCTCACTGGGGGCCTCGGCCCACACGTGGGTGATGGGCTCTTCGGGGTCGGGCACCACCAGTGTCCACCCGTCGGCCTCGGGGAGCTTGACGCCGTCCACAAGGACGACGTCTCGCCCCTGGGCCCGCTCCACCGTGGTGCGCATCACCGTGCCCTTCTGCTCCCAGGGCGTGACGATCTCTTCGTGGACGATGTGGATGGGCGGCAGCCGGCTCGCCAGCTTCGACAGACGCTCGTCGCTGCGGGCCAGCATGCCCAGGAGATGGACGAGGGTGGCCACGCCGTCGAAGGCGGGCAGGAAGCGGGGGAAGATATAGCCCCCCATCTGGCTAGCGGCGAAGGTGACCCCGCCGGCGCTGGCCACCTCCATGAGGTGGGTGGCCGACAGCTTGGTCCACAGGATCTCGGCCCCGGCCTCGGCGCAGATGTGCTCGGCCGCCATGGGGGTGGCTACCGGGAGGGCCACCTTGGCGTGGCGCACCCGGGACACCACCAGGTCCAGGAGCAGGAGCAGGGTCTGGTTGTCGGTGAAGACCTTGCCCTCGTCGTCGACCAGGGTGAGGTTCTCCCCGCCCGGGTCGATGACCGCTCCCAGATGCGCCCCCGACGCCCGCACCAGGTCGGCCACGTGGCCGGCGGCCGCCCGGGGGTCACTGGCCATGACCGCGGCGGTGGCCGCGTAGGGGTTCACCACCAGCACCTCGGCGCCCAGCTTGGCCAGCACGTTGGGCATCACGAAGCTGGCGGTCCCGAAGGAGTAGTCCAGGACCATCTTGAACCCGGCCCGGGCGATGGCGTCGACGTCCACGGTGTCGCTCAGCGCCGCGGTGTAGAGCTCGAGCGCCCGGGGGGCGTAGCCGATGTCTCCGATCTCCGACGCCAGGGCCCGGCGGAACTCCTCGCGGTGGTACAGGCGCTCGATCTTGCGTTGCCCGGGCTCGGCGATGTCGATGCCGTCCTGGTCGAAGAAGCGGATCATGACCGACTGCGTGTCCTGCTCGAAGAGGCGGACGGTGATCCCCCCGAGGCTGCGCCCCGAGCGCACCTGGAAGCGGGTCACCGGCACCGTGGCCACCTCGAGGTCCTCCACGTTGACGCCCGCGGCGTTGCAGCCCACGATCATGGCCCGCTTGAGCACGCGCGCGGCGCGCGAGGTGTCACGCGAGGCCGTGATGGTGCTCCCCTTCTCCAGCGTGCTGGCCCACGCCATCGACAGCCGCATGACCAGCTCGGGGCTGATGTCCACGTTGGCCAGGCCGGTGATGCCCAGGCGGCCGAACAGGGTGCGCGCCCCCCGGGACTCCCACACGATCGAGGTGTTGACCGTGGCACCGGCCTCCACCGTCTTGAACGGGTACACCTTGACGCCCGACTTGATCACGGCATGGGCGCCCACGAAGGTCTCGTCCCCCAGGACCACGCCCTCCTCGCACCGCACCCCCTGGCGCAGGTCACAGGACCGCCCCAGCACGCACCCGTCGAGGCGCACCCCGGGGCCGAGGAAGGCGTTGTCGTGAATCACGGTGCGCTCCAGCGAGGCGTTGTCCCCGATGCGGGCGTTGGCGCCGATCACGCAGTACTCGCCCAGCACGCCCCCGGCGCCGATATGGCAGTTGTCCCCGATGATGGCCGGGCCCCGGACCACGGCGCTGGGGTCGAGCTCGGCCCCCTTGCCGAGCCATACCCCGGGGCGCAGGGAGAACCCGCTCACGTGGACGGCGACGTTCTCGTCGAGGATGTCCTGGTGCGCCCGGAGATAGGCCTCCAGGGTGCCCACGTCCTCCCAGTAGCCTCCGGCCACGTACCCGAAGAGGGGCTTCTCGGCGGCCAGCACCCCGGGGAAGACCTCCTCGGAGAAGTCCACCGCCCGGCCCTCGTCGATGAAGTCGAAGATCTCGGGCTCGAGGACGTAGATGCCGGTGTTGATGGTGTCGCTGAAGACCTGTCCCCAGGTGGGCTTCTCCAAGAAGCGCTCGATCGAGCCGTCGTCGCGGGTGATCACGATGCCGAACTCCAGGGGGTTGTCCACCGCCTTGAGGGCGATGGTGGCCAGCGCCCCCTTCGAGTCGTGATGGGCCACCAGCGAGGTGAGGTCCAGGTCGGTGAGCACGTCACCGGAGATCACCACGAAGCGCTCGTCGAGCTCGTCGCGGGCGTTGCGGACCGAGCCGGCGGTGCCGAGGGGGGTCTCCTCGGTGGCGTACACCATGCGCACGCCGAACTCCGAGCCGTCGCCGAAGTAGCTCCTGATGGCGTTGGCCATGAAGGCCACCGTGACCACGATGTCCTCGAAGCCGTGCTGGCGCAGCAGGTTGACGACGTGCTCCATCATGGGGCGGTTGCCCATGGGCAACATGGGCTTGGGCTGGTTCGACGTGAGAGGACGAAGACGCGTCCCCTCGCCCCCCGCCATGATGACGGCTTTCATGCGAGCACCGCGGCGACCCTACCCCGCCGCCATACGCTTCGCGCGCCCTCGGGCCAGGGCGCGCCGTGACACCGGGACGTAGGCCGCCGCCGCGATCCAGGCCAGGGTCAGCGCCGGGACCCCGCTCACCCACGCCACGATCTCGATGGGGTGCTGCCACCCGGCATGGCCGTGGGCCAGGAGGAAGGTCGGATAGGCGAACATGAGCCCGAAGGTCCCCGCCTTGCCCACCCACAGGACGTCGATGCGCTCGGCCCCGAGGCCGGCGAGCAGCAACACCGCGGCGGACACCAGCGCCTCGCGCACCACGGTGAGGATGCCGAACCACAGGGGCACGGCCCCGGCCACGATCACCGAGATCACCGCCGTGCCCACCAGGATGCGGTCGGCGGTGGGGTCGAGGACCTTGCCCACCGTGGACACCTGGTGCCAGCGCCGCGCCACGAACCCGTCCACCCAGTCGGTGGCGCCCAGGACGGCGAGCACGATGGCCGCCGCGACCTGTCGGTGGGCGCCGAACAGCAGCCACACGAACACGGGCACACACGCCAGGCGCAGCGCGGTGATGGCGTTGGGGACGGTGAGGATGCGGTCGGCCCCGGGGCCGACGGTGTCGACTGCCTCGGGCGCCGCGTCCACGTCTGCAGTCTACGAGGCACGCCCCGCCCTCCCCAGACGGCGGGCCCGGCCCGGCGGCGGTGGCGGCGTCGGGCCGTGGTCGCCCCGTTGTGCTACGCAAGACCGGTGCCCCGATTCCGGCCCTTCGCCGGCCTGCGTTACGACTCGTCCATCGCCCTGGACAAGGTCATCGCCCCTCCCTACGACGTGGTGGGGCCCGACGAACGCGCCGAGCTGGCGGCCCGGCACCCGGCCAACGCCATCCACGTCGAGCTGCCCGTTCCCGACACCCGCGAGGGCCTGGACAAGTACGCCTCGGCGGCGCGCATCTTCGCGGCCTGGCGCCGCGACGGGGTGCTCGTGGCCGAGCCGTGGGCGGCGTTCTACGCGTACCGCATGACGGTTCCCGGAGGGTCGGTCACCACCGGGGTCATCGGGGCCCTCGAATGCGAGGCCCCCGGGGGCGAGATCCTGCCCCACGAGCAGACCATCCCCAAGGACCGCAGCGACCGCCTCGACCTGTTGCGCGCCTGCCACGCCAACCTCTCCCCCATCTGGGGCCTGTCGCTGGCGCGGGGGCTGGCGACCGCCTACGAGCCCGAGGGCTCGCCGCGCGCCCAGGCGGTCGACGACGACGGGGTGACCCATGCGCTGTGGGTGCTCGACGCCCCCGGGGTCATGGAGGAGATCATGCGCGCCGTGGACGGCGCCCCCGTGGTGATCGCCGACGGGCACCACCGCTACGAGACCGCCCTCACCTACCAGGCCGAGCGGCGCGCCGCCCGCGGCGGGGAGCCCGGTGACTACGACCTGGTCATGGCGTTCGTGGTGGAGCTGTCCGAGGGCCAATTGTCGGTGGGACCCATCCACCGCACCATCTCCGGGGTGGACCCCGGGGTGGACCTGGCCGAATTGTTCAGCCGGTGGTTCGACACCGTGCACGCCGGGCCCACCGAGGAGCACCTCGTGGGGGCGGTGGCCGAGTCGGGCGCCCTGGCCCTGGTCACCGGGGGCGGCGTGTGGCTGCTGACGCCGCGCGAGCAGACCTATGCCGAGGCCGGGTCGGACCTGGACTCGAGCCTGGTGGCCCTGGCCACCGCGGCGCTGCCCGGGGCCGAGGTGCGCTACGTCCACGACTGGCGCTCAGCCGTCTCGGCGGTGACCGCCGGCGGGGTGGAGGCGGCCGTGCTGCTGCGGCCCGTCACCGTCGACCAGATCTCGGACTGGGCCCACTCCCGCCAGCGCATGCCCCCCAAGAGCACGTACTTCTACCCCAAGCCCCGCACCGGGATGGTGTTCCGCACGGTCGAAGGGTGAGCGGGCGCACCGCAGGTGAGGAACACGGGCGCCGCGGCGCGCCCCCGTGGTCGCAGCGGGACGGCTGCGACCTGCGCCGCGGTCGCCCTGTTCCTGTACCCCCCCGAAGGGCGCCGCCGAGCCACGTCCCGCCGTGACTCCGGGTGCCCATGGGGGTATCGGCCTCACGCCGGACGCGGTTGAGAGTGCGGGGGTGGGACCTTCGACCTGTCTTTGGGCCCCGCCGGTGGGCCCGGGGTCAGCCCTCGACGGTCCAGGTCCCGCCCGAGGCGAGCAGGTCGGCGAGGTCGCCGGGGCCCCGGCGCTCGTTGGCCTCGAGCAGCTGGCGCGTCATGGCCGCCCCGTACTCGGGGCGCTGCACGGCCCGGAACACCCCGATGGGGGTGGGCTCGTACGGCCCCCGGGCCAGGCGGCTGAGCTGGAAGGCCAGGCCGGGCTCGTCCCGGCGCTCGTCGTGGACCAGCAGGGCGTCCTCGCCCACGTCGGCCACCTCGGCGATGCGCAGGCGGCCGTCGGGCTCCATGACCACACCGTGCTGGAGCTCGGAGCCGAAGCGGATGGGCTCGCCGTGCACCAGGGGGATGAGGTTGTCGGCGCGCACGTCGCGTCCCGTAATCTTCTCGAAGGCGCCGTCGTTGAAGACGTTGCAGTTCTGGTAGATCTCCACGAACGCCGCGCCGTCGTGGTCATGGGCGCGCCGGAACATCTCCTGCATGTGCTTGCGGTCCATGTCGTGGGTGCGGGCCACGAAGCTGGCCTCGGCCCCCAGCGCCAGGCTGACGGGGTTGAAGGGGGTGTCGAGCGAGCCGAAGGGCGTCGACTTGGTGACCTTGCCCTGCTCCGAGGTGGGCGAGTACTGGCCCTTGGTGAGCCCGTAGATCTGGTTGTTGAACAGCAGGATGGTGATCTTGACGTTGCGGCGCAGGGCGTGGATGAGGTGGTTGCCCCCGATCGACAACGCGTCACCGTCGCCGGTGATGACCCACACGTCGAGGTCGGGGCGCGTCACCGCCAGGCCGGTGGCGATGGCGGGGGCCCGTCCGTGGATGGAGTGCATGCCGTAGGTGTTCATGTAGTACGGCAGGCGGGCCGCGCAGCCGATGCCCGACACGAACACGGTGTTCTCGCGCCGCACCCCGAGCTCGGGCATGAGCATCTGCAGGGCGGCCAGGATGGAGTAGTCGCCGCACCCCGGGCACCAGCGGACCTCCTGGTCCGAGGTCCAGTCCTTGCGGGTGGTGACGGGGACGGCGGTGTCGGTCATCAGCTGGCCACGTCCTGTTCCTCGGGGGAGACGCCGGCATTCGCACCGAGCATCTCGAGCACAACCTCTTCGATCTCGGCCGCCTTGAAGGGCACGCCCTGGACCTTCGACAGCGTGCGGGCGTCCACCAGGAAGTCGGCCCGCACCAGCTTGGCCAGCTGGCCCAGGTTGGCCTCGGGGATGAGCACCTTGGGATAGGCGCCCAGCACCTCCCCCAGGTTGGCCGGGAAGGGATTGAGGTGCACGAGCTGGGCATGGGCCACCGCCAGGCCCCGGGCCCGCACCCTCCGGGCGGCCGCGGCGATGGCGCCGAAGGTGGACCCCCACCCCAGCACCAGCACGGGGGCGCCCCCGAGGCCGGCGGGGTCGTCCACCTCGAGGGCGGCGATGTCCTGGGCGATGCCGGCGATCTTGGCGGCCCGCAGCTGCACCATGCGCTCGTGGTTGACGGGGTCGTAGGAGACGTTGCCCGAGCCCTCCTGCTTCTCCAGCGCCCCGATGCGGTGCTCGAGCCCGGGCGTGCCGGGCACGGCCCACGGCCGGGCCAGGGTCGTTTCGTCGCGGATGTAGGGCCAGAACGCCGGGGTGCCGTCCTCGTCGGTGTGGTTGGTCTCGGTGGCGAACTCCACCCGGAGGTCGGGCAGGGAGGCCGGGTCGGGGAGCCTCCACGGCTCGGCCCCGTTGGCCAGGTACCCGTCGGACAGCACGATCACCGGAGTCCGGTACTTGAGGGCGATGCGGGCGGCCTCCATGGCGACCTCGAAGCAGTGCGAGGGCGTCATGGGCGCCACGATGGGCACGGGGGCCTCGCCGTGGCGGCTGTACATGGCGTGGAGGAGGTCGGACTGCTCGGTCTTGGTGGGCAGGCCCGTGGAGGGGCCGCCCCGCTGGATGTCGATGACCAGGAGGGGGAGCTCGAGGCTCACGGCCATGCCCACGGACTCCGACTTGAGGTCGGCCCCGGGACCGCTGGTGGTGGTCACGCCCAGGGCCCCGCCGAAGGCGGCCCCGATGGCAGCCCCCACGCCGGCGATCTCGTCCTCGGCCTGCACCGTGCGCACCCCGAAGTGCTTGTTCTTGGACAGCTCGTGGAGGATGTCCGACGCCGGGGTGATGGGGTAGGACCCGAGGAACAGCGGGAGATGGGCCTGGTGGGCGGCGGCGATGAGCCCCCACGCCAGGGCGGTGTTGCCGGTGATGTTGGTGTAGACGCCAGGCTCGAGGGCGGCCGGGCGCACGTGGTAGTGGACGTCGAACAGCTCGGCGGTCTCGCCGAAGTTGTAGCCCGCCTTGAAAGCCCGGGTGTTGGCATCGAGCACCATGGGGCTGTTGGCGAAGCGCGTCTCGATCCACGCCAGCGTGCCCTCCACCGGCCGGCTGTAGAGCCAGCTCACCAGGCCCAGGGCGAAGAAGTTCTTCGACCGCTCGGCGTCTCGGGGCTTGACCCCGGCCGCCTTGGCCACCTCCAGGGTCAGCGAGGTCATGGGGACCTCGTACACCTTGTAACCCACCAGGCTGCCGTCGGTGAGGGGATTGGAGCGGTACGTGGCCTTCTCGAGGGCGCGCTCGTCGAAGGCGTCGACGTTGACGATGACCGTGCCCCCAGGGGCGACCGCCCCCACGTTGGTCTTGAGGGCGGCGGGGTTCATGGCCACCAGGACGCTCGGTTGGTCCCCGGGGGTGAGGATGTCGTGGTCCGAGATGTGGACCTGGAAGGCCGACACTCCGGCCAGGGTGCCGGCGGGGGCCCGGATCTCCGCCGGGAAGTCCGGGAGCGTGGCGGTGTCGTTGCCGAAGGCCGAGCTGACCGAGGTGAACTGGGTGCCGGTCAGCTGCATCCCGTCGCCGGAGTCACCGGCGAAGCGGATGACCACCCGGTCGAGCTCGGTGGTGTGGTGGCGTGTCGCGGTGGACACCGTGTGGGCCCCCTGTCTGGTGATCGGTCGCCGCCCCCGACCGTCCACCGGTGCGGGGCGCGCGAGCACCGACCTTTGCACTCCGAGCATACCGCCGTCACCGACGTGCCCCGGGATTCGTGCCCCCCAAAGACTGCTTTCTTCGGTGAATTCGGCTTTCTCCGGTGAATTCGCCCAGACGCCCGGTGGCTAGGCGATCGTCACCGAGGTGTCGAGGAACACGTCCTGGACGGTGTGCAGCAACTCGACGCCCTCGGCCATGGGCCGCTGGAACGCCTTGCGCCCCACGATGAGCCCGGTGCCGCCCGCTCGCTTGTTGATGACCGCCGTGCGCACCGCCTGGACGAGGTCGGCGGCGCCGTGGGACTCGCCCCCGGAGTTGATGAGCCCGATGCGGCCGGCGTAGCAGTTGAGCACCTGCCAGCGGGTGAGGTCGATGGGATGGTCGGTGGTGAGCTGCTCGTAGACCAGGGGGTCGGTCTTGCCGAAGTGCAGCGCCGGGTAGCCCCCGTTGTTCTCGGGCTGCTTCTGCTTGATGATGTCGGCCTCCAGCGTGACCCCGATGTGGTTGGCCTGGCCGGTGAGATCGGCGGAGAGGTGGTAGTCGGCCTCGGGGGTCTTGAACGCCGGGTTGCGCAGGTAGCACCACAGCACGGTGAACATCCCCAGCTCGTGCGCCTCGGCGAAGGCGGCCCGCACCTCCTGGATCTGGCGGTCGGCGTGGTCGGAGCCGAAGTAGATGGTGGCCCCCACCCCCACCGCCCCCAGATCGGCGGCCTGGCGGGCGGTGCCGAACATGACCTGGTCGAACTGGTCGGGGTAGTGCAGGAAGTCGTTGTGGTTGAGCTTGACGATGAACGGGATGCGATGGGCGTAGCGCCGGGACAGCGCCCCCAGGCCGCCCAGGGTGGTGGCGATGGCCGAGCACTGGGCGGCCAGGGCCAACTCCAGGAGGTTGACGGGGTCGAAGTAGGCAGGGTTCTTGGCGAAGCTGGCCGCCGCGGAGTGCTCGATGCCCTGGTCCACGGGAAGGATGGAGAGATACCCGGTCCCCCCCAGGCGGCCGGTGCCGTACACCGTGGCCAGGTTCCGCACCACGGTGACGGGGCGGTCGGTGTCGACGAAGACGCGGTCGATGTAGTCGGGCCCGGGGAGCGACAGCTCGTCGGCGGTGACCCCCTTGCAGGTGTGGGTGAGCAGGCTCTTGGCCTCGTCGCCGAGGAGCGCCTCGATGTCGGTGGCCACGGGTGTCGCCTCCTGTCGCGCAGTTGGGCCGGTCGCAGAACCGGTCGGATCAGAGGTCGAGCTTACCGCTCCTCCTTCGGGTTCCCCGGGTCCGCGTGCCCCGGCGGCGCTCGGGCCTACCTAGGGCGCGCTGGCCAGTGCCTTGATGGCGCGCTCCACCCCGGCGTCGTCGACGTCGTGGTGGGTGACCAGGCGCAGCACGCCGGGGGCGATGGTGCCCGACAGGATGCCCTCGACCCGGAGGTGGTCCACCACCCGGGCCGGGAAGGGGTGGGTGAAGATGACCATGTTGGTGGGGACGCGCCCGGGGTCGCACCCGGCATCGGGCCACCGGTCGGCCACGGCCTGGGCCAGGCGGCGCGCCCGGGCATGGTCGTCGGCCAGGCGGTCCACCATGGTGGTCAGGGCCACCAGCCCGGCGGCGGCGATCACCCCCGCCTGGCGCATGCCCCCCCCCAGGCGCAGGCGCTCGACCCGGGCCCGGGCCACGACGTCGGCGGGGCCGGCCAGGACCGAGCCCACCGGCGCGCACAGTCCTTTGGACAGACACGACATCACGGTGGTCACCGGCGCCGCGAAGCGCGCCGCGTCCACCCCGGTGGCCACCTCGGCGTTGAACAGGCGGGCCCCGTCCATGTGCACGGGGAGCTCCCCGGCGGCGGCCACGATGTCCTCGATGGCCCGCAGCGTCCAGGGCACTCCTCCGGCGGGCATGTGGGTGTGCTCGATGCACACCAGGCCCGGGGTGGGGTGGTGGTGGTGCGCCGCCTCGATGGCCCAGGCCACGTCGGCCACGGCGATGGTGCCGTCGGTGTCGTCCACCGGGTGGATCTGGACCCCGGCGTTGGCCGCCGCCGCGGCGGCCTCGTAGATGACGACGTGCTGGCGCCGCCCCGCGATGGCCAGGGTGCCGGGGGGGCACAGGGCGCGCAACGCCGCCTGGTTGGCCATGGTCCCCGAGGGGACGTACATGGCCGCCGGCTTGCCCACGCGCGCCGCGTAGGCCTCCTCGAGGGCGTTGACGGTGGGGTCGCCGCCGTAGCCGTCGTCGCCCACCTCGGCCTCGGCCATGGCCCGGCGCATGTGCGGGGTGGGGCGGGTGACGGTGTCGCTGCGCAGGTCGACGAGTCCCGACGCCCCCGCCGGCGCGTTGGCCGGTGCCATGGGGCCGATGCTAGCGACGGGCGTCGCGCCCACCCCGCCGGGCCCGGCGCCGGGGGGTCCCCAGCGCGGCCAGGCGCTCGGCGGCGTCGGCCAGCTCGGGGTCGGCCGCCGCCACCCGGGCGAACAGCTCGCGCGCCCGGGGGACGTCCCCGGCCCGCTCGTACAGGTCGGCCAGCACGTACCACTGCCGGACGTGGCGCTCCCCGGGGTTGCGCAGGTTGCGGGCGGCGCCGGCGCTGCCCAGCGACAAGATGGCCTGGTCGAGCTTGCCCTGTTCGGCCAGGTCCTCGGCCAGCACCAGCCGTCCCTCGACCAGGACGTCGGCCGAGGGCGAGGCGGCGCGCAATTCCCCCCACAGCGCCTCGACCCGCCGGTGGTGCCCCATGGCCCGATGACAGTCCATGAGGACGGGGACCTGGCTGGGGTCCCCGCCCGACAGCTTGCGGGCCGCCTCGAGATGCCGCACGGCCTCGCGCCAGCGGTTCAACCGGTAGCACACCAGGCCGTGGAGCTCACGCGCCGCGGCGGACTCGGGGACCTGGTCGACCAGCACGCGGGTGATGCGCAGGGCCTCGGGGTACCGGTCGCGCTCGTAGGCGCGCGCCGCCGCCGCCAGGCGGTCGGCCACCTTCCCGGCCTTGGCCTTTCCCAGCGCGCCGGTGAGCTCGTCGACGACGTCGGACGGGAGGGCCTCGTCGGCCCGGCGCGCCGTCGGTGAGGGGCGCCGGTCTGTGGTGCGGGACCGCCCGGGGCGCGCCGCGCGCCCTCTGGTACCGGTGTCGGTGCCGGTGCCCGGGGCGACGCCCTCGAACACCCACACCTCCTCGGTCCACGTGGGCCGGGGGTGGGCGCCGGTGGCACGTGCTTTCTCGCGCTCGTTGTCGGGGCCGTGCCCGGTGTCCTCACCGAGCACCCGGGCCCCCTTGCGGGCCACGCTCCCCCAGCCCCGCCCCTCCCCCGGCAGTCGGGACGCCGCCGGCTTGCGGTCGGCCGGTCGAGGCCGGTCCCCGCCAGCAGCGCGGTCGCCCCGAGCAGCGCGGTCGCCCCGAGCAGCGTGATCAGCGCGACCCGCGCCTCTACCAGGCCTTTCCTCCCTCGAGGCACCCGGGGCGCCGGAGCGGCGCTGGCCACGATCGGTCGGAGGCCGCCCACTGCGGGGGCCGTCGGGCACCCGGGGACGCAACCGCGGGGCGTCCTTGGGCACCCGAGGAGTCTACCGACCGGGGTCGGACACCTCCCCGGGCCTGGGCCGACCGGCCGGGAGGCCCGCACCCGGGAGTTGTCCCGCGTCCACTAGGCGACCGGAGGGATCAGCGCGAAGATCGTCGCGGAAAGTTAACGTTTCTGCCATGTCCGTCGGCGTGTGCCGGTGGCTGCGAAAAGGGAGATCCATGAAACGCACCCGGACAATGGTCACCGTCGCCGCCGTGATGACCGCCGCGGCCTTGCTCTTGGCGGCGTGCTCCTCCTCTCCTTCCTCGTCGAGCGGCGCGGCCAAGGGCACCACCGTGCCCACCGGGGGAACCCCGACGAGCGGCGGCACGGCGACCTGGGCCGAGCTCCCCGGCAGCCCGCCCAACTTCATCTTCCCCTTCGACCCTCCGGGGTTGTTCAGCGTGCCCAACATCTCCCAGTTCCAGTACCTCATGTACCGGCCGCTGTACTGGTTCGGACAGGGCACCACACCGGACCTGAACCTGTCGCTCTCGGTCGGCAAGAACCCGGTGTACTCGAACGGCTCGCAGACCATCACCATCGACCTGAACAACTACGTGTGGTCGAACGGTGAGACCGTCACCGCCCAGGACGTCGTGTTCTGGATGAACATGATGCACGCCGAGAAAGCCAGCTTCGGCGCCTACGTGCCGGGGATCAACGCCATCCCCGACGACGTCACCAACGTCGTGGCCACCACTCCCACCGAGGTGACGTTCACCCTCAGCGGAGCGGTGAACACCAACTGGTACACCTACAACAACCTGTCGCAAATCACCCCCATGCCCAAGGCGTGGGACATCACCTCCAAGGGTGCTGCGCCGGGCTCGGGTGGATGCTTCAGCGGGGCCTACGGCACGCCCGCCACCGACACCGCCTGCACCAACGTGTTCGACTTCCTGGCCACGCAGGCGGGATACAACCCCTCGAACCCCAAGGCCGCCAACAACTCCTTCTCCACCTACGCCACCAACCCCATCTGGCAGGTGGTCGACGGGCCGTGGCACCTGACATCGTTCGACGCCACCGGTGACGTCACCATGGCGCCGAACCCGACCTACTCGGGCCCGGTGAAGGCCAGGCTGACCAAGTTCGTCGAAGCCCCCTTCACCGACGAGCCCACCGAGTACAACGCCCTGCTGGGCGGAAAGCTGCAGGTCGGCTACCTGCCGTTGGCCAACGTGACCAAGGCCACGACCAATCCCAACGTGGTGGCCGCCCAGGACCCACGGCTGGGGAACTTCTACCTCAACGAGTACTACGGCTGGGAGTTCGCCTACTTCCCCGTCAACCTCAACTCCGCAGGGAACAACGGCGTGGCCGGCAAGATCATCTCCCAGCTGTACTTCCGCCAGGCCATGCAGACCCTGGTCGACCAGCCCGACATCATCGCCAAGGTGTTCAAAGGGTACGGGGCACCGGAGTACGGGCCCGTGCCGGTGCTGCCGGTCACGAACTTCTTGTCCTCGGGGGAGAAGACCAATCCCTACCCCTACGACCCGGCCAAGGCCGAGAGGCTCCTGAGCTCACACGGCTGGAAGATCAACGCCGGCGGAACCGACACCTGCACCGATGCGGGCAGCGGATCCAACCAGTGCGGCACCGGCATCCCCGCCGGCACCCCCTTGACGTTCAACCTGCAGTTCGCCACGGGGATCACCACCCAGACCGAGGCGGTCAACGACGAGATCTCGTCGTGGGACTCGGCGGGCATCCACATCAACGAGACGACGTCGACGTTCGACACCGTCATCGGCAACGCCACGGCCTGCACCCCCGGGCCCAGCTGCACGTGGGAGTTCGAGGACTGGGCCGGAAGCTGGGTCTACTCCCCGGACATCTACCCCACCGGTGAGGAGCTCTTCTCCACCGGGGCCGTGGCCAACTACGGGAGCTACTCCAATTCCCAGGCCGACAGCTTCATCAAGCAGACCGACTTCACCAACGCGTCGCTCGACAACTACGAGAACCTCATGGCGCAACAGGTCCCGGTCATCTATCTGCCCGACCAGGTGCAGTCGCTGACCGAGACGGTGGACAGCCTGCGCGGCGTGGTGCCTCAGAACCCGTTGTCGACAATCACCCCGGAGAACTGGTACTTCGTGAAATAACGGTCGACGTCGAGAGCGGACGACCCCGATATGGGAACCGCCCCGGCCCCGCGTGATGCGTCGGGCTGGGGCGGTTCGCGTTAGCGTACGACCGAGATGATCGCCTTCCTCATCCGACGGGTCATGCAGGCCGTCGTCGTCGTCGTGCTCGTGCTGTTGGGCGTCTTTCTCCTGGTCCACGTGATCCCCGGCGGGGCAGCCCGGGCGGCTCTCGGTCCCCGGGCCACGAAGCCGCAGATTCGGCAGTTCAACGTGACCAACAACTACTACAGGGAGATCTTCGTCCAGTTCTATCTCTACCTCAAAGGCCTCATCTGGCATCACAATCTGGGGTACTCCTACAAGATGAACCAGGGGGTCACCTCGGTCATCTTCCAGCGCCTGCCCAAGACGCTGGTGCTGGTAGGCATCTCCACGGTGCTGGCCCTGATCATCGCCGTGCCGCTCGGGATCCTCCAGGTCGTCCGGCGCAACAAGCCCGTCGACCACGCACTCACGGCTGTCACCTTCATCGCTTACGGCATGCCTGGTTTCTTCCTGGGGACGCTCCTGATCCTCTTCTTCGCCATCGACATCCACCTCTTCTCGGTGGAGGCCCCCCAGGGCCAGACCGTGGGCGCCATCCTGGCGGATCCGCGTGGACTGGTCCTACCCGAGTTCACCCTGGCCGCCGTTACCATCGCCGCCTTCAGCCGCTACATGCGGTCCTCGATGATGGAAGCGATGACCGAGGACTACGTGCGCACGGCCCGGGCCAAGGGAGCCGGGCCCCGCCGGGTGCTGTTCCGCCATGCCCTGCGCAACGCCATCATCCCCATCGTGACCCTGCTGGGCCTGTCCATCCCCGCCATCGTCAGCGGGGCGGTCATCACCGAGACGGTGTTCAACTTCCCCGGAATGGGGCTGTTGACCTACCAGGCGGCCATGGACACCGATGTCCCGCTTCTCCTCGGGACCGCCCTGGTGGCGACCTTGGCGACCGTCGTGGGGTCGCTGTTGGCCGACATCCTCTACGCCATCGTCGACCCGAGGATCCGCTATGCCTAGTGATCGGGACCGCGACGCATCGGGCTCGCCGTGGTCGTCACGCGCCCTCGACGAGGAAGGCGGTCCCGGCTACCCGGTGCTGGCGGGCACGGACCCGGCCGGGTCGTCGGCGCGACTGGCGGCCGACGAGGGGGCGGTGCCGAGCGGCGGGGAGGCTGTCTCCAGGGGAGGCATGTTCCGTCAGATCGCCTCGGTCTTCATCGAGAACAAGCTCGCCGTCATCGGACTGGCTGTCATCGTGTTCATGGTGCTGTTCTGCTGGCTGGGGCCGGTCTTCTACCACACCAATCAGACCAACGCTCAAGAGGCCCTGGTCAATTCCACCTCGAACGCCCCGCCCAACGGTCAACACCTGTTGGGCACCGACAACGCCGGGTACGACATCCTCGGCCGCTTGATGTTCGGCGGGAAGAACTCGCTGGTGGTGGGACTCTTAGCCGCCATCCTGGGGACGTCGTGGGGAGCGCTGTACGGAGCGGTGTCCGGTTTCTTCGGGGGTTGGATCGACGCCCTCATGATGCGCATCGTGGACACCCTGCTCTCGATTCCCGTGCTGTTCCTGCTGATCGTCCTGGCCGTGATCTTCCATCCCTCGTTGACCGTGCTGATCCTGGTCATCGCCTTCGTCTCCTGGCTCGTTCCCGGCCGGCTCATCCGGGGCGAGACCCTGAGCCTGCGTGTCCGGGAGTACGTCCAGGCGGTGCGGGTCATGGGCGGCAGCCGACGGCGGATCGTGTTGCGCCACATCCTGCCCAACGCCATCGGGACCATCATCGTCAACGCCACCTTCCAGGTGGCCGACGCCATCTTGTTCCTGGCCTCCCTCGGGTTCCTGGGTCTGGGGGTCCAGCCGCCCCAGACCGACTGGGGATCGATGCTCTCCAACGGCGTCACCTACGCCATCCAAGGTTTCTGGTGGGAGATCTACCCTGCCGGGTTTGCCATCGTGCTCGTGGTCGTGGCCTTCAACTTCATCGGCGACGCACTGCGCGACTCGCTCGAGGTGCGTCTCCAACAGCGCTGACCCCCGGCTGCACGCCGAGGCGACGCGCGTCGATGCCGGGAATCAGCCGACGGCGGCGGACACCTGGTCGACAGGAGCCGAGCCCGACGGCGTCTGCAGCGGGAAGTGACACGCCGCGAGGTGGCGCGCCCCGAAGGGCCGCAGCGGGGGCTCCTCCTGGGCACAGATGTCCTGGGCGTAGGGGCAGCGGGTCCGGAAGCGACAACCTGACGGGGGGCTCATGGCCGAGGGCAGCTCGCCCCGGATGTGTCCCACCGGCTTGGCCCGGGCCCGGGCCACGTCGGGCTCGGGAATGGCATCGATCAAGGCCCGGGTGTAGGGATGCACGGTGTTCTCGTAGACGCTGCTGAGACGGTCCCGACTCTCGACCAACTTGCCGAGGTACATGACACCGATGGTGTCCGACACGTACTTCACCACGGCGAGGTCGTGCGAGATCACGATGTAGGTCAGCTCGTGTCGGAACTGGAGCTCCTTGAGGAGGTTCAGGATCTGGGCCTGGATCGACACGTCGAGGGCGGAGACCGGTTCGTCGGCGACGATGAGACGCGGTTCGAGCGCCAGGGCCCGGGCCAGGCCGATGCGCTGGCGCTGGCCACCGGAGAACTCGTGCGGATAGAGCTCGGCGGCCTTGGGACTGAGCCCGACCTCGTTCAGGAGTGCCTTGACCTTCTCGGCGCGCTCGGCGCTGTTGCCGATGCCTTGGACGACCAGTGGCTCGCGCAGGATGGTGCCCACCCGCATCCGGGGGTCGAGCGAGGCATAGGGGTCCTGGAACATGAGCTGCATGTCGCGCCGCTTGGCCCGCATCGCCTTGCTCCGCAGACGGCGGATGTCCTGGCCGTCGAAGACGATCCGTCCCGCATCGGCGCGCTCGAGGGCGACGGTGAGCCGGCCGATGGTGGTCTTCCCGCAGCCCGACTCGCCGACCAGGCCGAAGGTCTCGCCCTTGCGGATGGAGAACGACACGCCGGAGACGGCCTTGACGCTGCCCACTTTTCGCTGGAGCACGAGTCCCGAGGTCACCGGGAACTCCTTGACCAACCCGTCCACCTCGAGGAGCACCGGTTGGCCGTCGAGCTGTTCGGCGCGCGTGCGCTGGTGGGTGAGCACCGAGCCATCGGGCCCCACCTCGGCCCCCAGGACGACGTCGCCGGCGGCCACGGCCGCTTGGGCGGCCACCGAGGTGTGCTCCTCGCCGGTCCCCACCGGGTAGAAGCACGCCGCGAGGTGGGTGGGGCTCCCCCCCACCCGCACCAACGGGGGCTCCTCGGCCCAGCAGTTGTCGTGGGCGAAGCGGCACCGGGGGGCGAAGCGGCAGTGGTTGACGGGCTTGGAGAGATCGGGCGGGAGCCCGGCGATGCTGCGCAGGGGCACCGAGGCGTCCTGATCGACCTTGGGGACCGACGCCAGGAGCGCTTCTGAGTACCGGTGGCGCATGGCGGTGAACATCTCGAGCGTGGCCGCCTCCTCGACGATCTTCCCGGCGTACATCACGAGCACCCGGTCGGTGCGCCCGGCGATGACCCCCATGTCGTGAGTGATGAGCACCACGGCCATCCTCAGTTGCTGGCGCAGGCTGTCGATCAGATCGAGGATCTGGGCCTGGATGGTGACGTCGAGGGCGGTGGTGGGCTCGTCGGCGATGAGCAGCTTGGGCTCACAGGCCAGGGCCATGGCGATCATGACGCGCTGGCGCAGTCCTCCCGAGAGCTGGTGGGGATAGGTGTCGAGGCGCTCCCGGGGGCGTGGCATGTCGACGAGAGAGAGGACCTCGAGGGCGCGTTCGCGGGCCTGTGCCTTCGATGCCCCCCGGTGCAGTCGGACGCTCTCGGCGATCTGACGGCCGATGGTCATGGTGGGGTTGAGCGAGGTGAGGGGGTCCTGAAAGATCATTCCGATCTCGTTGCCCCTGACCTGGCACATCTCGGTCTCCGACAACGGAGCCACGTCGCGTCCCAGGAGGCGGACCGATCCGGCGGTGATGTGCCCCACGTTGGGGAGGAGCCTCATGACGGCCAGCCCGGTGGTGGTCTTGCCGCACCCCGATTCGCCCACCACCCCCACGCACTCGCCCTCGTCCACGTGGAAGGAGATGTCGTCGACGGCCACGACCGTGGAGCGCTTCAGGCGGAACTCGGTCGTGAGGCCCTCCACCTCGAGAACGACGGTCATGGGGCCCAGGCTACTTCTCTCGTGCCCCGCCCCCATGGCTTCGGCGAACGGTGTGGCTCGGCGGCGAGGGCCCCCACCCCGCTCCCCCACCCATGGGCCGAGACGCCGAGCCGAGGGCGTTAACGTCTTCGCCAGAAAGATGCGCCTGCCCGTGCCACGCCGGCTCCGACACTCACGCCCGGCGGTAACCATGGCCGTCGCCCTGGCGCTGCTTGTTTCGGCGTGCTCGGGGGCGTCGCCGTCTTCTGTCGGACAGGGGCGCGAGCACGGGGGAACGGCCTATTGGGCCGAGGCGCCCGGGTCCCGTCCCGACTTCATCTTCCCCGTCTTTCCCGTCACGGACTTCACGCTGGCCAACCTGGGGCAGTTCCAGTACCTGATGTTCCGACCGCTGTACTGGTTCGGACAGGGAGGCGCATCCAGTCTCGACACCACACTTTCGTTGGCTCGGCCGCCGCGGTTCTCCAACGGCGACACCACGGCCACCGTGGACATGCGGCGCTACCGGTGGTCGAATGGCGAAACGGTAGACGCCACCGACGTGCTCTTCTGGATGAACCTGGTGCACGCCGCCAAGGCGAATTGGGCCGCCTACGTCGCCGGCGGCTTTCCCGAGAACGTGAAGAGCGTCGTGGTCGACAGCCCCACCCAACTCACGTTCACGTTCGACAAGAGATACAACCCCCGGTGGATCACCGGCAATGCCCTTTCCCAGATCACTCCCCTTCCCCTCGCCTGGGACATCGACGCCCCGGGAGCCGCCCCGGGATCGGGGGGATGCGCTCGCGCCACATACGGATCCGCCGACGGCGCATGTACCAACGTCTACCGGTTCCTGGCCCGGCAAGCCGGCTTCGATCCGCTCAATCCCACCGCGCCCAACCAAGAGCTGACCACGTATGCGACCAATCCCCTGTGGCAGATCGTCGACGGTCCGTGGCGGCTCAAATCGTTCGCGGCATCAGGACGCGTGGTCATGGTTCCCAACCGGGCCTACAGCGGTCCGGTGAAACCGACGTTGTCGACGTTCGTGGAAGAGCCGTTCTCCTCGACGGAGGACGAAGTGCGCGCCCTGCTCCGCCATGAGCTCGACGTGGGGTACATCCCGATCGACTCGGTCCCGCGCGCCACTTCCCATCCGTCGGTCGCCGCCGGGAACAATCCGAGCCTGGCCGATTTCGACCTCGTGCCGCTCTACCTCCCGGCCATCAACTACTTCCTCTACAACTTCCAGTCCACCGGCCAAGGGGGGGTGGCGGGGCACATCATCTCGCAGCTCTACTTCCGCCAGGCCATGCAGCTGCTCATCAACCAGCCCGCCGAGATCAGACAGAACTTCCGCGGCTACGCCGTTCCCACGTACGGACCGGTCCCCCTGTTCCCCTCCAACGACGATGCCTCGGGCTACGAACGAGCAAATCCCTATCCCTACGATCCCGCCAAGGCGGCCCGCCTTCTCACCGACCACGGATGGCGGGTGGTGCCCGACGGCACCTCCGTGTGCGTCAACGCGGGGACGGCCGAGGGCCAATGCGGCGCGGGGATTCCGGCGGGGGCCAAGCTCGACTTCACCCTGTTGTTCGCCGACGACGCCACCGGGGTCGGCCCCGTGATGCGTTCGGAAGCGGCCTCGTGGGCCCGGGCAGGCATCGGCGTGACGCTGTCGGGCGCGCCGTCCGACTCGGTGATCGACGATCTCCCGGCGTGCGTCGGGACCCCGGGGTGCACGTGGGAGATGGCCAACCTGGGCGTGGGATGGTCCTTCGTCCTCGACTACTACCCCACGGGGGAGCAGATCTTCGCCACCGGCGCCATCGCCAACACCGGCGGCTATCACGACACCACCAACGACGACAACATCGACAAGACCATCGCCGGCACCGCCCCCCTCTCCCAATACGAGGACTACCTGGCCGACCAGCTCCCGGTGGCCTACGAGCCCAACTCGGCGGCCGCGCTGGCCGAAGTCCGTCACGGCCTGGGAGGCACGTCGGCCGCCAACCTCCTGCTCACCCTCACCCCCGAGGACTGGTACTTCCAGCGTTAGCCAGTCTTCTGTTCGCCTGCGCGCGGCCGCACCGCTGCACCGAAATGAGAAGGGCCCCCGCAGGTGCAGGGGCCCTTCGTCGAAGTATTCCGGCGACGTCCTACTCTCCCAGGGAGTCTCCCCCCAAGTACCATCGGCGCTGGCGAGCTTAACTGCCGTGTTCGGAATGGGAACGGGTGTTGCCCCGCCGCCATGGTCACCGGAAATCTTGCTCCTGTCCAGGACCGTGAGGCCCCAGATGGAGCGGCCGTCCGGCCACCCCGTGAGCGTTCCATAGCGAGCACGAGCATGAAAGTCTCCAAGCCCTCGGCCGATTAGTACCGGTCGGCTGAACACGTTGCCGTGCGTACACCTCCGGCCTATCAACGTGGTGATCTAGCCACGGGCCTTACCAGGTTGTCCTGTGGGAGACCTCATCTTGGAACGAGCTTCGCGCTTAGATGCTTTCAGCGCTTATCCCATCCGTAGGTCGCTAACCAGCCGTGCCCTTGGCAGGACAACTGGCACACGAGAGCTACGTCCGTCCCGGTCCTCTCGTACTAGGGACAGCCTTCCTCAGGTCTCCTGCGGCTGCATCGGATAGGGACCGACATTGTTGTTACCGCCAGTGCGACGCACCGGAGGGCCAGGACATTTCTGCCTGGCTCTGCATGTCGCCATGCAGATCGGACCATATCTTCACCACTCTCGTTCCGAGGTGGTGCCTGGCGTATGGTCTCTGAGGATTCTGGATGCCGAGCTGCCATGGAGGCGTCGATACCGACCTCCTCCGTTCATCTGGGTGGCCACAGCAGCAAGCCGCTGAAAACCTCCCTCTTCAAGATGGGCTCCTGTCGCCATTGCTCGGACAATGCCGGCAAAGGTGAGGAACTCCTTGTTCTTGCAGCTCAACAACGGGTTTCGTTCGAAGAATGGAATGATTCTTTCCAGGAGATCCTCCCGCCTCCGGACCACGAATACCATCGTGTGGTCCTTCGAACCGCGGTGATTCTCCCGTATCGATCCGCAGTCAACCCGTGTTCGGATCAGATCAAGGATCTGTGCCCGACTCACGTCTTGGCTTACGCGGAACTCCGGAACGAGTAGCCAACCAACTCTCGTGCACGGGTTCCTCGAGATCGCTACATGAAAGCTTCCCTCTCCATCAACGAACCCCGCGATGTACGCATCCAGCCTTTCCTGCTGATTTGCCGCACCTGTCGCATTGTCACTGCCCTCGTCGTCCATGACCATCCACCGTACATATGGGGAGTTTCAGTCATGTTCGTACAAGAACGAGTAGCGCAGGATACAACGGCCGTTCCAGCATTTGGCCAAGTTTATAGACAGCGCGGTTTCGTTCACTGTCTCGCGACGTTCTAAACCCAGCTCGCGTACCGCTTTAATGGGCGAACAGCCCAACCCTTGGGACCGGCTTCAGCCCCAGGATGCGACGAGCCGACATCGAGGTGCCAAACCTTCCCGTCGATATGGACTCTTGGGGAAGATGAGCCTGTTATCCCCGGGGTACCTTTTATCCGTTGAGCAACGGCGCTTCCACAAGCCACCGCTGGATCACTATGCCCTGCTTTCGCACCTGCTCGACTTGTAGGTCTCGCAGTCAAGCTCCCTTGTGCCATTGCACTCGACGGCTGATTGCCAACCAGCCTGAGGGAACCTTTGGGCGCCTCCGTTACAATTTAGGCAATCTGTTAGCCCGCTAGTTGCGTGCAATAAATGCAACTAGCGTCTCGAGGTCATTTCTGCCTCGATCTGCATGTCGCCATGCAGTTCAGACCATCCCATCACCCGTTGCAAGCAACGGGGCTCTCGTTGTGGTCGTTGAGGTAGGCGGCATATCTCCGCCCAACCTGCTGATTGTCCGCACTGGTCAGATTTTCACTGCCCGTGCCGCAACGCCTTAAATGCGATGCAACACGGACGAGTACTGCCAGATACTCGGATGTTCCAGCATACGCCGAGAGTTTTGTGTCACATGGTTACCCATGATTCGCCCCATTTTGTTAAGGCGACCGCCCCAGTCAAACTACCCACCTGACGCTGTTCCCGATCCGGATCACGGACCTGGGTTAGGGCCCCGGCACGAAAAGGGTGGTATTTCAAGGTTGTCTCCACCTCGGCTGGCGCCGAAGCTTCAAAGACTCCCACCTATCCTACACAATCCGTACCAAAGCTCAACATCAAGCTGTAGTAAAGGTCCACGGGGTCTTTCCGTCCTGATGCAGCTAACGAGCATCTTTACTCGTAGTTCAATTTCGCCGGGTCTGTGGTTGAGACAGTAGGAAAGTCGTTACGCCATTCGTGCAGGTCGGAACTTCGTCGTAATCCCCTCTTTCGAGGGGGACAGACTATGCCTTCATCTCTGCTGGTTGTCGTTGATCCGAGTAGGTCCGACCTCTGGCCCACCGGCCAGAGTTCATTCGTCCTGACTAACGAAACGCGTACATCCAATATGCAGAGAGCCCGCGTGTTGCCCCAGCCGTAGATTTGCCACGTCTCGACTTAGTGTCGAGGCGCGACAGGACTGGAGCCTCTCCCCAAAGGGATCAGTCGTTACGGGGCCATACCGCCAAAGCGGCAGAGGGCTTCCCACGGCATTACCCGCCAACTCTCGTCTCGTCCTTGATCGAGACAGTTGGGTAGGGCTTCGCCGTTATAGCGGGATTAACACATGAGATCACTCTCATGCGGGGCAACTTCTTACCCGACAAGGAATTTCGCTACCTTAGGCACGTTTGTTACTTGCTACACGTTCACGTCAATCAGTTCAACGAATCCCGCGGAGCCGGCCAGATCATTTCTGTCTGGCTCCCCATGTCGCCATGGGGGTCGGACTGTACCTTTACGTCGACTGGGGGTAAGTCCCCGTGAAGCCATCGACGCGCCTGGCGTGCAGTCTCTGAGGATCCCTCTTTAGGAGGTTTCCTGCTGATTGTCCGCACCGGACGGATTGTCACTGAACACATCGAAACCCAAGAACAGGCCTGATGTGAACGAGTACCGCCCGGATACTCGGATGTTCCAGCATACAGCCAGGTTTACCTACGGCCGAGTTGAAACTCCACCGTTATAGTTCCCGTGATCCCCATATCGCTATGAGGCGTGGACCATATCTTCATCCACCTGGCTTCACAGATGGAGCCTTGCGTATGGCCTCTGAGGATTCCCAATCCCTCAATACGGCGAGAATGTACTTCTCGTCATAACGGCGCTTGCCGCCTCGGTTCATCGGGCTCCTCAGGATGAGGATGTCACCGATTCCCTCAGTCGACAGGTGCCGACCTGACAGGACGAGCTCGGGGATCTCACGAAATCATGAGACCCACGATCGCGCTCTCGACGGATCGGGACGTTGAAGCTTCCCTGTCCATCGACGAATCCGGCGACCCAGTTACCCAGGTCACACGGAATCTGATCCAGCCAGCTCGAGGAACTAGGCCTTTCCTGCTGATTGTCCGCACTGGACGGATTGTCACTACTCACATCGCCACCTTAGAAACAAGGTGTGACGTGAATGAGTACCGCCAGATACACGGGGTTTCCAGCAAATAGCAAGGTTTGTTCCAGTCGGTTACCCAACTGGAGCCGCAACTGGTGTTTACGGCCGCCGTTTACCGGGGCTTAGGTTCAGGGCTTCGCCCGAAGGCTAACCCTTCCCCGTAACCTTCCGGCACCGGGCAGGCGTCAGAGCGTATACATCGTCTTAGGACTTCGCACGCTCCTGTGTTTTTAGTAAACAGTCGCTTTCCCCTGGTTTCTGCGGCCCCCTCAGGCTCAGGACGCGAAGTCCTTTCACCCTATCGAGGCCCTCCTTCTCCCGAAGTTACGGAGGTAATTTGCCGAGTTCCTTAACCACAGTTCTCCCGATCGCCTTGGTATTCTCTACCCGCCCACCTGTGTCGGTTTGGGGTACGGGCACCGTGCCAGCTCGCTAGAGGCTTTTCTCGGCAGCATGGGATTAGTGACTTCGCCTGATCGGCTCGGCATCGCGTCTCGGGATGTATGGGGCCCGGATTTGCCTAGGCCCCTCCCTACACGCTTACCCCAGGACAACCAACGCCTGGGCTCACCTACCCTCCTGCGTCCCCTCTTCGCTACCCGCCTCCGAATCGGTCGGTTCGGCCCGAAGGCCAGCCCCTTAGGAGTTCAGAATTGGGTTGGGCGCGGACACGGTGGTGCTGGAATATCAACCAGCTGTGCATCGACTACGCCTTGCGGCCTCGCCTTAGCTCCCGACTTACCCTGGGGGGATTAGCCTTCCCCAGGAACCCTTGGGCTTACGGCGGAGGGGTTTCTCACCCCTCTCTCGCTACTCATACCAGGATTCTCACTCGAACCCGCTCCACGACGGTTCCCACCGGCGCTTCACTGCAGAGTTCGACGCTCCCCTACCACTCCCACCCGTAATCCCTGGAGGGCACCGCAAGCGGCGCGCTCCAGGCGGAATGGAAATCCGCGGCTTCGGCTCTTGACTTGAGCCCCGTTACATTGTCCGCGCAGGACCACTCGACCAGTGAGCTATTACGCACTCTTTCAAGGGTGGCTGCTTCTGAGCCAACCTCCTGGCTGTCTTTGCGTTCCCACATCGTTTTCCACTTAGTCAAGAATTTGGGGCCTTAGCCGGCGATCTGGGCTGTTTCCCTTTCGACCAACGAAGCTCATCCCCCGTGGTCTCACTGCCGGGCTCTTGAGCATCGGCATTCGGAGTTTGATTGGGGTCGGTAAGCTTGTAGGCCCCCTAACCCATTCAGTGCTCTACCTCCGATGCTGAACACCCGACGCTGCACCTAAATGCATTTCGGGGAGAACCAGCTATCACCGAGTTTGCTTGGCCTTTCACCCCTATCCACAGGTCATCCCCCCTGTTTTCAACCAGGGTGGGTTCGGCCCTCCACGGGGTCTTACCCCCGCTTCAGCCTGCCCATGGATAGATCACTCGGCTTCGGGTCTACCACATGCGACTGTACGCCCTATTCAGACTCGCTTTCGCTCCGGCTCCCCCTCTCGGGTTAACCTCGCCACACACGGTAACTCCCTGGCTCATTCTTCAAAAGGCACGCCATCACGGCCGGCCATGTGATCCCATACCGAAGTATGGGGACCGACGACGCTCTGACTGTTTGTAAGCCAACGGTTTCAGGTACTATTTCACTCCCCTCCCGGGGTACTTTTCACCTTTCCCTCACGGTACTAGTCCGCTATCGGTCGCCTGTGAGTACTTAGCCTTACGAGGTGGTCCTCGCAGATTCACACCGGCTTTCCCGGATCCGGCGCTACTTGGGAAATCCAATCGGAGACCTCTGATCTTTCGCGTACGGGGCTCTTACCGTCTGTGGCGTGGTGTTCCAAACCACTTCTGCTAGATCGAGGCTTTGTAACTCCGTGAAGGGTCTGGCGCCCCTTCTATTGGCTCCCACAACCCCCAACCGGCAACGCCACCAGGCTTTGACACCGGTTGAGTTTGGGCTGATCCCGTTTCGCTCGCCGCTACTAAGGGAGTCGCTGTTGCTTTCCTCTCCTCGGGGTACTGAGATGTTTCAATTCCCCCGGTTCCCTCTCTCGGTCCTATGCGTTCAGACCGGAGTGACACCCCATGACGGGTGCCGGGTTTCCCCATTCGGACATCCACGGATCGAAGCTTGGTCGGCAGCTCCCCGTGGCTTTTCGCAGCCTCCCACGTCCTTCTTAGGCTTCAGGCGCCAAGGCATCCACCGTTGGCTCTTTGTAGCTTGGAGAACAAAGATGCTCGTGCTCGCTATGGAATTCTCAAGGGGCGCGCGCTGCCGTGGCGGTGTGTTGCCGACGGCCGGACGAAGGACGCGAGCGGTCGACGAGCGCGAACGCTGTCGACTTCGCGGAAGCAGCGACCACAAGGTCGCTCCCTCAAAACGGAACAGTGAGGTCCGACGATCACGTACACCCGGATTCGGGGCCGGCCAGGGCCGCTCCCTCGAGGGGAACGGGTCGGGCGCGACTGCCGCCGGGAATGCGTGAGCGCCGAATAACCAGTGATCGACTGGGAGTCCTCGACCGGAATGGTCGAGATGCTGACTCCTTAGAAAGGAGGTGATCCAGCCGCACCTTCCGGTACGGCTACCTTGTTACGACTTCACCCCAATCGCCGACCCCACCTTCGACGGCTCCCTCCCAAAAGGGTTGGGCCACCGGCTTCGGGTGTTGCCGACTTTCGTGGTGTGACGGGCGGTGTGTACAAGGCCCGGGAACGTATTCACCCCGGCGTTGCTGATCCGGGATTACTAGCGACTCCGACTTCATGCAGTCGAGTTGCAGACTGCAATCCGAACTGAGACCGGCTTTTGGGATTGGCTCCCCCTCGCGGGATAGCAGCCCGTTGTACCGGCCATTGTAGCATGTGTGCAGCCCTGGACGTAAGGGGCATGATGACTTGACGTCATCCCCACCTTCCTCCGAGTTGACCCCGGCAGTCTCCGACGAGTCCCCGGCATAACCCGCTGGTAACATCGGACAAGGGTTGCGCTCGTTGCGGGACTTAACCCAACATCTCACGACACGAGCTGACGACAGCCATGCACCACCTGTGTAGAACCCCGAAGGACACCGTATCTCTACGGCTTTTCTCTACATGTCAAGCCCAGGTAAGGTTCTTCGCGTTGCCTCGAATTAAGCCACATGCTCCGCCGCTTGTGCGGGCCCCCGTCAATTCCTTTGAGTTTTAGCCTTGCGGCCGTACTCCCCAGGCGGGGCACTTAATGCGTTAGCTGCGGCACGGAACCCGTCGATAGGGTCCCACACCTAGTGCCCAACGTTTACGGCGTGGACTACCAGGGTATCTAATCCTGTTCGCTCCCCACGCTTTCGCTCCTCAGCGTCAGTACCGGCCCAGACCACCGCCTTCGCCACTGGTGTTCCTCCTGATATCTGCGCATTTCACCGCTACACCAGGAATTCCATGGTCCCCTACCGGACTCAAGCCATAGCAGTATCACGTGGCATCGCCAGGTTGAGCCTGGAGATTTCACACGTGACTTGCTAAGCCGCCTACGAGCTCTTTACGCCCAATAATTCCGGACAACGCTCGCCCCCTACGTATTACCGCGGCTGCTGGCACGTAGTTGGCCGGGGCTTCTTCTGCAGGTACCGTCATCATCGTCCCTGCTGAAAGTGGTTTACAACCCAGAAGGCCTTCGTCCCACACGCGGCGTTGCTGCGTCAGGCTTTCGCCCATTGCGCAAGATTCCCCACTGCTGCCTCCCGTAGGAGTCTGGGCCGTGTCTCAGTCCCAGTGTGGCTGATCGTCCTCTCAGACCAGCTACCCGTCGGTGCCATGGTAGGCCGTTACCCCACCATCAAGCTGATAGGCCGCGAGTCCCTCTCAAAGCGGAATCCATTTCCTCACCGGGCCATGCGACCCGGTGGGGGTATCCGGTATTAGCTCCGGTTTCCCGGGGTTATCCCAGTCTTCGAGGCAGGTTGCTCACGTGTTACTCACCCGTTCGCCACTCGGTCTTCACCAGTGTTGCCACCGGTTGGACCTCGTTCGACTTGCATGTGTTAGGCACGCCGCCAGCGTTCGTCCTGAGCCAGGATCAAACTCTCCATCGAGACCAACGACGGCACCCGAAGGCGTCGCCGCAGATCGGAGAGCCGACTCGGGGCTGACTGCCCCCTTGTCGACTGGCACAGCACGGTTTTGTTGTTGTCCGTGACAGTGCTTACTTCGTTGTGGTTCAACCTCGGGATGCGCCGAAACGCACCACGCGGTTGCCCACTGGCTTTTGGCTCTCACTGTTCCGTTTTCAAGGAGCGACGCGGCACACACCCGGAGGCGTTGGTGCCAGTTCCCGCGATCAGTCGCCCGACCGGGGGGTTCATCATGGTACCGGCGCCATCGCAAGGTGTCAAAGGGCTCAGACAGCACATCGCCCACACGAGCCACAACATTGGATCACCGCCCGTGCGCCCGACACCACCACCCGATCCCCCCGCAGGTCACCGACGCGTGGTCGTCCCCGGCACCCGGGCCTTGGACACGTTGGGGTCCCCCGGCACCCACCACCGCCAGGGCAACTCGGCGGCGTGGCGGATACCCACCCGTCCCGACACACCGGGCTGGGCCGGGGGCGCCACACCGTCGTCGACGACGCGCAGCCCGTGGTCCCCGGTCACCAGGTCGGCCCCGTCCTCGGCAGCGTCGATACCCATGGCCTGGCACAGCTTGGCGGGGCCGCTGGTCAGGTCGACGTCGTGGGTGATGCCCGGCCGGGCCAGGCGCATGGCGTCGAGCCCCGACACCGGGGCCAGCGCCCGGAGGAGCACGGCCTGGGCGCAGCCCTCAGGCATGCACACCACGTTGGCGCAGAAGTGCATGCCGTAGGTGAAGTACACGTACAGGCGGCCCGGGCGCCCGAACATGGTGGCGTTGCGCCGGGTGGGCCCCCGGTAGGCGTGCGAGGCGGGGTCGTCGGCCCCCTGGTACGCCTCGACTTCCACGATCCGGCCCGCCCGGTCCGCGCCCACGAGAAGCTTGTTGAGCAATTGGGGAGCGAGGGTGACCGAGTCCCCGCTGTAGAACCGCCGGGGGAGCACGCGGCCACGGGCGGACGACGCCGCCGGGGCGCTCACGCCCCGTTCGCCGTGAGCGGTCCCGGGGCCCCCACGATGTGGGCCGCCGCGGCGGCGTGGCTCACCCGCTGGCGGTCCAGCTCGAGGCGGTGACGGAACCGCTCCACCTGCACGGCCACGGGACGGGGGCCCGCCCCGCCCGGAGAGGTGCGACGGGTGACCGCCACCCCGGGCTCGAGCAGTCCCAGGGCGTCGCTTCCCAGATGCGGATTGGCCTGGACCAACTCGGCCAGCGGGACGCCGCGCTGCACCGAGTCGCGCACGAGTGAGCCCACCACGGCGTGCGCCTGACGGAAGGGCATGCCCCGCTCCACCAGCCACTCGGCCAGGTCGACCGCCGCGGCGGCGGGACCGTCGGCGGCGGTGCGCATCTTGTCGGTGTCGAACTGGGCGGTGGCCAGCATCCCCATGACGGCGGGCAGCGCCCGCTTGGTCTGGTCCAGCGCGTCGAACAGGGGCTCCTTGTCCTCCTGGAGATCGCGGTTGTAGGCCAGGGGCAACCCCTTGAGCGTGGCCAGCATCCCCGCCACGTGCCCGATGAGGCGGCCCACCTTGGCCCGGGCCAGCTCGGCCACGTCGGGGTTCTTCTTCTGGGGCAGCATCGAGCTCCCCGTCGCAAAGGCGTCGTCGAGGACGACGAAGCCGAACTCCTCGCTCGACCACAGCACGAACTCCTCCCCCAGGCGCGACAGGTGCACACCCAGCAGCGCCAGGTCGAAGAGCGACTCGGCCACGAAGTCACGGTCGGAGACGGCGTCGAGGGAGTTCTCGAACCGGCTCCCGAAGCCGAGGTCGTCGGCCACGCCGTCGGGGTCCAGGGGCAACGACGACCCGGCCAGCGCGCCGGCGCCGAGGGGGCTCACGTCCATGCGCACCACGCTGTGCAGCACCCGGTCCACGTCGCGCGCCAGCGCCCACCCATGGGCCAGGAGGTGATGCCCGAGCAACACGGGCTGGGCGCGCTGGAGGTGGGTGTACCCCGGCAGGTAGGCGTCACCGGCTTCCACGGCGCGGTGCAACAACGTGTCCTGGAGCTCGATCACCGCCGCGGCCACGGTGAGGAGCTCGCGCCGGGCGTACAGCCGCAGGTCGGTGGCGACCTGGTCGTTGCGGCTGCGGCCGGTGTGGAGCTTGGCCCCCACGTCACCGGCGAGCTCGGTCACCCGGCGCTCGACGGCGGTGTGGATGTCCTCGTCGGCGGGCTGGAAGGCGAAGATCCCCGAGCTCAGCTCCTCCTCGACGCGGTCCAGCGCGGCGAGGAGGATGGCGGACTCACCGGCCTCGAGCACCCCGCCGCGCGTCAGCCCCCGCACGTGGGCGCGCGATCCCGCCAGGTCGTCGGCGGCCAAGCGCCGGTCCGAGGGCAGGCTGACGGTGAACGCCATGACCTCCTCGGCGGTGCCGCCCAGACGGCCTTCCCACAGCGTCACGGGCGGCCGGCCGAGTGCCCCGTCCCGGACTCCTGGGGGCCTCCTTGGCGCGCCGCCCACGTGGCCAGGCCCAGACCCCACAGGCGCACGAACCCCGCGGCGTCGGCGTGCTCGAAGGTGTCCGACGCGTCGTAGGTGGCGAGGCCGTGGTCATAGAGCGACACCGGGCTGCGCCGGCCCGTGACCATGCAGCTCCCCGGCGACAGCGCCAGGCGCACCTCCCCGGTGACGTGACGCTGGGTGGAGGCGAAGAAAGCGTCGATGGCCTCCTTGAGCGGCGAGAACCACATGCCGTCGTACACCAGCTCGGCCCAACGCGGCTCGAGGCGGGCCTTCTCGTGGGCGACGTCGCGCTCGAGGGTGAGGTCCTCGAGGTCCGAGTGCGCCAGCAACAGGGCCAGCGCCGCCGGGCACTCGTAGGTCTCGCGGCTCTTGATCCCTACCCGCCGGTTCTCCACCATGTCGATGCGGCCCCAGCCGTACGAGCCGACGATGGCAGCCACCTCGGCGATGAGCTCGGGCAAGCCGAGGGTCTTGCCGTCCACGCTCACCGGGACGCCGGCCTCGAACCCGATCACGAGGTCGCGCGGCTCGGTGGCCGTCGGGCGGGTGAGGGTGAACACGTCGGCGGGAGGCGGCGCCCACGGGTCCTCGAGGGCGCCGCACTCGATGGCCCGTCCCCACAGGTTCTCGTCGATGGAGTACAGCTTCTCCTTGGTGGCCTCGATGGGGATCCCGAAGCGCGCCGCGTACTCCACGGAGTCCTCGCGGGTCATGCCCCAGGTGCGGGCGGGGGCCAGGATCTCGAGGTCGGGGGCCAAGGTGCGGGTGCCCACCTCGAAGCGCACCTGGTCGTTGCCCTTCCCGGTGCAGCCGTGGGCCACGGCGTCGGCCCCGTGCCGGCGGGCCTCGGCCACCAGGTGACGGACGATCACCGGGCGCGACAACGACGACACCAGCGGGTACTTGCCCTCGTAGCGGGCATTGGCGGCGATGGCGGGGACCACGAAGTCCTGCGCCATCTCGGCCCGGGCGTCGATGACCACCGACTCGACCGCGCCGGCGGCCATGGCGCGCCGGCGCACCACGTCGAAGTCGCCACCCTGGCCCACGTCCAGCGCCACGGCCACCACTTCGACGCCGAGCTCCTCCTGGAGCCAGCGCACCGCCACCGACGTGTCGAGGCCTCCGCTGTGGGCCAGCACCACTCTCTTCGCCATTACCCCGAACCGTTCCTTCCTGCCTCGTGCGGTGTCCGGTGGGCGGCAGCCCCATCGGCGGCGGCCGGGCCGTTCGTCCCCGCCAGCTCGGCGAGGCGCGTCGCCACCAGCGCGCCGCCGGCTTCCTCGGTCGCCACCACCAGGACCGTATCGTCCCCGGCCACGGTGCCGATCATGCCCTCGAACCCGCTGCGGTCGAGGGCCGAGCCCACCACGTGGGCACATCCCGGCGGCGTGCGCAGGACGACCAGATTGGCCGAGTGGGCCACCTCTACCACCCACTCCCCCAGCGTCCGTCGGAGGTGGTCTTCGGGCGCCACTTGGTTGACGGGCAGCTCGGGAAGGGCGTAGACGGTCTCACCACCGGGGACGCGCACCTTGATGGCACCGATCTCCTCGAGGTCGCGTGACACCGTGGTCTGAGTGGCCTCCACGTCTTCTTCGGCCAGGAGCGCGACCAGCTGCGCCTGGTTGGACACGGCGTGGGTCTCGAGCAGCTTGATCACGCGGTGCTGGCGTTGGGGCTTGCCGATCCTCATCGGGTGCCCCCTCCCTGGGGGCCGAGGATCCAGGCCAACAGGCCCCGCACGGCGTGCATGCGGTTGGCGGCCTGGCGCCACACCACGCTGCGGGGCCCGTCGAGGACGGCGCCGGTGATCTCCTCGCCCCGATGGGCGGGCAGGCAGTGCAGGACCACGGCGTCGGGCGCGGCGCGACTCACCATGTCCTCGTCGATCGTGAATCGCGCGAACGCCTTTCGCCGCGACTCCTGCTCTTCTTCCTGGCCCATCGACGTCCACACGTCGGTGTACAGCGCATCGGCGCCGGCGGCGGCCTCCATGGGATCGGTGGTCACCTCGATGTCACCGCCGAGCCGGGCGACGCGGGCCAGGTCGTCGGCGTCGGGCTCGTACCCTTCGGGCGACGCCATTCGGATCCGGATGCCGGCCATGGCGGCCGCCAGCGCCAGCGAGCGCCACACGTTGTTGGCATCTCCGATGTAGGCCACCGTGCGCCCCTCCACCTCCCCGAACACCTGGCGCAGGGTCAGCAGGTCGGCGAGCGCCTGGCACGGATGGGCCCGGTCCGAGAGCAGGTTGACCACGGGCACCGGCGCCGGGACCCTCTCCTGTGCGTCGTCGTCCGCCGTCGTCGACCCCGAGGCGCGCCCCGCGGCGTCGAAGGCGTCCACCATGCGCACCAGCACGCCGTGGTCCAGGACCCGAGCGCAGATCACGCTGTGATAACAGGCCAGGGTGCGGGCCACGTCCTCGGCCGTCTCGCGCTCGCCGATGCCGACCTCGCTGCCCTGGATGTACACGGGATGGCCACCCAGGGCCACCACGGCCAGCTCGGTCGAGCTACGGGTGCGCGCCGAGGGCTTCTCGAAGACCAGCGCCGCCCCGCGCCCGGCGAGCACCTTGGGGACATCGGCAACGGGGAACGCCGCCAGCGACAGCACGGAGTCGAGCTCTTCGCACGACAGGTCGTCGACGTCGAGGAAGTGCCGGGTCATGACGCCGTGGCACGCGTGGGGGTTCCCGCCACGTCGTGCAGCGCGGCGCCCAGCAGCTGCAGTCCCTCGTCGATCTCCTCCTCGCTCACCAGGAGCGAAGGGGCCACGCGGATCGTGTCCGGTCGGGGCGCGTTGACCACCAGACCGCGTGCCAGCGCCGCGCCCACCACCGCCTTGGCCTGGTCGTGGTCGAGGGCCGCGCCGAGCAGGAGCCCCGCCCCCCGGACGTCCACCACCCCGTCGAGCCCGCCGAGCCCCGCCCGCAGGCGCGCCCCGGCGTGCCGGGCCCGGGCCGGCACGTCCTCGGCCTCCATGACCGCCAGGGTGGCGCGCGCCGCCGCGGTGGCGAGAGGCTGGCCGCCGAAGGTGCTGCCGTGGTCGCCCGGCGCGAAGGCCGCCGCCACCTCGGCCCGGGCCCAACAGGCGCCGATGGGCACGCCGTTGCCGAGCGCCTTCGCCATGGTGACCACGTCGGGCTCGATCCCGGTGTGCTGGAAGGCGAACCACCGGCCGGTGCGGCCCAGCCCGGTCTGGATCTCGTCCACCATGAGCAAGATCCCCCGCTCGGTGCACAGTTCACGCACCCCGCGCAGATAGTCCGAGGACGGGGCGATCACCCCCGACTCCCCCTGGATCGGCTCGAGCAGCACGGCCGCCACCCGCGCCGGGTCGCAGGCCGCCTCCAGGGCGTCGAGGTCGTCGTAGGCGACGTGGTCGAACCCCTCGGGAAGAGGGGCGAAGGGGGCGTGCTTCTCCGGTTGGCCGGTGGCGTGCAGGGTGGCCAGCGTCCTGCCGTGGAAGGCGTCCCACGTGCTCACCACGGCGAACCGGCCGGGGCCGGCCCACTTCCGGGCCAGCTTCAGGGCGCACTCGTTGGCCTCGGCGCCGGAATTCGTGAAGAACACCTGTCCCCCGGCGCGCCGCTGCCCCCCGCCCACGAGCCGGTCGAGGGTGACCGCCACCTCGGGGCCCACCTCGTTGCCGAACAGGTTCGACACGTGCAACAGCGTCTGCGCCTGGTGGGCCAGGGCCGCGGCCACGGCGGGGTGGGCGTGGCCCAGCGACGTGACGGCCAACCCCGAGAGGAAGTCGAGGTAGCGCTTGCCCTCGGTGTCCCACAGCTCCGCGCCCGCCCCCCGCACGAAGGTCACCGGCGGCTCGGCGTAGGTGTGCATGAGGGCGCTGCGATCGGGGGCGGCGCTCATGCGAGCACTTCTCCCTCGCGAAAGATCATGGTGCCCACACCCCGGTCGCTGAACACCTCGAGCAACAGGGCGTGGGGCACACGCCCGTCGAGGATGTGGGCGCGCGGCACCCCGGCGCGCACGGCGCGGGCGCACGCCTCGACCTTGGGGATCATCCCCGACGAGGCCGCCCCCGACGCCACCATGGCGTCGAGCTGATCGACCGACACCCGACGCAGGCGCGAGTTCGGGTCGTCGGGGTCCGAGCGCAGGCCGGTGACGTCGGTCAGGCACACGAGCTTCTCGGCGTGCAGGGCGGCGGCGATGGCGCCGGCCACGGCGTCGGCGTTGATGTTGTAGGACTGGCCCTTGGTGTCGCCGGCGATGGTGGCCACCACCGGGATGATGCCCTCGGCCAACAGGCGCTGGAGGATCGAGGGGTCGACCACCTCGACGTCGCCCACGAAGCCCAACGCCGCGTCGCGGGCGGTGGCGGTGATCATCTTGGCGTCCTCCCCCGACAGCCCCACCGCCAGCGACCCGTGCATGTTCATGGCCGACACGATCTCCCGGTTCACCTTGCCGATGAGGACCATGCTGGCGATCTCGAGCGTCTCGGCGTCGGTCACCCGCATGCCGTCACGGAACTCGGGGACCTTGCCCAGCCGCTCCATGAGCTCGCCGATCTGCGGCCCACCCCCGTGGACGACCACCGGCAGCATGCCGACCGAGCGCATGAGGACCACGTCCTCGGCGAACGAGGCCAGTGACCCGGCGTCCGCCGTCCCGTCGCCGAGCGTGCTGGGCTCGCCGTGGGCCGGTGTGAGGGCGTTGCCCCCGTACTTGATGACGACGACCTTCCCCCAGAAGCGCAGGATGTAGGGCAGCGCCTCCACCAGCACGGCGGCGCGGTCGGCCGGGCCGAGCTCGGTGCTCACGACGTCGTCCGGTTCTCGTCGATGTACCCGTGTCCGAGGTCGGTGGAGAGCACGGCCCCGGCGCCCGGGCCCATCCCGAGGTCGCAGCTGATCTCGATGGCGCCGTTGGTCATGTGGTCTCGCACCGCCTTGTCGTCGTGGTCGGCGGCCATGCCCGCCCGGCACACCTCGACCCCCCCGTAGGCCACCGCCACCCGGTCGATGTCGAATGCCACGCCCGCCGACCCGAGCTCGCTCACCACCCGCCCCCAGTAGGGGTCCTCCCCGTTGAGCGAGCACTTGACCAACGCCGACTCCGCCACCCGGCGGGCGGCGCGATGGGCCTCGTCGTCCGAGAGGGCCCCTCGCACCACCACGTGCACCACCTTGGAGGCACCTTCGGCGTCGGCCGCCATCATCGCCGCCAGCTGCGCGCACGCCTGCTCCAGGGCATCGGCGAGCGCGGAGGCCGACACCGACGTGGCGCGTTCCCCGCTCGCCAGCACCAACACGGTGTCGTTGGTCGACGTGCACCCGTCGACGGTCATGCGGTTGAAGGAGCCCTCGACGGCGCGCCGCAGTGCCCCTCTGAGGGTGGGGGGATCGCAGCGGGCATCGGTCGTGAGCACGGCCAGCATGGTCGCCATGTTGGGGGCGAGCATGGCCGCCCCCTTGGCCATGGCCCCCACCGTGAACCCGGCGGCTTCGACGGTGACCTCCTTGCACACGGTGTCGGTCGTCATGATGGCGGCCGCCGCGCGCCGGGCGGCGTCAGCACCGGCGAGACGGGCCTCGACGAGGACGGGGATCCCGCTCTCGAGGGGGGCCATGGGCAACGGGATGCCGATCAATCCCGTCTGGCACACCAGGACCTCGGCGCCGGCCACGCCGAGACCCTCGCCCACCAGCGCGCACATGCGCTCGGCCCCGGCCACGCCCGGCGCGCCGGTGGCGGCGTTGGCGTTGCCACTCGAGAGCACCACCGCGGCCGCCCGACCGCCCGACACCGCCAAATGGGCCCGGCTCACCTGCACCGGGGCGGCCGCGGCCAGATTGGCCGTGAACACCCCGGCGGCGGGAACGGCGCCCTTCGTCGTGGCCACCAGCGCCAGGTCAGGCGCACCGGACGCCTTGATGCCGCAGGCCACTCCCGACGCCACGAACCCCTGCGGGGCGGTGACGCTCACGGGTACACCCCCACGATGGGGAGCCCGGTTGCCTCGGGAATCCCCAGGGCGATGTTGGCGCACTGCACCGCCTGGCCCGACGCCCCTTTGACGAGGTTGTCGAGCGCGCACAGCGTCAGCACCCAGCCCGTGCGAGGGTCGACCCGCGCCGTGAGGTGCGCGCAGTTGGACCCCGACGTGGCCTTGGTGGAGGGCGACGCCTCGCTCACCACGATGAAGGGCTCGCCCTCGTACGCCTCTCGGAGGATCCCCAGGACGTCACCGGTGTCGAGGTCGACGGCCGGGCGGGCGTAACAGGTGGCCAGGATCCCCCGGTTCATCGGGGCCAGATGCGGTGTGAACAGCACCTGGGCCCCCGAGGCCTGTTCGATCTCGGGGGTGTGGCGGTGGTGCAGCAGCCCGTAGGCGGTGAAGTCCTCGTCGGCGGTGTTGAAGTGCGTGGTGTGCGACAGCGTGCGCCCCGCGCCCGACAAGCCGCTGGCGGCATCCACGATGACGCCGCTGTCTTCGACCACCCCGGCACGCACCAGGGGGGCAAGCGCCAACGCCGCCGCCGTCGGGTAGCACCCCGGGGCCGCCACCAGACGAGCCCCGGTGAGCTCGGTGCGAAACAGCTCGGGAAGCCCGTAGGCGAACGCCCCGAGCAGCTCGGGGGCGCCGTGGTCGTGTCCGTACCACTGGGCGTACGACTCGGCGTGGCGCAGCCGGAAGTCTGCGGCCAGGTCCACGAGGACACCCACCCGGTCGACCAGCCCCGGGGCCAGCCCTTGCGACTCGCCGTGGGGTAACGCCAGGAACACCACATCGAGTTGGGCGAGGTCGTCGGCCCCCACCTTGGAGAACTCCAGGCCCCGGTACGCGGCGGCCAGCGACGGGTACAGCTCGGCCACCGGCTGCCCTGCCTGGGTGTCGGCCCCGGCCACGACCACGTCCAGCTCGGGATGGCCGGCGCACAGCCGCAGGAGCTCGGCTCCCGCGTACCCCGAGGCCCCGGCGATCCCCACCCGCATCCGCAATAAAATACGGCACTCTGCATGGATATGCAACGACCGACGACTGCCTCCCCACGCGGCAGGCGGAGGGCGGGCGGAGCGCAGGCAATTGGAGCGGGCCCGACCCGCGCCCCGACCGTGTCCCCTCCAGGGCAACACCAAGTAGGGGTATGAGACCTGGCGAAGCCGATTGCAACGGTACGCCCCGCATCCCAGCCTGTCCACGGCACAAACCCAGGCGTTTCCCAGTGAGCCCGGGCTGCAGCTCATCATTCTTTGACAAGTTTCCTGTTGTTTCATAGTGTTCCACTATGGTGGACCCCGAGGTGGCCGTCGTGCTCGAGGCGGCGCCGGGGTTCGTCGACCGGTACCTGGACCTGGTGGAGGCCGCCGACGGCGACCCCGGCCCGGCGGCGATGTTCACGGAGCTGGCCGACTACGTGGCCGGGCTGGCGGCGGAGATCGAGCGGTTCACAACGGTCCTGGTCCGCTGCCTCGAGGGCGTCGAGTCGGTGGCGGCCCGCTCCGACGAGGCCGCCGAGCTGGTGGCGTGGGCCTTCCTCGACAGCCTGTCCCCCGAAGACCGGCGGCGTCTCTCGGGGTGGCTCGGCCCTCGAACCCGGGCGCTGTTGGACGAGGTCGATCCCCGGCCGTGAGCACCCCTCGGCCGCGGCCCCGGCGTCACACCACGGGGCCCAGAGCACTCAGGAGGCGGGCGGGGAGCTCGCACTTCCCCGACCCGTCGATTCGGACGGCCACATAGACCGTGCTCGCCTTGACCACCAGGCGCGCCGCGCTCGACACCTCGAAGCGCAGCCCGAACGACGTGCGTCCGATGTCCGACACCGCCACCTCGACCGCGGCGGGCTCGCCGTACCCCAAGGGCCCGAGCCAATCGAGCTCGGTGTGCACGACCCGGACGTCGTAGCCCGCCGCCAGCATCTCCGTGTAGGGGAAGCCGCCCTCGGACAGAAACGCCGTCATGGCGTCGTCAAGGTAGGCGAGGTACCACATGTTGAACACCACGCCCTGCTGGTCGACCTCGACGTAGCGGACGTCGACACGATGCACGAAGGGCACCGGGCGCGCCATGGCGCGAGTCTCGCAGGTCGAGTGGTGCGGGTGCGTGCCCACGCTTCGACGTGAGCGGGCTCCGGCGGCTATAACCGAGCACCGTGCCCGGACCGATCCGCGTCGCCAACCAAGCCGACGCCGGGCCGATGGCCGCCAGCCTGGCGCGCGCCTTCTTCGACGATCCCGTCATGGAGTTCCTGATCCCCGACGAAGCATCCCGTCACCGCCGCGTGGCGGTGTTCTTCGAGGTCGCCCTCAGGTTGCAACACCTTCCCCATGGCGCGTCCTACACCGACACCGACCGGGCCGGGGGTGCCCTGTGGGATCCCCCCGGGCACTGGAAGTTGCCCTTTGCCAAGATCCTGCAGGGCTCGCCCAAGATGATCGCCGCCTTCGGCGTCCACGTGCCCCGGGCCCTGCGGGTGTTGTCGACGATCGAGCGGCAACATCCGCGCGCCCCGCACTGGTATCTGGCGGTCCTGGGCACCGACCCCATCCACCAGGGCAAGGGCATCGGCTCGGCCACGCTCGCTCCCATTCTCGACCGGTGCGACCGTGACGGGACCGGGGCGTACCTGGAGTCCTCCAAGCAGAGCAACCTCGCTTTCTACCGGCGCCACCGCTTCGAGGTCACCGGGGAGATCACGCTCCCGGGCGGCCCGACGGTGTGGCCCATGTGGCGCGACCCCCGGCCCCCCGACGAGGCCTGAGCGCACCGGCGCGTCCCGGCGGACCGGACGGGCTCAGCGCAGGGCGGCGGTGACGGCGTCGAGGAAGGCCGACGGAGCCTCGATCATGGGGTAGTGCCCCACGCCCGCCAGCCAGGTGAGGGTGGCGTCGGGCCGTACGTCGCTGAGCTTGGAGGCCATGGTGGGCACGGCGATGGGGTCGTCGGTGCCCCACACGATCGCCAACGTCGAGGAATGGCTCTCGATGGCCCCGGTGTAGCGACCCTCGCGGCGGCGACGCTCCTCGATGTAGCGAATGGTGCGGGGAAGAAGAAGGTGGCCGCCGAGATGCGACACGAGCTCCCACTCAGCCGCCAACACGTCGCGGTCGACAAGAGACCGGGGGGAGAAGGTCGCCGCCAAGCTCGCCTGCATGGTGGCGCCGTCGATCCCGGCCGACTCGGGCAGTCGCTCGTCGGGCAGGCTCAGCAACAGCAGCTGCCCCGCGCTGAGGTGGGCCATCTCGATGTAGATGCTGCCGTTGGTGAGCACGCGCCGGGTCACTTCGACCGGCCACCGGCCATCGGCCTGGCGGGCGAGGAGCTCCCCGCCGACGGTGTCGCCGAGGTCGTGGGTGAGCATGGCCAGTGTCGACACGCCGGCGTCGGTGACGAACGCCTCGGCCACGTCCGCCTGCAGGTCGATGGTGTAGGGGAGATCGGGCTTGGCCGAGAGCCCGTAGCCGATCATGTCGAAGAGCAGCACCCGGCGGTGCTCGGCCAAGGTGTCGACGACATGGTGGTAGTCGAACGAGCTGCTGGGGAAGCCGTGCACGACGAGAAGAGGCTCGAGCGTCTCCGTCTCCGACGCCCCGAGGTCGATGGTGAAGGTCCGGTGGCCGGCCAGCTCCCGGTAGGTGCCCCGGCCTTCCCACGCCGCCACCAAGGGCGAGCGCCACCGCACCGCCGGCCCTAGCCTTGCGTCTGGGAGTCGAGCAGCCGGTCGGCCCGCACCGCCTCACGCTCTTCGTAGCGCATCCACTGGTAGACGATGATCGCCATGGCCACGAAGGTCGTGAGCTCGCCCACCACCCACAAGATGGACCCACCCCGTTGGGTGTCGGCCAGGGAGTGAAAGAGCGGGGCCACCGACTCACGGGCGCCGGTGAGGCTGACCCCGAGCACGGCGGTGACGGGAATGCCGATGGCGAGGACCCCCAGCTTGACCGGGTACGACAGACGCCAACGCGACGGGTCGCGCCCCACCACCAGCCACCAGAAGAGGCACCCCGACACGAGGAAGTGCAGGTGGGTCAAGTCGTGCACGAGGGGATGCTCGAGCGAGAAATTGTAGAAGGGCGTGAGGAAGTACACGATCATGGTGCCGTAGGACACGATGACGACGAACACCGGATTGGTGACGAACTCCACCACGGGGTGATGCAGGACCTTGAGCAGGCGTTCCTGCGTCGGGCGGCTCGAAGCCTGCAGGGCGAGGGTGACCGGCGCGCTCAGCGCCAAGAGGATGGGGGCGAAGTTCATGAGCAGCAGGTGTTGGACGACATGGGCGGAGAAGACCTCGTCGTCGTACGAGGCCAGCCCCGACTGTACGGCCACGATGATCAGCCCCGTCCCCCCGAGGAACGACGCGCTGCGCCACGGCGACCACGTCCGGCCCCGGCGCTTCAGGCGACGCACCGACACCACGTACCAGGCGGCCAGGGTGAGCTCGATGGCGAGCGCCACCAGGCTCAGGGGGTCGGTCTGCCACCCCGTGAGCAGGGTGTGCAACCGGATGGGAGGCGAGACGACGGAGATGCCGCCCATGATGTCCACCACCCTGCGACGGTAGCCCCGCCGATCCCGGGGGCGCACATCACCGGCGTCGCGCCGGCTACGGGCGCGACGCCTCCGCGCACTGCACCCCGGCGTCCCCCACCGTGGCGCCGTGCTCGACCCCGGGCAGCAGCTCCATCCGGTCGCCCGGCCCCAGGGCCACGTCGCCGGAGTCGGTGTGGAAGACGATGGCGCCCGACAGGCAGTACAGCACCTTGCGGTACCCGTGCACGTGACGGCCGTAGACGAAGCCCGCGGCGTTGGACCACGACCGTGGTGTCAGGCCCTCGGCTCGCAGCGCCCCTTCGATCTCGGTCCGCGACGGCACCGGGCCCGAGCGGCGCGTGACCTCGACGCCCGGCGCCGGGCCGGTCCCTCGTCCGTCGAGCCCCGCCACGACGTCAGCTCCGGAGGCGGGCGCCGTGGGCCAGCTCCACCGCCGAGATGCAACGGGCCCGCAGCTCGGCGACCTCTTCATCGGTCAAGGTCCGGTCCGGCGCGCAGAACCGGAGACGATACGCCAGGCTGCGAGCTCCCGGAGGCGTCCCCTCTCCCCGGTACACGTCGAACAACGTCAGTGACTCGAGGAGCTCGGCCCCGGCCCGGCGCAGGGTGTGCTCGACCGATCCCGCCAGGATGGCGTCGTCGACCACGAAGGCCAGGTCGACGTCGCTCGACGGGAACCGGCTCACCGGCACCAGCAGCTCGGGGCGCCGGGGCACCCCGGTGAGCAACGCCTCGAGGTCCACCTCGAGCCATCCCACCCGTCGACGCTCGGCGTCGAGACCGAACTCCTGGAGGACACCGGGGTCGACCTCACCCACCACCGCCACGACGTGGCCGGCGTCAGGGTCCGCTCCGGGGGCGACCAGTCGGGCCGAGCGAGTGGGGTGCATGCCGGCGGGCACCGACTCGAGCCCGGGACCGGCGCCGGGACCCGGGGGGACGACCGCGACGTCCTCGATCCCGAAGGCGTCGGCCAGCACCCGCCAGGCGGCTACGGCGCTGCGGGCGTCGTCGCCCTCTCCGGCCAGCGCCACCCCCAGGACGTCGTGCTCCGCCATCACGGAGTCTCCGGCGCGCGCCAACGCCCGGGCCACCCGGTCAGGCTCCGGTGGCGGAAAGACGTGGCCGACCTCGAAGAGCCGCACCTCGCCTTGGCGGCGATCGGCGTTGAAGGCGAGGGCGCGCAGCATCCCCGGCAGGAGGCTCTGTCGCAGCACCACCTCGTCGGGGGTCAGGGGGTTGGCCACCCGGACCCCGCCTTCGATGCCCGCTCGTCGGTGGTCGTCGGGACCCAGCAGTGACGGCGTCCACGCCTCGTGAGCGCCCAGGCCGGCCACGACCTGGCGAGCCCGTCGACGGTCGCGCTGATAGCGCGTGAGGCCGCCCACCTGAGGCGCGAAGGGACGCCGCCGAGGCAGGTTGGCGTATCCGTGGTGCCGGGCCACCTCCTCGATGACGTCGATCTCGCGCTCGGTGTCGGGGCGGAACGTCGGCACCGTGACCTGGAGCACGCCGGGCGACTCGGGCTCGCACCCGAAGCCGATGGGCTCGAGGTACCCCTCGATGCGCGCGTCGTCGAGGTCGCCGCCCAGCACGGCGTTCACCCGCGCCGTGCGCACCCGCACCCGGGCGGGCCCGGGCACCGGGCCGCGGACGTCGATGACACCCGGCGCGCTGCGGAAGCGTTCTCCCGCCGTGGCCCCGAGAAGCTCACACAACCGCAGTGCGGCGCGATCGATCCCCTCGGGGTCACATCCGCGCTCGAAGCGAGCCGACGCCTCGGACCGGATGTTGAGCCGCTTGGACGTGCGGGCGATGGCCATGGGGGTGAAGTAGGCCGCTTCGAGCAGCACCCGGCTGGTGGCCGGGGAGATCTCGCTGGTGGCCCCGCCCATGATGCCGCCGATGCCGATGGTCACGTCCTGGGCGTCGCAGATGACACAGTCGCGCCGGTCGTCGCCGATGCCCACCGAGCGCTGGCCCAGGCGGCGCTGCACCCCGTCGAGCGTGGTCACCTCCTCGTCGGGACGGGCGGCGCGGACCCGGAGCCCGTGCCCTCCCACGAGGTCGAGGTCATAGGGGTGGGTGGGCTGGCCGAGATCCAGCATGACGTAGTTCGAGGCGTCGACGACGTTATTGATGGGACGCATGCCCGCCAGCGTGAGCCGGCGCGCCATCCACTGCGGCGAGGGCCCCACGGTGACGTCGAGCAGCACGCGGGCGGTGAAGCGGGGGCACAGGTCGGGGTCGAGGACCTCCACCGCGCTGAGGCTGCCCACCGGTGTCCCGCCTGGCGCGGGGGCGCGCTGGGCTCGGGCAGGGAGAACGGGATGCGCAGCGCGGCCGCCAGGTCACGGGCGATCCCGGCCACGCACCAGGCATCGGGCCGGTTGGCCTCGACGGCGATGTCGAACACGGTGTCGGGCGCGATCCCGAGCACCTCGACCAGCGCCGCCCCCGGCGTCATGGCCGGGGCCGGGGCCGGCCCGTCACCGGCGGACCTCGGAGCGGCGTCGCCCGCCGGCCCGCTCCCCAGGACGAGGATCCCCTCGTGGTCCTCGGACAACCCGAGCTCACGCCCCGAGCACAGCATGCCGTTGGACACCACCCCTTTCATCTTGCGCCGGGCGATCTCGAACCCTCCGGGCAGCACCGATCCCACCGGGGCGAACGGGACGATGTCGCCGACGTGGAAGTTCCACGCCCCGCACACCACCTCGACGGGCTCGCCGCCCGCCTCGACGGTGACACGACGGATCCGGTCGGCCCCGGCGATGGCGCCGATGTCGAGGACGCGCGCCAGCACCACGTCACCGAGGCCTTCCCCGACGCGCTGGACCTCCTCGACCACCAGGCCCAGGTCGTCGAGGGTCGCCGCCAGGGCCCGGGGGTCGCCCTCGAAGGGGGCGAAGTCAGTCAGCCACGAGAGAGGGACGCGCACGACAGCGGTTCAGATCTGGCGCAGGACGCGGGCGTCGTTGTCGAAGAAGACGCGCATGTCGGGGATCTCGTGGCGCATCTGGGTGCAGCGGTCGATGCCGAACCCGAAGGCGAATCCCGTCCACACCTCGGCGTCCACCCCGACGGCGGCGAACACCGCCGGGTCGACCATGCCGCACCCGCCGAGCTCGATCCACCCGGTGTGCGAACAGGTGCGACACCCTTCGCCCTTGCAGATCGTGCAGGTGATCTCGAACTCCGCCGAAGGCTCCGTGAAGGGAAAGTAGGAGGGACGCAGACGACTGTGGATGTCGGGCCCGAAGTAGGCGGTGGTGAAGGTCTCGATGGTGCCCGCCAGGTCGGCGAAGCTGATGCCGCGGTCCACCACCAACCCCTCGATCTGATGGAAGGTGGGGATGTGACGCGGCATCGGGGGTGTCGCGCCGGTAGCACTTCCCGGGCATCACGGCATAGATGGGAGGGCCGTGCGTCTCCATCAGATGGATCTGCACCGGCGAGGTGTGCGTGCGCAGGAGCACCGTCTCGGGCTCTCCGAGGTCCAGGTACAGCGTGTCCCACATACCGCGCGCCGGGTGGGCCGGCGGCATGTGCAGCGCCTCGAAGTTGTACCAGTCGGTCTCGGCCTCGGGGCCCTCGGCCACGACGAACCCCATTCCCACGAAGACGTCCTCGAGCTCGTCGCGTGTGCGCTGGACCAGGTGCAGATGCCCCCGCAGGGTGGGCGCCAGGACCTCGGTGAGGTCCAACCGGTCGGCTTGGAGGAGGAGCGCTCGCTCACCGTGCTCGAGCTGGCGGCGTCGGTCGGCGAGCAGCTCTTCGATGCCTCGGCGCGCTTCGTTGAGCGCCCGCCCGGCTTCCGGACGCTTGTCGGGGGCCAGGCTGACCAGGCCCTGGTGGGCGCGGGCCAGTGCGGAGCGCTTCCCGAGCAGGTCGGTGCGGGCCTCGTCCAGCGCCGCCAGTGTCGTCACCGTGGCTATCCGGGCACCCGCCTCCGACAGCAGGGCCCCGGGGTCGGGGACCGGGGGCTCGCCCTCGTCGGCCGCCGACGCCGCGGTCATCGGACGTCCTCCATGGCGTGCAGGTTAGAGCGCCGGCGTGCCGTCTCGAAGCACAACACGGCGGCCGCCGTCGACACGTTGAGGGACTCCGCCCCGCCTCCCATTGGGATCGTGACCAGTGCCTCGAGTCGGTCCTCGAGACGAGCCGGCAACCCGTTGGCCTCGTTGCCGAGCACCAACGCCAGGGGGGCCACCAGGTCCACGGCGGTGTACGAGGTCCCGCCGCTCGACACCGCGGCCAGCCGTCGCAGTCCATGTCCCGAGAGCGTGTCGAGCACCTCGGCGGCATCGCCGGCCACCACCACCGGAATGTGCAGGAGAGAACCGGCCGACGCCCGCACCGTCTTCGGGTTGAAGGGGTCCACCGTTCCCTCGCAGCACACCACGGCGTGCGCCCCGGCGGCATGGGCCACCCGGATCACCGCGCCGGCGTTGCCGGGGTCACGCACGTCGACGCACACGACCACGAAGGTCGCGGCGCGCAGTTGGTCGAGCGAGGCGGTGGGCATGCCCACCACGGCCAGAACCGGCTGCGGGGTGACGGTGTCGGCCACCCGCTCGAGCACCCCCGGCGCCAGATCGAAGACCCGGGCGCCGCCGCTTGTGGCGGCGTCCAGGACGGCGCCGAGCTCGGCGTGGGAACGGGCGCGGTCGTCGACGAACACCGCCTCCACCGGCGCGCCCGCCGCCAGGGCACTGGCGAGGAGCTTGACCCCTTCGACGACGAAGGCCCCTTCCGAGCGGCGCACGCTGCGCCGTGCCAGCAGCCGGCGCAGGCGCTGGACCCGCTGGTGTCGGAAGGCGAGCGCCGTGGTCAGGAGCGGTCCCCGGCCTCCGCCGCCACCGGCGTCGGAGCCCCGGCGGTCAGCGCCGACGTGGCCACACCCACCAGGCGCGAGAAAGCCCCCGGATCGGTGACGGCCAGGTCGGCGAGCACCTTGCGGTCCACGTCGACCTCGGCTTCTCGCAGGCCGGCGATGAGCCGGCTGTAGCTCGTGCCGTTGGCGCGGGCGGCGGCGTTGATGCGCTGGATCCACAATCGGCGGAAGTCCCCCTTGCGCGCCCGCCGGTCACGGTAGGCGTACTGCAACGAGTGCATGACGGCCTCGTTGGCGGAGCGGAAGGTACGGCTCCGGTTTCCGTAGTAGCCCTGGGCCGACTCGAGAACGGCGCGGCGATGCTTCTTACCGTTGACGGCGCGCTTCACCCTGGCCATGACCAGCTCCTTTCGTGAACGTCGTGGAACCGCCCGTACTGTCGCCTGCGGCGGTTCCCGGTGGCGAGCTCGCGCCCGCCCGGTGGGTTACCGGCCGAGCAGACGCCGCACTTCTCGGCGGTCCGAGGCGGCGACTTCGACCTCACGTCCCAGTCGACGCGTGCGAGTGCTCGACTTCTTCTCGAGCAGATGGGACCGGTTGGCCTGGCGTCGACGGAGCCGGCCGGTGCCCGTGACCTTGAAGCGCTTGGCGGCGCCCCGGTCGGTCTTCATCTTCGGCATGTCAACTTCCTTCCTCGCCGCCGGGCCCGCCGTCCCCGGTGGCCGCCGCCGGCGCCTCGGCGGGCGATCCGCCGTTTCTCACCACTGCTGCCGGGCCCCCGCCCTTGGCGGGTCCCGCCTTCTCCCCCCGACATGGCCGGGGCCGTCGTCCTGCGCGGCCCGGGCAGCCGCCGACTGCTTGGCCCGCTTGTCGGGGGCCAACACCATCACCATGTTGCGACCGTCGAGCCTCGCATCGGACTCCACCCGGGCCGTCCCGTCGACGTGCTCGGCCACCCGATCGAGGATCTTCTTCCCCAGCTCCGGATGGAACACCTCTCGGCCTCGGAACATGATCGTGACCTTCACCTTGTGGCCTTCGTTCAAGAACTTGAGGACCTGCCGGGTCTTGGTGTCGAAGTCGCCCGGACCGATCTTGGGCCGGTACTTCATCTCCTTGATCCCGACGCTGGTCGTCTTGCGCCTGGACTCCTTGGCCTTCTGCGCCTCATCGAACTTGTACTTGCCATAGTCCATGATTCGGCAGACGGGTGGGTTGGCCAAGGGTGCGACTTCCACCAGATCGAGGTCCAGCTGCCGGGCAATGGCCAGGGCCTCCGGCAGCGGGCGTATCCCGAGCTGTTGGCCCTCCGGGTCCACCAGGCGGACATCACGCGCGCGGATGCGATCGTTGATCCTGGTCTCGTTGGCCGTCATGGGTGTGGCGATGCGACATCACTCCCGTCGTTGCAGGGCCCCGGGTCTCCCCGGAGCCATTAGCGGAAGCGTGGTCGCTGCCCTCGGTGTCCCGTCACGGACCCCCGCGAGACCCGACGCACCGTCACCGGTGGCGGGTGGGGGTGTGCCCGACGGCATGACCCCGCTTTCCCTGTTGACTCGAAGTTCTACGCTACCAGGGTGAGCAGCCTCTGGACACCCGATGGCGAGCACCGAGTCCAGCCCCGCGGGGACGACCCGAGCACCCCAGCAGCGGCGCCGCCACCGTCGCGTCCGCCCGGGGACGGCGGGCCCGACGACTTCGACGCTGAGGAGCTCGGCCCCGAGGAACAGGCCGAGCTCGCCGAGCGCCTCGACGAGCTGCGCCGCCAACTGCTGGGCACTCCGGCGGAAGTTGTCGTGGCCAACCACGCCTACGGCTTGTTCGAGCTGGCCGCCATCCACCTCTCGCAGAGCCCGCCTCAGCTCGAACAGGCCCGTCTGGCAGTAGACGCCATGGCGAGCATGGTCGAAGGCCTCGAGGGCCGGTTGGGAGAGGCCGAGCGTTCGCTGCGCGACGCCCTGGCCCAGATCCGCCTGGCCTTCGTGCAGATCAGCGGGCCCACGCCCGGGGACGCCGTGGCCGGCGTCGAAGGCGCCCCAGGGTAGGTCGGCGGTTTCAGCCGGCGGGCACCGTCGTGACGGCGTGGGCCTCGTAGCGCCCGCCGTGCGCGGCCTCCACGCTGAACACCACCCGGGTGCCCACGAGCACGTTGCGGGTCCCGTCGACCAGGGCCGTGCAGTGGAAGGGGTAGCGGACGCCGTCATCGGCGAGCACCGCGCCCAGGCCGCGCCGCTCGTCGAACTCGGACACCACTCCGATCCTCGGCGCCCGGGGGCCGCCGCGCGTGGGGGCCATGGGGCAGTCCTCGTTCCGATCCTCAGTGCACGATCTTCGACAGCGGCAATTCGATGATGTCGGTGGCGCCCCGGTCCTTGAGCGCGGGGATCAGCACGTTGACCTCGGACTTGGGCACCACCGTCTCCACCGCATAGCCGGCGCCGCCCGAGAGCTCCGACACCGTCGGGGACTTGAGGCTGGGGAGGACCGACACCACGGCTTCACGCTTGTCGGCGGCCACGTTGAGCTTGAGCAGGACCTTGCCCCGGGCCTCGAGGGCTCCTTGGAGCAACGTCAGCAGGTGGCCCATGGCGAGGCGCTTGTCGGGGTCCGAAGCCGACACCGGATTGGCGATCAACTCGGTGCGCGACACGAGCAGCGTGTCCACGATCCGGAGCCTCGCCGCCGCCAGCGCCCGGCCCGTCTCGGTGATCTCCACCACGGCGTCGGCGATGTCGGGGATCTTCGCCTCGGTGGCCCCGTACGACATGCGGATCTCGGCGTGCACGCCGTGCTTCTCGAGCACCCGCCGGGTGAGCTCGGGGTACTCGGTGGACACCCGCGCCCCGGCGGGCAGCTCGGCGATGGTGGTCACCGGCGAATCCTGGGCGACCGCCAGCACCACCCGAATGGGATCGGCGGTGGCCTTGGAGTACGCCAACTCCCCGAGCGAGATCACCTCGGCGCCGGTCTCCTCGATCCAGTCGCGACCGGTGATCCCCAGGTCGAAGTTGCCCTCGGCCACGTATCCGGGGATCTCTTGGGGCCGCAGGATGCGAACCTCGTCGACCCGGGGGTCGTCGATCGTGGCCCGGTAGTCGACGTCTGACCCCCGCACCACGGTGAGGTCGGCCGCCGAGAACAGCTCGAGCGTCGCTTTCTCCAGTGAGCCCTTGGGCAGGACGACTCTCAACACGGCAGTCCCCGCGGCCGCTCAGCTCGCCGGCTCGGCGGCCGGCGCCGGGAACTTGCGCAGCAGGTCGACCATCTCGAGCGCGGTCAGCGCCGCCTCGTATCCCTTGTTGGCCTCTCCCGGGGAACAGCGGGCCAGCGCCTGGTCGACGGTGTCGGTGGTGAGGACGCCGAACACCACGGGGACCCCGGTGTCCAGCGCGGCGCGCTGCAACCCCGACGCGCACTCACCGGCGACGAAATCGAAGTGGGCCGTCTCGCCGCGGATGACCGCCCCCAGCGCCACCACGGTGTCGACCACTCCCGACTCCGCCAGTCGCATGGCCGCCAGGGGCAGCTCGAAGGCACCGGGCACCCAGGCCACGGTCACCGTGGCCGCCTTGACCGACCTCGCCTCGAGCCCGGCCAGGGCTCCTTCGAGAAGCCGCTCGGTGATCCCGCCGTTGAACTTGGCGCACACCAGCGCCACGCGCGCCTCGCCGACGGCGTCTCCCACGTGGGAGGCGCCCACCCTCCGGGCGAACTCGTCGACGGCGTCGGCCGACAACTCGGTGACGTCAGAGCGCGTCATCGTCGTCGAGGCCTTCCATGAAGTGCCCGAGGCGCTCGCGCTTGGTCCGCAGGTAGGCGATGTTCTCGGGGTTCGAGTGCAGTGTGAGCGGGACGCGTTCGACGATGTCGAGCCCGAAGCCCTCGAGTCCGCCGTACTTCACCGGATTGTTGGTCATGAGCCGCATGGTGGTGACGCCGAGGTCGACGAGGATCTGGGCGCCGATGCCGTACTCGCGGTTGTCCACCGGCAGCCCGAGCTCCAGATTGGCGTCGACGGTGTCGTGTCCCTGCTCCTGGAGGTTGTACGCCCTGAGCTTGTGGGCCAGCCCGATCCCGCGTCCCTCGTGGCCGCGCAGGTACACGATAACGCCGGTCCCCTCCTTGGCGATGAGCTTCACCGCCTCTGTCAGCTGGGGACCGCAGTCGCAGCGCAACGACCCGAAGGCGTCACCGGTCAGGCACTCGGAGTGGACCCGTACCAACACGTCGCTCTTGCCCCGGACCTCGCCCCGCACCACCGCCAGGTGGTGCTCACCGTCGATCTCCGACTCGTACACGTAGCCGGCGAAGTCGCCGAACTCGGTGGGGATGCGCGCCGGTCCGGCGATACACCTCACCAACTTGTCCTTGTGCCGCCGGTACCGGATCAGGTCGGCGATGGTCACCAGTCGCATCCCGTGCATCTGGGCGAAGGCCTCGAGCTCGGGCAGCCGGGCCATGCGGGTCTTGTCGACCGAGACCAGCTCGCACAGCACCCCCGCCGGGTACAGGCCCGCGGCGGTGACGAGGTCGATGGCGGCCTCGGTGTGCCCGGCGCGCTTGAGCACCCCACCGGGCCGGTAGCGCAGCGGGAAGATGTGGCCGGGCCGGTTGAGCTCGGCCGGGCGGGTGTGCGGATCGATGAGGGCGTGGATCGTCGAGGCCCGGTCTTCGGCCGAGATGCCCGTCGTGGTCCCGTGGCCGTAGTCGACGCTCACGGTGAAGGCGGTGCGCTGCGATTCGGTGTTCTCGCTGACCATGAGCGGGAGCTCGAGGGCGTCGGCCCGCTCGGGCAGGAGGGGCACACAGATGACGCCAGACGTGTGGGCCAGGAAGAAGGCGATCTTCTCCGGCGTCACCGCCTCGGCCGCCATGATGAGGTCGCCCTCGTTCTCTCGATCCTCGTCGTCGACCACCACCACGATCTCGCCGCGGGCGATGGCCTCGATGGCGACCTCGATGGCGCTGAAGCTCGTCACGGCGTCGCCGTCGCCGTGGGCGCCGCGCCGTCGGCGCCGGCCAGCTCCACCCGTATATCGCCGCCGAGCTGGACGACCGACACCACCCGGCCCCGCCACAGGTCCTCGACCGCGGGGGCCCCGGGGCCGCTGAACATGGGCACGGCGTCGTCTCCTCCGAAGATGGCCGGCGCCAGGTAGACGACGTAACGGTCCACGAGCCCGGCGGCGTGAAAGTCGTGGGCCACGCGCGCTCCGCCCTCGACGAGCACCTGCAACACACCCTTGGCCCCGAGCTCGTCGAGCACGGCCCCGAGGTCGCCGGTCATCTCGAGGGCGGGGTGGACCCTGGCCGCGTCGGGGGCGCGCCCGAGGACGACGCGCAGGGGCTGGTGGTCGGGGGCTGGGTCGAGCCGCACGGTGAGCTCGGGGTCGTCGCTGCGGACGGTTCCCGCCCCCACCAGCACCGCGTCGGACGACGCCCGCAGGCGGTGGGCGTCGGCTCGCGCCGGCTCCCCCGTGATCCACCGGGCCGAGCCGTCGGGTGCGGCGATGCGGCCGTCGATGGTGGCGGCCAGCTTCAGCACCACCCACGGCCTCCCCGTGCGCCGATGCTTCAGGTACGGGGCCAAGAGCTCGGCGGCTTCGTCGGCTCCCACCCCCACCTCCACGGCGACCCCGCTCTCCCGCAGCGTGGCCACGCCGCGCCCCGAGACCTGGGGGTCGGGATCGAGAATGCCCACCACCACCCGGGCCAGCCCGGCGGTGACGATGGCCCCGGTACAGGGCGGGGTGCGCCCGTGATGCCCACACGGCTCGAGGGTGCTGTACAACGTGGCGCCCCGGGCACGGTCCCCGGCGGCGTTCAGGGCCACGACCTCGGCGTGGGGGCCACCGGGCGGGGCCGTGGCCCCCTCGAACACCTCTCCCCCGGGCGTCACCACCACGGCGCCGACCCAGGGATTCGGGGACGTGCGGGCCCGCACCGCGGCCGCCAGCGCCAGGGCCCGACGCATGGCGGCGAGATCTTCGTCCCGGGGGGCGGCCCCGGGCGGCTCCTCGGAGGCCGTCGTCATGGGAACACGAGTCTACTTGGCCCCGTCTCTTTGGCCTCCGGGCAGGGCTTTTTCCCCGGCGACCCGCAGCCGGCGCGCCGCCGCCCAGGGTTGGTCGTCAGCGAAGATGGCCGACCCGGCCACCAGGACACGCGCCCCGGCGTGCACCACCGCGCCGGCGGTGTCCTCGTCGATGCCGCCGTCGACCTCGAGGTCGGCCCCGAGCCCGCGCCGATCGAGCTCGGCGCGCGCCCTGGCGATCTTGGGGAGGACCTCGGCCATGAACGTCTGTCCGCCGAAGCCGGGATGCACGGTCATGCACAAGATGAGGTCGGCCTCGGCCAGGAAGGGGTCGATGGCCTCGTAGGGGGTCTCGGGGTTGATCGCCAACCCGGCCCGCAGCCCGAGCGCCTTGGCCTGGGCCAGCAGCGCCGAGGTGTCGCCCACCTCGACGTGCACCGTGCACCCGTCGGCGCCCGCACGCCGGAAGGGCTCGAGGAAGTCCCCGGGATTGGTCATCATGAGGTGGCAGTCGAAGAACAGCCCCGAGTGCTTGCGCAGAGACTCCACCACCGGTGGGCCGATGGTCAGGTTGGGCACGAAGTGGCCGTCCATGACGTCGACGTGCAACCAATCGGCCTCGGAGGCCACCTCGCCCACCGCCTCGGCCAGGCTGCCGAAGTCAGCCGACAACAACGAGGGCGCGATCCGCAGCATCGCGCGCCGAGCCTACCGGGGCGCCTCGTCGTGGCCGAGCGTCTCCCCGGCCGGCACGCGCACGCCGCGTCGCCACGCCGAGGCCGTCATGGGGCGCTTGCCGGCGGGCTGTACCTCCATCAGCTCCAGCACCCCGTCACCGGTACGCACCGTGGTGCCCTCGAGCGTGCCGGCACGCCCGGCCTCCGCGTGGTGATCATCGCCTCGCGCCGGTCGGGCCCGCGCGTCGAGCACGAGGAGGCGCTCGCCACGGAACGTGGTCCACGCCCGGTCCAGCCGTACCACGCGCTCGAGCTCGGTGGCGGGACGGTCCCAGTCGAGGCGCAGCTCCTCGGTGAGGATCTTGGGCGCATACGTCGCATCGCCCTCCTGGGCCACCCCGGGCCCCAGCGCGGCCACTCCCGGAGCGAGCGTGTCGACCAGCAGTCGCGCCCCGGCCACGGCCAGGCGGTCAGTGAGCGGGCCCACGTGCTCGTGCGCGTCGATTGGCACGCGCACCGACGCCAGCACGGGGCCGGTGTCCAGGCCCTGTTCCAGGCGCATCACACAGACACCGGTCTCTTCGTCGCCGGCGAGCACGGCGCGCTCCACCGGCGCGGCGCCCCGCCAGCGCGGCAAGAGCGAGAAGTGCACGTTCACCATGGGCACGACGTCGAGGATGCGTCCCGGGATGAGGCGGCCGTAGGCCACGACCACGCCCAGCTCGGCGCCGGTGGCCACCACATCGTCGAGATCGTCGGTGACCTCGAGCCCGAGGTCCAAGGCAGCACGCTTGGTGGCGGTGGGCGACGGGTCCGCCCCCCGTCCCCGACGCGTGTCCGCCCGGCTCACCACGAGGGCCACGTCGTGCCCGGCGCCCACCAGCGCATCGAGAGAGATCGCCGCGGCCGGGGGCGTCCCCAGGAAGACGACACGGGCCACGGCGGCCGGCGCCGCGCTACAGGCCGGTGTGTCTGGCGGCCCGCTGACGCGCCGCCAGTGAGCCCAACCCGTCGGGATCGTCGGGCAGGCCCAGGGCCCGGGTCCGCAAGATGCGCTTGGCCTCCTTGCGCTGGTCCTCGTCGAGCCGCTCCACCAGCAACACCCCGTCGAGATGGTCCACTTCGTGCTGGAACACCCGGGCCAGATATTCGTCGGCCTCGACGGATATCTCGTTGCCGTCGAGGTCGTACCCCGTCAGGTGCACCTCCTTGGGTCGCACGATGGGCCACGACAGGCCGGGGACCGACAAGCAGCCTTCGTCGAAGGTCCACTCCCCCCGGGCATCGGCGAGCACGGGGTTCACGACCGTGACGGGCCCTTCGCCGTCACCGACGTCGTACACGAACATGCGCTTCTGCACACCCACCTGGGGTGCCGCCAGGCCCACCCCGGGTGCCTCGTACATGGTCACGGCCATGTCCTGGGCCAGTTGCTTGAGGCTCCCGTCGATGTCCTCGACCTCGGGCGCTCGTTGGCGCAACACGGGATCGCCGTAGAGGCGGATCGAGTACTTCGACATCACGCCATCGTACCGGGACCGTCCGAGCCATCCGGTGCCGAGCCCGCACGCCGGCGAGCGGGACCCGCCGTTCCTCCGGGGACCTTCACCCCCGCACGGGGTCGACCTCGACCCGCAGCCGGCCCGGGGGCGCGGCACCGAGGCGAGCAGGTCGCACAGTGCGTCGTGGCCGGGGGCGCGCACCGACCACGTGCCGTCGACCGGGCCGCGCACCTCCACGCCCTCGGGCGCGCCGTCGCGCAAGGCGACGCCGTAGGACGGCGCCGCCGGCCCCGACACCACCGCCAGGGCGCTGAACGGAGGCAGCGCCAGGGCCCGACGTATCTCGGACTCCGCCGCCGCCAGGACACCGGGATCGGCCGACACCGCGGCGGTCAGCGCGGGGTGGCGGGGTTGGCGGGTCTGCACCACCACCCGTCCCGGCGCCCGGTCTCGGGCGCCGCCTTCGGCGGTGTCCGCCACCAACCGCGCCGCCCGAGCGAGCAGGGCCAGCGCCTGCTCGGCGGCCCGAAAGCGCGGGGCCAGGAGCTCGGAGTCGAATTCCAAGAACACCACGGTGTCGGCGTCGGGCACCCGGTGCAAGGCGGCCTCGGTGCCCACCACCACGCGGGCGCGCCGGACCCGCTCGTTCTCGTCGTCGTCGGCGCTCCCCGGTCCCCACACCTCGGCCACGTCGACCCCGGCCAGTGCCTCGAGATCCTCGCGCACGCGCGACACGCCCAGTCGCAGTGCCTTCAGCCGGGTGCCGCCGCACCGGGCACACACCACCGGCCGTTCGTGGCCGCACCGTCGGCACGCCAGGACCGACGTCGACAGTTCGACGGCCGCACCGCAGCGCTCGCAGTTCGCCAGGTCCCCACAGGCCGCGCACGACAGCAACCGCACCCGACCGGTCCGGTTGACGATGCACACCACTCGCCGGCCCGGCGACTGCGCGCCCTGTCGCACCAGGCGCACGAGCCGCTCGGAGAACAACCCCGTGCGCGGGTCGTCGCTTCTTCGGTCGATGACCTCGACCGCGGGCCATCCCCGGCGCTCCACGGCTCGGGCACCCACGACCAGTGGGCCGAGCGCCAGGATCTCGAGGGTCGGGCACGGCGACACCAGGGCACAGGGCGCGCCGTCGCGCCGGGCCCGTTCGGCCACCACCGCCCATGCCGCCCACGTGGGGGCGCGCTCTTCGTGGTACGCCTCGTCGTGGGCGTCGAGCACCACGGCCGCCGCCAGGCGCGGCAGCGGGGCGAACGCGGCGGCACGCGCCCCCACCACCACACACCCACCGGCGCGGGCCCGGGCCCAGTCACCGGGGAGCAACGCCACCGCGACGCCACGTTCCCGTAGGCGCCGGGCCACCTCGGCGGCCGCCTTGAGACCGGGGGCGAGCACGAGCGCACCGGCACCGTCCACGGCTTGTGCACGTTTCGCCGACGCCGCCACGACGATGGGCCACGGGTCGGTGGCGGGGCCCAGCCGGACGATGGTCGTGGCCCCGCCGAGACCCAGGGCGTCGTCTTCCGACGCCGACGGCGGCGGCGTCCGGGGCTCGGCCCCGTCCCCGCCGCCGTGACGCTCGAGCGCGGGGAGATCATGCACGGCGCGTGCTGACGAGGCGCTGCGCAACAAACCCGCCACCGGTCCCGCCCAACGCCATCCCGCCCACGTGGCGATGTCGAGCACCGCCGGTGGGGGCCCCCACCCGCGCACCGCCGTCAGGGGCCGGAGCACCACCCCCTCGGTGGGCTCCACCTCGTCCTCGACGACCCACCCCCCGACCCGTCGTGCGCCGAGCGCCACCCGGACCTGGGTTCCGAGGCGCACCGAGCTGTCCAGGGCGGGCGGGACGCTGTAGTCGAAGGTCTTGCGCAGTGCGCTCACGTCGGGGAGCACCCGCACGACACGCTCCCCGGCGCGCTCGGCGGGACGGGTAGGCATGCCGGCAGTCTGACCCCACGCTGGGTCGGGGCCATCCAGAGCCCGACCCCTAGAGACCCAGGTTGCGCTTGAGGTCGTCAACCCTGGGAGTGGCCTCCCAAGTGAATTCCTTGTCCGAGCGGCCGAAGTGGCCGTAGGCGGCGGTGCGACGGTAGATGGGCCGCTTGAGGTCGAGGTCACGCACGATGGCGGCCGGGCGCAGGTCGAACACCTCGCGCACGGCCGTCTGGATCTTGTCGGGGTCCACGGTCTCGGTGCCGAAGGTCTCGACCATGAGCGACACGGGACTGGCCACACCGATGGCGTAGGCCACCTGGACCTCGCACCGTCTCGCCGCCCCCGAGGCGACCACGTGCTTGGCGACCCACCGGGCCGCGTAGGCGGCCGAGCGGTCCACCTTGGAGGGGTCCTTGCCCGAGAACGCCCCACCCCCGTGGCGCGCCATGCCGCCGTAGGTGTCGACGATGATCTTGCGCCCCGTGAGCCCGGTGTCGGCGTGCGGTCCCCCCAGCTCGAAGCGGCCCGTGGGGTTGGCGAGGACGCGCAGCGCAGAGGTGTCGAGGTCTGGTGGGAGAAGAGGATGGATGACGTGCTCTCTGAGGTCGGGGAGGAGCAGGGTCTCGATGTCGACGCCCGGCGCGTGCTGCGTGGAGATCAGCACGGTGTCGATGGCAGTGGGACGCCCGCCCTCGTAGACCACACTCACCTGCGTCTTGCCGTCGGGCCGGAGGTAGGGAAGGACGCCCACCCGCCTGACCTGGGCGAGGCGCTGCGCCAGACGATGCGCCATCCAGATGGGCAGGGGCATCAGGTCCGGCGTCTCGTCGCACGCGTACCCGAACATCATCCCCTGGTCCCCGGCGCCCTGGGCGTTGAGCTGGTCCTCTCCCCCCGAGCCGGTCCGGAGCTCGTGGGCGGTGCTGACACCCTGGGCGATGTCGGGAGACTGTTCGTCGAGGGCGACCATCACCCCGCAGGTCCGACCGTTGAACCCGTGGGCGTCGTTGTCGTAGCCGATGTCGCACACCACCGCCCGCACCAGGCTGGCGATGTCGATATAGCACTGCGTGGAGATCTCGCCCGCCACCACGACCAACCCCGTGGTGAGCATGGTCTCGCATGCCACGCGCGGCATCGGGGTCCGAGGCCAGCACGGCGTCGAGCACGGCGTCGGAGATCTGGTCCGCCATCTTGTCGGGATGTCCCTCGGTCACCGACTCCGACGTGAAGGTATGGCGCGTGGTCACGGCTCGCTCCTCGAGTTGTCGTCCCCCCCGGAGGCCCCGGCACGCCGCGAGCCCCCACCTCGGCGTTGTCCGCCCAGACGATCGACCACACTATCCAAGATGGCGTGGGCCACCTCGAGCTTCGAGGTCACGGGGACCTCGCGGCACGTCCCGTCGGACCCGAGGATGGACACGGCATTGGTGTCGTGGTCGAACCCCACGTCCTGCGCGGAGACGTCGTTGGCCACCATGAGGTCGAGCTTCTTGCTCTTGAGCTTGGCGACGGCGCGGGCCGCCATGTCGTGGGTCTCGGCCGCGAACCCCACGAGCACCTGCCCTGGGCGCCGGCGGCGGCCGAGCTCGGCCAGGATGTCGGGGGTGGGCTCGAGCACGAGCTCGGGGGGCCCCTCGGACTTCGACAGCTTGTCCGTCGCCGGCGCCTTCAGGCGGAAGTCGGCCACCGCCGCCGCCATGACCACGACGTCGGCACCCTCGGCCCCTTCGAGCATGGCCTTCTCCATGTCGGCGGCGGTCTCCACGGCCACGACGGCGATGCCGGCCGAGACCGGTCGGCGCGCCGTGGTGACGAGCACGACATCCGCACCGCGCGCCCGGGCCGCCTCGGCCACGGCGTGACCCTGTTTCCCCGACGAGCGGTTGGAGATGAAGCGCACGGGATCGATGGGCTCGCGCGTCCCCCCGGCGCTCACCACCACGCGTCGCCCCTCGAGGTCACGACCACGCGACGATCCGCCCGATGACCGGGACATGTCGCCGGGCGCGAGACCGAGGACCGACAAGGCGGCCTCCACGATGACCGCCGGCTCGGCCAGACGTCCGGCGCCCAGGTCTCCGCCGGCCAGGCGGCCCACGTCGGGCTCGACCACGTGCACCTGGCGCCGGCGCAGCGTCGCCAGGTTGTCCTGGACGGCGGGGTGCTCCCACATCTCGGTGTGCATCGCCGGGCACACCATCACGGGCGCCCGCGTGGCGAGGACGGTGGCCGTGAGCAACCCGTCGGCGATCCCGTTGGCGTAGCAACCCAGGAAACGGACCGTGGCCGGGACCACGAGCACCAGGTCGGCGCGCTGGCCCAGATGGGTGTGGGGAATGGGGTCCGCTTCCGACCACAACGACGTGCGCACCGGCTCCGATGCCAGCGCCGAGAACGTCACCTCACCCACGAATCGGGTGGCGTCCTCGGTGAGCACGGGGACGACGTGGGCGCCGGCGTCGACCAGCCGGCGACAGACCTCGACCGCCTTGTAGGCGGCGATCCCCCCGGTGACGCCCAAGACGACGGTCTTGCCCTCGGCGGGGCCGCTCATCATGGTCCGGGCTCGTGTGGCCGGTGGCGGGCGGACACTTCCGCCTGCTACTCGCCGGCCTCCGGCTGGTCCGTGGCGAGCTCGCCGGTGAGCGCCGTGAGCTCCGGTCCCTCCACCACCACCGCTTCGCCCTCGATGCCGTCGACACCCTCCTCGCCCTCTTGGGTGGGGTCGACACGGTGGAACGTGGCCTTGCCCGCAGCGACCTCCTCGAAGGCGATCGTGAGGGGCTTGCCCGACACCGAGGTCACCTGGGGAGGCACCACGAAGCCCAGGCCCTCGCCCAGCTGGTTGTAGTACGAGTTGATCTGCCGAGCACGCTTGGCCGACAGGGCGACCAGGGTGAACTTCGAGTCGACCTTGTCGAGGAGATCCTCGATGGGCGGATCCATGAGCGTCGAGCGGCGCTGGGGCAATTCAGGCTCCTCCACGGTGGCCGGGCGTCGAGCCCGGCGGGAGATTGCGGTGAACATCCAGTATACCGGCCACCTCCGACATGGCCCGGTCCACCTCGTCGTTTATGACCACGTAGGGCGTCAATTCCCTGCCGATCCGTTCCTCCTCCGCACCGCGGGCGATGCGTCGGTCGACCTCGGCGGGGTCGTCCCCCCGCTGGCGGAGCCGCTCCCGCTGGACTTCGGGAGAGGGCGGCAGGAGGAGCACCACCACGGCGTCGGGGTGGCGCGCCCTGACCTGCAGCGCGCCCTGGAGGTCGATCTCGAGCACCACGTCCTTTCCGGGCGGGGCGTCGGGAACCGGCGTCCCGTACAGGTGCCCGAGGAACTCCGCCCACTCGAGGAATCCGTCGTGGGCGACCTTCTCCTCGAATTCCGCGCGGTCGACGAAGGTGTAGGCGTCAGGGTCCTCACCCCGACGACGCGGTCGCGTGGTCCACGACCGGCTCAGCCACAGCCGAGAGTCGTGCGCCACCAAACGCGCGACGACGGTGCCCTTTCCCGCCCCGCCGGGGCCGGAGACGACGAGGATCAGGACTTCGACGTATGCGTCAGCAGAGAGTCGCGCTGGTTGGCACCGAGGCCCTGCAGCCGACGACTCTCACTGATGCCCACCGTCTCCATGAGACGACGGGCTTTGACCTTGCCCAAACCGGGCAGCGACTCGAGCACCGACAGCACTTTCATCTTGCCGACAGTCTCATCGTTCTCGGCCCGCTTGAGGAGCTCCGACAGGGAGATCGATCCCATCTTGAGCTTCTCCTTCACCTCGGCCCGCTCGCGGCGGACCTTGGCGGCCTTGTCCAGCGCCGCCTGGCGCTGCTCCGGGGTCAATGCAGGAGGTTGCGGCATGTGGGCCACCATAGCGCCCTCGCCAGCGGGGGTCATCCGCGAGGTGCGGCCATCGACGACACAACTTCGTCGAGGACGGCGGCCGCCATCGCCTCGGGGTCCCCGGCGGCGGTGACGGCGCGCCCGATGACGAGAATGTCCGCGCCGGCGGCGATCGCCCCCGCCGGGGTCGAGGCGCGCGCCTGGTCGTCGCTCGAGGTCCCCGCGGGCCGGATCCCGGGAACCACCGTCACGAGCCCCGGGGCGGCCCGGCGCGTCACGCCCAGATCGGCGGCCGCGCACACGAGCCCCCCACACCCCGCCTCGGCCGCCAGCCGGGCGCGGGAGGCCAGCGCCCCGGCCGGAGCATCGGTGTCGCTCGTCAGGACGGTGACCCCCAGCACGCAGGGTGTTGGCCCTCCGGCTGCCGTGGCCCCTTCCGCCATGCCCGATACGGCGGCCCGCACCATGGCCTCGCCACCCTGCGTGTGGACGGTGGTGAAGGCCACACCCAGCCCTCCGAGGACCCGGGAGGCGCGTGACACCGTGGTGGGGATGTCGTGGAGCTTGAGGTCGAGGAACACCCGGTAACCCTCGACGGTGAGCGCCGAGACGGTCTCGGGGCCCGCCGCCCCGAACAGTTCCAGCCCCACCTTGGCCACCCCGAACCAGGGTCGGAGCCGGCGCGCCAGGCGCAACGCCACCACCAGGTCGTCGACGTCCAGGGCCAGGGCCAGCCGGTCGCGGGGGTCGTCAGCGGCCACCATCGCCACCCTCGGTGCCCTGGCCGGTGCGGGGGGGAATGGGGGGCAGGCGCGAGGGGACGTCGGGCCGCGTGACCGGACCCGGGCGCGGTCTCACCGGGGGGGACACGAAGGCGGGGTCGGGAGCGGCCGCCATGCCGGGTGACGCCGCCCACGTCGGATCCGGCGGCGCCGGCGGCGTCAGGTGGGGTCCCTCGGTCACGGTCGGGGCCACGGGGCGCGTCCCGCGCACGGCACCGACGAGACGGCGCACATCGCCGACGTCGTGCAACGCGCACCATCGCTGCAGTCCCGCCAACACCCGGGCGGGCGCCCGCGGGTCGCGAAACGTCGCCGTGCCGACCTCCACGGCGTCGGCGCCGGCCAGCATCATCTCCACGGCGTCGACGCCACGAGACACGCCACCGACGCCCACGATGCCGGCGTAGGGGAAGGCGACACGACAGTCGTGCACGGCGCGCACCGCCACCGGCCGGATGGCCGGTCCCGAGAGCCCACCGCCTCCGGCCGCCGATCCCAAGCGGTAGGTGCGCCGTTTCACGTCGATGGCCATGCCTAGCACCGTGTTCACGAGCACCAACGACTCGGCCCCTGCCTCCAGCGCGGCACCGGCGATCTCCACGATGTCGGCCACGTTGGGGCTCAGCTTCACCCACAGGGGGAACCCGCACGCCAACGACGCCGACACCGCCTGCGCCGTGGCCGCCGCCGAGTGGGCGAACATCCGACTGCGGTCCTCGAGGTTGGGGCAGCTCACATTGACCTCGACGGCCACCACGCCCGGGGCTCCCGCCAACATGGCGGCGGCCTGGGCGTAGTCCTCGACCCGCTGGCCCCAGATGCTCGCCACCACCCGGGCGCCGCGGTCGTTGAGGGCAGGGAGCTCACGGGCCAACCACGCGGCGACCCCGGGGCCCTGGAGCCCGACCGAGTTGAGCATGCCCGCCGGTGTCTCGTGGACCCGCGGCGCGGGGTTGCCGGGCCAGGGCAGCGGGCCGAGCGACTTCACCACGATGGCCCCCAGGGAGGCCAGGTCCACGTAGGGGGCGAGCTCGGCGCCGTGACCGGCGGTCCCCGACGCCGTGAGGACCGGGTTCGGCAACGGCACCGACCCGACGTGGGTCCGCAGGTCGACGCGGGCTCGCACCCGTCTCACCCGTGCACCTCCTGCAGGCTCACCACCGACAGGCCGTGACGCTGCCAGTCGACGATTCCCGTGGCGGCGGCACGCGCCGCGGCCACCGTGGTCAGACAGGGCACCTGGTGGGTGAGGGCGGCTGCCCGGATGTGCACGCCGTCGGCGCGCGGCCCGCGGCCGCGCGGGGTGTTCACCACCAGCCGCACCCGGCCCGAGGCGATCAGGTCCACGGCGTCCGACGCGCCCGACTCCCCCACCTTGGCCACCACGGTGGCGACGGGGACACCGTTGGACTCGAGGAAGGCGGCCGTCCCCGACGTGGCCACGAGCTCGAACCCGATCTCGGCGAAGGTGCGGGCCGCCTCGAGGCCCCCGGCCTTGTCGCGATCGGCCAGTGACAGGAACACGGCGCCTTCCGAGGGTAACCGGGTGCCGACGGCCATCTGGCTCTTGGCGAAGGCGAGACCGAAGGTGGAGCCGATGCCCATCACCTCACCGGTGGAACGCATCTCGGGGCCGAGCAGGGTGTCGACCCCGGGGAAGCGGTCGAACGGCAGCACGGCCTCCTTCACGCTCACCCACCCACCACCCGCCGGGGGGCGCAGCAGGCCCTCGGCGCGCAGCTCGGCCAGGGTGGCGCCCACGATGACCCGGGCCGCCACCATGGCCACCGGCACCCCCGTCGCCTTGGCCACGAAGGGCACGGTGCGACTCGCCCGCGGGTTGGCCTCGAGCACGTACACCGACCCCTCTTTCACCGCGAATTGCACGTTGATGGGCCCGACCACCTCGAGCGCCTCGGCGATGGCGCGGGTGTGGCCGTCCACGGTGGCCATGACGTCGTCGGACAGGGTCTGAGGCGGCAGCGCACAGGCCGAGTCGCCCGAATGCACCCCGGCTTCCTCGACGTGCTCCATCACGCCGACGACCACCACGTCGCCGGTGCGGTCGCGCACGGCGTCCACGTCGACCTCCACGGCGCCCTCGAGGAACCGGTCGACCAGCACCGGTCGCTCCGAGGTGGTGGCGCCCTCGCGCGCCAGTGACCCGGCCAGCTCCCCCACGACGTGCTCCAGGCGCTCGTCGTCGTAGACGATCTCCATGGCCCGGCCCCCGAGCACGTAGCTGGGCCGGACGAGCACCGGGTACCCGACCTTGTGAGCCACGGTGAGGGCCTCGTCCACCGACAGGGCGATCCCGCCGGCGGGCTGGGGGATGGAGAGTCGCTCGCACAGGAGGTTCCAGCGCTCCCGGTCCTCGGCCAGGTCGATCGAGGCCGGGCTCGTGCCGAGCACCAGCTTCGGCGGCAGGCTGTGGGCCAGCTTGAGCGGCGTCTGGCCCCCCAGGCTCACGATCACACCGGCCACCGGTGCTCCCCCGGGGCCGTCACCGGCGGCGATCTCGGCGTCGAGCACGTTGGCCACGTCCTCGGCGGTGATGGGTTCGAAGTAGAGGCGGTCCGACGTGTCGTAGTCGGTGGAGACGGTCTCGGGATTGCAGTTGACCATCACCGTCTCGTAGCCCGCAGCCCGCAAGGCCATCGAGGCATGCACGCAGCAGTAGTCGAACTCGATCCCCTGGCCGATGCGGTTGGGGCCCGAGCCCAGGATCACCACGCGACGGCGCTCGCTCGGACGGACCTCGTCCTCGTCCTCGTAGGTGGCGTAGTGATACGGCGTACGCGCCGCGAATTCGGCGCCGCAGGTGTCCACGGTCTTGAAGGTGGCTCGTACCCCGGCGGCCAGGCGCGCGGCGCGGACTTCGGGCTCGCCGACCCGAGGGGCCGTACCCGCGGCGTCGCCGGTGCCGCCGCCCGACAGGAGATAGGCGATCTGGGCATCGGAGAAGCCCAGTCGCTTGACGACGCGCCACGTGCGCCGGTCGAGGTCGGCCGGGCCGATACCGGTGGCGCCCATGCGCTCCAGGCGCATGCGGGCCTCGCTGATGATGGCCAACTGGTCCAAGAACCACGGGTCGACGCCGGTTGCCTCCGCCAGCCGGTCGGGCGTGACGCCCCGGCGCAGCGCGGCCTCGAGTTGGAACACCCGGCCCGGGGTGGGCGAGCATGCCCGGGTCACGAGCTCGTCGTCGTCGAGGAAGTCGTAGGCCTTCTCGGCGCCGTCCCCGTTGAGCCCGGCCCGCCCTTGCTCGAGTGACCGGATGGCCTTCTGCAGGGACTCGGGGAACGTCCGGCCGATGGCCATGACCTCTCCCACCGACTGCATGCGGGTGCCGAGGCGCTCCACGGCGCCGGGCAGCTTTTCGAAGGCCCAGCGCGGGATCTTCGTCACCACATAGTCGATGGTGGGCTCGAAGCTCGCCGGGGTGGCCCCGGTGATGTCGTTGGGGATCTCGTCGAGGGTGTAGCCGACCGCCAGGCGCGCCGCGATCTTGGCGATGGGGAACCCCGTCGCCTTGGACGCCAGTGCCGACGAACGCGACACGCGCGGGTTCATCTCGATGACCAGTCGTCGGCCGTCGGTGGGGCGCACCGCGAACTGGATGTTGGACCCCCCTGTCTCCACGCCGACACGTCGGATGCAGGCGAAGGCGTCGTCGCGCATGGCCTGGTACTCGACGTCCGACAGCGTCTGCGCCGGGGCGACGGTGATCGAGTCGCCGGTGTGCACGCCCATGGGGTCGAAGTTCTCGATCGAGCACACCACCACGCAGTTGTCCGCCCGGTCGCGCATCACCTCGAGCTCGAACTCCTTCCACCCCGCGATGGACCGCTCGATGAGGATCTGGTGCACCGGGCTCGCCGCCAGGCCCTCGGCGGCCACCCGGGCGAGCTCGGCGCGGTCCTCGGCGGTGCCGGTTCCGGCTCCTCCCAGGATGAAGCTGGGGCGGATCATGAGCGGGAAGCCGATGCGCTCCCCCAACGCCATGGCCTCGTCGAGGTGGGTGGCGAACCCCGACGACGGGACCTCCAGGCCGATCTCCTCCATGGCCGTCTTGAACTGGTCACGGTCCTCAGCGGTGGCGATGGCCTCGGCGTTGGCCCCGATCAACTCCACGCCGAAGGCGTCGAGCACCCCGCCTTCGGACAGGCCGAAGGCCAGGTTGAGCCCGGTCTGCCCCCCCATGGTGGGAAGCAGGGCGTCGGGGCGCTCACGTTCGACCACGGCGGCGAGGACGTCGAGGTTGAGCGGCTCCACGTAGGTGCGGTCGGCGATCTCGGGGTCGGTCATGATCGTGGCCGGATTGGAATTGACGAGCACCACCCGGTAACCCTCGGCCCGCAGCACCCGGCACGCCTGGGTACCCGAATAGTCGAACTCGCAGGCCTGGCCGATCACGATCGGGCCCGAGCCGATGACCAGGATGGTCTCGAGGTCGTGGCGTCGGGGCATCAGACCGACACCTCGTCGATCATGCGACGGAACTGCTCGAAGAGATAGCGGGCGTCATGGGGCCCGGGCCCGGCTTCGGGGTGGTACTGGACACTGAAGGCCGGAACCCCCGTGCAGCGGAACCCCTCGACCACCCCGTCGTTCAGGTTGACATGGGTGACCTCGGCGGCGAACGGCCCCGACGTCGGCAGGCTGTCGGCGTCGACGGCGTAGTTGTGGTTCTGGCTCGTGATCTCGACCTGTCCGGTGTCGAGCCGGCGCACGGGATGATTGCCCCCGTGGTGGCCGAAGGGCAGTTTGTAGGTGCGCGCCCCGATGGCGGAGGCCATGAGCTGATGGCCGAGGCAGATCCCGAACACCGGAACCTGTCCGAGGAGCTCGGCGATGATGGCCGCCTGGGGCCCGAGGGCGGCGGGGTCGCCGGGCCCGTTGGACAGAAAGACCCCGTCGGGCCCCATGGCCAAGGTGTCGGGGGCCGGGTGGTTGGCGGGAACCACCGTCACCGTGGCCAGCGCCCCCAGGCTGCGCAGCATGGTCTGTTTCACCCCGAAGTCGTAGGCGACGATGCGAAGCGGCCCTGAGCCGCACTGGTAGGGAGCGCGACACGACACGCCCGTGACGAGGTCTCTCCCCGTCGTCCCCGGCTCCGACGCCGCTGCCCGGCGCAGCTCCAACTCCGGGGCGGTGCCGAAGGCGCATCCCATGGCCCCGTCGACCCGCAGGTGCCGGGTGAGCCGGCGAGTGTCGATCCCCGATATCCCGGGCAGGTCGCTGCGACGGAGGAAGTCCTCGAACGACGCCGTGGCCCGCCACGACGACGGGCGTGGTGGCACGTCACGCACCACCACGCCGCGACACCAGGGGTGGGCGGCCTCGTCGTCCTCGACGGTGACGCCGTAGTTGCCGATGTGCGGGTAGGTGAAGGCCACCACCTGGCCGGCGTAGCTGGGGTCGGTGACCACCTCCTGATAGCCCGACAGCACGGTGTTGAAGACGAGCTCGCCGGTGGACAGCCCCTCGGGGGCGGTGGCACCGATGGCCTCACCCTCGAACACCTCGCCGTCGGCGAGCACGAGCAACGCCGGGGTGCGTCCGGCGGCCCAGTCGTCGACCCCGCTCACCGTTGCGCCTCGGCGTCCACCACCACCGGCTCACCACGAAACAGCGTGTGCCGGACCTGGCCCGTCATCAGGCGCCCCGCCCAGGGTGTGTTGCGGCTGCGGCTGGCGAGCCGGTTGGGATCGACCTCCCACACCGCGGCGGGGTCGATCACGCAGATGTTGCCCGGCGCCCCGGGCTCGATGGGCCCTCCCTGGTCGCCTCCCTGGTGGCGAGCCAGTCCGGCGATGCGGGCCGGTTGCCACGACAACAGGCCGAGCACGGCCCGGGCCGACAGGCCCGTCGACGGCTCCCGACGGGCGCCGTTTCCCCCGGCCCGGGAGCACCACCGTGGTCATGCCCGTTGTCACCGAGGGCGGCGAAGACCACCGGCACCGCCGTTTGCAGCCCGAGCATGCCGGGGGGCGCCAGGTCGAGGGTGTCGTCCTTGCGCTCGGGCGCGTGGGGAGCGTGATCCGTAGCGACGGCGTCGACGGTGCCCTGTGCGCACGCGGCGCGCAGGGCGGCGACGTCGGTGTCGGCACGCAGGGGCGGGTTCACCTTGTAGAGCGGGTCGTAGCCGGCCAACTCGGCGTGGGTCAGCGTCAGATGGTGCGGGGTCACCTCGGCCGTGACGGCCAGTCCTTCGGCTTTCGCCGCCGCCACCAGCGCCGCCGAGCGCGCCGTGGAGAGGTGCAGGAAGTGCATGCGCCCCCCGGTGAGCCTCACCAGGGCGATATCGCGGGCCACCATCATCTCCTCGGCCTCGGCCGGGATGCCGGGCACCCCCAGCCGGCTGGACCATTCCCCCTCGTGCATGTGGCCACCCCGGGCGAGCGCCTCGTCCTCGCAGTGCTGGGCCAGGGTGACGGGGAAACCCCGGGCGTACTCGAGAGCGCGCCGCATCACCGACACGTCCTGGACGCCGGTCCCGTCGTCGGTGAACAGGCGCACGCCCAAGGCGGCGAGCTCACCCATGGGGGCCAGACGCTCGCCGGCGCGCCCCACGGTGATGGCACCGGCCACCGCCACCTGGCACGCCGCCCCGGCGCCGAGCGCGAGCACCTCGAGGGCGACCGCGGCGCTGTCGACGGGCGGGTCGGTGTTGGGCATGGCCACCACGGCCGTGAACCCCCCGAGGGCGGCCGCCCGCGCCCCGCTCTCCACGGTCTCGGCATCCTCGGCGCCCGGTTGGCGGAGATGGGCGTGCAGGTCCACCAGTCCCGGAGCCACCAGGCACCCTCCGGCGTCGAGCACGGTGGCCCCCCGCGGCGTCGCCACCCCCGGGCCCACGGCCACCACTTCTCCCCCGCTGACCACCACGTCGGCCACCCGCTCGGCGGTCCCGTCGACGACGGTTCCTCCCCGGATCACGATGGTGGGAAGGGCCCGTTGGCGCGCACCGGAGCGCCCGCTCGGAGCCTCGGTCACCCGGTGTCCCCCGCCATAGGGACGCTGGCCAGCGTCGACGCCAACCCTCGCGCCCCGCCGCTCGACCCCACCTGCCCGAGCAACATGAACAGCACCGCCATGCGGACCGCCACCCCGTTGGACACCTGACGCAGCACCACCGACTGCGGGAGCGCGGCCACGTCGTCGGCGATCTCGATGCCCCGGTTCATGGGCCCGGGATGCATCACCAGAGCGTCCTCGGGAAGCAGGGCGGCGCGCCGTGAGGTCAAGCCGTACCAGGTGCTGTACTCGCGCACCGATGGCAGAAAGGCGCCCGCGCCCCGTTCGGACTGCAGCCGCAACAGGTAGCAGACGTCCACCGTGGGCAACACGGCGTCGAGGTCGTAGGACACCCCCGACAACGGCCAGCCCTCGAGTGAGGGCGGGAGCAGGCCTCCCGGCGACACCAGCGTCACCTCGGCTCCGAGCGCACCCAGCGCCAGGACCAACGAGCGCGCCACCCGGCTGTGGCGTACGTCGCCCACGATGGCCACCCGCAGGCCGACGAAGCACTCCACTCCGGCCTCCTCGAGAGGGCGCCCGGCCCGCTCGGCCAGCACCTGGCGGATCGTGTAGCAGTCGAGCAGCGCCTGGGTGGGGTGCTCGTGCCACCCGTCGCCGGCGTTCACCACCGATGCGTCGACCCAGCGCGCCACCGCGGCGGGCGCACCGGCCGAGGTGTGGCGGACCACGAAGGCGTCCACCCCCATGGCGGCCACGGTCTGCACCGTGTCACGCAGGGACTCGCCCTTCTTCACCGACGAGGAGTCGACCGAGAACGACAGCACGTCCGCCGACAGGCGCTTGGCGGCCGTCTCGAACGAGAGCCGGGTGCGGGTGGACTGCTCGGCGAAGAGCGTGACCACCGTGCGCCCTCGCAGCGAGGGCACCTTGGGGATCGAGCGCCGGCCCACCTCGACGAAGGCGTCGGACACCTCGAGGATCTCCTCGATCCCCTCGGCGCCCAGCTCGGCGATCGACAGCAGGTGCCGGCGAGAGCCCTTGGGGGTCTCCAGGGCCGGGGACGGGGCCCGAGGAGCGTCGGTCACCGGGGCACCACGTCCCCGAGCACCACGCCGTCGAGACTGACGTCGACCTGCTCGTCGATGCGGGTCGGCATGTTCTTGCCCACGAAGTCCGGGCGGATGGGCAGCTCGCGATGGCCCCGGTCGACCATCACCGCCAGCTGCACCGCTCGGGCCCGGCCGTAGTCGCTGAGCGCGTTGAGCGCGGCGCGCACCGTCCGACCGGTGAACAGCACGTCGTCGACCAGGACCACCAGCTGGCCCGTCAGGTCCCCGGGGATGTCGGTGGCGGCCTCGGGCAGCACGGGCCGGATCCCGATGTCGTCCCGGTAGAACGCCACATCGAGCAGGCCGACGGGCACCGAGGTGCCCTCCATCTCCTCGAGGACGCTGGCGATGCGGAACGAGAGAGGCACCCCGCCCGTCTGGAGCCCCACCAACACGACCTCCTCGAGGCCGTGGTTGCGCTCGATGATCTCGTGGGCGATGCGGATAAGTGCCCGCTGGACGTCCTGGGCGGTGAGCACCTGGACCCGAGGAACGAAGACCCCACCTCGCGGTGGGGTCAGTCTGCGTTCTCGCTCTGCCAAGGCTCCTCCACGTTCCGTTCGGGCCTCTCGGGACCCGCTTCACGGTCGTCTCGCAAGGTTAGCACCGCTGTGGTCGAGTGAGGGGGCCCGGGCGGAGTGGCGCGACGGGGCTCACTCACGCACCTGGCGCGCGATCGTGGACAAGACACCGTTCACGAACCCGCCCGAGAACTCGGTGGAGTACTGCTTGGCCAGCTCGACCGCCTCGTCGATCACCACCGCCACCGGGACGTCGGGCTCGGCGATCAGCTCGTAGGTGGCCAGTCGCAGGATGCTGCGGTCGAGCACGGGCATGCGCGCCAACTCCCAGCCCTGGGCCGCCGCCGCCACCAGGGCGTCGATGCGTTGCTCGAGCGCGGCAGTCCCTTCCACCAGCGCCACCGTGAAGGGGTCGGGGGCCACCGACAGCGCCCCCAGGACCTCGCCGGTCCCGACCCGTTTCATCTCCGCTTCGTAGAGCAGGGCCAGCGCCCGCTCCCGAGCCTCGTGACGAGGGCCCTCGCCCGGGGCGGCCGAGGCGCTGTCGTGCGGCACGGGCACGTGCCGGTCTAGGCCCGAGTGATGTACTCGCCGGAGCGCGTGTCGACCTTGATGCGCTCGCCGGGGTTCACGAACAACGGGACCTGCACCACGAGCCCCGTCTCGAGCGTGGCCGGCTTGCGCGCCCCCGACACCCGGTCCCCTTGCACGCCGGGCTCGGTCTCGGCCACCGTCAGCTCCACCGCGGCCGGCAGGTCCACGCCGACGATCTCCCCGCCGTACATCTGCAGGACGGCGTTGTCGCCCTCTTTCACGTACTGCGCGGCCTCACCGAGCGTGGCCGGGGACACGTGCAACTGGTCATAGGACACGACGTCCATGAACACGTAGTCGGTGCCGTCGCGATAGAGCAACTGCATCTCCCGCTTGTCCACGATGGCCTGCTCGACGCGCTCATCGGCCCGGAACGTCCGTTCCACCACCGCACCGGTCCGCACGTTCTTGAGCTTGGTCCGTACGAACGCACCGCCCTTGCCCGGCTTGACGTGTTGGAATTCCACGACCGAGAACAACCCGTCGGACAGGTCGAGGGTCATGCCGTTGCGCAGGTCGTTGGTGGTGACAGCCATCAGGCAGCGATGTCCTTGGGGAACCGGGTGAGCGTGTGACAGCCGTCCGCGGTGACCACGACGGTGTCCTCGACGCGGACACCGCCGATCCCCGCCAGGTACACACCCGGCTCGACGGTCACGACGACGTCGGAGGCGAGGATAGCAGTCGACCCCGGGCCGACCGCCGGGGCCTCGTGGATGTCGAGGCCCACCCCGTGCCCGGTGCCGTGCTCGAAGGCGTCCTTCCATCCGGCCTCGGCGATCAGGTCGCGACACGCCTTGTCGACCTCGCTCGCGGCCACGCCCGCCCGCACCGCCGCCACCCCGGCCGCCTGGGCCTCGCCCACCACCTCGAACACCCGGGCCAGCGGGTCCTGAGGCTCACCCCCGATGCAGAACGTGCGCGTCATGTCCGACCGGTATCCCTCGAAGATGGCACCGAAGTCCACCACCACGGGGTCTCCGGCCACCATCGTCCGCATGGTCGGCCGCGCGTGCGGCTTGGCCGCGTTCGGCCCCGAAGCCACGATGGTCTCGAAGGCGCGGTCCTCCGCCCCCAGGCGGCGCATGGCGGTGTCGAGAGCGAGCGCCACCTCGTCCTCGCGGCGGCGCTGCCCCAGCAGCGGGAGCACCTCGCCCAACGCCGCGTCGGCGATGGCGGCGGCGCGCGCCATGCGGGCCAGCTCGCCGGCGTCTTTCACCTGGCGCAGCGCCTCGACCACGCCGCTGGTGGCCACGACCTGCGCCGGCGCCAGGTCCTGCGCCCAGCGCCGTTTGGCCGACCAGGTCACGTGGTCGGCCTCGAGCCCCAGACGCTGCAGCCCGGCAGACCGGGCGACGCCGGCGAGCGCATCGCGTTGCGCCTGGATGCCGCCCACGGTCAGCTCGACGGTTCCGTCGTGACCGGCGGCGACGAGCTGCTCGCCGGCTTGGGTCCGGTAGCGGCCGTCGGTGACCAGCATGGCCGCGCCCCCGGTCACCAACAGGGCTCCGGCCGACCCGCTGAACCCGGTGAGGTAGCGGACGTTGGCCACCGTGGTCACCAGCAGCGCGTCCACCCCGGCGGCCTCGATCCCGGCGCGCAGGCGTGCCAGGCGGTCGACGACCTGCAACGGCGGGAGCTCCCCGACGGCCGGTCCATCGGCACCGGCACCCCCGGGGCCGGTCACCCGGAGCCCGATGATCGAGCAGCCAACAACCGGGACACGGCCTGGACCGCCAGGGGGTACCCCAGCCCGCCGAACCCGGCGATCGATCCGTGCGACACGCCCGCCACCACCGAGGTGTGACGCCACGGCTCGCGGGCCGCGGGGTTCGAGAGGTGCAGCTCGACCACGACCCCGTCGAAGGCCGCCAAGGCATCGTGCAACGACCACGAGTAGTGCGTGAGCGCGCCGGCGTTGACGATCAGCGCGGCGGCGCGCCCCGGGCCCCGTGGATGACGTCGACCAGCTCACCTTCGTGGTTGCTCTGGTGGTGCTCGAGCTCGAGGCCGCACCGGGTGGCTTCCTGGCGGGCCTCTTCGACGTGATCGGCCAGCCGGGCGGTGCCGTAGACCTCGGGCTCGCGCTCGCCCAGCAGGTTCAGGTTGGGCCCCGACAGCAGCACCACCAACGGCGTGCCCGTCGCGCTCACGGTGCGCACCCCATGTCGACCAGGGTGGCGAGCACCGCCGCCTCGTCCACCTGGTGCACCGGCTCCACCCCGTCGGGGCCGTCGAGGACGAAGGTGAGGTCGTGGTTCGCCTTCTTGTCCCTGGCCATGAACTCCACCAGCTGGCGCGCCGATGCCCCCACGGGGATGTCGGAGTACAGGTCGAACCCGCCCACGACTCTGCGGTGCAGAGCCACCCGGTCGTCGTCGATGCGATCGAGCCTCCGGGCGAGCATGGCGGCGAAGACGAGGCCGATGGCGACGGCCTCGCCGTGGCGGAGGTCCCATTTCGCCTCGGGGCCGAAGGAGGAGGCCTCGAGGGCATGGGCCAGGGTGTGGCCGTAGTTGAGGACCATGCGGCGGCCGGACTCGTGCTCGTCCGCGGCCACCACCGCAGCCTTGATGGCCGCGCACGTGGCGACCTGTTGGTCCAGGGCGAGCCCCAAGATGGCGGCACCGGGGCGTCCCTGGTCGAGCAGCCCGTCGCCCAGGAAGGCGTACTTGGCCATCTCCCCCCGGCCCGACGACCACTCGCGCGCCGGCAGCGAGCCCAGAGCCTGGGTATCGCACAGCACCCCGGCGGGCTGCCAGAACGCACCCACGAGGTTCTTGCCTTCGGGGAGGTTGACCCCCGTCTTCCCGCCGATGGCGGCGTCGACCTGGGCCAGCAAGGTGGTGGGGACGTTCACATAGGCGATGCCGCGGAGAAAGACCGCGGCTGCGAACCCGGCCACGTCGCTGACCACCCCTCCCCCCAGTGCCACCACGGCATCGGCGCGCGACAGTCCCGAGCGCGCCAGGTCCCGGCACAGCTGCTCCACCGTCGCCAGGGTCTTGGCCCCTTCGCCGTCCTCGATCACGAAGGTGTCGAAGGGGACGCCGGGGTCCACGTCGACCTCCACGTTCTCCTGGGTCACCACCGCCACGCGACCGACGCCTGGGGGGAGCACCTCGGACAAAAGCTCACGGGCGCCGGCTCCCACCACCACGTCGTAGGACCTCTCGCCCAGGGAAACGGGAACGGTGATCATGACAGGTCCTCGCTCGGTCCGGCCCCGGTCACGGCGAGGACGCGCTCGGCGACGTCGGCCGGGGTCAGGTCGTCGACGTCGATCACCTCGTCCGCCACCTCCTCGTACAGCGGTCGGCGCTCGCCCTCGAGCCGCGCCAGCACGGTGGCGGGGCCACCGGCCGCCGCCGCCAACAGAGGCCGGTCGGCGCCGGCCCCCACCCGGCGGGCCAGGGTCTCGGGCCGGGCCCGCAGCCACACCACGGTGCCGGCGTCGCGCAACGCCACCCGGTGCCCGGGATCGAGCACGGCGCCTCCCCCGACGGAGATCACGGCCGGGGGGCCGGCGAGCACGTCGGCCAGTACCCGCGACTCCTCGACTCTGAACCACGCCTCGCCGTGCGCCGAGAAGATCGCGCTCACCGACGTCCCCGCCACCCGCTCCACCTCCTGATCGGTGTCCACGTGGCGCCGGCCCAGTCGAGTCGCCACCAGCCGTGCCACCGTCGACTTCCCCGTGCCCATCATCCCGACGAGCAGCAGGTGCTCAGCCACGGCCGGCGGCAGCCGCCGACGAAGGCGTGTCCGAGAGCGAGGACAGGTACCCGTCGCGGTTGCGCACCACCTCGGCCAGCGAGTCCCCACCGAACTTGCGCAGCGCCTCGGAGGCCAGGACCAACGCCGTCATGGTCTCGGCCACCACGCCCATGGCGGGCACCGCCGTCACGTCGGTGCGCTCCTTGAACGACACCGTCGCCTCCTTGGTGACCACGTCCACCGTTCCGAGCACGGGCCGGTTCAGCGTGGCCAGCGGCTTCATGCCCACCCGGGCCACGATGAGCCCGCCCGTCGACATCCCCCCCTCGATCCCCCCGGCGCGGTCCGTCTCGCGGTGGTAGGTCCCCGAGCTCTCGTCCCAGCCGATGGCGTCGTGCGCCTCCGAGCCCCGCCGGGCCACCACCTCGGATCCTTCGCCCAGCTCGACGTGCTTCACGGCCTGGATGCTCATGAGCGCCTGGGCGAGCAGGCCGTCGAGGCGGCGGTCCCAGTGCACGTGGCTCCCGAGCCCCACGGGCACCCCGTAGGCCAGGACCTCGGCCACGCCGCCCAGCGAGTCCCCGTCCTTGGCGGCGGCCTTCACGGCTTGCACCATGCGTGCCTCGACCTCGGGGTCGAAGCACCGCACCGCCGAGTCGTCGACGCGCTCGAGATCGGAGGGCTCCGGGCGCACCACCCCCTCGGCGCGCACCGGCCCCAGGCCCACGACGTGGCTCAGCACCGACATCCCGAGCCGGGCCAGCAGGGCTTTGGCCAGGCACCCCGCCGCCACCCGCGCCGCGGTCTCGCGCGCCGAGGCCCGCTCGAGCACGTCGCGGGCGTCGTCGAACCCGTATTTCTGCATCCCGGCCAGATCGGCGTGCCCCGGACGAGGCTTGGTGAGGACCTTGCTCGGCGAACCCGGGTCGGGTGACATCTCCTTCTCCCACTTGGGCCACTCGGTGTTGGCGATCTCGATGGCCACCGGTGAGCCCAGGGTGCGGCCGTGGCGTATCCCGCCGATCAGCGTGATCTCGTCGGCCTCGAAGCGCATGCGCGGCCCGCGCCCGTAGCCCAGACGCCGCCGGGCGAGCTCGCCGGAGATCTCGGCAGCGGTCACCGGCAGACCGGCCGGCAGGCCCTCGACGATCACCACGAGGGCCCGGCCGTGGGACTCCCCCGCCGTGAGGTACCTGAGCACGCCGTCAATCTACTTCGGTGCCTTCGAGGCCCCGGACCAGGTCACACGCCGCGATGGAACAAGGCGTGGGCCAGAGGACTGCCCCACAACACCGCCACCACCGCGCCGGCGGCAAGGAACGGCCCGAAGGGGATCCTGGTCTTGCGGCCCGCGCCCGACACCGCCATGGCCACCACCCCGACCAGGGCTCCGAGCACGAAGGCGGCGAAGAACGCCACGAAGGTGTGCCCGAGCCCGAGCCATCCGGTCGTCAGTCCCACCACGCCGGCGAGCCGCACGTCCCCGAAACCCATCCCCCGGGGGACGGCCACATGGACGGCGAGGAAGGCGACGAACGCGGCGGCCGCCGCGATGGCGGCTCTGGCGAGTGACCCCCACCGGTCGTCGACGGCCGATGCCACCACGAACAGCGGCACGAGCACGGCCAACGTGAAGTACACCAACCGGTTGGGGATGATCTGGCGCTCGAGGTCCACGGCGCTCATCGCCACCATCGACAGCCCGAACACGGCGTAGGCGGCCAGCACCACGTCGTCACCGATGCGTGCCGCGAACGCACCGAGCACGACCGCGCTCACGACACCGAGCACCAGGGGTCGCCACGGATGGGCCACCCGCTCGTGACACGACCGGCATCCCCGCCGCAAGGACACGACACTGACCATCGGCACGGCCGCCCGGCCGCCATACGGCGTGGCGCACGACGGGCACCGCCACCAGGGGCGGTCCAGGGTCCGGCGATCTTCCAGTCGCTCGACGACGAACTCGAGCTCGGCGCCGAGGAGGAGTCCGGCCCCCGCGCTGACCCCCGTGACGAGGGCGTGCATGTGGGGGACGCTAACCGACGGGTTGCGCGCCTCCGCGGATGTGCCGACCGCTATTTCTTGGCGGGCTCGTAGAACGGGTTGGCGCCACTGGCGTGATCGGTGACGTCGACCACCGACACGACCTCGGGCACCGAGTCGCGCAACGCCACCTCGATGCCCTGTGACAGCGTCACCGAGGCCAGGCCGCATCCCTGGCACCCCCCGCTCAGGCGCACGTACACGACGCCCGCTTCGACCGCCACGAGATCGGCGTGGCCGCCGTGCATGGCGATCGAGGGGTTCACCTGGGCGTCGAGCACCTTCAACACCCGCTGGGCGAGGTCGCTGCTCAAGTCCACCTCGGGACGATCGGCCAGCACTTCGGGCCGCGGCGGGGTGTTGGGGTTCACGATGACCAGCCCACCGTCACCGTCGTCGGACCAGTCGAGCCGGGCCCCGACCAGGCGGGCCACGCTCGACTCGGGCACCACCACCGTCAGGCCCCCGTCCTCGTCGACGGTGTCACCCGCAGCGGCGTCGCCGGCCGCTTGGAAGTAGATGTCGTAGGTGTACGCACCGTCGCGGGCGCCGGTCACTTCGACCCACAGGGCCAGGCGCTCGGCTTCGGCCTCCTGGGCCCGGGCTTCGAGCACGACACCTCGGGCGGCCGGTGTCACGCTCAGCACGGCGGAGATGGCTGCTTCGCCCGCCGGCGCGACGTCGTCTGCCATTGCTCCATCATAGGTGGGTGGCCCGGGTACTCCTCCTCATCCCCTCGGCGACCTACCGGGCCCGAGACTTCCTCGATGCGGCCCGCGCCCTGGGGGTCGAGGTGGTGATCGGCACCGAGCACGCCCACGCCCTCCAGGGGGTCATGGGCACGCGAGCCCTCGAGGTCCCCCTGGACGACCCCCGCGAGGCGGCCCGGGTGATCGTCGCCCATGACGACCTCGCCCCCCTCGACGCCGTGATCGCCGTCGACGACATGGGCACCGTGGTGGCGGCCGAGGCGTCGGCCCAGTTGGGACTTCCCCACAACCCTCCCGACGCCGTCGCCGCGGCGCGCGACAAGCTGGCCATGCGCGCTCGCCTGGCCGCCTTCGAGGTGCCCCAGCCCGCCTTTGCACCGCTCGGTGCCGGCGCCGGGCCCCAGGAGGTGGCCGCGGTGGCCACCTCGGTCGGGCTCCCGTGTGTGATCAAGCCCACCACGCTGTCGGGAAGTCAGGCCGTGCTGCGGGCCGACACCCCCGAGCAAGCCGTCAGCACGGCGGCGCGCGTGCGGCGCATCGCCACCGGTGCCGGCGTCGACCCTGACGCCCCCCTCCTGGTCGAGCGGTTCGCGGCGGGACCGGAGGTCGCCGTCGAGGGCCTCGTCGTAGCGGGAGAGCTGCGAACCCTGGCCGTCTTCGACAAGCCCGATCCGCTCGACGGGCCGGCCTTCGAGGAAACCCTGTACGTGACCCCGTCCCGGCTGTCACCCGGCGACCTGGCCGCCGTGCTGTCGGCCGCGGCCGCCGCCACCACGGCGTTGGGGTTGGTCGACGGCCCCGTCCACGCCGAGCTGCGCGTGCGCCACCGGCGGGCCGTGGTCATCGAGGTGGCGGCGCGCACCATCGGCGGGCTGTGCTCGCGTGCGTTGTCGTTCTCCACGGGCCGGTCGCTCGAGGAGCTCGTGCTCGCCCACGCCCTGGGCCTGCCCGTGGGCGCCACCACCGCGTTGGGGGCGTCGGGGGTGCTCATGGTGCCGATCCCCCGTTCCGGCACCTTCGTCGGTGTGGGCGGACAGGCCGAGGCGAAGGCGGTCCCGGGCGTGACCGACGTCCAGATCACCATGGCGCCCGGTCGGGAGGTGGCACCGGTGCCCGAGGGCAACCGCTACTTGGGCTTCGTGTTCGCGCGCGCCGACACTCCTGCTCGCGTGGAGCAGGCGCTGCGCCGGGCCGGGCAGTGCCTCGACGTCCGCATCGACATCGCCGTCGATGTCGACGTCGAGTCACCCTCACCGGCGACCTAACGTCGGGCGGGGACAGAAGGGTCCGTCCCCCACGCGGAGATCCCGCTACCGTGGGGCCGTGCGCGTGGTGCTGGTCTCGACCTACGAACTCGGCCATCAACCGTTGCACGTGGCCTCACCGGCCAGCGCCTTGCTGCGTGCCGGCCACGACGTGCGCTGCACCGATCTCGCCGTCGACGAACTCGACGTCGAGCTGCTGGAGTGGGCCGACGCCGTGGCGTGCTCGGTCCCCATGCACACCGCCATGCGTCTGGCACGGCGGGTGTGCGCAGAGATCCGGGCCCACCGACCTGACGTCGCGCTGTGTCTCTACGGCCTGTACGCCGGCCTCGACGGGGCCCAGGGCGCCGAGCCCGTCGCTGATGTCTCCATCGCCGGGGAGTACGAGCCCCGCCTGGTGTCCTGGGTGGACGGCCTCGGTGCTGCGGCGAAGGGCGACGACAGGCAACCGCGGTGCCACGTCGAGCTCGGGCGGGGCCGCTTCGGCCTGCCCGCCCGCCATCTCCTGCCCGGGCTGGACCGGTACGCGCACCTCGCCCTCGGTGACGAGCGCCGCCTGGCAGGCTACGTGGAAGCGAGCCACGGGTGCGCCCACCGTTGCCGCCATTGCCCGGTCCCCGTGATCTACGACGGCCGCACCCGGCTGGTGGGCGAGGACGCCGTGGTGGCCGACGTCGCCCAACTGGTGGCCCTGGGGGCCCGTCATGTGACCCTGGGCGATCCCGACTTCCTCAACGGACCGCACCACGCCGCCCGGGTCGTCGACGCCGTCCACGGCTCCTTCCCCGACATCACCTTCGACGCCACCGTCAAGGTCGAGCACATCCTGCGCCACCGAGACATCTGGCCCACCATGGCCGCCGCCGGCTGTCTCTTCGTGGTGTCGGCGTTCGAGTCGGCCAGCGACGAGATACTCGAACAGCTCGACAAGGGCCACAGTGCCGCCGACGAGGCCGACGCGGTGCGGGTGTTGCGTCACGCCGGCATCGAACCCCGGCCGTCCCTGCTGCCCTTCACACCGTGGACGCGACCGGAGGACGTCTTCGCCCTCTTGGACCTCGTGGCGCGCTGCGACCTGGTGGGCAACGTCGATCCGGTGCAGTACGCCATCAGGCTGCTCGTCCCCCCGGGGTCGTTGTTGGTCAGCTCCGGGCGCCTCGACGGGCGACTCGACGACTACGACGACGAGCACCTGGGATGGGCCTGGCGCTCCCCGGACCCCCGGCTCGACGACCTCCACCACCAGTGTGCGGCGCTCGCCGAGCGCGCCGCCGACCGACAGTGGTCGGCCCAGGAGGCCTACGACGCCGTCCGGGCCGCCACGGTCGAGACCCTGGGCGCGGGGGCGGCGGCCTCGTCGGTCGCCCCGCAGCCCGACGGCGGTCTTCGTTCGGCGACCCCGGCCCACCAACGGCCGCGGCTGACCGAAGCGTGGTTCTGCTGTGCCGAACCGAGCGGTGCCCAGATGGCCGCCGCGGGGGTCCCCGGGTGGGCCACCGCGCCGGCCGCCGTGGGCGGAAAGTGAGCGAGATGGCCAGGGGTCGAGCAACCACCCAGGGGAGCACCGCAAAGGCGAGGGATCGCCACGGGCCCTGGCACGGCGCCCCCGAGGGCGCCCACGAATGGGTGAGCTTCCCGGACCCCGAGGAGGAGCGGACGTGGCAATTCGACGTCACCTTCCTCGAGAGCCGCTGGACCTGCATCTTCGGCAACGGTTGTCAGGGGGTGCTCACCGGACCGGCACCCGAGCTGGTCCAGGGATGCTGCTCCTACGGGGCGCACTTCACCAGCGCCAAAGACGCCCGGCGGGTGCAGGCGGCCGCCGCCACCTTGACGCCCGAGCAGTGGCAGTTCCACGACAAGGCCCGGCCCCAGCGCGCCGGTCGACCCAACGTCGTGCTCAAGTCGAAGTCGGGCGAGCTCACCACGCGTCTGGTGAAAGACGCCTGCATCTTCCTCAACCGTCCCGAATTCCCCGGTGGTGCCGGGTGCGCCCTGCACCGCGCCGCTGTCGAGCGAGGGGTGCCCCACCTCGAGCTCAAGCCCGACGTGTGCTGGCAGCTCCCGTTGCGCCGCGACGACGAGGTGGCCGACGACGGGCACGTCAGGTCGGTCATCAGGCAGTGGGACCGTCGGGACTGGGGAGAAGGCGGGTTCGAGTTCCACTGGTGGTGCACCGAGTCACCCGACGCCTTCGTGGGGACCCGGCCCGTCTTCAAAGAGCTCAGGGACGAGCTCATCGCCATGGTCGGCAAGAAGATCTACAAGCGCCTCGTGCAATACCTCGAGGCGCGCGAGCAGGCACTGGGCGAGCCCGCGGTGGCCCCCCCACCGGACGCCGCGATCGGCGTCCCCGTGGTCGTGGCGGCCACTCCGAACGGGGCACGCAACGGCGAGGCGTCGGGCTCCGGGGCCGTGGCGGTGCGCCTGCCGCACCCCGCCATCAGGCGCAAGACCTCGTCCTGACGACCAGCGTGCGTCTCTGGGGAGCCACGGGAGCTGCCCGCCCCACGCGCCGCTCAGTCCGAGGGCGCGTCGTCCTCCACCGAGGCAGCCGGGCCCGGGCCCAGGATGTCTTCGAACTCGGTCTCGGCCATGCACCACGAGGCGTGCTCGTCGTCGGTCTCGGCACCACACTCCGGACAGCGCTTGTTGGCGGTCGCGACCGAGCGCTTCAGGCTGCGAGCCTCCTCGAAGCGGCGATGCCGTCCCTTTTTCACGAGCGACTCCTCCGGCGGGCTGGCGCGTAGATCACGGCGAGGACTCCTGCGCAGTCTACCCGCCGGTCAGCCCGACCCCGATCGGGGCCGCCCCGCCCCGGCGGGCGGCTCGGGACCGTTCCGGAGGGCGCCGGTAGAGTCGGGGCGTGCCCGAGGAGTTCGATCCGGCCGCCATGGTGGAACGCTTCCGCGCCCGGGCGGCGGCGGTGCGATCCCGGGGCCTCCCGCCCATCGAAGGGCCCGAACGCAAGCGCTTCGCCGAGCAGGCCCAGCTCGACTACATGGACTATGCCATGATCGGGGACGCCGAGGCCGCTCTCGAGGACGGGATCCTCACGCTGCGCGTCGATCTTCGCTCCGAGCCCGGCGCCGCGCCGACGAGCCCTGGGGACTGAGCCGCCCCACCGGGCCCGGCACCGGGCCGGGGTCAACCGCCGTAGTTCATGCGGGTGTCCTCCATCCGCAGGACACCCCGGTCGCCGGCGCCGTCGGGGGGCCCCAGCGGCGCCCCGGCGGACTCCCCGCAGTCGACCACCTCGCCCACGAACCAGCTGTGGCTCCCCAGGACCAAGACATGACGCACCTCGCAGTCCAGCCAGGACACCGCGTTGTCGAGGATGGGAGCCCCCGTCGTGGCGCCGCGCACCGGTTCTCCCTGCATCATCCCGGCACCCGAGACGTCGTCGACCGACGACTCGGTGACAGGCTTGGCGAAGCGGCGCACCACGGCTCGCTGTGACCGGGGCAGCAGGCTCAGGGCGAACACCTTCCCCTCGGTGAGCAGCTCGTGGGTGAGCGCACCGACCTCGACCCCGATGCCGACCAGCTTGGGGTCCATGGCGACCTGTGTGGCCCAGCTGATGGTCATGAGGTTGCGGCGACCGCCGGCGCGAGTGCCCACCACGTAGAGGCCGCCCGGCATGGACCACAGCACCCGTCGTCGCCGACGGTCGTAGCTGTCGGGGTCCTCCCCGCCGGGCACGGAGCCCACGACGTGGTAGGGCGAGCTCATGACGACGACCCGGAGCCGGTGGCGTTGAGGGCGTCCAGGCGGGCCTCGGCTTTCACGTAGCCCGACGCCGCCGCGGCGAGCTCGGCGGACGAGTCCGCCAACAAGGCCTTGTTTCCCCCGGCGCCCGTGAGGCAGTGCTGGCCGGCGGCCGAGGCGGCGGCGTAGGCCGAGGAGAGGATCCGGGTCAGCACGTCGTCGGGGCTGGGGAGGTTCTGATTGGCGCTCAAGGCGTCGTTCACGAGCACGTCGCAGTCGGTGCGCACGCCGGCGGGATCGTGGCTGGCTTCGACCGCCACCACCCGCCCGGCGTCGGCGCGCAGGGTGCGCAGGCTGTCGGCCAGGCCGGTGGACGCAGCCCACGAGTGCACCTGCTGGCCCAGTGTCCGGCCCGGGAACGGGCTCCCGCACGACGCCAGTACCAGGGCGGCCACCACAAGAACCGCCCCACGCCCGCTCACCGGTGGCCGGGGCCGGGAAGTCCCGCCGGGGGCCACGCCGGGTCGAGCTGGCGGAGGAACACGGCGCATCGCTCCTCCTCGGCGCTCTCGCCGATGGCCGCCGCCGCGGCCCGCAGCCCGTCGACGCAGCGAAGGAACCCGCGGTTGGCGGGGTGCGCCCAACGGACGAACCCGCTTCCCTTCCACCCGGCGCGGCGCAGGGCGTCGAGGCCGCGGTGATAGCCCACCCGGTAGCAGGCGTACGCCTCGACGTCGTCACGCGCCAGGTCGCCGAGCGCGGCCCAGGCCTCGGACCACTCGGGAAAGGCCCGTACCACGTCGGCGACGGCGTCGTGGCGAGCGGCGGCGGGAACTTCCAGGGCGTCGGCCAGCCGGGTGGCCGCCGCCCGGGGCGGCGGGTCGAGCGCGGTGTCGGGGGGTGCCGAGCCGAGGTCGATCGGGCCCGTCATGGCGCCGACTCTTCGCGCTGTCCCGCCTCCGGGAGGTAGTGCCGCTGTCCCGACGGGTCGGTCCACACCCGCATGAGGCGCTCGGTCACAGGGTCCTTGAAGACCTCGTCGGTGGCCACCCACCCCGACTCGGGGTGTGCCGACTCGCCGTGACGAGGAAGGAACAGGCTCATGACCGCACCCGCCAGCACTACCGCGATGACCGCAGCCCCGAGGGAGGCGAAGAGCATCGTTCCTACCGTCGCGGCCCGATGATGACCGCCGTGCCGTAGGCGACGATCTCGGTGAGGGCCTGTCCGATCTCCGATGAGTCGAACCGCATCCCCACGACGGCGTTGGCCCCCATGATGCGGGCGTTCTCGATGAGCCGGTCCATGGCATGGCGCCGGCTGTCCTCGAGGAGCTTGGTGTACTGCCCGACTTCGCCGCCGACAACGGCCCGGAACGACGCTCCGATGCCGCGCACCGCGCCCATCGACCGGACCACGAGCCCGAAGCACGACCCCAGCGTGCGCTGGACCACGTACTCGGGGAATTCGAACGTCGTCGTGATGGGGAACGTGGCGTAGCCCGCTCCGGTGCCGGCGCTGGCGGCAGCGCTGGTGTCCTGTGTCGTCACGAATGGCTCCTGGCTGCACGGGTGAGTGCCCGGGGTGAAGTGGGTGCCCGGGTGATGTGCCGGGGTGCGGGCACCGGTGACGCCCCAGCGCCACCACCCAGGTGGTCACTCGAAGCACAGAAGATGGTAGTCCCGACCTTTGCGCAGGACGAGGTAGCGGTCGTAGAGCAGGTCCGAACGCCCGATGCGCGCATCGGTGTCTTTGACCCTGCGGTCGTTGACAGAGACGCCGCCTTGGACCACCAGCGTGCGCGCCTGGTTCTTCGAGGTGGCCAAGCCGGTGTCGACCAGGGCGTCGACGAGGGAGAGCCCCGTTCCGTCGAGGGCCGCTCGGGGTCGGGTGGTGGTGGGCGTCTCGGTGCGCACCTCGAGCAGCATGTCCTCGTCGAGCGAGGCCAGCGTCCCCGAGTACAGCGCCCCCGCCGCCACCTCGGCCCGGGCCGTCTCGTCCCCCCCGTGCACGAGGGTGCACACCTCACGGGCCAGGGCCCGCGGGGCCTCGCGGCGTTCGGGATGGGCGGCGGTGTCGGCGTCGAGGGCCACGATGGCGTCGTGATCGAGGAACGTGAGGTAGCGCAGGTACGTGCCCACCACGCTGTCCTCGGTGCGAAAGAAGAATTGGTACAGCTGGTAGGGGCTCGTCCGGGCGGCGTCGAGCCATACCGTGTCGGTCTCGGTCTTGCCGAACTTCGTCCCGTCCCCCTTGACCACGAGCGGGGTCGTGAGCCCGTACGTCTCCTGGCGCCGGGCCTTGCGGATGAGCTCGATCCCCATGGTGATGTTGCCCCACTGGTCGCTCGCCCCCAGCTGCAACCGACAGCCGTGGTCGTCGAAGAGCCGGAGGAAGTCATAGGCCTGGAGCAACATGTAGCTGAACTCGGTGTACGAGATCCCCTGATCGGGGCGTTGCAGCCGGGCCCTGACCGATTCCTTGGCCATCATCTGGTTCACGCTGAAGTGCTTGCCGACGTCGCGCAGGAAGGCGACGAGCCCCAAGGGGTTCAACCACTCGCCGTTGTCGAGCAACAGGGCGCGTGCGCCGGGGACGCCGTCCCCGAAGTCGATCAGCCGCTCGAGCTGACTGCGCATGGCGGCGAGGTTGGCGGCCAGCTCGTCGGTGCCGAGCAGCGTGCGCTCCTCGTTCTTGCCCCCGGGGTCACCGATGCCTCCCGTGGCCCCGCCGGCCAGCACGATGGGCCGGTGGCCGGCGAGCTGGAGGCGTCGCAACATGAAGACCTGGAGGAGATGTCCCACATGGAGGCTGTCGGCGGTGGGGTCGAAGCCGATGTACGCCGTCAGGCCGCCGGCGTCGAGCCGCGGCGGGAGCGACGGGTCGGTGACCTGGTGGACGAGGCCCCGGAACTCGAGGTCGGCCGACAGCGTCGGGGCGGCCGGCTCACGAGGCACGGCAGAAGCCTTCCACGGCCTCACACACCCCCGGACGGCATGGCCAGCGCCCCTCCGTCGACGACGAGCACGTGGCCGGTGATCCACGACGCCGCCTCCGACGCCAGGAACAGCGCGGCGGTTGCGATGTCGTCGGGCTCGCCCAGTCGTCTGAGGGGCAGTCGCCGGGCGACGGCGTCGCCCGAGCGTTCCCACAGGGCGCGGGCGAAGTCGGTACGGACCAGGCCCGGCGCCAGCGCGTTGACCCGCACCGTGGGCCCGAGCTCGTAGGCCAGCTGACGGGTGAGGTGCACCAAGGCGGCCTTGGTCACGTTGTACCAGCCGATACCGGGCTCGACCGAGAATCCCCCCACCGACGACAGGTTGATGACCGCACCGCCACCCTGCGCCATCGACGCCCGCCACGCACACTGCGTCCACACCAGGGCGGCCTCCTGGTTCACCTGCACCGTCTTCTCGGCGCGGGCCAGGTCGATGTCCATCAACGGGCCGAAGTAGGGGTTGGTGGCGGCGTTGTTCACCAGGACGTCGAGTGACCCGAAGCGCGCCACGGTGGCGTCCACGCACCGCTGGGCGGCGCCAGGGTCGCCCACATTGGCGGCGTGCCAGGCCACCGCACCGTCGAGGCCCTCCATGGAGGCGGCAGCGTCGGCCAGTGACTCGGCCTTGCGCGAGGACAGCATGACATCGGCGCCGGACTGGGCGAACCGGGTGGCGATGGCCCGGCCGATGCCGCGCGACCCTCCCGTCACCAGCGCCACCTTGCCGTCGAGCCGGAGCTCCATGGCGCCCCACCCTACGACGACCCCGTTCGGCCCCCCGCCATCGTCGGGCCGCCCCGGTGCGGATGGGCCGCCCCCGCGCGCCGGGGCCGTAGGCTCGCAGGGGTGAACCGACTGGCTTCGGAGACCAGCCCGTATCTCCGCCAGCATGCGCACAACCCCGTCGACTGGTACCCGTGGGGTGACGAGGCCTTCGACCGAGCACGCGCCGAGGACCGGCCGGTGTTCTTGTCGGTGGGGTACTCGGCGTGCCACTGGTGCCACGTCATGGCCCATGAGTCATTCGAGGACGAGCGCATCGCCGAGGAGCTCAACGCCCGGTTCGTCTCGGTCAAGGTGGACCGCGAGGAACGTCCCGACGTCGACGCCGTGTACATGGAGGCCGTCCAGGCCATGACCGGTCGCGGTGGGTGGCCCATGACGGTCTTCCTCACACCCGACGGTCGCCCCTTCTTCGGCGGCACGTACTTCCCCCCCGGCGACGCCCATGGCATGCCGGGCTTCCCGCGAGTACTCGACGCGGTGCACGACGCCTGGGACAACCGCCGCGACGAGGTCGATCGACAAGCCGACGCCATGGCGCAGGCCATCGAGCGCCGCACCCGGCTGCCCCAGGACCTGGTCTCCGGCGGCCCCGGCGCCGGCCTCGAACCGGGGTCGATGGCTCCTGCATTGCTCCAATCGGCGGTCGCCGAGCTCGGGGCGCGCTTCGACCCGGCCTGGGGGGGGTTCGGCCCCGCCCCGAAGTTCCCGCAGGCGCAGCTCGTCGAGCTGTGCCTACGCCATCACCGGCTGACGGGCGAGCCGGGGTCGCTCACCATGGCCACCACGTCGCTGGGGGCGATGGCGGCCGGCGGGATCTACGACCACCTCGGCGGCGGCTTCGCCCGGTACTCCACCGACGACACCTGGACGGTGCCCCACTTCGAGAAGATGCTCTACGACCAGGCCGGTCTGGTCCGTGCCTACCTGCACGCCTGGCAGGTCACCGGGGACAGACGGTGGCTGCAGGTGGTCGAGGAGACCGTCGGCTACGTGCTGCGGGAGCTGGCGTCCCCCGGCGGCGGGGTGCACTCGGCCCAGGATGCCGACTCCGAGGGCGAGGAAGGCCGTTTCTACGTGTGGACGCCGGCCGAGCTCGAGGACGTCCTGGGCCCCGACCTGGCCGCGGTGGCCGGCGCCTGGTACGGCGTGAGCGACGTCGGCAACTTCGAGGGCCACACCATCCTGCGTCGTCCCCCCGACGCCGTCCTGGCGCGGCCGCCCGAGGTCGAACACGCCCGACGCCTGTTGTTCGAGGCGCGCGCCCAGCGGGTCCACCCCGGTCTCGACGACAAGGTCCTGACCGAGTGGAACGCCATGTTCGGCTCCTCGCTCGCCCAAGCGGCGGCCGCCACCGGTCGCCACGACTGGGCGCGCGCCGCCGTTGGAATCGCCGAGTTCCTGCTCTCCGAGTTGCGCCCGGCCGGCACGGGGCGGTGGCTGCGCTCGTGGCAGGAGGGGCGGGCTCGGCATCTCGCCTATGCCGGCGACTACGCCTGGGTCGTCGACCTGTTCACCCGGCTGGCCGAGCTCACCGGTCGGGCCGCCTGGCTCGACCGGGCCGAGGAAGCGGCCCGGTCCATGCTCGAGCTCTTCGCCGGCGACCATGGGCTGCTCTACACCACGGGCAACGACGCCGAGCGCCTCGTCATCCGTCCCCTGGAGATCCTCGACGGCGCCATGCCGGCCGCCAACGGCGTGGCCGCCACCGCCTTGCTGCGCCTCGGCGCCCTGCGGGGCGACGACGAGCTCGTCGGTGCCGGCGAATCGCTCCTGCGGGCGCTGTGCCCGGTCGCCGCCGAACACCCCCTGGCGTGCGCCAACACCGTGGCCGGCTGTGAGTTGGCGGGTGGGGGCGTCACCGAGGTGGTGATCACGGGCGAGCGGCCGGACCTGGTCAGCGCGATGCGCGCCCGGTTCGAGCCGACCGTGGTCCTGGCCTGGGGAGAACGCACCACCGCGCCGCTGTGGTCCGAGCGCGCCGACGGGTTCGGATACGTGTGCCGCCGCTACGTCTGCCAAAAACCCGCTGCCGATCCCGTCGAGCTGGCGCATCGCCTCGACGACGAACGCGACCAGGACCGGGCCCGCGCCGTGGCGCCGGTGCACCCGTGACGACCCACGCCGACGTCGGCGCTTCGGGGCAGGCCCGCCGGGCCGGCCGGTGGCGACGCCGGGGAGGTCGAGGGCGGCTCCCGGCGCCCGCGCCCGGAGCACGCCGCTGTATGGTCCTCGCCTGCGGCGACGAGGACACCACCGCCGTCGAGCTCGAGAGCGGCGCCATCGTGCGGCTGCGTGCCGCCGGTGGTGAGGAGGGCGAGGAGGGCGAGCCGGGCCTGTCGCCTTTCGACGTCGTGGACGCCGTATGGGCCGACGAGCCCGAGCCCGACGACCTGGCCCAGCCGGAGGCGGTCACGGTGCGCGAGGTCCCCCGTGCGCTTGGCACCCTGAAGGGGCGCCGGGCGCGTGCGGTGTTGCGCGCCGTCGTGATCCCCCCCCAAAAGCACCTACTCGGCTTCCCGGGGTCGTCGGCACCGTACTGGGAGTTCCGAGGCATGCGACCATCGGTGGCCATCGTGGTCCCGAGCCGGGGGCCGGTGATCTTCCGTCGCCGCGACGACGACGGCGACACCGTGTGGGCCCGCTTCGGTTGGCCCCGCAGCGACAATTGGCTCCCGGTGGAGGACCGCCGGGCCGTTGGGGCGTTGGGGGCGGCGCGCCGCGACCGCCTGATGGGCAAGGACCTCGCCGGCGCCCTGGGGTTCCGTCCCCACTTCGTGGTGGTGGTCCTGAGTCGACCCCGCGACGGGCACTGCTACAAAATCGTGGCTGCCCTGCTCCCCCGACCCTGACGACGGCGCCCGGTGGGCGCGCCGACGGCCCGTCAGCTGCGGTTGGTCTTGCCCGCCGCCAGGCGACCCGACGCCAGGTCCTCGGCCATGGCCCACCCGAAGGCGACCAGGCGGTCGTCGCGCTTGAGGTTCAGACCGGCGAACAGCGCGAGCACCTCGTCGGCGGGGACCCGCACCTTGGGACCGCCCAAGTCGAGCGCCCCCGCGGTCGAGCCGTCGCCGGCCAGGATGAAGGTGCGGTCGTCGATCCGACCCTCGGCGCCGAAGCGCTTGGCCAGGCGCCGGCCCCACGCCCGCTCCTCCCCCGAGGCCTTGTGGCCCGGGCGGGGCACGACGTCGGCCAGGCCCGAGAAGGAGAGGTATCCCTCGCACGACGCCAGACGGGTCCCCACGAGGACGTCCTCGTCGGGAAAGGCGAGCAGCGCCCGGCGGTACTGGTCACCGAGGAGGAGTCGCATCGCCTGTTCGGCCTTGGCGGTGCGGTCGACGGTGGCCACGCCGACGAGCAGCGACGGCGTCCCACCGATGCGCTCCAGCGTGGAGAACGAATACCCGCGCAGCTTGTTGCCCTCGCGCACCAGGCTGACCAGGACCCACTCCTCGCACTGCTTGGAGAGGAAGCCGATGTCGAATCCCGGTGCCCGATCGACGCACAGATCGGCCATCTCGGCCAGCTCGGCGTCGCTCAGTGCTGTGCAGTCCTTGGTTCCGACCTCAAACGGCATGGCCTGCTCCGTGCTCGTCCAGCTGCTCCGACAACCCCAGCGACGGCGCGGGCGGTGGCGTGGCCAATGTCCACATCGACTCGGGGGGTACCCACCAGGATACGGGACGCGGGGACCCCTGGCCCACTCGAGACCCCCTCGGCGCCCGTGGTCGCAGGTGGCGGCCCCTGTCAGAACGCCGGTCAGGCCACGATCACACTGGGCCCGAGCAGCATCCGCAGCTCGCCGAGGAGCCCCCGGCGGCTGTCGACGTTGAACTCGGCGGGTAGGCGAAGCACCGACTGGCCCACGTGGAGGTACACCGGTTCGTCTCCGGGGTGCTCCGAGAGCAGCTGCTTGAGCCGGTCGACCACCGGGTCGGTGAGGGCCCCGATCGGGAGCTCGACCCGGAGCTCCCCGACGCCGTCGGCCGCCAGGGTGGGACGGTGCGCCTCCATGCAGACCAGCTTGACCTGGTCGTCTCGGGTGTCGACCCGGCCTCGCACCACGAACACGGCGTCATCGGCGAGCAGGGCCCCGATCTCCTGCATGACCTTGGGGAACACGAAGACCTCGATCGAGGCCCGGAGGTCCTCGAGGACGAAGGTGGCCATCAGCTCCCCTCGCTTGGTGTAGCGCCGGGCGAGCCCGGTGACCACCCCTCCCACGATCCGGACCTGGCCGTCTCGTCCCGCGCCGTCGGAGACGACGTCGTCGATCTCCTTGAGCTCGGCGATCGAGCAGTCGGTCAGCCGGGCCACCGCCGCCTCGAAGCCCCGAAGGGGGTGGTCGCTCACGTACAGCCCGAGCATCTCCTTCTCGAAGGCGAGGCGTTGGGTCTTGGCGAACTCGGTGTCGGGCACCGGGACCCGGGGATCGCCGTAGCCCACCGGGCCCGCCCCGTTGTCCGGGTCCCCGAAGCCTTCGAGCGTCGAGAACAGGGTCGAGATCCCCGCCTGCTCCTCGCGTCGACGCTCGAGCGTCCGGTCGACGATCTCCTCGAACACCAGGCACAAGCCTTGGCGGGGGCACCCGAGCGAGTCGAAGGCCCCCGACTTGATGAGCGACTCCATGGTCCTCTTGTTGAGCACCACCGGGTCGACGCGCTGGCAGAAGTCGTAGAGGTCGACGAAGGCGCCGTTCGCCTCGCGCTCGGCCACGATCCGGTCCACGAGGCTCTCCCCCACGTTGCGCACCGCCGCCAGTCCGAACACGATGCGCCGCGTGCCGTCCTCACCCATGAGCGGGGTGAATTCCCCGGCCGAGCGGTTGACGTCGGGGACGAGCACCTCGATGCCGAGGGTGCGGCACTCGCCGAGGTACACCGCCGTCTTGTCCTTGTCGTCTTTGACCGACGTCAGCAGGGCGGCGAAGTACTCCACCGGGAAGTGCGCCTTGAGCCACGCCGTCTGGTAGGCCACCAACCCGTAGCCGTAGGAGTGCGACTTGTTGAAGGCATAGTCGGCGAACGGCTCGATGATGTCGAACAGCTTGGTCCCGAGCGACTTCTCGAAGCCCTGGGTGACGCAACCCGCCACGAACTTCTCGCGCTCGGCCTGGATGAGTGCCCGGTCCTTCTTCCCGCACGCCTTGCGAAGGTTGTCGGCCTCCTCGAGGCTGTACCCGGCGAAGCGCTGCGCCACCCGCATCACCGACTCCTGGTAGATCATGAGCCCGTAGGTCTCTCCCAGGATGGGCTCGAGGTCGGGGTGGGGGTAGCTCACCGCCTGACGGCCGTTCTTGCGGTCCGCATAGTCCCGGTGCATGTTGTGGGCCATCGGCCCCGGGCGGTACAGCGCCACCAACGCGGCCACGTCGTCGAAGCACGTGGGCGCCAGCGACCGCATGAGCGACCGCATGGGCCCGCCTTCGAGCTGGAAGACGCCGATGGAGTCCCCCCGCTGGAGCATGGCGAAGGTGGCCGGGTCGTCGAGGGCGATGGCGTCGATGTCAGGGCGCTGCACCTCGGTCTTGGCCACCAGGTCCAGGGCCCGCTCGATGACCGAGAGGTTGCGCAGGCCGAGGAAGTCCATCTTGAGCAACCCGAGCTCTTCGACCCCGTGCATCTCGTACTGGGTCACGATGGGTGCGTCGGCCGGATCGTGACCGCTCTCGGGTTTGCGCTGGACGGGGAGGTACTCGGTGAGGGGCTCCTTCGTGATGACCACGGCCGCGGCGTGGATGCCGTCCTGTCGCCGCAACCCCTCGAGGCCCTTGGCCACGTCGATGACGCGGCGGGCCTCCTCGTCGGTGGCATACATGTCGCGCAGCCCCTGGGCGGTGGCGTAGCCGTCGTCGAAGCCCTCGATGCGGTCGAGGCAGGCCCGCAACGGGGTGTCCCGGCCCATGATGAGCGGGGGCATCGCCTTGGCGATCCGGTCCCCCACCAGATACGGGTATCCGAGGACCCGAGCGGCGTCGCGCACCGCCGCCCGGGCCTTGATGGTCGAGAACGTCACGATCTGTGCCACCCGGTCGGCGCCGTAACGCTCGGTGGCGTAGCGGATCATCTCCCCCCGGTACCGCTCGTCGAAGTCCATGTCGATGTCGGGCATCTGCTTGCGCCCGGGGTTCAGGAACCGCTCGAAGAGCAGGTCGTAGCGAATGGGGTCGAGGTCGACGATCCCCAGGCAGTAGGCGACGCAACACCCTGCCGCCGAGCCGCGCCCGGGCCCCACCCGGATCCCGCTGTCGCGGGCATGGCGGATCAGGTCCCAGACCACCAGGAAGTAGGCCGAGAACCCCATGTGGGCGATGACGCCGAGCTCGTAGTCGAGGCGCTCGCTCACCGGCGTAGGCAGCGGCGACCCGTACCGTGTGGCCGCCCGCGTCAGGGTCAGGTCACGCAGATAGGCGTCGGCGCGTGCCTCGTAGCTGTCGCCCGTGAATTCCGCCGGCACGGGGAACTCCGGAAGGGCGTTCACGCCGAACTCGATCTCGACGTTGGCTCTCTCAGCCACGAGGAGCGTGTTGTCGCACGCCTCGGGCAGCTCGGCGAACAGGGCGCGCATCTCCGCCGCCGACTTGAGGTAGTGCTCCTCGCCCTCGAACTTGAAGCGCTTGGGGTCGTCGATCAGGGCGCCGGTCTGCACACACAACAAGGCGTCGTGGGCGACCGAGTCCTCGCGCTGCGTGTAGTGGCTGTCGTTGGTGGCCAGCAGGGGGGCACCGAGTCGTCGGGCGATGCGGACCAGTGCCGGGTTGGTCCTCGTCTGCTGAGGCAGGCCGTGGTCCTGGAGCTCCACGAACAGGTTGTCGCGTCCGAAAACGTCCTGCAGACGCCCCGCCAGCTTGAGGGCACGTTCTTCGTCGTCGGCCAGCAGAGCCTGGAGTACCACGCCACCCAGGCATCCGGTGGTGGCCATGATGCCTTCGTGATGGCGTTCGAGGAGTTCCCAGTCGACCCGGGGCTTGTAGTAGTAGCCCTCGAGGTAGGCGGCCGACGACAGCTTGAGGAGGTTGCGGTAGCCCGCCGTCGTCTCCGCCAGCAGCGTCAGGTGGTAGTAGAGCTTCTCGCCCCCCTCGACGTCCCCGCCGGTGTCATCGACCTTGCCCCGTCGCACCGGGCGCTCGTGGCGGGACTCCCCCGCCATGTAGGCCTCGGTGCCGATGACGGGGTTGATGCCCGCGTTGCGGCACGCCGCGTAGAAGTCGAGCACCCCGTACATGTTGCCGTGGTCGGTGATCCCCAGGGCGCTCTGCCCGTCGGCCACCGCCGCCGCGACGAGATCGTCGAGCCGGGAGGCGCCGTCGAGCATCGAGTACTCGGTGTGGGTGTGCAGATGGGTGAACGACCTCGTGGCGGCCATCGGCCCCGTCCTCCTCGGTGGCCTCGAATCCGACTGTGTGGGCGCCCTGGTCCGCACCACCGTCGGCTGGTTCCACAGGACACTCCACAGGCCTGTGGAGAAATCACAGCCTTGTCATTCGACGATAGCAGCCTCTAGAGATAGGCGCCGGGCCGAGGACCGACGCCGTCCTGGCTCCCGGTCCCCGGCGGCAGGCCCCGCTGGCGCATCTCCTCGAGCTGGGACCGGGCCGCCATCTGCTGGGCCAGAAGAGTGGCCTGGATACCGTGGAACAGCCCCTCGAGCCAACCCACCAGCTGCGCCTGGGCCACGCGCAACTCGCCCTCGGAGGGAACCGTCTCGTCGAAGGGCAGCGCCATGCGGTCGAGCTCAGCCGCCAGATCGGGGCTCAGTGCCCCGGCCAATTCCCTGATGGACTGCTCGTAGATCTCGCGCAATCGGGTTCTGCTGGCCTCATCCAAGCTGGCCGCCCGGACCTCGTCGAGGAGCTGCTTGACCATCGACCCGATCCGCATGACCTTCGCCGGTTGCTCGACCGACTCCGTGACGTCGGCCTCGGCCCGGTCCTCGGCGCTGCGGTCACCGACCGGACCGGGCGTGGCACCGGGCCCGACGAGCACCGTGGGGCGCTCGCCCGGTTGCAGGAGCACCGTCTCCCCGGAGTCGGCCCCGGGAGTCTGCTCAGGTTCGTTGTCCATGGACTGATCCTCCCAAACGGGTGGTCGCCCGCCAAGCGCAGGCTAACGGCCGCCAACTTCCCGACCGGCGGTCATCGGGGACCGTCGGGGTCAGTGCGGGGCCAGAGCCACCAACGGGACGGCCATCTCGGCCGAGGTGAGGGACCCGTGCCGGCCCATCAGACGCGTCTCGCCGGTGTCGGCGGGGTCGAGGAAGGCCACCGGCGCATGGGCCACGAGCGCCACGTCACCGAGTCGCCGGTCCACCCCCGCCGCCAACGGTCCGCCGAACCATCCGTCGTCCACCATCTGCTGGCGCGTGAGAACCCAGGCCTCGGTGCCGTGCGCCTCGTCCGCCGCCGCCACGGCCTCGTCGATCGACCCCGGCCGCACATGCAACCACCGGAATCGACCCTCGCCCGAGAACAGCTCGACCATGTCGAACAGCCCGGGGGCGGGCAGGCGGGTGGCATTGCCCACCTCGACCTGCCCGTGGTCCGACGTCACCACGAGCACCGCCCCCGGCGGGAGCACCTCGACGAGGTCCCCCACCAACCGGTCCACCATGGCGAGCTCCTGGTGGTAGTGGTCACCGAGGCCGTACTCGTGGGCGACCTTGTCCAGCCCGTCGTAGTAGGCGTAGACGAAAGGCTCCCGTTCGAGGAGCAGTCGCCGCACACCGACCACCAGCGTCGAAGGGACGGACCACCCCGAGAGGCGCACTCCGGTCAGGTGTGCGGCCGTGAACCCGGTGGAGGCGAACTCCGAGCGCGTCACGGCCGGCACCGAACGCCCCCCGAAGGGCAGCACCGGCTGGAAGTGCGGAGCCGGGAGCCGGCGCCGCATGTCGCCCCGGGCCGACCTCCAGCGCAGGACGTTGAGCACCTCGCCGGGACCTTCGGCGCCGGGCTCGTCGACGTCGACCCGCAGCCGGTAGCCCACGATGCCGTGGACCGCCGGCGGCACGCCGGTGGTGAGCGATGTGAGAGCGGTGGCCGTGGTGGTGGGCACGACCGAGGTGATGGGGCCACCCGACGCCGTCGCCAGGGTCGGCGCCCACGCCTGGGAGGCCTGGAGCTGTTCCCATCCCAGCCCGTCGAGGACGAGCAGCACGACCTGGCGGGCGCCGGGGACGGGGACCGGGACCCACGCCGGCAGGGCCGGGTCCCCCGCCAACGTCGAGAACAAGGCGGGCACCACCGAAGTCAGGCATGCCCCGCCGTAGTCGGGCAGCACCGGGACCGGGTCGTCCCGGACCGATCGGGCGGGCCCGCCGGTCACCGCCACGTCACTCATCTGCGGCACTGTACCCACGACGGTGCACGGCCCCGTCCAACTCGAGAGGACTCCCGTCGGGCCCCCGGCGTACGCCGGTTGGGCACAGCCTCACGGGTAGCATCGGAGTGTGAAGGTCTCGACCCGGGGCGACTACGCGAGCCGCGCCTTGCTGTCGTTGGCGCTGCACGACGACTCGCAGAGCCCGACGTCGGTGCGCGACATCGCCGAGCGCACGGGACTGCCCCAGCCCTATCTCGAGCAGATCCTCCTCGCCCTCAAAGGAGCGGGCCTGGTGCGCTCCAAGCGCGGCGTGGGAGGGGGCTACGTCCTGGCTCGCTCCCCTCAGGACATCACGCTCGGACAGATCGTGAGCGCCGTCGACGGGCCCATCGTGGCCGGCGACTTCGGTCGGCCCCACGAGAACGGCGCCTGTGAGCACGAGGGCCAATGCATCTTGCTGACGGTGTGGTCCGACGTCGGGGAGCACATGCGGGGTCACCTGGACTCCTTCACCCTCGACGATATGGTGTCGCGCGCCCGGGGGGCCCCGGCTCCGGCCCGACCACTGCACTGACCACACCTGCCTGACCCGGCGGGTATCAGCCCGGGGCGGTCCCCGGGGTCATCTCGGCCCGGTCATCTCGGCCCGGTCATCTCGGCCGGGTCACCTCAGGGCGTCGCCCGCGGCGTCGTTCCAGAGGTTGACGACGGCAACCTCGCGTTCCCAGCCCAGCACGCTGAGCGTGGCCGGAGCCAGGGTGAACAGGGCTCCGGCACCGCCGGGCAGCCCCACCCACCTCGCCCCGAGGACACGCAGCAGGTGTCCGTGGGCAAAGACGAGCACATCGCCGGGCACGGCCCGGACCGAGGCGATGACACGGTCGGCCCGCTCCGCCACCGCGCCCGCCGTCTCGCCGCCCGGGGCGCCGTCGGCCCACAGCGACCAGCCGGGGCGCCGCGCCCGGATCTCGTCGGTGGTGCGACCCTCGTACTCGCCGTAATCCCACTCGCCCAAGTCGTCGCACTGCCGGGCCTGGGCACCGAACCCGGCGATCTCACAGGTCTCGCACGCCCGCCGCAGTGGACTGGTCAGGACGAGGGAGAAATCGTGGCCGGCCAGTCGTCGCCCGATCTCGCGGGCCTGGAGCCGACCCTCCTCGAGGAGCGGCAGGTCCGTCCGGCCGGTGTGGCGGCCGGACCGGCTCCACTCCGTCTCCCCGTGGCGCACGGCCACCAGCCGGGTGCGGCTCGGCACGGCACTGGTCGGCTCGGCTCCCGGGGGCATCGTCCCAGCGCAGCACGGCGGCCGGCGGGCTGCAACCCGGGCCCCGGCACCGGGCCGGGCGGAATGGGGGCTCCGGTGCGGAATGTCGGGCACCACAGTGGTGTTATTCCATTCGTCAGCACGACAAAGAGGAACGATGGCGAACCCTGCAAGTACTCACGACGGCATTCGGCTCTTCCTGGATGACCTCGACCGGTACCCCCTGCCGGACCACGAGGAGCAGGTGGAGCTGGCCAAGCGCGTGGCGGCCGGTGACGACGACGCCCGCCGCCAGATGATCGCCGCCAATTTGCGCCTGGTGGTCCACTGGGCGCGCCGCTACCAGGACCGCGGCGTCGACTTCGGCGACCTCGTCCAGGAGGGGACGTTCGGATTGATGCGCGCCGTGGACAAATTCGACTGGCAGCGCGGCTTCCGCTTCTCGACGTACGCCACCTGGTGGATCCGTCAGGCCTTGCAGCGCGCCGTGCAGCAGCACGGCAACACCATCAGGGTTCCCATGGAGGTCGCCGAGCAGGCCCAGCGCGCCGACCGCGTGACGTGGGAGCTCGCCTCGGACCTGCAGCGCGACCCGACCGCCGACGAGGTGGCCGAAGCGAGCGGAGTCGACAGTCGCACGCTCGAGTCGGTCCAGGGCGCGGCCCGCGTGGTGGCCAGCCTCGATCAACCCGCCGGCACCGACAGCGGCACCGCCCTGGGCGATCTCGTGGGGGCCGACGAGCACACCTTCGAGGACGATGTCGAACGACAGATGGTTCTGGGCCGAGTACGCCACGCCGTCGACAGCCTGGGAGAGCTCGAGCGTGACGTCCTGCGCATCCGCTACGGGCTCGACGACGGGACGCCGACGTCGCTGCAGGCCACCGCGTCCCGACTGGGCATCGGTGTCCGCCGGGCGCGCCAGGCCGAGGCGCGCGCCCTCCAGCAACTGGCCACCTTGGCCGAGGTCGAAGCCGCCCACCGAGCGGCCTGAGCGTCGCCGACTCAGGAGAGTCGGCCGAGCACCCCGGCGAGGTCCTCGGGGAGCGGCGCCTCCCACGTCACCCGCCCCCCCGACGGGTGGTCGAGCGACAGGCGAAAGGCGTGGAGAAATAGCCGGCCCGGCTCCATGTGGCCGACCACGGCCCGCGGGCGGGCGGCGGCGCGACCGTAACGCTCGTCCCCGATGACGGGGTGGCCGATGGCCATCAGGTGCACCCGCACCTGATGGGTACGGCCCGTCTCGAGGGTGGCTTCGAGCAAGGTGGCCGGAACTGGGTCACGCAGGCGCCGCACCACGCGGTACTCGGTGCGCGCCGGCCGGCCGCGCGCCGTGACCGCCATGCGGGTCCGCTGCCGGGAGGAACGGCCGATGGGAGCGTCGATGGTCCCCTCGTCGGCCTCCACGGTTCCCGCCGCCAGCACCAGGTACTCCCGCCCGGCGCGATGCGTCCGAAACTGCTTCGACAGCGAGCGGTAGGCGTCCGGCGTGCGGGCCACCACCAACAGGCCCGAGGTGCCTTTGTCGAGGCGATGAACCACCCCGGGCCGGGCGGGGTCCCCACCTCCGGCCTCGGCCAGACCGGCGAGGTCGGGAAAGCGGGCCACCAGCCCGTCCACCAAGGTCGCTCCCCCGTGCCCGGCGCCGTGGTGGACGACGAGCCCGGCCGGTTTGTCCACCACCACCAACTCGGCGTCCTCGTGCACGACTGCGAAGGCCACCGAGGAGTCCGGCACCGGGAGGTCGACGAGCTCGGGCCGCACGTCGACCTCCAGGCGCTGACCGCGCTGCACGGTCCGGCTCCGCGTCGTGACGCGGCGTCCGTCGAGGCGCACCCCCCCGGTCTCCACCAACTCCGCCACGATGCGACGCGGCAACCCGCTCAAGAGCGAGACCACACGGTCGACGCGGGCGCCCGCCAGCGCGGCGGGGACAGTCACGTCCAGTTGCTCCGACGCCCCCCCGGCACCCGGTGCCGCCGACGGCGCCGCGTTCACGTGACCCGGTCCCCTCGCCACAACAGTGCCGCGGCCATCACCGCGCCCACGACGATGCACGCGTCGGCGACGTTGAAGGTCGGCCAGAAATGCAAGGCCACGAAGTCGACTACCGAGCCCCGGTGGGACCGGAACACCCGGTCGGCCAGATTCCCCAGGGCACCGCCCACCACCAACCCCAGGGCCACGGCGATGGCGGTCGACTGGACACGACGGACCGCGACGAGCATGACGACCACGGCGACCACGGCGAGGCCCCCGAGCACCGGCGCCCAGCCTTGGGCGAAGCTGAAAGCGGCGCCGGAGTTGTACTGGAGCTCGAGGTCGAGCTTCCACACGACGTGGATGGAGCCATGGGCGAGGCGGTGCACGGCCCACGACTTCGTCGCCTGGTCGGCTCCAACCACCACGACGGCGACGGCCCCGGCGACGAGAAGGCGCCGGATGGCGTCGCGCCGCGGACGCTCCCCGTCGCTCAGCGGCGGTGCAGCCCTCCGCTTTTGCATGACACGCACAACCGGGCGTAGGGCAGGGCCCTGAGCCTGGCCTTCGGAATCGGCTGCCAGCAGATCTCGCACGACCCGTAGCTCTTGGCCTCGATCGCCCGCAGGGCCATGTCGATCTCGTCGATGGTGGCCAGGGCTTGGGCCGACAGCGTCAGGTCCCGCTCCCGGTCTACGGCCACCGTTCCCCCCTCGCCCGACTCCTCGTCGAACTGCACGTCCCCGGGCTCGCGCTCGAGGGCCAACGACTCCGCCTCGGCCCGGAGGTCGGCCGCCTGATTTTGATAGACCTCGCGTTCCTCGAGCAGGAAGTTGCGCTGCTCCTCGAGGAACTTCGGCTCCGAGGCGAAGGGGCCCCGGGCGGGCCGGGTGGGCACCTTGGGTGCCGGCTTGGGGGCCGGAGCGGGGGTGGCCACCGAGGCGACCTGCGTGACCTTCTTGACGGGTGCGGCCTTCTTCTTGGCCGGCACCGCCTTCTTCTTGAGGGGCGCCTTCTTCTTGGCCGGCGCCGCCTTCTTCTTGACGGGTGCGGCCTTCTTCTTGGCCGGCGCCGCCTTCTTCCTGACCGGTGCGGCCTTCTTCCTGACGGGTGCCGCCTTCTTCCTGGCCGACACGGCCTTCTTCTTGGACGCTACGGCCTTCTTCCTGACCGGCGTCGCCTTCTTCCTGGCCGGCGCCGCCCTCTTCTTGGCCGAGGTCAGCTTCTTCTTCGACGATGGCGACTTCTTGACGGCGGCCATCAGCGGGACGCCTCGGGCCGCCGAGCGGTGATGGGTATGTCGATCATCTCCCCATGGCTTTCGTCTGCTCGACGAAGGTGGGCGACCCTAGCGTCGCCACGCCCGGCCAGCAACACCACGTCGGGCGGCGATATTCCGGTCGACGGCTCCGCAGGCGGTCGCGGCGGCTCCAATACGCTGTGGACATGCCCAACCCGCCGGGCGGCCCGGCGCCGTACCCAGAAGTCGACCAACAGGCTGACTACCCCCGGCTCGAAGAGCAGGTCCTCGAGTACTGGGCCAAAGACGGCACCTTCGGGGCCTCCGTCGAGGCACGGTCGGGCGGGCCCAACGAGTTCGTCTTCTATGACGGACCACCCTTCGCCAACGGGCTCCCCCACTACGGCCACCTCCTTACGGGCTTCGTGAAGGACGCGGTGCCGCGATATCAGACGATGCGCGGCAGACGGGTGGAGCGACGCTTCGGGTGGGACTGCCACGGCCTCCCCGCCGAGATGGAGGCGGAGAAGGAGCTCGAAGTGTCGGGCCGGGCCGGCATCGTCGACTACGGCATCGACCGCTTCAACGAGTACTGCCAGGCCCTCGTCCAGCGCACCACCGACTCCTGGGAGCGCTACGTGACGCGCCAGGCCCGGTGGGTCGACTTCTCCCACGCCTATAAGACCATGGACCTCTCCTACATGGAGAGCGTGATGTGGGCGTTCAAGAGGCTGTGGGAGAAAGGGTTGCTCTACGAGGGGTACCGCGTCCTGCCCTACTGCTGGGAGTGCGAAACCCCGTTGTCGAATTTCGAGACTCGCCAGGACGACGCCTACCGTCCTCGCCAGGACCCCGCCGTGACGGTGGTCTTCACCCTCGACGCCCAGGACACAGCGCCGGGCGCCGACTCCGTCTCCGGGCCACTGCGGTTGCTGGCGTGGACGACCACGCCGTGGACCTTGCCTTCCAACCTGGCCCTGGCCGTGGGCCCCGAGGTCGAGTACGCCGTGTACGAGCTCCTGGGGGCGCCGACGGTGATCGCGGCGGAGCGCGCCGGCGCCTACCCCGAGCTCTTCGGAGACGCCGAGCCCCTGGCGCGGCTGCCCGGCTCGGCCCTGGTGGGCCGCACTTACCGCCCGCTGTTCCCGTTCTTCTCCGACCAGCCCGGCGCCTTCCGGGTGCTCGGGGCCGACTTCGTCGCCACCGACGAGGGGACCGGGGTCGTGCACCTGGCGCCGGGGTTCGGTGAGGAGGACTTCGAGGTCTGTCGGGCCGCCGGCATCGCCGTGGTGTGCCCGGTCGATGACCGCGCCCGCTTCACCGACGAGGTTCCGCCCTACGCCGGACAGCTCGTGTTCGACGCCAACGCGCCCATCACCGCCGATCTCGAGTCTCTGGGCGCTCTGGTGGAGGCCAAGGCCTACACCCACAGCTACCCCCATTGCTGGCGCACCGACACGCCCCTGATCTACAAGGCGGTGCAGTCGTGGTTCGTAGAGGTCACCGCCATCAAGGACCGCATGCTCGAGCTCAATCAGGAGATCGACTGGGTCCCGGCGCACATCCGGGACGGTGCGTTCGGCAAATGGCTGGAAGGGGCGCGCGACTGGTCGATCAGCCGCAACCGCTTCTGGGGTTCGCCCATCCCGGTGTGGAAGAGTGACGACCCGAGCTATCCGCGCACCGACGTCTACGGCAGCATCGACGAGCTCGAGCGCGATTTCGGCGTCCACCTGACGGACCTGCACCGGCCCGCCATCGACGAGCTCGTCCGAGCGAACCCTGACGACCCCTCGGGGCGGGCCACCATGCGTCGGGTCACCGACGTGCTCGACTGCTGGTTCGAGTCCGGGTCCATGCCCTTCGCCCAGGTCCACTATCCCTTCGAGCGCGCCGACTGGTTCGAGTCGCACTTCCCCGCCGACTTCATCGTCGAGTACGTCAGCCAGACCCGCGGCTGGTTCTACACCCTGCACGTGCTGGCCACGGCGCTGTTCGACCGACCCCCGTTCCGACACTGCGTGGCCCACGGCGTGGTGCTCGGCGACGACGGCAGGAAGATGTCCAAACGCCTCGGGAACTACCCCGAGCCCGACATGGTCTTCGACATGTGGGGAGCCGATGCCATGCGCTGGTTCTTGCTGTCGTCGCCGATCTTGCGAGGCCAGGACCTCGTGGTGCATGCCAAGGGGATCGAGGAGGTGCGACGCCAGGTCCTCAACCCCATCTGGAACGCCTGGTACTTCCTGGCCCTCTACGCCAACGTCGACGGGATCAAGGGCAGGGCCCGGACCGACGCCACCGGGGTCCTCGACCGCTACATCCTGGCCAAGACCGCTTCGCTGGTCGACGAGGTCACGACGTCGATGGACTCCTACGACCTGTTCGCGGCGTGCTCGACCATCACCCGGTTCCTCGACGCCTTGAACAACTGGTACATCCGGCGCTCTCGCCACCGGTTCTGGCGGGCCCGGGACGGCTCGGCCGAGGTCGAGGCCGACAAGGCGGACGCCTACGACACCTTGTCGACCGTGCTCGTCACCGTGTGCAGGGTCTCGGCCCCCCTGCTCCCCCTGCTCTGCGAGGCCGTCTACCGGGGCCTCGTCGGAGAGCGCAGCGTCCACCTGGCGGACTGGCCCACCGCCGGTGGGCTCCCCGCCGACCCCGAGCTCGTCGAGGCCATGGACGTCGTGCGCGACGTGTGCTCGGCGGCACACGCCGTGCGCAAGGCGAATGGCCGGCGCGCCCGGCTGCCGTTGCGGCGCCTCACCGTGGCCACCGCCCGCCCCGAGCGGCTGCGGCCCTTCGTGGGGCTCATCGAGGACGAGGTGAACGTGAAAGAGGTGGTGCTCACCGACGAGGTCGGGGAGGTCGCCGACGAGGTGCTCACCCTGGTGCATGCCGCCCTCGGCCCTCGCCTCGGGGCCGACACGCAACGGGTCACCGCCGCCGTGCGGGCCGGGGACTGGCGCCGGAGCGACGACGGCGTGATTGCCGGGGGCGTGTCACTCGAGCCCGGCGAGTACGAGCTCGTGCTGCGCCCTCGCAACCTCGACGAGGGACGCACCCTGCCCGACGACGTGGGGGTCGTCACCCTCGACATCTCGGTGGACGACGACCTCGCGTCCGAGGGACTGGCGCGTGACGTCGTCCGCCTCGTCCAATCAGCCCGGCGCGACGCCGGCCTGCACGTCTCGGACTGCATCGACCTCGCCATCGTGGCCCCGCCCGACATCCGACAGGCCCTCGACCGGCACCGGTCGTACGTAGCGGATCAGACCCTGGCCGTCGATGTCCGCGTCACCGCCGGCCCGGCGCTGTCCATCGAGGTGACCAGGACGCCGTGCCCCGGTCCGTGAGCCCCCGAAGCACCCGTTAGCGAGGGGCGATGGCCTGGGGCTGAGCGGAGTCCTCCATGGGCATGACGCCCTGGTCGGACTCGGCTGCCCCGCCCTCGGAGTCCACGGCGCGGGCCCCTCCGGTGGCGGCGTTGCCCTGCACCGAAATGGCGTCCCCGGGGCCACCGACGGGATCGGGGGCCGCCACGGTGGGGATCTCGTCCGCCGGGCGCGGCGAGCTCATGGGGGCGTCGTCGGGACGCGGGGTGGGACGGGGCACGCTTCGCTGGGCCAGAAGCGATCCGGCCGGCTGCACGTGCTCGTCGACCCAGGACAGCATGTCGCTCAGCGCACCGCGCAGACGATTGCGCTCGTTCTCCATGTGCCGCGAGATGGTCTCGACGTCGCCGGCGAGCTGGGTGCGAATGGACTCCAGCCTGGAGATCTCCTCGCGCAGGTGCCGCTCGGTGTCCTCGGTGACCGACTTGGCCCGGACCTCGGCCTCACCGATCACCCGCCGGGCCCGCTCCTCGGCGTCGGCCACGAGCAACCGCGCCTGGGACTCCGCCTCGGCCTGGGTCTGGTCGACGAACTTCTGCGCCAGCAACAGTGTCCGCTGGAGGGTGTCGTCGCTCACCGGCGCGCCGACCTGCGGCTGCACCTGCGCCTCCTGCAACATGCCCTCGAGTTGGGCGATGCGCTCAGCCGCCTGCTTGAGTCGATCCCCCGCTTGGCGCACCTGCTCCTGCAGCGCCTCGGCATCTACCGCCACGCGCTCGAGATACTCGTCCACGTCGTCGATGTGGTACCCGCGAAGTGTCTGGCGGAATTCGACGGTACGAAGGCTGTCGAGGCTCGAGCCTGGGCCGTTCGGCTTTCCACTGTCCATGCGACGAATCCTAGCCACGGGCCGCCGCGGCCCGCTTGTATGGCCGGGGCGGCCCGCTGGTGTGCCGAGGCGCCCCCCACGACACCGGGGACGAGGGACCCCGCCGGGCCCGGTTCGGCTCAGCGCGTGCTCGTCACAGCACCTTGAGTGCGATGGGGATGACGATGAGCTGGATGCCGAAGAAGACGATGATGAACGAAAGGTCGATGCCGAAGCCACCGGCCCGCACCGGGGGCAGGAGCCGACGCACAGGACCGAGCACGGGCTCGCTCAGCCGGTACAGGACCGTGTTGACGCTGGCCAACATGGAGCCGGGTGAGGCGGGGAACCAGCTCAGCAAGGCCCGAGGGAACAGCACCCCCCACAGGTAGATCTCCAGGGCGTAGACGACGACGGTACGGAGCACGACGAAGAGGTTACGGCGTGGCGTCGGTGTACAGGGTGGCGGCGCTCACCGTGAGGGCACTCAGGGCCGAAGGAGTCCGTTCTCCTGGAGGCGCTGGCGCTCCTCCGCCGATACCTTGACGTTCGACGGGGTCACCAGGAAGACCTTGTCGGCGACGCGCTCCATCTTCCCGCTCAGCGCGTAGGCTACGCCGCTGCAGAAGTCGATCATGCGCCGCATGAGCTCACGATCGGCCACCTGGAGGTTCACGATCACCGGTTGATTGGCCATGAGCCGATCGGCGATCTGTCGGGCGTCGCCGAACTGCATGGGGGCCACCACGTGGACCCGCGCGCCCGGCTCGGCCACCACGGGGCGCACCACGCTGCGGGGAGTGATCGTGGGCGTCACCGACGGAAGGTCGTCGCGTGCGAAGGGCCTGATGGTGCTGGTGGCGACGGACGAGGTCGGCTCGTCCTCTTCCTCGGCCGCGAGCGTGACGCGCTGGCTGAGTCGCTGGCCCATGGCAGGGCGCGGCTCGTACTCGTCGTACTCGTCGTACTCGTCGTCGACCAGGCCCAGATACACCATGGCCCTCTTGAAGAATCCAGACGCCATCGCCAGCCTCCCGTTCGACAGCGTAGTGCCTCACCCAGGCACATGGGGCGGAGGCAAACCACCGTAGACCACGGCCTCACCCCGGCCGAACTGGGCGTTCCCCGAACAACGCGCGCCCCACACGCACCATGGTGCTGCCCTCGGACAACGCCACCTCGAGGTCGTCGGTCATGCCCATGGACAGCTCGCCAAGCCCGAGGTCGCGGGCCAGGTGGGCGACGAGGCGAAACGCCGGCCGGGACTCCTCGGGGGGGCCGGGGGGACCGACGGTCATGAGCCCGCGCACGTCGAGACCACTGCCCTGCAACGACGCCACGAGGGCCGGGACCTCCGACGGCGGACAGCCGTTGCGCCCCGGGATGGCTGTGGTGTCCACCTCGACGAGCACCGTGGCCCCCGGCGCGTGTGACGCGATCGTCTCGCCCTCCGCCGCCCGGCACACCGTCTGCCACCACGACACCACCGGAGCGAGCGCGCGCACTCGCCGACGTTGCACGGCACCGAGGTAGTGCCAACGCGTCTCGGTCACGACGCCGGGGTCGGTGGTGATGGTCGAGATGGTGGCGGTGAACTTGTCCAGGAGCTCGTCGGCGTAGTTCTCCCCGATGTCGTAGAGCCTGGCGGCGCGCGCCGCGTCCACCGCGCCGGACGTGAAGCCTTTGGTCACGGCCACGACGCGCACGGTGGCGGGGTCCCTTCCGGCCCCCTCGATCCGCCCGCGCAACGCGGCGAGGCGCGCCGCCACGACCTCGAGAGGCGGGGCGGCGGCCAGCACGCGGGGAGACGGGGGGCGAGCGACGCCGGGGTCTAGCGGTGACGCCATACGAACAACCCTTGCCGGGCCTCGTCGCCGCGCCCGCGATGGGAGAAGTACCCCGGGCGACACACCGTGCACCAGCCCTTGTCGAGAACCGTCGAGACGCCGGAGCGTGAGAGTTGACCACGCACCGCGGCCGGGAGGTCGAGCGAGGGGCGACCCCAGGTCGTCGTCCCCACCACCTCGGTCGGGCACGTCGCCTGCACGGCATCGAGGTCGCGGGGGGAGAACTCGTAGCAGCACGGGCCGATGCACGGGCCCAGCCCGGCGACCACCTCGGTGGCGCCCAGGTCCCGCACGGTGTCGATGGCCCGGGCCAGGACATCGGCCCCGAGCCCCCGCCACCCCACGTGCACCGCGGCGTGGACGCCCTCGGGCGAGCCCAGGGCCACCGAGGCGCAATCGGCGCTCAACACGAGCAGGGCGAATGCGTCCCCCGAGGCCACCACGGCGTCGCCCTCGGGAGGGAGCCGCCCCGGCCCCGCCACCCACGGCGTGGTCCCGGAGGGCACCGGGGCGTCGGCCACGACCACCCCGCCGCCGTGCACCTGGGTCAGCCGGCGAACCGCCCGGTCGCCGGGGACGGGAGCCGGCGCCGGGCCCTCCGAAATCGGCCGCAGGTCTCCGTCGGCAGCCGCCGTCCACAACACGTGGACGGGCGTGCCGGCCAGCGGCGCGTCGACGGCGCTAGCGGAGGAAGGAGGGGACGTCGAACTCGTCGTCACCGAGATCGAGGTCGTCCTCGTCGGGCGTGGCGAAGATGTCCTCGTGCATGTTCTCGAAGCCGAGCACTTGGCTGCGGTCCTCGGGCCGGGGCTCGCCCACGCGGCCCTCTTCCCAGCGTTCGAAGCCCGCCGCGATCACCGTGACCCGAACGGCGTCGGTCATGGCGTCGTCGATGACATTGCCGAAGATGATGTTGGCGTCGGGGTGGGCCACACCGTGGATGATCTCCATGGCCTCGTTCACCTCGAACAGCCCGAGGTCAGGACCCCCGGCGATGTCCACCAGGATTCCCCGCGCCCCTTCGATCGACGCCTCGAGCAACGGGCTCGTGATGGCGCCCCGGGCCGCGTTCACGGCCCTTCCTTCCCCCGACGCCTGGCCGATGCCCATGATGGCGGTCCCGGCGTTGGCCAGCACCATGCGCACGTCGGCGAAGTCGGTGTTGATCTGTCCCGGCACGGTGATGAGGTCGGTGATTCCCTGCACCCCTTGCAGGAGCACCTCGTCCGCCATCTTGAAGGCGCTCATCATCGACGTCTTCTCGGTCGACACCGTGAGCAGCCGGTCGTTGGGGATGATGATGATGGCGTCGACCTTGTCCTTGAGGTTCTGGATCCCCGTCTCCGCCTGGACCGAACGTCGGCGCCCCTCGAACGAGAACGGCCGGGTGACGACCCCGATAGTGAGCGCCCCCACGGAACGGGCGATCTCGGCCACCACGGGGGCACCCCCGGTCCCGGTGCCTCCGCCCTTGCCGGCGGTGATGAACACCATGTCGGCGCCCTTGAGCGCCTCTTCGATCTCCCCGCGGTGCTCCTCGGCCGCCTGCCGGCCGATCTCGGGGTCGCTACCCGCCCCCAGCCCCCGGGTGAGCTGGCGGCCGATGTCGAGCTTGAGGTCCGCGTCGCTCATGAGCAGGGCCTGCGAGTCGGTGTTCATGGCGATGAACTCGACGCCCTTGAGGTTGGCCTCGATCATCCGATTCACGGCGTTGACACCGCCGCCGCCCACACCGACCACCTTGATGACAGCGAAGTAGCTGCCCTGCGCTGGACCGCTCATCAACCCTCCTGGCCACGACCCGAACCTCGAGCCTCATCGTGGAACCCCGCCGGGTGTCGGGCTGCACAGGCTCCGAGCACCAGGTGACCTCACCCTCGACCACAGCTTCATTGGGATGCGTTCCGGGGCCTACCGAGGTGCCCTCACGATACGGCGGCACCGCGAACCGGTCAAGAAGGCCAATGGCCACTCGCCGTGCCCAAACCCAGGTCACCGGCCTCTTGGCTGGGGTCGCGACGGCGGTGGTGGCCCCACGGCCGGCTCGGCCGGGTCCGTCACGTCGATCACCGCCGGCGCCGACACCTGGGCCCCGGCGAGCACGCTCGCTAGCGACGACAGCTTGGCCGGCAACTCCTGGGTCGAGCCCAACACCGCCCCCACTCCGCCGCCGAGGTCCAACGTCACCGCTCCCCGGGCGTTCACGGCCACCTGCCGGACCCGAGGCGAGAACGACTCCGGCAGGGCGGCGGCCACTTCCAGCGCGGGCCGGGCGGCCCGGCCGAGAACGGTGCCGGGACGACCGGGGCTGACGGGGGCCACCACCACCAGACCCGATGTCGCCGCGCCCTGCCAGGCGAGGACGCGTCCCGAGGCGTCCACCAGGGCCACACCCCCGCCGGGGCGGGCCACCGACGCCAAGGCGACACGCTCGGTCACGATCACGCTCACGGCGTCGGGCCATTGCCGCACCACCACGGCGTGGGCCACCCACGGCAGGCTCTCCACCCGGGCGGCGGCGGCACGGGGGTCCACGTCGATGAGCGGCGGGTGGTCGACGAGCCCCGCCGCCTCCAACACCGCGTCGACGCCAGTGTGCCGGGCCCCGCGCACCGTTGCGTGGCGCACGTCCAACAGCGGCGTGTGCAGCACGAGCAGCGCCACGCACAGCGCCACCAACACGGCGACCCCGCCCACGACCCAGCGAAGGCGGCGACGGCCCTGGTCGCGCAGCACCGCCACCCGGCGTTGCCACACCCGGGGATGGACGACCACACCGGGTTCGTCCCCTGTGTCCGACCCGGCCGGCGCCGGCCGCGGGGGCACCGAGCTCGTCACAACCCTCGACCTCCACTAGAGGTCGAGGGTTGTCCGTCGTCGTCGTCGGGGAACCCGACCATGCGGACCTCGGGGACCAGAGCCACCCCGGTCCGTCCCAGGACCTCGGCCCGGACGTGGCGTATCAGGCGCCACACGTCGTCGGCGGACCCGCCGGCGTCGGCCTGGATGAAGTTGGCGTGCTTGGGAGACACCTGGGCGGTGCCCATCCGCAGCCCCTTCAGGCCCGCCGCCTCCACCAGCCGCCCGGCCGAGTCGCCGGTCGGGTTCACGAACACCGAACCGGCGTTGGACCCACCCGGCTGGTTCTCCCGGCGCCAGCGCACGACCTCGGCCACCGTCTCCTCGGCCCGGGCGCGGTCTCCCGGCCGCAGCGAGAACTCGGCCCACACCACCACGTCGCCCGCCTGCAGTGACGAGCTCCGGTAGCCGAGCGCCAACGGCGCCGGGCCCGCGTCGACGCCGGCGCCGGTGACGAGGTCGAAGCGGCGGTGCCGCACCAGCACGGCGGCGACGTCCGATCCGTGGCCGCCGGCGTTCATCTTGAGGGCGCCGCCCACCGATCCGGGAACCCCCACTCCCCACTCCAGGCCGTGCAAGCCGGCGGCGGCGGTGCGCCGGGCGACGACAGGAAGCTTGGCCCCCGCCCCCGCCCGGACTCCCGACGAGCTGATCTCGACCCAGTCGAAGCCCTCACCGAGGCGCACCACCAACCCGGGGAAACCGGCGTCGGCGACGAGGAGGTTCGACCCCTCACCCAACACGAGCAACGGCACCGAAGCGCCCACCGAGGCCAGCGCGTGGTGCACGGCCACGAGATCGTCCTCGGCGTGCGCCTCGACCAGGACTCCCGCCCGACCCCCGACCCGGTAGGTGGTGCGTGGCCCCAGAGGGGCGTGGCGCGTGGCGCGCGCGCCCAAGGCGTCGGCCACGGCGTCGAGCACCCCACCCCGGCCGGCGGCGTCGGCGGCGGGGCTCACCACGGGGTAGTCGCCTGGAGCTCGTCGGGGAGCGACGTCAGGTCCCCCGCCCCCAGGGTCAGGCAGAGGTCCCCCGCCACGAGCAGGCCGGCCACGTGGGAACGCAGCTCGGCCCGTCCGGGCACGTAGGTCACGTCGAGCGACGGGTGGGCGCGCCGCACGGCGTCGGCCACGACCCTTCCGGTCACCCCGGGAAGCGGGGTCTCCCCGGCGGGGAACACGTCGGTGATGATCACCACGTCGGCTCCGGAGAAGGCGTGGGCGAACTGCTCACCGAGGGCGGCGATCCGGCTGAAGCGGTGCGGTTGGAACACCACGACGAGGCGTGTCGGTGCGGTGCCGAGCGCGGCCTCGATCACCGCCGCCACCTCGGTGGGGAGATGGGCGTAGTCGTCGACGAAGCGCACGCCCTGTACTTCGCCGCGCGCCTCGAAGCGGCGGGCCACGCCGGCAAAGCGCGCCAGGGCGCGCTGGGCGGCCTCGAAGGCCACACCGACCTTCATCGACGCCGCCACGGCGACGGCGGCGTTGCGGGCGATGTTGGCCCCGGTCACCGGTAGCGCCACCCGGCCGAGAACCTCGCCGCGCCACCGCAGCGCGAACGACACGCCGTTTCCCGTCTCGAGGTCCTCGATGCGGTAGGTGGCACCGGGAGCCGTCCCGACGAGGTCGGCCCCGTAGCGGGTCCCCAGGCGGGCCGCCTCGAAGTCGTCGGCGCCCACCACGGCTCCGGCCCGCGCCGACGCCAGGTAGCGGTCGAAGGCGTCGACGATGTGGTCGAAGTCTCCGTAGTAGTCGAGATGGTCGGGCTCGATGTTGGTCACCACGGCGATCTCCGGGGCGAGCTCCAAGAAGGTGCCGTCGCTCTCGTCGGCCTCGAGGACCAGCCACTCGCCGCTGTCCCACACCGCGTTGGTGCCGATCTCGTTGACGTCACCGCCGATGAGAAAGCTCGGGCGCACCCCCGCCTCGATCAGGATCAGCGCCAGCATCGACGTGGTCGTGGTCTTGCCGTGGGTCCCCGACACCGCGATGCAGCGCCGGCAGGAGGCGATGGCGGCCAGGGCTTGGGCTCGGCTGATCACGGCCAAACCCCGGCGCCGAGCCTCGACCACCTCGGGATTCGTCTCGGGGATGGCCGTGGACAGCGCCACGATCTCGGCCCCCGCCACGCGGGCGGCGTCGTGGCCCACGAACACCCTCACCCCGCTGGCGGCCAGGCGCTCGAGGGTGGGCGAGCTCTTGAGGTCGCTGCCGGTGACGACGTGGCCCATGGCACTGAGCACCGAGGCGATGGCGCTCATCCCGGCGCCTCCCGCCCCCACCACGTGCACGCGCCGGGGGGAAGAAAGGTCCAGGCCCGTGCGCTCGCCCGGGGGCCCGTCCGCAGCCCGGTGCTCAGAGGGCATGCGCCGACCGGGGCTCGGCGCGCCGGGGGCGGGCGTGGGCGCGCACCAGGGCCACCACCGCCGACACGGCGTCGGGGCGGCCCACCGTGGCGGCCCCGACCCGCATGGCTCGGAGACGGTCGGGGTTCGACGTCAGGGCGTCGATCTCGAGCGCCAAGCGCTCGGCGCAGCACTGCGAGTCGGGGAGCACCACGGCCGCCCCGGCGCGTTCGAGAACGTCGGCGTTGGCGCGCTGATGGTCTCCGGGCGCGCCGGGCAGGGGCACCAAGATGGCCGGGACCCCCACCACGGCCAGCTCCGCCACGGTGTTGGCTCCCGCCCGTGCCACCACGATGTCGGCTGCTTGGTAGAACAGCTCCATGTGCTGCTCGTAGGGCACCTGGATATAGCGAAGCCCGTCCTCGCCGAGCTCCGGCGACGCCTGGAGTGCCCACGCCCAGTCGCGCCGACCCACCACGTGGTAGAGCGCCACCTCGCGCCGTGGCGCCCACAGCGCGGCGAGCCCGATGACCGCCTCGTTGACCTTCTGCGACCCCAACGACCCTCCCACGGCGCCCACCACCACGCCGTCGTGGGGCAACCCCAACACGGCCCGCGCCCGGCGGCGGGCGGGCGCGTCGGGATGGGCGCTGTGCACGATGGCCGCCCGCACCGGGGCGCCGGTCACCACGGCGCGCGGCAGGGCCGTGCCGTCGAACGCCACCGCGGCAGCCCGGGCGAAGCGCCCCACCAGCCGATTGGCCGCCCCGGGCACGGCGTCCACGTTCACCAGCACCACCGGCACGCCCAAGGCCGCGGCCGCCAGGGCGGCGGGCACGCACGCGTACCCGCCCATGGCCACCACCACCGAGGGCCGGCGCCGGATCACCACGACAAGGGCACCGATGAGCGCGCCGGCCAGACCCATCACGGCTCCCACGTTGGCCCACAGCGCGCCGGCGTCGCGCCGTCGGGAGATGCCCCGACCCGGCAGCAGCGTCACCGGGATCCCCTCCCCCGACAACAGCGTGGCGTCGAGACCCCGCCGGGCCCCCACCAGCTCGACGGCGTCGGGGCCGAGTCCTTCGCCCAGGGCGCGGGCCACGGCCAGGGCGGGAACGAGATGGCCTCCGGTACCTCCCCCCGCCACCAGCGCATAGCGCCGGGTACTCACCCTCGGGCGCGGCGACGCGGTGTGTCGGTGGCCGTGGGGACGGCGCGGCGCGAACCCGTCGGGACATTGGTGCCCGTCAGGCCCGCCGGTCTCTCGTGCGACGCCACGTTGACCAGGATGCCCGCCGCCACCAGGGTGATGACGAGCGAGGAGCCCCCGAAGGAGATGAACGGCAGAGGGATCCCGGTGACCGGCAGCACGCCGATGACCGCCCCAATGTTGATCACCGCCTGGCTCGTGATCCAGCAGGTGGCGGCGACGGCGAGCAACCCCCCGAAGCGGTCGGGTGCCCGGTCGGCGGCGCGCAGCCCGAACCACGCCAGCGCGCCGAAGAGACAGAGCACGATGAGCGTGCCCACCAAGCCCCCCTCCTCGCCGATCACCGAGAAGATGAAGTCGGTGTGGGCATTGGGCAGCAGGCCCCATTTCTCTCGTCCACCCCCGAGGCCGAGCCCGTAGAGGTGGCCCGAGCCCAGCCCGACCAGCGACTGCACGACCTGGTACCCCGACCCCTTGGCATGGGCGAAGGGATCGAGGAACGACAGGAGCCGGGCCCGGCGATAGGGCTCGGCCAGGCCCACGATGAGGCCGATGGCGGCGGTCACGCCGAGTGCCTTGAGCACGGGCCGAAGCGGGACACCACCGGCATACAGCGTCGAGAAGGTGATGAAGGCCAGCACCAAGGCCGTGCCCATGTCGGGTTGCTTCAGCACCAGCAGGCCCGACACCGTCAACAGGCCCAGCAGGGGGGCCACCACAGCCCGAGTCCTCTCCAGGCGATCGGCGCGCCGGGCCAGGAGATCGGCGGCGAACACCGCCATCGACAGCTTCATGAGCTCCGACGGCTGGATGCGCAAGGGGCCGAAGCCGATCCACCGGCTCGAACCGCCGGCCACCACGCCGATGCCGGGCACGAGGACGACCACGAGGAGCAGGAGCGTGGCCAGTGGGAGCACCACCCGAAGGCGACGCCAGCGGTCGTAGCGGATGCGCATGGTGCCGACGAAGGCGATGGCGCCGAGCCCCATCCACAGGACCTGGCGCTCGAAGATCGTCCACACCGACCCGTAGTACACGAGCGACGTATAGGCCGACGCCGAGAGGACCATCACCAACCCGATGCCGCACAGCGCGATGACCACGGCGAGGATGGCGGTGCGCGTGGACAGCGCCGCGCCCCGCTTGATGCGAAGCGACGGAGCCTTGAGCCGGGCGTCGGGGCCCTCGACCAGTCGCAGGTGGTCGGGGGGCTGCTCGTCGCGACGAGGACGCGGCGCCGGGGCCGGGGTCGCGCCGGCGCTCAACGCGACGGTCCTCGGGCGGGGTCGACGAAGCCGGGCCGGGCCCGGACGCAGCGGGCGAAGTCGTCGCCCCGCTCGGCGTAGGACCGGTACCAGTCGAACGATGCGCAGGCGGGCGACAGCAGCACCGAGTCGCCGGGGCCGGCCATCGCCGCCGCCGCCTCCACGGCGGCGTCCATGGACAGGGCCCGTGTCACCGGGACGGTGGGCACGAACGCCGCCTCGATCTCCCCGGCGGCCTCGCCGATGGCCACCACCCCACGGAGCCCGGGCGCCGCCCTGACCAGGACCGAGAGGTCCAGTCCCTTGTTCCGGCCCCCCGCGATCAGCACGGCCGGGGCGCACCCCTCGACGGCGGCGAACACGGCACCGGGCGTGGTCGCCTTGGAGTCGTCGTAGAACCGCACCCCGTTAGCCTCGCCTACCAGCTCGACCCGGTGGGGGAGCCCACCGAACGCCGCCAGCGCCCGGGCACAGCCGTCGGGGCTGGCCCCCGAGGCCAGGGCCGTCGCCGTGGCGCACAGCGCGTCGATCACGTCGTGGGGCATAGACCGGGCGAGCTCGGCCACCCGCCCCACCCGTACGCCGTCGGGGCCCACGAGCTCGCCGGCGCGCACGGTGAAGTCCCCCGAATGCAGGCCGAACGTGCGCAGGGCCGCCCCCCGAGCTCGGGCCACCGCCCCCGCCGCGCTGACCACCGGGTCCTCGGCGTTCACCACGGCCACGTCGCCCGGTCCGCTGTTGGCCCACAGCCGGGCCTTGGCGTCGCGGTAGTCGTCGACGGTGGCGTGCCAATCGAGGTGGTCAGCCGAGAAGTTCAACCAGGCCCCCACGGCGGGACGGAACGAGGTCGTGAGCGCCAACTGGAAGGAGGACACCTCGGCCACGATGACCTCGGCGTCACTGCCCACGGCCTCGAGCAAGGGCAGCCCGATGTTCCCTGCCGCCACCGCCCTGAGGCCCGACGCCTCGAGCATGGCGTGCACCAACGTGGTCACCGTGGTCTTGCCGTTGGTGCCCGTGACCGCCACGATCGGACAGCGCGCCCGTCGCCACGCCAGCTCGACCTCGCCGATGATGGGGACGCCGGCTCCGAGGGAGAAGACCATGTGACAGGCGGGAACCCCGGGGCTCACCACGACCTCGTCGACACTGCCCACCAGTGCGCCCAGCGCCCCTCTGTCCGGCGCCGCCACCAACCCGATGCCGAGCTCTGCGGCACGCTGACGCGTGCGTTCGCCGGCGTCGTCGTCGACGGCGACCACGTCGGCCCCCTCCGACAGGAGCTGGGCCGCGGTGGCCAGTCCGCTCACACCGAGGCCGTAGACGAGCACGCGCCGGGACGGCACCGTCGAGCTCAATGCAGCCCCGTGGCCGACAGGAAGTCGGCGTAGAACACGCCGAGCCCGAGCGCGGCGAACAGCCCCCCGGCGATCCAGAAGCGCACGATGACGGTGGTCTCGGGCCAGCCCACCAGCTCGAAATGGTGATGGAGCGGCGCCATGCGGAACACCCGGCGACCGAAGACGCGGAAGCTCACGACCTGGATGACCACCGACAGCGTCACGATGACGAACAGCCCGCCGATCACGGGCAGCAGGAGCTGGAGGTTCATCTGCAGGCACAGCGCGGCCAGGCCCGAGCCGATGGCCAAGGACCCGGTGTCGCCCATGAAGATCCGGGCCGGGGCGGCGTTCCACCACAAGAAGCCGAGACAGGCGCCGGCCAGGGCGACCGAGGCCAGGGCCAGGTCCAGGGCCGAGGCCACGTTGTACAGCGAATAGTGGCGGAACTGCCAGTACCCGATCACCGCCAGGCAGGCGAAACAGAAGGTGGCCGAGCCCGAGGCCAGACCGTCGAGGCCGTCGGTCAGGTTCACGGCGTTGGCGGTGCCCACCATGATCACCACCGCCCACACGATCCATCCCACCTGCCCCAGATCGATCCCCAGGGAGTTCCACCGAGTGAACGACAGATGGGTGTTCACACCGGCCCAGTGCTCGGCCAGAAGGGCGAAGGCCACGGCGATGGCGACCTGGGCGGCGAACTTGCCTCTTTTGTTGAGGCCCAGGCTGCGGCGGTGGCGGACCTTGATCCAGTCGTCGACGAACCCCACCACGGCCGCGCACCCCGTTACCCCGATCACGAGGATCCCGGGACGGCTGAACGCGACGTGGGTGCCGGCGTGACCCATCAGGTACCCCACGATCGCCGCGGCCACCAGGGCCATGCCACCCATCGTCGGGGTGCCTGCCTTGGCCAGGTGCATGAACGGGCCGTCCTCGCGGATCTGCTGTCCGATCCGCTTGCGCGCCAGCCACCGGATGAGGATCGGTGTCCCGAGCGCGGCAGCCCACAGGGCGATGCCACCCGAGGTCATGAGACTGATCACGGACGTTCCCCGCTGCCCGCCGGCCCACGCCGGCGGCGTCTGGCCACCGCCGCCGCCACCACTAGCCGGTCGTCGAACGGCGTGCTCGTGGTGCCGATCTCGATGTCGCGCTCGTGGCCCTTCCCCGCCACCACCACCACGTCGCCGGCATCGGCCATGTCGACCGCCAGGGCGATGGCCTCGCCCCGGTCGCGTCGCACGATCACGTCCGACCCCGCCGGCACGCCGGCGAGAACCTCGTCGATGATGGCGTCGGGGTCCTCGCCCCGGGGATTGTCCGACGTGAGCACCGCAACATCGGCGCTGGACGCGGCGATGGCGCCCATGGCCGGTCGCTTGGCGCGGTCACGGTCCCCTCCACACCCGAACACACACAGGACCCGGTGCCGGCCCGCCAGGACCCGGGCGCTGTCGAGAAGGACCTGCAGCCCGGCGGGGGTGTGGGCATAGTCCACCACGGCGGTGAACGGGGCTTCGGCGACGACCACCTCGAAGCGCCCGGGCACCGGGGCGGCGCCTTGGAGGCCGGCCACGATCACGTCCTCGGGCACCCCCAGCGCTGCCGCCGTGGTGGCGGCGGCCAGGGCGTTGGCCACATGGAACGAGCCCGCCAGGGCGACGTCGACGCGATGGGTGCGCCACCGGAACGACGTGCGCGTCGGGACGCTCTCGATGTCGCTCACCTCGGCCATCGAGTACCCCACCGTCTGGAGGCCGGAACGCCCCAGAAGTCGACGGCCCCACGAGTCGTCTGCATTGACGACCGCCAGGGCGGCGCGCTCGGGGGTGAACAACGACGCCTTGGCCGCGAAGTACTCGTCCACGGTCCCGTGGTAGTCGAGATGGTCGTGCGAGAGATTCGTGAACACGGCCGCATCGAATCGGATGCCGTCTACGCGGGCCTGGGTCAGTGCGTGCGACGACACCTCCATCGCCGCCGCCCGACGGCCGCTGTCGCGCGCCTCGGCCAGCAGGCGCTGGAGCACGGGAGACTCCGGTGTCGTCCGGGCACCGTCCAGAGTGCCGATGACCGTCGTCGGCCACTTGTGCGCCTCGAAGATCGAGGCCAGCAGGTGGGTGACCGTCGTCTTGCCGTTGGTCCCGGTCACCCCCACGGTCAGCAGTGATCGGGCCGGTTGGCCGAAGAAGGCACACGACAGCGCCGCCATCGCCGGGCGGGCGGTGCCCGGGGCCACGACGACCTGCGTCACGTCCAGGACAAGGCGACGCTCGGTGAGCAGGGCCGTAGCGCCTCGGGCGACGGCTGCGGCGGCATGATCGTGCCCGTCGCCGGAGCGGCCGGGGAGGCAGCAGAACAAGGCCCCGGGCCCGACGCGCCGGCTGTCGAATTCGATGGCGGTGACCTCGGTGGAGGCGGGGTCCCCCTGTGCCTCGATGACTTCGACCTCCTCGAGCAACCTGTCCATGCGCACAGTGGGAGACCCGCCGCCGCGGTCACGGCCCTTCCGTGGTCTTCCCGGCGGAAGCGACGATCGTAGTCGCCGTGGTGGGTGTGCTCGGAGTGCTGGGGGCGCTCGGCACCGGGCTCTTGGGCGGCGGGACCTGGGGAAACGGCACGGGAAGGGCGGTGCCCCCCGTCGACCCACCCCCGGGTGACGTCGGGATGCCGTACCGGTGCAGCGCGTACCGCATGATCTGGGAGAACACGGGTGCCGCCACGATGCCCCCGTAGATCGGCGAAGGCCGGTCGAGCACCACGATGGCCGAAAGGGTGGGGTTCTCGGCGGGGGCGAACCCGGCGAACGTCGCCATGTAGGCCCCGGGGATGTAGCCGCCGTGGACGAGGTCGGGGATCTGGGCGGTCCCGGTCTTGCCGGCCACCGTGTACCCCGGCACGCCGGCGGTCACGGCGGTGCCGTCCTGCACCACCTGCTCCATCATGGTGGTGAGCTGAGACGCGACCTCCTGCGACAGCGCCCGGTGCGTGACCCCGGTCTTGCTCGGGGTCACCGTCCCGTCCTGGGCGACGGTCGCCCGGACCAGGCGGGGCGGGACGAAGACGCCTCCGGTCCCCACGGTGTTCACCATGTCGAGGACCTGTTGGGCGGTGACGGCGTCGTCCTGGCCGATCGGTGTGGAGCCGATGTCCGACACCCGCCACGTGGCGGGGTTGCTCTTGACCAGGCCGGCCGACTCGGCCGGGAAGCCGAGCCCGGTGGGCTGCCCGAAACCGAGCGTGGCGATCTGGGCGGCCAACCGCCCCTCGCCGAGCTGCTGGGCGATCTCGATCGTGCCGATGTTCGATGACTGGGCGAGGATCTGCGTGGCCGTGAGGCGTTCGGTGGGGTGGCTCTCGGCGTCATGGAACACCCAGCCGTCGATGGTCAGTGAATTGGGGACCGTGAACAGCTCGTCGGGGGAGATGATCCCGTCTTGCAGGGCGGCCGAGAACGTGACCAGCTTGAACACCGACCCGGGCTCGTAGACCTGGGTCAGTGCCAGGTTCTGGGGCGCCTCCACCACGGTGGTGATGGGGGGCGGAGGCGGCGGCGGCGCCGTGGTCGTCGTGGTCGAGCCCGGAGCCGAGCCGGCCGTGGTGGCCGTCGCGGCCGGGGCGGGAGGGGGCTTGGGAGCGGGGGGCTGCACCGTCTTGGCCACCAGGTTGGCCATCGAGAGGATCTCGCCGGTCCGGGTGTTCATGACGATGGCGATGCCGCTCTTGGCGTGCGAGGCCAGGATCTCCGCCCTCAGGGACTGCTCGGTCACGTATTGCAGGGGCTCGTCGATGGTGAGCTCGACGCCGGTGCCGGGAACCATCGATGTGCTCCGGATCGTCTTGCCCGGCAGGGGGACCCCGTCGGGTGACATCTCCTCGACGGCCAGCCCGTTGCGCCCCGCCAGCAGCGAGTTGTACTTGTATTCGAGGCCCGACTGCCCCGTCTGCGCCGTGCCCACCGTGCCCAGCAAGGGCGCCGCCAGTGATCCGTCGGGGTCGACGCGCTCGGTGGCGGGAAGCACGTTGATCCCCGCCAGGTTCAGCGCGCTCACCTTGTCGGCCTCGGTGCCCCCGATCTTCTGGGCGAGATACACGAACCCCGAGTGCTCCGACAGCTCGGCCTTCAACGTGTGCCTGGGCACGCCGAGCACGGAAGACAACGCCTTGGCCACCGCTCCGGGATGGTGGATGAGGAACGGATCAGCCACGACGGTGGCGCGCGGCACCGACAACGCCAGCACCGCTCCGTTTCGGTCGTAGATGCCCCCGCGCACGGCCGGAGTGGGGACCGTGGTGTCGACCTCGGCGGCCCCCATGGCCGAGTAGCGCCCGCTCGAGAACCCCTGCACGCCGATGAGCCGCAGCGCCAAGGCGGCGAAGACGAGGACCACGACGACCCGCATCACCCCGACACGCCGCCGCGGTACCCCGCCCGTGACGGGCTCCGAGCGCCGACGACGCTTCGACGCAACCGGGGCGGCGCGCCGTTCGTAGCCTCGCGGCCGTGCGGTGCTCGGCCGGGGAGGCGCCACCACCCGCGGTGTCGCCACGACACGTCGGATCGAGCGGGTACGCGCCGCCGCTCTGAGGCTCGCCGCCGACCGCGCCGCTCCCTTCGCCTTGAGGCGCTCCGCCGAGCGAGCGCGGGCGCGGGGCGCGTGCCCGACCCCGCGCCGACGGGCCGGCGGGTCCGGGTGGTGCCGGCCGGGTTCGAGCGGACGCCTGTCGGTCGGGGCGTCACCGACCGGGCGCGACGCGGCCGGGGCGCGCCGGGTCCTTGGCCCTTCGGAGTCCGGATCACCGGCCGCCGGTCGAGGTCACCGACGGGTGCGCGGTCAACGGCGAGCTGGTCGTCGGGTCCGACGCCGTCGACACGTTCACCAGCGGGAGGTCTGTCACCTTGCTCGGCGCCGTGAGGCCATCGCGCTCGGCTCGCGAAACCACGGTGGACGGGTCGGAAAGCTGCGCGGCGCGTGCCAGGAGGTTGCGATGCTGGCCGAGCTCGGACGTTAGTTGTTGCTGCATGCGGGTGAGTCGGACCTCTCCCTGGGTCAGGTAGGCGCTGGCCGCCACCACCATGAGCAGGCTGACCAGGACGATGACACCGCATAGCGTCGCGGTGCGGACCGGTGTCCAGCGCGGGAGGCTCCGACCCGGCGACTCGACGGCGCGCCGGGGGGACGGCGCGAGGTCAGGGACGCCGCCGGCGACAGTCGCCGCCCCGACGCGCTCGGGGGCGGTGGCCACCGCCATCAGGCCGCACCCCGTTGGAAGGCGCGCAGCAGGGCGCTCTCCGAACGTCGGTTGCCCGCCATCTCCGCCGGCGTCGGTCGGCGGGTGCCCCGGAACACCAGCCGGCCCCGCGACAGCGCACCGCAGGAGCACGGGAGTCCGGGCGGGCACGAGCACCCACCGGTCTCGGCGTAACGGAACGCGGCCTTGACGATCCGGTCCTCGCCGGAGTGATAGGCGATGGCCACACAGCGGCCACCGGGGACGAGCAGGTCGATGGCGATGGGGAGGGCGGCGGCCAGGACGTCGAGCTCCTCGTTCACCGCCACGCGCAGCGCCTGAAAGACACGGCGCGCCGGGTGGCCACCTTGACGGCGCACGGCGGCCGGCAGCGCCGAGCGCACCACGTCGGCCAGGGCTCCCGTGGTGGTGATCGGCCGGGCCGCCACGACGGCGCTCGCGATCCTCCGTGCGAAGCGCCCCTCGCCGTTGTCGGCGAACAGACGGGCCAGCTCGGCCGCGGACAGCGTGTTCACCACGTCCGAAGCGGTCGGGCCCTCGTCCGGATCCATGCGCATGTCCAACGGGGCGTCCACTCGGTAGGAGAAGCCGCGTTCGGGCCGGTCCAACTGCGGAGAGCTCACTCCCAGGTCGAACAGCACGCCGCTGACCGAGCCCGGCTCCTCACCCATCTCAGCGGCGACGTCACCCATCCGGTCGAACCGAGCATGACGGACCACGGCGCGTCCGCCGAATTCCTCGAGACGCTGCGCCGTCGCCTCCACCGCATCGAGGTCGCGGTCGATGCACAGCAGGCGGAGACGGGGATACGCAGCCAGCAGCGCCGCGCTGTGGCCGCCGCCTCCCGCGGTGGCGTCGATGACCAGGCCTGGGGGCACCGGGGCGAAAAGGGCCACAACCTCGTCGACCATGACCGGCTCGTGGGTGAACACCTGGCGCATCCGCAGCCCCTCGACTGGCGGGATGCCGTCGGGAGGGTTTCTCCAGCGACTCGGTTGGAAGCGGGCGGAGGAGGAGTCTTCCACCGAACCAGCCGAGGGGCTGCGCATGTTCCTGGTGTCCCACACACTTGGCGATCGGCTCCACCGACCGTGATCCGTCACGCTCCTTTGCTCTTGGGCCTCTTGGCCGTCCCCAGTCGGTGCCGGCCCACCGGTGCTCAGTCGTCGGCACCCTCGGTGAACCGCAGTTCCTCCGGACCGATGTTCGCCTGCCACCGTTCCGGGTCCCACAGCTCCACCCGGTCGATCACCCCCACGACGGTGACGTCGCTCTCCAACGCCGCGTACTGCCGCATCCGGGCGGGGACCACGATCCGCCCCTGACGGTCCACCTCGAGATCGTGCGTGTGCGACGCCCACATCCGCGCCAGGTTGCGGTCGCTCTTGCCGCTGGCTGCCCGGACCTGCATCTCCTCCATCTGCCGCTCGAACTCGTCGGGAGTCCACAGCGCCAGACAGCCGTCGCGGAACTCCGTGAGGTAGCCCCCGTGCTCGAACTGAGCACGAAACCTCGACGGCAGGATCACCCGACCCTTGCTGTCGAGCGAGTGCTCGTACGTTCCGAAAAACCGTGCCACCGAATCGAGCTCCCACGACGCTCCCCCCGCAAAGTTCGGCGGGCTCCTCCCCTTTACTCCACTTTGCGCCACTTTAGCCCCCCACCCCCCACAGGTCAATGCCTTTTGGCTCCACAGCTCCCCACCCGAGCCACCACCCCGCGCCACCACCCCCCACAGGCCCCTCCGGTGCCGGAGCCGCCGGGGCCCACGTCGGGCCGAAGCCCCATCGCCGGCTCCGACGCCACCACGGTGGAGCTCGTCGCCAGCACGGTCGTCAGCGCGGCGAGAGCGCGATCGCCAGCGCTGGCGCGTTGAGAACGGCGCGACCGCTACAACGGGGAGAGGCGTCGACCGGTTAGGGCAGCGCGTCGAGCAGCGCGTCCTCGACCGACGCGACGGCACGTGGCGCGTCGAGGTCGCCGAGTTGCGCCGCGACACCACGAAGGCCGGTGGCGACGTCGTCGAGTGCGAGGCGCGCCTGGCCGGCCTTGTCGTCGTCGAGAGCCAAAACCGTCAGCAAAGGCTCCGGGTCCCACGTCAACGGGGCCATCGAGTGCAGGCGGGCGCCTTCGCGAGTCCGGCGCTGGGCCACGCCCACGACCTTCCGTGTTCCGGCCGTGACCTCACCGGGTCCGACGCCGGCGAAGCACACGACGTCTGACCATTCGGTACGGGCTGCGCCCCGGCGGTGCACCCCCAGTCCCGGCGCGCCCAGACCGTCCAGGGCCCTGGTCCAGGTCTCGCCCAACCACCACGATGAGCGCACCACGTCGTCGTCCCACAACGGGTCGTCCCGGGGGAGCCACACGTCCAACCACACCTGGGCATCCGGCGCGACGTACACCGCACCCCCGCCCGAGGTCCGGCGCACGACGTCGACGCTGTGGCGCCGGGCCTGCTCCACAGCGACCACGTCGGTTGACTGCGTGCTCCCGAGGACGACGGCCCGGGGGCCACGCACCGAGCACAGCCCGGCCGTCCGGCGCCCGCGCTGGGCGGGAGGCGGCCACGGGTCGTGCAAGGCGCGGGCGGTGTCGGCGCGCCGATCGATCGACCAGCCGCCGCCCCCCGGGGGGCTCACGCCGTCAGGGACTGCTGACCCAGATACGGAGCCCACTCGTCACGCGCTCCCCCGCTCATGGCGAGGAGCCACACGCGTTGGCGCGGGGCCGACGGTTGGGTGCGCAGGACCAGGCCCACCTCGTGGGGCAGGCGATCCTCCTTGCGGGTGTTGCAGCGCCGGCAGGCGGCCACCACGTTGTCCCAGGCGTGCAACCCGCCCCGGCTCCGGGGAAGGACGTGGTCGATGCTCTCGGCGGCCAACCCGCAGTACTGGCAGCGGTGACTGTCGCGGGCGAACACCGTACGGCGGTTCACGGCCACCTGACGATCATGGGGAACCCGGACATAGCGCGACAGTCTCACCACCGACGGCTCGGGAAACGCCCGGCGCTCGGAGCGGAAGGTCCGATCGGTGGCGTGGACGAGCTCAGCCTTCATGGCCAGGACCAGGAGCAGGGCGCGACGGGCGGAGACGAGCCCCAGGGGCTCAAACGTGGCGTTGAGCACGAGGGCTCGGCTCGCCCCCTTTGCGCCGGCTTCTCTGGCCAACATCACCGATGAGGCTAGTCCGGGCGCCACGGCTGCTCCGGTTCAGCGCCGGCGCCACCGACCCATGGTGCTGCACCAGCCGATGAACGACACGACGTCCTCGGCGTCGGGCACGGCTTCCCCCGACCCGCCATATGCGGTCTCCATGCGAAACCGCCACAGCGCTTCGTCGGGCACCGGCAGGGGGGGCCACCGGCGCCACCATCGGGGGCGCGCCAGACGGGCGCCCTCCGCCACGGCCGCCGGCCACAACCACGGGCGCAGGGCCAGAGCGGCGGCGACGGCGGCGATGGTCGGGGCCGACGTCGGCCCGACCCGCCCGTCGGCGGCGCGCCGCTCACTCACGCGACGTCACCGATCCTCGGTCGATCGCCCGCCAACCCAGTGCTCCCGCCCCGATCAACGGCCCGCCGTTTCCCAGTCCACTCGGGACGATGTGGGCGCCCGCCGTGAAGGTCAGACGCGCCCGGGCCTGCAACTCGGTGTTGGCGGCGGCGAAGAACGGGGCGCCGAACCCGAGCGCCACGGACCCGCCGATCACGATGAGCTCGATGTCGAGCAGGCTCACCACCGAGGCCACCGCCCGTCCCACCGACCGGCCCGTGCGCGCCACGACATCGGGTGGGGCCTGGGCCGGGTCCATACCGGTGGTCGCCGCGATGGCGGTGCCCGATGCCTCAGCCTCGAGACATCCACGGGCCCCGCACACACACAGGCGACCGTCGGGCTCGACGATGACATGCCCGATGTGGCCGGCGTTGCCCGAAGAACCGTCGAGCAGATGACCGTCGACGACGATCCCGCCGCCCACTCCGGTCGACACCACCATGGCCAGGAAGTCGCGGCGACCTCGGGCGGCGCCCGTCCAACCTTCGGCCAGTGCGAACGCCTTGGCGTCGTTGTCCAAGGCGACGGGCAGACCGACGACGTCTTCCAGGCGCGCCCGCAACGGGTATTCCCGCCACGCCGGGATGTTGAGTGGAGACACCGTCCCCTGGGCCAGGTCCATGGGCCCCCCACAGCCCACCCCGCACACGAGCAGGCCCGCGTCCGGGCCGGGGCCGATCGATTCGGACTGACAGCCGAGCACCGACCCGACGAGCCCGACCAGTGCGGCGAACAACTCCTCGCCGTCCGCGGTGCTAGGGGTGGGGACTCGGCGCGCCCCGAGCAGCTCGCCGTCGCGGGTGACGAGACCGGCTGCCAGCTTGGTGCCCCCGATGTCGATGGCGAGGCACCGCGGCTGGGGCCCGCCCCGGTGGCGGGACGACGTCGGGGCGCCCACCGCCGTCAGAGAGCCGAGCCGGGGCCGGGACTAGCGGTTGCGGCGGAAGCGGTCGCGCAGCCAGCCGCGCGTGTCGTTGAGGGCGTTGCCGATGCCCTCTTTGCGCAAGGAGTGACCGATCTCCTCCCAACCCGCCTTACCCATCCGGCGGACGTTGGTCCAGAAGGTGACGAGGGAGGCGAACATGATGAGCACGCCGAGGAACCCGAGGAACACGTTGCTGGTGAAGAAGACGAGCATGACGGCCAAGCCGGCGAGAAAGCCCACCACCGACCACTTGAGGTATCGGCCGGCGAAGCGGTACACGCTCTCGGATCGCACGCGGTCCGCGAAGGCAGGGTCCTGCTGGTACAGCGCCTGCTCCAACTCGTGCAGCACACGCTGCTCATGTTCGGATAGCGGCACCCTCACCCCCTTCGGACCCGGTCGCGCGCACTAAGCAATCTTAGGCACGGACGAAGGGCAAGACAACGGCGCCTGGACCTGATCGTCGACTCCGGGGCCAGTTCCCGTCGATGGGCAAATACCTGGTGGAAGCCGAAAACCGGGGCTCCCGCCGGCCCGTGGGCGTTGCTTTCGCCTCGAGCCGTCACCGTGCGTCACCACCCCCGGGCGCGACCGCCGTCGGCCCCCACTGGGTGTCACCTCGCTCCTTCACGGCCAGACCACGGCTCCCCACCAGAGCGGCGGGGCCCACCGAGCCGTTGCCGTAGCGCGCTCGGATGGCCGAGACGGCCGCCTCCACCTCGTGCCAGGCGAGCGTGCGGGCCTCGGCCGAGGTCGACGACGAGGTCGGGCCCACCTCGGCGTGGGCCACCTCGGCCCCGTCGTCATCGAAGGAGAGCTGGCGGGCGCAGCCACCGGTGTCCAGGAGCCCCGACACCGAGACCCCGAGGAGGCGGACGCCGGCCGACACGTCCACGGCGTCGAGCAGTGCGCCGGCCACGACCCCGAGGGCGCGGGGGGAATCGAGCGGCCCCCCGACGGTGTGCGATCTCGTGATCGTGGCGCGGTCGCCGTACCGGACCTTGACCGTGATCGTCTTGCCCGCCAGTCGCGCCTCACGCAGACGCGTGCCGACGGCATCCGCCATGCGCACGACATGCGGGTGCAGCCCGTCGTGAGTGGCGATGTCGGCGGCGAAGGTCTCTTCGTGCCCTACCGACTTGACCTCTCGGGTCGCCTCCACCCGCCTGGGGTCGTCGCCCCGGGCCAGCTCGGCCAGCAGGCTCCCGTTGGCGGCGCCGAGCGAGCGGCACAGCGTGTCCGGGGGGATGCGGGCCAGCTCACCGATGGTGGTGACCCCCAGCGAGTCGAGCCTCCGGGCGGTGGCGGGGCCCACCCCCCACAGGGCGCGTACCGGCAGGGGGTGGAGGAACGACAGCTCCTGCGACGGCAGGATCACCACCACGCCGGGGCCGGGCCGGGGGCCCTCGGGGGTCAGCACCGGCTTGGCGGCGCGCGACGCCAGCTTGGCGATCAGCTTGGTGCGGGCGACACCCACGCCGCACTCCAGCCTCAGCTCCGCTCGCACGGCCTCTCGGATGGCCCGGGCCACCGCGGGAGGCGAGCCGAGGAGACGGCGACCGCCCGAGACGTCGACGAAGGCTTCGTCGAGGGCAATGCCCTCGACCGCAGGAGAGAAGCGGTGCAAGACGCCGTGCAGGAGCTCGCTCATCTCCACGTAGCGGGCGAAGCGACCGGGCAGGAAGACGGCGTGTGGACACCGGCGCCGGGCCTCGACCGAGGGCATGGCGGAGTGGATGCCGAAGGCGCGCGCCTCATAGGTGCACGAGGCCACCACGCCACGCGCCCCGGCGCCCCCCACGATGACCGGGCGTCCGGCCAACGAGCGGTCGTCGAGGACCTCCACCGAGGCGAAGAAGGAGTCCATGTCGACGTGCAGCACCGTGCACGCGTCGACGTCGTCGGACCGGGCGGCGTCGACCATCACCCACCGAGTCGCAGACGTCGGAATCCCTCGGCGTGTCCCACGCCCGCCCGGCGCCCGTCTTCCTGGGAGCGTTCCCGCACGGCGCGGCGAGCCCACTGTCCCCCATCGGCGAACTGGCTGCGATGACACGACACCGCCGCCACCTTGTCCTCGATGGTGGCGGTGACGTCCACCCACACCGAGGGCTCGAGAGTTCCCGACAGCAGGGCCGTCTGCACTTGGTAGGCGGCGCCCGCCTCTGGGAAGTAGTGCGGGAGGGCCGCGGCCGGGGATAGGGCGTCGAGGAGGGCGAACCCGGTCGTCCGGTGGTCCCGATGGTTGAAGTAGTCCTCGCCGAAGAACACCGCGGTGGGGTCGGGGCCGAGGACGGTGAGGGGGCGGAGCCGGCGTATCCAGCCGACCAGGGTGGCGCGCAGAGCGGTGTCGTCGACGAGCTCGCCGTCGGGGTACCCCAGGAAGTGCTGGCCGGTGACGCCCAGCAGCTGCGCGGCCTCGCCGGCCTCCTCGGTGCGTTGTCGGGCGAGCGCGTCGGGGTCGATGTCGGGATCCGTCGTGCCCTTGTCCCCGTGGGTGCAGATGAGCACGTGGACCTCGGAGCCCGCCCGGGCCCAGCGGGCCAGGGTTCCCCCGCACGAGACGTCGGGGTCATCGGGGTGGGCGTACACCGCCAGCACCCTGTCGGGGACGCCGTCGAGCAACTCCGCCACCGCCGTCAGGCTCTCCGTTTGGGCTCGGTCGTCTTGGTGAGCAACCCCACCTCACGTTGGAAGTCGCCGAGGTCCTCGAAACCCTTGTATACCGAGGCAAAGCGGAGATATGCCACGTCGTCGACGTCGCGCAGGCGTTCGAGGACGGCGACGCCGATCTGTTGGCTCGACACCTCGGCCCCCTCCCCCCGCAGCGCTTCCTCGACCTGCTGGGCGATCTCCTCCAGGCGCTCCTCGGTCACGGGTCGGTTCTTCGTGGCCGCCCTCACCCCCGACACGACCTTGGAGCGGTCGAAGGGCTCTCGCTGCCCGGCCCGCTTGACCACCCACAACGGGGCCTCTTCGAGGCGCTCGTAGGTGGTGAAGCGACGGTTGCACGACAGGCATTCGCGGCGCCGGCGGATGGCCACGCCGTCCTCGGCCAGGCGCGAATCGACGACCTTGTCCTCCAGGCTTTGACACCACGGGCACCGCACCGGGCCCAACCGTAGTGCCCCTCTCCACGACGTCAGGGAAGGGTCAGCTGCTCCCCGGGGACGACGGTTCCGCTCCCGATCTGCGCCGCGAGCTGCGCCACGACCGGTCGGGGGTCGCCGCTGGGATCGAGCCGGACTGCGATCGACCACAGCGTGTCCCCCGGACGGACGTCGTAGCGCGCATGGTGGGCGATCACCTCCCCCGCCAGGGCGGGACCGGGGGTGGCGAGGGGGCCCCGGGTCCCGCCCCACGGGAGGGCGAGGGCGACGAGCAAGCCCGCCGCCACCGTTCCGAGCAGGACCCGCCGGCGGCGCACCGCTGCGCTGGGGTGGGTCGTCCGCCCTTCGGTGTCGCACCCGGCGCGCGTGGGACGTGCCTGATGGCAACGACGGTCGGGCTCGGACTGGGGAAGAAGCCGGGAGGGCTCGGCGCCCCCGGGGGCCGGACGGACCGGGGTCACCAGACGCAACGACTCCGGGCGGCGGCTCCTGCGTCGGGACGGGATGGGCGAGAGGGCGACGGCCATCAGCCCTGCCCCCCGCGCCGTCGAGTCGAACAGGTGTTCGCCACACCCTCATCACAGCACGAACAGGTGTTCGTGTCAAGCCCGCCCAGGTTCGCCCGGAAGGGTGCGTCGCCGTCCATGGCCAGAGGATCGCAGGAGGGTGTGACACCGGCGGGGGCCCTCCCGGGGAAGCCCGTTACGAACAGGTGTTTGATTCCGGTCCCCGGCGGGGCTACCGTGTCACGAACTGGTGTTCGCCTCCGTCGAGCCCCCGCAGGGGCGCGGCCAGGGCGCCACCCCCACCGGCGGCGGACCGGGGCGAGGAGAGCGACATGGCCGAGGCGTTGACGGGCAAGCGGCTCGAGATCCTGGAGTTCATCGGCGACAGCCTGCGCGAACAGGGCTACCCGCCCTCGGTCCGGGAGATCGGCGAGGCCGTCGGGCTGACGTCGTCGTCGACGGTGCATGCGCACCTGGCGGTGCTCCAGCGCGAGGGGTACCTGCGTCGCGACCCGACCAAGCCGCGGGCCATGGAGGTGCGATTCGACCCCTCCTCCCGAGCGGCCATGGCGGCGAGCCCCGTCCGCCACGTGCCACTACTCGGCGACGTGGCCGCCGGCACCGGTGTCCTCGCCAGCGAGAACGTCGAGGAGCTGCTGCCCCTCCCCGAGGACTTCACGGGCTCGGGATCGGTGTTCATGCTCCGGGTGCGCGGCGACTCCATGATCGAGGCGGGGATCTTCGACGGTGACTACGTGGTGGTCCGCCAGCAACCCGACGCCGAGAACGGCGAGGTGGTGGTGGCCGGGATCCCGGGGGAGGAGGGCACCGTCAAGACCTTCTCGCGGCGCCGGGGGAAGGTGGTGCTCTCCCCCGCCAACGACGCCATGTCCCCCATGGAGTTCGCACCCGACGACGTGACCATCTACGGGCGCGTGGTCACCGTCTTGCGCCGGCTCTGACCGCGCCGGCCTGCGGCCGGGAATCAGCCGGTCAAGAGTACGGAGGCCAGGACGTCTCTCACCCGTTCGAGCTCGGGGCGCGACACGTGCTCGTCCGACGTATGGGCCAGCAGGGGGTCCCCGGGGCCGAAATTGGTGGCGGGCACCCCGATGGCGGCGAAAGTGGAGACGTCGGTCCACCCCAGCTTGGCCCGGGCCGGCGCACCGCTGGCCGCCACCAGGGCGCCCAGCACGGGATGGCCCAGCGCCGGTGGGGCCCCCGAGGCGGCGTCGACGATGTCGAACGCGTCACCGGCGGAGGGGTCGAGCACCGAATCGAACAGGGACCGGAGCGTGCGCTGGGCCGAGGCGGTGTCGGCGTCGGGAGCGAAGCGGTAATTAATTGTGAGCGCCGCCCGGTCGGGGACCACGTTGGCGGCGACGCCGCCGTCGATGCCCACCGCCTGGAGCTGCTCGGTGTACTCACAGCCGTCGATCACGACGCCACGCGGCACGTAGCACTGCAGCACGCCCAGGACCGGGGCCATTCGGTGAACCGCATTGAGCCCCATCCACGGCCTGGCCGTGTGAGCCCGACGACCCCCCGTGCTCACCACCGCCCGTATGGTCCCCTGACAGCCCGCCTCGACCACGCCGGCGGTGGGCTCGCCGAGCACGGCGGCGTCGGCGGCGAGAAGGTCGGGGCGCGTCGTGGCCAGTCGGGCCAGCGCGTTGTGCTCGTGCGCCACCTCCTCGCACGCGTACAGCACGTAGGTCACGTCCAGGGCGGGGGCCGAGAGCGTCGTGGCCAGGTCCAGCAGCACGGCCAGGCCGCCTTTCATGTCCACGGCCCCCAGACCCCACACGGTGTCTCCTTCGAGACGACCCCCGGCGTCGCCGAACGGAGGCACGGTGTCGAGGTGGCCGGCGAGCACGACGCGCCGGTCACGGCCCAACCGGGTGCGGGCCACCACCGAGTCACCGAGTCGCAGGACCTCGAGATGGTCGACGGCGCGCAGCTCGGCCTCCACCCGATCGGCCAGGGCCGATTCGTGATGGCTGACCGAGGGGATGGCGACGAGCTCGGCGGTCAGGGCCAACAGGTCGGTCACGTCGGGCGCACGCGACGAGGGCTCAAGGGCCGATCTGGTGTTCGCGCAGGGCCGCCTCGAGCTGGGCCTTGTCGTGGCGCTCGCCGGGCTCGAGCTGCTTGACCACGAGCACGCAGGGCAAGAAGAACTCACCGCCGGCGAACTCGCGCCGACGGGATGCGCCGATGGCGACACTCCAGGGCGGCACGACTCCCCGTCCGAGCTCCTTGCCGGTGGAGGCGTCGATGACGGGAATGCTCGGATTGAGGATCACGCCTTCACCGAGGACGGACCCCTCCCCCACCCGGGCACCCTGGGTCACCATGCAGCGGCTCCCGATGTTGGCGTCGTCGCCCACCATGACGGGCGCGGCGTTGGGAGGCTCGAGCACACCGCCGATGCCCACTCCCCCCGACAGGTGGACCCGAGCCCCGATCTGCGCGCACGAGCCCACCGTCGCCCAGGTGTCGACCATGGTGTCGGCGCCCACCCGCGCCCCGATGTTGACGTAGCTCGGCATGAGGATGACGCCGCGGTCGAGAAACGACCCCCAGCGCGCCGATGCGCCGGGCACCACCCGTACGCCCGCCGCCTCGTACCCGGTCTTGAGCGGCAGCTTGTCGTGGAACTCCATGGGCCCCAGCTCCCCGGTCTCCATGGCCCGCAGTCGAAACAGCAACAGGATGGCGGTCTTGAGCCACCGGTGGACCACGACGTCCCCCGTGGAGCCGTCCACCTCTGCCACCCGGGCCTCTCCGCGGTCGAGCAGGTCCAGAGCCTGGGTGACCACCGCCAGCGCGTCGGTGTCGGTGGGGCCGAGCTCGCCCACGCGCGACCACAGCTCTTCGATCTGAGACGGCAGGTCGGCCATCGTCCGAGGTTACCGGCCCGCGCCATTGCGCCCGGGACCCTCCTCAGCCGGTCCCGGCGTCGCGTGGCGGAGATGGGGATGGTGCGACGCCGCCAGGCGCGTGGCCACCAACTCGATGCGTTCGTCGGGTTGGACGGCGGCCACCCGTACGAAGTCGGTGGCCGAGCGCCCGTAGAACTCCCCAGGGCTCACGAGCATCCCGGCGACCTCGGCGAGCGCCGTCGTCAGCACCCATGCGCCGGGGCGCCCCTCGACCGCGCCCAACTCCCGAGCCCAGTCGGGCACGGGCACCCACAGGTAGAAACCACCGTCGGGGACTCGGGCCGCCAGGCCCGCGTCCTGGAGGATCTCGGCCAGGCGAGCCAAGCGGCGGCGATATCGTTCGCGTTGCTCGGCAACGTGCACGTCGTCTTCCCACGCCAGCGCGGCGGCGACCTGCACCGGCCCGGGCACCATGAGCCCGGCGTGCTTGCGGACCTCCCCGAAGTATTCGACCAGCTCGGCGTCCCCGGCGTAGAAGCCGACGCGCAGGCCCGCCAGGTTGGAGCGCTTCGACAGCGAGTGCACGGCCAGCACACCCGGGGTCCCGGACTGCACCACGCTCGTGGGCGCCCCCCGCCACGTGAACTCGGCGTAGCACTCGTCGGACAGGACCGGGACTGCCCGGGCCCTCCCCCAGGCTGCCGCCGCGTCCAGGTCGCTGAGGGCCCCGGTCGGGTTGGAGGGGCTGTTGACCCACAGGGCCAACGCCCGTTCGGCGTCACCGTCGTCGACGGCGGAGAGCTCGAGGCTTCCGTCCGCGGCGGCCGGCACCTCCACCAACCGGCAGCCCGCCAGGCGGGCTCCCATGGCGTAGGTCGGATACGCCGTCGCCGGTGCCAGGACCGTGTCCCGACGGGGGGCGCGCAGGCGCAGGAACCACGCCGAGGTGGCCACGAACTCCTTGGTTCCCACGCAGGCCCGCAGCTGCGACACGTCGAGCGACACCCCGAAGCGTCGTCGCATCCACCCCGTGGCCGCCTCCAGCAGACGGGCGCTGCCGAACGACGGTGGGTATCCCCGCTCGGTCCCGGACGTGCTCAGCGCGGCGACCACGGCGGCGGGAGGAGCGTCACACGGTGTCCCCACCGACAGGTCCACGACTCCTCCGGGATGCGCGGCCGCGGTCTGCACCGCCGCCGCCAGGCGGTCATAGGGATAGGGCGGGGGCGAGAAGCCCACGTCCGCGCCGGCCGAGCTCACGACGCCACGAATTCCCGGAACCGGGCCCGGCCGGCGTCGTCGAGGACCACGTGGACCACGGTGGCTCCCTCACTGTGGGACTCGTCGACCACCTCGCCCTCGCGGTGCACGGCGGCCAGGACGTCACCCCGTTCGAAGGGAACGACGAGCTCCACCACCCGGTCCGCGCTGCGCAGGTGGTCCCCCATGGCCCGCAACAGGTCGTCGACACCCTCCCCGGTCAGGGCCGACACCACCACCGCGCCCTCGTGGGCGTCCGCCAGCCGGGCGGCGGGGCGCGGGGCACGATCGGCCTTGTTCACCACCAGAAGCTCGGGGACCGCCCCGGCGTCGATCTCGTCGAGGACGGTGCGCACCGCTTCGATCTGCATCTCGGGCTCGGGAGCCGACGCGTCCACCACGTGCACCAGGAGGTCGGTCTCCCTGACCTCCTCCAGGGTGGACCGGAAGGCCTCGACCAGTTGGTGCGGGAGCTTGCGGACGAACCCGACGGTGTCCGAGACGAGCACCGTCTCCCCACCCGGGAGCGCCAGGCGGCGCGTGCGAGGGTCGAGCGTCGAGAACAGGCGGTTCTCGACGAGTACCCCGGCATCGGTCAGCCGGTTGAGCAGTGTGGACTTGCCGGCGTTGGTGTACCCCACCAGGCTGACGACGCGTTGGCGCGATCGCTGGCGCGAGCGCCTCTGGGTGCGTCGCGTCGCCGACACCTGCTTGAGGTCGGCTTCGAGGCGCGTCATGCGGCGCAACAGGCGGCGGCGGTCCACCTCGAGTTGGGTCTCACCCGGTCCCCGCGTCCCGATGCCCCCGGCCTGTTGGGACAACGTCAGACCCTTGCCGCGCAGTCGCGGCAGCCGGTAGCGCAACAGAGCCAGCTCCACCTGCGCCTTACCCTCCTGAGAACGGGCGTTCTGGGCGAAGATGTCGAGGATCACCGCCGTCCTGTCGATGGCGGTCCGTCCCAGGATCTTCTCGAGGTTGCGCTGCTGGGCGGGTGAGAGCTCGTCGTCGAAGACCACGGTGTCGGAGTCCAGAGCTTCGGACAGCTCGTGGAGCTCCTGGGCCTTGCCCCGTCCCACGAACGTGGCGGGGTCGGGACGGTCACGGCGCTGGACCTCGCGCCCCACCACCACCGCGCCGGCGGTGTTCACGAGCAGGGCGAGCTCGTCGAGATCGGCGTCGACCGAGTCCGCCGAGGTCCACGGGAACACCACGCCCACGAGCACGATGCGCTCCTGGAACCTGCGCTCGATGAGCGTCACTGTCGAGTCGCCACCTCGGTCGAAAGGGCATCAGAGACGGCGTGGGCCCCCTTGACCATCGCCTCCAGCACGGCCTCGTCCACCGTGACGTCGCCCACCTTCTGCGTCGGGCCGGCCAGAACGATGCCGGCGTCACCGAGCTCGACGTCGAGGGGGCCGCCGGGATTGTGGACCCGCACCCGGGCGCCGGCGTCGTGGTGGGCGTGGGCGGCGGCGGCCACCGCACAGGCACCCGTGCCACACGCCAGTGTCTCTCCGACACCGCGCTCCCACACCCGGAGGGTGAGCTCCCCCGCTCCCGGGCCCGGCCAGGCGAATTCCACGTTGGCGCCTCCCGCGACCGAACGCTCCAGCCGGTTGCCCTCGCTGCGCACCACGTCGTCCTCGACGACGGCGCCGAACAGCACGACGTGGGGGTTGCCCATGTCGACGCGCTGGCCCCAACGGGCCCCGGGGGGGACGTCTTGGCCGAGATCGGGGCCCAGTACGGCGTGGCCCATGCCCACCCGCCCGTAGCCCAGGCCCGTCTCGGGACCGGGTTCGTACTCCACCGAGCGCAACCCGCCGAGCGTCTGCACGGCGACGACCCCGGCCCGCACCATGCCGGCGTCCACCGCCGCTTGCACCAAGCAGCGAATCCCGTTGCCGCTCATCTCGGCCACACCGCCATCGGCATTGCGGAGGTCCATCGCGAGCGCCGCCGCGCCGCTTCCCGTCATGGCTCGCAGCACACCGTCGGCGCCGATCCCCCGGTGCCGGTCGCACAACAGGCGCGCCTCCGCCGCCGACAGGGGCCGGCGGTCGTCGGGGTCGAGCAGCACCAGGAAGTCGTTCCCGGCGCCGTGGTGCTTCGAAAGGCGAAGGGCGCCCCGGGAGTTCATCGACTCAGTCTCCCACCTCGCCGCCGGCGCCTGCGCCCGAGACGGCGTCGACCGACGCGGCCCCGTCCCAGGCCTCGAGGAGTTGCTCGAGCTGGTCGTGAGAGGGATCGAGCCAGGCAATGCGCGGGTCGCGCCGGAACCACGCCCATTGCCGCCGGGCGAAGGCCCGGGTCCGGCGCTTGGCCTCGTCCACGGCGTGGTCCAGGGGGACCCCCCGTTCCACGTGGGCGAGCAGTTCCCGGTACCCGAGCGCCTGCCGGGCGGTGCGCGACAACCCTTCGGGCCGGCGGGCGAGGCCGCGTACCTCGTCGACGAAACCGGCGTCCAGCAGCCGGTCGAAGCGCTCGTCGATCATGGCGTCGTGGACAGCCGCGTCGAAGCGGATGCCGACGAGGGTGAACGGCGTCGGCGGGTAGGCATCGAGGCCGGGGCCGAACGACGAGAACGGCCGGCCCGAGCCCAGCGTCACCTCGAGGGCCCGCACCACCCGGCGTTGGTTGGTCGGCTCCATCCGGGCCGCCGCCGTGGGGTCGAGCGCGGCCAGGCGGGCGTGCAGACGCTCGGTGCCCCCCGGGGTCTGCGCCTCCACCTCGAGCGCGCCGGCGACGGCGGGGAATCTCCCCGGCACCGACAGCCGGTCCACCACCGCTCTGAGATAGAGCCCCGTGCCCCCGACGAGCAGGGCGCGCCGGTGTCGGGTCTCGATGCCCTCGAGCGCGCCACGCGCCTCGGCCTGGAACCGGCCGAGGGTGAACTCCTCGTCGGGGTCGACCAGGTCCAGGAGGTGGTAGGGCACCTCGACCCGCTCGGCGGCACTGGGCTTGGCCGTACCGATGTCCATGTGACGGTAGACGCACATCGAGTCGACCGACACCAGCTCAGCATCCGGTCGCCGGCGCGCCAGCGCCAGGGCCAGCGCCGACTTGCCCGACGCCGTCGGCCCCACCAGCGCGACATGACCAGGCATGGGGTGGCGGTGGACGAGCCCTACCGTGCCGAGACCGGAATACGGGTGCGAGTGCGGGTGCGGGCCGGGGCGGTGACACGCACCAGCTCGCCGCGCAGGTGATGCGGTGCGGCGTCGGTGACCCGGACCTCGGCGTAGGCCCCCGGCCCAGGTGCCTCGGTGGCGGGCGGAGGGAAATGCACGAGCTTGTTCTGCCGGGTCCGGCCAGTGAGCATCTCGGGATCCCGTGTGCTCGGCCCTTCCACCATGACCTCCTCGACACGACCGATGCGGGCGCGGTGGCGGACCAGGGCGGAGCGCTCCACCACGAGCCGGAGGCGTTCGAAGCGCTCGGCCACTACCTCCTCGGGCACGAACTCGGCCGCCATCGCCGCCGCCGCGGTCCCCGGCCGGGGAGAGAAGATGAACGTGTAGGCGCTGTCGTAGCTCGCCTCGGCCGCCACCTCGAGCGTCCGTTCGAAGTCGGGGTCGGTCTCGCCCGGGAAGCCGACGATGATGTCCGTGGTGACCGCCAGATCATCGATGGCGGCGCGCGCCGCCGCCAGGCGCTGCAGGTAGCGCTCGGCCCGGTACCCCCGGCGCATGGCGCTGAGCACGCGGTCGCTGCCCGATTGCAGCGGCAGATGGAGGTGCTCGCACACCGCCGGTGTCTCGGCCATGGCTTCGATGGTCTCGGGCCGGAGGTCCTTGGGGTGCGGGCTCGTGAAGCGCACCCGCCGGATCCCTTCGACGGCTCCCACCGCCCGGAGCAGTGACGCGAACAACGGCCGGCGCCGGGTGAGGTCGCGACCGTAGGAGTTGACGTTCTGTCCGAGCAGGGTCACCTCGGTGACCCCGCGTGCGCTCAGGCCCACGACCTCGGCCACCAGGTCGGCGAAGGGCCTGCTCGCCTCGGGACCGCGCACGTGCGGCACGATGCAGAAGGCGCACGAGTTGTCGCACCCCATCTGGATGGTGACCCACGCCGCGTAGGGGAGCTCGCGGGCAGCTGACAACGCCAGGGGGAGGGATTGCCCGTTCCCGGCCGCGGGGGCGTCGAGGATCTCCACCACTGGGCCCTCGCTGGCGGCCTGGCGCAGCAGTGCCGGGGCCCGCGTCAGGTTGTGCGTCCCGAACACCACGTCGACGTGGCCGGCGCGCGCCCGCACCGAGTCGCGGTCGTTCTGGGCCAGGCAGCCCCCCACGGCGATCTGCATCCCCGGCCGGCTGTCGCGCAAGGACTTGAGCCACCCCAGGTACCCGTAGAGCTTGTTGTCGGCGTTCTCCCGGATGCAACACGTGTTGAGCAGCACCACGTCCGCATGCTCGACGTCGTCGGTGGGCTCCAGCCCGTCGGCGATCAGGAGTCCCGCCAGGCGCTCGGAGTCGTGCACGTTCATCTGGCACCCGAAGGTGCGGATGTGGAAGGTGCGGGTCACGGGTAGGACTCCTCGACCACGAGGCCCTCGATGTCGGGGCGCAGCAGCAGCGCCCGCCCGGGGACGCCGGTCTCCTCCATGGACCGCTGCGCGCTCGCCCGCACCTGCTCGCCCATCTCGCTCTCGCAGATCCCGAGCAGGGTGGGCCCCGCCCCGGACCAGCACGACGCCAGGGCCCCCGCGCTCACCAGGCGCGCCAGCAGCTGAGGGGCCTCGGGGAACATGGGGCTGCGGTAGTCCTGGTGCAGACGGTCCTCGGTCGCCTCCCGGATCAACAGAGAACGATCAGCCAGCCCGGCCAGGAGCACCGACAGGCGGCCCAGGTTGAAGGTGGCGTCGCTCCGGCTGACCTTCTGGGGCAGGACCTGGCGCGCCTTGGCGGTGGGCAGGGGGCGGTCGGGCACCATGGCTACGAAGGCGAGGCCGGAATCGAGGGGCATGCGCACCGCCCGCACGGCCCCCCGCACCAGCGTGGCGGCGACCAGGCCACCCACCACCGAGGCGGCGGCGTTCTCGGGGTGCCCGTCGATACGGGCGGCGACCCCCAAGGGATCCTTCGAGCCCGCGGCGGCCGCCGCCGCCACGGCCAGTGCGGCCGAGGACCCCAGGCCACGAGCCACCGGGATCGCCGAGCGCACCGTGACGGCCAGCCGGTCGTGGCCTGCCACCTCGATGGCCACACGCGCCGCCAGGTGCATGTCGTCTTCTTCGAGGTCCGCTCCCTCGCCCTCGGACCGCACCGCCAGGCGGGGAGCCGGCTCCACCTCGACTTCGAGGTAGAGGTCGAGGGCCACCGCCAGGACGTCGAAGCCGGGGCCGAGGTTGGCCGCCGAGGCGGGGGCCCGTGCGCGCATGGGCGCCAGGGTAGTGCCGTCCCCCGGCCGCCCCGGTGCCCGGCTCAGGAACGCGCCAGGCGCCAGGTCATGCTGGGACCGATCAGATCGCCCGACACCCGCACCGGCACCACGACCCGCTCGCGGTCGACCGACACCGACAAGATCCCCACCCTGGTCCCTGCCCGCATGCCGACGCGCAACGACCGGGTGGTGATGGCCAGGCGCGGTACCTGGCCCGGCCACGCCAGCAAGGACACGGGGCGGGCGGCGATCACCGGCACCCTCTGATGCGACCACGGGACCGTCACGCTCGCCACCCGGACGCCGGCCGACGTCACCGGGACGCGGCGCAACCCCGTCGCCACGGCGTCGATCAACTGCTCGTCGACCTGGTTGGCGGTGTCGAGGGGGTCGTCGCCCGGCTGTCCGGTGACCGCCGCCAGCACGAGGACCCGGTGCCCGGACACGGTCCGCAATCCGGCCAGCACCAGACACCCCATGGCGGCCTGCGTGAACCCGGACTTCACGCCGACGATGCCGTCGGTCCCCACCGACTTCACGTAATTCTCGAGCACGCCGGCAATGGGCAACGACACCGATGGTTGCGCCACGACGGCCGCGAACACGGGAATGGCCATGGCGGCCTCGGTGACGCGTAACTCGTCGCCGGCCGTGCCCACCGTGGCGGGGTCGAGGCCACTGGCGTCCGCGTAGTGGGTATGGGCCATTCCCAGGGCGGCGGCGGCGGTGTTCATCTTGGCCACGAAGGCCGGGACCGTGCCGGCGTCCCAACGCGCCAACGTGTCGGCCAGGTTGTTGGCCGAGTGGACGAGCAAGCCGTCGAGCAGTTGGCGCTCGCTCAGCCTCTCCCCGGCTTGGACCGGGACGTTGGTCGCACCGTCGGCCGATTCGGCGATGGCCTCGGCCTCGTCAGCAGCCGTCATGACCACCATCGGCCCCGGCTCGTCCACGCCCAGGGGGTGGTCGCGCAGGGACAGGTAGGCGGTCATGATCTTGGTCAGGCTGGCGATCGGCACCGGCGCCTGGGGACCGGGTTCCACGTCGACTCCGAGCTGGGGCACGGCCACGGCCGCCTCCCCGGTCGCCGGCCACGGCAGTGCCGGCGTGACGCCGGCCACGGGCGAGGCGACGAGCGCCGCTCGACGCACCGCCAGGGTCGGAACGGGGCGGGCCAGCTGAAGCCCCAACCCGGCGACCGCCACCACGGCGACCGCCAGCGCCACCCAGGGCCACCGTCGGCGCCTTTGGGGCTCGGGCTCGGGCGGCGCCGCCAGATGCGCCCCGTGGTGGGGCCCGTGGTGGGCGATGACGGTGGCCGGAGCGGGCGTGACCTCGGCCACCGACAGCCGGTCCGGTGCGATGTCGAGGACGGCCGCCACCGTCGCCCCGGCCAGGGTCCCGCCGGGAACGGCGACGCCGTTCACGGCGACCTCGGAGAGCTCCGGTGCGGCGTTGGCGGCCGGGGCCGACGACTGAGACAGCACATCACCACCGGCGCCGGGGACAGCACCCGTCGACCCCTCGGGGGTGGGGACGTCTTCGGGGGCGTCGGAGCTCGCCCCCCGGCTGTGCCGACCTCGGTGTCGGATCACCACGGCTACCGGTCGGGTAGCTGTTCGAGCTCTTCGGGTGTCATGAGCACGGCACGGGCCTTCGAGCCCTCCGAGGCGGCGACCACCCCCCGGCGCTCGAGAAGATCCATGAGGCGTCCCGCCCTCGAGAAGCCGACCCGGAGCTTGCGCTGCAACATCGACGTGGACCCTAGCTGAGATCGAACGACGAGCTCCATGGCCGCGGGGAGCAATTCGTCGTCGTCATCGAGCGTGTCCCCGGCGCGGCTCGAACCGTCGTCGCCGGCGATACCGGAGATGTACTCGGGTCCGCGCTGGCGCCGCCAGTGGGCGACCACCGTCCGCACCTCGTTCTCGGCCACCCACGGGCCCTGGATCCGGCGTGCCACCGACGACGACGCCGTGAGCAGGAGCATGTCACCCTTACCGATGAGGCGTTCGGCCCCCGGCTGGTCGAGGATGACCCGGCTGTCGGCGAGGGAGGAGACCGAGAACGCCAGGCGAGAGGGGACGTTCGCCTTGATCACCCCCGTGATCACGTCGACCGACGGGCGCTGCGTGGCGAGCACGAGGTGGATGCCCACGGCACGCGCCATCTGGGCGATCCGGCACACCGACTCCTCGACGTCGCGCGCCGCCACCATCATCAAGTCGTTGAGCTCGTCCACCACGATGAGGATGAACGGCAGGCGCTCGCGGTGCACGGTCGGCGTCACCGCGGCGCGCGACTCCGCCACACGGGCCGCCACGCGGTCGGCGACGTCGGGGTCGCCGTCCGGGGTGTCGTCCTCGTCGGCTTCGATGTCGGCTTCGCCCTCGGCGTCGAGCGGCGCCGAGTCGTCGAGCTCGCCCGAGTCCACCGCCGCGTTGTATCCCGTGATGTCGCGCATGCCGGCCTCGGCGAGCACGTCGTAGCGGCGCTCCATCTCGGTGACCGCCCACGACAGCGCGTTGGCCGCTTTCTTCGGGTCCACCACCACTTGCGTCAGCAAGTGCGGCAGACCGTTGTACTGACCGAGCTCGACCCGCTTGGGATCGACGAGGATCAGGCGGAGCTCCTCGGGTGTGGCCCGCATCATGATCGAGGTGAGCACGGAGTTGATGCACGAGGACTTGCCCGCCCCGGTAGCGCCCGAGATCAAGATGTGGGGCATGTCGGCCAGGTTGACGATCACCGGGCGTCCGGCGATGTCGCGCCCGAGGGCCACCTCGAGGGGGTGGGTGGCGTTGCGGGCTTCCTCCGAAGCCAGGACGTCGCCCAAGGTGACGAGCTGGCGCATGCGGTTGGGGACTTCGATGCCGATCGCCGACTTGCCGGGGATGGGCGCCAGGATGCGGACGTCGGGCGAAGCCATGGCGTAGGCGATGTCCTTGGCCAGGCTCGTGACCCGGGCCACCTTCACCCCGGGACCGAGCTCGAGCTCGAAGCGCGTCACGGTGGGACCGACGGTGTGCCCCAGCAACCGGGTCTCCACCCCGTGGGCGGCCAGGGCGCTGACCAGGGCTCGGCCGGCCGCGCTGATCTCGGCCTGGTCGAGCTCCTGAGGCTTGGAGCGCGACAGCAGCTTGAGGGGGGGCAGGCGCCACTGTCCGGTCCCCCCTCCCGCTTCCATGGAGAGCGTCCCCCCCTGCCCCGCGGCCCGCGCCGCCGACAGGGGCGAGCTCGCCGATGCACCGTCGCCGTCACCGTCGCCCCGACCGGCGTCGACCCGGGCGTCGACGGGCTCCGGCAGCTCGGGCTCGGGCTCGGCAATGGGGGCGGGACGCTCGGGGGAGAGCGCGTGGTCGAGGTCGAACAGCGTCGGGCGCTCGGCGCCGCGCCCCGGGTGGCCCCGACCGGCGCCTCGCCGGGGTCGTCGCCCTCGAACCCGGCGTCGGCGTCGTCGGCGTCGGTCTCGTCGTCGTGGCGGGCAAACGCCCACGTCCACACCGCCCCGCCCATGTGCGCCATGGCGCCCACCGCGACGCGCAGCGTCACCCCGGTGAACAGCACCAAGGCCAGCGTCACCGAGGCCACCAGCACCACCGACGCGCCCCAGTCCCCGAGGCCCGACCGCAGCGGATTCCCGATGACGGCGCCGATGACTCCCCCGGCACCGGCCAGGCGTGAGGACGACGCCGTGAGACGGGGCGCACCGCCGGCCAGCGCGGCGAGCCCCGCCGCCGATCCCAGCACGAGCGCCAGCCCCACGCCGGCACGAGCCGGTTCGTGCCGGGGACGGCCGGCGATGAGCATGGCCCCGGCGGCGGCGAGCGCCGGGGGGACCAGGAAGCGCCCCACCCCGAGCACCAGCCCGAGGCCGTGACGCGCCCCGTGGCCCACCGGGCCCAGGGCGTTCACGTAGAGCGCCAGCGCGCCGAGGATCCCGGCCGTGCCCAGCCCGATTCCCCAGGCGTCTTCGACGTGGCCCTCGAGCACCGCCAGCGCGGAGGCCAACCACCTCGAGCGCCGCGCCCGGTTTCCCGGCTTGCGACGACGCCCCGTGGTCAGGCGCGGGGCGGACGCGTGGCGCGGGCGCGGCCTTTGGCCTTGCTCCGGCGCCTGCCGGGTGCCGACCGGGAGGAGGGGCGTGCGCCTACCGGACGGCGCTTCGTCGTCACCACAATGGCCCCAACGCTAACAGCCACCCCAGCCCCGGCCGAGGACCGGGCGGGGGGCGGCCCGGTCCAGGGGAGCCGCCCCGGACCCCCCTGACCAGGTCAGACGGTGACGACGACGGGGACGATCATGGGCCGGCGCCGGGTGCGCTCCCCCACCAGCCGGCCCAGGGCCTTGCGCGCATGGCGCCGCAGCGACTCCTGATCGGTCGCCCCCTCGGCCAGCGCCTTTTCCAGCGCATCCCGCACGACGTCGCTGGCCTCGCCCAGCAGGGCCTCGGCCTCGGGCGCATGGATCCAGCCCCGGGTCACGATCTCCGGGTCGCTCACGACCTCACCGGCGTGGGGGTCGACGGTGGCCACCACCACGACCACTCCCTCTTCGGCCAGCACGCGCCGGTCGCGCAGGACCCCGTGTCCAACATCGCCGACGGTGCCGTCGACGTAGAGGAACCCGGCCGGCACCGAGTCGCCGTGGCGCAGTCCGTTGTCGCCGAGCACCACCGAGTCGCCGTCCTCGCACAGCAGGGCCTTGTCCTCGTGCACCCCCATGCGGGTGGCCAGCTCGATGTGGTTCACGAGATGCCGGTACTCGCCGTGGACCGGGATGAACCACTCCGGCCGGGCCACCGAGAGCAGGACCATGAGCTCGCCCTGGCGGGCGTGCCCGCTGACGTGCACGGGCTCCACGCCGGTGTGGATCACCTCGGCGCCGCGCCGGTACAGGCCGTCGATGACGCGGCCCACGGCCCATTCGTTGCCGGGGATGGGATGGGCGCTGATCACCACCACGTCCTCGGGCCGCAGATGCAGCCACTTGCTCTCCCCCGCCGCCATGAGCGAAAGGGCCGACAGGGGCTCGCCTTGGGATCCCGTGGAGATCACACACACCTTGCCCGGGTCCATGTCGTCGACCTGTTCCACGTCGATGACATGCTCGGGAGCGAGGTCGAGAAGGCCGAGCCGACGGGCCAGCTCGACGTTCTTGGCCATGGAGCGGCCGAGCGTGGCCACCTTCCTTCCGTTGGCGATGGCGGCGTCGGCCACCTGCTGCACCCGGTGGATGTGACTGGCGAAGCACGTCACGATCAGGCGACGCCCGGCATGGACGGCGAAGAGGCGGCGCAAGGTGGCGCCCACCTGGGACTCGGAATCGGTGAACCCGGGCTCCTCGGCATTGGTCGAGTCCGACATGAGCAGGCGTATGCCCGGGCCCGCCGCCAGCGTCCCGATGCGGGCGAGGTCGGTGAGCCGACCGTCCACCGGGGTCAGGTCGATCTTGAAGTCTCCCGAGTGCAGGATCACGCCCTGGGGAGTGTGGAAGGCGGTGGCGAACCCGTGCGGGACGGAATGGGTGACGGGAATGAACTCGACCTCGAAAGGACCGATGGGGCGGCGTTCGCCGTCGGCCACCTCGACGAACTTCGCCCGGTCGCCCAGGCCCGCCTCCTCGACGCGGTTGCGGGCCAGTCCCAGGGTGAGAGCCGAGCCGTACACGGGAACCGACAGGTCCCGCAACAAGAAGGCGAGGCCACCGGTGTGGTCCTCGTGGCCGTGGGTGAGCACGACGGCCTCGACGGCGTCGGCGTGCTCGCGCAGATACGAGAAGTCCGGGAGCACCAGGTCGATCCCGGGCATGTCGGGCTCGGGGAACATGATCCCGCAGTCGAGGACCACGATGCGGCCGCCGAGCTCGAGACACGCACAGTTCCGGCCGATCTCCCCGAGACCGCCGAGAAAGACGATGCGGACCGGATCAGGCAAGCGACCCGCCTGCGCGCGCCCCGGCAACGGCGGACACGTCGCGCCCCAGGTTTCCGAGCACCGCCCGGGCGCTGTGCTCGAGCTCGAGCGGGGCGGGGCCCAGGGGCAATCGGCACTGGCCGGCGGGCAGGCCGAGCACTCGGCACGCGGCCTTGGCCGGCAGCGGATTGGGGAAGTCCTCGCTCGACTCGAACTCGTAGGACTCGAAGAGCCTGGCGTTGGTCTGCCGTGCCCCCTCGACGTCCCCCTTGAACCAGGCGGCCACCATGTCGTTGGTCTCCTCACCGGCCCAGTGCGACGCCACGCTCACCGCCCCCACCGCGCCGACGGCCAGCAGTGGCAGGGTCAGGGCGTCGTCACCGCTGTAGAGCTCGAAGCCCGCCGGGGCCTCGGCCACGACCCGGGCCGAGCCGGGCACGTCACCGGCGGCATCTTTCACCCCGACGATGTTCTTCACGTCCCGGGCCAGGCGCACCATGGTGTCGTGGGCGATCTTGCGTCCGGCGCGTACCGGGATGTCGTAGAGCAGGACCGGGAGGGTGGTGGCCTCGGCCACGGCCCGGAAGTGCGCGGCCAGGCCGGCCTGCGAGGGCCGCGAGTAGTACGGCGTCACCACCAGTGCGCCGTCCACCCCGGCGCCTTGGGCGAGCTTGGTGCACCGCACGGTGTGGCGGGTGTCGTTGGAGCCGGTCCCCGCGATCACCGGGACGGTGACGGCCTCGGAGACCGCCCGCCACAGCTGACCCAGCTCGGCGTCGGAAAGGACGGGGCCCTCGCCGGTGGTGCCCGCCACCACAAGGCCGTCGCTGCCGTGGCCGGCTAGCCAACGCGCCAGCGTGACAGCCCCGTCGACGTCGAGCTCCCCGGCGTCGTCGAACGGCGTGACCATGGCGGTGATCACCGCGCCGAATCGGCCCGGCCCCGGTGACGACTTCACGCCGTCAGGCTAGCCCGCCGCCAGGCTCGGGCCCGGCGTCGGGCCGTGACGAGGAAAACTAGGCGACGGCGCCGGTGGCGGGGGCGGCCTGGAGGCTGTCGTACTCCTCGCCGGTGTCGGTCCAGTCCTCGAAGCCGATGACGCCGAGCTCGGTGAATTTGACCCGCAGCCAGCCGTCGGCGGCGTCGAGCAGACCGAGCTTCTTGCAATTCGGCACGATCTTCGAGAACAGCAACGACTGGAAGACCTGGCGATCGGGCACCTGCATGAGCACGGGCACGATCTCCTTGGGATTGACCCCCATGCGATCCCACACCTCTTGCTGGAGGAACCGGTCGCGCATACGCACGGCCGCCTCGAAGGCGAACTCCTGGCGCTCGCGGATCTCAGCCGCGGAGAGCTGCTGGTAGTACTCCTGCAGGCTGAGCACACCGAAGGCCACATGGCGGGCCTCGTCCGACATGACGTAGCGCAGCAGTTGCTTGAGCAGCGGCTCCGTCGTCATCTGGTGCATGAAGCCGAAGGCGGCCAGGGCCAGGCCCTCGACCATGATCTGCATGCCCAGGTAGGTCATGTCCCAGCGGCTGTCGGCGATGATGTCGTCGAGGAGCAGGCGCAGATGCGCATTGATCGGGTAGTGGCCCGACAGCTTGTCGTCGAGGTACTTGGCAAAGACCTCGACGTGGCGGGCTTCGTCCATCACCTGGGTGGCGGCGTAGTACTTGGCGTCGATCCACGGAACGGACTCGACGATCTTGGCCGTGCACACCAGGGCGCCTTGCTCGCCGTGCATGAACTGCGACAGCGTCCAGTTCTGGCTCTGCACCCCGAAGTCGATCCATTCCTTGTCGGTCCAACGAGCCAGCGACGTGCCGCTCACGTCGAGGCCCTCCCCGAAGCCGCCGTTGGCGACGGCGTTGGCCATCACCAGTCGCTCCTGGTCGACCTCGGTCTCCCAGGGAAGGTCGGTCTGGCCGTTCCACTGGGTCTTCTTGGCCTTCTCGTAGAGCTTCTCGAGCTTGGGTCGCTGGCCCTTCTCGTAGTCCCACGTGAAGATGGTGTCGTAGACCGAATGGACGCCATGGCGCTCTTCGCCCACGTCGGTGTTCACGACCGAGAGGATGGCCTCGAGATCGTTGATGTCGTCGCGGCCGATGATGTCGGCCGTGTCGCGCATCTGCTCAGTCATGACGCTTCCCCCTTGGTGGTGGACGTGGACGGGTTGGAGTGCACAGATCGGGTGGCCCGACGACGGCCGCCGGCGGCCCGGGCGCTGTGGACGACGCCGTTGGGCTCGCGAAGTGCACGGATGCCGGGCAGGACGAACAACCGCACCAGGCGACGAACCTGGCCGGCGTCGGTGAGGTGGACGCCCTCGGCGGGGCACACCAGGTACGAGATGACGATGCGCGCCGCCCACTCGGCCACCCGCCTCGACTCGGGTTGGTCCAGCCAGCGCCCGAGGAACGGCGTCGTGAAGGCGCACGTGACCGCCAGCACCTCGTCCATGCGGGTGAAGGCCAGCTGCGACAGCACCGGCTCGGGCTCGTACGCCAGCAGGTACTGCAGGGCGCGGTGTTCGGTGACCCGGGTGGCGGCTTCGGTCATCCCGGCCACCAGCACGTCTTCGAGGTCCCCGGCGCCACCCATGCTCACCGCCAGCGCGCTGAAGAACCTCGACACCTCGGTGTCCACCACGGCGTGGAGCACGGCGTCCTTGCCCCCGGGAAAGGCCCGGTAGACCGTGGCCCGGCTGCAGCGGGCCTCGCGGGCCACGTCGTCGAGGGTGGTCTTGGCCATCCCCTGCCGAGCGATGCAGGCCAGGGCGCCGTCGATGACCCGGACCCGGACGGGGAGGGCTCTCTCGACCCGCTCGGGGGTCCGGGCGTCGGCGCCCGCCCCTCGCACCAGCTCCAGTCGGGCCACTCCCACGATGAGACAGTATTGCGCGAGATGTCTCATTGTCAACGAACGGCCGGCGCCGCCCGGAGGGCGCCGGGGTCAGGGCACGGCCGGCTTCAGGTCCCCCACCACGCCGGCGAGCAGCTCGGTGCGCACCAGCGTCGCCACCTGCTCGGGGTCGGCGAGGTCCCAGTGCCCGGGAGACGAGATGTAGGACAGGATCATCCGGGCCAGGAAGTCGGCGGCCTCGTGGACCTCGACGCCCGGGGCCAAGCCGTGCTCGTGCAGGTAGGGCACGAGGAAGCCGGCGATGAGCCCCACGGTCCGTTTGGACTCGACGGTGAGCTTGGGCATGAGCACGTCGGGCTCGGTCTCGAGCACCTTCTGCAGGACCTCGTGCTCCACCAGGGACCGTCGGGCGAATCCCAGACCTCGCTCGAGCACCTCCTCGAGCGAGGTGGCGCCGTGCACCTCTTCGTAGAGGCGCACGAAGAAGAGCAGGTACTGCCACGACACCACGGCGTCGATGAGCTCGTCACGGCCCCCGGGGAAGTAGCGGTACACCGTGGCGCGCGACAACCCGGCCTCGCGTGCCGCGTCCTCCACCGTCGTCTTCGACAGGCCCCAGCGCGCCACGCAGGCGTAGGTGGCCTCGAGGATGCGCTGGCGCGGCCCGTCCACCGACAAAGGATATCGCCGCGACCTCAGAATCCGAGGAGGGTGTCGAGACCCACGGTGAGGCCGGGCCGGTCGCTCACGGCCTTCACAGCCAGGATCATCCCGGGCATGAACGAGGTGCGGTCATAGGCGTCGTGGCGTATGGCCAGGCTCTGGCCCACGGCGCCGAAGAGCACTTCCTGATGCGCCACCAGGCCCGGAAGGCGAACGGAGTGGATGTGGATCCCCTCGGGTCCCTCGCCCCCGCGCGCCCCGGCCACCACCTCCGCGGCGGTCCTGTCGGCGGGGAAGCGCTCCCCCCCGGCGGCGCGCCGGGCCCGGCCCAGGCGCTCGGCCGTGGCGAGCGCCGTTCCCGAGGGCGCATCGAGCTTGCCGTCGTGGTGGAGCTCGACGATCTCCACCCCGTCCATGAACGGCGCCGCCAGCTCGGCGAAACGCATCATGAGCACGGCTCCGATGGCGAAGTTGGCGGCGATGACGCAGTTGGCCGCCGAGCCCTCGAACGACGTGGAGAGCTCGACCAGGACGTCGTCCCCGATGCCGGTGGTGCCCACCACGGCGTGCACCCCGTGTGACGCGCACCACCGCATGTGCTCCACCGCAGCCCCGGCCACGGTGAAGTCGACGGCCACCTGCGCGCCGGTCCGCTCCAGGTCATCGACGTCGCTGGCCACCTGCAGACCGGCGCCGTCCACGCCCGTCACCTGGCGGAGGTCGATCCCCGCCAGCGCGGGGTCGACGGCGGCCACCAGCTCGAGCTCGGGGTCTTCGGCGATCGCTCGGCACACCTCGCGGCCCATCCGCCCCCCGGCGCCGAGCACACCCACGCGCAACATCACCAAACCCTAACCAGGTGCTCCGGGGTCGAAGGGGCCCACCACGGAAAGGGTGCGCGTCTGGCCCGCCAGCGTGGCCGCCACCGCGGCGACGTCGTCCACGGTGACGCCGTCCACCTTCGCCAGGACGTCGTCGACCTCGAGCACGTGGCCGTGGAGCAACAGGCTCGACCCGATCCGGCTCATCCTTGCGCCGGAGTCCTCCAGAGACAGCAGCGTCTCGGCCCGCAGGTGCCCCTTGGCCACCGCCAGCTCCCGGGGCGTGACACCGCTCTCACCCAAGCGGTCCAGTTCGCCGTGCACCAGAGCCAGGACCTCCCGGGCGTGCTCGGGGGCGGTGCCCACGCTCACCGTCACCGATCCGACCTCCTCGTAGTGGACCCGTTCGGACCAGATGGAGTAGGCCAGGCCGCGACGCTCGCGCACCTCCTGGAACAGCCGGCTGGAGATCCCTCCGCCCAGCACGTGGTTGAGCACGGCCAGGGGCCAGCGCTCGGGCGCGTGGCGGCCCGGGCCGCGCATGCCGAGGACCAGGTGGACCTGTTCGGTCGGGCGCTCGTGCACCGTCAGGGGCTCCCCGGGCACCTCGGGCGCCAGGCGCGCCGGCGAGGAGCCCCCCGCGCGTTGCGCGAACCGGGCGCCCACCTCGACGGCCAGGCGTTCATGGTCGACGTCGCCGGCCGCCGCCACGACCAGGTTCCCGGCCCGGTAATGGCTGTCGAAGAAGTCGCGGATCTCGACCTGGTCCAGTGCCTGGACACTGTGCGGGTTGCCCAGGACCTCGCGGCCCAGGGAGTGGGCGGGAAACATCGCGGCGGTGCACTGCTCGGCGGCGAAGTCGGCGGGCTCGTCGGCGTGCATCAGGATCTCGTCCAGGATCACCTGGCGTTCGGCGTCGATGTCGTCGACGCGCAGCGCGGGGTCGGTCATGATGGCCCCCAGCACGTCGAGGCCCAGGGGTAGGTCGTCGGCGAGGAGGCGGATGTAGAACGCCGTGTACTCCTTGGTGGTGAAGGCGTTCATGTCGCCGCCGATCTCGTCGACCGACTCGGCGATGTCCGCCGCGCTCCACGTGGGTGTTCCTTTGAACAGGAGATGCTCGAGGAAGTGCGACGCGCCCGAATGGGCGTCGTCCTCGTCGCGCGACCCGGTCCCCACCCACACCCCGATGGTGACCGAGCGCGCCTCGGCCATCGACTCGGTGACCAGGCGCGCCCCGCAATCGAGCGACTCGGTACGGATCACCGCCGCCCTCGCGGCGTCGGGGCCGGCGACACCACGGTGTCGCCGGCCACCGGCTTCAGGGACAGGACCTCAGGCTTCGGTACCGCTCCATATCGGGCACTCACCGCCGACGAGGACGGCGCGGGCCGCGATCGCCGCCGCGATCGCCGCCGCGGTGGCTGCCGCGCTCACCGCGATCACCCCCGCCGGCGGTCGGTCCCGGGCCGAGGTCGCCGAGCTCGTTCACCAGCTCGGCTTCGAAGGCGGCCTCGAACGACGCCACCGGCGCGCCGGACGTGCTCGGCGGCCCATCGTGGCCGCGCGACGAGCCCGCCGAACGGGAGGACCCGCCCGTCGACCCCGCGCCCGAGGAGCCCGACGACCCGTTCCCGGTGGCCGGCGGTGGGTCACCGGCCAGTGACAGCGACACCTTGCCCTGGGGGTCGATGTCGTCCACCTTCACCTCGAGGTCCTGGCCCAGCGAGAGCACGTCCTCGACCCGGTCGACGCGCTTTCCCCCGCCCACCTTGGAGATGTGCAGGAGCCCGTCCCGTCCCGGGAGGATGTTGACGAACGCCCCGAACTTGGTGATGTTGACCACCTTGCCCGGATAGACGGCGCCCACCTCGGCCTCGGGGGGGTCGACGATGAGGTAGATGCGCCGCTTGGCCTCGGCCACGGCGCCGCCGTCTTTGGCCCCGATCGTCACGATGCCGAAGAGGCCGTCGTCGTCCACGGCGATGTCGGCGCCGGTCTCGGCCTGCAAGGCGTTGATCACCTTGCCCTTGGGCCCGATGACCTCGCCGATCCGGTCCACGGGGATCTGGAACGACACGATCTTGGGGGCGTTGTCGGAGACCTCGGCTCGAGGCTCGGAGATGGCGTCGGCCATGACCTCCAAGATGATCAACCGGGCGTCACGGGCCTGGTGCAGCGCCTTGCCCAGGACGTCGGCGGGGAGCCCGTCGATCTTCGTGTCGAGCTGGAGCGCGGTGACGGCGTCGCTGGTTCCGGCCACCTTGAAGTCCATGTCCCCGAAGGCATCCTCGGCGCCCAGGATGTCGGTCAAGGTGACGTAGGTGCCCTCGTCGTAGACCAGGCCCATGGCGATGCCGGCCACGGGCGCCTTGATGGGCACGCCGGCGTCCATGAGCGACAGCGAGGAGCCGCACACCGACGCCATGGAGGTCGACCCGTTGGACGACAGCACGTCCGACACCAGGCGCAGGGTGTAGGGGAACTCCTCTTGGGACGGCACCACCGGCAGCAGGGCCCGCTCGGCCAACAGGCCGTGCCCGATCTCGCGACGCTTGGGTCCCCGCATGAACCCGGTCTCCCCGGTGGAGAAGGGTGGGAAGTTGTAATGGTGCATGTAGCGCTTGTGCTCGTGGATCCCGATGGTGTCGAGGAGCTGGTTCATGCGGGGCATGCCCAGGGTGGTGACGTTGAGCACCTGGGTCTCGCCCCGCTGGAACAGCGCCGAGCCGTGCGTCGTGGGCAGTAGCCCGACCTCGGCCGACAGGGGCCGGATGTCGGTCGTGCTGCGACCGTCGATGCGGATGCCCTCCTCCACGATCCGCTTGCGCACGATCTTCTTGGTGAGAGCGCGCACCGCCGCCTTGATCTCACGCTCACGCTCGGGGAACTCCGGGCTGAGCTGGGCGATGACCGATGACGTCGCCTCGTCGAGCGCCGCGTTGCGCTCGGCCTTCTCGGTGATGGTGTTGGCCTTGGCCACGGCGTCGCTGGCCACTGCCACCACGCGCTGAAAGACGTCGTCTTTGTAGTCGGTGAACAACTCGTAGGGGATCGTGGGCTTCTTGCCGACCTTGGCCACCAGCGCCCGCTGCAGCTCGATCGACTCCCGGATCCAGGTCTTGGCCGCTTCGAGGCCGTCGGCCAGGACCTCCTCGGTCACCTTGGGCGCCCCCGCCTCGTAGTACTTCCACGAGTCCTCGGTCCCCCCGGCCTCGACCATCATGATGGCGATCTCGCTCCCGGCGTCCTCGGACAGGGCCCGGCCGGCCACCACGAGCTCGAAGCACGAGGCGTCGCCTTCTTGGTAGGTCGGATGCGCGATCCAGGTCCCTTCGGTGGTCCAGGCGATGCGCACCGCCCCGACGGGGCCGTCGAAGGGGATGCCCGACAGCATCAGGGCCGCCGACGCGCCGTTGATGGCCAGGACGTCGTGCGGGTTGACCAGGTCGGCGGCGAGGATCGTCCCCACCACGTGAACCTCGTTGCGAAAGCCCTCGGGGAACGACGGCCGCAGGGGACGGTCGATCAGCCGGTCCGTGAGGATGGCCTGATCGGTGGCCCGGCCTTCACGCCGGAAGAACGAGCCCGGGATCTTGCCGGCCGCGTACATCCGCTCCTCGATGTCCACGGTCAGGGGGAAGAAGTCGGCCCCTTCGCGAACCCCTCGCGACGCGGTGGCGGCCACGAGCACCATGGTGTCGCCGATACGCCCGAGCACCGCTCCGTCGGCCTGCATGGCGAGCTTTCCCGCCTCGAATGAAAGTGTGCGGTCGGTGCCACTGATGGGGCCCGACACGGTGATGGCTTGCGCCATGGTCTCCTCATTTCTCGAGGACACCTCGCCAGGCCAGTTCCCAGTGGTCGACCACCTCTCGCTCGTCGTTGCCCCGACCGACCCGGTCGAAGCGATCGGTGGTGGCGCAACGCGGCGCAGGTGACCGGCGACTGGCAGCTGACCGCTGGCCAAGTGCCCTGGTCTGTCGGGCGGACTGTCCGCCCTCTGCCCGGGCGGGACGTTCCCACCCGAGGTGGCTCCCGTTCCGGCCGGTGGCCGACCCGGGGGCCGGCTGCCTTACCGACGAATGCCGAGCCGGCCGATGATCGAGCGATACCGCTCGACGTCGTTGTCCCGCACGTAGTCGAGCAGCCTGCGCCGTCGGCCGATGAGCTTCATCAGGCCTCGCCGGGTGTGATGGTCGCCCTTGTGGATCTTCAGGTGCTCGGTGAGAAGGGAGATGCGCTCGGTGAGGAGCGCGATCTGCACTTCGGGCGAGCCCGTATCGGTCTCGTGCAGGCGATGTTCGGCGATCGTCGCGGACTTTTCGGCCATATGGGGGGAACGACCTCGGAGGAGTGCAAAGGCGGTCGGGCGATGACGCACGTCCGCCCCGGCCCGGATCCGACCGGGACGGCGTCCCGGCTGGGACCGTACTCTAGCAGGGCCGATCCCGACCCGCCGACGCCACCGAAGCCTCGAGGACGAGGCCCTGGCTGGGGGCCCACGTCGGTGTCGGTCAGGGCCCGGGTCGCTCGACGCTGGGCCCGAGCACGGCGCGCGCCGCCTCGACGTCGTCGGTCATCTGCCGGACCAGCTCGGCGGTGGAGTCGAAACGCCGCTCGTCGCGCAGGTGGGTGACGAACGACACCCGGGCCGGCTCACCGTAGAGGTCGCCGGTGAAGTCCAGCAGGAACACCTCGAGCACCGGGGCGTCGGCCGAGGCGTGAAACGTCGGGCGCCGTCCCAGGGAGGCGGCGGCAGCGTGGACCGACCCGTCGGGCCGCTCGTACCAACAGGCGTAGATGCCCTCCCCGGGCATGGCCACCCCCTCGGGCACGGCCACGTTGGCGGTGGGGAAGCCGAGATCGGCGCCGCCTCGGCCGTCACCGTGGACGACCACCCCCCGGACCTGATGCGGGCGCCCCAGCAGCTCGGCGGCGGCGGCGACGTCGCCGGCGGCGAGCAGTTGGCGGATCCGGGTCGACGACACCGCCTGGTGCGAGGCGTCGAGCTCCAGCGACACCCCGACCACGTCGAACCCGTGGCGCGAGCCCATCTCGGTGAGCAGGCCCACGTTGCCGGCGCGACCGTGCCCGAAGTGGAAGTCCTCCCCCACCACCACCAGGCGCGCTCCCAGGGCCTCGACGAGAACCTCGAGCACGAACTCCTCGGCGCTCTCCTGGGCGCGCTCCTCGTCGAACCGCACCACCAGGGTCCGGTCGATCCCCGCCGAGGCCAGGAGCTCGAGCTTCTGCTCGCGGTCGGTGAGGATGGGCGGTGCCGACTGGGGCCGGACCACGGTGGCCGGATGGCGGTCGAAGGTGACGACGACGCTTTCGAGATGGCCTTGCTGGGCGCGCCGGCGAAGCTCGCCCAACAGGTGGCGATGGCCCAGATGCACACCGTCGTAGGCCCCGATGGTGACCGCCGAGCCGCCCGCGGGCGCCGTGCAGTGTTCGGGACCGTCGACGACCTCCACGGGCCCGAGGTTACCCGCAGCCGTCTGGGGCCCCCATGGGGCGCACCGTCACCGGTTGTCGACGAGCACGCACGCCGCCACCATGCGATCGGTCCCCGTGGCCTCGTACACCGCCATGAGCGCACCACGCTCGTCGAGCAGGGCCCAGGGGCCGTCGCCGGGTGCTCCCACCGACACCTTGTCGAGTGCCAGCCCGTGCGAGACCGAGCGCGCCATCTCGCCGTCGAGTGCCACCTGCGGCAGGTCGCGCAGCGCGTCCGCCGGGGCGAGGACGTGGGCGTCGGTGACCGTCCCCAGGGTGTGGGCCTGATCGACGGTGAACGAGCCGATGCGCGTGCGACGCAAGTGGCGCAGGTGGGCGCCGCCGCCGAGGGCCTCACCCAGGTCGGCGGCCAGCACCCGGACATAGGTGCCCGTCGAACAGTCCACCTCGATGCGGAACACGCCGGTCTCGCCGTTGGCGGGCTCCATGACGTCGAAGCGGTCGACCGTGACCGGGCGGGCGGCGCGCTCGACTTCGATCCCGGCCCGGGCCAGCTCGTGCAACCGGCGCCCCCCCACCTTGCGCGCCGACACCATGGGAGGGATCTGGTCGACGACGCCGGTGAGCGTGGCCGCCGCCGTGCGCACCTCGGCGAGGGTGACACCGGACATGTCCCAGGTCCCGGTGACCTCGCCCGAGGCGTCGAGCGTGGTGGTGGCGCGCCCCAGCACGACCTCGGCCTGGTACGACTTCTGCAGTCCGGTGACGAACCGGAGCATGCGGGTGAAACGACCCAGGCCCACCAGAAGCACCCCGGTGGCATCGGGATCGAGCGTCCCGGCGTGGCCCACGCGCCGCTGGGAGAAGATCCGCCGGCAACGGGCCACGGCGTCGTGCGAGGTCCAACCGGCTTCTTTGTCCACCACCACCATCCCCATGGTCTCGGCCCCGCTACCGGGGTGGGGCATCGTCACCTCCCGGGCCGTCGGCATCACCGGTGGACTCCCGCAGGTTGCGAAGGATCTCCTCCACCCGCAGCCCGTGGGCCACGGCGGGGTCCGGCTCGAATTCGAGCAGGGGCGTGCGCTTCATCCGTACCTGGCGCCCGATCGTCTTCTGGAGCTGGGTGCGCTGTTCGGCCAGGGCCTCGACGGCGGGCGGGGGCAGAGAGCTGAGGTACACCGTGGCCCGGGAGAGGTCGGGCGTGATGTCGACGGCGGTCACGGTGAGAAGGCGCAGTCGGTCGTCGGTGTCGGCCATCCGTTCGAGGGCTTCGGCCACCACCTCGCGCAGGACCTCGTTGACCCGGGCCGTGCGGGGATAGGGCGCGGGCCCCTTCTTCTCGCGCCGACGTCCGGGCATTGCGCTGCCTCCTCTGCCACTGGGCCGGCACAGGTCCTCCCCGTCGCCGCGCGTCGCCGGCACCGCGCCGCGCCGTCCACGACCGGCTCGAGGTGTCGCGGTCGAGGGCCCCGGACCCGGTCCACCGGCCCGACGCTCAGGTCCGGGGGATCTCCCGCTCCTCGAAGGTCTCGATGATGTCGCCCTCTTTGAGGTCCTGGAAGTCCGAAAGCCCGATTCCGCATTCGAAGCCGGCCTGCACCTCGCGCACGTCGTCCTTGAAGCGGCGCAACGAGTTGATGGCGCCCTTCCAGATCACCACGCCCTCGCGCAGGAAGCGGACCTTCGAACCGCGCGTGATCACGCCGTCGCGCACGTAGCAGCCGGCCACGGCGCCGATGCGCGGCACGCGGAACACCTCGCGCACCTCGGCCTCGCCCGTGACGATCTCTTCGAATTCCGGGGCCAGCATGCCCACCATGGCCGCCTCGATGTCCTCGAGGAGTTTGTAGATGACCTCGTAGGTCCGGATGCCCACGCCGCGCTCCACCGCCATCTCGCGGGCGCGGCGGTCGGGCCGGACGTTGAACCCGATGATCGTGGCGTTGGACGCCACCGCCAGCTGGACGTCGTACTCGGAGATCCCGCCCACGCCCCGGTGCACGAAGCTCAGCTTGACGTCGGGCCGCTCGAGCCGGCGCAGGCTGTCGGTGATGGCTTCCAAGGTGCCCTGGACGTCGGCCTTGAGGATCAGGTTGAGGGTGGCGGCCTCGCCCCTCTGGATCTGCTCGAAGAGGTCCTCGAGCTTGGCGCCCGGCGCGGTGGGTGACGGGGCGTGACCGGCGACCCGGTAGCGATGCTCGCGGGTCTCGCCGATGGTCCGGGCCGTGGTCTGGTCGCTGGTGACGCGGAACTCGTCCCCGGCGGCGGGGGGCTCGGAGAAACCCAGTACCTGCACCGGTGTCGAGGGGGGTGCTTCTTTGACCTGCTCGCCGCGGTCGTCGATGAGGGCCTTCACCTTGCCCCAGGCGGCGCCGGCCACCACCGGATCACCGACCCGCAGCGTCCCGCTCTGGACGATCACCGTGGCCACCGGCCCCCGACCCGACTCGAGGTTCGCCTCGAGGACCACCCCACGCCCACGCGCCTCGGGGCTGGCTTGGAGCTCTTCGAGCTCGGCCACCACGGCGAGCTGCTCGAGGAGCTCGTCGATCCCCTGGCCCTGGAGGGCGGAGACCTGGACCACGATGGTGTCCCCACCCCACGCCTCGGGCGTGAGACCCTGCTCGGACAGCTGCTGCAGCACGCGGTTCACATCGGCGTCGCCGCGGTCGATCTTGTTGAGGGCGACGACGATGGGGACCCCGGCAGCCCGGGCGTGGGCGATGGCCTCGACGGTCTGGGGCATGACTCCGTCGTCGGCGGCCACCACGAGGACCACGATGTCGGTGACCTCGGCCCCGCGGGCCCGCATGGCGGTGAAGGCCTCGTGGCCGGGGGTGTCGATGAAGGTGATGCGGTGGCCCCCGGCTTCGGTCTGGTACGCGCCGATGTGCTGGGTGATGCCGCCGGCTTCGCCGGCCACCACGTTGGCCGACCGGATACGGTCGAGGAGAAGCGTCTTGCCGTGGTCGACGTGGCCCATGACGGTGACGACCGGGGGCCGGGGCCTCAGGTCCTCCTCGCGCTCTTCTTCTTCCTCTTCGAAGTACTTGGCCTGGAGCTCGGCCTCTTGCTCCTCGCCCCGGTCGACCAGGCGGATCTGGGCCCCGATCTCCGCCGCGAACAGCTCGATCATGTCGTCGCTGAGCGACTGGGCGGCGGTGACCATCTCGCCCTGGAGCAACAAGAACCGGATCACGTCCCCGGCGGAACGGTTGAGCTTGGGCCCGAGCTCACGCGGCGTGGAGCCGCGTTCCACGATGACCTCGAAGTCGGGCACGGGGGCATTGGACGGCGTGTACGTCGTGAGCTGGGTCGGCTCGAGCTCCTCGAGGTTGCGACGGCGACGGCGAGGCCGGCGCTGGGGGGGACGGCCTCGTCCCCCGGGGCCACCGCGCAAGCCGGGCGGGGGGGGCCCCCCTCCGGGACGGCCGGCAAAACCGCCACCGCCACCGGGGCGACCCCCGAAGCCACCACCCCCTCCGGGACCTCCCCGACCGGGAGGGCCACCGCCCGGTCGCGTGCCCCCCATGCCCGGTCGGCCACCGGGACCGCTGGGGACGGCGCCCGGGCGCGGGCCACCGGCCGGGGCCCGCCGCCCCGGGGGCGGGGGGATGGGACGGCCCGAATTGGCCCGCGGGGGGCCGGGCGGCGGAGGGATGGGACGGCCCGACGAGCTCATGGGGGGACGGACGCGGGGAGGAGGCGCGGCGCCCGGCGCGGGCCGCGGTGGCGCCCCGAGGTCGGGGGGCGCGGCCGCCGGGGCCGCCGCCGCCGCGGACGCGGGGCGGCGGGCGCCGCCGGGCGCGGGGCGGGGGCGGTCGGGCGGATCGGGGGCGGGGCGGGCGAGACCTCGCTGGCGGGGCGGCTGGTCACCAGGCGTTGGCGGTCGGGCACCGGTGCGGCCGGGGGCGGTGGCACCGGAGCCGGTCCCGGGGACGGCGGACCGGGCGAGGCCGGAGCCTTCGACGCCGGTGCCGGGGGCTCCGAAGGGGTCGACGGGAGCGCCGGGGAGTCCCCGGCGGTGCTGGTCGACGAGACCCGGGCCGCCCGGGACGACGAGGCCCGGGCCGGCTTCTGCTCGACCGGCTCCTCGGGCTGGACGGCGCGACGCAGCCCCTCGCTGTCGGCCTTGCGGCGGACGCGGTCGGCCTGGGCGTCCTCGATCGAGGACGAGTGGCTCTTCACCCCGATGCCCAACGACACGCAGAGGTCGAGGGCCTCTTTGTTGGTCAGGCCGAGCTCACGTGCCAGCTCGTAGACGCGTATCTTCTTCGGCAAGGGCTCCTACGGTCCTTCTTGTTCGTCCGGGGGCGAGCCCGGTAACGGGCCCGACCCACCATCCTCGCACACATGGGCACCGCCTTCGCCGGACGGGGCACCGCCTTCGAGCCGCCTCCGCAGGCGCTCGACCGCTGCGGGCACGACCTCGGCACGCAGCGCCCGCCCGAGAGCCTGGCGACGCTCGGCTTGATCGAGACACCGGGGCGAGTCTCGGCACAACCACGCTCCGCGACCCGGCCCGGCACCGACCACCACTTCCCCGTCGGTTCCCGGCGACAGCCGGACCAGCTCCTCGGGCGGGGCGCACCGGCGGCAGCCGACGCACGTACGGCGGGGGGCTACGACGTGGTCTCCGGTTCCCCAGGGTCGGCGGCGGTCACCGATTCGTCGGGCTTCTGCTCCTCGGCCTCCCCCGACGTCTCGGTGGGCGCCTCGTCGGGCTTGGGCACCGGAGTCTCACCCGAGGCGACGCGCGACCACTCGGCGGCCGACACCGCCTCGCCTCCTTCGGCCGGCTGCCACACCATCTCGCCGGCGGTGTTCTCGACCCACTCGCCCTCGGCCCACTCCTCGCCGTACCCGGCCTCTTCCTCGGCGAGCTGGGTCTCGCTCTTGATGTCGATGCGCCAGCCGGTGAGGCGCGCCGCCAGTCGGGCGTTCTGGCCCTCCTTGCCGATGGCGAGCGAGAGCTGGTAGTCGCTCACCACCACGGTGGCGATCCCGGTGTCGTCGTCGAGACGCACCTCGCGCACACGCGCCGGCTGGAGGGCGGCCTGGATGAACTCGACGGGGTCGTCGGCGAAGGGGACGACGTCGATGCGCTCCCCGCGCAGCTCGTTGGTCACCATCCTGACGCGCGAGCCCCGAGCGCCCACGCACGCACCGACCGGGTCCACGTTGGGGTCGTTGGACCACACGGCGATCTTCGTCCGGTGGCCCGGCTCGCGCGCCGCCGCCCTGATCTCCACCACACCCGAGGAGATCTCGGGGACCTCGAGCTCGAACAGCCGCTTGACGAGGCCGGGGTGGCTACGGCTGACCACGATCTGGGGCCCCTTGGTGGTCTTGCGCACCTCCACGATGTAGGCCTTGAGCCGGGCGCCGTGCTCGTAGCGCTCGTAGGGGACCTGCTCCGCCTGGGGCAGCAGGGCTTCGACTTTGCCCAGGTCCAGCAGGGTGTAGCGGTTGTCGGTCTGCTGCACGATGCCGGTGACGATGTCACCCTCGCGTCCGGCGTACTCCTCGTACTTGAGGTCCCGCTCGGCCTCACGGATGCGCTGCAGGATGACCTGCTTGGCTGTCTGGGCGGCGATGCGGCCGAAGTCGTCGGGGGTGTCGTCCCATTCCCGGATGACGTTGCCGTCCTCGTCGAGCTCCTGGCCGTAGACGCGGATCTCGCCGGACTCGGGGTCGACGGTGACCACGGCCTCCTCGGCCGCCCCCGGCATGCGCTTGTAGGCGGCCACGAGCGCGTTGGCCAGGGCGTCGAGCAGGGTCTCCACCGAGATCCCCTTGTCTCGCGCGATCTGGCCCAGGGCGTCGAGGAATTCGAAGTTGGCCTTGCTCACGACGTCGCCACCTTCTTGCTCCCCGCCGTCTTGGTCCCCGCGGCGCGCGCGGAGCGTGCCCCCTGGCTCGGGGGACGGCCCTTGGGCGGGGCGGGGCGCGACGATGTACCCCATTCGAACACGGTGCGCGCCCGCTCGATCTCGTCGTAGGAGAAGCGTCGCTCGCCCCCGGGCAGGTCGTCGGCACTGAGGACGAAACCCTCGGCATCGGCCCCGGCCAACCGGCCCGTGACGCGACGCTCACCCTGGCCCCCGGCCAACGTCCGGACGCTGACCTTCTCACCGACGGCGCTCTGGAAGTGTCGCGCCGTGCGCAACCTCCGCTCTACCCCCGGGCTCGACACCTCGAGGGTGTAGCGCTGGCCCGGGAACGGGTCATGGCTGTCGAGCGCCGCTGACACGGCGCGGGTGGCGGCGGCGATCGCCTCGAGGTCGACTCCCCCCGCCCGGTCGACCACGACGCGGACCGCGTTCGAGCGTCGCTCGATGTCCACGAGCTCGAGGTCCAGGGGGCCGACGGTGGACGCGAGCAGGTCAGAGAGCTCGTCATCCACCTGATCGTCCACCTCCCTCGTCCCTCCGTGGCTCGTCGCCTCGACTCTGGTCCGGCCGGTGAAAGCAGAAGCGTGGGCTGCCGCCCACGCTTCAACGCACCTTCACCCCCCGGAATGAACAGCGGAGCAAGTATATCAGCCACCCTCCGCCGGCCTTCGGGCGCCGGCGGCCACGACGAGCGCCTCGGAGGCCCGTGCTCGGAGGTGCACCGGGGCCGTCGAGGACGTCGGGCGCGGCGCTCGGGCACCGCTCGGGGACCCGGGGCGACACATCTCCCCCGCCCGCCCGAGGTGCGCCACCACGCGGCGCGCACGGTGGCGCCGGAGCCCCGGGAACGCCGCCGCCAGGCCGTAGCATCCTGTGGACCATGGCCCGCAAGAGCATCCTCGCCTCACAGGCGACCGACTTCCCCCAGTGGTACCAAGACGTCCTGGCCAAAGCCGAGCTGGCCGACAACGGGCCCGTGCGCGGCACCATGGTCATCCGCCCCTACGGCTATTCGATCTGGGAGCGGATGCAAGCCGAGCTCGACGCCCGCATCAAGGCCGCCGGCGTCCCCAACGCCTACTTTCCCCTGTTCATCCCCGAGAGCTATCTCCAACGGGAAGCGGCCCACGTCGAGGGCTTCAGCCCCGAGCTCGCCGTGGTCACCCACGGGGGTGGCAAGGAGCTCGACGAGCCCGTGGTGGTGCGCCCCACCAGCGAGACCATCATCAACGCCTATTTCTCCAAGTGGATCCAGAGCTACCGGGACCTGCCGTTCCTGATCAACCAGTGGGCGAACGTGGTGCGTTGGGAGCTGCGTCCCCGCCTGTTCCTGCGGACCACCGAATTCCTGTGGCAGGAAGGCCACACCGCCCACGCCACGGAGCCCGAGGCCCGCGACTTCGCCCTGCGCATCCTGCGCGACGTGTACGAGGACTTCATGGTCAACGTCCTCGCCGTGCCCGTGCTGGTGGGCCGCAAGACCGAGGGCGAGCGCTTCTCGGGGGCCACCACCACGTGGACCAGCGAGGCCATGATGCGCGACGGCAAGGCGCTGCAGATGGGCACCAGCCACGAGCTGGGGCAGAACTTCGCGCGGGTGTTCAACACCACCTTCCTCGACGAGTCGGGGAACGAACACCACGTCTGGCAGACCTCGTGGGGGGCATCCACCCGGCTCATGGGGGCTCTGGTCATGGCGCACGGCGACGACGCCGGGCTGCGCGTCCCCCCCGTCTGGCTCCGGTGCAGGTGGTGGTGCTCGCCGTGCGCGACGGCGGCGGCGCCGCCGAGCGCGCCGCCGCCATCGCCGAGGAGCTGTCGGCGGCCGGGTTGCGGACCACGCTCGACACCCGCCTGGAGACCTCGTTCGGCCGCCGGGTGGTGGACTGGGAACTCAAGGGCGTGCCGGTGCGCGTCGAGGTCGGGCCGCGCGAGCTCAGTCAGGGTCAGGCGGTGCTGGTGCGCCGCGACTCGGGGACCAAGACGCCCACGGCGCTGGCCGGCCTCGAGGCGACGGTGACCCGGGCTCTCGACGACGCCCAGGCGGCGCTGTTGTCCGAGGCGCTCGAGCGGCGCGTGGCCGGCACCGTCGAGGTGGCGACCATCGAGGAGGCCGAAGAGGCGACCCGCACCGGTTTCGCCGTGCTCCGCTCTTCGGTACTGGAGGGCGACGGCGAGACCCGGCTCAACCGGGCCGGGGTGTCGGTACGCCTGTTGACCAGGCCCGACGGCACGCTCCCGGGGCCCGGCGAGGACGGCCCGGACGCCGATCTCGTGGCGGTGGTGGCCCGCGCCTACTGAGGTTCAGGCGGACCCGCCGGGCGCAGCCTCGTCGTGGATCGTCTTGCGGATGAGCTCCACCTTCTGGGCGCTGTGGTTGGCGTCTTGGCCCTGGGCCTCGATGAGCAGACGGCGGTCGGCCTCGGCCTCGGCCTCGGCCCCGGCGTCGGCGGCGGCCAGACGCGCCTCGATGCCTTGCGCCACGAGCTTCTCGGCTTCCTCCACCAAGGCGGCCACCATCTCGTCCTCGGGCACCACCCGGACGATCTTCCCCTTGATGAACAGATGACCCCGGCGCCGACCGGCGGCGATGCCCAGGTCGGCTTCGCGCGCCTCGCCGGGCCCGTTGACCACGCATCCCATGACGGCCACCTGGATGGGCAGCTGGCGCGATTCGAGGGCCTCCTGAGCGGCCCGGGCCACCCCGATGACGTCGATCTCGGCCCGTCCGCACGACGGGCAGGCGATGAGGTCGACCGACTTGCGCTCCCGGAGCCCCATGGCCTCGAGCAGCTGGCGGCCCGCCCGGACCTCCTCCACGGGGTCGGCGGTGAGCGAGTACCGGATGGTGTCGCCGATGCCCTCGGCCAGCAGGGTGCCGATGCCGGCGGTGCCCTTGACCAGGCCGGCGGGCGGTGGGCCGGCCTCGGTCACCCCGAGGTGCAGGGGATGGTCGAAGGTCTCCGACGCCAGGCGGTACGCCTCGATCATGAGCGGCACCGACGAGGCCTTGACCGAGATCTTGACGTCATCGAAGTCGACCTCGGCGAAGTAGGCCAGCTCCATCCGGGCCGACTCCACCAGGGCCTCGGGCGTGGCCCCCCCGAAGCGCTTGTACAGCTCGGGGTGCAGCGATCCGGCGTTGACCCCGATGCGGATGGGCACGCCCCGGTCCTTGGCCTCCTGGGCCACCTGCTTGATCTCGGCCTCTTTGCGCAGGTTCCCGGGGTTGAGCCGCAGGCCCTGGACGCCCGCCTCCAAGGCGGCGAGGGCCATCTCGTGGTGGAAATGGATGTCGGCGATGATCGGGACCGGGGAGCGGGGCACGATGTGGGCCAGGCCCTCGGCGGCCTCCTTCTCGTTGCAGGTACACCGCACGATGTCCGCCCCCGCCGCCGCCAGGGCGTAGATCTGGGCCAGGGTGCCCTCGACGTCGGCGGTCTTGGTGATGGTCATGGACTGCACCGAGATGGGGGCACCACCACCCACGGCGACGGGGCCGACGTGGATCTGCCGGGTGGGTCGACGCGCCGCCGCGATCAGGGTGGGACGGGCCATCACGGTGCCTCCGGGTTTCGTCGAGCTGGGCTTGCGGGCACGGGGCTTACTGGAACGGGTTCTTCACCGGGTGCGTGATGTCGAGGTACAGCGAGGTCACGACGATGAAGCCCAGCAACAACACGAAGGCGTAGGTGATGGGCGCCAGCTTGGTGACATCGGCGTGGTACAGCCGGCCACGGCGACTGCGGATCCGCTCGTACACGGCGATGACCACGTGGCCCCCGTCGAGCGGCAGCATGGGGAAGAGGTTCAGGATCCCGACGAAGATGATGATGAGGGCGAGCACGTAGATGAGTTGGGTGGCGCCCGCCTGAGCCCCTTGGACGGCCAGGCGGGCCGCACCGTAGATCGACTGGGGACGGTCGCCGCTCTTGGCCGCCTGGGCGGCCGCCTGGGCACTGGTCAGGTCGTGGACGTAGCTCTTGATCCCGCTGGCCGAGAACACCTGGCCCATTCCGGCGAACGACTGCGTGACCATCTCCCCGAACAGCTGCCCGGCCTTGCCCACGGCGAGGACGGGCCCACTGCGGACGACGGGGGGGCCGATGATGACGCCGATGCGACCGTCGGCCCCCGCGGTGTGGGCGTCGGCTCGGGGCGTCACCACCAGGGTGCGATCCTGCCCGGCCCGCTCGACCACCACCGTGATCGGTGTCCCGGCGTGGTGCGAGATGACCTTCTGGAGGTCGGTGGCGGAGTGGACGGGTACCCCGTTGGCCCTCACCACCACGTCGCCGGCCTGGAACCCGGCGGCACGCGCCGGGTCGATCTTGTGGGCGAGGGGGGCGAAGCCACTGATGGCCACGGCGTTGTCCTGGGGGGCGCCGATGAAGACGAAGAGACCCCACAGCAAGACGAAGGCCATCACGCCGTGCATGGCCGACCCCGCCACGGCCACCAGGAGCCGGTTGCGGAAGGGTTGCTGACGGTAGGTGCGGGGCTCGTCGGAGGGGTCGACCTCCTCCATGGAGGTCATGCCGAGGATCTTCACGTAGCCGCCGGCGGGTATGGCCTTGATGCCGTACTCGGTCTCGCCTCGGCGGATCGACCACAGTCGGGGGCCGAATCCGAGGAAGTACTCGGTCACCTTCATGTGGCCCCACTTGGCGGTGAGGAGGTGGCCGAGCTCGTGCAGCATGATCATGACGACGAGCGCCACCACCACGATCAACACCGACGTGGTGTGGGTCACGATGGTGGCGAGCACCACCGCCACGACCACGGTGATCAAGCGCGTCAAGGCACCGCGTTGCTCGGGCGGGGACTGACGGGGCGGGGTGAGGACGGCGGTCACGCGGCCCGTTCGCGGCGGCGCACCGATTGTTCCGCTCGCTGGCGCGCCCGCCGGTCGGCGTCGATGACGTCCTCGGCCGTGTCGGCCCGGGCACCGTCACACGAGTCGAGGGTCTCGGCGACCACCTCGGCGATGGCCCCCCAACGGATGCGCCCGGCCAGGAAGGCGGCCACCCCCACCTCGTTCCCGGCGTTGAGCCAGGCGGGGGCGAGGCCCCCGGCCCGGCCCGCCGCCTCGGCGAGGTCCAGGCAGGCGAAGACGCCGCGATCGGGTGGCTCGAAGTCGAGCCGGCCCAGCGACGACCAGTCGATGGCGCCGAAGGCGTGCCCGAGGCGATGGGGGTAGCCGAGGGCGTACCCGATGGGCAGTCGCATGTCTGGCTGGGAAAGTTGGGCCACAGTGGATCCGTCGATGAACTCCACCATCGAGTGTACGACCGACTGGGGGTGAATGATCACCGCGATGCGGTCGTAATCGACCCCGAACAGCTCGTGGGCCTCGATCACTTCGAGGCCCTTGTTCATGAGGGTCGAGGAGTCCACGGTGATCTTCGGGCCCATCTTCCACGTCGGATGGGAAAGGGCCTCGGCCACCTCCACGGCGGCGAGCTCGGCCCGGGTGCGCCCCCGGAACGGGCCCCCGCTCGCGGTGAGGACCAGACGGGCCACCTCGTCGGGGCCGTTGCCGGCCCGCAGGCACTGGTGCAGGGCGCAGTGCTCGGAGTCGACGGGGACGATCTCGGCCCCGGGGGTCTGCTTGGCCCGGGCCACGACCGGCGCGCCGGCGATCAACGACTCCTTGTTGGCGAGCGCCAGGCGTCGCCCGGCCTCGAGGGCGGCCAGGGTCACGGGCAATCCCGCGAATCCCACCACGGCGTTGAGCACCACGTCCCCGAGGCGGGCCACCGCGGCCAGGCCCTCGGCCCCCGCCAACACCTCGGTCCCCTTGGGCACCGCCGCCGCCAGGGCCGGCGCCAGGGTCTCGTCCCCGATGGCGACGACCTCGGGGTGAAGCGCCCGGGCCTGGGCGCCGAGCACCTCGACCGATCGCCACGTGGCCAGGCCGGCAGTGGTGAAGCGGTCGGGGTCGGTCGTCATCACTTCGACGGCCTGGGTGCCGATGGACCCCGTGGACCCGACGAGGCTGACCTTCACCCGAGGTTGAGCACCCGGACGAGATAGAACGTGGCGGGGAGGACGAACAAGAGGGCGTCGACGCGATCGAGCACTCCCCCGTGGCCCGGCAGGATCGACCCCATGTCCTTGAGCCCGAGGTCCCGCTTGACCAGCGACTCGCACAGGTCACCGATGGGCGCCACCACCGCCACCACGAGGCCCAAGAGCGCGGCTTTGGGCACCGTCCAGGGATGCACCTGTCCGGTCACCGCCGCCGACAGGGCAATGGCCACCACGGCGCCGCCGATGAACCCCTCCCACGTCTTGTGGGGGCTCACGTTGGGAGCCATATGGTGTCGTCCCAACCAGCTCCCGATGGCGAGGGCCCCCACGTCGGCGCCGATGGTCGCCACGATGGCGCCCAGCAAGAAGGCGATGCCATGTCGATGGGGGTACTGGCCAGGCGCCAACATGAGCGCCGCGAACGAGCCCAGAAAGCCCACCCACAAGAACCCCAGCAAGGTGCTGGCGACACCCTCGACCGTCGAGCCCCGTTCCACACCGACCAGGTGCCACACCATCGAGGTGATGACCACGAGCACCAGGACCAGGGGCAGGGCGGCGAGGCCCTTGGCGTAGGCCGAGACCATGATGGCCACCGTGGCCACCAGGCCGAGAAGGGTGGCCGGGCGCCGGCCGGCTCGGCGCAGCGCCGCGTAGCACTCCGCCGCCGCCAGGGTCACCACCACGGTCGACAACACCAGCGTCGCCACCGTGCCGACCTCGGCGCACAGCACCGCCAACAGGGCGATCCCGACGCCGGTGGCGATGGCCACCGGCAGGTTGCGGCCCGATCCCTCGCCCGATCCCCCGGGCGGGAGCGAGGTGCGGCGCGACGCCGGCCCTCGAGGGACCCCGGCGGCGCCGGCGAGGTCGCGCTGGGCCCGCAAGGGCGAGGAGCTGATCGAGGCCACCCCCCGCTCGGCGGTGTCGGGCCCGGCGCTGTCCCCTTCGGTCGGGTAGGCCGTGGTCATGGCGGGCCGCCCGGGGAGGGCGGGCTCGGAGGCACCCTGGGCTTCGTCGTCCCACCAGCTCTCGGCTCCGCCACCCGCCTCGGGCGCGGCCACCGGCTCGCGGTCGGCGGGGGCGTTGTGCAGGTCTTGGAACTCCCAGGGACGGCGTTCTTCGACGGGGGTCTCCTCGAGCGCGCCGACGCGCGTCTCGTCGTCGGCCAGCAGCGACGGGTCGAAGCCGCTGTCGTCCCACTCGTGGCTGTGTTCGCGCCACGCGGGCCCGGTGTCACCGGCCGCCGACCACGGGGCGTCGGTGGTGTCGTCGTCGCCGCGCCGGTCGAGCACGGCGGGAACCTGGCCCGTGGGGGGGTCGGTCCAATGGGGCATGTCGGGGACCACGCCACCGTGCTCCGCCCGCCCCAAGACGTCGGCGCCCGGCTCGAGGGGGTCACCGCCGTTGCGTCCCGACGGCGCCGACCACCCGGCCTCCTCGGGACGGGCCGGGGCCGGCGGCGAGTCGATGTCGATGTCGGCCTCGATCTCGATCTCGATTTCGATCTCGGTTTCGCTCTCGTCACCGAAGAGGTCGAAGGAGCGGGCCCGCCCCACCTCGGGGTCGGCGACGCGGTCGGTGGGGTCGTCGGAGGGCGCGGCCTGGCGCGACCGGGGATCGTCGCCGAGCGCCTCGCCGGCGGGCTGGGCGCCGATGATCCGCACGCGCTCGGTGACCGGCTCCCCGGGAGCCTCAGCCTCCTGCTCGTATTCGTCTCGGTCGTCCACGTCGCCTCCCCACCGGCCAGGGGTCGCCAGGCCGGCACCTCAGATCTCGAGGAGCTCCTGTTCTTTGTGGGCCAGGAGCTTGTCGATGGCGGCCACCATCTCCTGGGTGAGCTTGTCGAGCTCCTTTTCGACGCGTTCGAGCTCGTCCGACGATAGGTCGCCGTCGTGCTCGAGGCCCTCGAGCTCGTGGCGGGCCCCACGCCGGAGGTTGCGCACCGCCACGCGCCCCTCCTCTGCTTTGTGCCGGACCACCTTCACGAGCTCCTTGCGCCGCTCCTCGGTGAGCGGAGGGAAGGCCAGGCGGATCACGTTGCCGTCGTCGGAGGGCGTGATCCCGAGGTCGGACGCCTGAATGGCCTTCTCGATGCTGGCCAGCGTCGACTTGTCGTAGGGCGAGATGACGAGCAGGCGCGCCTCGGGCACGCTCAAGCCGGCGATGGTCCGCAGCTCCACCTCGGCGCCGTAGACATCCACCTTGAGGTGCTCGACGAGGCCCGACGTCGCCCGTCCGGTGCGGACCCCGGCGAAGTCGGCCTGGGTGTGGCCCACGGCCTTCTCCATGCGCTCACGGGTGTCGCCGAGCACCACCGCGGACAGCTCGTCGTCCATCACCGGATCAGCGTACCGATCTCCTCGCCGGCCAGCGCACGATGCAAGTTCCCGGGCCCCATCAGGTCGAATACCAGCACGGGGAGGCGGTTGTCCTTGCAGAAGGTGATGGCCGTCAGGTCCATGACCCGCAGGTCCTGGTTGACCACGTCCATGAAGGCGAGCTCGTCGTAGCGGCGGGCCGAGGGGTCGAGCTTGGGATCGGCGCTGTAGACCCCGTCGACGCCGGAGTGGGTCCCCTTCAGCAGGACCTCGGCCTCGATCTCGGCGGCGCGCAGCGCGGCGGAGGTGTCGGTGGTGAAGTACGGGTTGCCCATGCCCGCCGCGAAGATGACCACCCGCCCCTTTTCCAGGTGGCGGATCGCCCGGCGCCGGATGTAGGGCTCGGCGACCTCGGCCATGTGGATAGCGGACAGCACCCGGGTGGGCTGGCCGTGATGCTCGATCGCATCCTGGAGGGCCAGCGCGTTGATGACGGTGGCCAGCATGCCCATGGTGTCCGACGTCGTGCGGTCGAGCCCCTGGGCCTCGCCGGTGGTGCCCCGCCAGATGTTCCCGCCACCGACCACGATGGCCAGCTCGAGGTCGAGCTCGGCGCGCGCCAGGGCGATCTCCCGGGCGAAGCGTTCGACCACTCCTCCGTCGATGGTCTCGTCGGAGGCCGACGACGCCAGCGCCTCTCCCGACATCTTGAGGACGACCCGGCGCTTGCGCAACACGTCGCCGGCCGTGGCGGCGTCGGACGGCATCGGCGCGACCAACTCGCTGCCGGCGAACTCAGGCGCCGACAACGACCTGGGCGAACCGTACGATCTCCGCACTCCCGATCAGGTCGGCGATCGTCCGTTTTTCGTCCCTGGCGTAGGGCTGCTCGAGCAGGCACCGCTCCTTGAACCACCCGTTCATCCGGCCCTCGACGACCTTCGCCAGCGCGGCCTCGGGCTTGCCTTCGTTGCGCGACAGCGTCTCGATGGTGGCCCGCTCGGCGTCGACCTCGGCCTGAGGCACGTCCTCGCGCCGGAGGTACAGGGGCCGGGCGAAGGCGACGTGCACGGCGACGTCGTGGGCCAGCTCGTCACCGGCGCCGGTCATCTCCACCAGCACGGCGTTCACGCCCCGCCCCGATTGCATGTGCAGGTACGTCCCCACCACCGAGCTGTCGCCCATCTCGAACCGGACCACCTGGCCCACCGAGATGTTCTCCTTGAGGGTGGTCTTGAGCTCGTCGATGTCGTCGGCGCGATCGGCTGCCGCCGGCTCGCCTTTCTCCACCACGAGCTGGGCGAGCTCGTCGGTGAGGTTGACGAAGCTCTCGGACTTGGCCACGAAGTCGGTTTCGCACCGCAGCTCGACGATGGCCGCGTTGCGACCCGACACGGCCAGGGCGACGGCACCTTGGGTCGCTTCTCGGTCCGAGCGCTTGGCCGCGCCGGCCAGCCCCTGCTCGCGCAGCCACTGCTTGGCCTTCTCGATGTCGCCACCGGTCTCCTCGAGGGCGCGCTTGCAGTCGAGCATGCCCGCGCCGGTGGCCCGGCGCAGTGCTTGGACGTCCTTGGCGGTGAAGTTGGCCATCGCTCAGCTCTCGTCGGTGAGGACAGTTGGGTCGGTGGGGTCGCTCGGTGACTCCGGTGCGGTGCTGGCCGGCGCGGCGGGCTCGGGGGCGGGCGCGCTGGCCTCGGCCGACGGAGCCCCGGCCGACGGTGCCTCGGCGGGTGGTGCCGGGGCCGATACCACGGGGGCCGGCGCGGCCGGCTCGGTCGGGACCGACTCGGCCGACGCCGGGGCGGGGACCTCGGGGTTGTCCGACCCCACCGGTGCCCTGGGCCCCCTCGGGGGCCGGCGCTGTCCCGACGGGGCTGCGGACGGCGGCGGCGCCGGCGGGGCGGGCCGATGCTCTGCGACCCAGCGGCCCTCGATGACGGCCTCGGCCATGACACGGCACATGAGCGCGCCCGAGCGGATGGCGTCGTCGTTGCCGGGGATGACGTAGGTGATCACGTCGGGGTCGCAGTTGGTGTCCACCACGGCGACGATCGGCATCACCAGCTTGTTGGCCTCGGTGACGGCGATGTGCTCCTTCTTGGTGTCGATCACGAAGACGGCGTCGGGGAGCCGGTCGAGGTCCCGGATGCCCCCGAGGTTGCGGCGGAGCTTCTCCAGCTCACGGCGGTGACGCAGGCCCTCCTTCTTGGGCATGGCCTCGAAGTCGCCCGCTCTCTCCATCGCCTCGTACTCGCGCATCTTCCCCACCCGCGACGAGATGGTGGCGAAGTTGGTCAACATCCCACCCAGCCACCGCTCGTTGACGAACGGCATGCCACAAGCCCGCGCGTAGGTGGCGATGGGGCCCTGGGTCTGCTTCTTGGTGCCCACGAAGAGCAGGATGCCGCCCTTGGCCACCAGGTCGCGGACGTACCCGTAGGCCTCCTCCAGACCCTCGAGGGTCTTCTTGAGGTCGATGATGTAGATCCCGTTGCGCTCGCCCAGGATGAAGCGGCGCATCTTCGGGTTCCATCGGCGGGTCTGGTGGCCGAAATGCATGCCGGCCTCCAGCAACTGCCGAGTCGTGACAACAGCCACGGCTGGTCCTCCCATCGGTTGTCCTTCCCCGGCGCTGCGCTCCCGCAGGGGCGACCGTTGGACGCGCCCGGGTGCTTCAAAAAGCTCTCTGATGCCCCGCCGGACGGCGGGACCGCGCCATCGTACCGGACGGCCCCGCGCGGCGTCACACTGGGTTGCGGACCGGTTGGGCACTGACCCCCTGCCTGACGCTCCCGGCGACCGGGGCCGACCTCAGGTCCCCTCCCCCGCCCGCGGGCGGGCCGTCGAGAGGTCAGCCGGTGGCGGCGACGCTCGAACGAGGCCCGCGCCGACCCCCCGGGCGTCCCGGGCTCCGGGTGTCGGTCCCGTCCGGAGAGCGGTCGCTGAGTCGGCCGCGCAACTGCAGGACCGCCTTGGTGTGGATCTGGCACACGCGGCTCTCGGTCACTCCCAGGATCTCGCCGATCTCGGCCAGGGTGAGGCCTTCGTAGTAGTACAGCGACAGCACGGTGCGCTCCCGTTCACCGAGCTGCATGATCGCCTGGGCGAGGATCTCCTTGGACTCCTTGTCCTCGAACAGCGCCACCGGCCCCGCCGTGGCGTCGGGGATGGTGTCGCCGAGGGTGGTGCGGTCGGTACGGTCGCCGCCCACCATGAACACCTCGTCGAGGGCGGCCACACCGACAAAGGAGATCTGTCGCAAGATGTCTTGGAGGTCGGGTTCGGACATGTCCAGCTCGGCCGCCACCTCGGCATCGGTGGGTGTGCGCAACAGCGTGGCTTCGAGCGATGCGTAGGCCTGCTCCACGGCGCGCGCCTTGGCCCGGACCGAGCGTGGCACCCAGTCGATGGCTCGCAACTCGTCGATGATGGCCCCCCGGATCCGGGGGATGGCGTACGTCTCGAACTTGACCTGGCGCTCAGGGCTGAACCTGTCGATGGCGTCGATCAGCCCGATGATGCCGTAGCTCACGAGGTCCGCGCCGTCCACGTGCTGGGGAAGGCCCACGGCGACACGGGCGGCGACGTACTTCACGAGAGGCGAGTACAAGACGATCAGCTGGTCGCGTAAACGACGTTCGCCATTCTTCTTGTACTCGATCCAAAGGCGTGCGGTGCCGCCGTCGTCGTCCGTGCTCACGCCTCCCCCTACGCTCGGGGATGGGTCGCCCCGTACACCGAGAGCAACCGGTCCTTACTTACATGAGTGTAGACCTGCGTGGTCTGCAGACTGGCGTGTCCCAGCAGTTCCTGGACGACACGCAGGTCAGCACCCCCGTCGAGGAGGTGCGTGGCGAAGCTGTGGCGCAGGGCGTGCGGATGGGTCGGAACCGGGGACCGGCGGTCCACCACGCGCCGGACGTCGCGGGTGCCCATGCGGGCCCCCCGGCGGTTGAGAAATGCCGCCTGGGGCGGTGACAGCTCGCTCACCAGCGCCGGGCGGCCCCGTGACAGCCACACCTCCACCGCCTCGGCGCAGCGGTCGTGCATGGGCACTCGACGCTGGCGGCGGCCCTTGCCCAGGACCGTGACCATGTGCGACCGCATGTCCATGTCCGGCACGTCGAGCCCGCACAGCTCGGCGACGCGCAGCCCACACCCGTACAGGAGCTCGAGCAGGGCGTCGTCGCGCGCCCCGAGCGCCCCGGGAAGTCTCGGCGGCCCCCCGGCGGTGTCGGTGCCCGCGTCGATGTCGGTATCGGTGTCGGTTTCGGTGCCGTCCAGCATGTCCTCGAGCTCGCCCCGGTCGAGCACACGGGGCAGACGCGACCCGCCGCCGGGGGACGCCAGCCGGCGGGCGGGGTCCACGTCGATGCCGCCTCGCCGTCGCTGCCAGGCGAAATAGCAGCGCAGCGCAGCCGCCTTGCGGGCCACGGTGGCGCGGGCGTAGCGACGCGTGGTGAGGAACGCCAGATAGCGGCGCAACAGCAACCGGTCGACACCGGCGGGGCCCTCCACGCCGGCGCGCTCGGCCCAGGCGGCAAAGGCCGAGAGGTCGGCGCCGTAGGCGCGACGGGTGGCCGGGGACTGCCCACCCAGGGACCGGGAGAACGCCTCGGGGTCCCAGGCCATGGTGCAACGCTACCCGTCATCCGTGGTCGACGACGCTATTGTCCTGGGCGGTGCTGGGCGCAACCAAGCGAGACCATGCAAGAGCGCCTCGAAGGGGGTAGGGACCGTGCCCGACCACATTGACCGCCGATCCTTTCTTGCTCGAGGCCTCTTGGCCGCTGGAGGCGTCGCCGCCGCCGGAGGGGCGGGCGGGCTCCTGAGCGCGTGCGGATCGGGGTCGGGGGGAGCAGCACTGGCCAGCGGCCCTCGCGACGGCATCTCCACGGCCACGCCGAAGAAGGGCGGGGCGCTCGTCTTCGGGGTCGAGGCCGAGGAACAGGGTTTCGACCCGGCGACGGGTCGCTTCGACGAGACCGGGGTGCTCTATGCCCGCACCGTCTTCGACCCGCTGACCATCATCGCCAGCGACGGCAGCGTCCAGCCCTATCTGTGCCAGTCGATCACCCCTAACTCGGACTACTCGGCGTGGACAATCACGGCGCGCCCCGGCGTGCGGTTCCACGACGGCACCCCGTGCGACGGGGACGCCATCCGGGGGAGCCTGCAGCACTTCAAGGACAACCTCCTGGGCGTGACGTTCAACGCCGTCAGCACCATCACGGCCCCGACGCCGGACACCTGTGTCATCTCCTTGAAGCAGTCCTGGGTGCCGTTCCCCGCCTACCTGGCGGGCGGCATCGGCGGCCAGCCGGGCTACATCGTCGCCCCGTCGATGATCGCCAACCCCAAGGGATCGGAGCAGCCGGTGGGCACGGGTCCGTTCCGGTTCAAGGAATGGGTCCCCAACGACCACTTCACCGCGGTTCGCAACACGGACTACTGGCGGTCGGGCCTCCCCTACCTGGACTCGGTCACCTACCGCCCCATCACCGACGCCCAGCAACGGGCCAACGCCCTGCTGGCCGGCAACATCGACATCATGCACACCGACTTGCCCGAGAGCATCCTGCAGTTCAAGAACGACTCCTCCCACGGGTTCCTCGACGACGCCGCCCACATCGTGGGCGAGCCCGACATGAACTTCATCATGATCAACACCCAAGACCCCGCCATGAAGGACATCCGCGTCCGCCAGGCCATGGCCATGGCCATCAACCCTCGCCAGTACTCGCAAGTCGTCGACAAGGGTGTGAACACTCCGACCAACCAACCCTTCGTCCCCGGCACTCCCTATTACGTGACCGACGCCGGTTACCCGGCGTTCAACCCGACCCAGGCCAAGGCCCTGGTGAAGCAGCTGGAGTCCGAGACCGGGGGGCCCGTGGCCTTCAACTTGCAGTCGACCAACTCGGCGTACTCGGTCCAGGTCGTGCAGTTCCTCCAGAACCAGTTGCAGGCCGTGGGCATGAAGGTCACCCTGACCCAGATCCAGCAGGCCCAGCAGATCAACTCGGCGCTGGCGGGAGGCTTCCAGGCCACGTCGTGGCGCCAGTTCGCGGCCGTGGACCCGGATCTCAACTACCTGTGGTGGAGCCCGACGGAGATCTTCGGGACGGGCCCAAGCGCAATCGCGTCGAACTTCGCCCGCAACGCCGACCCCGTGATCGAGACGCTGCTCCAGCAGGGCCGGACCCAGACCGACCCGGCCGTCCGGGCGGCGGCCTACCAGGGGATCGCCAAGCAACTCAACAAGGACCTGCCCTACATCTGGCAGGACCGGGCCACCTGGGCCATCGTGTCCCGGCCCAACGTCCAGAACTGGAACAACCCCACGACCCCCGAAGGGGCCAAGGCCTACGGCATGATCGTAGGGACGATCTGGACCCCCCAGATCTGGAAATCGGCCTGATCGCCCGCCGGCAGGTCCGTCGGGGCTCGGGCCCACGACGAGCACCGGCGGTGACCAGACACCGATGACCGAGCACCCATGACCAGTCGCATCCTCCTGGTGGAGGACGACGAGCGCATCCGGGCCTCGATGCGCCTGGCGCTCGAGGACGAGGGCTACGAGGTCGACGAGGCCGGGTCGGGCGAGGTCGGTCTCGAGCGCTACGCGGAGCAGCCTGCCGATGTCGTGCTCATCGACCTCATGCTCCCGGGCATCGACGGGTTCGAGTGCTGCCGGCAGCTGCGACGGACCAGTGCCGTCCCCGTCATCATGGTCACGGCGCGCAACGACACCCACGACGTCGTGGCCGGGCTCGAGGCCGGGGCCGACGACTACGTCACCAAGCCCTTCGTGGCCAAGGAGCTCGCCGCCCGGATCCGTGCCCTGCTGCGGCGGTCCCGGTCGGTGGACGCCCCTGACGTGCTGTCGTTCGGTGAGGTGGAGGTCCTTCCCGACGAGGGGACGGTGCGGCGGGCCGGGGCCGAGATCCATTGCACCCGCACCGAATTCCGGCTCCTGTGCGAGTTGGCCGCCAACCCCGGCAAAGTGCTCAGCCGGGAGCAGCTGCTCGATCGGGTGTGGGGCTACGACTATTTCGGTGACGGGCGGCTCGTCGACGTCCATATCCGGCGACTGCGCACCAAGATCGAGGCCGACCCCGCCAATCCCCGTCACATCCTCACCGTGCGAGGGATGGGCTACAAGCTGGCCACCTGAAACCGGCCATGCGCGCGTGGGGCACCCGCGGCAAGAAGCGCCCGTGGTCGAAGCTCGGCCTGCGCTCGCGCGTCACGGTGACCTTCGGGCTGGGAGCCCTGGCCTTGTCGGCGACCATGGCCGGGCTGACCTACTTCACCGCCCGCCAGTTCATCCTCAGAGAGCGCGAGACGGCCATCTTGCGCCAGGCCTACGTGAACGCCTCTCTGGCACGCTCGTCGTTGCGCTCGGTGAACCCCAACATCACCCAGCTCCTGGCCTCGCTCGACACCGTGCCCGGCTCGCGCTCGGTGCTCGAGCTCAAGGGCCAGTGGTACGCCACGTCTATCTCCGTGGGCGAGAACGCCATCCCACTCGGCCTGCGCAACGTCGTGCTGTCGGGCACGCCCGCCACCCAGCACTTCGTGTTGGGTGGCACGACGCAGCTGGCCGTGGGGCTCCCCATTCCCAGTGTGAGCGCGTCGTATTTCGAGGTGTTCTCGCTCGACGAGCTGAGCCGGACCCTGCGCATCCTGGCGCTGGCGTTGACCGGTGCCGCCCTGTTGACCACGGTGGCCGGGGCCGTGATCGGGCGATGGGCCAGCGGGCGGGCACTACGGCCCCTGGCACAGGTGTCGCGCGCCGCGGAGACGGTGGCCGGTGGGAGCCTCGATACCCGTCTGCTGGCCGAGAGCGACCCCGAGCTCTCGGCCCTGGCGTCCTCGTTCAACCGCATGACCGACGCGTTGCAAGAGCGCATCGACCGCGAGGTGCGGTTCACCTCCGACGTGAGCCACGAGCTGCGTTCTCCGCTCACCACCCTGGCCACCTCGCTGGGCGTGCTCGAGTCGCACCGTGACGAGCTCCCCCCCCGCAGCCGCCACGCCCTCGACCTGCTGAGCGCTGAGCTCCACCGCTTCCAACGCATGGTCGACGACCTGCTCGAGATCAGCCGGGTGGACACCGGCTCCGCCGAGTTGTCTCTCGACGAGGTCGAGGTGGGCGAGCTCGCCCGCCAGGCCGCCGCCGCCGGTGGCGGAGGCGACGTCCCGGTCGACGTGGACCCGTCGGTGGCGGGCGTGCGACTCTGGGTGGACAAGCGCCGCATCGAGCGCGTCGTGACCAACCTGATGGACAACGCCGTGCAGTACGCGGGCGGTGTCACCCGGTTGGCGGTCGAGCCCGGCGATCACGGTGACGTCCGCTTCGTCGTGGTCGACTGCGGGCCCGGGGTGGCGCCCGGGGAGCGCGACCGGATCTTCGAGCGCTTCTACCGCGGCCAGGTCGCCGGCCAACGGGGGGTGACCGACGGCACCGGGCTCGGGCTGGCGCTGGTGGCCGAGCACGTGCGACTCCATGGCGGGCGGGTGTGGGTCGAACCCGGCCCCGACGGCGAGAACCGCTTCGTGGTCGAGCTTCCCGCCGCCGCGCCCGATGCCCGGGTGGCGGCGCCGGCATCGCCGAGCCGGCCCCCGTCGCCGGCCGGGTCGTCGTGAACGGTCACCGCCGCGCCCGGCGGCGGGTGACCGCTGCGCTGGTGGCCGGAGTCGTGTCCCTCGGCGTGGCCGCCTGCGGCGTGCCGGTGGACAGCCACCCCTCGGCGTTGTCACGGCGCGGCATCCCCTTCAACCTCCTGGCGCCCACGGTGTCGACGGTGTCGACGACCACGGCGCCGTCGCCCATCGAGGTACCGGTGCACATCTTTCTGATCGGCCCGACCGATCACCTCGTGGCGGTGGCGCGCGACGTGCCGGTGTCGGCTCCCGACCTGGCCACCGTGCTGGGGGCGCTGCTGGCCGGGCCCACCGACGCCGAGTCGGCGGCCGGCTTCCAAAGTGCGCTCACGACACAGACCACCGTGCTGAACGCGTCCATCGCCGGGGGCGTCGCCACGGTGAACCTCGGAGGCACCTTCGGCCAGCTGGTGGGCCCTCCGCAGATCCAGGCCGTGGCGCAGGTGGTGTTCACGGCGTCGGCGCTCCCCGGGGTCACGGGGGTGGCCTTCGAGCTCTCGGGCCAGCCCGTCGAGGTTCCTGTGGCCAGCGGGGCGCAGGTGCCGCTGGCCAATACCTCACAGTTCGCCGCCCTGGCTCCGGTGGCACCACCGGCGGCGCCTTGACCCCGGGCCCCACCGACCGGAGGCCTCAGTCGTCGGCGGTGCGATCGGACAGGGCCCCGGAGACGACCTGGCGAGGGGCGTTCCCCCACAGGCGTTCGAGGTCGTAGTAGGCGCGTGCCTCGTCCTGGAACACGTGGACGAGGAAGTCGCCGTAGTCCATGAGCACCCAGGTCAGGTCGCGCAGGCCCTCGGTGGCCCGAGGGGAGCGCCCCTCGGCCAGCTTCACCTGGCGCTCGACCTCTTCCACGATGGTGCGCACCTGACGACTGTTGGCGCCGCTGGTGATGACAAAGGCGTCGGTCACCCCGAGGAGGTCGCCCATGGCGAGCACCACGGTGTCCTGGCCGAGCCTGGCATCGGCCGCCAGCGCCGCCACCAGGGCAGCTTCCGGCACGCCGGGAGGTCCGTTGTCCGCCGATGCCCGCTCGGCGGATGCCGTCATACGGCGGGAACCGCCACGCCCACCTGGTTCAACCCGGGTGCGCCCGGACAGGGCACACGGCGGCTCGACCGGCATCAGCGCTATTCATCTGCTGCCAGCGTACAGATTTAGCTGGCGGATGCAACGTATGGCGGGCTCGGGAATGAGGAAATCGACCGGTCTGCCCTCGGCCAGACGCCGGCGGAGTCGGCTGCTCGAGATGTCGAGGGCGGGAATGCCCAGGCGCTCGACGCGCCATCCGTGGGGACCGTCGTCGCTCCCCACGCCGCCGCGGTCCACGACCACCAAGGTCACGGCGTCCCGGAGCTCCTCTACCCGTTGCCAGGTGTCGAGCTCGGCGGCCACGTCGGCGCCCACGATCACGAACAGCCGGGCGGACGGGGTCGAGGCCTGCAGCTCGCGCACCGTGTCGACGGTGTAGCTGGGACCGCCCCGGTCGATCTCCATGCGGCAGGCCTCGAGCCCACTCACGCCGTCGACGGCCGCCTGCACGACGAGGAACCGGTCTTCGGCCGCCGTCACGGCGCGGGTGCCGGCCTTCTGCCACGGGACGTTGGCCACCACCAGGAGCACCCGATCGAGCGCCAGCGCCTCCCGGGCCCACGTGGCGGCCACCAGATGGCCCACGTGCACGGGGTCGAAGGTGCCTCCGAAGATGCCGATGCGAGCGCCCGGCGCCGAGGATGGACCCCCTCCCCCGCCGGCGGACCCTTGCACGGTCACGAGCGTAGGCGCCGAGCATTTACGCTGTGGGTCCATGAGCCCCACCCCGTGGAGCCCGCAACATTGGCGGGATCTCCCCGCCGCGCAACAGCCGGAGTGGCCCGACGAGGACGAGCTCGAACGGGTCCTAAAGGAACTGGCCGGCCTGCCACCCCTGGTGTTCGCGGGCGAAGCCCGCCGCCTCATCAGCTCCTTGGGACAGGTCGCGGCCGGGCAGGCCTTTCTGCTGCAAGCCGGGGACTGCGCCGAGTCGTTCGCCGAGTTCTCCGCCGACGCCATTCGGGACAAGCTCCGGGTCATCTTGCAGATGGCCGTGGTACTGACCTACGGGGCGGGCGTGCCCGCCTTGAAGGTAGGGCGGATCGCCGGGCAATTCGCCAAGCCCCGTTCGTCTCCCACCGAGCGGGTCGGCGACCTGGAGCTGGGGGCGTTTCGCGGCCACATGGTCAACGACGACGCCCCCGACGCCCGGGCCCGGGTGCCCGACCCCCGGCGATTGGTGGCCGCCTACCACCAGTCGGCGTCGACGCTCAACCTGGTACGCGCCTTCACCAAAGGTGGCTTCGCCGACCTGTCCCAGGTCCATCTGTGGAACCAACAGTTCGTGGCCTCGAGCGACGAAGGGCGTCGCTACGAGCAGATCGCGGCCGAGATCGACCGCGCCCTGCGCTTCATGGCGGCGTGCGGCATCGACCTCGAAGGTGAGCAGTCGCTGCACCAGGTCGACTTCTACACGAGCCACGACGCCTTGATCCTCGGATACGAGGAAGCCCTCACCCGCATGGACTCGCTCACCGGTGACTGGTACGACTGCTCGGCCCACATGCTGTGGGTGGGCGAGCGCACGCGCCAACTCGACGGGGCCCACGTGGACTTCCTGTCGGGGATCCACAATCCCGTGGGGTGCAAGATCGGTGCGTCGACGACCCCAGCCGAGGTGGTGGCCCTGTGCCAACGCCTCGACCCCGACCGGACGCCGGGGCGGCTCACCCTCATCACCAGGATGGGTGCCGGGGCCATAGCCGACGCCTTGCCTCCGTTGCTGGAAGCGGTGCGCACCGCCGGGCACCCCGTGGTGTGGGCGTGCGACCCCATGCACGGCAACACCTTCGTGAGCGATGGCGGTCGCAAGACGCGCCGCTTCGACGACATCCTGGCCGAGCTCAAGGGTTTCTTCGCCGCCCATCGCCAGGCCGGCACCTGGCCCGGGGGCGTGCACCTCGAGCTCACCGGCGAGGACGTCACCGAGTGCCTGGGCGGGTTCGGAGACATCCTCGAGGACCAGCTGCACGAGCGCTACACCACCACGTGCGATCCCCGGCTCAACGCCCGTCAGGCGATCGACCTCGCCTTTCGCGTGGCGGAGATGCTCAGGGCCTGACGCGTCGGCGCAGGTCGGCGGCGATCCTCGGGGCGTCGTTGCTTCGCGCCGGGCGCTCCATGAGAATGGAGGCGGACCCTCGGCGTCGGTGACACCCAAGACCCGGGACACGCGCTGGCGCGCAGCAAGGACCGCAGCACACACCCATGCGTCATCTCGCACACAACCTGTCGCGCCTGAGGGGCGCGTTCGGCGCATCCGCCGTCGCCGTCACCGCGGTCATCGCCGCCGCCCTGGTCCCGGTGCCGCCGGCGCCGGGCCCCGCACCACGACCGTTGACCTCGAGCACTCCCGTCTCGGCGCAGACAGTGCCCTCGTACTGGACGGTGGCCTCCGACGGCGGCGTGTTCAACTTCGGTGGCCTGGCTTTCGACGGATCGATGGGGGGACGCAAGCTGGTGGCGCCCATGGTGGGCATCGCCCCCACCACGGGCCTGTCGGGCGCCGACGGCCGGGGCTACTGGACGGTGGCCTCCGACGGCGGCGTGTTCACCTTCGGTGGAGCACCGTTCTACGGGTCGATGGGGGCGGTCAAGCTCAACCGGCCCATGGTGGGCATCGCCGCGGACCCTGCCACCGGGGGCTACTGGACGGTGGCCTCCGACGGCGGCGTGTTCTCCTTCCATGCGCCGTTCTTCGGGTCGATGGGGGCGGTCAAGCTGGCCAAACCCGTGGTGGCCATGGTGGCCACCCCCGACGGTCGCGGGTACTGGCTCTTCGCGTCGGACGGCGGGGTCTTCGCCTTCGGCGACGCCGGGTTCGCAGGGTCACTCGGAAAGGTCGCCCTCAAGGCGCCCATCGTGGGCGCCGCCTCCCCCGACGGCGGTGGGTACCTGATGGTGGCGTCGGACGGCGGGGTCTTCGCTTTCGGCGACGCCACGTACTACGGATCCCTGGGCGGGCACACCCTGGCGAGACCGGTAGTGGGGATCGCCTCCGCCGACCCCGGCGGGTACTGGCTGACCGACTCCAACGGCGCCGTCACCGCCTTCGGCGACGCCGGGTACTTCGGCTCGGCCCCCCAGCACATCACCAACCCCGTCGTGGGGATCGCCGACGGCCCGGGGACCGGCGTGGCCGCCAACGGTGCGTACCCCTCGGGAAGCTTCGGGTACGACATCTCGACCTTCCAGGACAACCCGCCCACCTGCAACTCCACCCTCCCCTCGGGCCACACCGTGGGCATCGTCGAGGCCACCGGACAGTCCAACGGGTCCCCCAACGCGTGCCTGGCCCACGAAGCCCAGTGGGCCGGCGGCGGGCTCAACCTCTACATCTTCTTGTCCTACGGGACCGACACCACCAACCAACCGGGCTGCAACGGTGACCTCGCCTGCAACTGGGGATACGAGGCCGGGGTGTACGCCTTCCAGTACGCGCAAGCCCAGGGGGTGAACCCCTTGGTCACGTGGTGGCTGGACGTGGAGGCGCCCCCGTCGCCGCTCCCCTCGTGGTCGGCCAGCACCGCCGAGAACGACCAGGTCATCACGGGCGCCTTCAACGCGCTGCGTGGGAACGGGGTCAACAACGTGGGGATCTACACGAGCCCGCTCTCCTGGAACGGCATCGCCGGCGCATTCCAGCCGGCGGTCCCGCTGTGGATCGCCTGGTACACCAACGACCCCCAGGGCAACTGCGCCAATGCCGTGACCTATGCGGCGCAGAACGGGAACCTCCTGCCCACCGGAGGGGTCTGGGTGACGCAGTACACCAACGAGGCCAACGGCGTGAGCCTCGACGGCGACTACGCCTGCTAGCCCGGCGCCCCGGCGCCGTCCACCGAACCGGCCCCGTGCAGGTGGGCGGCGTCGTTGTAGCGAACCAGGCGCCAACCTTGTTCCCCCAGCTCCCATTCGGTGAGCGAGGTGTGCTCGGTGGGCAGCTTCAGCCGACCACGACCGGTGGCCACGGGCAAGAAGGCCAGCAGTGTGGACTCGATCACCCCCGCATGGCACACGATGACCACGAGCTCGCCCCGGTGCCGCGCCGCGAGGCGCGCCACGGCTCCCGAGGCGCGGGCCACGAACGAGGTCCAGCTCTCGCCTCCCGGTGCCACCACGGCATCGGGGTCGACATCGAAGTCGGGGTCCCCGTAGGCGAGGCGGAACGCATCCCACGTCATGCCGTCGGCCTCGCCGGGATGCAGCTCGCACAGGTCACAGTCGGCCACCGGCGCCCCGCCGTCACCGATCCCCGGGCCGGCGACTGCCGCCGTCTCCCGGGCGCGGGCCAGCACACTGGCGTAGAACGCGCCGGCGCCGGCCAGCTCGCCGGTCTCCACCAGCCGGGTACGCAGCGCCTGGGCCTGGCGCCGCCCAGCGGGCGACAAGCCGGTGCACCCCCGGTGCCCACCGACCACGCCGTCCACGTTGCAGCGCGCCTCGCCGTGGCGGATGAGCACCACCCGGGTACGGTCGTCGGAGCTCGGCGCCACGCTGCGCATGCCGGGGGGGGCTCCGCCCCCGGGGCTTCGGGCCGGGCTCACGCCAGCTCGGTGACGAAGTGCTCGAGTTGGCGCAGGTTCCGGCACTCGAAGACGTCGTCGCAGTGCACGGCATACTCGCCGAGGATGGAGTCGCCCGTCCCCCAGTAGGCGCGGGGTTCGGGGTTGAGCCAGTACACATGGCGGGCCCGGTGCTGGATCTCCTGGATGATCCAGGCCTGTGAGGCGTGGTAGTTGTTGCGGGCATCGCCCAGGAGCAGCACGCTCGTGCGCGGCGTGATCTCCTCGCCCCACCGCTCCCAGAACACCGAGAGGGCGTGGCCGTAGTCAGAGTGCCCGTCCACCCACACGACGTCGGCCTCCGTGTTGATGCGGTGCACGGCATCGGCCACGTCGTCCACGTTCTCGAAGAACCGGGTGACCTCGTCGATCCCGTCGATGAACACGAAGCTGCGCACCTTCGAGAACTGCGAGCTGATGGCATGGACCAGGTGCAAGGTGAAGCGGGCGAACGACGCCACCGAACCCGAGATGTCGGCGATGACGATGATCTCGGGCTTGGCCGGGCGCGGGTAACGGAACTTGGGATCCACCGGGACGCCTCCGGTGGACAACGAGTGGCGCATGGTGGAGCGGAAGTCGAGCGGTCCCTTGCGGCCGTGGCGACGCTTGCGGGCTAGGCGCACCGCCAGCTTCCGGGTCAGGGGGTGGATGGCGCGGCGCAGCGACGCCAGCTCGTCGCGCGTGGCGTGCATGAAGTCGATCTCTTCGGGCAGGGGCTTGCGCAGCGAGCGCGCCAAGGCCTCGGTGCCCCGATCGGCCACGAGCCGGCGTCGGATCTCGTCCTCGAGCTCCCGGCGCAGGCGATCGAGGCGGGACTTGAACTCGTCGCGAGCCAGGCGCTCCTCGAGCGCGGTCAAGTGCCCGTCGGGAGCCGCCGCGCGCGCCGTCTGCATGAGGCGTTCGAGCACCCGGTCCAGATCGAGGTTCCGCAGCGTGCGGTACAGGTAATAGGTCCCGCCCACGGGGCGGCCGGGCTCCATGCCGGCGAAGCGGGTGACCGCCTGGCGGGCCAACGCCGCCACCTGGGCGTCGTTGGCGGCCAGCAGGGCCCGGAACAACATCTCGGCGAGCTCCTCGGGCGAAAGCCCTTCACCGCCGCCCCCGCCTCGTCCCTTGCCTTCGCCGCGCCGGGGGTCGTCGCTCTCGGCGTCGTTGGCCTGGTCCCCCGGTGACAGGTCGTCGTCACCGATCTCGTATTGCGGGCCCCGCATGGAGAAGTACACCTCGAAGGCGGTCTCGAACGCCTTCCAGTGCGCCGAGCTCTTCACCAACGTGGCGGCCAGGGCGTACTTGAGCGCGTCGCGGTCCTCGAGGGGGATGTGATGCACGGCCTCGGCGGCGTCGATGGCCTCGGTGAGCGACACCGGCAGTCCCGAAGCCCGCAGCTCTCCGACGAACCCGGTGAGGATGTCGAGCACGACCCCTCCCTCAGGCCCGGTCCTCCCCGGCCACGGCCAGCTCCTTGGCCGCGCGCTCGAGGTCGCTGCGGTACTTCAGCAGCACGTGCAACGTGGCCTTGGCCTGCTCGGCGTCGATCGACTCCACGCCGAGCACCACGAGCGTGCGGGCCCAGTCCAGGGTCTCTGAGACTGAGGGGTACTTCTTGAGCTCCAAGGTGCGCAGGGACCGGACGATCCTGGCCACCTGGTCGGCGAGCTCCTCGCTGACCCCGGGGACCCGGGCCAGGACGATGTCGCGCTCACGCTCGAGCGAGGGGTAGTCGAGGTGGAGGTACAGGCACCGGCGCTTGAGCGCCTCGGACAGCTCACGCGTGTTGTTCGAGGTCAGAAAGACCAGTGGGATCTGTTGGGCGCGGATGGTGCCGAGCTCGGGGATCGACACCTGGTACTCCGACAGCACTTCGAGCAAGAGCGCCTCGGTCTCGAGCTCGACCCTGTCCACCTCGTCGACCAGGAGCACCACCGGGTCCGGAGACCGAATGGCCTCGAGCAGCGGCCGCGTGAGGAGGAACTCCTCGGAGAAGATGTCCTCCTCGAGGTCTTGCCACGAGCCGCTGTTCGCCCGGTCGGGGCCAGCCCCAGCCCCGGTGGCCCCGTCGGCCGGGGCGTCGTCGACGACGCGCTGCGCCTGGATACGCAGAAGCTGCTTCTTGTAGTTCCACTCGTACAGGGCCTTGGACTCGTCGAGCCCCTCGTAGCACTGCAGGCGGATGAGCCGGCTCCCGGTCACCCGGGCCACCGACTTGGCCAGCTCGGTCTTGCCCGTCCCCGCCGGGCCTTCCACCAACACCGGCTTGGCCAGACGGTCGGCCAGGTGGACGACGCCGGCGATGCCATCGTCGGCGAGATAGCCGACTTCGGCTAGGCGCTCTCGCACCTCGGTCACCGACGAGAACAGCGGTGGTCCCGGATCGGGGAACCCGAGGATCCCGGGCACGCCGACCGGCCCGTCCTCGGCGCCCTCCTTGCCGTCGCTGTCTCTCACCGCCGCACCTGCCCCTGGCCGTGGACGACGTACTTCACGCACGTGAGCTCGCGCAGCCCCATGGGACCGCGGGCGTGGAGCTTCTGGGTCGAGATCCCGATCTCGGACCCGAGCCCCAGCTCCCCCCGTCGACGAACCGGGTGGACGCGTTCACGACGATGGCGGCGGCGTCGACCTCGCGACAGAACCGCTCGGCGGCCCGCAGGTCGGTGGTCACGATGGCCTCGGAGTGCCCCGAGCCGTAGCGGGCGATGTGGTCGATCGCGGCGTCGAGGTCGGCCACCACCGCCACCGACAGCACCGGGCCCAGGAACTCGGTGGCGTAGTCCTCCTCGGTGGCGGCCACGATCGTCGGGAGGATGGCGCGGCTGGCCTCGTCGCCGCGCAGCTCCACACCCGACAGGGCCCGCTCGGCGCGCGGCAGGAATTCAGCGGCCACCGACTCGTGCACCAGCAGCGACTCCGCCGCGTTGCACACCCCGGGCCGCTGGGTCTTGGCGTTCTCCACGATGGCCAGGGCCATGTCCAGCTCGGCGGCGGCGTCGACGTACACATGACAATTGCCGTCGCCGTCGATCACCACCGGCACCGTGGCGTGCTCTCGCACGGTTGCGATGAGAGAGTGGCTCCCGCGGGGAACCAGGCAGTCGATCATGCCGTCGAGCTGCATGAACTGCACGGCCGCCTCTCTGCTGGTGTCGGCCACGTTGACCACGGCGTCCTCGGGGAGGCCCACCTTGGCCAGGGCGTCACGCAGGCATCCGACGATCGACGCGTTAGAGTCCGCCGCGCTCGACGAGCCCCGCAACATGGTGGCGTTGCCCGCCTTGAGGCTGAGCCCGGCGGCGTCACTGGTGACGTTGGGCCGGTTCTCGTAGATCACCCCCACCACCCCCAGCGGCACTCGGATGCGCTCGACACGCAGGCCGTTGGGGCGTACCCATCCCTCGACCACCTCACCCACGGGGTCGGCCAGCTCGGCGACCTGGCGCAGGCTGTCGGCCATGGTCGCCACGCGCTCGGGGGTGAGCCGCAGCCGGTCCACCCCGACGTCGGTGGCCCCGTCCCGACGGGCGCGGTCCAGGTCGGTGCGGTTGTGCTCGAGGATCTCGCCACAGCGCTCCTCGAGGAGCTCCGCCGCCACACGCAGGGCGCCGTCCTTGGCGGCCCCACCGGCCGTGGCCAGCTCCCGGGCCGCCGATTTGGCGCGCCGGCCGAGTTCCTCGATGTCGGCCCGGGCCATGCTCCAGGGTACCTCCGGGCCACGACCTCCCCGGCCGCTCGCCGTGGTCACCCGTGCCACCCGGCACCGGGCCCTCTCGGCGCGCCGGGAGTGCTCAGCCCAGCACCACGAGGTCGTCGCGGTGCACGACCTCGGGCGCGGCGCCGTCGGGCAACTCGCTCGTGCGGCGACCCGCCCACGACGCCACCAGCCGCGCCGGGTGACGAGCGAGGCCCTTGGCGAACACGACGCCGTCGGTCCCGGCGATCTCGACGGCGTCGTCGGCGTCGAACTGACCGGAGACCGACACGACCCCCGCGGGGAGCAGCGATGCCTCGCGCTCGACCAGGGCCAGGCGCGCCCCCTCGTCCACGACGAGGGTGCCGGCCGCGGCTACGGCGAAGGCGATCCAGAGCTTTCGGGCGGGAAGACGCCGGCCCCGGGCCCGCACCACCGTGCCCACCCCAGCGTGCCCGTCGACGGCCCCCCGCAGCACCCCGGCCCGGGCGGCATCGGCGATCACGGTCTCCACGCCCGACCAAGCGGCGATCTTGGCGGCGGCCAGCTTGGACGCCATGCCCCCGCTGCCCATCTCGGTGCCCGCCCCCCCGGCCACGAGCTCGAGCTCGTGGTCGACCTCGACGACCTCCTCGATGAGCGACGTCTCGGCCGTCGTACGGGGGTCGGCGGTGAGCAGGCCGGCGGTGTCGGTGAGCAACACCAGGAGGTCGGCGGCCACCAGGTGGGCCACCAGGGCGGCCAGCCGGTCGTTGTCCCCGAAGCGGATCTCGTCGTCGGAGGTGGCGTCGTTCTCGTTGACCACCGGCACGACGCCCAGCTCGAGCAACCGCGACAGGGTCTTGCGGGCGTGGAGGTACTGCTGGCGGTGGATGAAGTCGAGCGGAGCCAGCAGGACCTGGCCCACAACGAGCTCTCGTTGGGCGAAGGCTTCGTCGTAGACGCCCATGAGCTTCGACTGCCCCACCGCCGAGACCGCCTGCAGGGTGGCGGGGTCGGTGGGGCGGGCCCCGCCCCCCATGACGGACCACCCCGCGGCGATGGCCCCCGAGCTGACCACGACCACGCTGTGGCCCAGCAGCCGCAGCTCGGCGACCTGTGCGCACAACCGGTCGACGGCCGACCGGTCTACCCCGCCGTCGGTGCCGGTGATCGACGAGGACCCGATCTTGACCACCACGGTGCGGGCCCCGCGGGCCCCGCCGGGCTCGGTCACTGCTCCCTATCCCGGTTCCGGCGGCCCCCCCGCCTCGTCTCGGGGCCAGGTGCCCCCGAGACGGCGGCGTCGATACCCTCGTCGCGCTGGTAGGTGAAGCTGAGCGCGCCGAGGTGCACGACGTCGCCGTCACGCACCCCGGCACGGCGCAGGGCGCGCTCCACCCCGAGTCGACGCAGCCGGCTCTGCACGTAGTCGACGGCATCGTGGTCGTTGAGATCGGACAGGGCCACGGCCCGCAGCGCGGGCCGACCGAGCACCACGAAGGACCCGTCGTCGGCCCGGGCCACTTCGATCTCGTCGGACAGCGGGCGGTGGATCACGATGGGCCGTGCCGGGGCGGCATCGGCCGTCCGGGCCTCGACCACCATGGCCGCCAGTCGGGACAGCAGTTCGGGGATCCCGACGCCGGTGACGGCCGAGATCGTGAGCTCGGGCCGTTCGCCAACCGAAGCCGTCGCCACGTCCGATTTCGACCCCACCACCAGACGCGGCCGTTCGAGCAGCTCGGGGCGGTAGCGGCCCAGCTCGGTGAGCAGCACCGCCTCCTGGTCGGCCGCCGCCATGGCGTCGGCCGGGGCCAGGTCGAGCAGCACCACCAAGGCGCGGGCGCGCTCGACGTGACGCAGGAAGCGGTGACCGAGGCCCCGGCCCTCGGCGGCTCCTTCGACCAGGCCGGGGACGTCAGCCACCACGAACTCGGTCTCGTCCCCGGCACGCCCGACTCGCACCACGCCGAGATGGGGCTCGAGGGTGGTGAACGGATAGGCGGCCACCTTGGGGCGAGCGGCCGAGATCCGCGAGATCAACGTGCTCTTCCCCGAGTTCGGCAGCCCCACCAGGGCCACGTCGGCGAGCAACTTGAGCTCGAGGTCGAGCCAGCGTTCCTCTCCGGCCTCACCTTGCTCGGCGAATCCCGGGGCGCGTCGTCGATTGGTGAGGAACCGGGCGTTGCCCCGCCCACCCCGACCCCCGGTGGCGGCCAGCCAGCGGTCCCCGGCGCTGGCCAGGTCGGCGAGCACGACGCCGTCGGGCCCACGTACCGTGGTCCCCACCGGCACGGGCACGTCAAGGGCTTGGCCCCGCGCCCCGTGACGACGCTTGCCCTGTCCGTGCTTGCCGTCGGTAGCCCGCCGATGCGGGTGGTCTCGGAACCCGAGCAGCGACGCTTGGTTGGACGAGGCCACCAGCCACACGTCGCCCCCGTCGCCTCCGTCGCCCCCGTCGGGGCCACCGCGCGACACGTGCGCCTCTCGGCGAAACGACACCGCCCCCGCGCCGCCGTCGCCTGCCTTCACATGGACCTGGGATTCGTCGGCGAACCCGGACACGGCGTCGATCCTACGAGGCCCGGCGGAGCCCCCGTGGTGGCCAGGGGCGCGGGCGGGCGTGCTCAGGGCTCGGCGCGGACGCTCACCAGACGACGGCCTTTGCGGGTGCCGAAGCTCACCATACCGTCCGCTTTCGCGAACAGCGTGTCGTCGCCGCCCCGCCCGACGTTCTCCCCGGGATGGAACTTCGTGCCCCGCTGGCGCAGGATGATCGCGCCGGCGGGCACCGTCGTGCCGTCGTACACCTTGACGCCGAGGCGCTTGGACTTCGAATCACGGCCGTTGCGGGTGGAGCCCCCACCCTTCGTCTTCGACACCAGGACCTCCTCTTCGACGTCGTTCTCAGCGGCCCGACGGGACCGTGATCGACAAGATCTCGACCGTGGCGTAGCGCTGGCGGTGGCCCCAGCGGCGACGGCGGCGGGCCTTGGCCTGGTACGTGAAGCCCCGGATCTTCGGACCGAGCTCCTCGCCCACGACACGGGCGGCCACCACGGCCCCGGCCAGCTCCGCCGGAGTGGCCAGGACACGATCGTCGTCCACCACCAGCACGGGGGCCAGCTCGAGCTCGCTGCCCTCAGGGACACCGAGAAGCTCCAGGCGCAGCTGTTGGCCGGTGGCCACCCGCTCCTGCTTGCCTCCGCTCTGGATCACCGCGTACATAGCCCGGCGAGCTTACAGCAGGGACTCGTCGAGCACGATCCCACGCCCGCCGCACACCGTGCAGGTGGTCGACAGCGACTCGACCAAGCCCTCGGAGACCCGCTTCCGGGTCATCTCGATCAACCCCAGCTCCGAGATGTCGAACACCTGGGTCCGGGTCTTGTCCCGGGCCAGGGCGGAGCGCAGCGCACTTGCCACCCGATCACGGTTCTCACGGATCTCCATGTCGATGAAGTCGATGACGATGATCCCTCCGATGTCGCGTAGCCGCAGCTGACGGGCGATCTCCTCGGCGGCTTCGAGGTTGTTGCGGTACACGGTCTCCTCGAGGTTCGACTTCCCCACGTTCTTGCCGGTGTTCACGTCGATGACGGTGAGGGCCTCGGTGCGCTCGATGATGATCGATCCCCCCGAGGGCAACCACACCTTGCGGTCCAGGGCCTTGTGCAATTGCTCGTGTACGTGGAAGCGCTCGAAGATCGGGAGGTTCTCGACCACCGGGTCGTAGTACTCGACGCGATCGGCCAGCTCGGGGTTGACCTGCTCGATGTAGTCGCGCACCTGGGCGTAGAGCTCGGCGTCGTCAATGACGACGTTGCGGTACTCGCGGTTGAATTCCTCGCGCACGATTCGGACGGCCAGGTCGGGCTCCCGGTACAGCAGTCCGGGCGCGTTCGATCGATTGGCCTCGACTTCGATCGCCACCCACAGCGCCACCAGGCGCTCCACGTCGTGGCGCAGCTCGTCCTGGCTCGCCCCCTCGGCCGCGGTGCGCACGATCAGGCCGTGGCCCGTGGGCCGCACCTCGTCCACGATCCGGCGCAGGCGCTTGCGCTCGTTGTCGTCGAGGCGCTTGGAGATGCCGAACGCCGTGGAGTTGGGCACCATGACCACGAAACGCCCCGGCAAGGAGACCTCTTGGGTCAGGCGTGCCCCTTTGGCCCCGATGGGGTTCTTGGTGACCTGGCACAAGATGACCTGGCCGGGCCGCAGCATCTCCTCGATGCGAGGCGAGGCACCTCTCGGCGATTCGATGTCCTCGAGGTCGTAGCGGACATCGCCCCGGTAGAGCACGGCGTTCTTGGGGGTGCCGATGTCGATGAAGGCCGCCTCCATGCCCGGAAGGACGTTCTGCACCCGGCCGCGGTAGATGTTGCCGTCGATCTGAGCGGCGTCGTCGGCTGCCCGTGACACATAGTGCTCGACCAGTGTCCGGCCTTCGAGCACGGCGATCTGGGTGGCGTGCGGCCGGACGTGGACGCACATGAGATAGCGCCCGACGGGACGCCCCCGTCGCTCCCGTCCGCTGCGCCGGCGAGACCGACCCCCCGACGCCTTGGGCTCGGAGCCCGGCCCGCCGGCGTCGTCGGCTTCGAGGACGCTCGGTGGCATCGCCTCGCCCGCAGGCGCACGCGGGGCCCGGACGGCGAGTGGTGTCACCGGCACGGGAACCACAGGCGCGGCCGGTGGTCGAGCCGGCCGGGTGTCACCGATCCGGGGGCGCTCCAGGGCGGGTTTCGGGGCCCCGACCGGGGGGGCCTCGGGTCCCGGGTACGCAGATCCCCCCTCCCCCTCTCCCCCACGGCCGCCTCCCGAGGTCCCCTCGCCGGGCTCGGGAGCTGGCGAGGCACCGTCCGCGGCGGGCTCCCCCGAGGCACCCGCGCCTGTACCCGCCGGGCGCGACCCCGCGGGGCGCCGCCGGCGGCGACGTGGGCTCGACGACGCCGCTGTGGCCGGGCCGTCGGCGGCGTCAGCGGGGGTGGTGGTGGAGGAGGAGCCGGGCTCGCCGGCGTTGTCGGGGGCTCGGTCCCCAGGCGGGCCGGCCGGCCCCGGCGGGGTGCCGCGCGGGGACGAGTCGCCCGCTTCGAGGGCGTCGGGCGCCCCGGGGTCGGTGGACGGGGACGCAGGGGGCGAGCCCGTGGGCTCCGCCGCCGGCAATCCGGCGCTCGTATCGGACATGAGAACGATCCCTTCTCGTACTGCTCACGACGCGCGCTCCCACATGACCGCGGTACCCGTGGGGTCCGCAAGGAGAGGCTCCGAGCGGGAGCCATCGCGTTCGATCCATTGACAGGTTCTACGGGCGAGCCCGAGCTCGACACCCAGGGCCAGGGCGAGCTCGGAAGGACGGACGCCGCGCGGTCGGGTACCGAGCTCGGCCAGGAGCACGGCACCGTAGGCGTCAGCACCGGCACACGACAGCGCCAGCACCGAGGGACGGAGGTCGTCGACCACGTTTCGTCCCTTGCGCTCGCGCTGGATGGGGAGTGCGTCCGCCTCGAGCACCCGCTCGATGGCCACGTCGAGGTCACCGGGGCCCACGGTCGGCACGCGGATCTCCCAGGTACACGAGGACACGTCCTCTTGCAACGACCTCGTGCCGGTTTCGACGACACCGGCGCCCACCACGTCGACCCCATCGGGCAGGAGCGATCCCACGCCCTGGGCGAGCTCGGTGAGGTCGACGGGATCGTCGAGCGCGATGTCGAGGTACTCGGCGACCGACTCGCACCCGGTGGGAAGGGCGAGCCCGAAGCTCAACTGGGGACGAGGAGTGAACCCGGCCGTGTAGGCGACGGGCACCCGGGCCCGGCGCAACGCCCTCTCCCACATGCGGGCCACGTCGCGGTGGCTCGTCCACCGGACACGACCGATCTTGGTGAACCGGGCCCGGACCTTCACGGGACGCGCCCGCCTACCAGGCTCGACGGCGCGCCCGCCCCGGCGGTCTCGAGGAACCGGACGGGCACTGCGCCCGCTGTGGCCAGGTCCTGACCGGTGCCCTGGCTCCCTCCCGCCGGCGGGGTGGCCGAGGCCACCATGTGCTCGACCCCCAGCCCGGTGCAGGCACCGCAGTCGTAGCACGGGGTCCATCGGCAATCCTCGAGGCCGTGCTCGGCCAAGGCCTCCTGGAAGTCCTGCCACAGGAAGTCCCGATGCAGGCCGGCGGAGAGGTGGTCCCAGGCGAGCACCTCGAACTGGTCGCGATGGCGGTACACGGCGTCGTCGAAGTCGAGCCCGGCGGCCTCCAGCCCGCTCGTCCACAAGCCGAGGTCGAAGTGCTCGGACCATTCCTGGAACGTGCCCCCGTGACGCCAGACGTGCTCGATGACCGCGCCCATGCGCCGGTCGCCGCGGCTCACCAGACCCTCGGCCGCGGTGGCCTCGGGGTCGTGCCAGCGCAGCGTCACCCCCCGCGTGCGCCGGGCGGCGTCCTTGAGCATGCCCACCTTGCGCCGGAGCTCCTCGATGGTGTTCTGGCCGAACCACTGGAAGGGGGTGTGGGCCTTGGGAACGAACCCGCCCACCGAGGCGGTCACCGTCACGCCGGGGTGATAGCGACGGCCGATCTCCGCACAGGCACCGGCGAGCCGGGTGATGCCCAGCACGTCCTCGTCGGTCTCGGTCGGCAACCCGATGAGGAAGTACAGCTTCACCCGCCTCCAGCCCTGGGAGAAGGCGGCGTCGACGGCGGCGTAGAGGTCTTCCTCGCGGATCAGCTTGTTGATCACCTGCCGCATCCGCCACGTCCCGCCCTCGGGGGCGAAGGTGAGGCCGGTCCGGCGCACCTTCTGGATCTCCGCCGCCAGTCCGACCGTGAAGGCGTCCACCCGGAGGCTGGGAAGGCTCACCGACACCTGACCCGAGCATTCGGGGTCGTTGATGACCGATGACACCACGTCACCGATACCGGAGAAGTCCGCGCTCGACAGCGACGTCAAGGTCACCTCGTCGTAGCCCGTGCGGTCGAGGCCGTCGCGCACCATCTGGTCCACCTGGGCGGCGGGGCGCTCGCGCACGGGCCGGGTGATCATCCCGGCCTGGCAGAAGCGACACCCTCGGGTGCATCCCCGGAACACCTCGACGTTGAGGCGGTCGTGGACGACCTCGATCAAGGGCACGAGCTGTTGCTTGGGATAGGGCCACTGCCCCAGGTCGGCGATGGTCCTCTTCTCCACGCGCTCGGGCACACCGGGCACCCGGGGCGTCACCCCGGTCAGGCGCCCGGCCTCGAACCTCGGCTCGTAGCACGACGGGACGTAGACCCCGGCGACGTCGGCCAGCGCCCGGAGAAGCTCATCACGCCTCGAGGCTCCCGACGCCCGCCACGAGCCGATCACGGCGGTCAGCTCGCCCACCGCCTCCTCCCCGTCCCCCAGGACGAAGGCATCGACGAAGTCGGCCAGAGGCTCAGGGTTGAAGGCGCAGTGCCCGCCCGCCACGACCAAGGGGTCCGAGACGGCGCGCTCGGAGCTGCGCACGGGCAGCCCGGCCAGGTCGATCATGTTGAGCACGTTGGTGTAGGTGAGCTCGGCCGACAGGTTGAAGGCCAAGACGTCGAACTCTGCCGCCGGCCGGCTGCCCTCCAGCGAGAACAGCGGGACCGAGGCCGCTCGCATGGCGGCCTCCATGTCCGTCCACGGCGCGTAGGCACGCTCGGCGACGGCATCGGCACGCTCGTTCAGGATCTCGTACAGGATCTGCAGACCCTGGTTGGGCAGCCCGATCTCGTACGTGTCGGGGTACAACAGGAGCCAGGCCACCCGCCCGGGGGCGTGGACGGGCCGACGCGCCCCGAGCTCACCACCGATGTACCGGGCGGGCTTGGTGACCTGGGCCAGGAGAGGCTCGATCCTCGGCCACAGAGAGGTCATGTGGCCGAGGAGTCTAGAGCGCTCCCCGAGCGGGCCGGCGCGGGGCGGCGGCGAGGGCCCCCGTGGTCCCCGGGGTGGTCGAGGTGGTCGTCGTGGTCTTGGGGGCGGTCGTTGGCGGGGTGGCGGGCGGGGCCGGGACCGACGCCGGTGTCGTCGGCGAGCCCAGGTGGACGGGGGTCTCGGGGTGGGCCAGGAGGTAGTTGAACCCCAGGCGCACGACCGGGGCCGCCGCCGACGCGCCGTAGCCGCCTCCTTGGACCACGACGGCGATGAGGTAGTCGGGACTGGGCAGCGGGCCCCACCCCACGAACCACGAGTTGGGCTGTTGCTCGTTGGTGGTGGCGGTGCCGGTCTTGCCCGCCAGCGGGAACGTCGAGAGGGGGAACCCGGTGAAGGCGCCGACGGCGGTCCCCTTGGGGTTCTGCACCACGCCCTCGAACCCTTGGAGCAGGGACTGGTAGTTCTCGGGGGAGATGGTGATGTGCCCGGCCACCTTGGGGGTGATGGTCCGCACCACCTTGCCCTGGGCGTTGACCAGCCCGGCGGCGACCTCGGGGACGTAGCGGGTGCCCCCGTTGGCGAAGGTGGAGTAGGCCACCGCCTGCTCGATCGGCGTGATCACCGTGCCGCCCTGGCCGAAGGCGAGCTCGACGTTGTTCCCGGTGTACCAGTCGTCGTTGGGGTAGTCCTTGGGGTCCTGGGCGTGCTCGCGGTCGACCACCTTCTTCGAGTCCACCCGGGCGTCTTGGGTCTCGTTGGGAAGGTCGATCCCGGTCACGTCCCCGTAGCCGAGCTGGGCGGCGGTGTCCTGGATGGGGTACTTGCCGTAGCGGTTCTGCTGGACCCAGAACTGCGCACCGAGGTTGTAGAAGAAGATGTCGCTCGACACCGTCAGCGCCTGGGACACGTTGACCACGTGGGCGGCCTCCCCCTCGTTGTCGTGGTACGTCACGCATCCCGCCCCCCCCACCGTGCATCCGGGGATCGAGTACGAGCCGGTGTCGTCGTAGGTGGAGTAGGGCGTGATGAGGCCGCTTTGCAGCGCGGCGACGGCGGTGGCGAGCTTGAAGGTCGATCCCGGCGTGTACAGGCCTTGGATGGCGTTGTTGTTCAACGCGCCGGTCGACTGGATCTCGCCGTAGTGCGCGGTGGAGATGCCGTTCGTCCACCACGTCGGGTCGTATGTCGGCGACGACACGATGGCCAGCACGGCGCCCGTCTGCGGGTCGAGGGCGACCGCCGCGCCACCCTTGGACTTTCCCTGCAAGGACGCGATCTCGGCGTCGAGTGCCTGCTGCAGTGTCTGTTCGAGCCCGGCGTCGATGTTGGTGACGAGGTCGTCTCCCGAGGTGGGCGGCGTCTCACCCAGACTTCCCACCACCTGTCCGTGGGCGTCCACCTCAACCCGGTCGATGCCGGGCCGGCCCCGCAGGGCCGACTGGTACTGGCTCTCGAGCCCGCTCTGGCCGTACAGGTCGCCGAGCTCGTATCCCCGCGACTGGTTCGCCTGGAGCTCTTGGCTCGTGATCTGGCCGATGTACCCGAGCATCTGGACACCGGTCTGGCCCATCGGGTAGGTGCGGTTGGTATCGGCCACCGTGGACACACCGGGGAACATCGATGCGTGCTCGCCGATGTACAGCACGTCGGGCAGCGGGGCGCTCTCGAGGATGGGGACCGGCTTGTACAGGCTGTATTGGACGTTGGCGAGGTCCGCCTCGATCTGCGCCGAGGAGATCCCGAGGAGCGCGGCGAGCTGTCCGACCACCGCCGGGTGCTCCTGGGCCGACACCCGCGACAACGTGATGTCCTGGGTCACCTGGTCGCCCACGATGATGCGGTCGTTGCGGTCCGTGATGAGGCCGCGTGGCGCCGGGATCTCGACGTTTCGGAGCTGGTTGGCCGTGACCTTCTTGGTGTACGCCGAGGTATCGAGCACCTGCAGGTACCACAACCGGACGAACATGAGCGAGAAGAGCGCCGCCGCGAACAGGCCGAGCACCCGCAGCCTGATGACCGTACGCGGCGGGGAGGGCTCGCTAACCGACATGACCCGGTCGACGACCGAGCGGCGGGGTCGCATGCGGGGGCCGGTGGGATCGTGCTGGCGGGCCGGGCGGGGGGCCTTGGGCTTGGGATAGAAGCGGGTACCGCGAAATGGGTGGCGCAACCGGCCTCCGATGTCCCGGGGCTGGCGCGGCGCCCGCCGGGGGGAATCGGCGTGACGCAGGGCCAGCGCGAAGCGCCGGCGGCCGAGCTTCATCGCAGTCCCCCGCCCGTCGGCACGTGGTGAGAGGGCCCCGGTTCGGGCACCGCCCAGGACACAAAGCGCAGGACGGGCACGGCCGCCAACGCGGCGAAGGGCGTGGACACCACCAGGGCCGGCGCCAGGTACGCCTTGAGCATCCCGGGATCGCCCAGCACGGCCCCCAGGATCGCATACGCTCCCATGCCGGCGGCCGTCGCCGCCACCGCCACCACCGCCGGCAACCACCACGAGCTGCGCACCAGCCCCCTGGTCGCCGTCCCGGTGGCGAAGCCCAACAGACAGCCCACCAGGGCGGACAGGCCGAAGGGGGTGGGAAGGAACAGGTCGGCTACCAGCCCCGCGAAGAACCCGAAGACCGCACCCCGGTCGGGGCCGGCGCGGTAGCCGGCGGCCACGGGCAGCAGCAGCATGAGGTCGGGGTGCGCGCCACCGACCCGCACGGCGTCGAGGACGGTGTTCTGCACCACGAGGACGACGAGGATCACGATCGTGGACCGGGCGACGTCCCCCGTGGTGAGGGCGCCGCTGACGCGAGGGCTCGCACCCGAGCGCGTCACGGTGCCGAGCTCCACTGGAGCACGTCGACGTACTCCAGGTCCGACAGGTTGGCAACGGGTTGCGCGGACACCGACTCTTGGGTCGCCGAGGGGGTCGAGGAGTCCGACGTGATCCTGGCCACGGGGATGTCGGCGGGGTACTGGGCATGCTGGAGGCCGCTGGTGGTGAGGATCTCGCCCCGGTGCAGCGCCGTCCCCGGGGCCACCAGGTTCACCGCCAGAGGTCTTCCCAGTCCCGATCCCTCCACTAGGGCGAGGTTTCCGCCCGACCCGAACCGGACGCCGATTGACGAGTCGACGTCGGTGACGAGGCGCACGGTGCAACCCGACGACCACACCTCGATGACCTGTCCCACGAGACCGGCCCCCCCGACCACCGGCATGTCCAGCGCGACACCGTTGGTGCTCCCTTTGTCGAGTTGTACCGTGGCCGCGAAATCCGACGAGTTCAAGGCGGTGACCTGCGCGGTGACCGTCGGGATGCCACCGAGCCACGGCAACTGGTCGAGGCGCTGCAGAGCGCGGAGCTGGTTCCGGGTCGCCTGCGTCATGAGCGTCTGTTGTTCCAGCGCGCCGATCTCTCGTCGGAGCTTGGCGTTCTGAGCCTCGAGGTCACCCCCGTGAACGGCGCCGGAGAGGAAGCTCCCCACGGGGTGGGCCACGGCGTCGACACCACGTTGGATCGGCGCGAAGGCATTGTGGGCGTCGCGCTTGACCCCCGAGATCACTCCATGGGCCTGGCCGCGATAGTCGAGGGTGATGATGGCGATGGAGGCCACCACGAGCAACCCGATGGTGAGCCCCCGCCGAACCCGCCGTGCGCGCCGTGTCCTCCTCGGCATGCAGGAACCGCCTCAGGGACTGGTGCCGGCTCCGCCGGCGCGCCGCCGTCGCACCAGGCAGTACCGATCTGCGGGGGCGTCGGGGGGGCCGCGCCGGGCGCGGTCGCCCATCACCCGGCAGAGGACGTGATGAGGACCTGCTTGAGCGCTTCGAACTCCTCGAGGCACTGGCCACTCCCGATCGCCACGCAGTTGAGGGGATCCCGGGCGACCACGATGGGCATGCCGGTCTCCTCCTGTAGCCGGGCGTCGAGGCCGTGGAGCAGGGCGCCGCCACCGGTGAGCACGATCCCCTGCTCCATGATGTCGGCAGCGAGCTCGGGCGGGGTCTTGTCGAGCGTCACCTTGACGGCATCGATGATCGCCGATACCGGTTCGTCGATGGCCTTGCGGATCTCCTCGGTGGACACCACCACGGTCTTGGGTAGACCGGTGACGAGGTCCCGGCCGCGGATCTCGGCGTGCAGCTCCTCTTCGAGCGCGAAGGCCGAACCCAGCGCGATCTTGATCTCCTCGGCGGTGCGCTCGCCCAGAGCGAGGCTGTACTCCTTCTTGATGTAGGAGATGATGGCCTCGTCGAGCTCGTCACCACCGATGCGCACGGACTGGCTCGTGACGATGCCGCCCAGCGAGATGACGGCGACTTCGGTGGTGCCACCGCCGATGTCCACGACCATGTTGCCGGTGGGCTCGTGCACGGGAAGGCCCGCCCCGATGGCGGCGGCCATGGGCTCCTCGATGATGTAGGCCTTGCGCGCCCCCGCATACTCGGCTGCCTCCATCACGGCGCGCTGCTCGACGCCGGTGATGCCCGAAGGAACGCAGATCACCATCCGAGGCTTGGCGAAGCGTCGCTGGTGCACGCGCTGGATGAAGTAGCGCAGCATCTTCTCGCAGATCTCGAAGTCGGCGATGACCCCGTCCTTCAAAGGACGGATGGCCTGGATATGGCTGGGCGTCCGGCCGATCATGCGCTTGGCCTCTGCCCCCACCGCCAAGGGACGGCCGTCCTTGACGTTCACCGCCACCACCGACGGCTCGTTCAGGATGATGCCGCGACCGCGCACGTACACGAGGGTGTTGGCCGTGCCGAGGTCGACGGCCATGTCGCGTCCGAGCAAGAAGAACCGGTTGTCCCGCATGGCGTCGATCTACCTCGTGATGGAGCGGGGACCGTCACCGAACCCGGGCGGCCTCCCGCCTCTGTACTGGGGGTTGGGGACAAGGCTACGGGACCTCGCCCGACCACACAAGGCGACGCCGCGCGCGTGCGCGGGGCTACACCGTTGTCACTCGCGGTCCCGGGGTGTCAGTCGAGGCCCGGAAAGAAGATGGCGATCTCACGCGCCGCCGACTCGGCGGAGTCCGATCCGTGCACGAGGTTCTCGGTGAGCACCGTCCCCAGATCACCGCGGATCGTCCCCGCAGGCGCCTCGGCGGGGTCGGTCGGGCCCATCAGCGTGCGCACGATGCGCCACGTGTCCTCGGGGCCCTCCACCACGAGCACCACGGCCGGGGACCGTGTGATGAATTCCACCAGGTCGGCGTAGAAGGGCTTGCCGCGATGCTCCTCGTAGTGCGCCGAGGCCGTCTCCACGTCGATCAGGCGCAGCTGCGCCGCCACCAGGCGCAGTCCCTTGCGCTCGAGACGATCGATGAGCTCCCCCACCAGGCCCCGCTCGACGGCATCGGGCTTGCAGATCACCAGAGTGCGGCTCATGGCTCGGAGAGGCTATCGGGATCGGTAATTTGGGTCGATCCCAACAGAACCTGCCGGGCGTCGGCCACCACGTACAGCGAACCTGTCACTACAAGTGTCGAGGTCGGCGAGAGCCGGCCGCGGGCCAGGTTGAGGCCGTCGATCACCGTGTCGGCGGCCAACGCCTCGAGTCCGAGGGCTCGTGCCGCCTCGGCAATCGACGTGGCGGGAAGCGCCCGAGGTGACGGCGCCGTGCACGCCACGATGGTCTGCACCCCGGTCGGGCGCAAGGCCTCGAGCATGGCGCTGGGGTCGCGGCCCTGGAGCATCCCGACCAGGGCGACGGTCTGGCCGGCGGGAGGCAGCTCGGTCTCGACGGCGCGAGCCAGCGCGTGGGCGCCCGCCACGTTGTGAGCCCCGTCGAGGATGATGAGCGGCGCCCGCCCCACGATCTCCATCCGCCCCGGGACCCGGACCGCTCCCAGGGCGTGCTCGACCACCTCGGGAGCGAGCGGAGCACCGAAGAAGGACTCCCCGGCGGCCACGGCGCACGCCGCGTTGTCGGCCTGATGGGCCCCGTGCAGTGGGAGGTACACCTCGGGATAGCGGGCCCCCGGTGTCCGCAGGTCGAGGACCCGGCCGCCCACGGCGACATGGCTGGCCTCGCAGTCGAAGTCCTCGCCCCGCACCCACGTCTGCGCCGCACCGCGCTCGTGGGCGGCGGCCACGAAGATGCCCCGGAGCTCGGGGTCGGTCTCTCCCACCACGACCCGGCACCCCGGCTTGATGATCCCGGCTTTCTCGGTGGCGATGTCGACGAGCGTCGGCCCCAGGATCTCCACGTGGTCGTAGCTCACGTTCGTGACCAGCGCGACGTCGGGGTCGACCACGTTGGTGGCGTCCCACCGCCCGCCCAGCCCAACCTCGACGACGGCGACGTCAACGGGGCTGTCGGCGAACCACCGGAAGGCGGCCGCCGTCAACAGCTCGAAGCGGGTCGGCCTCTGGCTCAGCAGGGGCTCGATCATGGCCAGGGAGCCGAGCACCTCGGCCAGCTCATCGTCGCCGATGGGCTCGCCGTTACGAGCCAGGCGCTCGTTCACACGGGCGAGGTTGGGGCTCGCATAGGTTCCGACCGTCAACCCGTCGGCGAGAAAGAGCTCGGTCAGGATCCTGGCCGTCGACCCTTTGCCGTTGGTACCCGTCAGATGCACCACCGGGCACGAGCGCTCGGGGTCTCCCAGCAGGCGGCACAGCTCCCGTATGCGATCGAGCGTGGGGGCCCCCACACGGGTGGGCATGGACTGCTCGTAGTCGGTGTGGCTGTCGAGCCAGGACACCATGGCGTCACGTCCGGGGCGCGCCGCGCTGCGCTCGGAGCGGTCCGACACCGCCGGGAGCGAGCCGGTCAGGAAGCGGCCCGGCGCGTACGCACCTTGCTGGCCGGCTCGCTTTGGGGGACCAGCGTGGGGTGAACGCGGTCGAGCACCACAGCCCGGTCGATGACGCACTTGCCGACGTCGGTGCGGCTCGGCAGGTCGTACATGACGTCGAGGAGGACCTCTTCGAGGATGGCCCGTAGGCCGCGCGCCCCGGTGCCCCGGAGCAGGGCTTGCTCGGCCACCGCCTCCAAGGCGTCCTCACCGAGTTCGAGCTCGACACCGTCGAGCTCGAACACTCGCCGATACTGCTTGACCAGCGCGTTCTTGGGCTCGACCAGGATCCGGATGAGGGCCTCTTTGTCGAGGCTCGCCACCGCACCCACGACCGGGAGCCGCCCGATGAATTCGGGGATCAGCCCGAACTTGATGAGATCCTCGGGAAGGACGTGTCGCAGGACCTCGCTGTCGCGAGCTTCGGTGCTCCGCCGGACCTCGGCCCGGAACCCGATTCCCTTGCGGCCGATGCGGCTCTCGATGATCTTGTCGAGCCCGGCGAAAGCCCCACCGCAGATGAACAGGATGTTGGTGGTGTCGATCTGGATGAACTCTTGGTGGGGGTGCTTGCGGCCACCCTGGGGGGGCACCGACGCCGTGGTGCCCTCGAGGATCTTGAGCAGCGCCTGCTGCACTCCCTCCCCCGACACGTCACGCGTGATCGATGGGTTCTCGCTCTTGCGGGCGATCTTGTCGATCTCGTCGATGTAGATGATCCCGGTCTCGGCCCGTTTGACGTCGTAGTCGGCCGCCTGGATCAGCTTGAGGAGGATGTTCTCCACGTCCTCCCCGACGTACCCGGCCTCGGTCAGCGCGGTGGCGTCAGCGATGGCGAAAGGCACGTTGAGCATGCGGGCCAGAGTCTGCGCCAGAAGGGTCTTGCCGCAGCCGGTTGGGCCCAGCAGGAGGATGTTGGACTTCGACAGCTCGACCTCGGACGCCTGCGTCGTCCCCGCCTGGACACGCTTGTAGTGGTTGTACACCGCCACGGACAGGATCTTCTTGGCGTACTCCTGGCCGATCACGTAGTCGTTGAGGAAGTCGAAGATCTCACGGGGCTTGGGAAGCTCCTCGAAGGAGAACTCCGGCGTCTCGGCGAGCTCCTCGGCGATGATGTCGTTGCACAGGTCGATGCACTCGTCACAGATGTAGACGCCGGGGCCGGCGATGAGCTTCTTGACCTGCTTCTGAGACTTGCCGCAGAAGCTGCACTTCACGAGGTCCCCGCCGTCGCCGAACTTCGCCACCGTGTCCCCCTTCGTCCCTGTACGAGCCTACGCCGCGCCGACGGCTTCGGCGGCACCCACGGCGTCGCGGGTCGTGATCACCTCGTCGATCAGCCCGTACGAGACCGCCTCATCGGCAGTGATCACGAAGTCTCGGTCGGTGTCACGGGCGATCTTCTCCGGCGCCTGGCCGGTGTCATCGGCGATCATCGAGTTGAGCAGGTCACGCATTCTGATTATCTCCTTGGCCTGCAGCTCGATATCGCTGGCCTGCCCGGCTGCGCCGCCCCAGGGTTGGTGCAGGAGGATCCGGGCGTGGGGAAGAGCGAACCGCTTGCCCTTGGCGCCCGCCGCCAGCAGCACCGCCGCGGCCGAGGCCGCCTGCCCGAAGCAGAAGGTCGACACGTCGGGTTTCACGAACTTCATGGTGTCGTAGATGGCGAACAGGGCGGTGATGTCGCCTCCCGGCGAGTTCACGTAGAGGTGGATGTCCTTGTCGGGTTCCTCGTACTCGAGGAACAACATCTGGGCGCAGATCAGGTTGGCCACGGCGTCGTCGATGGGCGTTCCCAGGATGATGATGCGCTCCTTGAGCAGTCGGGAGTAGAGGTCATATCCCCGCTCGCCACGGCTCGTCTGTTCGATGACCGTGGGCACGAGGTACCCCTGGGCGTCAGCGACGACCCTCACGACTCGGCCTCCTCGCTCGATCGTCCCGCAGCCCGCACGCCTTCGCTCCCTTGCTCGCCGGGGTCGACCGCATCGGCGGTGCCCTCTTGGCCGCCCGTCTCGGCCCCACCCACTTCCTGTGCTGCGACGTCCAGCTGCAACACGTCCCGGGAAAGAGGTTTGCCTTCCTCGTCCACCAGGTCCACACGGTCGAAGAGCCAGGTCAGTGCCTTGGCTTTCCTCCTGTCGGAGCGTACCGCGGGCAGCCTGCCAGCGCGGTCGAGTCGGCGCCTGAGATCCGCGGCGCTCGTGCCCGCCTGCTTCGCCATCTCCGCCACGGCCTCGTCGAGCTCGGCGTCGGTGACCTGGATGTCCTCGGCGTCGGCGAGCGCCCGCAGGGCCAGGTCCAAGCGAACGGCGCGAGCGGCGTCGGACCTGATCTCGGCGAGCAGGTCGGCCTCCTGGCGGCCCGAGGCCGCCAGGAACTGCTCCACCGTCAGGCGTCGGGCCTCGAGTCGGTGCCCAAGGTCGTGCAGGCGCTCACGCACCTCGTCGTCGACCAACGCCTCGGGCGGGTCCTCGGCCACGAGCCCCACGAGCGCCTCGACGGTGCGCTCCCGCAGCGCCAGTTGGGCCTGGACCACCTTGAACTGGCCGAGTCGAGCGCGCAGATCGTCCTCCAGGGCCTGCAGCGTCTCGAATTCCGATGCCTCGGTCGCCCACTGGTCCGAGAGCTCAGTCAGGACCTTCTCCTTGACGTCTTTCACCAGGACCCGGATCTGGGCCTCTTCCTCGGTGTCGTCGGTCCGCACGGGCGCCGAGAACTGCAAGATGTCTCCGGGCTTGGCGCCGGTGAGCTGCTCGTCGAGACCGGCGATCTCCTCGCCGCTGCCGATCTCGTAGAGGTAGTCCTCCACGTGCAGGTCCTCGCCCCGCTGGCGCGTTCCGTGCATGTCGATCGAAACGTGGTCGCCGACGCGTGCCGGGCGTCCCACCGACGTGAGCTCGGCGGACTGGTCGCGCAGCCGGTCGACCTGGGCCCGCACCTCGTCGTCGCCGACCTCGATGGTGGGCAGTGTCACCTGCAGCCCCCCGTAGCCGGCGATGGACACCGTGGGGCGAATCTCGACGACGGCGTCGAAGGTGACGGGGCCCTCGTCCTCTCCCGACTTGATGTCGATCTCGGGAGCGGCGATGGGATCCAACTCGGTGTCGACGACCGCCCGGGCGTACAGGTCGGGCAAGGCGTCACTGAGCGCCTGCTGTCGCAGGGCGGTGGCCCCCCCGAGACGGGCCTCGAGGACCTGCCGGGGTACCTTGCCGGGACGGAATCCGGGGACTCGCACCTGCCGGGCCAGGCGACGGACGGTGGCGTCGAGCGCCTGGTCTACCTCGGCCTCGTCGACTTCGACGGACAGGCGGACCCTGTTGCCCTCGACCGGCTCGGCGGTGGCGCGCATAAGGAAGGCAGAGTCTACAAGGCCCTGTGATCTCACCGTCGCACGCACCGATCCGCCCACGGACCGTGGGCGTCAGATCATGAAGGCCATGGACTCGAGCACGCGCAACGCCAGCTCGGTGTCTCCGCTGAGGCCCACGATCCCTGCCGTGCGAGCCGCCTCACCGTCCACCCGCCCACAGGCGAGGCGCCAGAAGACCTCCACCTGCATGTCCAGGGCGGCGCTGGGACTGCCGTCCAGGGCACCAACGGCTTTGGCGCGACCGCCCTGCACGACAACGTCGATGCGTCGCGCCAACGACCCGCGCAGATCGAAGCGCACGGAGGCGCCCTCAGGGGCTCGCGCTTGCTTTCCCACGACAAAGGGCATGGCCGAGCACAGTCGGTCCAACGACAGTTGGGCGGCGGGCCCCGAGTCATGACCGGGCCGGCCGGTGGCCACTCGAACGTCCTGCTCGTGCACCCAGGAGTCCATGACACGAACGTTCATGAATTCGCGGTACGCGACGTTGCCGACCGGGCTCGGGCCGATCTCGTCGAATCGGGCTTCGGGCAACGCCTCCAACTGAGCCAGGCGGCGCGCCGTGACGTCTCTGAACTCGGCCAGGACCACGTGCCCGGGCAGCGACCGCCGGGGCGCCACCCACGCCTCGTTGCGAGCACCGATCTCGTTCTCCACGTGCGCCGGCAGCTCGGTCAGCGGCGGGGGCGACGGGTCGCCCAGGAGGGTCCGCTCGATCCCGATGAGATGGGACACGACGTCGCGCACGTCCCACCCCGGACACTCCGAGGGCAGTTCCCACTCGGCGTCGGCCAGGCCCTGTCCGAGCGTGTCGATGGCCGCCCATTCCTCCGCCAGGATCGAGATGACCGATTCCTCGGTGCCCGTCGTCACGGCGTCCCTTTCTCTGCGCCCCTCCGGGGCGACCTGCGCCTGGAGCACTCCCAGGGGCCCAACCAGTGTGACAACCCGTCGGAGCCCCGGCCAGCGGCCGACACCTCAGGCAGGGCCCAACCCCCACCATCCGCGTTTAGTGCGGGGCCCGGGGATAGCTTCGACCCGATATCTGGCGGGGCGGTGAGTGAGGAGGACGAGCGTGGCTTCGTATGAGGGCTACTGTGTGAAATGCCGTGAAAAGCGGCAGTTTGAGGGCAAGGAAGTCGAGCTCGCCAACGGTCGGCGCGCCGCACAAGGAACCTGCCCCACCTGCGGTACCAAGATGAACAGGATCCTGGGCAAGAAGGCCTGAGGGCCCTCTTCGGGTCCGAGCTCGACCCGCCCAGGGACCGGGGCGGCCCAAGACGTCTGGTTCAGCGCTTTCCGGTCGCCCCGTCGGCAGCCTCGCGGCTTGGACTGCTCAGCCCCGGGCCAGGGCGTCGAGGATGGCCCCCTCGCGCAGTCCCCACTCGCTCACCACGAATCGCCGCACCCCGAGCTGTGCGGCCACCGTGGCCAGGATCACGGCGCCCACCGGGAGCAACGGCGCCCGGCGGGCCTGCATCCCCGGCAGGGCCAGGCGGCTCCGAAGGTCGAGCGTCGCCAGTTGGTCGGCCAGCTCGGCGACCTGGCGGGCGGGCAGTTCCACCTGGTTCACCTCACCGGGCCCGGCCGAGGGCCGGCGTCGGGCGCGCGCCGTGGCCAGGCGGGCGAGGGCCCGCACCGTCCCGCCGCTCACCAGGGTCCGGTCGGCGATCCCTGGGTAGGCAGCGACGGCGCTGACGATGGGCGCCATGGCCCGGGCCGTGCGGTCCCGGAGAGCGGTCTGATCCTCCCCCGAGAGCGGGTCACTGGTGCCCAGCTCACCCCGCAACCGGGCCGGGCCCACGGCCGCGCTGGTGGCCACGGCCACGTCACGGGAGTTCCCGACGGCGGCTTCCAGGCTCCCGCCGCCGAGGTCCATCCCCAGCGTCTGTTCCGGACCGGTCCACACCCCGGCCCGCTGGCCCAGGAAGCACAGCCGCGCCTCTTCCGCTCCGCCGAGGACCTGCACCCGGGTACCGACGACCCGCTCCAAGCGCTCGACGACCTCGGCGCTGTTGGACGCGTCGCCGCGAACGCCGCCGTGGCCACGGCCACCACGATCTCGGCTCGGGACTCGGCTAGGCCGGCCCGGAGCCGCTTGGCGGCCGCCACCGAAGCGGTGACCCGGTCGGGCGGGATGCTCCCCCGAGCCCCCACGTTGAGACCGAGATTGAGAAGGGCCCGACGGTGCAGCACCGGGGTGAGCGAGGCGCCTGGCCCGACCTCACAGACAAGAAGGTGAAAGGAGCTGCTCCCGAGGTCCCACACCGCGGCCCGAAGCCCCACGGCGCGAACGTAGCCGCCGCCCAGCACCGGCGTCGGCGTCAGCCCGGCCAATTCCAATCCGTGATCTCCGGGGCGTCCTCACCATGCTCGCGGGTGTAGCGACGGGCTTCGAGTCGGGCGTCGACCATCTGTTGGCGGAGGGCCGCCGAGGGCACTTCGAGCCCGGGGGCCCGGTCGAGGACGTCCATGACGAGGTGGAATCGATCGAGATCGTTGAGCATGACCATGTCGAAGGGTGTGGTCGTCGTGCCCCGTTCCTTGTAGCCACGCACGTGGAGGTTGGCATGGTTGGCGCGGCGGTAGGTCAGGCGGTGGATCAGCATTGGGTACCCGTGGAAGGCGAAGATCACGGGGCGGTCAGCAGTGAAGATGGTGTCGAACTCGGGGTCGGTCATCCCGTGAGGATGTTCGGAGTCGGGCTGCAACCGCATGAGGTCGACCACGTTGACGACCCTCACCCGCAGATCGGGAAGATGGCGACGGAGCAGGGTCACCGCCGCCAGGGTCTCCAGGGTGGGCACGTCCCCGCAACACGCCATCACGACATCAGGGATCGAGCCGGCATCGTTCGAGGCGAACTCCCACACCCCCAGTCCGCGGCGTGCAGTGGACGAGCGCTTCGTCAGGGGACAACCAGTCGTGCTGAGGCTGCTTGCCGGCCACGATGACGTTGACGTAGTCGCGGCTGCGCAGGCAGTGGTCGGAGACCGCCAAGAGGCAGTTGGCGTCCGGAGGCAAGTACACCCGGATGACCGACGCCTGCTTGTTGACGACCAGATCGATGAACCCTGGGTCCTGGTGGGAGAAGCCGTTGTGGTCTTGGCGCCACACGTGGCTCGACAACAGGTACGTGAGTGACGCCACCGAGCGACGCCAGGGGATCTCGCACGCCGACTCGAGCCACTTGGCGTGCTGGTTGAACATGGAGTCGACGATGTGGATGAACGCCTCGTAGCAGTTGAACAGGCCGTGCCGTCCGCTCAGCAGGTACCCCTCGAGCCATCCTTGGCAAAGGTGCTCGGAGAGGACCTCCATGACCCTGCCGCCCGGGGCGAGGTGGTCGTCGCCGTCGACCGTCAGCGCCGTCCAGGCCCGGTCGGTGACCTCGAAGACGTCCTGGAGCCGGTTCGACGCCGTCTCGTCAGGGCCGAAGAGGCGAAAATTGGCGGGATTGTCCCGGATCACATCGCGCAGGAACGCTCCCAGCAGCCTCGTGGCCTCGCGCCGGGTGGTGCCCGGCGCTGTTACAGAGACGGCATACGCCCTCCAGTCCGAGAGCTCGAGGTCGCGTAGCAACACCCCACCGTTGGCGTGCGGTGTTGCGCTCATGCGTCGGTCGCCGGCAGGGGCCAGGGCGGCGATCTCCGGGACGGGCCGACCCTCGGTGTCGAAGAGCTCCTCCGGCCGGTAGCTGCGCATCCACTCCTCGAGTTGCGCCAGGTGCGCCGGGTTCGTCTTGACTTCTCCGAGGGGCACCTGATGGGCGCGCCAGGTGCCTTCGACCGCCACTCCGTCGACGAACTTGGGACCCGTCCAACCCTTGGGGGTGCGCAGGATGATCATGGGCCACACTGGCCGCTGCCCCCCGGGACGGGAGCGTGCCTCGGCCCAGATCCTGGCGATCTCATCGAAAGCGGCGTCGACGGCGACGGCCATCCTGGCGTGCACGAGCATGGGGTCCTCGCCCTCGAAACCTCCCTCCACCACCAACGGTCGGTAGCCGTACCCGGTGAACAACGCCGACAGCTCGACGTCGGGGATCCGGGCGAGCACCGTGGGGTTGGCGATCTTGTACCCGTTGAGGTGCAGGATCGGAAGTACGGCGCCGTCGGTGGCGGGGTCGAGGAACTTGTTGGAGTGCCAGCTCGTGGCCAGGGCGCCTGTTTCGGCCTCCCCGTCACCGACGACGCACGCCACCACGAGCTCCGGGTTGTCGAAGGCGGCGCCGTAGGCGTGGGCGAGCCCGTACCCGAGCTCACCTCCCTCGTTGATCGACCCCGGGGTGTCGGGAGCGGCGTGGCTGGGGATTCCACCGGGGAACGAGAACTGGCGGAACAGGCGGGCCATGCCTTGGACATCCCTCGACACGTGGGAGTACAGCTCGCTGTAGGTACCCTCCAGCCAGGCGTTGGCCACCATGGCCGGCCCGCCGTGGCCCGGCCCGCACACGTACAACAGGCTGGTACCACGTCGGTTGATGAGCCGATTGAGGTGCGCATAGACGAAGTTGAGCCCGGGGCTCGTTCCCCAGTGACCGAGAAGGCGCGGCTTGATGTGCTCGGCCCGCAGGGGCTCTCGCAACAACGGATTGTCGAGCAGGTAGATCTGACCCACCGCCAGGTAATTGGCCGCCCGCCAGTAGGCGTGCAGCTTCTCTAGGTCCTCGGCGGTGGCAGGAGCCGCCCGTCCGGTGACCTCCGGGGACGAGGGGCGGACTGGATCGTGCATGGGAGTTTCCTCCTTGGCATGGTGGGGACGTGCGAGTCCTCGTGGTGAACACCGGGTCGAGCAGTCTGAAGGTGAGCGTCCTCGACCCCGGTGACGTCACGCTGTGGGCCGGTGAGCTCGAGGTGGCCCGGCCTGACACCGTCATCGAGGTGTTGTCCCAGGCCCTCCGAGACGCACCCGCCTTCGACGCCGTAGGGCACCGAGTCGTGCACGGTGGCCTCGAGTTCACGGGGCCGGTCCTCCTCGGCACCGCCATCGATAGACGGCTCGATCGACTCGCCGAGTTGGCCCCGCTGCACAACCCTCGCGCCGTCGACGCCATCCGCACCCTCCAAGCACAGTGGCCCGACCTTCCTCAGGTGGCGTGCTTCGACACCGCCTTCCACTTGACGATGCCGCCCGAGGCCTCAACCTATGCCCTGCCCGACGCCTGGCGTGACCTCGGGTTGCGCCGCTTCGGATTCCACGGCCTGAGCCACGCCTGGGCCAGTCGACGGGCCCACGCGCTCCTCGGCCGGCCACCCGGCTCGCTTCGCCTCGTCACCGCCCACCTCGGATCGGGGGCTTCGTTGGCGGCCGTCGCCGGAGATCGATCGGTGGACACCACCATGGGCTTCACACCCCTCGAGGGACTGGTCATGGCCACCCGCTCGGGCAGCGTCGACCCCGGCGTGCTCATCTGGGTCCTGCGCCACCGGCAGCTGACCGTCGACGACCTCGAAGACGCCCTCGACCGCCATTCGGGGCTCCTGGGCCTGTCGGGGGTGTCGGCCGACCTCCGCCAGGTCCTGGCGGCTGCCGACGGTGGCAACGAGCGCGCCGAGATGGCCTTCGGCGTCTACGTCCATCGGCTGCGCGCCGAGGTGGCCGCCATGGTGGCCGCCTTGGGCGGTCTCGACGGCCTGGTATTCACCGGTGGCGCCGGAGAGGGCTCGGCCCGGCTACGCCGGGAGGCCTGCGCTGGCCTGGGCTTCCTGGGCGTCGAGCTCGACGAGGTCGCCAATGCCGGTCAGGGCGCTGACGTGGTCGACCGGGTGGTGTCACCGAGCGACGCTGCTGTCGCCGTGCTGGTCGTCCACGCTCGGGAGGACATCGAGATCGCCGATCAGGTCCGAGCTCTTCTCGCACCACGTCCGTAGGCCTCCCTCCCATCGGCCGCCCCCGGCCGCGGCATGGGACCATGGTGCGTGCGCGCCTGGGAGGTCGTCTCGCCCGGACCCTTGGCCGGTACCCCTTTGCGCCTGGTGGAACGCGACCCTCCCGTCCCCGGCCCGGGTCAGGTCCGGGTGCGGGTGTCGACGTGCGGCGTGTGCCGGACCGACCTCCACGTGGCCATGGGCGACCTCCCCGTCCACCGCCGCCGTGTCGTCCCCGGCCACGAGGTAGTCGGCGTCGTGGACGCCGTGGGAGCCCAGGCCTCGGGTTTCGCCCCCGGGGACCGGGTGGGCATCGCCTGGCTGGCGAGCACGTGCGGCCTCTGTCGGTTCTGCCGGCGTGGCGACGAGAACCTGTGCCCCGAGGCGACGTTCACCGGATGGGACCACGACGGTGGATACGCGGAGGCAGCCGTCGTAGACGAGCGTTATGCGTATCGGATCCCCGACGGCTTGTCCGACGACCAGGCCGCCCCGCTTCTGTGCGCGGGGATCATCGGGTACCGGTCGCTGCGACGGACGGGGCTTCGACCCGGAGGACGGCTCGGGATCTACGGGTTCGGTGGTTCCGCCCATCTCACCGCCCAGGTGGCACTGCACGAAGGCGCCGAGGTCCATGTCATGACCCGCTCCGAGGACGCCCGGCAGCTGGCGCTCGACCTCGGTGCCTCGTCTGTCGGGGGGGCCGATGCCGCCCCCCCGGTCCCCCTCGACGCGGCGATCGTCTTCGCCCCGGCGGGCGAAGTCGTCCCGCCGGCGCTGGCGGCGCTCGACCGGGGCGGCGTCCTGGTGATCGTGGGAATCCACCTGAGCGACGTGCCCCCCCTTCACTACCAGGACCACCTCTTCTACGAGCGTGAACTGCGCAGCGTCACCGCCAACACCCGACGGGACGGGGAGGAGTTCCTGACGCTGGCCACGCGGATGGGCGTGGTCGGCCACCACGACTCCCTATCCGCTCGACCACGCCGATCGGGCCCTCGCCGACCTGGCCAACGACCGCCTCACCGGAGCGGCGGTCCTGCACGTGTCGGGGCCGTGACGGCGTCCGGGCTGGCCCGGGCCGTCTACGGGATGAGCAGGACCCGGCCGAAGGCTTGACGGCTCTCGATGAAGGCGTGCGCGGCGGCGGCCTCCGACAAGGGGTAACGGCGGTCGATGATCACCTGCAGTCGACCCTCGGCGATCTCGGCCAGGTGTCGAGCGATCATGGCGTGCGGGCGGGGGCTCAAGAACAGCTCGGCCCCCAGGAAGTACCCCGTGAGGCTCTGATCGTCGGGGCGCAAGGTGGACACGTCGAGGTCCTCGGCGGCGTGTCGGCCGGCGTCTCCCACGGTCACACAGCGGCCCCGATAGGCCAGGCAGCGCAGGCTCCCCCGCAGGGTCGGACCGCCCACCGAGTCCACGATGACGTCCGCCTCGCGCCCGTCGGTGAGCCGGCGCACCTCGTCGACGAAATCGGTGGTGGCGTAGTTGATCCCCTGGTCCAGGCCCAGCGCCGACAGACGGGACAGCTTCTCGTCGCTCGAGGCCGTGGCCAGGACGTGTGCCCCGGCGCGACTGGCCAGCTGCACAGCGGCGATCCCCACGCCCTCCCTCCGGCGTGCACGAGCACCGTCTCGCCGCCTTGGAGTCGCCCGAACTCGAAGAGACAGTCATCGGCGGTGCCGAAGGGGACCGGGACACACGCCGCTTCTTCGATGGACAAATCGGCGGCACCAACCAACAGAACGGTGTCGGCACGGCCCGGAGCTCGGCATGTGACCCGTCGAGTCCGACGGTCACGACGCGATCCCCGACGGAGAATCCCTCCACCTCGGCCCCCACGGCCACCACCGTGCCGGCGCACTGGTATCCCACGACGTGCGGGAGGGGGCCCAATTCCCCCGTCCCCCGGGCGAGGGTGTCCCCGCCCTCGATGCTGACCGCTTCGACCGCCACGAGCAGGTCCCGGGCGCCCGCCACCGGATCAGGAACCTCCTCGTAACGCAGAACCTCGGGCCCGCCGGTCTCGTAGTAGACGGCTGCTTTCATGAAGACACCCTCCCTCGGAGCTCGCCGATCGACAGATCGTCCGCACGGCGGTGCTTCGGTTTTCAAGAGCCCCACCCTGCCTGAGGTGGTCGGCCCGGTAGAGCTTGGCACCCGTGTGCGGGCGGGGCCCAATGGCTACGTGACGGTCAAGGTCCACACCAGCGCGTCACGACCCGCTTCGTCTTGCCCTTCCCGAAGGGGCGGTCAAGGTCACCTGGTACGTCCCGGCCGCTGACTTCTTCTTCATCGACGACGCCTCAGCGCAAGGGGATCGCTGACGGTCGTCGTGGGTTGCGAGGCGCGCAACGACAGCGAGACGAGCAAGACCAAACAGTCTCTGGCGCCATGAGAATCCTTTACGCGGCGGTGAAACCAGACGCTTCGTTCATGAACGACGTGGGCGGGGGCGTCGATCGACGGCCAACCTCGGCCCTGTCAGACTCTTCATGTGGTCAACATGGCTCCAGGCAGTGGGCGCGGCATCGTCGCCACCGCCAACGGGTGGGCTCCGAGATAGGTGTCGACAGTGCCATCCAGAGTGTATCTTCCGCCACCGTACAAGAGCAGACGTCGGCGCAGGGCTCGGATCATCGTCGGGTCCGTCGCCGCCCTCGTGGTCATATTCGTTGTATTTCCTTCCGCACTCGACAGACACCCCAGTCCAGAACAGAACGCAACCACGACCACGACCCCACCCTCGGATATCCAAAGAACGTATGAGGCTGTCCTGGCTGAATACAACATGGCCCTCTTCTTCCGCCAACGCGGTGATTACCTCGGCCGGCGCCGACATCACCATCCAGGAGGAGCACATACAGAACGACGTGACGACCTATAACAACAATGAGGCTGGCAACGGATGCTCGGGAAACGAAAGCGACTTCGCTTCTTGCCTGGCCGGCGAGCAACAGACCGCTCAAGGTGATCTCGTTCAGGAGAATGTTGCTGCTCGGGCGGAGAAGGCAGACGTGACCGAACAAATCAGGAGCGTCCAGCAGATCGAAACTGCGATCGCTGCTTTCATACAACAACTCGACGGTATCCCTTGGTCCTCCTCCGTCTTACCGGTGCTATCAAAATTGACACATGCTCTGACTGACGACGGGACCACGTATCAGAAGGTTGCGACCGACCTTGCCGGCGGCAAACCGTTTTCTGCAGATAGTCAGTCGATTGCAGTGGGCGGGGTCGGCAGTGGCCACCCAGTTGACCAATATGGCCTCCGCCTTGGGTATACCTGCTCCGCCATCGTGAAGCTGCGGCCGGTGGTTGTTCGCTCGCCCCAACACTCAGCGAATGGTCAAGTTCGGCTCGACTCGTATTCCCCGTGGGCTCCAAGCGGTTCGTTGCACCCGAGAAGGCACGGGACTAGTTTTCGCTCATGGAATGCTCGGCGGTCAGAGAGTTCACCGGGATTCACAACATGATTCGGGACTGGTCCGACTCATGGAGTCGGCGATGTCCGAGGCGAAGCCGGGCGACGTCAAACAGATGGGGGTCCTTGCAGACTTTGGCCTTTTCGCTGTCGCCGGCCTCATTTTCATCACAGCGGAGAGGACGACTACTACTGGCCTGCTGTCATAAGAAACGGAGCAGATGCATCCCTGCTAGACCCGCTGGTGAAGGAACACCAAGGCATTGACCCGCTGCTCGACGAGACCCAACGTGCCTTTGAAGCCCTCCAGCACGGCCCCGCAGATTCCCAGACCCTTGAACGTCTCAGAGCGCTGGTGGCTCGATTCGAGGACGACATGCTGACTCACCTTGACCATGAAGAACCCATTTTCTTCCCACTGCTGAACCAATACATGCCAGACGATGACGGAGCGTCTGGCGGCGCAGCTCGCCGAGGCGCCCCGCAAAGGGATCTCGTGGCTCATGGGTGGGGTCAGTATGAATGACCAAGGAACAGTCCACCGAGTTCATGGCCACCTCCAAAGCCGATCCAGTGGATGCGCCCGTCGCTGTTCCGGAAGTTCAAGAGGAACTCCGCGTCCTCAGCATGACCCTGCGCTGCCTTCGCAACACTGAAGGGCTTCCGCGACGCCCGCGAGACCGGGACGACAACGCACCTTCAGACTGACCGTCCCGAGTTGTCGAGGTATCGAAGGTGAGGAAGCCAGCAAGGGCTCGTCCCCTGCATCATGGGCGTGCTCGTGACCGTCTTGGGGGACTTGTTCTCGGTCCGCGGGTGCCGCTCGAGAGGATCTACCCCGACCCGCTCCAGGTGGCCTACGCTGTTCATGTCGTCGAGATCCTCCGTGCTGTCGTCTTGGTTTCTGTGTGGCCCGAACATTGCGATGGAGGAGGAGTTGGGCCTGATGGGCGAAGACGCAGGTCGCCGGGACGCCGGGGAGTAGCGCAGCCTGGCGGCGCCTGCTTTGGGAGCAGGAGGTCGGGGTCGGGATCCCTGCAACTCGATGCCATCCCTTGGCCGAAGGTGACCGGACGGAGCGGCCGCGACGGACGAGGCGATTGACGAGTGCGTCGGATCCCGAAACTTCACCCTCATCATCATCACCACCCGCTCGCCGAGTTAACCTCGGCTGTCCCGCGGCATAGCTCAATGGCAGAGTCCCAGCCTTCCAAGCTGGTCATCCGGGTTCGATTCCCGTCGCCCGCTC
>CAVSWP010000012.1:0-172202 GCA_963731665.1 uncultured Acidimicrobiales bacterium | reverse complement strand
GCTGCCGTCGTCGCACTTCCTGCCCATTGACCACAACATCCATGGCGCCGAGGCTGACAAACCCGACGTCCGGGCGGTGATCCATCTGCACGGCGCAAAAGCCCCTCCCGAGAGCGATGGGTATCCGGAGAACTGGTATGTACCGGGCAAGTCCGCTCTCTATCACTATCCGAATAATCAGGACGCGGCCATGCTTTGGTATCACGACCACACTCTGGGGATTAATCGGCTCAATGTGGCTGCTGGCTTAATGGGCGTATTCTTCAATTGTGACTCGGCCGAGGACTCCCTGAACCTGCCTGGCGACAAATATGAAGTTCCGCTCGTGATCTACGATCGCATGTTCGACGAGTTGGGCCAACTCTACTACCCGGTCTCGCCCAACCCCAAAGCGCCGTGGATCCCCGAATTCTTCGGTAATGCCATTTTAGTAAACGGGAAGTTGTTTCCCTATCTGGAGGTCGAGCCGCGCAGATATCGTTTTCGTGTTCTCAACGGGGCCAACGGCAGGTTTTTCCGCCTGTCACTTTCCAATGCACAGCGGTTTCATCAGATCGGCACAGACCAAGGATTCCTACCCGCTCCCGCTGTGCTTGATCATGTGGTGCTTGCTCCCAGCGAGCGCGCGGACCTGATCGTAGACTTCGCCGACCATGCAGGCGAACAGATTGTTCTCAAGAACGATGCCCTGACGGTAATGCAATTTCGAGTTTCACGGAACAAAATCAGAGACACGAGTTCGCTGCCATCGACACTACGGCCAGTACCGAAGATTCCAGGAATCCGAAGCCACAAGAACGCGCATGCTACCGCTCGTCGAAATGGATGATTGGGCCGAGAACCCAATCACAATGTTGCTCAACGGCACTCATTGGAATATGCCCGTCACGGAAGATCCAGTCCTGAATTCGGTGGAAATTTGGAACTTGATAAACCTGACGGACGACGCCCACCCGATCCATCTTCACCTCGTTCGGTTCCAGATACTCGACCGGCGCCGCTTCGAACGCTTCAACTATCGAACCCGGGGCACCCTCAAGTACACAGGTGCAGCGGTGCCGCCCGATCCGAACGAGGCGGGTTGGAAAGACACGGTGCGAGCCGACCCAGGAATGGTCACGCGGATCATTGTACGTTTCGAAGGTTTTGTCGGGCGTTACGTCTGGCATTGCCAACATCCTCGAGGACGAGGACAATGAAACGATGCGGCCTGACGACGTGGTCGACGCAACGTCCTGAATCCGGGGCCCGACAAGGAACCGTTTCCTGGCTCAACTCGATCGCCTGCTGGAAAACATCCTGCGGGAGGTGACTTGCGTTTTGTGGCTTCCGCGTCGAGCGAGTTTGACCACTTTGGGACCCGCGAACCGGATCCTGCAGATCGCTATCAAGATCAAGAGCATTGGCAGTTCGTGGTAGAATCCGACGGTTGCTCTCGCAAAGAGCTACCGAACCACGGTATGGAGTGCTGGTGGTCCAGTGGTAGCACGGTAGGCAAAAAAAACAGGTTGGCGCTGGTTACAGCCGTGGCGGGAACGTACCAGATGTGGTCGTGTTTTCTCTTCAGGCAGTAGGTCAGACACCAACTTCGAGTCGGCGGGGATTCCAATGCCATAGATCGCCGCCCGGCTCTCTAAGGAGGGGCGGACATCGTCCGCAGGAAGGGTGCCTGGTCGAGGCAGTTTATGGTCAATTCCGCGTTGGCGACACTTGTGCCGACCATCCCCCCGAGAGTGCCGAGTAGGTCGGTCAGCGACCGTACGATCGACCCAGAGTGGGCCACCCTGCGCGGCTACTCCGACAAGCTGCGCGACCGCCTGACCAACGTCGAGGGCCATTTCCGCGGGGCCGTCGACAACAGCACCGACGGGGTGGTCGTGGTCAACCGCGACGGCATCGTGGTCTTCGCCAACACCGCCGCGGCGGTGATGCTGGGGACGACCCGCTCGCAGCTGGTGGGCAAGGCGGCCAGCTTCCCGGTGGTCTCCACGACGTCGCGCCGGCCCGACAACGAGGTCATCCTGGCCGACACGCGCGTGCTGTGCACCGACTGGGACGACGAGCCCGCCGTCCTGGCCCTGATGCGAGACATCACCGAGCGGTCCATGGCCGACTCCGAGATGGCCTACCGGGCCACCCACGACCCCGTCACCGGCCTGCCCAACCGCTACCTCCTCGACGACCGCCTGAAGCAGGCCTTGGCCCGGGACCGCCGTGAGCCCCGCACGTTGGGCGTGCTGTTCTGCGACGTGGACGGGCTCAAGGGGATCAACGACCGCCTGGGCCACGCCGTGGGGGACCTGGTCCTCATGGAGACGGCGCGGCGCATCGACGCCGTCATCCGGCCGGCCGACACCGCCGCGCATCTGGGCGGGGACGAGTTCGTGGTCCTGTGCGAGAGCATCGACGAAGAGGCGGCCACGGCGGTGGCGACCCGGGTGGAGTCCGCCTTCGACGTGCCCATGACCATCGACGGCGTGGAGCTGAGCGTGGGCGTGAGCGTGGGACTGGCCATGACCAGCGACCCCGACGTGTTCCCCGCCGACCTCCTGGCCGAGGCGGACCACGCCATGTACCGCGCCAAGCAGCGCCGCCGGCGCCAGTCGGCCCGCTAGCCCCGCCTCCCGCGCCACCGGCGCCGCCCGTCGAGCGGGCCGGCCCACACCAGGACCGCCACCGTCACCACCAGGACCCCGAGCAGCGCCGGGTACTGGCCGAAGCCGTGGTACGAGAACGTGACGGTGTGCACGCCCGGCCCCACCCGCACCGCCGGCAGCGCCGGAGCCAGCATCTCGAGCGCCGCGGGCCTCCCGTCGACACGGACCGACCACCCCGGATCGAACGAGGCGCTCAACACGACGGCGGCGGCCCGGCGCGCCACCACGGTGGCGCTGGCCTCGCCGTCGACGAGGTCGTCGTGCTCGCGTCGCACCGTGCCGGGGGTGCCGGCCCCGGCCGGGGCACCGGGCTCGGTGAGCGGTGCCGGTGGCGCCCCCCCGTAGGCGACGGCCAGGTAGCGGCCCGAGCCGGGAAGGTCGGACTCGAGGTAGGGCACGCTCATGGTGCCCACGTCGGTCCGATCGGCGCTGAGCGTACCGACGGTGTCGACCACCCGGAGGTAGCCGCCGCCGGGAAGCACCCACAACCGGTAGGGCCCCGTCGTCATGACCAGGCGGGCCGGCACCGGCGGGGGGTGCCCGACCGGGAGGATCAGGTAGTGCACGGCGAACAGCGCGTAGTCGCCGGAGACCTGCTCGTCGAAGAAGTACTCGGGGTCGGTCATGAGCGACGCCGTGCGCAGGGTATACCCCACCTCGTCCACGTCGCGGCTCTCGAGGTACTTGAACACCGGGACGGCGCCCACGGTGAACTCCGACCCCCAGTTCGAGGGCATGCCGGCGTACACCCGGCCGTCGCCGTGGGCCCGCACGTAGCCGATGAGGCGGTCCACCTCGGCCCCCTGGGTGTCGTCGGCGGCGTGCTGGGCGGCGATCCAGTGGGTGTTGATTGCCGCGAACGTGTCGATCTGGGACCACGCCGGGGACAACACGGCCACCACCGCCAGGCCCCCGAGCACCACGACGGCGAGGCGCGCCCTGGGCTGTTGGGCCCAGGTGGGGTGCCATCGCACCACGGCGCCGCCGACGATGCGCACCACGGCCATGGCACCGATCCCGCTCAGCAGCAGACCGCTCAGCTGCGCCCCCATCATGAAGCGGCGCATGAAGATGTCCTTGCCACCGGGCAACAACACGGTGAGGCCGCCGAAGGTGGTGCGTCCGAACGACAGCAGCAGGCTCATGACCAACAACGCCAACAGGGCGCGTCCCGCCGGGTGCGAACGCCACCGGCGCACACTGCACAGCACCCCCACGCCGGCCAGCACGGTCACGACCGGGAGGCGATGGGCGTCGAAGAGCTGACCCGACACGAGCCACGACATCACCTGTCGGGCGCCGTAGCCGTTCACCAGGGGGGTGTGCTCGAGGATCTCGTTGGTGGCCGCCCAGCGCCCCTCGACCAGGAGCGGGACCGTCACCCAGGCCGAGGCGAGCAGCGCGCCGGCGCCGACGGCCACGGCACGCAGACACCGGACGCGCAGCTCGCCCGGCACGAGGAAGGGGAAGATCGCCACGGGGATGAGCGCCAGGTAGCCGGTCTCGAAGTGCAGGGCCATGGTGAGCGCCACGAACACCACGGCCGGTGCCACGGCCCGGCGCGACGACATGGCCCTCCACGTGAAGGCCCAGGCCAGCGGCAAGGTCCACGACGCCCACAGCTGCGCCCACACGCCGAAGCCGATCCACACGTAGGCCTTGGGCTCATAGCCCACCCCCACCGCGCTCATGAGGAAGGGCGCCGCCAGCGCGCTCACCACGGCGGCGCCCCGCCCGAGGTCGAAGAGCCGGGCCGACCAGTACACCGTCAGGGGCCACAGCGCCAGGAGCAGGTACAGCGTCAGCCGGAAGGCGGCGTCGCCACCGGTCGCCATCCCCAGGGCGGCGGTCACCATGGCGGGGAGGCCCTGATAGTGCAGGAACTGGGGCGACCCCAGCCCGAGGAACGGGAACCAGCTCGTCATGGGCAGATGTCCGCCCTCGAACCGGCCGACGGCGAAGCGCACCATCTGCTCGTGGACCGAGCTGTCGTCGCCGTAGGCCACGCCGGTCAGCTCCGACCGCCACTGCCAGCATCCCCACGCCACGACGGCGGCCAGGGCCACCCACGACCCCAGCCATGACGAGGTGGCCTCTCGCCGCGCCGTGGACGTGTCTGTCGCCGGCGCGGCGGGCTCACTCATGGAGGTCGAGAGCTCCTGGCCCTACTTCTTCGGCTTCTTCGGCTTCTTCGCCCTGACCCTGACCCTGTGGGGTCGCCTGACCCTCGTCTTGGCCTTCTTCTTCTTGACGTGGTGCGCCCGCGTGGAGTGCGGCCCGGCTCCGGTGCCCGTACCGGTGCCCGTACCGGTGCCCGTCCCCGTCCCCGTCCCGGTTCCTGTGCCCGTCCCTGTTCCCGTTCCTGTTCCTGTACCCGTCCCGGTCCCGGTCGTCTTCCCGGGGAGCCCCGGGGCGGGCTCGTTGAGGATGCGCCACCGCAGGGTGGGCTTCTCCAGCAGCTCGAGCTGGGCGGGCTTGGCCTGGGGCTGTACGGCGAAGAACTCGCACCCCTGCACCGACTGGCCCGGCGCCAGCGGAGCCGCGAACTCCTGGCTCGGGCACTGCGGCACCGCCACGGTGGTGGTGGCCGCCGGGGTGTAGGTGTGCCCGGTCACGTCGCTCAACAGGGAGACCACCGACAGGTTGGCGAAGCTCGTCGTCGTGCGCGAGGTGTTGAGGATCATGAGCACGGTGGTGATCACGTCCTGGGTCTGATCGGGGATGACCTGCTCCAGCGTGAACTGGGCGTTGTCAGCCTGGAGCGTGGTGCCGATCACGCCCACCATCGGGGGGGGAGGCCCCGATGCTGCCACCGAGGTGCCCCCGCAGCCGGTGACGGTCAGGGCCGAGACGACCAGCAGGACGACCAGGCGGTCACCGGGTCTGCGCACGTGCCGACACGCACCGCGCTGCCGACACGCACTGCGCCATCGACATCGGTCGTGACCCTCCGTTCTCACACCACCCGGGCACTCGCACCGCACAGGCGGGATTCGATCGATCGCCCAGCCCGGTCCCCACCGTCCAGATTACCCCCCGGGCCGGGCCAATCTCGGCCGGCACCGGCGGTGGCCTGGGCCCCGACACGGGTCGGCAAGGCGCTAGCGACGCGCTTCGGCCTCCTCGACCAACGCATCGAGCACGTTGGCCGCCGTGGCCTCCCAGGTGAGGCGCCGGGCTCGGGCCATCGCTCCCCGGGCCAGGCTGTCGCGCAGCTTGGTGGAGGTGAGCACCTGCACCAGGGCGTTGACGAAGTCGTCACCAGGGTCCACCAGCAGCCCGCTCACGCCGCCCGCCAACGAGTCCCGGTGTCCGGCGATGTCAGACACCACCGCGGGGGTCCCGCACGCGCCGGCCTCGGTGACTGTCATGTTCCAGCCCTCGCGCAGCGAGGTACTGGCCAGCACCCACGCCCGCCGGTATACGTCGGCCAGCTCGTCGTCGGACACGTGGCCGGGCATGTCGATCCACGCCCTCCCGTCGACCGACTCCACCTTGGCCTCGAGCGCCGGACGTTCGTACCCCTCGCCGATCACCAGCAGCCGCAGGTCGGGGACCACCTGGCGCGCCCGGGCAGCGGCGTCGATGAGAAGCTCGAGTCGCTTCACCGGCACCAAGCGGCCCACGGCCACCACCAGCGGGACCGGTGACTTGGCTCCCCCCGGCCCGAAGCGCTCGTCCACCCCGGGAGGGACCACGCTCACGCGCGAGGCGTCCAGCTTGAGCATCGTCAGGATCTCCTGGCGCGACGACGTCGACAGGGTGAGCACCCGGCTGTGGCGGTACAGCGGAGGGGCGATCTTGAGCTCGACGGCCTCGCCCAGACGCGCCAGCCGGGGGGGCAGCACCATCTTCCACATGGCGGCGTGGACGTGGTGCAGCAGCACGATGCGGGGACAGCGCGCCCACAACGGCGTGAAGAAGGGCATGCCGTTCCAGATCTCCACCAGGCCGTCGGGCCGGCCCCGGCGGCCGACCAGTCCGCTGAGGGCGCTGCGGGGGAACACCCCGTAGCGCCCGGACTTGCGGATGACCTGGTACCCGGCCCGCGTCGAGACGGACTCCTGGCCCGGCGCGGCCGAACTGCGCATGGTCACGTCGATCCCGACCCGGGCCCAGGCCGACGCCACGCGATGGGCGTGCAGCTCCGAGCCGCCCGCCTCGGGGTCCACGAAGTCCCTCCAGGCCAGCACCTGCACCCGTTTCAACCCGATTTCGAGCGCCCGGGCGGCCACGGCGTCCAGGCGGGCGACGCCCAGCCCCTGGGGCCGGGAGCCGACGTCCACGGAGGGCCCCGGCGTGGGGGTGGTGACCTGCGGCACGGCCAGCGAGGTCGGCACGGGCAGGTCCTCGACGAGGACGTCCTCCTCGAGGCGATCGGCCAGAGCCCCCCACTGACGATCGACCTCGGTCAACCCATCCCCCCCAGGCGGACGACAGTCCGGATACCCATTGGCGCGCCCAGACGCGCCACGACACGCCCCATGCCCCTTGTATGGCGACTCTATGAACCCCGAACCGGGATCTCATCGTCACATCTGATGAAATCCCCCCGGCACCCCCACCACCAACCTGTCCCGGATCAGGGGGCCTCGGCCGAGGCCAGGAGGATAGAGGACAGGCTCGGCACCTTGCACAACAGCCGGTCGATCGGGCGCAGGGGCCGGGGGACGTCGTGGTACGGCGCCCCGGTGATGGCCACGTCGACGAAGCCGTGGGCGTGCAGCAGGGCGGCCAGGGCCCGGCGGGTGAAGACCCGCAGGTGGCCCACCACCTCGTGGCCGGGCCGGCCGTAGATCCCCCGCAGGCTCACCTCGGTGAAGATGGGCTGGACGCCGCAGAACAGCAGGCCCCGGTTGTACCAGGCGGCCAGGTTGGGGGTCGACAGCAGCAGCCTCCCCCCGGGCACCAGCACCCGCCGCACCTCGGCCAGGGCGGTGTCGGTGTCCACCAGGTGCTCGATGAGCTCGCTGATGATGACGATGTCGACGGTGGCCGAGCCCAGGGGGAGCCCGGGATGCTCCACCGAGCCCCGCACCACCTCCAGGCCGTGGCCCCGGGCCTGGCGGAGGGCTGCCACCGACCAGTCGAGCCCGATGATGGTCATGTCGATCCCGGCACGCGCCGCCACGTCGGCGGCCAGCGCCGTCCAGGTGCCCGTGCCGCAGCCCACGTCGACGGCCCGCAGGGCCCGGTGGGCGCCCAAGGCGCCGTCCACGAGCATCTGGGCCTGGAGCCGAGCCCGCCCCGACCCCGACACCAGGGGCGTGGCGGGGTCCTCGTAGAGCTGCTGCAAAGAGCGCGTCGTCACGGCCGCGCCGGGCCGGCGCGCCGCTGCGGATCCCCGGTCACCGCTCTCTCAGCCACCTGCCCCCCGTCCCCCGAACGACACGAGTATAGCCTGGGGAGGGACTTATTCCCGCAGGATATGGGCCTATTCCGGGCCGAGGTCCCAAGGTGTCGCCGCTCCTGATGGCTCAGCGTTCGACGTCGCCCTGCAGGTCGTGTTCGTGGTGGTCCCAGCGCGTCACGTCGATCCCCAGTCCCTCGAGCACCCGGCGGTCCTCGGTGAACACCTCGACGTACTCGTGGCGCAGGCGAGAGCCGTGCGAGCCCGAGGTCGCCTGCGACCGCAGGCGCCGGCGCACCACCTCCCGGGCGATGCGCCGGACCGGCCGGGGCACCACGGGCCGGGCCCGCTGGCCCCGCTCGAACAGGGTCTCGAGGAGGCGGCTGGTGCGGTCCACCGGCGTGTACATGGTCTGGTTGAGGCGCGCCTCGATCAGCGGGTGTTCCAGGGGGCCCAGCCCGAGGAAGGCGAAGATCTCCGCCACCGTCGGGTCGGGGGCCTCGGCCAGGTCGTCGGCGAGCACCACCGACACCTGCTCCCGGGGGAACACCGTGAGCAGCCTGGTCAGCTGCTTCCCGTACAGGCCGAGCTCCCGGTAGAACCAGAAGGGCTCCCATCCCAGGCGCCGGCGCTCCTCCTCGGCGGCCATGGCGGACGCGAAGTCGAGGTTCTCGCGACCCTGCTCGCGCAGGTCTGCCCAGTTGGAGTAGGCCCGCAGCGTGGGCTCGCGCAGCACGGCCACCAGTCGGGCCTCGGGGACCAGGGCCCGGATGCGGGGGGCGGCGTCGGGGTCCCACAGGTAGTACGGCGTCGACTCCCCCGCGTACCCGCCGGGGCCGGGCGGGTACTCGAACAAGGCCTCGTAGGTGGCGCGCTTCACGACGTAGGCCCGATCGGCCCGCTCGTCGTCGGGCCCCCGGTGGTGCGGCCGGGTGCCGTCGGTGAGGAAGTACTTCGGCTCCTTCACCGCCGACATCGAGATCCGGGGGTGCTGGTCCAGGTAGCGGTGCAGCGAGGTGGTCCCGCACTTGGGTGCCCCGATGACGAAGAGGTTGGGCAGTGGCATCGCTGCCCGGCGATCGTAGTGGTGGCTCTGCACGGCGTTGGCCGGCGCGTGGACGGCGACCGTCGCCAACCCGTGCGGTAGCGTCACCGTGTGCCCAAGCGGCTCAAGCGCGAGCCGGGGTGGTTCCGTCACAGCGCGGCGGCCCGGCGTCACCTCGACCCCCTCCCCGACGACGTCGGGGGCTCGGGGGGGGTGTGGGCCGTGGGGATGGTGCGGGACGAAGCCGACATCATCGAGACCGTGGTGCGGCACCTGCTGGCCCAGGGCGTGGCCCGGGTGGTGATCGCCGACAACCTCTCCACCGACGGGACCCACGAGATCCTCGAGCGCCTGGCCCGGTCCCATCCCGTCACCGTGCTCATGGACCGGCTCCCGGACTACTACCAGGGCGAGAAGACCACGCTGCTCGCCCGGGCCGCGGCGAAGGCCGGAGCGAGCTGGGTGATCCCGTTCGACGCCGACGAGATCTGGCAGGCACCGACCGGTTCACTGACGGACTGGCTGGCGGCCTGTGACGGGGACGTGGTCCAGGCCCGCATGTTCAACCACGTGCCCACGCTCGGCGACGACCTGAGCGAGCCCGACCCCGTACGCCGCCTGCGGTGGCGCAAGACCCAGCCCAACCGGTTGCACAAGGTGGCCTTCCGCGCCCATCGCCGCGCCCGCCTCGCCTACGGCAACCACGGGGTGGCGCGCCGCGGTCGCCGGGCGTCAGGGCTCGAGATCCGGCACTTTCCCTACCGGTCCGAGGAGCAATTCGTCCGGAAGCTGCGCCAGGGGTCCGCCGCCCTCAATGCCACCGACCTCACCGCCGAGATCGGCAAGGCCTGGCGGGGGCTCGGCGCGCTCGACGAGGACGGGATGCGCGGCGCGTGGCGCACGCTGGTGGAGACCCAGAACCTCCCCTTCGAGTGGTGGGTGCCCGGCAAGGGACTGGTCGAGGACCCCGTCTCGCTTGACGACCTCAGTCCGGGGCGCTAGCGACAGCGCGTCGACGCCGCAGCCGCACCCATCCCACTACCGACGCGGCACCGAGGCCCAGCACGCCGGCCCCGCCCAGCACGAGCCCGGCGGTGAAGGCCGGAGGCCAGTAGCGCACCTCGATGACGTGGCGGCCGGGTGGGATGCGGGCCTGGAGCATCACCCCGAGGAAGTGCTGCAGCACGAGCGGGTGCCCGTCGATGGTGGCGTGCCACCCGGGCACGGCGGTGAGCCGCAGCCGCAGCTCCTGGGGGCCCGCGGCGTGCGTCACGATCCTCCACGACGACGGGTCGGGGTCGCTGACCGGGACCACCGTCCCCGGCGCGTCGGGCCCCGGCAGCCTCCCGCCCGCCAGTGGCGGCGTGAGGGTGGCGAGCCCGGCGCCGGGGATGCGGTAGAGGTCTTCGTTGCCCACCGTGGTGTCGAGGACCGCACCGGCCGGGCCGCGCGTGCCCTCCGGCTCCAGGACGTAGCCGACCCCGTAGCGCCGGGCGATCGAGGCCGTCGTCACCGCCGGGCAGAACACCGAGAAGGGTACACCGGGGAACGCCACCGGGGACGCCACCTGCCCGGTCGAAGCCCTCCAGGACTCGCCGTAGGTCCGGGGGATCAAGGGCTCGTACACGGCGAACTCCTTGATGCCTAAGGCGACGTTGTAGTCGGGGACGATCCCGGGCTGCAGGGCGCCGAAGCAGGTGTTCACCCCCAGGCCGACCACCGAGGACCCCACGGCGCGGGCCAGAGCGGCCTCGGCCGGGGTGGGGGTCAGGTATTTCGAGCTGGCGGTCCACAACGGCGTCCCGGCGGTGACGAGGAAGCCTGTCTCGCACACGAGCAGCGCCACCCCCGCCCACCGGCCGACGGCCATGGGCCGGCGATGACCCTGCGTCGGGGCGCGCCGCCGTCGCCGGGCGATGACAGCGAACCAGCCGGCCAGCGCCAGGCCGAGGGCGGTGGACGCGACGGGCCAGATGAAGCTCCGGTCGCGCGTCGACGCCTCGGCCGCCGGCAGATGACCCCGGGCCAAGGCCCACAACCCCAGCAGCACCACCGCGGCCACGCCGAAGCCAACGGCGGTCCACCGGCGCACGTCGCGGCCACCTTCCGAGCGCACCAGGACGTCGGCTCCCAGACCGGCGAGGACGGCCAGGGCGAACGCCATGGGGATGGTGGCCCGGCGCCACAGCACGCTGCCGACGAGGGGCAGTCCGTCGAGGAACGACTCCACGATTGGGAGGTACACGACGGCCGCCATGGCGACGGCGAGGATCCCGAAGGCGTACACCTCCGGTCGGCGACATCGGTGCTTCACGGCGGCGACGATCGCCACCGCCCCGAGCACCACGGCGATCACCCCGACGTAGACCACCGCCTTGGTGTAGTACCCGGACCCGAAGTACCCGCTGCCGGTGACCGGCAACCCGTCGAAGCCCTGGAACAGCGTCAGCATGATGCTGGGGGCGGACACCGCCTGGCTCAGGTCCTTGCCGGTGCGGACCGTACCGGAGATGAGCTGCACCCCGGGGAGGAGCAACGGGGCGCTGAGGGCGGCCCCGGCGCCCACGCCGAGCACGGCGTCGAGGGCCGGGCGTCGGATGGGCCCCGAGCCTTTGAGGCGGGCGGTCCTCAGGACCAGCAGCGCCACCAGGAACACGAGGACGGCGCAACCCAACAGCACCAAAGTGTCGGGTTGGCCTTCGTACACGGCGCACGCCACCGCCACGGCCAGGAACACCACCGCCCGGACGCGCCGACGCCCCCGGACCACGAGCACGACGGCGGCACACAACCAACCGAGCCACGACATCACCGAGGCGATGGGCCACCCCAGCCACCCGAAGAACGGTCCGCTCAGCTCGAAGACGGTGGCCGCCATGGCGCACCCCACGACGCTCAGACCGAGCACGCGACCGAGCACGTAGACGCCGATCCCCCCGATCACCAAGGTGGTGACCACCTGGACGGTGTACGCCAGGCTGACGGGGAAGAGATAGCCGAGCACCACCGGGATGCTGAAGGTGCCCGCCTGCCAGTTGAAGGCGAGGGGCATGCCCAGCACGCTGTAGGGGTTCCAGAGCGGGAGCTGCCCGTGGTGCACTTGGGTCCACGCCAGCTTGGTCCACGGGATGAACTCGGCGATCTGGTCGAAGGTCTGGCGGTCGTGGATCACGACGGCGGGATTGCTCGACAGGCCGAAGCGAGACACCCAGTCGAACGAGCCCAGGTAGGGGCCGTGCGACAACGCCGGAGCCAGGACGGCACCGGCGGCCGCCAGGACCCACACGACGCCCAGCACGTCCCCGGTCCATGCCCGCCACGGCCGGCGGCGCGTGGCGAGTGGGGTCCGGGTCATGTGTTCGAAAGTATTGCCCCTGGACCTGGGTCTCCGGTCGATGACAGGGCGTTACGACCCCGTCAGTGGGCGACGGTTCAGCGGGGGGCGCGACCGTCCGCGCCCGGCGGCTATGCGGTGGGGGCCCCGCCCGTCTTCAGGCTGCTGGCCGTCTTGCGCCACTGCACGGTGGGGGCGATGGCGTTGAGGTCGACGCGGCCGCGGTGGCGGTCGACGACCTCGAGCATTCCCTTGATGGTCGGTTCCTCGAGGAGGTGCGGCACCAGGCCCAGGTCCAGGAGCTTGGTGTGGGCGGCCCGGTAGTAGTGCTCCTCCTTCTCCACCCGGGGGTCCTCCACGTGCTCGATGCGGGTGGCCCCGGGGTAGGCCTCGGCCACCATCTCGGCCATCTGCAGCACGCTGAAGGACTCGGTGAACTGGTTGAAGACCCGGTACTCGCCCTCCGCCGCGGGGTTGAGCAGGGCCAGCTCCACACAGGCCAGGGTGTCTCGGATGTCGAGCATGCCCCGGGTCTGGCCCCCTTTGCCGTAGACCGACAGGGGATGGCCCACCACGGCCTGGACGCAGAAGCGGTTGAGCACCGTCCCGAACACGGCGTCGTAGTCGAAGCGCGTGGCCAGGTCCTCGTGCATGGTGGTCTCGTCGGTCTCCTGGCCGTAGACCACGCCCTGGTTGAGGTCGGTGGCCCGCATGCCCCAGATGCGACAGGCGAAGAGCATGTTGTGGCTGTCGTGCACCTTGGACAGGTGGTAGAACGAGCCCGGCTGCTTGGGATAGGGCAGGACGTCGGTGCGGCCCTTGTGGGTGATCTCGATGAAGCCCTCTTCGATGTCGATGTTGGGGGTGCCGTACTCCCCCATGGTCCCGAGCTTCACCAGGTGGATGGAGCGGTCGCGCTCGGCGATGGCGTAGAGCAGGTTGAGCGTGCCCACCACGTTGTTGACCTGGGTGTACACGGCATGGGCCCGGTCGATCATGGAATACGGGGCCGAGCGCTGCTCGGCGAAGTGCACCACGGCCTCGGGCTCGAAGCGCTCCAACAGGGTCTCGCAGAAGCGGTGGTCGGTGAGGTCTCCCACCAAGGCCTCGACGCTCAGCCCCGAGACCTCGGCCCAGCGCCGCACCCGGTGCTGGAGATGGGCGATGGGCACCAGGGAGTCGACCCCCATCTCGAAGTCGTACTGCCGGCGCACGAAGTTGTCGACCACGCCCACGTCATGGCCCCGACGCGACAGGTGCAACGCCGTCGGCCAACCCAAATACCCGTCGCCCCCCAGCACGAGGATTCGCAAGCCCCTTACCCCCTTGGCGCGCGGGGCATACGCTTGCTCGCCCCCCGCAGATCAGTATGGGATCCTTGCATCTGACTCCGCATCGTCACAATTGGGTAGCGCAACTGCGGGATGCAGCCATTCCCGCCGGGCGGCGGGCACCGGGGCGCCTCGGGGCATCACGGGGCCCGGTGGGCCAGCACGAACCAGCCGGCCTCGTCCCGGGCAGCGTCGACGACCAGCCCTTCTTCCTCGAACCAGGGGGCCAGGTCCGCCCAGACGTAGCGGTGTTCGACGGGTGCGCTGAGGCGGTCGAAGGTGTCGAGCACCAGGCTGCGAAGAGGTTTGCCCCGGTAGCTGGCCATGGGCAGCCCGGCCAGGCGGGCCATCCCCGCCCGCTGGCCGAAAGCGCCCACCTGGACCACGCCGACGTAGAGGACGGCGGCGACGGGCGCGCTCAGGATGCGCAACACCCCGTGCGGGGTGCGCACCGTGAGCCGGCGCAAGGCGGCGGCGGCCGACAGCGCCAGCCGGCGGGCACCGAACCCCGACGGCCGGCTGTAGAGGTAGACGAGGATGCGGCCGTCGGGCCCGAGCAGGCGGACGAGGGACGCGAACCCCGGCGCGGATCCTCGAGATGGTGCAGCACCCCCAGACAGACGATCACGTCGAGGCTTCCTGCAACCACGGGAACGGCGCGCAGGTCGGCTTTGACCACGACGACGTTTGCGAACGGCGCCAGGTTGCGCGCCGCGGCTTTCACCGCGCTGGAACCGTCCAAGGCGATCAACGCCTCGAGGTGCGGCGCCAGGAACCGCGTGTAGCGCCCCTTGCCGCAACCGGCATCGAGCCCCGTCTTGCCGCCCAGGCTCTCCATGTCGAGGTCGCGGAAGTACACCCGCGCGAACTGGGCGTCCTCGTCGCGCACGTCGTCGAAGGTGTTCCACTCATAGCCGAAACTCTCGAACGTTCGGGCGGTGGTGGCGTCGCGTTCGGTGTCCGGGGAGAAGTCGACATATCCCCCGTCGGCCGGGAAGCGGTGCCCGCGGGCACACACCACGGGCCCGACGTCGCCGTCGGGGCCTGTTGCGTGGGCTCGTTCGTCGGGTTCCCCGGGGTCGAAGCGGGCGCCGCATCGAGGGCACACGAAGAGCTCGAGCAGTCGACGCTGAACCACCAGATCCCTCCGCACGCGGCACGCCCGATACCGGGGCGCCAGACTACCCGTTGCGCCGGCCCCCCTGAGGGTCGTGGGGCACCTCGTCGGGCTGCCGGCGGCGTCGCGGTCCCGGGATACGCCCTTGTATTGTCCTCGTGCGTGCGCATCCTGACCGTGGCCAACCACCTGGGTGCACGCGGCGGCCTCGAGCGGACCCAGATGACGAACTGCCGGGCCCTCGCCGCCCGGGGACACCGCGTCGATCTGGTCTATGTCAGTGCGGGCGACTTCGCCGACGACTGGGAGCGCTTCGCCCAGACCATGGTGCGGACGTCGGGAACCCTCCCCCGCCGTCGCCACCCCCTGTCCTCGAGCCGGGCCGTGCTGGGCGCGCTGCGCGTCGGCAGGCGCCTGCGACCCGACGCCCTCTACGTGTACCGCTACTGGGACATCCCCTACGCGGTGGCCCTGGGCGCACTCGCCGGCGCCCCGGTGGTGTTCCACCTGTGTCTCCCCCCACCGGGTGTGGTGCCGCGCTGGCTCGAACCCTGTCTGCGCCGCGTGGACCGAACCCTGGCGGTGTCGCGCGACACCGCCACCCGTTGGGAGGGAACCGGGCTGCGGTCCGATCGCACCAGCGTGGTGCTCACCGGCATCGACCTGGCCCGCTACGTGCCGGCCGCACCCGAAGCCCGGTCGGCGACGCGAAGTGGGCTCGGTGTGGCCGAGGACGCCTTCGTCGTGCTGTATGCGGGCCGACTGGGCCGAGAGAAGGGCGTGGACATCCTGGTGCGGGCCTTTGCCGAGGTGTCCCGGAGCAAGGGCGCCTGCCATCTGGTGGTGGTGGGGTCCGCGTCTCTCGGAGCCGACCCCGCCGACTCGGCCCGCTACGAAGAGGAATTGCGCAGGCTCGCCGACGGTCTGCCGGTGACGTGGATGGCGGCGCGGCCCGACGTGCTCGAGCTCATCCAGGCGGCCGATGTCGCCGTCGTCCCGAGCCTGTGGCCCGAACCGCTGTCCCGGTCCGTGATGGAGCCGCTGGCGTGCGCCGTCCCCGTCGTCGCCACCCGCGTGGGAGGGAACCCGGAGATCCTCACCGGGTGGTTGTCGGTGTACTTGGTGGAGCCCGACGACGTCCACGATCTCGCCGAGCGGATGGCTGCACTGCACGGGTGGCGCCGGAGCGACCCCGACCTCGGGGACCGGTGCCGGCGCGAGGCCGAGGCGCGGTTGTCGCTCGACACCGAGGTCGACGCGGTCGAGGGTGCCCTGCGCGCCGTGTCCCAGGACCGTCAACGACCCTGGCGCCGGCGACGCACCACGTCGCCCAGGGAGGCCACGTCGTGCGGGTAGATCCCGTGGTAGGGGTGGAAGATGCGCCGGCCGTGGGGGCGGTTGGCCTCGTACAGGATCACCGGGAGCCGACCGGGCGTCTGCCACGAGTGGACCAGGCTCTCGGTGCGTGTCGCCCCGGCCGTGGCCGGCTCTTCGGGCCACCAAGGCCGAAAGCAGGTGTCGGGGACGAGCCGGATGCCGAACACCTGGGCGTAGACCGGGATCTTGTACTCGAGAAAACCCAGCTCCGGCTGGTCGATCCCCGCATAGCGGGCCATGAAGGTGCGAGGGGCCACGAGTCCGATGAACTGGCAGCACAAGGGGTCTTCGACGGGGCCGAAGCGCGCCGCGACGTGGGCGAGGAATGCGTCGTACTCGGCGCGGGCCTCGCCGCGCACCCACTGCCACCACGCCTCGACCTCGCGCACCGGGCGCAGGCCGGAGATGATCATGTCGCCCACGTCCAGGGGTGGCAGCAGCTTGGCCAGCGGCGACACGACGACCACGTCCCATTGCGCCAGGAAGACCGAGTCCCACTGCAGGCCCTCGCCGCGCTCGGTGAACCAGCGGCTCAGCATGATGTCGCCGTTGCGCCACTTCCATTGTTCGTCGCGGTCCTCGGAGAAGGCCCAGAAGTCGTCGAGCATCGGCCCCAGCGCGCCGGTGAAGCGGGTCACGTCCGCCAGGGGGCCTCCGTAGACCCCGTAGATCGGGACGCCGGGGTTCCGACGACGCAGGAGGCGGAGCCGGTTCTGGCACAGCGCGACGTCACGGTAGAACCAGAACAGGATGCCCAGCTGCACCGGGCGAGCATATCGAGCACCCTGCCGGGGACTTCGCCCGGGAACCGCTCCCCGAACATGCCGTGCGCGCCGCTCGTGGGCTCGTGACGTCGCCGAGGAAGACCGACGTACGGGTGGAGGCCCTCGTGTCGGGCCGGTTGGTCCCGTCGAGCCGATTCCGCGTGCTCCAGCATGTCGACGCGTTGCGCCGACTCGGCGTCGAGGTCTCGGCCCGCCCGCCGCGCGTCTCGAAGTACGCGTCGGTACCGGGACGGTGGGCTCGGCGCCCGGTGGTCGCGCCCACGGCCCGCGTGGTCCTGCAGGCGGCGAAGCTCGGGTCACGGCTCCCCGCCGCAGCCCGGTCGTGGGGCGCCGATGTCACCTGGCTCGAGCGCGAGGTGCTTCCCGGCCATCTCACCTTGGAGCCGGTCCTGAGACGGCCCGTCGTCTTCGACGTGGACGACGCCATCTGGCTCCTGTCCGACGGGCACGAGCGCGCCACGCGCGCCATCGCCCGTCGTGCGGCGTGCGTCGTGGCGGGCAACGATTTCCTGGCCGACTGGTTCACGGCCGAAGCCCCCGCCGTGGAACGGGTGTGGACGGCCATCGACACCCAGCGCTTCGTCCCGGGCGCCCGCGTCGACCAGCCCTTCGTGGTGGGATGGACGGGCTCGGGACAGAGCCTCCGTTACCTGCGGGCCATGGCCCCGGCCATCGGGCGCTTCTTCGTCGAGGCGCCCGACGCCCGGCTCGTGGTCATGGCCGAGGCCTTCGTCGACCTCCCCGGGATCCCCCTCGACCGGGTCGACCTGGTGCTGTGGAGCCCCGCCACCGAGGCCAAGGTCATCCAGGAGTTCGACGTCGGCCTCATGCCTCTGGGCGGGGGAACCTGGGCCAAGGGGAAATGCGCGTTCAAGCTGCTCCAGTACCTCGCCTGCGCCGTGCCGGCCGTGGTCTCCCCGGTGGGCATGAACGCGCAGGTGCTGGCCATGGCCGATGTGGGCCTGGCGGCCACCACCGAGGACGAGTGGGTCGAGGCGCTGCTCACCTTGTACCGCGACCGCGATCGGGCTAGGGCACTGGGCCGACGCGGCAGGCAGCTCACCGAGCAGGCCTTCTCCGTCCCCGTCATCGCCCCCCAGCTGGCGGCGGTCATGCGCCGCTACCGGTGAGCACTCCTCGCCCCGGGCCCGGCGCGGCGCCGCTGCCACCCGTCCACGTCCTCGTCGTCGCCTACGGGGACCCGGGCGCATTGGGTGGGTGCCTCGAGGCGCTGGCCGGCAGGTACCCGGTGGTCGTCGTGGACAACTCGTCGACCGCCGCCACCCGCGACGTGGCATCGGGCGCCGGGGCCACGTACCTCGACCCCGGCGAGAACCTGGGGTTCTCCGCCGCGGTGAATCTGGGGTTGAGCGTCACGCCGCTGCCCGCCGTCGACGTCCTGTTGCTCAACCCCGATGCCGTCGTCGGCCCCGAGACCGTCGAACAATTACACAGGGCGCTGCACGACGGCCCCAAGATCGCCTGCGTGGCGCCCGCCCAACGACGTCCGGGCTCGGACAGGCCGGCCACTGCGGTGTGCTGGCCGTTCCCCACCCCGTCCCGCGCATGGGCCGAGGCCGTGGGCATGGGGCGCTTCGCCCGGGCATGGGGGTACGTGATCGCTTCGGTGCTCTTGGTGCGCGGCAGCGCCCTGGTGGATGTGGGGGGGCTGGACGAGGGCTTCTTCCTTTATGCCGAGGAGGCCGACTGGGAGCGGCGGGCCACCCGACGCGGATGGACGGTGTCGTACTGCGCCGACGCATCGGCGACGCACGTGGGGGCGGCCACCGACCCCGACCCCGCTCGGCGGGAGCTGCGGTTCCATGCCGGGGTGGAGACCTACGTACGAAAATGGCACAGGTCTCTGGGCTGGCACTCCTACCGGGCGGCCACGGTGCTCACCGCGCTGCGCCGGACCCTGGTGTTCACGGGCGATCGCCGGCGCGCCTCGCTGCGCCTCGCCCGCCTCTATCTGGCGGGACCCGCCCGCACGGCGCGCGCCCGGGGCATGATCCCCGAGCGCCGCCACCACATCCCGGTGCTCGGTGGGAGCGGGGACGGGACGTGAAGCCTGGGCAAGCCAACAAGCCGGAGGAGGCCGCTTCGGTGTTGCTCGTGGACAGCTCGGGCTACGAGGACCTCGGCGGCGCCTCGACCGTGTTGAACGAGATCATCAGACGAGTCGACAGGGCGCGCTTCGTCCCCGCGCTCGCCTGCCTCTCGCCGGGAAGGTGGCCCGAGCTCGTGCGGGCCGGGGGCACCGCCGCCTACAGCTTCCCGCGCTCGCGGCTGCGCTCGCCGCGCAACCTCCTGACCCTCGTGCTCGGCCTGCGCAGGGTCGTGCGTCGAGAACGTGTCGACCTCATCCACACGAGCGAGAACTCGGCCCTGCTCTACGGCAGCCTCGCCGGGCGCATCACGAGGACGCCGGTGATCTGGCACATCCACTCCCCGCTGCGTCCCCGCACCCGCTCCGAGCGGGCCGTCGCCGCCGTCCTCACCCGAATCCCTCCGGCGCACATCGTCTTCACCGCCCCCGGTGCCCAGCGCCGGACCGTGGCCTTTCCGGGTGTCCCGTGGTCGGTGGTGACACCCGGGGTCGACATCGCCCAGTGCCGCAGCGGCGACGCCGAACGCGGTCGAGAGGCCTTCGGCATCCCGGCGGGCTCCCTGGTGCTTTCGATGTTCGCCCTCGTGGGCCCCATGAAGGGCCAAGCCGACTTCGTGGAGTGCCTCGGTCGCCTGTCGGCCCGTTTCCCCAATGTCTGCGGCGTGATGTGCGGGCCCGCCGACAAAGGATCGGCCTACTGGCGCAAGCTCGAAGGGCTGGCACGTGACCATGGCCTCGGCGATCGGCTGATCATCCCCGGCGACGTGCGACCGCCCCTCAAGCACGACCTCGTGGCGGCGTCCGACGTGATCGTGCACCCCTCGCACGCCGAGTCCTTCGGGCTGGCCGTGCTCGAGGCCATGGCGGCCGGCAAGCCGGTGGTGGCGGCCGCCACCGACGGGCCCCGGCTGCTCATCGAGGACGACGTGAGTGGTGTGCTCTTCGAGCCCGGGGATGTGGGCGCGCTGACCTCGGCCGTGGCCGCCCTGCTCGAGGACCCGGAGCGGCGCGCCGTGCTCGGAGCCGGAGCAGCCAGAGCGGCCGAGCAACACGGCGTCGAGGACATGGTGCGCAACTTCGAGGAGCTGTGGAGCCAGGTGCTCGGGCGACCACCGGGGCCCGCGGCCTGACGTCGAGGGCGACGCTCAGCGAGCGCGGGTGCCCCCCGAGAGAAAGGGGATCCGCCGGCGCCATCGGACGTACCGCATGTACCGGGTGTAGAGCTCCTCGTAGTCACGGCGCGCCGCGATGGCGTCGGCCATCCACGGGGGGGGCTGGGCCACCACGGTCTCCGGGAAAAGCGCGTGGGCGCCGGTGAGCCCTTCGATGGTGGTCACGGCGGCCCGGATCACCTCGGGTACGTCGCCCTCACCGTCGTGACCCGCCAACGAGCCCGACACCGATGACGCCGCCTCGTCGAGGGCGGCCCCATCGGCGCGTAGCGACACGCCCTGGTCGTCGCGCAGCCAGTTCGACAGCGTCGTCACCGAGGCGCGCGGGTCGGCGAGCAGCTCCTCGTAGCGCATCACGTAGGCGGCGTGGCCGGCGAGGGCGGCCAAGGCGTGGCGCGTGTAGCGATCCCACAGGGCGAGGCCGAGGCTGACGGTGAAGCCCTGTCTCGAGCGCAGCGATCGGGCTGTGGCGAGCGGCGCCCGCCACAGCAGGACCGTGACCACCGGGGGCGGCAGGATCGAGCGCCACAGCGGGAGAAGGAGGCACAGGCGGGGGTCCTTCCACACCACGGGCCCGTCTCGGGGGAACGCCCGCCGGGCGCTGCCGGCCGCCCTGGTCGCCATCTCGACCACCGCCGGCGAGCGCTCCCAGCCCGGCTTGAGGACGGGAGGGGCGCTCCACGTCCCCCCGAGCGCCCCCAAGATGGCGTCGTCGAGATCGGTCAGGGATTGGCTCTCGTAGTGGACGGGATTGTCGTAGCGCCCGACCACGATGTCGTCGGCGGCGGGCACCATGAGACCGAGGTCGGCCAGCGCACCGGTGAGGGCCGAAGTGCCGCTGCGGTGCATGCCGAGCACCAGCACCCACGGCCCCGGTGGCAGTCCTCGTTCGACGGTTCCGGCCAACGCCCCTCGCAGGCTCTCAGCGGTCGCTTCTCGCCGGCGCGTCGCCGCTCATCTCGCGCCGACCTCCACGGGATGCCGCCCAAACCTATAGGACCCGGTCAGAGGTCTGGGCACTAGCCTCCGGTGGGTGTCACGCCCGGTAGCCCACCAAGACGCCGAGGAGGCCGCTGCGGTCACCGAGCGCTTGGCGCAGACCGTGCCCCTGACAGCCACGACGGTCGTCCAGATCGGTGAAGGCCGGGGCTGGCTCGCCGACGTGTTGAAGGCACGCCATCCGGCGCCGGCGGTCTACGGCGTGGACTCGCCCGTCGCCGGCGCATCTCGTGGGTCGGGGCAACTCGACGGCTTCTTCGCACTGGACCTCGACCACGACGTCGCGCCGCTCGAGGCGGGGTCGGTCGACACCATCGTCTTCGCCGACTCCCTTCCCCGGCTCGTCGATCCCCAGGGCGTCTTGAAACGGCACCATCCCCTGCTGCGCCCCTCGGGCACCATCTCGTGTTCGGTGCCCAACCTCCAGCATCACCGCATTGTGCGTGGGCTCCTGCGCGGGGTGTTCCCCTATTCCAAGGGAACGCTGCTCGATCCGTCGTACCTCCGCCTGTTCACCTCCGCCAGCCTGATGCAGCTCCTCTTGGACGCCGGCTACGCACCGGACACCGTCGACCGGATCCAGGACCCCGTCGACCAACCCATGGTGACGGCGGGGGCACCGTTGTTCGAGCTCCTCGGTGTGGGCGCCGACGACGCCGAGCGCGACCTCCGAACCACCCGGTTGCTGGTGCGCGGCTCCCCGCTCACGGACCCCGGTCCCGACAAGACCGCCATCACCTTCGTGGCGTGCGTCAACGATGACGACCAGCTGGCGGCCAACCTTGCTCGCTCACCGTGCCTGCGGGGCGCGGGCCCACACGAGCTTCTTGTCTTCCGAGGATGTGCCAGCGCGGCCGAGGGCCTGAACGCCGGCATCGAACAGGCCCGCAACGAGCTCGTCGTCCTCGTCCACCAGGACGTCTACCTGCCCGAGGGTTGGCCGGCACGGGTGGCGGCGCAGTGGCGGGCGGCCCAAGACCAGGGCGGCCCCGTGGGCATTGGGGGCGTCTTCGGCGTGTTGGACCGGCGCGTCCCGTTCGACGCCGTCGGGAGGGTCGTGCATCGCGACCGACTGCTCTCGCACCGCCAACTCCCCATCGACGTCGACGGCCTCGACGAATTGCTGATGGTGGTGCCCCGGGACACGCCCTTGCGCGTCGACGCCGCGCTGGGGTGGCACCTCTACGGCACGGACCTTGCCCTCCAGGCCCGCCAACGGGGCCTGCGTGTCGTGGTGTTGGACGCGCTGTGCCACCACAACTCGCTCACCGGGCGGGTCCCGTCGCAGTACCGCCAGAGCGAACGAGTGCTGGCGCGCAAGTGGAAGGAACTCCTTCCCATCCACACCAACCTCTCTTCCATCGACTCCTGGCTGCTCGACGCCCCCGATGCCTCCGACGCCCCCGGGGAGACGGTGACCGACGAGGACGGCCGGCCGGACCAGGCTCCCGAGGTCACGGCGCTGGTGGCGCGCCTGCGGCGCGAGCAGGGCGTGCTCAACACCGAGCTCGAACGAGCCCGTCTCCAGGTGGCGTCGATGCAGGCGAGCCCGTTCTGGCGAGCCCGTGAGGTCTACGACCGGATCCGCGCCCGGGTGTCGCCTCGGCGCTGAATGGGCCGGGGGGCCGCGCCGCCGGGGTATGCAACCGGGGGCCGATATCCTGAGAAGGCCGTGTCGGTGCTCTTGAGCGTGATCATGCCCACGCACAACCGCGCCCGTGAGGTCGTGCGGGCCGCCGCTTCCGTTCTCGCCCAGGACGTCGAGCACCTCGAATTGGTGGTCGTCGACGACAGCTCGTCCGACGACACCCCTGAGGTCCTCGACCGGCTCGTGGCCCAGGACCGACGGGTGCGCGTCGTGCGGACCGATCGGTCGGTCGGCCCCTGCCTCGCCCGCAATCGGGGCCTCGAGGTCGCCGAGGGCGAGCTGGTGGCGTTCTGCGACGACGACGACGCCTGGTTCCCCGGTGTCGGGAAGACGGTTCTCGACTTCCTCGACGCCCATGGCGACGTGGTGGCGGCTTCGACGTGGCACGTGGTGCTCCATGCCGACAGTGGAGGCGCGGCGGTCTTCCGGGGCCCCCTCGACTATGGCCGCGACGACCTGTTGTGGCAGAACTTCGTGGCGCTGCCCTTCGCCGTCGTTCGCCGCGCCACGCTGTCGTTCGACGTCGGCTTCGATCCCGACCTGCCCACCGGCGAGGACTGGGACCTGTGGCTGCGGTGCTCGCACGAAGGTCTGGTGCGCACCGTCCCGCACGTGGGCTACCTCTACACCCAGCACGGCGGCGCCAGGGTCACGCGGACGGCGACCGCGCAGGTGACGGGGAGGCGCAACTTCCTGGCCAAGCACGGCGCCGAGATGTCGAGTTCCTGTCGGCTCTTCCACGAGACGGTTCTCGCCGGGTACGAGCATGGTCGCGGCGCCATGGTGCGCCACGCCCTCCCGGGGCGGGGCCGTAGCCCCCGGGACGGCGCCACGGTCGGCTTCCTCTTGGCGTCGAGCTTCCTGGCCGTGCGCGTCGGGCACCGACGCCGGGACCCGGGCCTGCAGTCGCGCCTCATGGCGTCGCTCCTGGCGCGGGGGCGGACGTAGACTTCCAGGTCGCACGGAGCGCGACCTGGCTCCGCTGGTCGGGGGAGAGGGGCGGCGATGCGTGGCTTGGGGAACGGTCCGGCGCCTGGTGGGCCCGCGAGCGCTCCCTGCCGCGTGCGCATCGGCCATCCCCGGGACGCGGCGGCGGCCGCCACCTTGCACGCACGACTCATCACCGAGGGCTTCCTGTCGAGTCTGGGGCCGCGCTTTCTTGGGCGTCTCTATCGCCGGATCACCCGTTCCGAGGGGTCGTTCCTCCTCATCACCGAGGCCCAGGACACCGCCGTCGGGTTCATCGCCGGCTCCGTGGCGCTCGGTCGGCTGTACCGGAGCTTTCTGCTGCGCGACGGCGTGGCGGCCTCCCTCAGTGCTCCCATCCGCCTGGTCACCGCGCTCCCGCGGGTGCTCGAGACCCTGCGCCACGGCGGCGAAACGGTCGGCGCCGGCGCCGAGCTGCTGGCCGTGGCCGTGGACCCGCAGTGGAGGGACCGGCACGTGGGAAGCCAGCTCGTCGAGGGCTTCTTGCACGAGCTCGAGCGGCGCGGTGTCGGCGCCGCCCACGTCGTAGTGGGCGCCGACAATGCCGCCGCCATCGCCATGTACCGCCGGGCCGGGTTCGTCCCGGTGCGCACGTTCGAGATGCACCGGGGCACGTCCTCGGTGCTGATGCAGACCTCCGTCCCGAGCCGAGCCGTCCCCACTGCCCGCCGCGGTCTGTGACACGCCTCATCGTGGTCAGCGCCGTGGCGTTCGGTGCCGCGGTCGTGCTCACCCCCGTTGCCATGGTGGTGGCCCGGCGCGCCGGAGTGGTCGACCGCCCCGGACCGCTCAAACCACAGGCGGCGCCCGTGCCCTACCTGGGCGGGGTGGCGGTGTTCCTGGCGGCCTTGGTGGGGGGAGTGCTCGGGCACGCCACGGTGATCGCTCCGCTGGGCGGTGCCGTCGTCCTCGGCGTGGTCGATGACCGCCTCGACGTGCCCGCGCCTGTTCGCCTGGTGGGACAGGCAGCCGTCGGGGTGGGTGTGGCCCTGGTCGTCCCGACCAAGGTGGGGGGCTTCGGCGGTGGGGTCCTCGTCGCCGCCGTCGCCGTCCTCCTCATGAACGGCGTGAACTTCCTCGACGGGCTCGACGCCTTGGCATCGGGTGTCACCGCAGTGGCGTGCACCGGCTTCGCCGTCCTCCTCCATCACGACGGCCGGGACCTGGCGGCCGCGCTGGCGGCCGCACTGGTGGGCTTCCTCTTGTACAACCGGCCACCGGCGCGCGTGTACCTCGGCGATGCCGGCGCCTATCTCCTGGGAGCCGGCACCGCGCTCCTGTTGGCCTGGGCCTGGGCACCGGGGACCCGCACCCCGGTCAGCCTGGCAAGCCTCGTGATCGTGGCCGTCCCCGTGGCCGAGGTGGTGTTCGCCGTCGTGCGCCGCCTGCGGGCCCGGCAGTCGGTCACCGGCGGGGATCGCCGGCACCCCTACGACCTCGTGGTCGAGCACGGCTGGCGGCGAGGGGCGGCGGCGCTGAGCTACATCGGGTGCGAAGCGGTCCTGGCGGGCGCGGCGCTGGGCGCCTCCCGTACGCACTCCCTGGCCCTCCCCGTGGCCGTCGTGATCCTCAGCGCCGTCGTCCTCGTGATCGTGGCGGGCGCCACCGGCGCGCTGTCGCCCGGGCCCACGGTGCCGGTGTGACCCGCGTCTACCTGTCGCCACCCGACGTCGGGGACGAAGAGCGCCGCTTGCTCCTCGAGGCTCTGGACTCGGGTTGGATCGCACCGCACGGGCCCCACGTCGACGCCTTCGAGGCGGAGCTCGCCGAGCGCGTCGGGGTGGCCCATGCCGTGGCGTTGTCGAGCGGGACGGCGGCGTTGCACCTGGCGCTGCTGCTGGTCGGCGTCCGCCCCGGCGACGACGTGCTCGTGCCCACGTTCACCTTCGTGGCCACGGCGAACGTGGCGACGTACATCGGCGCCCGACCCGTGCTCGTCGACTGCGACGCCGAGACGTGGCAGATGGCGCCGGACCTCGTAGCCCAGGAGCTCGAGGACCGGGCGCGCCGGGGAGCGCTGCCCAAGGCGGTGGTGACGGTCGACCTCTACGGCCAGACGGCGGACTACGGCCGGCTCGTCCCGCTGTGCGAGGAGTACGGAGTGCCGTTGGTGGAGGACGCCGCCGAGGCGCTGGGGGCGACGCACCGGGGCGCGGCCGCCGGCTCGTTCGGCGCTGCGGCGGTGTTCTCGTTCAACGGCAACAAGATCATCACGACCAGCGGCGGGGGAATGCTCGTGTCCGGGGACCGGGAGCTGGCGGCGCGTGCCCGCCACCTGGCCACGCAGGCACGCGAAGCGCACGTGCACTACGAGCACGTGGACATGGGCTTCAACTACCGGATGAGCAACCTCCTCGCCGCCCTCGGGGTCGCCCAGCTGCATGGGCTGGACCGGCGTCTCGCCCGGCGTCATGCCATCAACGTGGCATACCGCCGGGCGCTCGGCGGCGTCCCGGGGATCGAGTTCATGCCGCGGGCGCAATACGGCGAGCCGAACGACTGGCTGACGTGCATCATGGTCGACCCCCAGGAGTACGGGGCCACACGCGAAGAAATTCGCGTGGCGCTCGAGGCCCAGGACATCGAGGCCCGACCCACCTGGAAGCCACTGCACCTTCAGCCGCTGTTCGCCGAGACCCCGGTGGTGGGTGGCACCGTGGCGGGACAGATCTTCGAGCGTGGTCTGTGCCTCCCGAGTGGCTCGACCCTGCGTGACGCCGACCTCGCGAGGGTCGTCGACGTCATCCAGCGACTCTTGTTGGGCGCGTAGACTCCTCGGGTGCGCCAGCGGGGGGAAGCTCACGATGGGCTGGCTCACGAGCCCGGAGCCGGGGACCGCCGTGGGTTTCGCGCCCGCACCGCGTGGTTGAGCGACGCCGTGGGCGTGGCCTGGACCGTCGCCGCTGCGGTGCTGGTGCTCCTCCCCGCCTTGCGGTCAGGGGTCTCGCTCGGTCCGTTCGACCTGCTGTCGCGCATCGGCCTCACCCACCAATCGGGCGTGACGGTGCACAACGCCGCCCAGGCCGACCAGATACAGCAGTTCGTGCCGTGGATGAACCTGGCCTGGCACCAGGTGCACAACGGACATCTCCCGTTGTGGAACCCCTACAGCGTCTTGGGCATGCCGCTGGCCTTCAACTGGTCCTCCGATGTTTTCAGCTTTCCCGCCATGGTCGGTTACCTGGTCCCCGTCAGCCACGCCTTCACGGCGATGGTGCTAACCAGGTTCGTCGTCGCCGGGACCGGTGTCTACGCGCTGTGCCGGGCCCTGGGGCTCGGCCCCCTGGCGGCCGCCACCGGGGGAACGGCCTTCGAACTTTCAGGCCCCATGGTGGTCCAGGCCGCCTGGCCCCACGCCGCCGTGACGTGCTGGACGGGCTGGGTCCTTCTGGCTGTCGTGGGCCTCCTGCGCGGGAGGCATCGTCTCCGCAATGTGGCTTTGCTGGCCGTAGCGCTCGCCGAAGCGGTGTATGGGGCCCATCTCGAAAGCTTCGTCGTGATGAGTCTCTCCGTTGTGGTGTTCGTTGTCGGCTACCTCGTGGCCCGCGCCCGGACCGGTGGAGGGCTCGTGTTGCGCCCACTGGGCGACCTTATCCTGGGAGCATTGTGTGGCCTCGGCCTGGGCGCTCCCCTGCTCTTCCCGGGCACGCAGCTGGCATTGTCCTCGGCCCGTCGGAATGGCACAGGGGTGGCGGCATTCCCTCTGTCGCACGCTCCGAACCTCCTGCTGGTGGGGCTCCAAGGCAAGATCTTTTCCACCACCGCCTACGTCGGTGTCATCGTCCTGGCGCTCGCCGTCGTGGGTGCGGGGATGGCGTGGCGAAAGCCGGCGGTGCCGGCGTTGGTGGCCGTGGCCGTAGTCACGCTTCTCCTCACCTTCTTCTCCCCCGCCGACCGCCTCCTGGATCTCGTGCCCGGTGGACGCGTGGTGACGTGGAACCGGGCGGTGATGCTCATGGCGTTGGCACTGGCCGTCCTGGCGGCCGTGGGCGTCGACGCCCTCATCCGGTCGAAGGGAGACCGGGCGGCGCTGACCTGGATGGCCGGAGCGTTTGGCGCGCTCGCCGTCGTGGTGGTGGGCCTGGCGGTGGCCAGCGAGCTCGGGTTGGCGGGCAACATCGCCCGACACCGCGACAGCCTGATCTGGCCGGCGGTCCAGGCCGTGGCCGGGCTGATCCTCGCCGGCGCGTGGTGGTGGTCGCGCCGCTCCGGAGCCCATTCCGTCACTGCCTCGTCGGTGCCCTTCGTCCGCTTCGCGATGGCCGTCCTCCTAGCGCTCGAGACTGCGTTCCTCCTGAGCGCCGGGATCCCGTTCTGGTCTGTGAGCTCGGGGTACTTCCCGACGAACCCCGGGATCACGGCACTGCAGCGGACCGTCGGGACCAACCTCGTCGGTTTCGGAAACTGCGGGCTCAAGGCCTACGTCACGGGGCCCACCGCCTCGGTGGGTCTGTGGCCCGATGTCAACGTCGCCTACGGAGTTGACGAGATGGAGGTCTACGACCCCATCCTCCCCGAGAGCTACTTCCGCGCCTACGCGGCGGTCGGCAACGGGCACATCACGGCGTCGCTGGCCGAGCTGGGAATCTTCTGTCCTCGCATCAAGACGGTGGAGCAGGCCCGGGTGTTCGGGGTCAGTTACATCCTCGAGCTCCCCGGCCGGTTCGGCCCGGAGGGGAGCATTCCCGACGGCACCATCGGCGGCGAGCAGCTCTACTTAGTCCCGGGCGCGGCCCAGGCGACCTCCACGCCGGTACCGGCCGGAACAGCACCCTTGCCCACCGACGCACCCGGGACGCCCATCCCGGTGACCCACCCGGACCCGGCGTCGTGGCGACTCGTCGTCGACACCGCCACCGCCAGCATCGTGCGCCTTCGGCTCACCAACGTCCCGGGCTGGGACGCCACCATCGACGGCCGGCCTCTGCCGCTCACGCCCTGGGCGAGCGGGTTGATGCTCCAGGCGCGCGTTCCCCCGGGGCGCCACGTGGTCGAGCTGCACTACTGGCCCCGCGCCTTCACGGCGGGCATCGTCGTCGCCGGCGGGGTCGCCGTCGGGCTCGTCGTGACGGCGTCGACGGGGTTGGTGCTCGGCAGGCGGCGCCGACGACGTCCCACCGAGCTATGACGACGCGCCGTGAGGGACTCGACATCGTCATCGTCGCCTACGGCCCTGCCGACGACCTGACCCTGGTCCTGGCCGGGCTGGCCGACGTCTACCGGACCGTCGTCGTCGACAACTCGTCGTCGCCGGCCACCGCCGCGCTGGCCCGCAGCGCCGGCGCCCAGTACGTGGATCCCGGCGCCAATCTCGGGTTCGCCGCCGCCGTCAACCTGGGGCTCGAGCAGTTGCCCGACCCGACAGGCGACGTCTTGTTGCTCAATCCCGACGCACGCATCGCGCCGCCCGAGCTGGAACGGCTCCACGAGAAGCTCCTCGCCGACCCCGGCGTGGCCTGCGTGGCGCCGACGCAGCACCGTCCCCGCTCCTCGGCCCCTAGCAGGGCCAGCTGGCCTTGGCACACACCGGCGGGGGCCTGGGCCGAGGCGGTGGGCCTGAGCCGTCACCGCCTGCGGTCGTCCCGGTACTTCCTCGGTGGCGCCGTCCTGCTGGTGCGGCGGGCGGCCCTGGTCGAGGTGGGAGCCTTCGACGAACGCTTCTTCCTCTACTGCGAGGACGAGGACTGGCAACGCCGGGCGATGGAGCGGGGATGGGGGGTTCGGCTGTGCCCGGACGTGCATGCGGAACACGCCGCCGGGGGGACCGAGACGGACTCGGAGCGGCTCCAACTGCGCCTGCACGCCGCCATCGAGCGCTACGTCCGCAAGTGGTACGGGCGCCGGGGCTGGGCGCTGTACCGCGCCGGCACGCTCTTCGGGCTGGGGCTGCGGCTGGTCGTGGGGCGGCGCGCCCGCCGTCACGCCACGACGCGCCTGGCCCGTCTCTATCTGATCGGGCCGGACCGGGCCGCGCAGCGAGCCGGCGCCGTGCCCGCACCGTGACGCCGGTCGCCGGGGCCCGGGGTCGGCGTGTTCAGGGGGCGAAGTTCGGCCACGCCGTCACGTCGAGGTCGGGAACGAGGGTGACCAGGTCCGCCACGTCGGCGCGGTAGAGCTCGACGAGTCGCATCCGGGCATCGCCGTCGAGGGCGACCTTCTCCTGGAGCGTGGGGCTGGCGCGCTGCAGCAGGCCGGGAGGACGAAAGGAGTCGTCGAGCCCGAGGAAGCGGTAGGTGCGGGCGAGCTCGTGCTCGGGGTCCGCCACGCACCGCTCGTACTGCTGGACGAGGATCCGGCCCGCCTCCCATGCCGTCGTCCAGCGCCGGAGGGCCGCGGCGTAGAAGCCGCGGTTCACCGCCTCGGCCAGCACCGTGCCCGAATGCGAGTCGGGAACGAGCTCATTGTGGGCCAGGCCGGACACCAGGCGTTCGACGGGGTCCCGGACGATCACGAGGAGCCGGGCCTGCGGAGCGGCCCGGTCCAGCAGCGCGGGCACCCACGGCTGGCAGATGTAGTCCGGCGTCCACTCCCCCGTCGTCCGGCCCGGAAGTCGAGGGAACGTCTGGTGGTAGCGGCGCACGTCCTGGGGCCCGAAGTCCGCCGTGGCGTAGGGCGCGAAGTAGTGACGCTCCTTGTGGACGGTGGCGCGATGGGCCACATCGGGATGGGCGACGATCAGCCCGAACCACCACGTGGTGCCGGCCTTCTGGACGCCGATGCCCACGAAATCCGGCGGCCCGGGCACCTCGCCCGGCGCCGGCGCCGGCCCCAAGTGCGTGTAACCGGCTTCCCACGGGGCGAAGGGGCCCACCCGGCGGCGAACACCTTCGCGCACGGCGCGGGGAAGCATCTTGCGCAGTCCGTCGGGGGCCCGGTACAGCGCCTTTCCCAGCGCGGTGCGGAGGGCCACGACGTCAGGCTGCCACACGGCGATGTGTCGCGACAACCGCTGCACCCGCCTATGGTGGTGCGGTGTCCCGGGCTGCCCGGCGCCGTCCCGACGACCCGGCGGTGAGTGGGGGACGATGATCTACGTCGCCACCGTCCACATCGCGTCGGCGCGCTGGATCGACATCCAACTGGCGTTCCTCCGACGCAACATCGCCGAGCCCTTCAAGGTCTATGCCAACCTCCAGAACGTGCCTGACGGGCACGAGGAGAAATTCGATCGGGTGTTCACCATCCTCGGGGACCATCCGGCCAAGCTGAACCTCCTGGCGGGCGAGATCGTCGCCGACGGCCGGCCCGACGACCTCATCATCTTTCTCGACGGCGACGCCTTCCCCATCGCCGACCCGTTGCCCACGGTCCGCCGCGGTCTCGAGAGCACGTCCCTGGTGGCCGTGCGCCGAGACGAGAACGTCGCCGACACCCAGCCCCATCCCTCTTTCTGCGCCGTCACGGTACGCGAATGGGAACGCCTCCACGGCGACTGGTCCAAGGGATACTCGTGGGAGACGGCCGACGGGAAGCGCACGACCGACGTCGGTGGCAATCTCCTGCGGGCGCTCGAGCGCCACGGCGCCCTGTGGACCCCGCTGCTACGCAGCAACCGGGTAAACCTGCACCCTCTGTGGTTCGGCGTGTACGGGGGGATCGCCTACCACCACGGGGCGGGCTTCCGCTGGGCGGTGGGCCGCGTCGACCTCGTCAACCCCCCGCGCCTCACGACCCGCGCCAGGCACGTTCCGGGACTGGGACGGCTCCTACGACGGAGGAACCGGGCCAAGGCGCAACGCTTCCACGCCCGCACCGCCGCGACCGCGCAGCTCCTGAGCGACGAGGTGTACGAAAAGATCGCGCGGGACCCGGAGTTCTACCGGGAACTGATCTGAGATTAGGGAACGAGCCACTCCCCGTAGTCATTGGCGGAGGCGGCGGCCGGGTAGAACTGCACCTTGGTGGCGGTGATCGACTTCTTGACCTGGAAGGCCACGCAGCTGTTGGCGGTCTGACCACTCGAGAGCTGGAACTGGATCGTGTCCTTCTCGCATTGCCGCAGAGAGACGTGGGAGGGCAGGTAGGTCTGCCCGTTCGATCCCACCAGGTCGGCATCGAGGTTGCTGTTGACCGTGAAACTCGGTCCTTGCGAGTTCCCCAGCTGGAACACCACGGCGACGAAGCGCTTGCCCGTCTTGGGAACCGTCTTCCCCACTCCCTGGGCGGGGTCCACGATCTGGGTGAGGGTGATGTCGAAATGCCTCCCCGACGGGTTCTGCAGGGTGAGCGTGTCACCCGTGTGGGCGACGGCTGTCGACCCCGACGCATGGTTGATGAGCGTCTGAGAGCTCGAGCAGCCGACAGCCAGCACACCCAGCGCCAACGTTCCAGCTGCAGCCAAGATTTTCCGCACGTGACCCCCCAGGAGGAATTTTTGCCATATTAGGCGATCCACCAGGCCCAATGTGGTATCGGGCACGAGAATCTCCTTCGTTTGCCTATGCGATAGCCCAGGGCTCGACGTCGAGGCACCAACGCGCCTCGACAGGATCTGCTCGAGATGATGAACGAGCACTCGTGGTGCGCACCGGTGCTCGCATGGTGGCCCGCAGGCCGAGGGGGCCACCGATCGGAGAATTACACTGCCCCGGGTGCAGCGCCGACGCAGCAGGCACGGATGGGGAGCCGACGCGCTGGGCGTGGCCTGGACCGTGCTCGCCGCGGTGGTGGTGATGGCCCCGGTGCTGCGTCCTGGAGTGTCGCTCGGCCCCTTCGACCTGCTGGCGAGGATCGGGCTCACCCGGGCAGCTGTCACGTCGGCACACGGCGTGTTCCCTGCGGATCAGATCCTGCAGTTCGTGCCGTGGACCGACCTGGCCTGGCACCAGGTCCACAGTGGACACGTCCCGCTGTGGAACCCGGACAACGTGCTCGGTGTGCCCCTCGCCTTCAACTGGCAGTCCGGCGTCTTCAGCCTCCCGGCGTTGGTCGGGTACGCCGTCCCGGTCCGCTACGCCTACAGCGCGCTGGTACTCGTGAAGCTCGTGGTGGCCGGGACGGGCGCCTACACGTTGTGCCGGGTGCTCGGTGTGAGCGCGCTCGGTGCCGCCTTCGGCGGCACCGCCTTCGAATTGTCGGGGCCGATCCTCGACCACATCGGTTGGGCCAACAGTGGGGTGATGTGCTGGGGGGGATGGATCTTCGCCGCGGGGTTCGTGCTCATGAGCACCCACCACCGCCTCCGATGGACGATCCTGCTGTCGGTGTGCGTCGCCTGGGCCATCTACGCCGGGCACCCCGAGAGCCTGATCGTGCTCGGCCTCGCCTTCGTGGTGTTCAGCGCGGTGTTGTTGTGGCAGAGAGCCCGAACCGAGCGCGGTGCGGTGGCCCGACCGGTGCGAGACGTCGTCGTCGCCGGTGTCTTCGGCGCCGGGCTGGGCGCCGCCTTGCTGCTGCCCGGGGCCCAGCTCCTCCTGGGCTCCTCCCACCGGTACGCGTCGGGGTCACCTGCTTTCTCCTTCTCCCAGCTACCGAATCTGGTCGCCGCGGGGCTCCAGGGGACCGACTTCAAGAGCTCGGCCTACGTGGGAGTGGTGGCCGTGGTGCTGGCCGTCGTGGGGACCCGCGTCAACTGGCGGCGTCCCGAGGTCCTCGCCCTGGCCGCAGTGGCCGCCGTCGGGGTGGTGGTCAGCTTCGTCGGCCCCGTCGACGACATGCTGCGGTTGCTCCCCGGAGGCCGTCAGCTGACGTGGACCCGGGCCGTCATGGTGCTCGACCTGGCCTTGGCGGTGTTGGCGGGGGTCGGCATCGACGTGCTGTCCAAGTCCCCGGCGCGCGCCACCACCCTGCGGTGGGCGTTGGGTTCTCTGGGGGTCGTCGCTCTCGGGCTGGTCGTCGCCGTCGGCTCGACGCACTACCGAACGGGCCTGATCTGGCCCGGGGCTGAGGTGCTGGGTCTCGTCGTCCTCGTGGCAACGCTGTGGTGGCGGGGTTCTCCGGCCGCTCGTCACGGTTCGGCGCGCACCGGCCGGTCGGCGGCCACGGTGCTGTTGGTGGTCTCCACCACCTTCCTCATCACCACCGGCGTGTCGTCGTGGTCGCTGAGCTCGTCGTACTTCTCGCCCCCACCCGCCGTGCAGGCGTTGCAGGGCGCCGTGGGTGGATCCACGGTCGGCATCACTTCGTGCCGTGTGCTTCCCTTCACCCCCCCCTATTCGACGGAGACGGGGATCCGTCCCGATGCCAACATCGGGTACGGCGTGCACGAGTTCGCCGTCTACGACGCCGCCGTCCCCGAGAGCTACTACACCTTGTGGGCGTCGCTCGGTGGGCAACGCACCGGGTCGGGCCTGCATCGCATCGGGGTGTTCTGCCCCCAGATCACCACGGCCGCCCAGGCCCGGGTGTTCGGCGTGGGTTTCGTACTCGAGCCGCGCCACGGGCGCGGCCCCAAGGGCGCCGTCTTCGACCGCATGGTGGGCAACGAACGGCTGTACCGGATCCCGGGGGCGGCATCGGCCACGCTGATCTCGAGCACCGTGGCCCGTAGCAGCCTAAGCGTGGACACCCCGGGCACCCCGGTGGCCGTCACCCATCCCGACGACTCGACCTGGAAGGTGCGCGTCGAGGACCCCGACGGCGCCCTGCTGCGCCTGCGGCTGACCGACGTCCCGGGCTGGCACGCCACCATCGACGGACGACCGCTGGCCCTCGAGCCCTGGGCCCAGGGCACCATGCTCGAGGCCAAGGTCCCCGCCGGGACTCACGTGGTCGAGTTGCACTACTGGCCCGACCTGTTCAGCGCCGGCATCGTGATCGCCGCCGCGTCGGGGGCAACCCTGGTGGGCCTCGGCGTGCTGGCGCTCGTCAAGACGCGCAAACGGTCGCCACGAGCACCCGTGACGCCGTGACCGGTACAGCGACGGGCCCTCGGGCGCCCTCGTGGTGGGGACGGTGGGCTCCCGACGTCCTGGGCCTGGCGTGGACGGTGGGCGCCGTCGTGGTGGTGATGGCCCCGCTCCTGCGGCCGCAGGTGTCGCTGGGCTCGTTCGACCTCCTGGCCCAGATCGGTCTCACCCACACGGCCGGCGTTCGCGTGCACGATGTCTTCCCTGCCGACCAGGTGCTGCAGTTCGCCCCATGGACGAACCTGGCGTGGACCCAGGTCCATCAGGGACATCTGCCGTTGTGGAATCCGTACAACGTGCTCGGCACACCGCTGGCGTTCAACTGGCAGTCGCAGGTCTTCAGCCTTCCGGCCCTCGTCAGCTATCTCGTTCCCGTCCGCTACGCCTACACCGTCATCGTGTTGGTCAAGCTCGTGGCGGCAGGATGCGGTGCGTACACGTTGTGCCGCGTCCTCGGCCTGGGGGCGTTGAGCGCGGCCTTCGGAGCGACGAGCTTCGAGCTGGCCGGACCCATCCTCCACAATTCGCCCTGGGCCATGACCGGCGTGACGGTGTGGTCGGGATGGATCCTCGCCTTTGCCATCCTCCTCGTCCGGGGGAGCCATCGCCTCCGGGACGGGACCTTGCTGGCCGTGGCCGTCGCCCTCGCCATCTACGGAGGTCATCCCGAGAGCCTCCTAATCGTCACGCTGTCGGTGGTGGTGTTCGTCGCAGTGTTCCTGGGGACCCGGGCCGCCTGGAACCACGGAGCCGTGCTCCGCCCCCTGGTCGACCTGACCGTCGCCGCCGCGTGCGGTGCCGGTCTCGGGGCACCGCTCCTGCTGCCCGGTGCGCAGCTCGTGGGGCCCTCGGCCCGCTCCACGTACTCCGGGGCATCGGCGTTTCCCCTGGCCCACCTCAGCGACATTCTCGTGGGGGTGCAGGGGACGGACTTTCGCCTGCCCCCTCCCTACATCGGCGTGTTCGCCGTGGCCCTCGCCCTGGTGGGGGTGCGCCTGTACTGGCGGCGTGCCGAGTTCGCCGCCCTGGCGGCGGTGGCCGTGGTCGCCGTGGCGGTGTCGTTCCAGGGTCCCGTGTACGGCTTCTTGGGCGCGCTCCCGGTGGTCGGGAAAGAGACCTGGAACCGCGACGTCATGCTCCTGGCGCTGGCGCTCGCCGTCCTCGCCGCCGCCGGCGTGCAGGCCGTCGTGGACTCGGGGCCTCATGCGACCGTCCGGCGCTGGATGGCGGGCGGCTTCGCCGCCTGCGGGCTGGTGACGGGGGGGCTGGCTCTGGCCATAGGTCTGGGGGTGCACCGCGTGGCCCCGAACCAGGCGGGCCGCTTCGTGTGGCCGGCGATCGAGGTCGTCGTGGGCCTGGGGCTCGCCCTGGTGCTCACCACGGCCGGGGGGAACAGCACCCTGCTTCGTCGTGTGCGCGATCGGCGCGGCGCCCTCGCCGGGGTGCTCCTCGTCGTCCAGACGGCGTTCCTGGTGACCACCGGCGTCTCGCTGTGGTCGCTGAGCACGTCCTACTTCTCGCCGACTCCCGCCGTGCAGGCGCTGCAGGGGGCCGCGGGTGGGTCCGTGGTCGGCATCGGCCCCTGTCGGGCCACGCCGTTCTCCCTCCCGTACTCCAACGAAGTGGGCATCCGACCCGACGCCAACATCGGGTACGGGGTGCACGAGTTCGCCGTCTACGACGCCACTGTCCCCGAGAGCTACTTCCGGCTGTGGACGACTCTGAGCGGGTCTCAACTCCCGTCACCGCTGCACAAGGTGGGGGTGTTCTGCCCCCAGATCACCACGGCCGCCCAGGCCCGGGTGTTCGGCGTGGGTTTCGTACTCGAGCCGCGCCACGGGCGCGGCCCCAAGGGCGCCGTCTTCGACCGCATGGTGGGCAACGAACGGCTGTACCGGATCCCGGGGGCGGCATCGGCCACGCTGATCTCGAGCACCGTGGCCCGTAGCAGCCTAAGCGTGGACACCCCGGGCACCCCGGTGGCCGTCACCCATCCCGACGACTCGACCTGGAAGGTGCGCGTCGAGGACCCCGACGGCGCCCTGCTGCGCCTGCGGCTGACCGACGTCCCGGGCTGGCATGCCACCATCGACGGACGACCGCTGGCCCTCGAGCCCTGGGCCCAGGGCACCATGCTCGAGGCCAAGGTCCCCGCCGGGACTCACGTGGTCGAGTTGCACTACTGGCCCGACCTGTTCAGCGCCGGCATCGTGATCGCCGCCGCCGTGACGGTGGGCGGCGCGGCCGCCCTGCTCGTCAGGCGTCGGCGCGCCGGGAGGGCCGCCTAGGTCCTCACAACCCCAAGAGCCACTGCACTCCCCGGCGCACGTCGACGAAGAACAGCACCAGTCCCACCACCACCAGGATGAGGCCCAGCAGAACGGCGAGCTGCCCCATCGGCCCGAAGCCCGTGAAGGCCAACACCCCCGAGCCCGTACTGGCATGCACCGGGGCCGGGGCCGCCGGGGCCGGGGCCGGGGCCGGGGCCGCCGGGGCCGCCGGGGTCACCGCCCTGGTGACGGCCGGCGGTGAGGTGATCGGGGGCTGGGGAGGAACGGCCGGGGGCGTCGTCCCTGGGGGCGTCGTCACCGGGGTCAGGTTGCCACCCGTGATCACCGCCACCCAGTTCCCACGGTTGTCCGGGAAATGGTTGTCGTTGGGACCGAGATACAACTCCCCACCGGTGGAAACAGACACATTGAGGTAGCTCGTCCCCACTTCGAAGGGCACGCCATTGAGGCCGATCTTGGCGATGAGCGAGTAGCACTGCAGGAGGGGGGCGGTGAACTTCTCCACCAGTCGCAGGCACTTCACGGTCCCGGCCGGAGTGGCCGGGTAGTACCGCTCCCCCACGAAATTGATCTTCCCGCTGGCAGTGATGCTGAGGGTCATGCCGGCGTCGAAGTTCAGCCCGGTATCGGTCCACGGCGTATTGGGCACGATCGGCACCGCGGTGGTCAGGGGAATGGTGGACGCATTGCCGGGAGCCTGCGTGGTGGCGAACACGGCCACCACGGCCACTCCCATGACAACCACCGCCAGCACCAGACGACGGAGTCTCATCTCAACCGACCCGGAGGCAGCGACGAACTCCGAAGGTGCCGCGAAGCGCCTGGGAAGTTGTCACACTCATCCAGTGTCACAGTAGCCATCAGGGGACCGCGACGGGGATCCCGGTGACTATCCGTCGCATCGCTCGCCTTCTCCGTACCGACCCGCACCGTGCTCGGCCCGGTGGCCGATTCGACGCACGGCAATGCCGACGCGCGCGAGACGTCTACGCGGGGCATCGCCCGCTGCCACAAGCGGCGGCTTTCGACGTCCTTCATCCGTACCCCCATCAGGAACCATAGGGCCGGAAGGGTCGCGAATCATCGTCACAATTGACGACTGACCTGCGTGTTTCCACCTGATCGTCACTCTCGGGACGAGGGAGGTCGCGCTGAGGGAGGCCGTGCCCGCTTTCGGTGCGAATGGCGCGAGTCACCGCCGACGGCCATGCGCCGCGACCCGCTCGGCGCGACATCGGCGGGTCGGGAGCGGACCAACTTCTTCCTTCCTAGCTAGGATGCTCGTCGTTGTCCGTCGATTCCGCGTTCGGGCGTCCGGGCGCCCAGGGCGGAGGGTGCCAGGCGAGCTTGGTGCTCGGTCCCACGGCGTCGAGCTCGACGGCCACGTCCACCGCCTCAGGCAGGAGCTTGGGCGCCGCGAATGCGTCCGTCGGTCCCACGGCGGCCTCCAGGGCGTCGTAGACGGCCAACGTCCCGGGGCGCAGACCGACGAGGTCCGTCCGGGAGTGGGCGCTGTGGCGGAGCCCGGGGTCGATGAATTCGCCGGCCAGGGCGCCGGCGGAGGCGGCTGCGGGCAAGCGCATGCCCAGGCCCTCGAGAAACTCCCGGGTTCCCTCCAGCCAGGCGGCGGCGTCGGCCACGAGGTCGGAGTACCGGGTGACCATGACGGGCATGCCCGAGCTGTGGGCCACGATGAGGCGGTTGTAGCGCTCCCACAGCGCCAGCGCGAAGGCCGAGGTCACGCCGTGGCGATGGTGCAGCGACGCCGCCACCTCGAGAGGGTTGCGGACGACCACCACGGCCGCCAGTCGGGGGCCCAGGACGCCGCGCCAGAAGGGCAGCAGCACCGACGTGCGAGGGTCCTTCCACACCCAGGGCGTGCTGCGGTGGACGCGCCGGAACACCCGGCGGGCCTGAGCGCCGGTGGTGGTGATGCGCGCCGCCGCCGCGAAGTAGGCCTCGCCACTGGGTGGTGGGTACCACCACGTCATCCCCATCTGCGCCAATAAGGCGTCGTTGAGGTGCATGAGCGAACGGCTCTCGAAGTGGCCGCTCGGGTTCCACGGCCCCCGGACCATGTCGCCGGGGGCGCACACCGCCGGTCCCAGGGCGTGAACGAGCCTCGTGGCGGCCGAGGTGCCGCTGCGATGCATGCCCAACACGAGCACGCCTCGTGGGGTGGTGCGATCCCAGCGCATCGACCGACGAGGCACCGTGGCGTCGTGAGCCACGGCTCAGCGGGTGTCGTGAACGAGCTTCGGATCGAACACCGAGGCAAAGGCGCGCCGGAACTCCTCGCGGGTCCGGGGCTCCGGCAGGGGGAGCTGGTCGTAGAGCTCGTCGGGCTTCTCGAGAAAGTCGGGGAAGCGCAAGATGGTCAGAGGAAGGCGGTACTCAGCCGCCGTGGTCATGAGGAGCCCGAGCCCGTAGCAGTAGTTGTGCCTCGCCCATTGCATGGCCCGCTCCGAGTACATCCCCGCCTGGACCCGGCTGGTGGTCATGGCGTCGAGCGGCCGCATGGCCAGCACCAGGGCCTCGACGGGGACGCCGGCGGCCAGCCACGCCCCCAGGGTCCAACAGAATCGGGGATCCTTCACCACGGGCCGGTCCTTGGCGAGGGTCCGCATGGCCTCGCCATAGCGCTGCGAGACACGCTCGACGGCGCTCCAGTCCATCAGGTCGGGGGTGGCTCGTCGGTAGCGGAGGACGTCCACCGCGGCGGTGAAGGGCTCGCGGAGCTCGGGCGACACCCGACCGTCACTGACATGTTCCAACAACCCCAACCCTTCGAGGACGCGGCCGCCTCGTCGCAAGTCGACCGACACCCCCAGAGCCCTCGCCACCGTGAGGTTCAACGCCACCACGTCGCGGTGCTCGAGGCCGGCGTGCACGTCTTGCATCCAACGCCCCCCGGGGTCGAAGCCCAGCGCCCGGTACAGCGCAGCCAGCAAGGACGTCCCGCTCCGGCCCGGGCCGGTGACGACGATCACCTCAACCGCGACCCGGTGCGGCGGCCCCCGGATCGAGGCGAGGCGGTTGCTCACTCATGGGCTCCACCGGGAAGCGGATGCCCAACCTGCCCATGGCCCCGTCGGACAGTCCCAGGACGATGGTGCGCAGGCACAGCAGGCGACGACCCCGCTCGCGCAGCAGGGCCCGGGCCACGAGCTTGGTCACGTTGCGCGGATACCACCCGACACGGTGCATGACGTGCAGGTGCAGGTACAGCATGTTCCGGGCCTCGTAGTAGTACTTCCACAGCGGCACGCGGGCTCCCTGCCGGACGGCGTCGTGCTGGACCACGGCCCCGTCCACGATCCGCCGGGCGTAACCGGCCTGGGGGATGCGCCAGTGGCAGTACTCGTTGTCCTCGGCCCACCAGAACAGCTCGGCCCGGGGCACGCCCACCTGCTCCACGATGTGACGCGAGATCACGAACCCGCACCACGACCCCCACTCCCCCACCGTCCCGTCGGGCTGGATCGAGCGCGGGAAGCAGAAGGCCGCCTTCGGGCTCGTGGCGCGCCTCGCCCAGCAGCGCCTCGAGGCACTCCGGATCGGGCACGATGTCGTCGTCGAGGACCCAGGCGAAGTCGAAGGCCCCGGCGAGGAGCTCCTCGAAGGCAAGCGCCCACCCTCCCGCCGGTCCCAGGTTGATGTCCGAGCGCACCACCGACACCGGTGGCACCGACGAACCACCCGAGCCCGGGGGGCTGAGGGCGCCCAGAGCCGTCCGGTTCACGGGGGGCGTGCTGGCGTTGTCCACCACCACGATCGCACCCGGGGCGGCCGTCTGCGCGGCGATGGCCTCGAGGCATCTCGCCAGCGCCCGCGGCGCGTTGTGCGACAGGACGAGGGCGACCACCGAATGTCGGAGCTCGTGCCCCGACGGCGGCTCCCCGGTGGCGCCCGCCGTCACGGAGGGCACGGGCTCGGTAGCGGCCCCGATGGCGGGCTCGGTGACCGGCGTGGTCCGCTCGCCCACCTCGCGGAGGTAGCGCGGCTCGATCCCCAACCGGCCCCGGGCCCCGTCGACCAGGCCGCGCACGGTGGCCAGCCGTTCGGCCGTGCTCGAGGCGAGCTGGAGGCGTCGGAGCGAGTACAGCAGATGCCAGGCGTACCAACTCCGGCGGCCATGTCGACGGGCCAAGGCGAAGAAGTTCCGTGCTAGGTAGTAGGCGCGCCACGGCTCGTCGGCGTCGAGGGGGCGGTGGTCGCGCAGTGCCGCGTCGCGCCCCGCCAGGGTCTGGTGATGCGCCACCCGGCGGGCGCACGGCACGTCGACGAGCACGCTCAGTCCGGCGGCGCGTACGCGACAGAAGAAGTCGAAGTCCTCGAACCCGAAGAACAACTCGGGGTCGGGAAAGACGCCCGCCTCGACCACGGCGCGCGACACCAGAGTGGCCCCCCAGGTGGACACATCCACGGGAGACAGCTCGCCGGGAAGACCGCGGCGGGGCACGACGTTCACGCTGTGGCCCGATCGGGGAATGAAGACACGGCCGAAGGCCACCACGGCGCCGACTCCCGCCCCGTCATCGGGGGTGTCGCGTCCCCGAACGGCGACGTGCGCCATCAGCTCGGCCACGCGCGGGGTGGGGAGCTGCAGGAGCACCATGTCGTCTTCGCACAGGTACGCCCAGTGCGTGGACGGGTCCGAGAAGGCCTCTTGCAGGCCACGGTGGAACCCACCCGCAGGCCCGGTGTTCGACGGCAGCCGAACCATGCGGACGGCTCGTTCGAGCTCGGGGTCGTCGAGCCCGCCCTCGCCGTTGACAACCACCACGACGCGGTCGGGGGCGAACCCCTCCGCCTCGATGAGCGTCCGCACCGTGGTGCCGGCCAAGCGAGGGCGGAGGTGGGTGACCACGACGGCCGTCACACCTTCGAGACCAGCCGCGATGTCCGGGGGTACGGTGTCTGGGGTCAGGACATTTCCCAGTCTGCCGGAACGAACACCGGCGACAGCACCATCACGCCGTTGGGCGCCCGGATGGCGATGGGGCCGAAGGCTTCGAACGACGTGAGCGGTTGCCAGGGAAGCATGGCCGTCGGTCCGCTGCCACGGGGAGCTCGCATCGCCCCCCACAACGAGTAGCGACCCTTGGGCAACGGCAAGTTGTGCATGCGGCACCGCAATTCGAACTGCCCTTGGGGGAAGGAGCTGGCGTAGCGCAGGACGAACACGGGCATGGCCGTGCCCTGGGACACCCCGATGTGGAAGGCGCCGAACATGGACTGCTCCGACTCCGCCACGATCCGGAGGTTCACCTCTTCGCCCGAGCAGATCTGCCCGCCGTCGGGCCCGGTGATCTCCACTTTGAGGATGCGCACCCCGGTGTCGTGCTCCACCGCCATCGTCGCCTGTTCCTCTACCGAGGCCCGGTACAGGTTCACGACGTCACGGGCCGGGCCGTCGGCCCGGACATAGCTGTCGGCGAGCCACATGGCCCGTTCGCACACCGCCTCGACCGTCGGAAGGTCGTGCGAGACGTAGAACAACGTGGTGCCGTTGGCCACCACCTGGGTGATGCGCTCCAGGCATTTCTGTTGGAAACGGGCGTCCCCGACGGCGAGCACCTCGTCCACGAGCAGGATGTCGGGCTCCAGGAAGGCGGCGATGGCGAAACCCAATCGGATGGCCATGCCCGTCGAGTAGAACTTCACCTGGCGGTCGATGGCGTCGCCGATCTCGGCGAAGTCCACGATGTCGTCGAACTTGGCCGCGATCTCGGCACGTGTGAGGCCCAGGATGTTGCCGTAGAGGTAGACGTTCTGCTTGCCGGAGAGGTCGGGGTGAATGCCACTGCGAACTTCGAGGAGCGCCCCGATGCGACCCACCGAGGTGACCGTGCCGGCCGACGGGAACGTCGTCTGGCAGATCATCTTCAGCAACGTGGACTTGCCCGACCCGTTGACACCGATGAGCCCGTAGGTCTTGCCCGGTTCCACGTGCAGATTGACGTCGCGCAGCACCCAGCGAAAGTCTCGTCGTTGGCCCTGCAGCCATCTTCCCAGGAGTTTGATCTGCTCCTGGAACAACGGCAAGGGCCGATCGACGCGAAAGCGCTTCCACACGTGCTCGCTGAGCACGGTGCCCCTAGGTAAGGTCGGCAAAATTCACCTCGAGCCTCTTGAAGACGAGGAACCCGGTAACGAGGTAGAAGACCGATCCCACCAGCGCCAGTTCGAGCATGTGCCACTGGGGCCCGAAGCCGAGCAGTACGGAGTCCCTCACGTTGTCGATGATGGGGGCCATCGGATTCACCACGCAGTACGCGTCCCGCAGCCATCCGTGGCCCAGCACGAAGCCCGCATCGGGATACAAGCGATGGTGCAGCTCCTGATTCAACGGCTTCAGGACGGTGATGAGCATCAAGAGGGGCATGATGATGGGGACGATCTGCTGGAGGTCGCGCATCTGCACCATGAGCGACGACACCAGCAGCACCAGCCCCACCATGAAGGGGATCTCGATGGCCAGGTACATCGGCGTCCAAAAGGAGGTCATCTTGGGGGCGAAGCCATACACGCCGAACAGGATGATCAGCGGCGCGCACGCCATGAGCGAGGTGAAGGCCGACCCCAGGATCTGCGACAGCGGGAAGCACTCACGGGGGAAGTGGCTCTTGGCCATGAGAGCCTTGTTGGCGACGAGCGAATTGGCGCCCCCGCCGATGGCGCCGCCGAACAGGCCCCAGGTGATGAGCCCCACGTACATCGTGATCAAGAGGGGGACGTGACCCCCGATCGAGAACCCCTTCACGTTCTTGGCCAGGAGGAAGAGCAGGGCCAGGCTGACAAGCGGGGTCAATAGCGCCCAGGCGATGCCGAGGACGGCCTGCTTGTACTGGGCCCGGATGTCGCGCTCGGCCAGGGTGAAGATGACCTCGCCTCGCCGGAAGAGCTCTCGGGCCGACTTCAGGAGGTCGGGTTTGTGCTGGTACATCGACCCCGGCGGCGGCTCGTCGGGAACCAGCGACACGTCGAAGACCTTGAGGGTGCCGTCCTCCTCGGAAAGCGGCTCCACTATGGCCGACATCGCGATTCCCCCCGGTTCCATTCCACTGCTGCGCTACGCCAACCCGTCCGCTCAGCTTAGTGGGGGCCGTACGGCAATAGCGACAGATCGGCCCCGGTCACCACTACCATCAGCCCGTGCCAGCAGGGGAAATGCCCGTCGGGGGCGTCGCCGGTCGTCGCCCCCGGGTCCTGCTGCTCATCAAGGGCCTCGGCCTCGGTGGAGCCGAGCGTCTGCTCGTCGAGGTGGTGGCCAGCCGGGACCGCACGAGCTTCGACTACGAGGTCGCCTATGTCCTCGGTGGCCAGGACGCCCTCGTCCCGGCCATGGCGGCCACCGGGGTCCCCGTCCATGCCCTGGGAGGGTCCGCCAGCGTCGACCTGCGCTGGACGGTCGCCCTGCGCCGGCTCCTGGTCCGTGGGCGCTTCGACGTGCTGCACTCCCATCTCCCGTACACCGCGGCGTTCGGGCGCCTCGTCGCCCTGAGCGTGCCCCGCCGGGACCGACCCGTCCTCGTCTATACCGAGCACAGCCTGTGGAACAAGGCGGCCATCGTGACCAAAGCCCTTAACCGGGCCACCGTGGGGGTCGACGGCGCCCTCATCGTGGTGTCGGTGGCGGCACGCGATGCACTGCCCCGCGCCCTGCGGTCGCGGGCGCGAATCGTGGTGCACGGCGTCGACCGCGCCCGCTTCGCCCCCCTCCTCGACCGCCGAGAGGACGTGCGCCGCCACGTGCGCAGCGAACTTCAGATCGCCGACGAGGAGGTGCTGGCCCTCACCGTCGCCAACCTCCGCAGCGAGAAGGGTTACGACGTGCTCCTCGAGGCGGCCCGGTTGGTCGTGACGGCCGGCGTCCCCGTGCGCTTCGTATCGGTCGGACGGGGCCCGCTCGAAGCAGAGCTGACCCGGGCGGTCGACGCCGCCGGCCTGGCCGGGCACCTGCAGTTCTTGCGCACGCGCACCGACACGGCCCGGCTCATGGTCGGTACCGACATCTTCGTCCTGCCCTCGCACCAGGAGGGCCTTCCCGTCGCTCTCATGGAGGCTATGACCACGGGGCTGCCCGTGGTGGCCACCATCGTGGGCGGCGTGCCCGACGTGATCACCGACGGGGTCGAAGGCCTACTGGTGCTCCCCGGGCGCGCCGACCTGCTGGCGGACGCGGTGACCCGCCTGGCCCGGGACGCCGCCTTGCGGGCTCGTCTCGCCCAGGCCTCGCTGGCCCGCAGCGCCGTCTTCGACGTGCACGGGGCCGCCGGCGCCATCGAGTCGGTATACACCGAACTTCTCGACGCCCGCCGCCGGCCATGAGCGGGCCCTTGGGACCGGACGTGACCACCGCGCACGGACCGGTGCCGGCGCGCGCCGTGCCCCTCGTCCTGCACGTCATCCCCACCGCCATCGCCAGGGGGGCCCAGCGCGAGGCCAGGGCGCTCGCTACCCGGCTCGACCTCCCCGGCGTGCGCCACCACCGGCTGCTGAGCCTTTTTGCCGCCTCCAACGCGGTCCCGGTGGACGTGGCGCTCGACCACGGCGGCGGGGACCGGGCCGCCCGGGGGTTCGATCCCCGTCTGGCCATCCGCCTCCGGGCCGAGCTCAGGCGGACGGCCCCCACCGTGGTGGTCGCCCACGGGGGCGACCCGCTCAAGTACCTCGTCCCCGCCATGCTCGGCACGCGTCGGCCACTGGCCTACTACGCCACGGGCACCTTCGAACACCAGTCCAGCGCGCTGCGCGTGGCGTTGTGGCGGACACTGCTAGGGCGCGCCGACGTGGTGGCGGCCGAGGGCGAAGAGGTGCTGGCCCAGTGCCGAAGGCTCCTGCGCGTCCCGGAGCAGTCCTCGGTGCTCGCACCCAATGGGCGCGACCCCGAGGAGTTCCATCCATCGGCACGACGCCGCCACGACGTCGACCCGGTCGTGGTGTTCGTGGGCGCTCTGACCTCCGGCAAGCGACCCGGACGGTTCATCGAGGTCGTGGCGGCCTTGCGCAGTCGCGGTGTGGGGCTGCGGGCCGTCGTGTGCGGCGACGGGCCGCTGGCACCCTCGCTGACGGGCCCCGCCACGGCGGCCGGTGTCGAGCTGCTCGGTTCGCGATCGAACGTGGCGGAGGTCTTGCGGGGAGCCGACGTGTTCGTGTTCCCCAGCCTTCCCACCGGCGAGGGCATGCCGGGCGTGCTCATCGAAGCCGGGTTGACGGGGCTGCCGGTGGTGGCCACGGCGGTGCCCGGGGTGCGCACCATCGTCGACGACGGCGCCAGCGGCTTCGTCGTGGACGTCGACGACGTCGATGCCATGGTCGAGGCGACGGCGATCCTGCTCACCGAGCCCGGTCGGCGACGGGCCATGGGCGACGCGGCGCGCCGGCGCTGCCAGGACCATTTCAGCCTCGACGCCGTGGCGGCGTGCTGGACGGCGTTCCTGACTCCCCTGGTCTCGCGCGGTGTCAGGCTCCAGGTCGCCCGAAGTGTGCAAGATATCCGGCGCGCCCCAGAGGCCTGAGCTCCTTGGTCACCAGCTCGGCGGCGTGGCCCAGCCGGACGAGGTCGTCGGACCGGAAGCCGTGGACGTTCACCCCCCGGGCTCCGTAACGCACCTGGCGCAGTCGGAGCCGGAGCCCCGGCGCGGGGAACGACGCCACGACGTGAGGCGCGGCGCGACCCATCCGTCGCAGCAGCTCGGCGGGGTCGTCGACGTAGTCGAACACACCCAGGGCGAGGGCGATGTCGTAGGCGTCACGGTCGTCGATCGTCTCCCACCCCCGCTCCTCCACCGTCACCAACCCCGGAAGGCGAGCCGCCTCGTGCCGGGCCAGCGCGACCATGGCGGGAGCCGGGTCGATCCCCGTGACGTGGACGCCGCGTTGGGCGAGGGGTGCGAACAACGGTCCGCTCCCGCACCCCACGTCCAGGGCGCGCCGGGCACCGATGGCGGCGGCGATGTCGACGCCCCCGCGCAGGCGGTCGAAGAGCGGGCCGCGCCCGAGCAGGCGGGACACCGACTCGCTGCGATAGAAGGCCGCGAAACGAGAGGCCCGATCGTGGAAGTAGGTGTCGAACTCAGCGGGCGGCATGCGCACACGTCTCGCTGCCGAAGAGCTCGGTGAGGCGCCACACGATCGGTGCGATGCGTCCCCGGCCGAGCAATTGCCGGGCCAGCATGGGCGAGCGCACCGCTCCCAGCCCGGGCAGCGTGTCGTCGAAGTCGTAGGAGTGGTAGTAGAGCACCGCCGGCCCGGGGCTTCGCCGGGCGGCGGACGCCACGGCTGCGAACGGCAGGAGCCGCTGGTAGCTGCCGCCGCCGACCCGGATGCCGCGCCACGACAACACCGGGACCTCGCGCACCGGCGAGCGGCTCCCCAGCAGCGATGCGTCGGAGACATAGCTGTAGCCCGCTTCGGCCAGCTCGTCGCGATACCGAGCCAGTCCTCCCTCGGCGGGAATGTCGAAGCGCGGCGAGCGAAAGCCGAGTACCGAAACGCCGAGAAGGTCCTCGAGACCCTCTTTCCCCGCCCGCAGCCACGACACCACCTTGCCGGGAGGCAGCCGGCCATGGTCGGGACCATGGCTGGCGATCTCGTGACCGGCCGCCGCGAACGCCGCCAGGTCGTCGCGTACCATCGCCGCGTGGTTGCCCACCACGAACAGCGTGACCTTGGGCTGCGTCGCCTGGGACTGCAACCGCTCGAGCAGCGACAGCAACCCGTTGGGCCGGACCGCGGCGCGCGTCACCTCGTGGCCCAGGACGGCCATGCCGTCATAGAAGTCCTCGACGTCCACCGTCACGCACACGGCCTTGGTCACGCCGCCCTCGCCAACTCGGCGTACACGCCGCGCAGTCGCGTGATCACGTCGGCCTCGGAGAAGCGCTCCAGCACGCGCGCCTGGCAGGCCCGGCCCAGAGCCGCCCGTCGGTCGGGGTCTTCCAGCAGCCCCTTCACCACCGCCGCCAGCGCAGAGGTGTCCCCCCGGGGCACGAGGAGGCCACTGGCCGGGTCGACCACCTCCCGCACGCCCCGCACGTCATAGGCGACGACGGGCCGGCCGGCGGCGGCGGCCTCCATGGCCACCCGGGGAATGCCCTCGCGATACGAGGGCAGCACCACGATGTCAGCCGCGACGAGGTAGGGCCGGATGTCGTCCACCGCCCCCACGAACGACACGTCGCTGGCCGCGGCGGCGATCTCCTCGCTCGTGAGGGCGTCGCGTTGGTCGCGTTCGACGGGGCCGACATGGACGAAGTCGGCCCGCCCGTGCAGAGCTCGGGCCAGGCCGAGGTAGTCGGCGCAGCCCTTCTCGCGAACCAGGCGGCTCACCATGAGCACCTGCCGTCGCGACGACGTGTGCAGCGGTGCCACCGGGGCCACGGGCGCCGTGAAGTGGTCCAGCATCACCCCGTTCCCGACGAAGCGGATCTTCCTGGCCGCGCACAGGTGCGCCTCGGGCAGCACGTGTTCGTCCTCGCGGCTCTGCACCAGGACCAGGTCGGCCCAGGCACAGCACCATCGCTCGAACAGCCAGCCCATCACGTTGGCCGCCCGGGTGTTGTCCCGGAAGAACAGGGCGCCGTGGATGGTGTAGATGGCCGTGGTGCCAGCGAGGCGGGCGGCCGGGAGGCCCAGGAACGACGCTTTGGGCGTGTGCGTCTGGACGAAGTCGAAGCGCTCACGGCGGAAGTACCGCCACAGCCGCACGAACGCCCCGATGTCGGACAGGGCGAACTCGCGCCGGATGGGCACGACCTCGACCGTGAGGCCCCGGGGGGCGTCGTCGAAGGGATCACCGCTCACCACGCTCCACGACACCTCGTCGAGGGCCCGCAACTGGTGGCCCAGGAGCAGCCGGGCGGTCATGGACGTGGTCACCACGCGACATCCCCGTCGGGTGACCTCGACCCCGACCTCGTGCTCCACCCGTCCCCCCTGTCGGGCGGGCGGGCATCGGGCCTGCCCCGGTCCGCCCGAGCCCGTCTGTGCTCGAGTTCCTCCGCCTATCCTACAAAGCGTGAGGTGCCGCGACCGATGATGCGCACCTCGGCGCCATGTGCGGGATAGCGGGCTTCTGGGACCGGGGGGCGCTCCGCTCCGAGCAGGGTCGCCAGCGCCTAGAGGCCATGACCGACACACTGCGCCACCGCGGGCCCGACGACGCCGGGCAATTCGTGGATGAGGCCGTCGGGGTGGGCCTGGGATCGCGACGGCTGGCCATCGTCGACCTGTCCGAGCTCGGTCACCAGCCCATGGTGTCGGCCGATGGGCGCTACGTGCTCACCTTCAACGGCGAGATCTACAACTTCCCCGACCTGCGCCACGAGCTCGAAGGTTCGGGAATGCGCTTCCGGGGATCGTCCGACACCGAGGTCCTGCTGGCGGCGGTCCAGCACTGGGGTCTTCGCCAGGCCCTGGTGCGCAGCAACGGCATGTTCGCCCTGGCGTTGTGGGACCGCCACGAGCGCCGACTGCAGCTGGCCCGGGACCGCTTCGGCGAGAAGCCGCTCTATTACGGATGGGCGAACCGCACCTTTCTCTTCGGGTCGGAGCTCAAGGCTCTGCGGGCCCACCCCGGCTTCGACGCCGGGATCGACCGTGACGCCCTGGCGCTGTACTTCCGCCACAACTGCGTGCCGGCGCCATACTCCATCCACACCAAGACGGCCAAGCTGCCCCCGGCGACCATTGTCACCATCGGGGAGGCGACGACCCCGGGGACGACACCCACTCCCGAGCCCTACTGGTCCCTCGGAGCCGTGGCCGAGGCGGGTACTTCGTCCCTGCTGCGCACGGGGGACGACGCCGCGGTGGACGAGCTCGAGGCCGCTCTCCGTCATTCGGTCAAACAGCGCATGCACGCCGATGTGGGCCTGGGTGCGTTCTTGTCGGGAGGGATCGACTCGTCGCTCGTCGTGGCCCTCATGCAGGCGCAGCACACGTCCAAGGTGCAGACCTTCACCATCGCCTTCGAGGACGCCACCTACGACGAGGCCCCCCACGCCCAGGCGGTCGCCGACCACCTGGGCACCGAGCACCACGAGCTGCTCGTCACATCGCACGACGCCCTCGACGTCGTCCCCCGGCTCCCGGAGATCTACGACGAGCCGTTCGCCGACTCTTCGCAGATCCCCACGACGGTGCTCGCCCGCCTCACCCGCGCCCATGTCACCGTGGCACTGTCGGGCGACGGCGGCGACGAGCTGTTCGGCGGGTACAACCGCTACGCGTGGGCCGAGCGGTACTGGAGACGACTGGCACCGCTGCCGCTGAGCCTTCGACGTCTCACCGCCACGATGCTCACCGCCGTCCCCCCCGGCTGGTGGGACCGCGCCTTCGCCGGAGCGGGGCAAGTCCTGCCCCGCTCCCTGTCCGTGCGGATGCCGGCCACCAAACTCGACAAGGTCGCCCGCGTATTGCCCGCCGCCGACCTCCACCAGACCTATATGGCACTCGCTTCTCACACCGAGGACCCGGCTCGGCTCGTGCTGGGTTCGGTCGAGCCCCCGACCTTGCTCACCAGCCCCGCTCAGTGGCCGGCATTGGAAGACTCCGCTCAACGGATGATGTATCTCGACACCATGACGTACCTGCCCGACGACATCCTCACCAAGGTCGACCGGGCGACCATGGCGGCGAGTCTCGAAGGTCGCATGCCCTTCCTGGACCCCGACGTCGCCGCCCTGGCGTGGCGCCTACCTCTCGACATGAAGATCAGGGCGGGCACCGGCAAATGGCTGGTGCGGCGCCTGTTGCACCGCTACGTCCCCCCGGCGCTGGTCGAGCGGCCCAAGGCGGGCTTCGGTGTGCCCATCGGCCATTGGCTGCGCGGTCCCCTGCGGCCGTGGGCGGAGGACCTCCTCGGCGTCGGTCGCCTCGAGCGCGAGGGGCTGCTGGCCCCCGCGGTCGTCCGGCAGATGTGGGAGGAGCACCTGTCGGGCCGGCGCGACCGCCAGTTCGAACTGTGGGACGTGCTCATGTTCCAAGCGTGGCTCGACGCCCAGGACGCCGCCACGCGCTCGTAGTGCCAAGGCCGCGCCGGACGCCACGGGCGGCTCTACATCTAGAGCCAAAGCCCCCCGGTGGATGCCGGCTGGGCCTCGGGGGCGGCGGTGTAGCCCTCGAGCACCACGTTGCTGGTGTCGGGACCGGGACCCGGGTCTCGTTCCCGGCTCCCGCGGATGCGGGTGGGGATGTTCGTGAAGGCCACGCCGAGCACCGGGGCCCGGAAACGGCGGAGCATGTCCCCCGCCTCACGTGCCTCGTCGGTCCTCGTCACCGCGTACTGGGCCACCAGCAGCACGACATCGACGGCGGGCAGTAGCGCCATGGCGTCGTGCGAACGCAAGAGGGATGGCGCGTCGATCAGGACGTAGTCGGCGACCTGGCGGGCCGCCTTGATAATGGGGGGACCTTGGGTCACCACCTGGCCGCGGCTCGAGAGCACCTGATCGAACTGCAACATCGCCACACCTTCGACCGAGGACGCCGTGGACAGGGGGACGAGGTCTTGCGGGTCGATCTCCCCGTGATTCTCGAAGGCGGGCGCCGCCGGGCCCGACGACCGCGCCCAACGGAGGTCGCCCATGCTGACCACCAGAGCCTGTGCGCCCGCCTCGGCACACACGGCGGCGACGTTGGCCACCAGTACCGAGCGTGTGTTCTCGGAACCGGGCGAAACGACCAGGATCACTTGCCGGCGTGATTTGCGACCGTTGCCCTCGTACGCCACGTCCCGGCCGTTGGCGGCGTCGGCGTGATTGGCGAGGCCCTCCGTCGTGTGGGTGCCGTTGCCATACCCGGGCCCCTGCCCGTTGCCATAGCCATTGCCGTTCCCATTGCCATAGCCATAGCCGTTGCCGTTTCCGTTGCCGAACAGGGCCATCTCGGCGGCCAGGGGCTCGAGCAGGAGGGCGGTGTGCAGGCGTCGGTAGGCCTCGGCGATCGGCGATCCGGGGGCCACCACCACCTCAAGGCGAGACTCGACCGAGGCGCGTTGCAACGACGGGCGGCGTGGGCCTCCGGCGGGGATCTCGGCCACCACGGGGAGGTCGAAGGCCTCCTCGACGGCGCGCACCAAGCGCAGGCTCCGGTCGAGCGCCTCGACCAGCAAGATGATGCCAGCCGCGACCAAGAGCCCGACGACCAGTCCGCCGAGCAACCTCGTCGAACGGTGGTTCACCACCGAGGCGACGGTCAGCTTGCCCCCGAAGGAAGCCGGCGTGGCGAAGGTGGCCGGGCGCAGGATCGAGTAGCCGGGGATCTTCGCTCCGTTCAGGGTCAGGCCCAGCTGAGTCGTCACCGCCACCGTGAGCTGCTGTTGCAGGACGCGCTTCTGGGTGGTGAGCAACGCCCCCGTTCCCGTGGCGGGAATGTCCCCGTTGATCTGCGCGTCCACGCTCAGGATCTCGTTCTCCAGGGTCTGCACCTTGGCGGCGATCGACTTCACATCCACGGCGTACTGGGACTGGGCCTGCTGACCGATGAACGTCTGGACGGCCTGGGCGACGGCGTTGCACAGGATCGTCGGACTGGTGGCGTCGTCGCCTTCCACGGTGATCCCCATGGCCTTGACCCGGATGCTGCGGATCTTCTTCCCGATCCCGAGCGCCGTGCGGCCGTTCTCGACCCCGACGACGGCGCCCAATTGGCCCGGGCTCACCCCGACGTTCGCCGCCGCGGCGGCGTCGGCGAGCACGTTAGGGTTCCGGACGTCGAGGTAGATCTGTCCCAGGCTCAGGGAGTTGCGCTTCCCGGACGGGCCCAGGATCGCCGTGGCGGCGTAGATGGTGGGTGTCGACCCGGGACTCCCCGGGGCCACGGCCGGGGCGGAGGGTAGGGACAGGTAGCCCGCGATGGCCCCGATGATCCCCAGCACGACAAGCAGGCGCCAGCCGCGAAGCAGTGCCCCCCTGAAGTCCATCGCTGCGCTCTTTCCCCGGCCGACCAACCTTGTGGCCTCAGGGCCGGCTAGCCCACATTAGCCCCTGTTGGACCCCTCTTGGCGTACTCACGTAGAGTATTCGCGCGGGGGCGTAACTGAAAAGGAGAAATCCTCGCCCGATCGAATCGTCAATCCTGACGATGCCGACTGCGAGGACCGTCTCATAACGTGACCAGAGGGGACATCGGGTCGGGCTCGCGCGCGGCGCTTCGGCCTGAGCCAGGGGGGCAGATCGCATGGCGATAGCGGTACGGCGAGAGCGATTCGACTCGAAGAGCCGGGGCCTCCGCCGCCCGGTTCTCCGAGGGGACCGCCTGGCCGCCCGGGCCTCCCACGTCCGAGCCCGCCTCGTGTTCATGCTCCTCGACGTCATCGCCGTGGCGGCCGCCTACGGTGCGTCCGAAGTGGCCTACTTCCGTGATCGCGCCCCGGCGATCTACTGGCAGCACTTCAGCATGTTCCTGGCCCTGGCCCTGGTCGTCCACCTCGTCGCCAACTGGGTGTTCGGCCTCTACGGTCGCATCTGGCGCTATGCCGGGATCGAGGAGGCCCGCCAGGTCCTGCTGTCGGCGGTGACCTCGTTGGTGGTGTTGGCCGCCATGCGTCCGCTGTGGCAGTACGTGGGCCTCGAGCGTGTCCCGCTCCGGGTCGTCTTCGTAGGTTGTGCCTTCGTGACCATGGCCATGGGTGCCCTGCGATTCCATTCCAGACTGTTCGCGTGGCAGCGCGGCACGCACCGGGTGGGCCTGCGGGTGGCCGTCATCGGGAGCCGCGACGCCGGGGCCGAGGCCATCCGGGAGATGCTGCGCACGCCGGTGGCCGGCTTGGTCCCCGTGGCCGTCTTCGACGACGACGGCCACGCCCACGGGCTGTCGTTGATCGGGGTACCGGTGGTGGGCGGCATCGAGGACATCCCCGCCGCCGCCAACCGCTACACCATCCAGCAGGTCCTCCTGGCCATCCCCAATCCCGCCCCCGAGTTGGTCGAGCGGGCCCTGCGGGCGTCGGAGGCCGCCGGAGTCACCATGAAGATCCTCCCCTCGGCGCGTGACCTGGCGGCGGGCAAGGAGCACTCGGCGCCGATCCGCCAAGCCCGCGAGCCGCGCATCGAGGACCTCTTGGGTCGCACGACGGTGAGCACCGACCTCAACATGGTCCGCCGATCGCTGGCGGGACAGTGCGTGCTCATCACCGGGGCCGGCGGTTCGATCGGCTCGGAGATCGCCCGCCAGGTCGCCGAGTTCAACCCGGCCCGCCTGTTGCTCCTCGACCACGACGAGACGCACCTCCACGACGCCGCCGTCATCCTCCCCGGTCCGTCAGAGCAGCTCCTCCTGGACGTCTCCGACCGCGCCGCGGTGTTCGAGGCATTCGCCAAGCACCGCCCCGACGTGGTGTTCCACGCGGCGGCCCACAAGCACGTGCCCGTCCTCGAGTCCCACCCCGTCGAGGCGGTCAATGTCAACGTGTACGGGACCGAGAACGTGGTCGAGGCCGCCGCCACCAACGGGACGCAGCGCTTCGTCCTGATCTCGAGCGACAAGGCGGTACGACCCATCAGTGTCATGGGTGCCTCCAAGCGAGTTGCCGAGGAGGTCGTGCTGGCCCACGCCCCGCCGGGGACGGCGTACTCGGTGGTGCGGTTCGGCAACGTCCTGGGCAGCAGGGGCAGCGTCATCCCGACGTTCGCCCGGCAGATCGCCGCCGGAGGGCCCATCACCGTCACCGACCCCCGCATGACCCGCTTCTTCATGAGCGTCGAGGAGGCCGTGCAGCTCGTGCTCCAAGCCTCGGTCCTGTCCACGGGGGGCGAGATCTTCATGCTGGAGATGGGCGAGCCGGTACGCATCCTCGATCTGGCGCAACGCATGATCCGGCTGTCGGGCCACGAAGAGGGCAGCGAGATCCCGCTGCGGATGATCGGACGTCGGCCGGGCGAGAAGCTCCACGAGGAGCTCCATAGCCCCGACGAAGAGGTGTGCCCCACCTCCCACCCCTTCATCCGCCGGCTCATCCCCGTGAGCGCTCCCGAGGACGAAGTCGCCGAGGGGCGCCGGGCCCTCAGCGAGGCGATGTTCCAGCGGGACGCGCCCCTGGTACGCGAGCTGCTGTTCTCCCTGGCAATGCCGGGGCAAGTCGTCGCACCGCTGGGCATCCGTGACGTGATGGACGCCGACACGGATACTGTCGCGGCCTCTTGAGCGCCTCACAAGGAGCCGCACCCGGGTCTGCGCCGGGCCGTGGCCGCCCGGCGGCCCCCAGGCACGTGGTGGTGACGGGCGGAGCCGGTTTCATCGGCGCCAACCTGTGCCGGGCGCTGCGCCGGGAACGTGGTGTCGAGAGGGTCGTGGTGCTGGACAACTTCTCCACCGGCCGGGCCGACAACCTGACCGACGTCGACGGCCTCGAGGTGGTCGAAGGGTCGATCCTCGACGTCGACCTGCTGGGCCGGGTATTCCAGGGTGCCGACGCCGTCGTGCACCTGGCGGCGCGGGCTTCGGTTCCCCGGTCGCTCGAGGACCCCGTGGCCACCCACGACGCCAACGCCACGGGAACCCTGCGCGTGCTCGAGGCCGCTCGCCACGCCGGGGGGGCTCACGTGGTGGTGGCCTCGTCGTCCTCGGTCTACGGCGCCAACCGGTCGTTGCCAGCCGGTGAAGACCTGGCGCCGCTCCCCCTCAGCCCCTACGCGGCGAGCAAGCTGGCGGCCGAGGGGTACTCCCTGTCGTATGCCAACTCCTTCGAGCTCCCCGTCATGGTGTTTCGGTTCTTCAACGTGTTCGGTCCCTTCCAGCGAGCCGGGCACGCCTATGCCGCCGTGGTCCCGGCGTTTCTCTCGGCGGCGCTCGCCGGTGACGCGCTGCCCGTCCACGGCGACGGGCGCCAGACCCGGGACTTCACCTTCGTCGGGAGCGTGGTACGCGTCCTGTGCGCGGCACTCGACGGGGTCGTGACCGCACCCACTCCCGTGAACCTTGCCTTCGGCGGGCGCTGCTCGCTCCTCGAGCTCGCCGACACCCTCGGCGAGATCATCGGCGGCCCCTTGGCGATGGCCCACGGCCCGGTCCGGCCCGGTGACGTGCGCGACTCGCAGGCCGACCAGACCCGTCTGCGGGCCTTGTTCCCCGAGGTCGAGCCGGTCCCTCTGGCCGAGGGCCTACGGGCCACCGTGGACTGGTTCCGGACGCTCTCCTAGCCCGGTCATCTTCGCCGGGCGCGCACCGCTCCCACCACGACGTCGGCCCCCAGGAACGCCAGGGCGGTCCACATCAACACGTTGGCTCGTTCGAAGTGCGACGGCCACGACGACGCCAGGAAGTGGCCGTTGGCCTGGGCCACGATGGTGTAGAGGGCGGCGCCCAGCGCGAAGGCGATGGTGACCGTGGCGAGCAGACCCCGCAGCTGGGGCACGACGAGGGCGATCACGACCCCGGCGCCCGCCCCCAACGCCACCAGCGGCGCCGGCAGGAGGGTCGCCGGCGGGACGATGGCGACGGTCACCAGAGCCGTTCCCACCGCGGCCGCCGTGATGGCCAGCCAGGTGGGCAGCACCGTGCTGGCGGCGAAGGGGTTGGACAGGGTCGGGACCGGGGTCTCCCCCAGTGCCACCCGCGTTGATGGCGGGCGGCCCGTCCCCGCCGCCACGGCGGCGCCATCGGGAGCGCTCAGCGCTGCGGCTCGCCGGCGGCGGCGGGGCACCAGGGCCAGTCCCAGGCAGAGCAGGACGGCGGCCGCCGAGATCACCAGGGCCAGGTCGACACCGGCCTGGGGTGTCCACACGAAGGTGACCGAGAAGCTCCCCCGGCCGTGCGGGTTCACCAACCAGCCGTTGGCGTACCCGTCCACGAGGGTGGGGGCCCCGAGCGGGCGCCCGCCGGCGACCGTGGCCTTCCAACCGGGGTTGATGCTCTCGCCCAGCACGAGCCAGAACGGCTTGCTGGCCCCGGTCACCTCCACCCGCAGGGCCGTGGCCGACTGCGACACCACGTGCACCGTGGGCGAGGGGCTGGCGTCGGCCGTCAGTGCCGACGGCGTCGTCCCCGGGGAGCCGGCCTGGGCCCCGCCGCCGGCCGCCGAGTCCAGGACCAGCTGATCGATGTCGAACCCCGTGGTCTGGCCGGGGGCGCTCTCCACCACGTGTTGGCCGGCGCGCAGGGTGATGCCCTTGGCGTCAGCCCCGCACGGCTCGAGGGTGAGCCCGTCACCGGCCAGGGCATCCCGGGTGGACCCTGTGACCTCCATCGACACCGGATGGCCGTCGATGATCAGCAGGTTGGAGCGACACGTCGGCGCCAGGGACGGGGCCGGGGCCGCCACCTGCACGCCCGGGATGCCCAGCTCGGCGATCCCCAGCGGCAGGGCCACGGGCTCCTTGGTGGTGTAGCCGATGGTCTCCACGAAGCGGACGCCGGTGAAGGTCACCGTCACGTGCTTCCCGCTAAGCGCCGGAAAGCTCACCGGCACCGCCACCGTGCCGTCGGCGACGTGCGTGTCCTTGATGGGCGGCAGGGCAACGCTCCGGGACCCGTTCTCCGTGGTGATCGTGATCGCCGTGGGCACCGAGTGCTTCCCGTCGGCCACGACCTGGAGGTCGAGATGGTCGAAGGTCACGGCGTGGGCGAGGTCGACGTGGATCCAGCTGCCCACCTGGGCCCCCTTGCCCAGGTTGGGCGACCACATGGTGGCGGGATTGCCGTCGAGCGCCGCCGACGCGGTGTCCTGGAGGTCCCCGGGCAGCCGGTCCGACGACGAGGCCGACACCGCCCCCTGGGCCACCCCGGGCCGGCCGACCAGGCTGTCGACCGTCGTGTCGGGGACCAGCGAACTCAGTCGTGCCGTCCCTGACAACGTGAAGGTGCGCTTGGTGGGCAGGACGAAGGCGCGTGCCAAGGTGGCCTCGGGGTCCGACAGCGGTGTGTCGGAGGCCTCGGGGCTGCGCTCCCGGGTCATGACGAGCAGGAGTCGACGACTCTGTGAGCTGGCGCCCGTCGAGGCCAGCAGGTCACGGGGCATGAGCAGGATCTGCTGCACCTTGACCCCACTGACACCGACTTCGGTGAGACCGACCGGGGCCGCCCCGGAACGGACCGTGTAGGGCTTTCCGCTGAGGTTGGTGGCGGCGATGGTGATCTGCAGGGTGCGGAACGTGCGGGTCCCGAACGAGATCACCTGGCCGGCGGGAGAGCGCGACGCCCGGCGCAGCGCCACCGTCATGGGGGCTCCCCCGTCGAAATCCAAGGTGGCCCGCGTGATCCACTGGTCGTGGTTGTAGCCCTCCACGTCGGGCTGGGTGATGGTGATCCGGCCGGTGGTCACAGGCTGGTTGAAGGTGACCCGCCAATACTTCCCGAGGGTGTTGGACCCGTTCGCCGTCAACCACGACGTGTCGGGATTGCCGTCGATGGCCATGACCGGGGCGTGCGCCGGGACCTCGGGCTCGGCGCTCACCGATGCCACCCCCTGGAACACCGCCACCGACTGCGCGTCGGCCGGGGCCCCGGGGAACAGGTCCAGGGGATACTTGGGTTGGCGCTGGGCGGCCGGGAGGGTGAGCCCGGCGTTGCCCTGGATCCTGCTCCACAGGAAGATCTGCTTTCGGTTGGTGTCGGTCAGCACCAGCGTGGCCCCGCCGGCAAGGGCGGAGGCCAGCTCCTTGGGATGCCCGTCGAGGGCGCCCGAGTACAAGATGGGCGCCGTGGTGTTGAGGAGCCCGAGCCCAGCGGCCTCGTTGAGTCCGACACCGTCCCCGGCTACGAGCACGGCCCCGGCTGTGGACTCGCCGCGCACCAGGGGTCGCGGGTCGAGGACGGGCAGGACCTCGAGCGGAGAAGGCCACGTCGAGGTCGGGGCGGCCGCCAGCGCGGCAGGGTCGACGTCGGCGACGGCGGGCACGTTCGGCCTCGGTTTCCCATAACCGGTGGGCGGCCCCAGGCCCGGGGGCGAGGGGACCAGGGACTGCCAGAACTGCTGAGGCGGGGGCTGGTTGTAGAGTTCGTAGGCGAGGTCGTTCTGCACCAGGATGTCGCCCACGCTCATCAGGCGGGCCAGCGGGGCGATGGCGGCGGTATTGGTCGTGCCGGTCTGCATGGGGTCGTCGAGGCCCAGCAGGAGGTCGTAGCCGGGCAGCGATCCCAGGGGGAGCTGCTCGCGGGTCACGAAGGCGCGAGTGAGCACCCCCGGCCAGATGGGGTCGGTGGTGTCGCCGTAGCGATAGGCCCCGAAGTTCTCTCCCGGGATGGCCAGCACCCGGGTTCCGATGTGCTCGGCGTTGAGCGCGGCGGCCGCCTGCCTGACGTACAAGGGCAACGGAGAGGGCTGGGTGAACCGGGTGGGGACGGTGGAGCCGTTCCACACCGGTGGGTTGGCGGCCGCCACGAGCCCCACGACGAGTACGGCGGCCACCAGGCCGGCGTAGCGCTTGCGCCGGGCCAGCGCCACGACGCCCATCCCGAGGAACATGGCCAGGCCCAGGATGACCATGGGCGTGGCCCGGTCGGTGGAGCGCAAGGCGGCACCGATCGTGCTGTGGGTCATGAAGGCCTTGAGCTTCGAGCCCACGACGGACGGCGAGGCGTAGGGGTGCGTCGCCACCGCCAACACCGTTCCCACAATGACGAGCAAGGCGAAGAAGGCGCGTCGGCGCCAGCTGACCACCACCGCGGCCGCCAGGGCCAGCACCGGAACGAGGAACGTCAAGGCCAGGATGAGCGGGTCCTGGGTGAGGCCCACTGAGGTGTTTGCCCACTGCAGCCGGCCGTAGAGGTCCGACCCGTAGTAGTACCAGTAGCCGAGACCGCGCACGACCTCGGAGGACAGCGCGGTGGCGGCCACGTGGGGAACCTGTTCGGTGTAGGCCAGGAGCTTGAGGCCGTACCGGGACTCCACCAGGAGTCCTTCCACCCACCACAGCGACACCGCCACGCTCAGAACGGCGATCTTCCAAGTCGGGCGCCACACCTCGCGCCACGTGTGCTCCTTGGTGACCAGTACCACGTAGGGCAACCACAGCGTCGGCGCCACCACGACGTAGAAGGGGGCGCTCGCATTGGACCCGCTGATAGCGACCCACACCAAGGCGAACAGGGCGGGGTAGCGCCAACCTGGGGTGCGCACGGCGCGGATGACGAAGGCCAAAAGCCAACCGAGCCCCGCCCACGGCAGCAGGAGGATCGAGATGCGCCCGACGTACTCCAGAAAGTACGGCGACAGCATGAAGGCGAAGGCAGCCACGAAGCGGCCCGGTGCTTCGAGGTTCACCGTCCGGCACAAGTAGAGGATCCCCGCGCCCGCCCCGAACAGCAGCGCCCCCACCCACAGCCGTTGGGCCGCCCACACCGGGACGTGGAGGGTCTGGGCGACCCAGAAGAACGGGCCCATGGGGAACAGAAAGCCGATCCGCTGGTGGGTGACGGTGCCCAAACCGACGGTGGGGTCCCACATCGAGACCGATTGGGTGAGGAATCGGGAGAGGTCGAGATAAAGGTAGGTCTTGGTGTCCGAGGTGACGACGCCAGGTCTCGACCACAGCTGGGGCACGAAGGCGATGACGGCGAGGGCCAGGTACTCGAGCCGTGCCGCCTTCCGCCCAACGGGCGGGGTCTCTCCGCCCGCGCTCGGTGCCTTCAGGTGCACCGCGTTACCCCCTCTCCGCCGAAGGCCCGAGTATGCCAGACAGGGTTGTGCGCACCGTTGCGCGTGTGGCGCGAGGCCGACGGAACACGGTTGCCGACGCGGGGACGCTGGGGAGCTCCGACTGCACGCGGTTCACGCCGGCCCATCAGCCCGGCGTGACGTCACCGCCTGGTCGACTCCGGAGTCGGCGAGAGCAGATGTTGTCGGACTATCGCCCGAGCAACCAGGCCACGCTCCGCAGTGCGTTGCGACGGCAGGCGCGCACGATGTCCGTACCACCGGCACGCGGTGCCGGGCGCGCCGACCCCGATGCGCGGAGCGCGGACGCTCCGGGGGAGCGCGTCGTGCGCGTCGGCGGCTTCTCGAAGGTGGCGAACAGCACGATGCCGGTGGGTCGCAGCGTGAGGCCCTGGGGCTCGCACGAGGTGTCGGGGCGGGGCGCGGACCGGTAGCCCTCTTGAGCCTCCACCCGGCGCACTGGACATTGCATCTTCCGACCCCCTGGGTCGCCCTGCTCGACATCACGGGCGCCCGCGCTTCGCCCCCGAGTGATCGGGGACGGGCCCATGCCAGCAGCAGCAACGGTCGAACAACTGTGGGGCCGGCATCGGCGACTCGCTCCTCGACGCGCGCCCGGGGCCGTTGAACGGCCCCGGGCGTAGTTGCGGTCTTGGCGGCGCAGCCCAGGATAGGGCCGCACCGCGTGCGGTCAGGCTAGCGGCCCAAGAGCCACTGAGCCGTGCGCACTGCGTGACGCGCCGTGGTCTGGGCAAGCTCGCGACTGGCGGCGGGCACCCGTGAGAACCGGTCTCCTACCCCTCGCGAGCGCGTCGGTGCATACCCGACCCACGTCCCGCCGGCGGCCTCAGCCGGCTGAGCCGGCGTCGGCGGGGCTTGGCCCGGCGACGTGATCGACGTGTCCGGGACACCTTCGCTGCGCCCCTTGCGCCACCGCATCGGATTGAGGATAGTCAATCCCTCCGCGATGTCCGCTCGCCGCACCCGGCGCCATGTGGCCGGGCCTGCGTAGGCCAGGCCGGCGAGGGCCCGACGGGGGGCGTCGACCAGCAGGAGCAGGACCAGGCCCAGCAGGATCAGGACCCCACCCACGACGCCCAGGATCCCGATGCCCGGTCCCGAGCCGGTGAAGGCCAGTGACGAGGAGGACGCCGTGACGGTCTTGGCCGCGCTGGCGCCACTACTCCCGCTGCCGCCGCCACCGGAGGTGGAGGGGGCCTTGGTGGTGGTGGTGACCGGGGCCACCGTGGTGGTGGTGGTGGACCCGCCCCCGGCCACGGCGATGACCGGGGCGATGGGGCTGGCGGTGGGGGTGGAGGTGGTGATGCCCGAGGGGGTCACCGAGTCATTGGGATAGGCCGTGCAGTCGAGGGACAAGGCGCTGCCCGCCACCGACAGCGACACACTGGCGGCGGAGTCCTCCTGGATGGTGATGGCCCCGCTGGTGGCCGTGAACCCGCTCACCGTGGCCGGGGTACTGGGCAGCTCCAGCGCCACCCCGGCGTCGGGGACGGGGTTGGGGATGGGCACGTTGAAGTCGAGCGGGCCCTCGGGCGTGGTGGCCGGGGTGGCGCCCGAGGCGTCGATCTGGGCCGTGGCCGATCCCGTCAAGGTGGGCGCCAGCGCGGCGGCCGCACTGGCCAACGACGACGGCAGGTTCACCACCGTCTGGTAGCCGTCGATGCTGAAGCTCTGCCCGGCGCTCGGCGCCGCCGGATCGAGCGTGGCCGAGGTCATGGCGTCGTTGAGCACCACGTTGCCCACCGGGGTGCCCGGGCAGTACAGCTCATAGGCCCCCGTGAGGGTCGTGGGCGGCGCCGTGGTGGTCGTGGTGGACGCCCCGGTCGTGGTGGTCGTGGGCGCCACCGTGGTGGTCGTGGTCGGTGCCACCGTGGTCGTGGTGGCCCCGGTGGTCGTCGTGGTGGCCCCGGTGGTGGTGGTCGTGGTCGGTGCCACCGTGGTCGTGGTGGCTCCGGTGGTCGTCGTGGTGGCCCCGGTGGTCGTCGTGGTGGCCCCGGTGGTGGTGGTCGTGGGCGCCACTGTGGTCGTGGTGGCGCCCGTGGTCGTCGTGGTCGCCCCGGTGGTGCTGGTGGTGGCGCCGGTGGTCGTGGTGGCCCCCGTGGTGCTGGTGGTGGCCCCCGTGGTGCTGGTGGCTCCGCCGGTCGTCGTGGTGACAATGGTCTCGCTGCCGAAGAGCAGGGTGCCGATGGCCCGGTCACCGTCGATGTCGCCGATGGCGAGCACACAGGTGACGCCGGCGGCCTCCTGGGCCGGGGTGGGCGGGCACGGGTACAAAGCGGCGTCGGCGGCCCCGGTCGTGGCGGTGCAGCCGCTGATCACCGTGGTGCTCGGTACCGTTTCCGTGCAGGTGTCGGCCACACTCGCCACAGGCGGCCCGACCGTGCCCTGGGCGAGGGTATGGGTGCCGGTCAGGACGCCCTTGGCGGCTCCTTTGGACCCGACGGTCACGATGAACAATTTCGAGCAGCTCACTGGGATGTCGTTGCCCAGGAAGAAGATCTGCGGCTGCTGGGGGTCGGAGTTGCACTGGACGACGGAGGCCTCGGCTCCGGACGCGAATCCCGTGCCCGATGACGTTGATGACGTCACCACCGGCCACCCCGCTGCACACCGGTGCCGTCGGGTTGCTGTCGTTGCACGTCGCTCCGGCAGCCGTGGTGCTCAGCGAGAGGGTGGGCGTAGCGGCCGACGCCCGGGTCACCGTGAGACCCACGAGTGCGCCGCCACTTGCGACGGAGAGCAATCCCACCGTCGCCAGCAGCCTCGAGATGCGCCTAACCCTCTTCACATTCCCCCCCTAGAGACGGTCCGCTGGGGGCGGGGCCCATTGGGCCCCGCCCCTCGCGGTCTACCTACTTGTTGCCTTGTTGCGTGCCTGCTTACAGCGTGGCGTTGCTCGCAGTCGGGTCGATTTGGGCAGAGACGACACCGCCGCCATTGTCGGTGTTGAGGTCGGACCCGAAGAGACCCTGGGTACTGTCCGCGTGCAGGTCAACACCGAGACAGGCGTTGATCACGGCCATCTTCTTGGCAGTCAAGTACGTGCCTGAGACCGATCCGTTGATCGTGAACCCGACGTCAGTGCTGGGGCACGAGTTGTCGATGGCCGAGCCCGAGGTCTTGAACGTCCCGATGTTGAAGCTGACGGTCTTGAGCGTCTTCTTCAGGCTCAGTCCGGCGGTTTCGAATGAACTCCACTGGCCCTCAAGGTACGTCTTGGGGGTGGTCTTGACCGGGTTCTTGGTGTTCTTGCCGCCGGCGATGGAGAGGCTTGACAGCGACACACTCACGGGCGCGCCCGATGCCACGTCGGTGCAGGAGGCCACAGCACCGCCCGTAACGCTCGTGGCCCCGCCCTTCTTGGCGGTGGTCACGGTGCCGGCGACGGTCTCCGTTGCCGGGAAGACGACGGTACCGCTGAGGCCGGTGCAGGTGATCGGGTTCGGCGACTTCTTGGCGACCGCAGCCGACGACAGGCCAACCACGGTTGCGGCCGGGAGGGCGAATGCCAGAACGCCCATCAGGATTTTGCGACGCATGGATTACTCCTTTGGTTGATTTTCGACTGAATCAGTTGTCCGATGAATCAGTGGTCTTGAATCTAGATGGCCGTCCATTTCCTACTACGCGTCCCCCGCCGACGCGGTCCGGATCGCCAAGGGGTGCTTCTCGACGTACCGGCACATTCTCGTCGGTCAAAGCGCTACCGCGAAATGGAAACCCTCACCCCCTCCCCTGATTCACAAGGGGCTCCTCCCCGAGTCGGCCACGCCCGGTCCGGGCGCGCCCGAAAAACACCGGTGCGAACCCCCCGCACCTGTCTTCCTCCAGTCACCATAGGGGGAGTCAGGGTGACCTACATCGTCACGATTGAGGAATTCACCCGAACGACCGGCCACAACCGCTGAGAGGGACCTGAATCCGAGCCTGACCTGTGGTTTGCCCGTTACCTTGCGTGGCAACCCGCTCAACCAGACGCCCCATTGGACTCATAAGCTTGCGGACCGTGAGGGCAGGAACCACGAAGGGTCGCGTGGTGAAGCGCGTGGCGGTGACCTTCGTCTCCACGGGGCTATTGCTCCTCTCCTTCGTGGCCTATCAGCTGTGGGGAACCGCCCTTTACGAGCACAACGCTCAGGCCCATCTCCGACAGGAGCTCGCCGGAAAGCTCCACACGCCGTCAACCACCGTGCCCACCACCGTCCCCGGGGCGCCGACGTCCACACCCCCGCCGACCGTCGTGAACCAGGTCGCTACCACGACCAAAGATCCCCCCGTCGGCACGCCCATCGGCCTGCTGTCGATCCCCCGGATCGGCATGAGTGACGCCGCCATCGTGGAGGGCACCGCCGAGAACCAGCTCCAGCAGGGCCCGGGCCACTACGTCGGCACCGCCTTGCCGGGCCAGGCCGGCAATGTCGCCATCGCCGGGCATCGCACCACCTACGGCGCGCCCTTCTACGACCTCAACGAGCTGCAACCCGGGGATCCGATCACGATCCAGACGAGCCAGGGGATCTTCAAATACCAGGTCGTCATGTCCCACGTCGTCTCGCCCTCCAACGTGACCGTCCTGGACTCGAGCCCGGAGAACGAGCTGACCCTCACGACCTGCAACCCCCGCTACAGCGCGGCCACACGCCTGGTGGTGCTGGCCACCCTCAAGACCAGCATCACCTCGGCCAGCTTCCCCACCACTACCACGCCCTCCGGCCCCACCACCACCGGGCCCTCGCCGGCCACCACGACGCCGCTGACCCTGGCCGGCGAGGGTGGCGGCCTGAGCGGAGTCAGCACCCGAGGTGAGGTGTACCAGGCGATCTTGTGGGGGGCCCTGACCTTCCTGGCCGCCATCCTGGGGATCGTCGGTTGGCGGCGCGGGAGGCGGCCGTGGTCCTGGGTGGTCTTCAGCATGGGCATCCCGCTGACGGTGGCCGGGTTGCTCCTGTGCTTCCAGCACATCAGCCTGGCCCTGCCCCAGAGCTTCTGACGCGTCTCTGACGGGACCCTGGGGGGTCGGGACCGGGCCCCGAAAATTCATCAGATTTTGCTCATATAGACCCAATCGCTTGGCCAACGACCCCACAACGAGGTAACTTGAGCCCAGAGGGCCACGCTCCGTGGTGTGCCCAGGGGGGTGCGGGGTGCCGCAATGGCAGGGTGAACGCGTTCGCTGAGCGCTGGGGAGGGGGTGACCGCCAGCAGCGTGTGGGTGCTGGCGCACCGGGCGCGCCCGACGATCCCGCCTGGCCGAAGCATGACCGGAGGGCCGGCGACAAGGACGCCCATGGCCACCGGACTTCTCGGGCGACTGCGGTTGCCGAACGCCGTGCGTCGACCCCGGGCTCTGGTGGCACCGTCATCGCCTGCATCGACGTGCAGCAGACGACCGGCTCGGGCGTCCAATTCGCGCTCAACGAATTGTTGTGGCGTCTGGCCTTGCGGCGCATGGAACGGTGCATCCGACCTGACGACCAGGTGTGCATGCTGGGTGGGCCCCGGGTGGCCGTCGTCCTGGGCAACGGCTCGAACCGAGTTGCACCCAGCGCCATCGGCAAACGGTTGGCGCGCGCCATCGGCGACCATCTCGCCGTAGGAGCCACCGGACTCGACCTGAACGTCGCCATCGGCATCGGGGCCGGCACGGCTGCGGCGGAGCCCGGGGCACTCGCCACGGCCGCCCTGGCTTCGCTCCGCTTCACGCGCCGGCGCCCGGCCTCGAACGGGAGCGGCGAGGTGTCCCCGTTCTTGGCCGTGACGCACGTTCCCGATCGCCAGGCTCTGGCGTTCCACGGTGCGCTTCCTGCAGGGGCCCCCGACGCGGTGGCGACGCCACGCGACGCAGCGCCCCAGCCGTGGCGCCTCGATCACCGAGTACTGATCTCTTTGTCCGAGGACTTCGCGCCGTTTGTACCAAGCGCCCTGGCACCCGAGCGGTGGAACGAGCTCGGACCCGTCGAGCCTTACTCGTCGCTGGCGGGTGGAGCTCTGCGAGTGCTGCTCGTAGACCCCGAGGCGAACCCCGACCACATGCCGCGCCCCGTCATGGAGGCTGTCGCCGCGGTCGCCCGTCGGCTCGGCGCCGATCCGGTCCTGTCACCGGGTGCGGACACCGACGCCGTCTTGCTCGACCTCTACCTCACCAAGTCCGACGTCGCCGTCATCGTGGTGCAATCCGAGGTACCCCGCTACGACGCCGCCCACGAGTCGCCCTACGCCTGGGACCGTCCCGGTCTCATCACCCGGGCCTTGCGAGCGGCAGGGACACCGGTCATCGCGCTGAGCGTCGGCGCCAGTGCGGCGGCGCTGGCCGTCTGCGTGGAGCAGGGTGCCGTCGGGCTGCTCCACACCGACCTGCTCTCCCAGGAGCTCGCTCGCCAGGCTTCCCGGCGGCTCAACACCAACGGAGGCCAGTCTCAGAACGGGTACGACGAGCCTCGGGGCCCGGGCCAGCTCCCGGCGCCGTACGACGCACTCGTGCACCTCACACCGAGCGAGCGTCGGGTGCTCTTCCACATGATGGCCGGTCGGTCGGCCAGCGAGATAGCCACCACTCTCGTGGTTTCGTTGACGACTGTCCGCTCTCACATCCGTTCGATCCTCCGCAAGCTGAACGTCAACTCACAATTGGCCGCAGTGGCCCTGGCCTTCGGGACTCTTCCGGACCAGGCGGTGGCGGAGTAAACGTGGCCCGCATTGCAGACGCAGCCACATTTCATTGGCTAAGATGCCTCAAATGACTCCGATCAAATGGCTTACCGCGGTGCTCGGCGTCCTCGGCCTGGTGGCCTTGGTCGTCGCTATCATTTACTTCACCGTGCCGGCACACTCTTTGCCGACATTCCTGGGGCCCCTGCACCGGGTTCAGGCACACCGCAAGCGTCGTGGAGAGGCAGCCATAGGCCTCGCCGTCGTGCTGTTCGTGGTGGCGGGGATCATCATTGCCGTCGGGAGACGCAGCTCCTCTCCGGCGGCCACGACCCCGTCGGCGCCGGTCCCACCCGCCGAAAGCTGAACCAGACCTGGGCGTTTGGCTCGTTTGGGGTGCGGTGATTCCGTCTCCGACCCCTATCGAAGTGAAGTCCCCGCTGCCTATAATCGAGGACTGGGGAAGGGGGGGGTGAGAGTGGAAAGGCCGTATCTCTCTGTTCTGATTCCCGCGTACAACGAAGGGCAGACGCTCGAGCACGTCATCGACGCCGTCCTCAAGGTGCCGGAGGACCTGGAAATCGTCCTTATCGACGACGGGTCCCGTGATGCTACGTGGGAAGTCATGCAGAGCCGGGTCGACGGAGACCGCGTTCGGGCGTTCAGACATGACGTCAACGGTGGAAAAGGCGCCGCCATCCGCACTGGCCTCACGCACGCCCGTGGACAGATCGTCTTGATCCAAGATGCCGATCTCGAATACTCACCGGCGGATTACGGGGTCCTGCTCGAGCCACTGAAGACCCAACGAGCCACGGTCGTGTACGGGTCCCGGTCCTTCTCCAGCCACGCCGCGTTCAGCTTCTGGTATGTCGTGGGCAACCGTCTCGTGACCTTGATTACCAATGTCCTGTACAACTGCTACCTGTCGGACATGGAGACGGGCTACAAGATCATGCCCATCGAGATCGCCCGCTCCCTCCACCTCCAGGCCCGGGGCTTCGAGTTGGAACCTGAGATCACGGCAAAGCTTCTCCGGCTCGGGCACAAGATCTTCGAGGTCCCGATCACATACGCGGCGCGATCCCGGGAGGAAGGCAAGAAGCTCACCGCCATGGACGGCGCCAAGGCCATCCTGACGCTTCTTCGCTATCGCTCCTGGAAGCCCCCCCGGTAACAAGCGGCGACGGGGAGGTTTCGGGATGGACGCTCCCCACGACGATCGCGCCCGCGTGACCGACCGGGACTCGCCCACGTTGGGCCGAGTGCTCGAGGTTCTCGAAGGTGCCCACCACTACCGGGACTGGATCTTCTCTTTGGCAGCGCCCTATTTGGGCAAACGCGTCCTCGAGGTCGGCGCGGGCAGTGGAACCATGTTCAGCTGCATCCTCGACCGCGAGCGTGCCGTGGCGATCGAGATCGACGCTGAGCTGGTCCAAGTCCTGCTCGATCGCTTCGGCCAACGACCGAACGTGCACGTGATCCACGGCAACTTGACCGGATCAGCCACAGCCGAGGCCGTCCGGGATCTGCAGGTGGACTCGGCCATGACTTTCAACGTCCTCGAGCACATCGAGGACGACGGCGCCGCCCTGGAATCAATAGCCTCGGTGTTGAACCCCGGAGACACGCTTGCAGTCCTCGTTCCAGCCTTCCCGGGCATCTACGGAGCCATGGACCGCGGCGTCGGCCATGTTCGGCGGTACCGCAAGAAGGACTTGGTCGTCAAGATGGAGGATGCCGGCTTCTCGGTGTTGAGGGCCTACTACGTGAACTTTCCGGGGTACTTCGCTTGGTTCGTCAACGGCAGGGTGCTGCGAGCCGACGCGCCGGCCGGTGGGTCGCGCATGGTCTCGCTTTACGACAGCACCGTCATACCCCTGGCCAAGAGACTCGAGGCCATGGTCCGCCCCCCGTGCGGACAATCACTGTTCGCCGTCGCCAGCCGGCGGTGAGCGAAAGCGCCGGCGAGGGCCGCCCCGGTCCCGCCAAGCCTGGTCCCCCCCGATAGCTCGGTCGCCCCTTAGGGCCTCCAGACCCGCGTTCAGGGCCTTCTTCGGGGCGGTGGCGGCGGACGCCCCGGCACGCTCCGAGCCGCTCCGCGAGCCCGTGAGGAGGCGCCCGGCGGACGATTCCACAACGGGCGGCGCTCTGCCCCTCGCGGCGCACCCGGCGACACCGTTCGGGCCGGCCCCGGTCGAGCTGGCGGCCGACGTCGGGGGAGGAACCGTAACCGGCGACGGTAGCGAGACCGACGGCCGAACTCCCAAAGGCCGAGGCCCCCGAGGAGGGCAAGAAGACCGAAGCCCGGGCTGGTCGTGAGAAGCCAGACGCCTGCTCCCACCAGAAGGATGAAGACGAGCACAGCCCATCCTCTTGGATCCTCCACGACTCCCCCCAACTCCATTCGATGAGACCGCTCTCGGTGTCGCAATCATCGCTCATGGCGACGGGCTTCGCCACGATCGCCCGACACATCCGGCGAACCCTGGGTGGGGAGCCGTGCGTTCGCCCCCCCCGAGCCACCTATGACCCGGAGCGCTCTCCAGCCTTGGGGCTAGAAGACCACCTCCCAGTTGGATCACATGGTGTTGCGGCCTCGTAGGTCACTTGCACCACGATGCGGGACAGCCACTGGAAGGGCGGGAGCGTCAGAAGGGATTCGTTGCCGTCGTGCCGATGGACACCGGGAGTGCTTCTCCTTGGAGATGGTCCCCGTGATCGTCGTGTCGGCGTTGTAGCTGATGGTCAGAGCGAGCGTCCGTTGGCCGATTGCACGTCACGGTCATCCGGAACTGCACGGACTCGAAGTTGTCTTCGCCGGCTCCGAAGCGCTGTACCTGGCTGTGGACATCGGGTGGCACCCGTGGCAGGCAGACGACTCCGCTAAACGGTGGGAGGTGAGAAGCTCTTCATAGCTCTGCAAGGTCACGGATGACACCGCCGCGGTCGTGACCAACTTGTGGCACCACCACAGAACCCATGGAATCGGCATCATTGCTGAGAATTCGGCGAAGTCACCCCGAACGAGCCAGTCGGTGGACGCATAGTTGGTGAAGATCAGCCCCAGCTCCCCCACGGTGATAAGCATTCTTCGCGTGGTTATCACGCTCAATGCGGTCCGCATGCCGTAGACGCCGACAACCATGAAGGCTCCGGGGCTCAGCACGAGGGTCGCCCTGATGTCGCCCGGGATCAGGTACGCCGTACCGGACACCACAAAGAACGCCTTGTGATAGTAGAGCGGGAGCGGGCTACCGAGCCCGAAAGCACCGCTGGTCGACCAAACCGGGAAGAAGTCGAGCTGCCGAAAATGGGCGGAGTAGATCTGCGTCTCGAAGGCTTGACTCGCAAACTCGTCGTTTGCCCGGCCAGCCTGCATGACGCCCGACGATCGACAGGATGAGCGCGACCGCCAGGACCGGCACGAGGGCGAAGCCCACCTCCAATTTCCACCGAGCCTCTGGGCGAGCACGCTCCGTCGCGTCGGCGTCGAAGACGACCTGATCGGCGCGCGGCATGAACCAGCAAGCTACCGCTTGGCCACCGAGGTGTCGATGAATCACTGAGCTCCTTCCGACCCGTCAACACCGTCTGTGTCGCGCGTGTGAGATCCCGATTGTCGGCGCGGTGGAAAGTGCCCATGACCGTCGCCACCGGCCTCGCCTTCCGGCCGCCCCTCGACGACCTTTTCCCGCTTATCTCCGGGCAGCCATTACCATTGGAGTGTCTGAGCAGCGTGGGAGGGCAGGCTTGCTGATCGAGGGCCGAAGGGCTGGCCGTGGTCGCCGGGCTACCGGTGCCTGTCCTGTTTGGGATGCGCGCTCGGACGCGGAAGCGACCGGACTGGCCACCACACCAGCGTCGGGCCCGGAGCTCGACATCCTGGCAACCTCGGACATTGAGAGCACGCGTTGACAGTGCCTGAATGCCTCTGGATCGTCTGTCCCAGCTACACCGATGTCGTGGCGTTCACCATGCTGCGCAAGCAGGTCCTCGAGGTCCTGGAGGCGGCCGAGCCGGTCGCTCGCCGTGTGCGTTTCGTGTTCGTTGACGACACGGGGGACAACGATGACGAGGTCAAGGGGCTCAGTACCTTCGACGACGTGATCGTGGTGAGCCCGCCCTTCAACCTGGGCCACCAACGAGCCATCGTCTATGGCCTGCGCACCATCGAGCCCGGGTTCGATGACGACGATCTCATCGTGACGATGGACGCCGATGGAGAGGACCGCCCCGAGGACCTTCCCTTCCTCCTGGCCCCACTGTTGGAGGAGCCATACAAGCGTCGGACGCTGTGTGTGGCACGTCGCACCAAGCGCCGGGAGTCCTTCAAGTTCAAGACGATGTACTTCTTCTTCCGTCTGATGTTCCGCTCCCTGACCGGCGTGACCGTCCGCAGCGGCAACTACGCGGCGTACCGCGGGTGGCTCGCTCGGCGGATGCTGCGCCACCCCTATTTCGACCTCTGCTACTCCTCCTCGTTGGTAAGCCTGGACATCCCGGTGACGTCGGTTCCCTGCCCGCGGGGCGAACGCTACGCCGGCCGCTCCCGCATGAACCTGTTCAGCTTGTCGATGCACGGTCTCCGGATGCTCATGCCTTTCACGGACCGCATCGCCGTGCGGGCCCTGGGCGCGTTCTCCGTCATCTTCGGAGTCGGTATCCTCGCCTCTCTGGCGGTGGTGGTGATCCGGGTGTTCACCCATGCCGCCATTCCCGGATGGGCAACGGCAACATTGATCTGTACCCTCATCTTGTCGTTCCTCGCTGTGGGCAATTTTGTGGTCCTCTTTGTGGTGTTCTCCCATTCACGGGGGATCTCGCTGGCCGGATTGGAGGGACGCTTTGACCGAGGCACTGGAAGCACATCTCCGCCGCCAGATTGAGCACTCACGCCGATTCTTCTGGCAACGGCTGCGATGGCGGGCCGTGCGTGGCTATCTCCCCGAGGGTCCCTTCCAACTGGTGGACGTGGGGGCCGGAGCGGGGCTCCTCGGCACCTTCCTGGGCGAGGACCGGCCTGAGGCGACCTATCGGTTCGTGGAGCCGATCGAATCGCTCCGGGAATTCCTGCGCGTGCGGTACGGCGCCGACGCCGACGTGGGCGACTCTGCGGACTACGGCGGTGCCGAGTTCGTCACGCTTCTGGACGTCCTCGAACACCAACGTGAAGACCGGGTCTTCATGGAAAACCTCGTCGCCAAGATGGCACCAGGGTCCACGCTGCTGCTCACGGTGCCCGCGCTGCCGCGGCTGTGGTCCCAGTGGGATGTGGCCCTGGGTCACTTCCGGCGTTACGACCGGAACACTCTCCTCGACTGCATGAAGGGGCTCCCCCTGGTCGTGCACGAAACCAGCTTCCTCTTTCCCGAGATGGTTCCGCTCGCCTCTGTGCGGGCACGCCGTAAGTCCACCTCTGCGGGCGACGCGTTGTGTGAGGACGCAGAGTTCCCAGACCTCCCGGGGTTCGTCAACGACCTTCTCTACGGACTGGGTAGCGCGTCACTGGCGCTGCGGCGTCGCTGGAAGACGGGCTCGTCCCTCTTCCTGGTGGGAACGGTCCAACGTTGACCTGCCGACGCCCGACGCCCGGCTTTTCGGCGTTCCCGACGCTCGGACCCGCCTACGGTAAAACCGAAGCCCTGTAGTAGCCTCAAGAGCTGTGCGCGGTCATTGGCAAGGTGTCGTGGGCGCCCTCGGCCCACGACCATGTAGCACCACCATGGTGAGCTGTCTGACCGATCAAGCCCAAGCGTAATTCCGCAAAGGGCCGAGTCCTTGCCATCGCCAACCCCATCCACGGTCGCTGATCCGGCACCTCCGGCAACCGCGGCGCCCGTGCTCGCCCGCCCGGCCCGGCGCCAAAGAGGCGCTCCCTGGGCACGAGACGTCCTGGGAGTGGTGTGGGTGGTGGCGGCAGCGGTGGCGGTCATGACCCCGGCGTTGATCCACGGCATCTACCTGGGCCCGTCGGACATCTTGTCGCAACTTGGCCTGACGCAGCATGCCGGGGTCAAGGTGGTCCATAACTGGGGCACCGAGGATCAGATGCTGGCGTTGATCCCGTGGTCGACTCAGGTGTGGACCCAGGTCCACCAAGGTCACCTGCCCCTGTGGAACCCCTACAGCGTCCTCGGCATGCCCCTGGCCTTCAACTGGCAGTCCGCACCCTTGAGCGTCCCCACGCTGGTCGGCTATCTCTTCCCTCTTCGCCTGGCGTACACCGTGCAGGTTCTTGTCACCCAGGTGATCGCCGGCACGGGCGTGTACTTCCTCGGCCGGGTGCTGAGGCTCAATGTGTGGGGCTGTGTGACGGCGGCCACGGTGTTCGAATTGAGCGGGTCGTTCATGGGATGGCTCGGTTGGCCCAACGCATCGGTCATGTCCTGGGTCGGGTGGCTGTTCGCGGCCGTCATCCTCGTGGTCAGGGGCCGTCACCGGGCTCGCGATATCGCCTTTCTCGCCGTCGTGGTGGCCTTTGCCATATATGCCGGGATGCCAGAGACAGGCATCGTGATGGCTTCGGGGTTGGCGGTGTTCGCCATCGTGCTCTTCGCGCTGCGGGCATCTCCGCTGGGGGGCAAGAAGCCCGTCGTCCGCCCCGCCCTTGACGTCGCCGTGGCTGCCGTCGCTGGGGTGGCCCTGGCCGCCCCGCTCGTGCTCCCCGGTGTGCAGATCACCGGCATGTCCACTCGCAGTGTGGTGAAGGTCGACTACCCACTCCCCCTCCATGACCTCACCTACGTGATCTTCCAGGGGTTCGACGGGGTTCCCGTGGCCGGCGCCCCGTGGTTCGGCAACTGGACCGCCAACTACGTCCAGACCGCTGCCTATGTGGGGGTGATCGCCCTGGTCCTGGCGGCCACCGCCCTGGCGGTCCGCTGGCGCCGACCGCCTGTCTTCGCCCTCGGGGTTGTGGCCGTGGGGGCGGCCGTCGTGGCCTTCGGCTCCCCCGTTCTCTCGTTCATCGACAGCCTCCCCTTCATCGGGAAGGTTCAGTGGCATTACGCCCTGTTCCCGATGGACTTCGCCCTCGCGGTTCTGGCGGGCGTCGGGATGGACGTCGTCGTCCGTTCACACGCCAAACCCCTTGTCCGGGCCTGGGTCGGTGGTGGTTTCGTCGTCGCCGGCCTCGTCCTGGCCGCCGTGTGGGCCGTCGGGCGCGGTCACCTTGCCCCCCGTCAGGCGCACATCCGAGCCCACAGCTTCATCTGGCCCGTGGTGGCGACACTGGTTGGCCTGGTCGTGGTGGCAGTCCTCCGTGCCGTTCACAAGCGTGTCCCCCGGCACCAGGCACTGGGTCGATGGCCGCGGATTGGGGTGGGCCGTTGGGCGGGACTGGCGTTGCTCGTGTGCGAGACGGCGTTCTTGGTCAGCGCGGGGGCACCCTTGTGGTCATCGAGCTCGACCGTGCTGCGCCCGACGCCAGCTGAAGTGACCCTGACGCGCGCCGTGGGGTCATCCCTGGTGGGATTCGGGACACCTTCGGCCGTCTCCCCCAGTCTCGGGATCGTGCCCGACGTCAACATCATCGACCGGGTCCACGAGCTCGCCATCTACGACCCCGTCGTCCCGCACGCCTACTTCGACTCCTGGCAGGCCGCCACCGGACAGGCGGGGGGCGTGCAGTACATCTTTGCTCCCGACGTGACCAACGCCACCGTGGCCCGTCGTTTCGGGATCGGCTATGTACTCGAGCCGGATGGAAGTCCGGGACCCAAGGGGGCCGTCTTCGATCTGGAGGTCGGGGACCACGAGGCGCTCTACCGGATCCCCGGGGCGGCCGCAGCCACCCTGACCCCGGTGGTTGCCGACGGGGCCCTCCCGTCACCCGACGCCGCCGGCCGGGCCGTACCGGTCACCCATCCCGACCCGGCATCGTGGAAGCTCGAGACCGACTCGGCCACCACCGAGGTCCTGCGGCTACGGCTGACCGACGTGCCGGGCTGGCACGCCAGCATCGACGGGCGACCCTTGAAGCTCCAGCGGTTCTCCGGGGTGATGCTCCAAGCCGTGGTCCCCCCGGGACGACACACGATCGAGCTGCACTACTGGCCCACGGCCTTCACCGTGGGCATCGTCCTGGCCGCCTGCAGCGCCCTGGGGCTCGCCGTGGCTCTCGTGATGGGAAGGGCCAATCGTCGGAAAAAGGCCGGCGTCAACGCGTCCACCGCGACCTCCGCAGCCGCATGAGGTCGGCGCCGCAGACCGACTAGCTCCCGCTACTCGCCGGCTGGGACGCCTGGCTCATCCATGCCGGAGCGTCTGCAGCCGTGATCGGGCTGTTCGCCTCGGCCGGGCCCGTGCTCGTCGTCAGCGTCATGTACCTCGTGGGCGGGGCACTGTGGAACAACTGGACGATGTTCGTCGTTGGTGCCTGGCTCGCACTGACGATCGGCGTCGCCGTGATGTTCGGTGTCGTGACATTCGATCTGATCATGGCCATCGCCGGTGGAGGAGGATTCCTCATCGCCGCCCTGTACGAAACGTACAAGAAACAGTCATGACGACACCTGACCTGTCACTTGTGGAAGGCGATCTGGACCCGTTGCTCCATGCGCCGGTTCGGCTCAGGTTGCTCGTCACGTTGAGCACGCTCGCGGTCGGGGACAGCCTGACGTTCCCGCGGTTGCAGGAACTGCTCAACACCACATCGGGCAACCTCGTCACCCACCTCCGCAAGCTCGAACAGGGTGGCAATGTCGAGACGCAGAAGACCAACCATCGCAAACGGCAGAGCACCTCGGTGCGGCTCACCTCCACTGGCCGGGCCGCGCTCGATCTCTACACCCAGGCGTTGCGTGCCCTCTTAGACCCCACGGGTCCCCTTGGACAAGCCCAAGACGAGCGCATAGACCGCTGAACGACGATGCGCGGTGTCGTCGACTCCGCACCGGTGATCCCGCCTGTGATCGTGTGCAGGTGACGGTCGTCGCCGAGCGCTCTAAGGTATACGACATGCGCGCTGCGGTCACTCTGCACATCGACGCGCCACCGGACAGAGTCTGGGGGCTGGTCTCCGACATCACGAAGATGGGCCAGTACAGCCCCGAGGTGATCGAGGCGGAGTGGATCGACGGTGCCACTGGCCCGGAGGTGGGTGCACGGTACCGGGGCCACGTAAAGCGCAACGAGAACTGGCCGGTCCTGTACTGGACCACGTGCAAGATCACCGAGTGCGTGCCCGGTGAGGTCTTCGAGTTCGCGGTCATCATGCGCGACCGGCCCGTGAACACCTGGCGCTACGAGTTTCGCGCCAGGGACGATGGAGGCACCGACGTCACCGAGTCATTCGACCTCGGCGACAACGTCTTCACCAAGATCTGGCGCCCGCTCGGCGGGTACCTGCGGGAACGGCGCAACCGGCGTGACATGCTCCGCACCCTCGAACAAGTCAAGAAAGTCGCCGAGGCTTCGTAGTCAGTCGCCCTTGCCCGGGTCCAGATGCTACGGGAGGCACCATGTATGACGCCATTGTCGTCGGATCCCGGTGCGCCGGGTCCTCTACGGCCCGGCTGCTCGCCGAGAAGGGCCATAGGGTCCTCATGGTCGACCGGGCCCACTTCCCGAGCGACACCGTCTCCACCCACTGCGTGACGCTGGGTGGGGTCATCCAGCTACGTCGGTGGGGTCTCCTGGGCCGAGTTCTCGCCACCAACGTCCCCTTTGTGTCGTCGTTCACGCTCACGATCGGTCCCAACCAGTTCAATGACCCGCTGCCGGTCGAGGAGGGAGGGGGCACCGTATCTCCCCGCCGTACCGTCCTGGACAAGGTCTTGGTCGACGCCGCCGTCGAGGCGTCACGGTAACGGGATTACTGCGCGACGACGCCGGACGCGTCGTCGGCATCGAAGGCCGCGACCAGGAGCGCAAATCGGTCGAGGAGCGGGCCGTCATCGTCATCGGCGCTGACGGCACGCACTCGTTGGTGGCCAAGGCGACGGAGGCCGAGGTCTATGACGAGCGGCCCGGGCGGGGAAGCGGCCATTACGCCTACTTCAGCGGCATTCCCGCTGACAGGTGGAGCTGGCCTTCAATCAGCGCCGCTTTGTGGGTCTGTTCCCCACCAACGACGGCCAGGTCTGCTTGTTCGCGGGCAAGGACGACCACGAGTTCCTCGATTCTCGGGAGGATATCGACACGGTCTACGCCGCCAACGTCGCAATGGGCAGCCCCCGCCTCGGGGAATGGGTGCGCCAAGGCACCCGTGAGTCGCGTTCTTTCGCCTTCCGCACGATCCCGGGATTTTTCCGCAAACCGTGGGGGGAAGGCTGGGCCTTGGTCAGCGACGCTGGGTACCACAAGGACCCGGTCACCGGACACGGCATGACCGACGCTTTCCGCGACGCCGAGCTGTTGGCCAACGCGATCCACGCCGGGCTCGACGGCACCTCGATGACCGGTGCCCTCGGCGAGTACCAGGCGCGACGCGACGAGTTCTCACGCGACGTCTTCGAGACCACCCAGCAGATCGCTTCGCTCGATTGGACGGACGACTCGCTACTGGAGATCTTCATGCGCTTCGGCGCGGCTGTGTCCACGGAAGCCGAGGAAATCGCCGCCTTTGGCTAGGGAACCTGTCCGGTGGACGCGTTGACGCCGGCCTTCTTCCGACGATTGGCCCTTCCCATCACGAGAGCCACGGCGAGCCCCAGGGCGCTGCAGGCGGCCAGGACGATGCCCACGGTGAAGGCCGTGGGCCAGTAGTGCAGCTCGATCGTGTGTCGTCCCGGGGGGACCACGGCTTGGAGCATCACCCCGGAGAACCGCTGGAGCTTCAAGGGTCGCCCGTCGATGCTGGCGTGCCAGCCCGGCACGTCGGTCAGCCGTAGCCGCAGGACCTCGGTGGTGGCCGAGTCGGTCTCGAGCTTCCACGATGCCGGGTCGGGATGGGTGACCGGTACGGCCCGGCCGGCGGCGTCGGGTGACGGGAGGGCCCCGTCGGCAACCACCGGGGTCAGGGTGGCTGCGGCCGCCCCGGGGATCCGGTAGAGCGCCTCGTGGTCCCCGACCTCCAGATCGAAGACGGCCCCCTTGGGTCCCGGACTTCCATCCGGCTCGAGTACATAGCCGATCCCGAAACGACGGGCCACGGTGGCGTTGGTCACGTCGGGGCAAAAGATGACGATGAAAAACGTCGGGTTCTGGCCCGTGGCCGCTCGCCAGGAATTGAAGTACGCGCGGGAGTATGGGGTCATAGACGTCCAACTCGTGGACCCCGTAGACGACATTGGAATCGGGCAGGATCCCCAACTGGGAGGTGCACGGCGTGCCGAACCCCACCACCGACGACCCCACGGCGTGCTCCAGAGCCATCTCGGCGGGAGTCGAAGTGAAGAAGCTCGAGCTCGAGGACATGAGAGGCGCCCCCGAGGTGACGAGGAACGCCGTCTGAAAGACGATCAACACGAGCCCGGTCGTTCGTCCGACGCTGAACCATGACCACCGGCGAGCCACCTGATGGCGCGGGACTCGCCGGTGCGCCCTGGCCAGCATCCCCACCACGACCAGCCCGAGCAGCGTCGCCACCGCCGGCCAGATGAAGCTCTCGGCGCGGAAACGAGCCGCGGCGGAAGGCAAGTGCCCGCGGTCGAAGATCCAGATTGCCGCCAGCATGAGGCCGGCGGCGGCGAAACCGCCAAAGAGCCAGGATCGTACGGCCCGCTTGGCATGGGACCGCACGAGGACGTCCAACCCCACGCCGGCCAGCACGGCGATGCCGAAGTCCATCGGCTGTAGCGCTTTGTTCCATTGGATACCCGCCGAGAGCGGGAGTTTGTTGAGTAAGGACACCAGGGGCCCGACGAACGAGAGTGCCGCCGTGATCGCGACGGCGGCACCGAGCGCCACTACCTCCGGGCTCCTCCAGCGGACGGCGACCGCCGCCACGGCCAGGACGAGGGCGATCACCCCGACGTAGGCCGCCGTCTCGAAATACAAGAACCCGCTCGACAACGCGCTGTTGGCCAACGGCAACCCGTCGAACCCGGGAAACACCACATGGAGGAGATCGTGGAACGGAAGCGCGGGAGATGAGGGAACGAAATGACGGATGGATGTCCCACTGAGCTGGTAGCCGGGCAACAGCAACGGGGCACCCAATGCCAGCCCGGCCGCCAAGGCCACGGCCATGTCGCCGGCGGGGCGGGTGATCGGTCCGGACCCTCGGAGCCGAGACGTCCGCAGCGCCAGCAGCACGGCCGCGAACACGAGCAGTGCCACCAGCAAGAGCAGAAGGGTCTCGGGTTGCCCCGCGTAGACCGCCCACGCGCTCACCACGGCCAGGAACACGGCGTCACGGCTGCGATGGCGACCGCGCATCACGAGGATGGCAGCCGCGAAGAGCCAGCCGGACCACGACATCACCTCTGCTTGGGGCCAACCCAGCCACCCCACGAACGAACCACTGGTTTCGAACACGGTGGCAGCCATCACGCAGCCCAGGACTCCCAATCCCAGCACCCGGCCGAGGACGTATACCCCGGTCCCGGCGATGACCAGGGTGGCCAGGATCTGGACGGTGAAAGCCAGGCGGACCGGGAACAGGTAGCCGAGCAGTGTCGGGAAGCTGAACGGCGCCGAGGACCAATTGAACGCCAGGGGCGTTCCCAGTGCGCTGTAGGGGTTCCACAGTGGGAGGTGGCCCTGGTGGACCTGGGTCCACACCAGGGTCGACCACGGTATGAACTCGTTGATCTGGTCGGCGGTCGAGGGATTGTGGACGACGACTCCGGATTGTTGGGCGAGGCCGAACTTCGACAGGTAGTCGAAGGGGCCGAGCGAGGCACCGTGGAACAACGCAGGGGTCATGACCGCGCCCGCAGCCGCGAGCACCCAGAGCAGCCCGAGAACGTCCCGCAGCCAGGAGCGCCCTCGCGGGACACGACTAGTTGCAGGGGGTGAGGTTGGCGGCGGGCGGCCCCGCGTGCCCGGATGCGGGTCCAGGTCGCTGGAAACCTCTCGCAAGTCCCCTGCCTTTCGCATGCTCGGGATCACTCGATCGGCCGGCTCGCCGCTCCACACCGTGCCCGGTGGACCCTGCGGGCCCGCGACCGTCAAAGGATACGACGGTTCCGATGCGTGGTGGTTCACTTGGCGAAAGTCGGAACCCACGGTGGACCCCTCGCTGCGCTGTGCGCTTGTCCCCTGGCCGACTTGCCGGCACCAGCCGCCCCGTGGACCCCGGTGACCCTATGCGGTCCCCCGGGTGCGCCCATCCCGTACCTTTAGCCAATGACCGAGACCTCGCCGACTGGCCGGTCCCCCGGGCTTCGTCGGTTCGTTCCCGATGTTCTCGGTATCGCCTGGGTCGTGGTGGCCGCGGGTGCCGTGCTGACCCCGGCGTTGGCTCACGGCATGTCGCTCGGTTCGTCGGACTGGCTTTCACAGTTCGGGCTGTCCAAGCATGCCGGCGTTGTCGTACACAATCGTCAGGCTTTCGACCAAGTGACGGAGATGATCCCGTGGGCGTCACTCTCGTGGACCCAGGTGCACCACGGTCAGTTGCCCCTGTGGAACCCCTATAGCGCGCTGGGCACACCACTGGCGTTCAATTGGCAGGCAGCGTCGTTCAGCCTGCCCGCGGTGGTCAGCTATTTGTTCCCGCTCCACCTCGTCTACACCGTCCAGGTGGCGGTGACGCTGATCGTGGCGGGTACCGGGGTGTACGCCTTTTGCCGTCTCCTCGGCGTCGGCGCCATAGGCTGCGCCCTGGCCGGCACGGTGTACGAGCTCAGCGGCTCGTTCTTCGCCTGGCTCGGCTGGCCCGTGGCGTCGGTGATGTCTTGGGCGGGCTGGTTGTTCGCGGCCACGCTGCTCGTCGTATGGGGTCGTCGCCGATTCCGGGCCATCGCCTGTTTCGCCATCGTGGTGGCATTGGCGATCTATGCGGGGCAGCCGGACGCCCTCATCCTGCTCGCCGCCGTACTGGCGGTGTTCGTGGCCGTCCTGCTCCTGCTCCGGACCTCGGGACTCGGCGGTTCGGGATCAATCCGTGTCCCTGTCCTCGACCTGGCGGTGGCGACCGTGGCCGGGGCCGGGCTGGGGGCGCCGTTGCTGTTGCCGGGCGTGCAGCTCCTGGCCGGCTCCGTGAGGGGCGGCAAGGGCATCAGCCAAGCACTCCCCTTGCGCAACCTGACGTATGTGGTCTTCCAGGGCTTCGACGGCCTGCCGCTGGCGGGCACGCGTTGGTTCGGGCCGCCGTTCTACATTCGATCCGCCGCCTACGTCGGAGTGATCGCCGTGGTGCTCGCCGTCGTGGCGCTGGGCGCCTCGCTCTCGCGTGGCCGGCGCCGACCCGAGATCGTGGCCCTCGGTGCGGTCGTGATCGTCACCGCCGGTTTGGTGGTCATCCCTCCTTTCGTGCTCAACGCCGTGCAATGGCACCGCGCCCTGCTCCCATTGGACTTCGCCCTCGCCGTCCTCGCCGGCGTCGGCGCCGACGTTGTGGTCCGCAACTACTCCCGGCGTGCGACTCTGTCTACAGCCGCGTCCGGGTTCGCGGCCGTGGGGGTGATCTTGTTGCTCCTCTTCGCCTTCGGCCGTGGTCGGCTCCCGTCGGCGGAGAGCGCCATTCGCGCCAGGAGCTTCATCTGGCCGTCCGTGCAGGTGGGGCTCGGACTGGCGGTCATCGCCGGCCTCGCCATGGCAGGTCGTCGGGCGGGGAGGGCCGCCCACACGTCTCCCCGGCGGTTCGGAGCAGGCCTATGGGCCACGGGGGTGTTCCTCGCCTGCGAGACAGCGTTCCTGGTGAGCTCGGGCGCGTCGTTGTGGTCGTCGAGCCCCGGCTTCCTGGCGCCCTCGCCCGCCGAGGTGACCCTGGGGCACACGGTGGGCTCCGCTCTGGTCGGACTGGGGCAAAGCACCTGCTTCACCCCTGGGCAATTGGGCACCGTTCCCGACGCCAACGTCGCCTTCGCACTCCACGAGTTCGCGGCGTACGACCCGTTGATTCCCCAGGCCTACAGCCCCTCCTGGCCTGCAGAGGTGGGGCAGCCGCCCGGCCAGCACCCCCCGAAGACCGTCCCCCTCTCGGTCTTCTGTCCTGCCGTCACCAGCGTGCAGGTAGCGCGCCGTTACGGGGTCGGCTTCGTCCTGGAACCCCCACGTGCACCGGGTCCAACCGGCTCGGTGTTGGTACGCACGGTCGGCGGGGAGGGCCTGTACCGCATTCCCGGCGCCGCCCCGGCCACCCTGGTCCCGCTGGCGCCATCGGGGGCCCTGCCCTCGCTCGATGCCCTCGGAGCCCCGGTCGCCGTCGTGCATCCCGACCCCGCCGCCTGGCGGCTCGTGACCCGCTCGGCCCGCAGCGCCGTCTTGCGCTTGCGCCTCACCGACGTGCCGGGCTGGCACGCCACCATCGACGGACGACCGTTGCCGTTGCGGCGCTACGGCAACGTGATGCTGCAGGCGCCGGTCCCGCCGGGACACCACACGATCGAGCTGCGGTACCTGCCCACGGCATTCCGTGCTGGAGTCACCTTCGCCGCCGTGGTGGTCGTCGGGCTGGTGGTGCTCCCGATCGTCGTCCGCGTTCGCAGGGGGCTCCGTGGCCGGCGACTCAGCGCAGCGGCCGAGAAGCAGCCAGGACACAACGCGACTCCGACAGCAGTGAGGGCGCCGAGCCCGAGCCCATGAGGGCACAGCGCTTGAACCCTGACCCCGCCAGCACGACGGGCCTCGTCGGGGACTGAACATCGCTCCACACCAGTGCCTGGTGTTCGATGGTGGGGAGCCGACCGAGCACTCCGGTGATGAGCCCAACGGCGCCAACAACGGCCGACCCCCATCCCCGTTCACTGAGAGGCACGGACTGCGGCGCCGGGATCACGACCGTGGTCACACCCCAGCCGGCCAAGGCGTTGCGCACCGCCCGGTCGTTCGAGGCGGTGGCATCCGCCCACGAATAGGAGAAGGTGTCGGTCTCGAGCACTGCGTACCCCGCGCCTGCTCGTCCTTGTTGGCGGACGTAGGTTTCAGGACCGCCTCCTCCGGCGATGGCGAAGCTCATCTCGTCGTCGGCCTGCCATATCAACGCCGGTCCCGCCGCGTCCCCGGGAAACGGGTAGGCCAGAACTACGGAGCCGCGATCGGGCTGACGCAGCACGGTCTGGCTGAACCATCGAGGCACCACGACCGGCTGGACCCTCAACGGAAGGGCGACCGATTCCGCTTGGGCCATGGGGCCCACTGCCACGACGGCCACGGCCACGCTGGCGACGATGGCGAGGTACGTCACCGCCCCGACGCTCAACCCACGCCCACTGCCTAAGGCGCGCGCCGCGTTGTAGGTCCGGTCGATGATGATGGCGACGCACGAGGCCGCACACAGGACGATGACCGCAGTGAAGCGGACGGCGATGATGTTCTGAATAACGGGGACGTGCGCCAAGACGTTCCATGGCACCCAGATCGAAACCGTGTGGGGCGCGATCGACAGGACGAAACCGATCAGCCCGAAGGCGCTGAAGAACCAAAGGCGACGGTCCCGCCTCCACACCCCGAGCCCGACGGCCATCACCAACAGGAGGCCCGGCCCGAGATACTCAGGCGCTGGAAGGGGGCGGCCCGCGTAGCCGGCCAGCTCGGCACGAACCTGGAGAGATTGCGAAACTGCGGGGGCAAGACCAGCCCACACTGAGGAGATGGCCTGCCCCGGACCCTGTGGTCCCCACAGCTGCCCTGACAGGTGGGCCGGGCCGCGCAGGGCGAACCACGTGGGGTACGCCACGACGGCGATGGCCACCGCGGCCGCGGCGCTCAAGCCACGAAGCGCGTGGGGGAGCCGTCGGGTGACATTTCGGCCCTCGGACACCACACCGTATCCAACCAGCACCGCCAGACCGACGGTGCCGGCCACGGCCATGATGGCGAGCAGCTCGGTACCCAGGAAAAGCTGCGCGACGACGAGGAGACCGAGAACCATCCCGACGCGCCGAGGCCGACGGTGCTGTCTCACCAGCAGCTCGTCGAGGCACGCCACGATGAGAGGCGGAAGCATCAGCGCGCCGGTCATGAGATGCGAGACGGCCAGGCTGGTGATGACGAAGGGAGAGAACCCGTAAATGAGCCCACCCACGAACGCCGCCGGCGACCACTGAACCCACCGGCGAAGAAGCCAGAACATGGCCAACGCCGACAGCGCGGGGGCGAGGGTGGCGGCGACATTGAGTGTCGCCACCGGTCCGAAGAGCCAGGTGACAGGGGCGAGCACCACGCCAAAAGCCAGCGAGCTGGCGTTGGACAGCAGATTGATCCCGACGGGGTGGAACATCGCCGAGGAGTAGAAGGGGTTCACCAGGTGGAGCAGCGCGTGCGCCGGCCACGCCAAGAACCACGTCACGAGGGCGGAGTCCGAGCAACCGCAGGGCGCCACCGAGGTGGGATGCCCCGTCCAGACGTGCCACCACACCACCACGGCCACGAGGAGATACGCACCCAGGGCGCCTGCCATGGCGGGCATAGACCTCGAACCCCGGTGAGGCGCACCGACATCGACGTCGCTGGCCGGAGCCCGGGCGCGCACCTCTCCCTCGGTCACAACCACGGTATCCAACCGTACTCGACGGCTGGAATTCGCCCTGTTGGCGACTGGGTATTTGTCGGGTGTCCCGATCAGGTGCCGACGACGCGACGAGGGTCAGTCACCCGCGACCGAAGGTTCGGTCCTCTCGTCCGGGGAGGCGCGACGGGAGTCAGACGACGGCGCCGTCACGCAGGCGTACCCGGCGCCCGGCGTGGCTGGCCACTTCATCGTCGTGGGTGGCCACGACGATGGTCACGGCGTCCTCTCCAGCACGCAACTCGGTGAGCAGCGACATGACACCCTGGGCGCTGGCCGAGTCGAGGTTGCCCGTCGGCTCGTCGGCGATGATCACCCGGGGTCGGTTCGCCAGCGCCCGGGCAATGGCCACGCGTTGCTGCTCCCCACCCGACATACGCGACGGCAGATGGTCGAGACGCCCTCCCAGCCCAACCCGCTCCAGCAACTGGGCGGAGCGTTCCCGGCGCTCGGCCCTCGAGAGACCGTGCGGGATCATGGCGATGCCGACGTTCTCAGCAGCCGTGAGGGTCGGGATGAGGTTGAATTGCTGGAAGACGAATCCGATCTCCCTACTCCTGATACGGGTCAGGCTGGCATCGGTGGCCGAGCCCATCTCGTTGCCCTCGAAGCGGATGGTCCCGCCGGTCGGGGTGTCGAGCGCCCCCAGGAGCTGCAGGAGCGTGCTCTTGCCCGATCCACTGGGCCCCTCCATCGAGACGAACTCCCCGGCGCGGATGTCGAGGTCGACGTCGTGAAGGGCCAGCACCGGCGTGCTGCCCCGCATGTAGCGCCGTTCCACCCCCCGCAACTCGTAAAGAGCCCCGTTGGGCACCACGCCCGTGTCGTGCTCCGGGGCCGTGCGGTCCCCCTGGGCGTCGGCCACCGAGGGTGTCGCCTCCCGCGTGACGTCTTCGTCCATCGATCGTGCTCCTTCCACCGGGCCCGGTCCGTCGATTGAGGGCGTGCTCATCCCAGATCCCGCAGCGCCGTGGCCGGCGCCAGTCGTGATGCCCGCCAGCCACCGGCAACCCCGGCCAGAAGTCCGCCGACCACGGCAGAGCCCAGTCCAAGCAGCACGATGCCAATGTCGATCGGCGCCCGGAGGTGGATCTTGCTCGACATCGAGGCGGTCGTGGCCTGATGGAAGAGTGTCCCCACGCTCGAAGCTCCGACCGCGGCCGACGAGCTCGTTGCGCTCAGCGCGGGGCCCACGGCACCGATCAGGGCGCATACGCCCACGCCCACGGCCACTCCGACGATCCCTCCCAGGATCCCGATGCCCACCGTCTCGCCCACGATCTGACGGACCACACGGCCCCGCGACCATCCGATCGCCCGCAGCGTGCCGATCTCCCGGACTCGCTTGGCGATGCTCGACAACGTCAAGAGTGCGGCGATGAGGAAGGCGGCAAGGAGCACGATGATGGCCAACGCCCCACCGAGGTGGGTGGCGAGGGTGTGGGCATTGGACAGACTTCCCGTCACTTGGCCGGCAAGCTGCTTCGAGGTGAGGATCTGGGCCCCGGGCAGCTCTTTGTGAATGGCGGCGGCCACGGCACTCACGTCGGAGGACTTCGCCACCTTGACCAGCACTTCGTTCACCCGGTTGGTGTTCGACGCCAGGCTCTGCAGGGTCGGGAGGTCGAAATAGATGTCCGAGGTGTCACCGGTCAGAGTGGGGTTCACGAGACCCACGACGGTGAACGTCGTCTTGTCGATGGTGAGCTGTTGGCCCACCTTGATGTCGTTGGTGCTGGCATAGGCGGTGTTCACCAGGATCTCGTCCGCCGGCTTGGCGCTGAACCACCTCCCCGAGACCACCTGGGCGGTGGTGATGAGGCCGGTGGACGTGTCTGCGGGGTTCACCCCGGCCACGGTGTAGCTCTTGGTCTCGGTGTTGGTTGACGGCGGGTTCAGCACCCGGGTGATGGTCTGCTCGGGCACCACCACCTGGGCTTCGTATTGCTGGAATCTCGCGGGGAGGCATTTGGTGAACGCGGCGCCGAAATTGCCCCCCCGGGACGCGCCACCGCCACCGCCACCCCTGGTGGGACCGCTTCCACTTCCGCCCGTCGGCGCCCCGGCGCCAGGCTTCCCGCCGGCACCCGTGGTGCTGGAGGTACCGCCCGCTGGTGTGGTGGTCGAGGGGAAGGCGCCGGACGCCTGGAAGCACGCCTGGACGGCGGCCTGCTCGGCGGCGGTCAACGGCGCCGGGCGCTGGACCGAGCTGATGGTCTGACCGCCCGTCGTGACGGTGTCGGTCTCACTGGGCACCGTCCCGGTCTCGTGCAGGGCTTGCAGCGAGAGGCCGGGGACGGCGGACGTCACGCCCTTCACGGCGGCCACGTCGGTGACCGCCGCACTGGGAAACGTGATGAGCGTGCCCGGGACGAAGAAGTCATAGGTGAACTGGGTCCCGGCGGGACCAAGCTTGGAGAGGTCGGTGAGGACCGACGAGTTGGCGTTGAGCAAGGCGGCCTGGTCCGAGGAGTTCAGTTGACTGATGGCAGAGGCGCCGCCCAGGCCGCGCCCCGCGCCGGCGGCGAAGAAACCTCCGGCTCCTCCCCCTCCCCCCCCGCCCCCACCACCGCCGCCGCCCCCACCGAACCCCCCGCCGGTCGGTGTGGTCGTGGTGGTGGTGGTGGAGCCACTACCCGAAGTCGAGGTGGCGCCTACCGTCCGGGTGACGATGATGTCCGTCCCCACCGAGGACAGCGGTGACAGCACCTTGTTCTGGGCCTGGGTCAGACCATCGGAGACGCCCACGATCCCCATAACGAGGCCCACCCCGGCGGCCAGCCCGATGGCGGTGACCACGGTGCGACTCCACCGTCGCCGCAACTCGTTCCAGGCATACCCAACCGCGAACATCCGCACCTCCGGTGCTCCCAGACGACGGCACGCATGGTACGAAGCCTTCCTGGCAAGCGCCTGTGAGTTCGCCCTTTGCCGGCAATTCCTAGGCCCCACCCAGGAAGGCTCCGGGGTCGTTTAGGCGGAGGGCGGTGCGGACGGGACCAGAGCGCCGAAGCTCACCGTAATCCCGTCCCGTCGCATGCTGCGCGTGAACCACGTCACCGAGAAGAAGATGGCAGCTGCCGTGAGCGACAGCGTGATGGCGGTGCGTTCCAGGGGGAAGGCGCCGGCCGAAGCCGTGAGGAGGAGCCAGAGCACCACTCCCCCGTTCAGGAACATGGCGACGGCCCACAAGAACGACACGCGCACGAAGAACCGGTGGACCGTCGGTCGAGCCAGCAGTTCCGGAGTCAGAGGGCAGAAGTCGTGCGTGAAGCGCTGTGTGAATGGTCGACCGAGCAGCGCCGAACCGACCAACACGAGCGAGGCCAGGAACGCGCTCGCCGTGGGCTGGATGAAGTAGAGGAAGACGCTGCCCGTCACGAACGAAATGACGGTTCGCATCGTGAGCAGAACGGTGCCCAGGAGGAGAAGCGTCGAGACTCGTTGGTGGCGCACCAGACGGCGGGCCACGATCAGGTATGACCAAATCAGGGCGCCGATCAGAGCACCACGAAAGCCGGCGACGAGCAGCACGCAGTAGTAGGCCGCCAGGGGGGCGACGACGCCCTCGAGCACGACCGGCACAGCGTGCCAGAGCACCAGGCGCGGAGAAGGCATGTGCAGAACGGAGCCGGCGCGCCCTTCAGGATCGTCTTGGAAGTTGAGCGCCCGCAGTGCCGAACGGCCACTGTCGGGACGGTTGATGCTCCACCCTACCGGGTGCAAAGGCGATCTGGGGCGCGAAACCCCCCGAGATCGACTACAATGGGTCACGCGGGCAGCCGGATCTCACGCGAGCTGCGCGCCGCTGCCGGTTGCCACATGGTCTCCCGCAAGTGTCCCGAGCGTGGAGATAGAGAGGCAACATCATGGCAGCAGGCACCGTGAAGTGGTTCAACGCCACCAAGGGCTTTGGATTCATCACCCCCGACGACGGCACTCCGGACGTCTTCGCCCACTTCTCGTCCATCGAAGGCTCCGGCTACCGCGAGCTGATCGAGGGCCAAAAAGTCGACTTCGAGTCCGAGCAGGGCCCGAAGGGTCTTCAGGCCAAGCGCGTCCGCCCGATCTAACCACGGTCGGAACGGGGCCCCGATCGCCACGAGGCCTCGGAGGCATGCCTCACGACGTGCATCGCGACGACCAGGCACTGTTCCTGCGTGATCAGGGCAGGTCCTTTGCCGGGATCGCTCGCGAGCTGGATCTCACCGGTGCTCTCGACGCCAATGCTGCGTTCAATCGGGCGTTGCGGCGTCTCAGCGCCGGCGAACAGACCGCCCTGCGCATCCGCGAGGTGGCGCGACTGGTCGCCCTGAGTGAGCGTTTGCGCCAACGCCAGGACGTGAGCGAAGACGAGCTGGCCCGCCAGCTGGCCGGTCTTCAGCGTCTACGCAAGACCTTGTTCGTGGCCTGACATCGCGTCTCGGCCGTGGCGCCGGGCTGGGCCGTGCCTAGGGCGACCGATAGAATCGGGGGTTCGAAGTCGAACGATCGGGGGGCGGTGGGACGTGGTGGCTGTGTCCGAAGGTCACCGGCAACGGGTACAACCTCGACAATTGTTGGCCCGGCATCTGGTGGGTTCGGGCATCGAAGTGGGCCCCGGCCACCACCCGTTCAAGCTCCCGTTTCCCGGTGTCCGGGTCCTGTACGTCGACCGCTGGAAGGCGGGAGAGAGCAGCGACCTCTTCCCGCAGCTGGCAGCCGAAGGAGAATTCACGGAACCGGACGTGATCGCCGACTTCAATACGGATCGGCTCACCCCCATCGCCGACGCCAGTCAAGATTTCGTCATCGCCAGCCACGTGCTGGAGCACCTGGCGGAGCCCCTGGGATTCCTCGCCGAGATCCACCGCGTGCTGAGGCCCGAGGGTGTCGCGCTCATCCTGCTCCCCGACCGGCACCGGACCATGGACCGCGGTCGACCGGCCACACCTCTTTCGCACCTGGTGGCCGAACATCGGGCAGGCGTAGACGAGGTCAGCGAAGCCCACCTCGTCGAGTGGCTCCGCCATCGGGACAAACCCCTCGGCGAGACTCCTGATGAGCAGCGGGAAACCCTCGAGCGGTTCCGCAAGCGATCCATCCACGTCCACTGCTGGGACTCGGCGGAGTTCCTCGAAGTCATCGGATGGGGAATCGAGAACCTCGACCAGCATTGGGAGTTCGTCGACGGTTCGATTCCCACTGACGAGTTTCCCCCGGGGATCGAATTCAGCTTCGTGTTGCGGCGATCGGGTATATCCATTGCCCCTGCCACGCGGCGCCGTCGGCTCGAGTCGGCTTGGGCCGACTGGAGGGCGACGCGGATCAGTGCCGGGTTGACAGCACGCGAGGCCTGGTCGATCCGGGCGTATCGAAAGCTGGGGCGAGCCGGGCGCGCCCAACGCCTCCCCCGTTGGCCGAGGTCGAAGCCGGCGCTCTGAGCCACGGCACTGGCCGACCGGGCCCGATGGCGAGGCGGTACCCTACAGAATGCCCACCAAATCCGCGATGGGGCGCCGGGCGCGCTCTGCACCCTGGACCAAGGACGCGCTCGGCATCGCATGGGTGATCGCCGCGGCCGCCGCCGTCATGGCACCCGCCCTGGCGCACGGATCATCGCTGGGTCCTTTCGACATCATCACCGCCCACGGGCTGTCGCAACAGCCGGGCACGGTGGTTCACAACCGCCAGACCGCCGACATCATCACCGAAATGATCCCGTGGACGGCTCTGGCTTGGACCCAGGTGCACCATGGCCATCTCCCGCTGTGGAACCCGTACAGCGCCCTGGGCATGCCCCTGGCGTTCAACTGGCAGTCGGCGGCGTTCAGCGTGCCCGCCCTGCTGGGCTACCTCGCTCCGCTGCGCCTGGCCTTCACGGTGCAGGTGCTGACCACCCTGGTGATCGCCGGGACCGGGGTGTACGTGCTCGGCCGGGTGATGCGCCTCGGGGTGTTGGGCTGTGTCATGGCGGCCACCGTCTTCGAACTCAGCGGGGAGTTCATCGGATGGCTGGGGTGGCCGGTGGCGTCGGTGCTGTCGTGGATCGGATGGGTGTTCGCCGCCGCCATCCTCGTCATGCGCGGACACCGGCGGGTGCGAGCCGTCGCCTTCTTCGCTGTCGTACTGGCACTGGCGATCTACGCCGGACAACCCGACGCCCTCTTTCTCCTGGCGCTGGGCCTTGTGGTGTTCGCCGTCGTCGTCCTCGGGTTGAGAGGACCATGGTTGGGCGGATCGGGTCCCATCCTTCGCCCGGCAGTTGACCTGGCGCTGGCCTCGGCCGCCGGAGCCGCTCTGGGTGCTCCGCTGCTGCTTCCGGGCCTCCAGCTCACCTCGGGGGCCATCCGAACCACCATTTCCGGCAGCCCGGCCCTCTCGCTCCATGACCTCGTGTCCTTCATCCTCCAAGGCTTCGACGGACTGCCGGTGGCGGGCAGTCGCTGGTTCGGTTACCTGTCGGGCAACACCAACTACCTGCAGTCCGCCAATTACGTCGGCGTCATCGCCGTGGTGCTGGTCGTCCTGGCTGTGGCTTGTCGGCATCGAAACCCGGAGGTGGTCGCCTTCGGTGTCGTTGCCGCCGTCATGGCGACGGTAGTCTTCGTGACGCCGGTGGCGGCACTGCTGGACGCGCTGCCGTACGGGGTTCGTTGGCACCGCGGCGAGCTCGTGCTGGCTTTCGCCCTCGCCGTCCTGGCAGGGGTGGGAGCAGACGTCGTGGTCCGCTCGTACCACGAACGCTCCGTTCACCGGTGGGTGAGGAATGCTGTCGCGGGGTTGGCGTTTATCTTGGTCGTGCTGTGGCTTGTCGGCCGCGGCACCCTCACACCTGTCGATGCCGCCATCCGAGCGCGGAGCTTTCTATGGCCGTCGGTCGAGACCGCAGTCGGCCTCGGCGTCGTCGGTGCCTTGGCGTTCGCCCATCGGCGTGGCCGGGTGCATGCCCGAGCACCGGGCCATCCTCGCGCCGGCATCGGAACGTGGCTGGGCCTGGCATTGCTCGCAGGGGAAACCGCCGTCCTGGTGGGCGCGGGGGCGTCGCTGTCGTCATCGAGCGCCACCTATTTGACACCCACACCGGCAGAGGTGGCTCTGGAACATGCCGTCGGTGCTGCGGTCGTCGGTGTCGGGGTCCGCTCGTGCATCGTCCCCCCCCAGGTGGCGATCCCCCAGGACGTCAACGTGGCGTTCGCCGTCCACGAGTTCGACGTCTACGACCCGATGACCCCGAAGGCCCTCTTCGACTCCTGGGAGCATGTCACCGGGCAGCCCGCCGGGGGAGGAAGCCCGATCTCGGTTTTCTGTCCCGCCATCACCTCGGCGACAGAAGCCCGTCGCTACGGCGTGGGCTTCGTGCTGGAGCCCCCCGGGGCTCCGGGCCCCCGAGGGGCGGTCTTCGACCAGCGGGTCGGTGACGAATCGCTGTACCACGTCCAGGGTGCGTCTCAGGCCACCCTCACTCCCACCCTCGGCGGGTCGGTGCCCGACCCCGGGGTGCCCGGAACGCCCGTGAGCGTCACCCACCCAGGCCCGGCCTCGTGGAAGATCATCACAGACAGTCCGACTCGACAGGAGCTCCGCCTCCACCTGACCGACGTGCCCGGGTGGCACGCCACCATCGACGGTCACCCTTTGCAGCTCAGTCCGTTCTCCGGCGCGATGTTGCAGGCACGCATCCCCGCGGGTCGGCACACCGTGCAACTCACCTACTGGCCGGGCCCCTTCTCCCTCGGTCTCGGGCTGGCCGCTGGCAGCGGCGGAGGCCTCCTGGTCGCTTTCATCATCTCGTGGAGACGACGGCGCGCCTCCCCCGTCTAGGAACACTGCCAAGAATCAGTGTCGCCAACGCCATGGGAAGCTCGGTACGCCTGGGTGGCGAATCAAGATCCTCATTTGTGAGGAGGCCGAGGCTTCCAGATCGCGGTTTAATCAGGTGTTGCGACACTTTGGGCGCCGTTTCGCGAGCTCTGGACGCCATCGATAAGGACTCGGGGACGGCTCGTTTCTGTCAAGTTCCAAGGGACCTGTTTGCCTTTCAACAACATCCAGATGTCTTGAAAGACTGCTCGTGTCGCTGGAGCGGGGTAGGGTGACGGGCCTGGTAACGGGCCAAGCCGGCGAGAGGTGGGGGTCGTGGTCGGCAGACGACGCCGAAGCGAAAGGTACGCGTACATAGCCGTGGCAGTCGTTGTGGTTCTCGTTGGTAGCTGGTCCGTTCCTGCACAGGCCCGGACCCACGGAACACCTTCAGCCCCAGTCTTTCCGCACGGGTCAGTGGCTCGCTGGGGCGACTACCTAGGTGGTCGCCACTCAGAGGAACGCTCGCCCCACTTAGTCACTGGTCTCGCCAACGTCGTGGCGATCGACGCCAGCAATAGCAGCAACTACGCGCTCGAGTGCCCGGGCGGAGTCACTAGCTGCCCTTCCGACGGCATCGTGATGGCCTGGGGTGACGGGCTCTACGATCAACTCGGTAATGGACAGACGCGCACGGCCCTCAATCAACCGGTTCAGGTCCGCTTCCCTGCTGGCGTCAACATTGTGAGTATCGGCGAAGCCAGGGATGAAGGTTTCGCCATTGATTCCACCGGCCAGGGTTGGGGGTGGGGAAACAACGGACATGGCTCCCTCTGCATCGGGAACGGCCTTGCGCAGAACACGCCCGTAATGATTCCTGGCCTCGCGGACGTCATCGCCGTTCAAGGTGGACAGGACCACGTACTCTGGCTGCTCTCCGATGGAACGGTGAGGGCCTGTGGCGAGAACATCTTCGGTCAACTCGGAACAGGAAAGACCGCGAACAGCATGGTGCCAGTGCGGGTCGTGGGCCTATCCAATATCGTGCAGATCAGTGCCGGTAACACGACATCCGGCGCCGTCGACAGCTCGGGCGACGTTTATATGTGGGGGTACAACCGCAAAGGTCAGACGGGTGTTGGCTCGAGCAAGGGCTGGGTAACGAGTCCGACCAAGGTCTCTCTTCCTCTCCCAGCCGTCGAGCTGTCGGTCGGCGGCGACCTCATCGGCAATGGCCACAGTCTTGCCATCCTTAACGACGGCACCGTGTACGCCTGGGGCGACGATTCAAGCAGTGAGCTTGGTGACGGCAAGACAACGAACGAATTCACACCCGTGCAGGTTACGGTCCCGGCCGGGGTGACCTTTACCAGCGTGGAAGCCGATGGTTGTTCCTCACTGGCACTCGACACCCAAGGTGAGGTCTACACATGGGGTTGCGGACCGAGAGGTCAACTGGGTGCCGGGAGTGTCTCCCAGGCAAGTGCCCCGTTGAAGGTCGATAGTGGCGTGGCGATGATTTCGGCCACCGCCAACAATGCTTTGGATCTCCACTCGTAGGCAGATCCCTCTGTCATACACGACGATTCGATGAAGAGCGCGCCATTTGCATCGAGGTCAACGCTCAGTCGTCGGTGGTGGCAACCACGGCGCGTTGAGTTCGTTGGCCTGAACACTGCCTGAAGAAGGTGCTCGCCCCCAGCTTCCCCAACATCCCGGACAACACGGAAAGCCGGGTCCATAGCATCGATGCGGTGCCCATCGCCGACCGAGCCCGCTCCGATCTCGTACGACGCCTCGAAGCCCACCGACTGAGCCGCTGCCCCCGGCTCACCGAGGCGCGGGTCCGCTTCCGCAATCCTGACGCCTACGTCGAGGCCACCTGCCCGACGGCTACGACCAGCCCCTTGTGCCGCTTGCGGTGGACTGGCCGGCGCGAGAACGAGTGGGCCGTCGCCGTTTGGCTCGCCTGCACGGACGGCTATGACAAGTCAGTCCTGCCCCTCCACGCGGGGAGGCGGCCGTGGACCGCGCGTACGGGCTCTATCTCAACGATCCGAGCGCCTGGGAATCTTCCGCGGCCCCCTAGCCACGGAGAGGGCGTTTCCGCTCCAGACCGAGAGCCAGAGGGGCAAAACTCGACGGCCCCTCTCCGGACGGGTCCATCTCGGGTCAGCCACCGCAATTTCCTCAATTCTGGGGGTTCCATGTGACCGGGGAAGGACAACACTGTAATTTCGGCGACACCGTCCATGGGGACGAGGCGGGTTTGCGATGACGGGAGTACGTCGATGACCAAACGGGCGGTTGTGCTTCTCATACTGTCGGTCGCGGTTGTCGTTTCGGTGGCAGGTGCGGACTCAGCGGCGGCGCGCAACAACGCCAAGCACGATCCAACGCCTTTCTTGAGCTCGGACGTCTATCGGGCTGGCTTATACTTGGGAGGCCCTGCACATCGGGCGGTGGGAATATCACCTGTCCCTGGGATGCACGACATCGTCACGGTAGATGCAAGCAATTCATCGGGCTACGCGCTTCAATGTGTTGGCGGGGTAAGCGCTTGCCCAACAGACGGTATCGTGTGGGCTTGGGGAGACAACAACAACGGCCAACTCGGTAATGGCTCCGTCGGCGGATGGTCAGCTAACCCTGTCCAAGTCCTACTCACCCTTCCGCCAGGAGTCGGGGTCGTAGCAATCGGCGAAGCCAAGAACGAAGGGTTTGCCATTGATGCAAACGGCCAAGGCTACGGATGGGGAGCCAATGATTCCAAGTCTCTTTGTATTGGAAGCGCTGGTCGGGAACTCCTACCCGTCAAGATCCCGCTCATAACTCACGCAAGCACCACACCCATGTCAGTCCAAGGTGGATTTGACCACGTCATTTGGCTCATGGCCAACGGGCAGGTAGAAGCTTGTGGCGACAACAGTCATGGGCAGTTGGGTATCGGCGCCGCGAGATCTAGTGGAACGCCGAGTCTTGTTCATTTTCCACCGGGTACACCACCGATCGTTGCAATAACGGCAGGAAACGTCACCTCAGGAGCGGTCGACTCCGAAGGTAACGCCTACATGTGGGGAGCCAATCCGTACGGCCAGCTCGGTGTTGGTTCGTTCGCAACCCAAATTCGTCTGCCCACTCGCGTGGTTGGCCTACCTGGGCCCGTTGGCGAGCTGTACGCAGGAGGCGATCTCACCAGCAACGGTCACACGGTGGCACTTCTGACCAACGGAAGCGCCTATGCATGGGGCAAGGACTCTCATGGACAACTGGGAGACGGAGGTGTTACGAATCGGGATGTGCCCGTGCCGGTGACCGTGCCGTCGGGGGTTACTTTCACCTACGTGATGGCAGGCGGAGCGGACTCTCAAGGACTCGACACAAACGGAAGTGTTTGGCGCTTCGGTGCTACACGGCCCACTTTGAGTGGTGTCGAAGCCATGTCGTCGACAGCCGATAACAGCGTGTACCTTGTCCCGTAGATTGGCGCGCATTTATGAGACGCTGCGAGCCCCGCGAGCCCCTGTCTGTGTAGAAGCCCGAGCTTCTCGGCGCGTTCGATCACCGTTTCTCCGTCGAGTGTCGAACCCTGAAACGACAACGTTCACGGGCACGCTAACCCTCTAACATGCGTCGACAGCCGGACCGTTACACTGCCGCTGACATGAGCACATCGTCGTCTCGTCTTGATTCGAAATCCCCAATTCCGGGGGTATGATTTGAGCTAGCAAGGGTAACAATGTGGCTCGCCGACGCGGTCGGTCGTGCGCATGCTGTCCCGAGGGCAGTGACGAACCGCGCCAACGATGTGCGCACTGGTACGTGGTCCCTCAGGTCGACCACTCTGGCACGATAGGATCGGCGTTCCCTCGTTTCCGACGCGTGTTTCCCGCGGATGTGGAGACGAAAGACAGGGCGCACTGACGGGGAACCATGGGGCGACGATCCCGGTGAACGAGGCTGCGGTGAGCGAACAGTCGGGTCCCCGCGCCGTACTTTCCTCGGCGGGGCGCCTACGCGACCGGCTGCCGCTCTGGGGGGCGACGGCGTCGGCGGGAATTTTCCTGGCCGCGGTGGTAGTCAACCTGGTGGGAATCTGCTTCGTACGCCATCCCTTCACCGGCTTTTCCGACAACATCGTCGAAGATGCCAAGGCGGTGGCCACGGGACACCTCCAGTACGGGAACCCGGCGACAGAGTTTGTGGGTTTCTCCTACACCCCGGTGTTCACGTGGTTGTTCGCCGGCCTGTTGAAGATCTACTGGTGGGAGGGGTGGGGGCCGGTCCTGTCCATGGTGGCAGCCCTGGTGGCGATGGGCTCGATCATTCGGATGCTGTGGGCCACCACGATGCGTTGGGAGAGCCGGCTGGTGAGCGCGAGCTTCGTCGTCGCGTTGTCGATGGGTGGGCTCTCTGCGTTGCCGATCCTGGGCCTGCCGATCAGTGGCCTCTACGAGGCCCGTCCCGATCAGTTGGCGTGGTGTCTGCTCGTGGTGTCGGCGACCATTGTCTTCACAGCCCTTCTGTCGTCCACTGCACTATCCGGAAGGCAGATGTACGCCACTGGCCTGCTCCTGACCCTCTCGGTCTTCACCAAGCAAACGACACTGGTGCCCAGCCTCGTCATCGCCGGTATCACTCTGGTCGTGCCACGGGTGCCCGGGCCCCGAGCAACAGGGACCTGGAGACGCTGGCTCAGGCCGGCCACGGTCCTGATGACGTTCCTCGGTACCTCGGCGCTGTTCGGGATCATCCTCCAGGTGACCAGCCACGACTGGGCCTACGACATTCTCGTCAACGACCCGTTGCGCTATGCGCGCTGGGCCGCAGTCGGCCAACAGATCACCACGAGCCTCCGGCTTCTGATCGTGCCACTGGTGGCTTTGGCCGTCGTCGTGTTGTGTCTCGCGTGGTCAGTGCTGGTCAAACATGACCTCTCCACGCGGCGTCACGGCTCTGTGGCTGTGGCCGCAGTGGTCTTCGCCCTCAGTCCCATCCCCACAGCCATCCTCGCCGAGAGCAAGCTCGGAGGTGAGGCAAACCAGCTTGCCGGACCGGTTTGGACACTGACGCTGGGATGCGCCGTGCTCCTTGTGCTGTTGCGCCCTTCGGCCCGACGCCTGGCGGCGGCCTCCCTCGCCTGCGGGGTCTTGCTCGCCGGCGTCGACCCTCTTTCACAGGCCCTCCCCGATCGCCTCGGAGCACCGGACCTCCACCAGACCGTCGCATGGGCCAGCATGAGCCCCTTCCTCCTGGCCGCAGTAGACAAAGGGGAAGCCGTCTTCGACGGGCAGTACCCTTCGCTCTCGGTATCCCCGGGCGCTCCCGAGGCTCCCGCCGGGGACGTCAACGACATTCTGGCCGCCGGTTACACGCCCCGGTGGTTCATCGACAACATCTTGACGGGGCGCTACGCCCTGGTGGCGCCGTTGGAGCCCTGGTATCCGGGGTACGACTCCGATGAGGGACGATACGACGAGTCCGTCTTGTGGAAGCTCGACCTCCTCTTGCACATGGGGTACAAACCGATCACGGAGCCCGACTCGACCGCTCTCTTCTACCAGCCGACATCCCGGTTGAGGCGACTCAGCTGGTTCGCAGGGTGCTTCGGCCCCTACCAAGCTCGCGGTGCCGGTGTGGCGGTCCGCCTGCGCAATTCGGGCGGCCTCGTCTGCATCGATGGCGGCGCCCTCCACCTGAGCCAGGCGCCTTCACGGTCCACGAACCTCGTCATGACACTCGCCGAAGGCAAGGGGGAGGCCAGAGTTCGGTTGCCGCCGATACCGCACGACCTCCGGGTGACGGTGCTCGACAGTGGCGACGTCGCCTTGTCACCGGTGTCGGACATAGCGCGGCCCCATTCCGCGGTCTTCCGGTGCCAGGCCCACGGCGCGGGAGCAACGACGTTGACCCTCAGAGCCGTGGCAGGCCCGCGTCGGCTCACCTGTCGAACAGGACCTGCGGGACCGGTGCTGGAGATTCCGGTCGCCACCGGTGGGGCAACCGCCCACGTGGCGGTCCAACTCTCGGCCACCGATTCTCCAAAGATCTTCGCCGTCTCCCCGAGCGGGCGGAGTGTGCCATTCACCTTGCTGAACCTCACGCCCCAGAGCATCAACAGCCTGTAGGCCACGTGACACAGCTTTGACAGTGAGACGTGGAGTCCGCCGCGGCCGCGAGCACGGCTCGTATCGTGACGGGTCCGTACGAGCGATCAGTGTGGAACGTTGCGTATGGAGTTGGCAGTCGGACTGCCCCCCGCTAGCACTTTCGTCGCGCCGGAGGTGGCGGCAGCCACGCAACCGTTCAGCCACTCCGCCGAACTATCACTAGAGGGCACAGCGGTGGCTGACGCCAAGTAACCCGCACACGTACTGAGCGCCACCCCCTTGGGAAGGGCGGCACCAGTTCGGTTGCTCACGCCGTAGTTGAACCCGTCGATGTACGAGGCCGATTGACTCGGTGAGCGGGAACACCCAGCCGTCAGAAGAACCGAAACACAGACGGCTCCCGCGGTCATGAAACGTCTTGCTTTGGTCATCTTCCCCTCTGTGCCGATCTGGACAAGACTACATTAGAGACGGTAAGACGACGTCCAACACTGCCGAGAGGCGGCTTGCCGACACTGGCGAGGCCGCTTCGCGGCCCAATCGTCCGCAGCCAGACCGTCGTCGTGCCTTGGCCGAAACGCTCCTTGCTCGGCGTCGCTCTCTCGAACAACGTTGATTCGTCGATGGCGACCTCTTTAGCTACCATCGATACCGATTGGGATTCTCGCGCCGCAGGTCGTGAGGGCATTTCTGGGGGAGATGCTGTGAACAGGGGCTTGCTCAGATCGACGACCCGCGTGGGCATGCTTGTGGCCAGCTTGGCGGTGGCAGCCGGTATCGTCGCCGTACCGACCGTGAGTGGGGCATCAGGGCCGACGTACTAACTCTCTCTGGGCGACTCGTACTCGGTCGGTTACCAGCCGTCGCCAACTTCGGGGGCCACCAGCGGGTATACCGCTGTCGTCGCCGCGGCCAAGAACCTGCAGCTGGAGAACTTCGGCTGCGGGGGGCCACCACGAGCTCGATCCTCAGCTTCGACAACTTCTACTGCGGAGTCGACGACCCCGTGAACAACCCCCGGCCCTGAAGTCCGCATATGCCTCGGGACATGCCAAGTTCGTCGATGTCACCAAGAAGACCGGTGCCTACACCAAGCTCACCAAGACGACGTCCATGGACATTGCCGCCCTTGGGCTGGGTACGATCACCGTGCCCAAAGCCGTGAGCCAGGTGTGCAACCTGACCTGGTATTGCCAGTTGGGCAACATCCATGCCAATGACGCCGGCTACACGCTCATTGGCGATCTCATCGTGGCGGCGGACAAGTAGGGGACCATCGAGGGCATCGGCGAGATCGGAGTCCGCTTTGAGTCCTTCTACTCGTGCCCGCCAAATGTGGTGCTCGCGAAGTCGAGCATCGACTGAACGGCGAGCATGGCGATGCCGGTAGGGAACCGGATGAACCCATGGACGGACTCCGGGTAGACCCGCAGGGTGGATTCATTGTTCGCCGCTCGCCAGCGGGCCGCCATGAACAAGCCGTCGTCGAGAAGCGGGTCCAGCGTGCCCACCGTGAACAACGCGGGCGGCATGTCACGGAGATCTGCGTACAGGGGCGAGACCTCTGGCGATCGTCGCTCTTCGTCTGTAGTGCCCGGCACGAACATGTCGGCGAACCACGCCATGATCGGCGTCGAGATGACGACGTTGCGCTCCCCATGCCCGGGCGCTCGGAGTCATAGCCAGGTCGTAGACGCCGAACACAAGATTGGCGGCGACGAACGCGCCCGAGATGTTGTGGCGGTCCCGGAGCCGAAGGAGGGTGAGCGCCGAGAGATGCGCACCCGCCGACTCCCCGCCGATCATAAGGCGAGAGCTGCCGAACTCCGCTCCGGCGTGCTCGACGAGCCAAAGGGCCGCGACCTCACAGTCGTCGGGACCCGCTGGGAAGGGATGCTCAGGCGCCAGTCGGTACTCGACGCTGACGACAGCCGCGTGAACGGCGTCGGCCAGCGTGGTGAGAAGCACGTCCTGCTGGTCGGCCGCCCCGAGGGCCCAACCACCTCCGTGCATGTGGAGGTAGACCCCGTCGACGCGGTCGGGCACTACCACCCGCAGGGAGACCGGGCCGGCGGGACTGGGAATCGAGCGGGTAACGGCGCGGTCCGACCGGACGATCGGTCCGGTCCACGACGAACCGGACTCGCGTTGTCGGCGAGTGACCTCGATGTCGACGGTATGGACCGACGGCCCTTGCGCCAGGAGGGTTTCCACCACCGAGTTCTGCTTCCGTGATTCATCCAACATTTCGGAGGTGACGGGGGCGTAGTCGTTGGTCACGGAGCACGACGGTACCTTCCGACATAGCACGACGCTGCTCGCCACGCGAACGTCACGACGACCAAGCTTCACCGCTGGCTCGGCACGACCACGGACCGACACCCGAACGAAGTCGGGGGGGCCTCCTCATCACCGACCTGTGCAAGAGCCTTGCGGATCCCTTCTCCGAGTCCTCTTCGCGTACGATTCGTCCCATGACCGTGGTCGGAGTCGTCCGGGTCTTGTGTCGAGTCGTGGCCATCTCGTACCTGGTGGCGGCCGCCACCATCGTCCTTGTTCCACTGCCGGCTCCTGCTGCTGGGGGTACGTGTGGTCCGAGCACGTCCTCGGAATCCGCCATCTCGGCGTTCTTCGACCCCAGTTCTATCGGCGCCGGTCCCGAGCCCTCACCGCGGTCGGCTGCTGGCCGACAATGGTCGGCCTTCGTCAGCGAATGCCAGTCCAACACCAATGGGCGCATGGGAACCGCCGGCGCCATCGTGGTGGCGGCCCTTCTCGTAGGATTCGGGGCTCCGTGGGTGGTGAAACGGCTCACACGAGCGCACCGCGCCAGTCGAGCGGGCCTCTCTCAGCCCGGTTGGTACCCCGACCCCACGGTGGCGGGGAGCGCACGGGGGTGGGATGGATCGGCATGGGGGCACACTCGCGCCCCACCCAGCTTTCAATCTTCGTTACCGCCGCCTCCGTAGGAGACGGGTCCGGCCTCTTGTCGCTCCGGCGGCTGACCGTTGAGGCAATCAGGGCCGGCCCCTCACCATCTGGCTGATCCTGCGGTGCATGGCTACGGAGAGGCAAGAGTGAGACGATATGGCCGATGTTCGAACGCTTCACTGACCGTGCCCGTCGAGTCCTGGTCCTGGCCCAGTCAGAAGCGCGCCTCCTGAACCATCCCTTCATCGGGACTGAGCACCTCCTCCTGGGGCTCATCCATGAAGGCGATGGCGTTGGCGGCCGGGCCCTGACCCAAATGGGCATCTCGCTGGAGACTGTGCGGGAGAAGGTGGAGGAGATCCTGGGAGTGTTCGCAACGGCCCCGGCGAGTTCGCCGCCGTTCACTCCACGGGCGAAGAAGGTCCTCGAACTCTCCTTACGCGAGGCCCTCCAACTCGGACACAACTACATCGGCACCGAGCACTTGCTGCTTGGAATTGAGCGCGAGGGCGAAGGCGTGGCGGCTCAGGTGCTCGCGAGCCTGGGGGCAGACTCCCTGCGCGTGCGACAGCAGGTCATCAGCCTTCTGGGGAACTACTCAGAAGGGGGACAAGCGCACCAAAGGGAACGGACCCTGAAGCCTCCGCGGATTGGGGTCCCAGCATGTTCCTTCTGCGGTCGGCGGCCACCCGACAGCGGTCAGCTCTTCGCCGGTACCGACGCGGCGATCTGCGAACACTGCGTGCGCCAGTGGGCGGGGCGGCTCGACACCGACGAGGGCTCCGAAGACGAATGACCGGGCCGACCTACGACACCTTCGACCCAGTGGTGGCTGAAACTGAACTTCCTCGCCCCCATCCGCGACGGCCTCCTGCAGGCGCGCTCTGAGGTCATCTCGCTCACCAAGCGGACCGCCGTGGTACACATCGACGCCACCAACAGGGACCGCCTCGTGGGCGCGGCCCAGGGTACGGTGACCATCAGCGAACCCAAGGCGTGATCGCACCAAGTATTCGCGGAAGCTGCGGCTCTCATCTCATGTGGGCATCCCTTGGAACCAGCTGCCCGAGCTGCCCCCGGCGTCACCGAGGCTGGCACTTGGTCCGGGTACCTAAAGCACCTTGACCTGTGTGCCGATCATCTCCGCATGCGCCGAGTGGTCGTGGGAGGGCTCGGAATCTTCGCCCTGGGGTGGGCGCTCGGGTCCTCCGACTGGCGCAGCTACTGGTCGGAGTTCTGGACTACTGCACGCTCCCAACTTGGGCAGACCGATCCGGTCACCGAGAACCACAGCTCCTCGACTGGCGCCTCAGCAAGGATCCCGAGGAAGCCGACGTCTCTATAGTCGTTGGCAGCTCTGGGAGGGCCAGGAGGAGACAGGGTGCACCAGGACGAAGCGCAGGACGCCCATGCGACGTTCGCCGACCATGGCTCTGATTTTCCCACCCTGGAGGTGGGTGCGACGGTCTATGTTCGCGATAAGTTCCTCGGGGACTGGACCACCGGCTTCAAGGTGGTGGAGATACTCCGCGACGGGTACCGAATACAACGGCTCTCTGATGGCCAGTCCTTCCCTGACGTGTTCGCGTTTGAAGATGTCCGTCTGGAACGACGCCAACAGCCACAACGAGATACCGACGGCTCACATCTTGATCGCCGCCACTGATCTCGGCGGCCACGGAGTTCGAGAGGGCGCTGCACAGGCGGTGCCCGCTCCGAGGTAGTCACGTCCAGGGGCCCCTGCCTGTCCTGAGGCGGAAGGGCGGCGGGGTGCAGAGCCGCTGCCGAAGCCATGGGAAGCTCGTCTCGACGCGTTGCCTGCACCCCGCCAACAACTCCCGAGTCAAGGGGGGTTATTCCCTCCCGGAAGTCGTCCGAGGGTGACGTTATGCCCATGGGAGGTGCGTGTCCATGCCCTCTGACCTGGTACTCACACTCTCGCGATGACAAGGGGGGTAGCGTCTGACCGTCGCCACCTGGCAGGCGGCGCGAAGGGCAAAGCGGACACCATGTCTCGGCCCGGACCCCGCCGAGGTCCGCACTTGGCGTTGATTGGACAGCGGAGGGGCCATGGCCTGGAAACCGATCACCGAACAGACCGTCGTCGCCCACCTGGGCGGGAAGGTCCGGGAAGTCGTGGTGGTTGCTTGGGACACCTATACGGGAGCGGTCAAGGTGGAGTGGCCACCCCCGAGCGCAGCACCTTTGGTTCCTCGCCGATACTCGAAGCAGGTCAGCACCCGGATCGAACAAACCGACTACGAGCCACTCGACCCCGATGGTTTTCGGGTTGCCACGAGCGGGTAGACACGACCAACGTGCGATGAGGACCTATCTCCCCCTGCTCTGGGTCGCACCACGTGGCGGGTTCGTGTGTCCACCGGACTGTACCGACGTCCGTAGTGCGTATAGCGACACTCAAGTCGACTTTCCCAGCCCTCGCCCTGACACGAATAGGGCGACGCGCCTTCACAAGCCATAGCCTGGGGGCCATGGGTGAGGATCCTCAGTTGCCTCGCACCCAGAGGTGGGAGCACGACGTCATCTTCTGGGGCGACTCAGAGTCGTGGGACGGGGCGAGGGCCGGTGCTGGGATACGGGCGATGCTCGCCTCCAAGGGCAACGAAGGCTGGAAACTCATCGCCGTCACCGAAGGGCGGCCCCGGACCTACACGTTCTTCTTTCGGCGGCTCGCCCAGGACGAGGACGCGTCCCCTACGAGCTCAGCTTGACCTTCGGAGCCGGTGCCGGCACTTTGCCCTGCGGACCAGCCTGAACTCACGGTGAAAGGGACCCCTCAAGGTGGAGAGCTCCGCTGCCGATGTGACTCACCATGGCGGGCAGCCTTTTCCCCAGCGAGACAAGCGAGCCGTCGCGACGTGACCGTGAGCAGGCCGCTCGCAACAGAGCCAAGCCTCTCGGCTTCAAGCTATACCGGACCCGTGGCCGGTACATGCTGCAAAAGGCTCGCAGCAGCGTGATCGTCGAATGGCCGATGACCCTCGACGAGCTTGAGGAAGCACTCACGCGGCTGACGGACGAGCACCTCGACGGGGTGTCAGAATAAGACCCAGCGAAGCCACCAAGATCGCAGGCGCGGTCATCGGGTGCCAAGGTTCATCGACGATGTGAACGGAGCCTTCGGTCGGATGATGGGACCGTCGGCAGCCGCTAGCGCGTAGAGTGTCGGCATGGACCGCGCCGAGACATTGCGCGCAGCATTGACGAGGCAGCGCCTGGCGCGCACGATGTACCTCGAGGTGAAAGCCAGAGGCCCGCTCCCTGAGGAGTCACCCGAACAGTTCTCCGAACGTCTACACGGCCTCGAACAAGTGGTTCTGGCAACCGATGCCGAGATGAGTCGGCTGCGCCCGGAGCGTCCGAGAACCAACGGTCCTTCCACAGAGCAATACCACCCACCGATTGAGCCGGGCCTCTCGAACTGACGTAGCCCCTCCACGCTGTCCTCACAGAGGTTTGAAGGAGCTTGGACTGTTCGGGAGCGCCACTTCGGTTGGCCCGCAACCGCCCTGGTCCGTGCCGAGCACTTCGGACGGCATGCCAACCAGGCGGCAGGTCGGAAGGATTTCGATCAGCCGCCGGAGTGGATTCCCGGGAAGCGCCAAGCCAAGATTGATGAATCGTTGCCAGCTCACTCCAACGACGACGATCGCGGCCACGCCAAGCTTCTGGACACGACCGCCGCTGTCTACTCTTTTCACCCAGTTGGGTAGATCAGGAGGAGCAATAGCGCCACCAAGGGGTAGGCGTCCCGAGGAACCGGTCCTCTATCGACCCCAACGAGAACAACACACCATGAAGGCATGGCCTCCACGAGAACAAGCATTTTCCAGGAAGTTCTTTGCCCCACTGGGTGGAGTGGGAGCAAATGGCGAACCTCCCCGGAAGACCACCTCCGCAACCTATGGAACGCTGCGGCCAAGCAAACGAGAAACGAGAGTGGCCTCGTCGCCGTGAGGCTGGACACCGTCTCAACCTAGAGACACACGTACCACCGGGTCTGTCCGCCTTCCCACCATCGGATCAAGTAGAACGCGGCGACCGAGAGAAAGCCAACCGCCCATATGATGGCCCCGTCGTAGACGTCGGGCGGCGTAAGGTGAGTGAGGGCGCTTGCAGGTCCAAAGCCCAGTCCGAGTAGCGCTATCAGCAATGTAGCGACCCTGCCCGGGTGCATGCGGGAAAGAGGTGTCGGAGTGAGGCTAAGAAACCTCCAGCGGCCAACGTCAAGCCAGCAGTAGTGAAAACCGGCGCGAAGCTGTTGTTGTAGTGGTCGAGCAGGGGAAGAAGCGGGAGTCGCAGGAGACTCGGCGTTAGTCCGTGATATCCGTAGCATCGGCCGCCATGAACGACACAGTCGCCAAAGAGTTGGGATGGTTCACACACAGCCGGCCATGCGTGAGGGCCTGTGCCTGTGCAAGGAAGAAGCCTTGTGGTGGAACCACATATGCCGTCCCGTCGTAAAGCGGGTCCCAAGTACCTATAGTCTCCGCGCATGAACGTGAGAGAGAAGGCAGCTCGGCTTCCGGTACTTGGCGACATAGTCGAGGTGCGGCGGTTGATGCGTGCACGGCGTGCGACCGGTTACAAAATGGAGTCCACTCCTGGCCACTTCGGTTCACCCATTCCCGCCCTGAACGAAGTACGAAGGAGAGAGGACCAGATCTTCAGCCTTCCGAGATCAGTGCCAGCTATCGAGATCAACGACCTCTCCCAACTTGAATTGATTGAGCAGCTCGCTGGGCTGTACCGAGATCAGCCTTTCGGAAGTCAGCCCCAGGAGGGTCTTCGGTATCACTTTGAAAACTCTCTCTTCGGCTATGGAGACGCACTGGTACTTCACTGCATCCTTCGCTGGTACCGGCCACAGCGGCTCATCGAAGTGGGATCTGGCTTCTCCTCGGCCGTCATTCTTGACACAAACGAGCGGTTTCTGAGCGGAAGCCTTTCGTGCACTTTCATCGATCCGTTTCCAAATCGACTACGTGGGCTGCTTCGCCAGGGTGACGATCGCCGGCACCGGATAATTGTGCAGCCGGTCCAAGGTGTCCCTCTCGAGGTCTTTGACGAACTTGATGATGGTGACGTCCTGTTCATAGATTCAACCCACGTCTCGAAGGTCGGCAGTGATGTCAATCGGCTCCTCTTTGACATACTGCCGAGATTGAAGCCGGGTGTTCTCGTCCACTTCCACGACATCTTCTACCCGTTCGAATACCCACGGGAATGGATCTACCGAGGGCGTGCATGGAATGAGAACTACCTTCTCAGAGCGTTTCTCATGTTTAACTCGGACTTCTATATTTTGCTTTTCAACTCGTACTTGGCCAAATTCCACGCTGCCGAGGTTGCAGCATGCATGCCCTTATGGGCAGAGAAACCCGGCGGGTCACTGTGGCTTCGGCGCGCCCAACTGGCTCTATAGAACCGGGCGGAAGAGCCGAGTCCTACTCGGGCCACGGCTGCTCCGTCGTGCACGCCTCTCAGCCAACACGAGATGCTGGCGCTGGTGGGCTGTCAGTGCGACATCAGCCAATATGCTCACGGCCGAACAATGAGCGGCCCTCGGCAGTCACATGATTGGCCACCACCCGGAGCGAGGTTCGATCGTGATCGAGTTACGTCCCGCGTGTGCAGGATGCGTCTTGGATGCGGCCAAGTAATCGAGGAGCGTGCGAAAGGTTCAGCGAAAGTCCTGAGTAGCGCGGGTGATTGCCGTGTACTCAGGTGCGTGTCGGAGAGGCGTAATCGACCACTAGTACACGGTGCCTGGCGAACAGAATGGGCCGCCTGATGCCCCCATTCGGCACTCCGCAAAAGGCGAGAGGGTGACGCCACCGGCTGCGCCGAAGGGCTCCCTGACGGCCCCATATCGGCCCCAGGACTCCCCTGAGCCCGTCCGCCGTCTTCCGAGCCAGCTGGAGGCCCTGCACAGCCCTCTCCTTGGGGCACCTCTGACGGCCCCACTAGGCAGGAGGAGCGCACATGGGCGCCAGCTCCTCAGGCGGACCTTTCTGGGGTCCCTCTCTCGGTAGGTTCCAAACGTGACCGACGTTCGGTCGGGGTTGGGAGGACGCCATGAGGATCGGGGTGCTTGGCACGGGCATGGTGGGCCAGACCTTGGCCACGAAGCTGGTCGAGATCGGCCACGACGTGGTCATGGGGTCGCGCGACGCCGCCAACGACAAGGCTGCCCAGTGGGTAGCGAGCGTCGGCGGCGGAGGGCGGGCTGGCACCTTCGCTGAAGCAGCCCGGCACGGTGAGATTGTCGTCAACGCCACCTCGGGTCAAGCCTCCCTGGCCGCTCTAGAGCTGGCGGGGCTCGACAACCTGGCCGGGAAGGTGCTCGTCGATGTGGCCAACCCTTTGGACTTCTCGCACGGCATGCCACCGACTATGACTGTGGCCAATACCGACAGCCTGGGCGAGCAAATCCAACGGGCCTTCCCCCCCGCCCGGGTGGTCAAGGCCCTCAACACGGTGAACGCCAGTGTCATGGTGAGCCCTGGGGACCTTCCGTCGCCCACCAACCTGTTCGTGGCCGGGGACGACGCCGAGGCCAAGGCGACGGTGGTGGCCCTCCTGGGAACGTTCGGGTGGATGCCGGATCGAATCGTCGATCTGGGTGACATCACCGCCGCGCGAGGCATGGAGGCCTACATGTTGCTTTGGGTCCGCACGATGCAAGCTCTCGGGACAGCCGCCTTCAACGTGTCGATCGTGACCGCGTGACCGTTAGAAGAGCGAGTCTCGGACCTGAGCCTCCTCAGCCACCTCGACGTCCACTAGGCAGGCTCCCCCAGTCGCTCGTAGCTCCACCCCCGCTGGGACGTGTGACCGGTGACAAGCACCGCCTTGGACGCCCTGCGGTTGACCTGGCCCAGACCTACGCTTGACCCCATGGCAGAGCGTCGTGTCTTCGGCTTGATCCCCTCTGAGAGCCATCCCACCGTCCAACACGTTCTGTCTGCAGTCAGTGGTCGGAGCAAGTGCGGCCGCCCCATCGACACGTCCCTCCCCATCCCGAAGGACCTCCCGATCTGTAGGAAATGCAGACAGTTCGATGAGATAACGGGGGCCTTCGGTCGTGGGCTATGGCGGGGGCGGCAGCGGCGAGCGCCAACTGCTTGAATGCCTGACCACAGGGTCAGCCATGAGGGAGGTGGGGCACTGACCGCGCCCTGCAGGTTGCAGGCGAATGTCTGACGCTGCCTGTGCCCCACCACTCCCCACGGGCGCTCCTGGCAGGTAACGGGACACACTCACCCCCTGTGGAGGCACCCAATACAAACAGTACGCCTGAGGGTGGATCGTGTCTACCGGCCTCGGAGGTCGGCGAGGCGCAGGACACGCCATTCGGGTGCCGCATCACGACACCCTCCTACGCCTCGCCGTATCCCCCCTTGGATGCCCCTGGTGAACGATGGGGGCAACGCCCCCCGGAGCTACCAAGAACCACGGTACGTCTGGCAGTAGGGGATGTCCTCATCAGAAATGGGGATCGCCGGACCGACCCTTGGCGATGACCCGCAACGATCGGCGACCCTCATCGGGCATTGGCCTCACGTCCTCAGGCGCCGTCGGCAGGAGGGCGTCCTAACGTGGTGGCCACCACATCCAGAAGTCGCTCTGGTGGCACCGGCTTCTCCAGATAGGTCACGATCTTGGCATCGGCACGAGCCAGCGTCGCTTCGTCGAGAGCGTGGCCAGAGGCAAGCACCACCAGCTGCGGGGCCGTGAGCGCCTCAAGGACCGAGAGGCCGTCTCGACGTGGCATCCGCAGGTCGAGGAGGACCATACCCACCGACTGCTGTTCCAGGACGTCCAAGGCAATGTCTCCATCCTCGGCCACCGCGACGGAGTAGCCCGAGTCACGCAGGATCTCGGCCCATGTGGACCGGAGCACCTCGTCATCATCGACAACGAGGACATCGACGCCCTGGTGTGGATCGTTACCAGACTCAGGTGCTGCGTTCATGCCTGACCCCCAGCTCTCATCTGCATTGCGGGCGGGTCCGGGCCACAACGACGACTCTTCATAGCCCATCCTGACGTTTCTTGATGCAAGCGCAGAAGAGGGAGATCACCCATACCGACATGGTGATTCCACGGGGTCTCGCACTCGACACTCGGAGAAACACCTTTGCCCGTCGATGGCCACCGACACCTCGGTGTCAGTGCCGACCAATACCAGTCCCGTCCCCCAAGCGCGTGGGGTCTGAGTGAACGGCGAGCTACGTGGAATCACTTAGGTGGGTCAAGGTGATAACACGCTGTACATCACCCCTCGCTCAACCAAGTATTGAGACAGGTTTCACCAACACACTCCGTGTGCCAGTCCCTCCAATGAGGAGGGATCTGGGGCGGCCACAGCGTGGCAGGGTGGTGACCCTCGGCTGCAGTACGTCTGCTCCCGACAGTGGTTGTTGGTGGTTCGCCGGAAGCAGGAGCCTGTGGACGACGCACGGGGAAGAGACCCACCGCCGCTGGTCGAAGAACAACAGCAGCTCACTCGCTCTCGCATCAGGCGAGCCGCCATGGAGGTCGTCGCCCGACGAGGCTTTGACGCCACCGTCGACGAGATCGCCCAAGTATCTGGCGTGAGTCCTCGTACCATCTTTCGCCACTTTGTGAGCCATGACCAGTTGATCGCCGAAACGGTCAGGGACATGTTCGAGGCCTGCGGCCTTCCTCGACAAAGCGTCGACCTCGACCGCTGGGTCGAAGGCATCCCACGCCCCGTTGAAGACCTGAACGACTGGATTGAACACATCGCCGTGACGTTCCATACCAGAAGCGTCTCGATCTTCGGGGCGGCCTTTTGGGACATCTACGCTCCCCACAGCAACAAATCATCTGCGGTCCTGTTGGAGATAGATGCCCTCCGACATGACTACCGGGTCCGGGGAGCGAGCTATGTGGTGGACCAGGTCTGGCGGGCGGCTGGCGGAAAGGACGGGCCCCCTGAGGATTTGGTCATGGCGTTTGCCCTCAACCTCTCGGTGTTCACCACCCACGCCCTCATCGTTGACTTTGACCAGACCCCGGATCAGGTCGGGGCACTGACCGCCGAAGTCTTGAAGATGCTCCTGTGGCGCGCCATCGCGGCGCAGCCCTCACGCGAAGGCGATTGCGCCGACGGTCCCTAGCGGTACCTTTACTCTTTGGGGCGCACAGGTAACTCAAGTTGTACGGTTACGTTCGCACCGGTCGTCAATCCGACCCCAGCGTGAATGCGATACTGGCGTCATGGCTCCTCACCACACCTCCAACTTGAGCGAGCCGCCGCGCATCTGCGAATACCCGGCTTGGTCTGAGCACGAACGTCGGTGGGTCGTTCTGAACTTCGACGAGCATTGGGGGTGGCTGACACCCCCGACCTCGATCCCGCCGAGTTCGCCTCAGGTGAGCTGGTGTCGTAAGCGGGAATCCGCGAGGTAAGCCCCTGCCTCCATCCTCATCCGGTATCCCGACCTGGGAAGGCGGCAGGGTGCAGAACCGCTGCCAACGCTGTGACCCCATCGACGCGTCGCTGCACCCCGCCTGGCCGACCCCTGAACAAGTGGGGCTCAGGGGCCTTCCGAGGATCACGGTACGCCCAGGGTGAGGGGCCTCCAAAGGTCCTTTGACCCGATCGTGAACTCGCCGAGGGCGGCGTCGTCGATGCGACTTTGCGGGGTCGAGGGTTGTCCTATCCCTGACGTGCGGCTGGGGCGCAGGGACCTTGGCGGGTAGTCCCTGCGCCGCTCGACGCCGCATTCACCCAGACGCCCCGGGCTGGTCCCCGGGGACGGTCTGGAACGAACGTACGCCCTGAAAAGGGGGCTGTCCAGCGATTTGTCATATCCGGCTGCCAACCCGGCAGACCGGTGTGCCCCCGGGGAAGTTGAGCGGGGCCCGGCTTGGCGGGAGTTCCCGCGTGCCCCGACGCAGGCCCCCGCCCTGGTCAGTCCGGGGAATCTGTCACCGGCTTGGCCGGTGCCCCCGCGGTCTTGCGGCGCCCTCACAACTCCCGCTCGTCGATTACCGCCCGGTGGAACGCTTGAAGCTGCCTGCCCGCTTCGCCCACAACAGGGGACATGTCTAATGGCGCGAGGTGGTCAAGATGACCTCCGCTTACGACAACGGCGAGGTCGATAAGGGCGTCCTCAAGTCGGGTAAGTCGGTCGTTTACATCCATAAGAGGTTCTCCATTCTCATACGGCTACGTGCTCTAGCAGCTCGTCGTTCATGGGTGAGCGAATCCGACCCACCCCTTGCGCCCTATTCACGGCGACTCCGACCTTTCCACTCTTCTCCTCTAACTCTTTACACACAGCGACCCTTCGGGCGTTATTGGGTCGGGAATGTGTTCCACTCAATATCAATAACGAGGTCGAGCACGTATGCGAAACAGGAGAGTGCGGCGGCCGCGAAGATGGAACCCGCGACGATGCCGACTACGACTGCGGCCACATTTCTACCCGTCGCTCCGCTGTGATGCAGCGTGCTGGCACTTTCAATGGCCGTGATGCCTCCACCGAGAATCACCAGCCACGCGCCGATCTTGAAAACAGTCGACACAATCTCCGCCCCGCTGTGCGTCCTACGAGACACCGTCTGCTGTCAACTCGCGGCGGAGGTTCTAGGTTGAGAGGTTGCTTGGATGGGTTGACCTTGCGTTCTGACAATCGACTGAGGAGGGCCTTCCCATTTCCGCCCATTCCAGTATTGCGCCATCCCCGGTTGACCAGGGACCGCAAACCAGCCTCGTTTGCCCCGTAGTGGAGCGGGAAGCTCTGAGGTGTCCGCCTGTATCGTCGCACCTGGATCCGGCGAGACGACTGAAGCGTTTTCAGGAACGCGTGCCTGCACCTGCGGCGCTGAATCAGGTGGGTACCATTTGCCGTCCGAGGCAACCCACCAACCCGGACCCTGAGAGGTATCGCTCATTTCGCTCTCCGATCGCTGACCCCCGCCAAGCCGGACAATACGACACGCGTAGGCCGATCACCTGAGCCGCTATTATGGGTTCGCTATCCATCCAGAGCGGACGAGGGACGTGGCCCGTCGACTCCGCCGCAACCTGCCGAGAGGTGAGGTGCGAATGCCACGGCGATGGGAGGTTCATCATGGCGAAATCGAAGGCGCGCGCGGCTCTTGAGGCTTGGCTCACCCAGGCCGAGGAGGTCCTACGAGAGAGCGAGGAACCCGACGCGGGTCAGGAGTGGGACGTGGAATCTGTCGAGCACGGTGATGCGGCATGACCGGTGTCCCGTTCCGAGAGCCGCCACCTGGCACCAAGCGTCACTACGCCAAACCGCCGGAAGACATGACCGACGAGGAGATCGACGAGTGGGCCGAGCGGTTCGTCGATGCCATCTTGAGCGCCACCGTCGAACCGGAGAACGACTCAAGATGAGGCCCTGACCACGAAGTCAGATCGCACCTTGATCGTCGCCACTGAGTTGCGGCGCGGGAAGCACGGGAACCCACGCCATAACGGTCTGGACGAGGGGCGGGGCACTGACCGCGCCCTGAAGGTTGCAGGCGAATGTCTGACGCTGCCTGTGCCCCACCACTCCCCACGGGGCGCTCCTGGCAGGTAACGGGGCACACTCACCCCCTGTGGAGTCACCCGATAGAAACGGTACCCCCAGCGGAGGGGGGGTGTCTATGGCCTCGGAGGTCGGCGAGGCGAAAGAGGCGAAGTGGACCCCAAGTGCGGTCTCGCTCCAGATGACCGTTGCGCCCTACTCCTCGCCTGCGTCCATGGTCTCACGTATCCAGCGCCAAGTGTTCCCGAAACCGGGGTAGGGCCACGGCCCCGCTTTGTTGACACGCTCGGCGTCAGCGGCAATGCCTGCTTGCGCGGACGTGTCGGACTCAGAGGTCCCAGTGTGCGGTGAACGCTCTTCTTCAATCGTGCCGTTCGGATGACGTCCCATACGAGGATCGTCGTCAACGTGATCACGGCACTTGATCACCATCACTCTTCGTAACCGCCCTCACTCACTGACGGCGCTCTCGGTGGCCGTGCTTCTCCCGTACCCTGTGGTGCCCCCCCTCAAGCGGGCCGACGCCAAGACCGATCTAAGCGGTGGTCCCATAGGACAGTCGCCCAGAGGGTTAGGCCATGTCCCTGCTTCGTGGCAGGAAGCACAAAGAACCAACGTCTGAGCTGAAGGTGCGCTTGGACTGGCGGCGGCGGGCCAGGATCGTGGGGGTTCCCAAGAGCGCCCGAGACCTATTGGAACAACTCGAAGCCAGGGCTACCTCAGAGCCGGGATACGTAGAGCACGTCGCCGACATCGTCAGGGAACTCGAAGACGACCCCGCCATGCTGACGTTGGGGCTGTTCCACACGCCCGAGCAAGTCCTGATGGGCGTGGTGTTCGTCGTCGGCGAAGTGGGGCTCGTACTCCTCGACGCCAAGGATGGGCATCCCTACGCCGAGTTCCGCTGGCCCTCGCTGTGTCGCTTCGACGTGAAACATGATGGGAACTACCAGATTGTCGGTCTCGCTTGGTGCGAGGGGGAGCGGCCCATCGCTGAGCGACTCGCCGATGGCACCCCCCTTCAACCTTCAGAGCTGTGGTTCGCCTATATGTACATGCACGCCGACGACGAACTTCTGGCCGCCATCAAGGAGGCTTTTGAGAAAGCAGCGATACCACAGGAACTCCATCAGATGCCCCCGCTGCTGTGAAGGTGTAAGTCGGTCAGCGGACCTGATGCTGGGGCCATTGCTGGGGGGTATGGGGCCGTGGGCTCCGGCCCGACGCTGTCGCCCTGCCGTCGGCAGTAACCAGTCGTTGGCACTCGGGGCATCGTGCCATAGGCGTAGTTACATCCCACGTCCGATGCGGCTCCTTCGTGCAGGGAAGACCACAGAGTGCTTCGCTGGATGAAGGAGAGATATCGGCCACCGCATGCCACGTCGCTGTGTCATGGCTCCGACGTAGGAATGGGTCCCACCAACGACCGCGTCGCGTCTCTGGGACCGCAAGGAACCTCATGGACACGAGCCTCCTCCCATCCACTGTCAACTTTACTAGGAGTTGGAGCAAACGTCTCTGGCCATCTATTGATCCCGTCATCGACCAAGCTGATTTGCTTCATGTCCTATCCCAGCTGACATCTCCAAGCAGCGAATCGATTTAGCCGAGCATCACCCTCCAAGCCTCGGAGGTCGGCGAGACGTGGGCTCGCATCCAGGTGCCGCGACTCGACACCCTCCCACGCCCCGCCGTATCCCCCCTTGGGTGCCCACTGGTGAACGATGAGGGGCCATCGGCCCCCCGGAGCTACCAACAACCACGGTACGTCTGGGGGTAGGGCTTGACCTCGTCAGAAATGACGATAGTTGGACCCTCCGACAGGACACCATGCGGTGAGGCAAACTGCCGACATGCCAACACTCCCCTGGGTCGAAACCGATGTCACCTGGGACGGGGACGTGGTGGTGATGGCAACCCGACTTGACCTGGCCTCACTGGGCTCCGTGTTTGGCTTCTTTCGAGCCGCGATGGCCATTCGCAAGCAGGCAAGGAGTTCGCCAGGAGCGCTCGGCATCTCGCTGGTCGCGCACCCGATGCAGAAGCGGTTTCTGACCCTCTCTGCGTGGACCGACCGAGAAGCCCTAAATAGGTTTGCGGCCTCTCAGCCTCACCGTGACGCCATGAAACGGTACAGGCCAAAGATGAACCACCCTGTGTTTGTCACCTGGTCCATGCCCGCCTCTCGGTTGCCTCCGACCTGGTCCGAAGCGAACGAGCGCTTGGAGGAAGACCCCAATCGGATTGTGAAGTAAGTCGATGGGGAGCGCACCTCCTACGAAGCCAGCGCCAGTCCGACAAACACTGCCTTGCAGCTGCCCGCTGGTGGAATGGACGCATGCCAAGGTGACAGCCATCTGTGACAGCGTGTCGGGTAGATACGGATGGCGTTTCGGCAATGAGGACCCGTTGACCGAGCATTGACCAGGAGTTGACCTCCTTGTGACAGATACCCGTCATCATGCCGATGCCGCTCAAAGGGGCCGAGGGCATTGCGGCACGGCGGCGAATACCCCTTACCATTACGTCGCCTTTCGGGCCCGACGAGCGGAGCACCGAAGGATGCCTCACAGTTCCAACGACACCCCCACCCCGATCGGACACCCGCCGTTCCCCTCCTATAGGGCATGGTCCGATCGGGACCGTCGGTGGGTGGCCATGACATTCGACGAGTACCAAGCCTGGCTCACGCGTCCCGACCTCGATCCGCTTGAGTTCGCCTGCGGCCAGGTGGCGTCGTGAGCAGGAATCCGTGAAGTAAGCCCCGGCCCAGCCCTGAAGGCTCCATCTCCATGGGCTAAAGGAATCGCTGAGATCACACGATCACGTACCAGTACGCCGCTCAGCGAGGATTGGGGCCATGAACAACGCACGCGTCACTGAGATTGAGCGGGCACTGCTCAAGCGGTGCCCCTTCTGCGGCGGGTACGTCCAGGGGCGGGCCGCGACGTTTCACGGGGCGCGTATCGCTCTGCGGAACGCCATGGTGCGACACGTTGCGGATGGGCACGCCGATCAGGAAGAGAGCGTCGGCTAAGCCCTGTCTACTCCGAGCTGGAACGGCGGCAGGGTGCAGATTCGCTGCCGATGCTCGGCGCGTCGCCTGCACCCCGCCTGGCTGACCTCCGAACCAAGGGGGGCATCGAAGGCCTTCCATCGGTCACGGTACGCCCAGGGTGGGTTGCCTCACAGGGTCTTTTGGCCCACATCAGCCTGCCAGGTCCCGGCAGATAGTCCAGACGGGGAGCAGGAGCTACGTGGGAAGTGTGGTGAACACTGCCCTGCGCCCGCCCGTATCCCTCTAGCACCCTGGCTCACGTAGAGGTAACAACCCGTCGCCAAAGTGTCTTGGGAAATCGTATCCATCAGAGGGGGAGTTCGGGGGCACGCCTAAGGGTGGGATCAGGTCCTTCGTTCCCACCGGACCATGCCCACGGTGTCGGGCATCAGCACCAGCTTGAGTGATTCGGCCAGCGCCGCAGCGTCCTCCAGACCCCCCGGGACTCGTTCGTAGTCACCGTCGTCATAGACCAGTTCGTGCCATTCAGGCCGGTGTGAATACCACTCGATGCTTACGATTTCTCGGCCCTTGTTCACCCATTGAAATGAGTCGCCCGTTGGGGTGATGGGAACGACCGTCCCATAGCGTCGTCCGAAGAGCCCTTCGCACGACGGACACTTTCCCGTGGTCACATGAATCCCACCTGCCACGTCCACCGCTGGCGCCGGATTCTCATGATCAAACTTCAGCCCTACCTGACAGTCAGGGCACAGGTACGCGTTCATGGGTGGGCTCTGATGGGTTCTTGACCCAGTGGGCTCCGGTGGGCGATGACTCCACGATCACCAGACCGGCGTCTTCGGCCATGGCGGTGGCGAAGGTACGGTCACCGTTTATGCGATCGTGGCCACCTTCGGTGAATGTCAAGATCACATGCTGGCCGAATCTCCTCCACTCCAAACCGACCAACTCGGCGTTTCCATCTGCAGTCGCTGACATATTCGCTGATCGTCTTCGTTGACCCGCACCTTGACCAGGGCCAAAGGTCACAACCCGCTCTCCCGGATCAGGGCCGTGCGAGGCGGGGTGCAATCCCAATAGCCTTAGGACCGTGGCCGATGAGTCTCAGTCGCCTCGAAATCAGATGTGGGAGCACGACGTGTTCTTCTAGAACGACTCCGAGACCTGGGATGGCCAGAGAGCTGGGGCTGGAATGAGGGCCATGCTCACCGCCAAGGGCAACGAGGGTTGGGAACTGGTCGCCGTGACCCAAGGTCGACCCAGGGCCTACACGTTCTTCTTTCGGGGCCCTGCCGAGGACTAACGGCGAGTGCCGATCTTGGCATCCTGGTGCGGGACGAGTAGACAACGATCGGCCCTGATCTGTTGTCCAGCTGACGCCCACGACCCTCTGAGGTGCCCGAGCCGTCAAGAGTGCCCCGAAACCCCGTCGAACCGAGTACCCTGGGGCTAGCGAGCAGTCAGAGTTCACGCAAGCTGTACGTCGTTGCCGGTGCCACAAGGTCTCCCGCAAGTGTCCCCAGCGTGGAGAAAAGAGGCAACACCATGGCCGCAGGTACCGTGAAGTGGTTCAACGCCACCAAGGGCTTCGGTTTCATCACCCCTGACGACGGCAGCGCCGACGTCTTCGCACACTTCTCATCCATCGAAGGCTCGGGTTACCGCGAGCTGATCGAGGGGCAGAAGGTGGACTACCAGTCCGAGCAGGGGCCCAAGGGTCTCCAGGCCAAGAGCGTCCGTTCGCTCTGACGGCGGTCGTATCCCGTCCAGCCCAGAAACAAGGCACCATCAATATGCCTTCCGATGTGGATCGGGACGAGAAGACCCTGGTCCTGCGCGACGAAGGACGCTCCTTCGCGGGAATAGCACAGACACTCGGGCTCAAAGACGCCCATGCGGCGAACGCAGCGTTCAACCGTGCGCTCCGGTGTCGATCGAAGTCCCAACAGGAATGGATACGCAGTCGCGAAATGATGCGTCTCGACGCTGTGGCATCGCGTGTCCGCGCGCGTGATGACCTCAGCGTGGAGGAGGTCGTCCGTCGCTTACGTGGCGTGAAACACCAACGCCTGACACTCTTTCGTCACCCGAGCCTCTAACGACTTTCGCCGGTACCTTTAGCGCGTCGCTCTCTTGGTGGCCTTCTTAGCTACCTTCGCCGCACCCGTCGCCTTCTTGCCCGCTGAAGCTTTGACCTTGCCGACGACGGTGTACGCACCAGGGCCAGGGACTACCGTCGACTCCTCCCCCGTCGACCATCTGATGCGGAGGAGTCCGCCGGCGACGCCAGTCACGACGCCTTCGCGAGGGGCCTCGTTGATCTTTCTGGATGCGACGCGAACTCGATCACCGATTGCGGGCATAGGTCACCTTTTCTGGCGAAGTAGATGGCGTGAGGACCATGGCCTCCATCGCCCAAGACTTGACTGCCGTTGATGAGTAGCAGAATGGAGTGTAGGCGACCGGGCGAAAGCCACCTCAACCCGAGCTCCTGCTCCAGGTTCACTACCACTCTCACAGACCGGGACGCGTTACCGGTCGGGGCCGATTGGGCGGGCAGCCCTGCGTAGTCGGGTCACCGTATTGAATACCGACAGGATGGCCTTGTCCGTTCCCGATCCACTCCTCGGCAGCATCCCGATCTGCCGAGCGAAGCTGGCCCCGTCGTAGTAGATCGTGTCGCGCACGACTCGACCCTCGCTGATCTCCATGACATCGACCCCACGGGTCTCGACCTGTCTACCGGTGGGTTCGACGCCTTGGTACTTCCCCCCAGAGAAGGTCCCGGTGGCGTGCCACTGAACCACGGCGGTGGACCGATCACTGACGATCCGGTCAGCCGTGATCTCGAAATCAGGGAATGCGGCGAACAGCTCGCCGAAGAACCGCCGGATGGATGTCTTACCCCGGATTTCTCCGATGGCCACGAAGTCGTCCACCGTCTGGTCAGTGTAAAACTCCGAAACCGTGTCGAGGTCCTTCTTGCTCAACGCGTCGAAGATTGCCCGAGCAACCTTCAGTGGAGTGACAGCGGCGTGGGACGGTCCCGTGGTTTCGGATGCCATTATTCCTCCTTTGCTCTGGGGGCCCGGTTCGAGGCTACGCGCGTCACGCCTTCCCTTCCACGTTGCCCTTCAGCCCTCCGAGGTCGGTCTTTTGGTGTTCAGGCAGTCCTGCGGTGGGAGGAGCGTGCGGACCTCCGAGATGCCCTCCGGGCAACGTGAACGCACAGGGGGACGCCCCGGTCATCGTGGGCAGCGCATAGCGGCCCATGGTTGTACACCGACAACCTGGTGGAACAGCCGGGGCTCTCACATACCCGGTCAACGGGGTAGGCCTTCACCCGGTGGTGCGGGGCACCGATGATCGGCCCACCAATCCCCTCATCGTCCAGCAGCTGTATCGGCATATGTGTCTGCATAACATCAACATAGAGCGGGGCTACTGAGGCGCCCAGAGACGAAGGTCCCGAATCCTGGGTATTGGATCGGGGTACACGAGCGATCCGGGTGCGGGTCTGTGCGGGCTCCCGGCGTGTCCCGGCCCGACGCTCCGACGGGGTACCGTGCATCCATGATCCCCGACCGCTACACCCTGAGCGGCTCTGATGTCTCGATCTCGCCACTCGGCGTGGGGACCTGGGCCTGGGGCGACCGGTCTACTTGGGGCATGGGAGGCTACGACACCGACCTGACCCGCGACACGATCCAGGAGGCATGGGACGCCTCAATCGACGCCGGAGTCACGTTGTTCGATACCGCCGAGATATATGGCCGGGGAGAGAGCGAACGGATCATTGGCGCCATGCTGGCCCGTGATCCTCAACGGGCTGCCTCGGTGGTGATCGCCACCAAGTTCATGCCCTCGCCGTGGAAACTAAATGTCCGTGGCGCACTTGAGAAATCCCTACGAGCCTCGCTTGGCCGCCTTGGTCTTTCTGCGGTGGACCTCTACCAGATCCACGGTCCGATCAGCCTTCGCTCCCACGCCGCACTGGCCGATGCCTTGGCGGCGGCGCGCCAGGAGGGCCTCGTGAAGGCAGTGGGTGTCTCGAACTACTCAGTGAAGGAAACCCGAGCCATGGCAGCGGCCTTGAGCAGTAGGGGCATGCGCTTGGCCACCAACCAGATCGAGTTCTCGCTGCTTCGCCGCTTCCCCGAGACAAGCGGCCTGCTGCAGACCTGCGCCGAGCTGGGTGTTGTCCCGCTCGCGTACTCGCCCATTGGTCAAGGTCGCCTCACGGGCAAGTACTCGGCATCTCACCCTCCCCCAGGCAAACGGACCTTCTCCAAACATCCCATGGCGATAGTCGATGGTGTCGTTGCCGAGCTGCGGCGCATTGGTGACAAGTATGGGGACAAGACACCGAGCCAGGTCGCCCTGAACTGGGTGATGGCCAAGGGTGTCGTTCCGATCCCCGGGGCCAAGAACCGACACCAGGCTGAAGAGAACGCCGGGGCACTCGGTTGGTCCCTCGACGAGGAGGATCTCGCCGGGCTCGATCAGGCCGCCCTTCCCGGCATTCGAAGCCTCCAGAGCCGGATTTGGCAGCACGGCTGACCCAGCCGGACCTACACCCTAACCGTGAAGATCGTCGACAAGAAGATCAAGTAAAGCATCATCCCGTTACACGGAACACGGCGACTCAGGTGTCGTCGATCACGATCTCATAAGTCTTGATCCGTATCAGCTCAATATCAGGAGCGGCGCTTGTGAACCTTCAGCGCTCGGACCAACGTCCCAGGTCCACTCCGAGACCCACAGGCAGACGAACGATGTTCTGCAAGCTGATGTTGCGTTCGACTCGTTCGACCGAAGAGACGTAGGTGAAGTGGAGTCCAGTCTCCTCGGCGAGTGCCATCTGGCTAAGCCCGAGGCGTTCTCGACGGGCATAGACGCAGGTCCGCCGTCACCCAATCCGTTCCAGGACCGCCTTGACCGCTGGAGGCTAATCAGTCATGCAAGGATGACCTCGGGTGGTTAGCTTCAGATTGCTCGCCCAGAAGCCGGTGCTCATTGGCTGAACAGTTGTGGGTCGCGGGAGATCATGGTCGGGCTCACGGGACCACCGTCGGCGTGATGACCCGAAGAACTGTGCGGCCTGTCACCACGAGGGCTTCTCCGAAGCCCACGTTCGTTCTCGTTCACAGCCCTCTCGTTGGTCCGAGCGTGTGGCGCTGGGTGGGTGAAGTCCTCGAACGCTGGGGGTTTGCCGTGCTCATCCCCGCCCTGGGGAGCTTCGCCGACGCCGGACCCCCGTACTGGGAACCGTGCGTCCAGGCTGTGGTGCTGGCATGTAGCGAGGTGGCGGCTCCCCTTGTGCTTGTCGGTCACGGCGGCGCCGCACCCCTCCTCCCCGCCATGACCCTTGCCCTCCTGGGCCGGGTGAGACACGTCGCCTTTGTAGAGTGCTCTGTCCCTCCGCTTTCGGGATTCGCCGAGCCCGCTCCCTCTTGGCTTCGTACCCGCTTGGCCGGTCTGGCCGTCGACACCAAGCTCCCGAAATGGTCCGAATGGTGGGACGAAGATGTCATGGAAAAGCTGATCCCTAATCCCGGGCGACGCTCTGTCGTGGAAGACGAACTGCCCGAGCTGCCCCTCGACTATTTTGACCACGTCGTCCCGGTCCCCGAGCACTGGTCCGAACGAGTGAGATGTTCGTATCTCTGGTTTGACCGAGGGCATTATTCGGATGCGGCGCGGGCCACCAAACGAGGATGGTCCGTTCGACACCTCGTCGGAAAGGACATGGCCATAGTCGTCCGTCCCAAGGCCGTGGCCAAAGAGCTGTCGTGGGCGACAGCAGGACTCGCACAGTGACCAGTGGCCGAGCCCGGGATTAGTGCGGTGCTGTGACCTGTCCCTCTGTTCTTAGGGATGCCGCAACCTGGCGTACGCGGCAGCGATCTGCTGGCCGATGAATGTGTAACCAGCGGTATTGGCGTGGATGTGGCCCTCTGAGCAGTACCAGGTGAGCGAACACACCTCGGCCACCGCCGTGGGGATCTGTCCGTAGGGGGCAAGCGTGGTCAGTTTCGTCAACGGTGTGTAGGCGTCGGTGGCCGCCGTGATATCCACGAATGTTCCGCCTCCGCGCGTGTAGGCCGTTTTGAGCGCCGGATTGAAAAGGCTCTGGAAAGCGGTCACCGACAGCGTGGCCAAACCGTGGTCGGTCTTACCTGGCGGATACACCCACAGCCCGAGGAACACATCGGGATAGGTGAGCCCGATGATGGGTACTCCGGCACCGGCGGCAGAGCGCAGCTCGTGTACCAAGGTGGTGACGTTGGTCTGTATGGTGCCGATGGCGGTGACCACACAGGTGATTGGATTCGATGCCCTGAGACATGAGGTGACGTCGTTGCCGCCTATAGACACTGTGATGAGGCCGATCGACCCCTTATGCGCCCTGATGAACGCCCTGGCCGCCGCCGCCTGAGGCGTGGTGGGATGGGCCACGGCGTCGGTGGCCGCCGGCGGTCCATAGGGGGCGGCACACCCGTTGGTATCCAAGAGCGAGGTGGTGGTGGCCCCAGCGCAGCCGAAGTTCTCCAACTTGAGGTTTGTCTTCATGGCGACGAAGGCCGTGTAACCAGCCGTAGCACCAGGCGTGGGTGAGGGCTGGTATCCCACTGAGTAGGAGTCTCCGAGCGAGATGTAGTACTTGACCGTGGTTGCGGCATGAGTCGTGCTCGTACAGCCCGTCGCCAACAAGGCGAGTGACAGGGCGACCGCGCGCACGATGTACCCCTTCATTGCTCGGCTACGAGTCAAGGCTCGGCTCTCCCGACTAGGTTCCTCACTGCCACTCGACCACCGTGTGAACCTAGTCCAGCAAACGGCTGAGGCAACCGTTGGGAACGAGTACCCCGCGAAGACGCTGAGACCGACTACGCGGATACGAATATGGCTCGCTACTTCACAGGTCGACGCAGTAACTCCACGGGTTCGAGCTTGAGTCGCATGGCGATGGGCTCGACCGCCTTCAGAGTGAGATTGCGCTCTCCGCGTTAAGGCCCTCGACGTACGTGCGGAAGTAGCCGAAGCTCGTAGCCGAAGGCCTCTTGGCTCAGTCCGCGAGCTCCCGGTAGTCGCCCAGGTTCCGACCTACCCGCCGCTGAAGCTCACCTTCGGGCGCGGCACCGGCAAGGCCCCCCTTGTCTCCCATCAGTGAGTCTACGGGGAAGTGCGCTCTCGCGTCGTGGCCAACGTGGACGGCATTACTCTCGGTCGCTTCATCCTCCACAATGCCGACCCGACTGGTTCCACACTCGTCACTAACAAGTGGAAGGGTTACCTTCCCATCGGGGAACAGTTCGCCAAGCACGAGCGGGTCGACCACGACGCGGGTACCGAGAGGGGACCCCGGCGGGGTTTGGGCCGAGACATGGTGAGTGTCCCCGTGTCGCCCGTGCCAGGCAGGCGACCCGCAAACGCTACCCCCTTGTCATTGGCTTCGGCCTGATTCTGTATTTGAGCAGGCAGGGTGTCTGGACCCGTGGTCACCGAGTCTCTCGGAATCGGGGACTGCGCCCCGCCCTCTGGTGGACTTATCCACAGCGTGGGTTTACGGTGGCTTCGGGTGCCTGGACCACCCTTTCGTTCCAGAGTGCCCGACGGAAGCAACGGCGGGGCGCAGGCGTGTTCACCAGATCGTGAAGCCAACGCAAAATCCTGCGCCTCGCTGCCCTTCCGAGGCGTAAACACGCCACAGGCCCCTTACGCGCAATGACCCCGGCGCTCCTGGGGGTCGTTGACTCTGTGAGCGGAGAGGAGACCCCGCACCCAGGGCATCGGCCACCAAGTACCAAGCTTGAGCTTTTTGGCAGACCAAGTTGCCGACATGTCAGTCATGCCTGCCAAGAGCCGTAGGTGCGCCAGATAAACAGTCCTAACCCAACATAACTGACATTATGTACCGCTATGCTGATGCCTGTGACACTGGTCCCTGCGACCCAGCCAAGCTCCGACCTGACGCCCCCTCAGCCCGCTGTCGCCCAGGTCGCTGCTGCCTTCCTCCTGGGGTATGAGGGGGCCACAAGGGCTGCCTACGGACAAGACCTCCGTGCCTGGTTCTCCTGGTGCTCCGACCATGAAGTCGAGCCCCTAACGGCCCAGAGAGCCCACGTGGACGCGTATGCCAGGACCCTGTCCGAGGTCGAGGAGCGCTCCCCCGCCACCGTCGCCCGTCACCTCTCCACCATCTCCGGCTTCTACCGCTACGCCGTGACCGAGGACCTCGTAGCCCGTAACCCGGTGGCCAACGTCCGGCGCCCAAAGGTGGGGAGCGACACGGTGTCCACGGGGCTGGACCGTGACGAGCTGGCCGCCCTCATTCGCGTCGCAGCCGAGGACTCACCTCGGTCACTTGCCCTGGTCCTGCTGCTGGGGCTCAACGGCCTAAGGGTCTCCGAAGCCCTGGGGGCCGACGTCGACGACCTGACCACCGAACGGGGCCACCGGGTGCTGAAGATCAAGCGCAAGGGTGGGAAGTCGGCGACCGTGCCCCTGGCTCCGCGTACTGCCGAAGCGGTGGACGTCTACCTCGGTGACCGGACCACTGGCCCATTGTTCGAGACGGCATCAGGAGCGCGCTGGCATCGGTCCGAGGCCTGGCGCACACTCCGGCGTCTGGCCAAGACAGCCGTGCCGTCAAAGGCAGAGAGCCTCCATCCCCACGACCTCCGGCACGCCTTTGTGACCTTGTCGCTGGACGTCGGAGCGAGCCTTCGAGATGTGCAGGACGCCGCTGGACATGCCGACCCGAGAACGACGAGACGGTATGACCGAGCCCGGCACAACCTCGACCGACACCCGACTTACGCGCTGGCGAATCTCGTGGCGACTTAGATAACCGGCACCCACTGGGGTGTTGCCGATAGATGGCCCTGCGAGTTTAGGTTTCGCTTCGATGTGCCGATGGTGCTCGATATGAGCGGCGTCAGCGGGCCTCTCCTGCAGACTAGCGACGGCCGGGGTCGAAACGACGAGGTCGGCCTTTCAGGAGTCGTAGGCCTGGTCAGCATCGTGGCGAGCTTGGCGATTGTGCTCGTGCTCACACTCTTGAGTGTGGGTGCGTTCTCGTCCTCGAAGGGGGGCGGCGCACCGTCGGTTCTCTCCAACTCCTCCACGGAGCAACAGCTCAAGCTGTGTGTGGAGGGTCGACCTTCCAGCTACGGCAACCCTCCCAGTCAGGCGCAGCAAGCCGCATGTACGAGCGGGCTTGCCGCACAGCTCGGGGGTGCCCCTGTTGACAGTATGCCGCCCTCAACCGTTGGGGGCACGAGTCCGACGTTCGCATACCCAACCGGTTGAAAGTCCAGAGAGAAGGCCCTGGTTACCATGGCCCGGATTGGACTCGGAGGACGGGGGAACTCTCAACCTTGTGCCAATCCACTACCAGCAAGGGATTGACCCGGAGACGAGCACCCCGGGCCGTGGCGCGATTCGGCGTCGAAAGCGGCCCTGAGGAAAGAAAGAGACTGCTCCGGCACGAGACCGGATCGTGATCTGACCGCCCCGAGCCACGGCCTTGTCGAAGACCGTCAATGGCAAACCTTTCCCGCGAGTGGGATCGGTCACATAGCGAGAGACTCCCATCTTGACGGCTTCCTCTATGGCCAATACGTCGGTCTGGCGAGCCTGTTGAGTCTCAGCCAGCGACTCCCGGATGCCCTTGCCCCAATCACCGACACCGAAGTCCACTCGTGCCGTCCTCCTTCCTGGCTCGTACACCTGCGCTGCGAAGTAGCCGACCCCGGTGCCCGAATGTCTAACCGCGTTCGCCGCCAACTCCCACACCACATCGACAACGGGTTGGGCTTCACTCCGCAACAGGGGGTATGAAAGACGCTGCTCCAGTACGTCCGCGAGTTCGTCGGCACCATCCTCCGTCTCGAATCGCTGGACTTCCAGCAAGGCGCCGAGGAGGTCCGCACGCTGAACGGTGGGCAAGGCATCTCGGATGCCACACCTCTCCTTGAGCACTCTGCCAACGTTCATGCGCGTGAGGTACTCGGTGGCGTTACCCGACATGGGAAGTCGCAGGGAGATCTCGTCTCCCTCAGCAGCGTGGTTTTCGGCCAGACAGGCCAGGGCCACTACACCGCAGGGCTGAATGAACCGCACCGAATGCAGGTCAAACTCCAAACCGGGAGAAGTTCCAAACGGAGCGAAAGCGTCGAGTGCGTGTTCGTCCAGAGCCCCCCGCGCCTCGACTTTCATCGCTCGCGCCTGTCGTGGGGCGTGACGGCCACCAAGGCCCCTGGCTCGACGGCCTCGATGAACCCTGCGAGCATCCCATCGGCCTCCTGGGTGGTCTTCCTGGATGCAGGACGTCGGGCGGAGGCCACGGACACCATCCTTGACCGAAAGTGACCAGTGGGGGGATTCGAGGGACGGGGCGAGGGTTCCTGGGCGATGATGGGGCCCATGACCGTCATCCGCATCAACGCCATCACCGTCCCCGAGAGCGGTGGTGAGGAGCTGGCCCGCCGGTTCGCCGAGCGAGCGGGGGCCGTGGACAACGCCGACGGATTCGAGGGTTTCGAGCTGTTGCGCCCTACCGACGACCGGACCACTTGGCTCGTGGTGACCCGGTGGCGCGACAAGGAGGCCTTCGAGGCGTGGGTGGCGTCACCGGCGTTTGCCCACGGCCATCGGGGGGTGTCGGGCGAGGGCCCTCATCGGCCTCCCGTAGCCGCCCACAGCGAACTTTGGTCTTACGAGGTCGAGGTAGCGGTTCCACATCGACCGGTCTGAGCGGGTCACGAAAGACGAGAGGTTGCCCACCATGGCTATGAACGTGAAGCCCATTCCCACACTCGACGATCGCATCAACGACATTCGCATGCGGACGGCGGAGATCGTCAACGACTACATCCTCCCCAACGAGGCAAAGCTGTGGAACCTGAGCCGCGACGGCGACGTTTCCGAACACCAACGCCGTGAGGCCCATCAACTCCGTGAAGAGATCAAGGAGCGGGTGTGGGAAGCGGGTCTGTGGGCACCGCACCTCCCGAAGGAGTACGGCGGGATGGGCCTCGACTTCCTCGCCCACGCCTACATGAACGAGGTACTCGCTTACGCCATCGGGGCAGCTTCACTCTTCGGCGTGGTCGCACCGAACTCCGGCAACCAGACGATCCTCGTCAAGTACGGCACCGAGGAGCAGAAACAGAAGTGGCTGCTCCCCCTGATCGACGGGTCCATGGAGTCGGGCTTTTCGATGACAGAGCCCCACAATCCCGGGTCTGACCCCCGGTCGCTCGACACCAGCGCTGTACTCGAAGGCGATCAGTGGGTTATCAACGGCCACAAGTGGTTCACTTCCAACGGCATCGCCGCCGACTTCTTCATCGTCATGTGTCGGGTCAGCGAGCCGGGTGCCGAACACGACACCAGCCAGATGGTTCAGATCATCGTCCCGACGAACACCAAAGGTGTCAACATCGTACGGGGCATCGGGATCTGGGGGCGCGACACCTCGGATCACTGCGAGGTGATCTACGACAACGTCCGGGTCCCCGTCGACAACGCCCTGGGCCACGTCGGGCAAGGGCACCAAGCTGCCCAAGACCGCCTCGGAGCAGGGCGTATCTTCCACTGCATGAACTCCGTCGGTCAGATGTTGCGGGCCTTCGACCTCATGGTCGACCGTGCCTGTCACCGCACCGTGCACGGCGGCCTGCTGAAGGAGAAGCAGTTCATCCAGGGGTTCATCGCCGAGAGCTACATCGACATCCAGGCCGCTCGCCTGATGACAATCCACGCCGCCGAGAAGATGGACCAGGGTAACAGCTCGGCCCGAACCGATATCTCGGCCATCAAGATCTTTGTGCCCGCCGCCTATGGCCGGGTGGTCGACCGTGCCATCCAGGTGTGGGGCGCAGCCGGTGTGTCCAACGACCTGCCACTGGCCGCCATGTACCTGGGGGCCCGCACCCTCCGACTCGCCGACGGCCCCGACGAGGTCCACAAGATCCTCATCGCCAAGAACGTCGTGCATCGCTACGACATCGGGGAGAGCTGGGATTTCGGGAACTAGGTGCCTTTCCGCGCGCTCGTCTCCATCCTGGCGATCCATGGAGCGATACCAAAGGGTCTACCGAGGGCACGTTGGGACCTACCGCTGTAACCGGCAAGATTCGCTAGTCGCCTTCGGACTCCTTCGTGGCGACGTGCCAGGTGTCAGGGTCCTTAACCCATTTGGTTACGTGGTCGGGCGTAGGCACAAGACCAAAACCCTCGTTCTCGGCCATCTCTTCGGCTTGCGCCCGGTCTCCGGGGACTCGCTCAAGGGGTCCGCTGGCATAGATTCGCTGGATCACGCGGGGAGCGTTCCGGTGCCAGACGATGCTGACGAGTTCGCGCTCAGTCACCGACGCCCTGCTCCACAGCCTGAGGTCACAGTGTCTTGCCCCGTAAGCGCGGCGCCACCTTCTCCTCGTGCAGTGAGCAGTACTCGCTCTCGTTGTAGATGGAGAGGAACACGACACAGTCGAGTTCAGCGCACACCCGGCGCGGTGCGAACCTCCGTGGAGGCCGGTCGTGGTCGTTGTATACCTCTCCGCCGACGGTCTGCGTGCGTACTTGCACTACTTCACCTTCTTACCTCATGAGCGTCATGTCCCGATTAGGTCCGAACAACCCTGCGGTTCGACGCTGAGCGAGAACTGAGACAAGTCGAAAGGTTGGAAGTCCCAATCAATCGCTACTTGTCCGAAGAACTGCCTGCCCCCGATGGGGCATTACCCCCCGTTCCGCCCCATCGGGGGAGCAGGACACCTCAACTGTGACCGACAACAGCTGGGACCAATAGAGGAGGACGGCACAAAGAAACGAATCAGGCAGGACGGGCAAGAACAAAGGACGGTGTATGTGGCACACAGTGGGCATGACCTCACTGCGGTCTCGCGCCCGCAGCGCCCAGCAGGAACGTGTTGCACATCGTGCATCGAACTCACATCATCACTTTGGTGATTGTTGTGAGCCCGAAAAGACGGGGCTCGTCGAGCGGGTTGTGTCTTCCGGCCCTATTGCCCACCTCGTCTTCGGTGAGAGCCTGTGCAGTGGCGGGGGCATGAGCATTCCGATTGACGCCGGGGACGCCGTCGTGAATGCCCGGTTGTTCTGGACGGTCTAGGGCTCCACCTTACGTCGTCCGGGGCAACCGTCCCCGTGTTTCGAGTAGCTGGTTTACGGGGGGAACGATGCAAACAATGTCACTGCCTGAGTGTTTGGGCACCGTGGTGGTCCACCGGTACGACGCTGTCACCTGTACGAGGGACACTTGCCCGAGAGACCTGCCCTTGGATGCCTGGTTCAGTCACCACGCGTCATTCATAACATGCAGAACAAACGACTGTCCGCACTGCGCGTTCAACGCTCGGGTCGAGAACGGATACGACAACCCGACATCGAGTGCATTCAGTCGTCGCCGAGGCCGTCTTCTCCAGCCCGAGTTTGGTCGCCGAGCCTCCTCATGAATGACCCGAAGCGGGACCGCCGTCGCCCCCTGGAGTGGGCACGGGACACTCTGCCGCAATCGAGCGGGCGACCCATACCCGGCTGTGAATCGTTTGACCACCAGGATCAAGCCTGATTGTGACGAGACCGCCCCAACCAACCGGGACCTTTGGCTCTATCCGACATCTTGTGTGCGGAGTACGCCAGTAGAAGGAGTACCGACGCGGAAGGGGGCCTCGATGCAGCATACGATGACTATCCCTGTTGAATCGGACCAGAGCGATGAGGCAGAGTTTGACGACATCGAATGGGAGATGAGCTGCTCGGCACGGGAGGCTGGTTTCGGGCTCGTTCCCTTCTCAAATCTCGACTTCAGGAGAGCGGCGGCGGAGTACGCCCAGCTTCGAGCCAGAAAGGCTCGGTCTGGCTGACCCCAGGAGTCGTGAACGGCGTTTGATATCTCACAGCTATTGACGAGAGACGGATGGCCCTCCTCGTCTCTGCATCGAACCTCCGAGAGCTGTCGATTGAGGGTGACCACGTCGTAGCCTCGCGGATACCGGTCAGTTTCAGGCCCCCCACTGGGGACTCAGGCGCAGGCATAACCGGCATCAGACGGTTTCGGCCAGCGAATGGGGTGACCGGGAGCGAATCCTCTTTCTGTCAAGAGGGCCGTTTGGGCGCGCTGAAGCGCCGGCCGGGGGCCGGACGTATCGTTGTGCTGGATCCGGGAAGTGGCCGAACCGAAGAGCCGGTATCAGGGTGTGAGCCGGTCGCGCTGGCCATAGGAGTCGCCCCTACTTGCCCTCCCGGGTCCACTATGTCACCTGCTCGAGTTGGTCGGCACCATTCTCTGTCTCGAATCGCAGGACTTCCACCAAGCCGCCCAAGAGGTCCGCACGCTGAACGGTGGGCAAGGCATCTCGGATGCCACACCTCTCCCTGAGCACTCTGCCGACGCTCATACGCGTGAGGTACTCGGCGGCGTTACCCGAGATGGGGAGTCGAAGGGAGATCTCGCCCTCACCAGCGGGGTGTTCGACCAGACAGGCCAGGGCCACGACACCGCAGGGCTCAATGAACCGCACCGAGTGCAGGTCAAACTCCAAACCGGGAGAAGTTCTAAACGGCGCGAAAGCGTCGAGTGCCTGTTCGTTCAGAGCCTCCCGCGCCTCGACTTTCATCGTTCGCGCCCGTCGTGTGGCGTGGCGGCCATCAAGGCCCCCGAAGCGGAGGAGATCCATCGAAGACCACCGTTACTGTGACGACGCCATAGCGGGGAATGGGTGCCATTGCCTGGTCTCTGACCGGCACCCTTAATCTGGACTACGCATCCGCCCCAAGAGCTGGCAGAGCCTCGTCGGTAACCGTGGCCCTCGATTTTGACCTTCTGGCGGGCATGCGCTCCAGAACGATGAAGATGTCGTGGCGGTACAGCGATGCCACCCCGTAAGGGATCCAGATCATGGGATGAGGCCGGGGGCGGCACACAAACTCCACTGTTTTCGCATCCATGACAGTGAACGACCGTGTTGGACTTGCCCACCACCGGTGTCCCACGCTCAAGGTGTGGATCCCACATGCAACCAGCACCTCGCAGATCTGGCCGTTGGCGACAGAACTCGTCACATCGCCGTCGATGACGACGTCCCACTTGCGGTAACGGTCGAGTAATCCCGGGAGCCGAGACACTTGGAGCCTGCCAGCCATCGTCACCTGTCCTCGCCAGGGGTGTCATCCCGGCGACCTGATGGGGGGCAACAGGTCGCTCGGGGACAACACCCTCACACGGCAAGCCCCTCAGGTGGGTGCTGCGGCTTTCAGCGGCACCCACTCCCTCGCCCGCTCCAAAGCCGCAGTGCGGCGTCGGTAGAACTCCTCCCTTGTCCTCGGCCAGAAAGGGTGGTCGAAGTACGGCGCTCGGACTCCCGCTGTTGGTCCATGGGATGAACCCCCGACCAACAACATCACTGTCGTGCCTCGGCCCTGGGGATAACAAGAGGAAGACGTTGGGGATTCTCGTGGTGATGACCAGACCGGAAGTGGAGCACCGACCCCTTTCATGGCACCAAGGTGAGAACCGATGGACGCATCCCCGGGAGAGACGTAGGGTCCTGTGTGTTGGCGGGATGGAGTGTGCGCTGTGGATGATGGCGGCAGAGGCACGCGACTCTGGGCGGACCAGTTCCAAGGGAGTGGGGGTTCTGTCGCGTGCGGCCCCCCATCCGGGTGGTTTGGATGACGTATTCGCCCGCCAAAGCGATGTTGACCGCCGCCCGGGACTCCCCCACGGCACAACGTCTCTCGGCGTCGGGTTTCGACATCGACATGGGCGACACCGACCAGGACAACGCCTTGGCCATGCACGTCCTTCATCAACTGCAGATCCTTGATGCCAACACCCGCCATGTTGGCTGGCGCTCTGCAGTCTCTTCAATCCCAAGTCAAGCACTCAGAATCGTTGTTCATCTAAGAACTCACGATGGTCCACACGCGACAGGCCGGTCTTGCGTAAGTGCCGATGCAGGCGTTGGAGCACTGGCGAACCCTTCTTGCAGTTACTGCTCGTCGACTGACCATGCTGTTTTGCCGCGAGAGCAGTGGGCTCAGTGGGGGCCACCCCCGATGTCGTCACAGACTTCGACTGTCCGCGCCCCCCGGGCACCGGGAGTGACCTCCATGCTGTCCGCCCCAGGGAGATAGACACCTCTGGATGCGTCCAACTACGGCCAGTATGTGCCGCTGAGTCGAAGAACGGGTACCGGCAGGTAACGTGACATGTGCGTCATGACACAGACGTCATTACCACCCGATCGTCGACGGCAGCTTGGCCTCGTGGAGGCTGAGACGACCCAAAGTGCCCTTGATATCGTTGCGACAACACCGTTGGGCGTTCATAAGGATGGAGGTTCCATTGGCAGTGGCAGTGCAGCTTGATTTCAACGGAGCCACGCTCGAACAATACGACGAAGCGATCGAGAGGATGGGTCTGCTTCCTGGCGGCCCCGCCGCTAACGCGGAGTTGTTCCATGTAGTCATAAAGACCGAGAGGGGCTTCCGAGTTATCGATGTGTGGGAATCCCGAGAAGCATTCGAGCAGTTTCTGGAAGACCGCATTCGTCCTGTGGGACCTGAGGTGGGAATGTCCGAACCACCGGAGATCCAGGTCTTTGAGGTGCATAACTATTTCGTTGGCCAAAGATGGCGAGGCTGAGAGACCAGGCAGTTCCTCACATCGGTAATCGACTCTTAGGTAGATCATCCCTCGAACACACAGCCGCATCCATCTGACCCGGGCGCAACGTGCCCGAGTGCGCCACAGCCCGATGTTCGCCTTCCAAGCTGAAAGCAGTGTCAAGTGAGCGAGACAGAAGACCGAATCCGAAGCGAGAGCGCCGAGCTTCGTCGCCTCCTTGAGAAACACCAGTGGGGTGGACTGACGCCGACCGGTTCCGTCGGGTGTTGCCCCGAATGCGCGGGAGCGGCACCCCCTCGCGGTAGCGGTCATCGTTCGGGCTGCGCCATTGCGGCAGCGTTGGACAAAGCACGAACTGGCGAGGTTTAGGGGCCCCACCAACGGCGTCGTTAGGACGCTCGGTACTCGGGGATACCGTTTCGGAGCTTCGGCCTTAGAATCGGATTTGGGATGCTGAAGAAAGTGCGACTTCCCCGCCTGAATCTTCCACAGCGAGTCATAATCGTCATTGGGCTTGGACTCGGCCTCGGCTTCTTCGGTCTGTGGGCGGCGACACCGAGGGGAGCCGCCTTGGGCTGGGTTAGCTATGCACCGCTCTCCTCCAGCGCGGCGTACCGGAGCAACGTGTCAATCGCATTCGGAGGATTGCATCCGTGGGTTCGATTACTGATCTGGCTCGCCCTTACCGCCACCTGGATTGCCGCCTCCGTGATCTTGCTCCGATCGTCTTCGGAGTCCGAGAAGCAATAGTGGTGTCCGTCATGGGACTGAGACCTCCGTCCATTGCCCGACATGTTGGCGAGTCGTTCAAGTGCCGGGAGTGCGGACGAAGGCAGCCAATCGCCGAATCCTTCCAGGTCGAGCCGTAGCCCAGCATCGGAGAGCCGCCATGTCCGACCCTGTCGAATCGCTGATCCTCGACCTCTTGGAGTGGATCGGCCCGACCCCTCGCCCCTACGCCGAAGTACTCGAAGCGTGGATGACGTCATGTCCTGGCTTGCCCCTATGGGAAGACGCCAACGACCGAGGATTCGTGGTGAGTTATCGTGAAGCAGGGCAAGGTCGGCTCATCTCGGTAACCACGGAGGGCCGGGAGCATCTGCGAGAACAACGTTCACCGTCACAACTGGGAGTGCCATAAAGCCCCGCCACCGAGATGGTCCGGGCCCGTGTCCACCCCAGTAGTCGCGGTGGACACGGACCGCTCACAGAGGAGAGCGTGTGGACTGCAAGACAGCAGGACAAGGATGGGGGGCGCGGGCCCGGAGTGGGCGTACTTGGCGGAGCCCTATGCACTACCAGCTTATGAACTGGTCTTCGATCGTCTCGGCGTCGATGCCGGGATTCGTCTCCTGGACATCGCATGTGGGGTCCGGCTTGGCCGCCTCGGTGGCTGCCCGCAGAGGTGCTGTGGTGTCGGGAGTTGAATGGACTCCTGCCCTACCTCCTCAGGGCCTTCGAGTTGTCTCCCGCCAGCCATGTCGCAGCCAGCATGGAACAGGGCGACACGCGAAATGTCATCGTCGATCTGCTGACGACTACGGGATTTGGCGACGTGGAGCAGGGGACGGTGGACGTAGTCACCGAGTCGCCCGACGTGGCCACGGCAGTGCGCGCCATGGTTGCCGCCGGGCCGTCTGTGCCTGCGATCGAGGCTTTCGGATACGACGAGTGCTGCCGGTCCCTGACGGAAGTCATTGCCCCGCCTATGTGGATGGACTGGGTGTGCGGACCACATCCGAGTTCGGTTGGGCGACAGCTCGTCCTTCGTAGCCGGATCCGCGCTTGGGCTTTCCCCGCAGGGTCCACGCTCTACTGACCGACCTGATTCTGACTGCCTCATAAGTGATGCCGGTAGGGGACGCTCGCACCTACAAGCAATGGGTCGAGGCCGCACGGGTGCTCGGGGCTATGCGCTATCACGCTCGGAGCTTAGAAGTTCGGCAAGACTGTCAGCCATGGCATTCGGTCAACAGCCAGGCCCACCGGCCTCGACAAGCCAGGTGAAGGAGCTTTTGGGTCTCCTCAAGAACTCGGGTTACGCCAACTTTCGCGAAGCGCGCGGCCCACTGGGGTTCACGCAGCGTCAGGGCGCCGGTAAGTTCACTCGCGACGAGGCGGCAGGGTTCATCGACCGGCTACAAGACGCGGAGTTCAAAGGACAACCGGCTGTTCTACCAACGTCAACGCTGTCCGGCACAGAGCATTTGATGCGTCGCATGCCTGCCGAGCAGCTTGCCGCCGAGCTTCGGCGTCGAGGTTGGACCGTGACCGAGCCATAGTGTGGTGCAACAAGGGCTTGCCGTTCGAGGCGCACAATGCCGCTCTCAACGTGCCTGATTTCGGTCGATGGTCGGGGCAACAGTCGCTCTGCGGAACCCCTCGATTTGGCGTCGCCAGGGCCCCTCGGAAGGGAGCAACAGAAGGTTTCCTGGACACGTTTATCCGAGTTGTCAAAGGCGTCGGCGAGTCGACAGAATGCCCATATGGCAGGAAGACAAGACCTTCCCGAGAGCGTCGTGGCAGAGCACGAGCGAGCCGCCAATACCGGTTTCCAGCTTGCCTGCCCGGGTCGAGGTGAGGGAGACCGGATTGCCGGGTGTTACAGAACGGGTACCAGCTCTGACTGAAAGTAGTTGGGAACGGACGACGTGCACATAGGAGGTGTACCGGCGTACTCATCCCCGGGCGGGCAGTAGAAGTTGTCGTCGTTCTCGGTGGTGACGTAGACGAGGTTCGATCCGTTGCCATGAGCCGTCTGGAGGACCTGCTGCTCCTCAGCCAGCGTGGAGACGCCCCACACGATTGTCCCGACCTGGTTTACGGCATCAGTGTCGTCGCTCGGACCGGGCGATCCGGTATAGGCCGAGTAGCTGTTCTCGAAGACGATGACGGCACCGTCGACAGCCGAGTTAGTGAGAAAACTGGCGTCGAGCGGCTGCACACCGGGATTGACGACGGCGATGCCACCCAGGTGGGTGTGCACATAGCTGGTCAAGTCGCTGAAGAACGTAGCGGGGGAGCCACCGAAGCCCGAGGGCTTGTTGGCACATCCGCCCCCGGTCGATCCTGTCCACTTCAGACCGGCACACGCGGTGTCGAAGAAGATGCCCGTGACCGGTGTCTTCAACTCCCCAGGGCGGACTTGGCTGGGGCCATACTTCGATTTCCAGAGCCCCACACCACCTTCGACGGCAGAAAGGGTGCGCGTCCCGTATCCGGTGGGTGTGTATCCGAGCACCGTCCAACCCGCCGCCTGCACCTGGCCGATGGCGTAGAGGTAGTTGGTGTAGTCCGAGCTGGCGAAGAACGAACCCGAGCCGGGCCCGCTCGACGGGTTGGCGATGACGTAGCCCTTACCGCTTGGAGGCGGGTTGACCGCCAAGTCCGCCCAGATGCCCTGAAGCGTGCCTGGGGCGTTGAGCGGATACTGATACGCGGGAACGATAAGGGTCGTCGGCTTGGATTCGGTTGGGATAGCTGCTGCTGCTGGAGTGCTCTGAACCACGCTCAGTCCCACCAGACCAATCACGGACACCGCCGTCGCGTTTGCGATCTGGCTCGCTCGTCGTAAAGCACGTTGGCGATCTCTTAGTTTCATTGTGCCTCCATTTGAGTCCGAGCTTGCTCGTGGCGAGACAGATCCGATCAGCCTGTTCAACGATAGGCGGCCCTGCTCAAGTGACGCTCAATGCTGACTCAACGGGTACTCAACTGGAGGGGCCGAGTCGAGCAGAGGACCGAGACGTTCGCCCAGGCTATTACGTCGACCAGTTGAGACCGCAGGGGATCCCGGTCGCGTCGTATATAGACGTGGCCCGGGCGGGACGTGGCTGATTCAGCGCGCATCCAGCTGGTAAACGACGTGCTCAATATTCACGGCACTGAATGACCACGGTTGACTCTGGCTCGATCCGGCCCGGACCTTCCCGGACTATCGGGCAGCGTGAGCAGCAAGCTGACGGTTATGCAATCGGTCTGGGGTCCTGGTGGACCGTCCTCGTCCCGCCGATCGCTCGGAACCCGATCCGCATATAGAGGTCCTTCGGCCAGTCATCGTCGTCGGCAATGATGAAGGTCAAGTCGTGATCTCCGGCCCTAGCGAGTGCCGTGGTGTATGTGACAAGCATGCGGGCGTAGCCACGAGCGCGTGCCTCGGGTACGGTATATACGTCCTCAACCCACGCCGTGGTTCCATCCGAGCGCAGTTTTGTGACGGCCATCGGAGAACCCTTTTTGTCGACGATGCCAAATCGTTGTTCCTTCCACAGCCGTCCTTCGCGCCTGTTCCACTCCTCTAGCTGATCGAGGCCGTCCCCCGAGATGTCGGGGTGGTCCTCGGCGGTCCACCGTCTCATGAGCGCCAACATTTGCTCTTCGCTGAGCTTCGTGACTGCGCTCGTTTCGACCACGATCCGGCGGCTCAGCCAATGTCATGAGCACCTCACGTTCGACCCTCCAGCCAGCGGCGCGAAACGCATCTTCAAGTCGCTTTCCCGTTGGGCCGTTCTCAATGACGACGTGGCGGTAGGGCAGTCCAGCCTGGTATTTGTTGGCCAGGGCGACGACCTCGACGAAGGTGCCTGGCTCTGTGATGCGGATCTGGTTCAGGGTCCAGACCAGAGGAAGGGAGCGGGTTCGCACGAGCCAGCCTGGCCCAATGGGACGCATCTCCTCAGCCGACAGATCCAAGGTTCGTCGGAGATGCTCCAGCACACGCGTAAGCAGGCCAAGGGCATCGCCTTCTTCCTGGATTGTCACAGCGGTGATGGCAGACGCCCAGCCGGATTTCGAGCCCCGTATCGCGCTGGCCGGGGGACCCGTGGTCAAGCCGGTTTGGGCCCCCTCAGTTCGCGCAATCTGGTACCTCGTGGCTGAGGTCGATGAGGGAGAATAGACCGCAGAGGGTCGTTTTCGACACCAACCAGTGACCACTCAGATAGACCGCATAACCGCGAAGGTTCGAAAGCAGCTCCGCCCCATCGGTCGCGACGATGCTGTAGTGAACCTCCGCGCATGGAGCGGAGCCGATTGCCTTCTTGCATGCTGAATCCGAGAGCAGCTTCACAGACTGCACGGTCGCGCCCCTGGCCGGGGCCGACGGTGAACCAGGCGCTATGAAACTCGAGCCAAACTTGATGGCCGCGATCTCCGCGCTCTTGAAGTTCGAGCCATCCTGCACAAGAGCGAGTTTGGTCGGGATGGACTTGTTCGAGAGGCTGAAGAAGGTCCTGTAAAGCCTTTGAACATCGCTCCGGGCGCTGGTCGGGTTCGGCGACGAGGCCGTCGCACTGGAACACGCCGTAACCGAGAGCGCCGTCGCCACCAGGATGGCTGGAACCCATCCCCGGCGCCAGGGATGGCGTGCTGCGGGTGGGCCGGGGGGTTGTGCCGACCGCAGAATCATCGTGTTCCCCCTTGGTCTGGTGATGCACCAATGGTAGAGACGAGGCGCAGAATATCGGACAAGAAGGGCTTTCGTCGCCCATGATCGGGGTTGCCGCGCGGGTGTATCCATCTGGCCATCCTCAGGGATGCCAGGGCGGCGCACCTCGGCCCTGGAGCTGACCCGAGCAGTATTCGCGGCCCGGAACGACGATTGCGGACAGTCCATGTCATACCCGGGCCGGGGGAAGACATGGGGAATCTCGTGCCTACCTCCAACCTTCGTCCTTTGGCAGTCAATGCTGACACCGGGGCAGATCGGAGTGTCATATCGTTTGATCGCGACGAGGAGAAGCCAATCGCGGATCTCGGTCCAACCACGCCGCAATCACGCTCAGTATCGTCTTCTTGTGGAATGGATTCCCTGCGATTGCGGCTCCACGGTTCCGATTCCGAGCAATCCCTCGGAAGCCGAGTCGGTCACGATGCCATGCCTCAAATGCAAAGCGCATTGGGTATTTCGTTTCGCCCAAGGGCGATTCCTCTTCTGCCAAAAGGTGCCGCTTGAGACGTGGGGAAAATCAGGCCATTGAAGGTGCTTGGTGGCGCATGCATTGTTCAGGCAAGAGCTAACTATGACGATGCCAGTCGACCGACCTACCGCTAACACCCTGTTCGGGAGTCAGTACCAAGGTGGTTCGTCATCATCGGGAGCCGGGAACTCCAAGACCATCGACCACATGCTCGTTCCCTGAGAGCCCCCGGTACCACGCCCGTTGCCGTTGCCCTTCGGGTCCACCCGCTCCGTCATCCCCGGTGGGAGTGCAGGCTCAAACCCTCGCGTATTGATGGCATTGTGCTCCTTTGCCCATGCGGCGAGGCGCGCCAATCTCGCTCGGCTTGGTGGTTTCTCCTTCGATGATCAGCGCAACAGTTTGCGCTACCTACCCCCCTGTTTGGCGCTGGGATACGGTGCTTTGTCGTGGCAGTGCTCCCCTCGTCTCGACCAGGCCAAGTGTTCAAGGTCGGACCTTGGCCCCCATCGCGGCGTACAGCAAGCCACCGACGCGGGGGCCGGGCGACGTAGTCGTCGACCGTGATGATGTTCCAGTTTCGTCGGATCCCCGCCAGGACTTCATAGGCGGAGGCTTGGTCAGGAAGGATCGCCCGACAGCCGCCAATGTCCTGCATCTGAGACAGCCTCATCTTGAGATGACGAGTGAGATTCTTGACCATCCTCGGCAGCCGCTTCCACCGCTGGCTAACGCCGACCTCGGCCCCGGCACTTCGAACGTAGTGCCGGAGGTTGGAACCCACTTTGGTCGTTCTGTAGCTGAAGAGCTCCCGGTACGCCAGACCAGAGTGATGGCGCGTCGGACTTCGGGCGTGACGGTCCCATCCGACGAAGTCAACCAGTCGCGAAGAAAGGCGCCCGCCTTGTTGACCTGAGCTTTGGAGATATCTGCTTTAAAGGCTCAGCGGATAGGAAAGAGGTCCGGCATCCAGCGGTTTCTCCAATCAATGAGCTTGGCAGTGAGCAGAAACGCCACCGCCAAGGCGAGCTCCGCGAGACGGTGGGCGATCTTTCGTGAGTTGCTGCGGCGGAGCGCTCCGAAGTTCGACAACCACGAGTTCGTCCGCTCGACCGGCCAGCGCAGTCCCATCGGCTGGTGAGGGGAGGGCGTAGATCCCCTGGTGCCGGCCTTGCGCTTCTTGGCGATAACGGCGTCATCGATCCCCGATGCGGCGAGCTCGGCACGCACGGTACCCGAGTCGTAGCCGCGATCGAGCCAGATCGTCTCGACCTCTTGGAGCAGACCCCGACCGGCCGCGGCGGCGAGCGTGGCGGGCAACAGCACCGAATCGTGGCGGTTGGCGCCATCGATCGCCCATCCGATCGGGATGCCATTGCGGTCGGTGAGCACCGACCACTTCCAGCCGAGCTTGGCCCGGTCCGTTGGGTTCTTGCCGGTTCCCTCGCCACCTCCCGGTGATTTGTGCTGGCTCCCATCGACGGCAACCTCGGAAAGGTCGAGGCCGACGATGCGGTCATAGGCGGAGAGCGCCTCTGCCGCGATCGCCTCGTAGACGCCAGCCTCGATCCATTCGTCACGCCGGGAGCGCACCGTCGTGTCGGAGACCTTGTTGCCACAGAGCCGTTCGGCGTCCTCCCACGAGCAGCCGGTGACCAGGCGAGCGAGCATCACCTCGAAGCAGTCACGATCGCACTTGCGCTGCCGATGCCGGCCGAGCGGGTGAGTATCGATCGGCACCGGAATGAGCGGGCGGATCGCCTGCCAGACTGTCTCTTTCACTTCCGGATCGAGCGCGCGCATGATGGTGAGGACCTCCGCTGGTCGTCGGGTGGGGAACACACCCGACAGTCCAGTTGGGCCATCACGGCGACCGGTGGACGGTCACCTGCAACGGGTCAACGACGTGGTCGGCGTCTCGCTGGCCTGAAGTGGATCCGGTCCAAGACAGTGTTGAGTGCCGTCGGGTCGAAGTCCTCGGGATCGAAGCCCTCGCCGACCCAGTCGAGGAGCTCCTCGTGGTCCTCATGGGTAGGGTCGCCGAGGGCGTCGAGCAGGTTCGCATAGCCCCAGATGCCGCCGCAGTCCTCGGGTGGACCGGCGCGCTTGCCGGCAGTGCAGGTGGCGACGCCGCTCAGCACGACGGGAACGTCCGTCTTCTCGACGAGGAGGCGATGCTCCCAGGAGTCGCCGAAGTCGTACTCGTAGCTGCCTCGTCGACTCGAGGAGAAAACCTCGGCAACACGAACGGTCGACTCGTCGACGTCGTCGAGATCAAAGCCTCCGTCGTGGTCGTCGGGGCCATAGCGGACCCCGTCGATCCGAAAGCAATGGAGATGGCAGTCCTGCCAGCCCATCGCCACCTGCAGGAGAACGTGCAGCTGGGCGAGAGTGGTATCTCCCGCGACGACGAGCCGGCGCCAGATCGGTGGCCGGACACCGTCGAGAGTCACCTTGATCTGCAGGTTGGACGGCCCGTCACCTGTCATGAGGGATCAGGCTACGCCAGCCACGAAAATCTCCGCGGAGGACCAGCTCAGAACGCTTCTTTCCTATTCGCGCGGCCTCTTAGTCGTCGTCGTCATTTCTCCGACCCATCGCGCACGTTGCGCGCGCGGGCACCCGGTTATTGAATTCTTGTCTACGGGACAGCTCCGTGTTTTTGCAGGTCGTAAGGGGTGTCGGAGAGGCGTAATCGACCATTAGTACACGGTGCCTGGCGCACCGAATGGGCTGCCTAGGGGTCATCCCAGGTTGCCTCGACACTCGGAGCTGGAGGTGTCACAAGGGTGGCCCCGGTGCCTCCTGGAGGCACAGACGGCCTTCAGGAGCGATCCCAGGCCTCTCCCCCACCCAGAGCCGCTCCGGGCTGCCCCAGCCGCTGGTGTTCAGCTCCTCGGGTACGCCGGAGAGACACCCAAGGGCTCCTGGCACGCCCCGGCGTAAGGTCAGGCCATGGCTGATGACGAGTTCGACGACATTGAGGAACGTCGGCGCCAGTTGGCCGACGCCGAACGGGAGGCCCAGGACCGCCTCACCGCCGCCCGGACCGCTCTCGAAGCATTCAACAAGGAACACCCTCCTGAATCGGTTGTGAGTCACTGACCTGCTCCCCCACCCCTCGCAGCTCCACCCCGTGCCCTCAGCCCACTTCTGACGGCACCCAGGCCCACGCCTAACACGAGAGTCATCTGGAACACGCGACCGAGACGGGAGACTCGCATGAGCCATCCAGACCCCAGGGGCGAGATCTTCATCGACCCCATCGCCTACGCCGACCAGGAGCACTGGCATGCCATTGCCGCCGAGTTGCGCGCCCAGGCTCCCGTCCTGCGCGTGGAGGAAGAGGGGTTTACGCCGTTCTGGGCGGTAACCCGCTACGAGGACGTGTTCTTCGTCTCCCGCAACAACGAACAGTTCCTGAACACCCGGAACTCCGTTCTTGGGCCGGACGCCCAGTTGGAGTTCCTCAACACCCTCGGAATCGAGCCCAAGACTCTCATCCACATGGACGGCGTCGAGCACCACGATCATCGTGGCCTGGCCAATGCCTGGTTCCGACCGAGATCGGTAGCACAGCGACAGGCCGCGATCAATGCGATCGCCGACAGCTTCGTGGCGAAGTTCCGCGACCTCGGAGGCAACTGTGACTTCGCCCAGGAGATTGCCGTGCCGTACACGCTTCGAGTGATCATGAGCATCTTCGGTGTGCCCGAAGAGGACGAGCCCACCATGCTGCGGCTCACCCAGGGTCTCTTCGGGGCCGCTGATCCCGAATACCTGGGCGACCTGAGCGACCCCTTCGCCATGATCGTCGACACAATCGGGCAGTTCGACGATTACTTCCAGGCTCTGGCCGACGAGCGTCGAGCGCACCCCACCGACGACTTGGCCACGGTCATCGCCAACGGGCAGGTGGGCGGCTGCCCCATGGACCACCACGCCACCTTGTGGTACTTCACCATCGTCGCCACGGCTGGTCACGACACCACCTCCTTCGCTTTGTCAGGTGGCCTTGAGGCACTCCTGCGGCACCCCGACCAGGTGAAGGCGCTGCAGGCCGACCCAGGCCTCATCGTCAACGCCGTCGACGAGATGATCCGCTGGACGTCGCCGGTCCGGCACTTCCTGCGGTACCTCACCGAGCCAGCCACGCTCTCGGGCGTCGAGATCCCCGCTGGCGACCGGATGCTCCTCTCCTATCCCTCGGCCAACCGGGACGAGACCATCTTCGACGAGCCTATGGAGTTCTCGGTGTCGCGGCCCAACGCCAACCGGTTGATCGCGTTCGGGGGCGGCGAGCATTTCTGCCTCGGATCGACCTTCGCCCGGCGCGAGCTACGCACGATCTTGCCCAGGTTGTTCGCCGCCGTCGAGACGATCGAACTCGGCGGGGAGCCCGAGTGGGCGCAGGCGAACTTCGTCGGTGGGGTCAAGCACCTGCCGGTGGTGGCCACCTTCCGGTAAGCCGACGACGTCGGTCCCGTCTATCCACACACAGCGAGCTGTGGTCCCATGAGGTCGAGGTCTCGGTCACTGTTACCCTTAGCGGCCCGCATCGCCGTTGGTGCTTGAAGCCTCAGAACTCCCGCTCGTCGATTACCACCCGGTGGAACACCTGAAGCTGTCTGCTATTCTCCATTCTCATACGGCTACGTGCTCTAACAGCTCGCCGTTCAGGGCTGCACGTCGGCACCAGTACAGGTGTTGTAGTACCTGTTGGAGTTAAACATCTCGCCGTGTTGGGGGAAGTACCACGTAACAGCTTGATATCCGTAGGTGCTGCCACAGTTGCCTAGATTGAACGCGACAACGGTGACCGGTTGGTATCTTCCCTGCGCCGTGTCTTGATTAGGCGCGACGTACCAACCAGTCCCGAGACCCATCGCCTGCGAAGAGCCCCAGGACTCCCACTTCACGTCTGACACAACGCTGGTCGGATCGCCTTCCATGTTGATCTGGGACGGTTCGACCTGACCGCATCCCTGGCATTTCGTAGCGGTCGAGCTTCCCAACGTCGGCTGTCGCGTCGGAGTAGTGGTCGCGGTAGTAGTGGTGGTCGGCGGCAGCGGTGCGGTGGTCGAGGTGGTCGTATGTGTCGTGGTTGAGGTTCGGATCGCCGTCGATGCAGAGCATCCCGCCAAAATGCCAGTTAGAGCCACAAGTAGGGCGGCGAAGGCCCGAGGTGGGCGAATCCGACCGACCATCATCAAACCCTCCCCTTGTGGCACAGGGCTCCCGTCCTGGGTGCGCGATCGGCCCATACCCACATCTTGCTTCCTTCCAATCGCTAGGGATGTCATCTCAGCTTGGAGCCCTCAACGCTAAGCAAGCAGGTGACCCCGGCCACAACAATCGCGAGGCCGACAAGGCGCGCCTTTCCAGGCGGAGTGAACATGCATAGAAGTGCTGCCAAATGGACGGGGTGAGCGGCTTCTAAGCTCAGCTGTTGAGCAGCTTCGCCTTTTGAATAGCGAATTCCTCTTCCGTGAGAATTCCCGAATCACGGAGCCCTGCAAGCCGAAGGAGTTCCTCGGACACTGAGGAGGTCGAACGCTGCAATGTAGAGCCATCGGCGGATACGCCGTCTCCGCGCGTCGGCAGAGAGTGCGAAATGGCGTCCGCGAAATTGACGTGCTCTCTCGTGTGTCAGCGGACCCATACGTTGAATGCCGAGTCCTCCCCCAGCACTGGAGAGCTGTACATTTCCCCCAGCCAACAGAGATCGTTGAAGGCTCACGTCCTGAATTCGCGCTAGGGGCACGCCCTGTTCGCTCTTTGACACAATGCCCTTCACGATCAACACACGCTGGTTCGTCAGAAGAAAATGGTGACGACTACGCCAAATTGCCCAAAGTCCTAACGTTACGATGTAGCGACCCAGCGTCCAGAATGGCGATTGAAGCTCGTCTCGAAGAATCTCCTCTCCGGGATTCAAGCGCACAGCGATTTTGGAATTAGCTCTGGCCGCCGGAACGTCCGGTGTTTCAGTGAACGAATATGGAGCAGACGTCGTCTGAGTGAACTGTCGGTCGGGCGGAGCAATCTGCGCCGCAACCACGGGCGTCAACGGAACGGATGGGGGTGTCGCTGGCGCCTGATCAGCAGGTTGTTGCTCGGGTGGATACCACTTTCCATCTGACGCCAACCACCACCCCACTCCCGGAGATGCTCGTTGGTCCCGAGGTGCCCTGATGGTCAGAGTGGAAGACGCTGGCTCCGATTTCGACGAATCTGGTGGCTCGTCATACGAACCGACACCACCATCTTTCACTAGTGGCGTCGGTTCGCCGTCTTTGAAAAGTCGCTCTTCGTGAATCCCGAACGGGTCAGGGTGCCATCCGTCTAGGTCCATTTGCTTACCCGCCTCAGTTCTTACACCTCACCGAGACCGACCTAAAGCGCCGCCTCTGGACCTGTCTACACCTGACCAATCGACAAGATCTTCGTCAGTTGTGACGAATCCTCAGTGCCTGCTTGCATTCGGCTGGTGTCGAACATATGTTCCCCTCCATGGATCGGCTCTCGGAACTCGAATCCATGCGGCGCTCTATCGCCATGCTCAACCCCCGTGCCTCGGCTCTGGACCGGGAGGAGGCCATGGCTCTGCTACGCGAACTTCAGGATGTGGCCTACCGCCTCAAGACTTTGCGCGACGGGCTGCAGGGGCTGCTGGACGATGACGCGCTATAGGTAGCGGGAGTCGGTTGGTGGGCTCCCAAGATCGACGGGCGGTCAATACCCGAGAGGAGAGTCCGCTGGCCGTGTCGCCTTCAGGTGCTCGCGGAGTGCCCCCAGCCGTTCATTGATGGCTAAGGACTTATCCGCGAGGGCCTTCAGAACATCTTCGGTCACGGTCTGAGTTCGCGCTCTGGGCCTTGTAGGAGCCCACCGGAACAACCGTTGGCGACCTTGGTTATCGGTCGATGGGCGAGCATGGATCACGTCATTCCTGTCGTATACGAGGAGTCCGAACTGATTCGCTATCTCCACCGCTTCAACTGGAACCGACGGGCCAGCCAGGGCCACGGCGGCCTTGAGGGCATCGGCGATAGCTCCTCCTTCAGAACCAGCCAGCCTGGCGAAATCGAGATTCTTATCTAACCAACATGTCACTTCAATGGCCAAGTATTCGCAGTAGTTCATCGAATACAACGCCCGCCCAAGCAATGTCAGGTAGTCATCCTCGGGATACACGCGAACTTCCTCTTAGGACCATGCAGCCCCAGCAAACATGATTATTCTCCAAACTCTTCGCGTGTGCCCCTGAGTGACGGACGTTAGGCGGGAGTCATGACGACCAACCAGAAAAGCCGTCTGTGACATTCCACGTCTCGCTTCCGTTACCATACCCCGATTCGGGTGACAGTTCGATGCGAGAAACCGTGTCGCTCTGAGGTATGACGAAGGCCAAACAGTAGTAGAGAGTCTCTCCGGGACTGAAACTGTCTGCCGGTTCGCCGGTGTTACACAAAGAGTCGCCATCCGGCGTCGTTCGAGTCGCCTGGTAGACCGCTCCTTTTTGCCCATAGGCGATGGCCGTGACAGGTGCCGATGAGATACTTGATCCTCCTTCATCTCTCGCACTGAACGACACGGTCGCATAATGATCGCTCTGGGAATCAGTGTTGTATCCATTTACATCATCCGCCGGATCGATGAACTTTGTGAGAGTGAACTTCACTGGCTGACCATCAAAACTCATCCCCGAGGGACCTTGGATTATGTTCACTGTCACTCCCAGCATGACCAACCCGACCCCAACCCAGCCGAGGGTGATGCCAGCCGTCGCCAGCCCATTACCGCCCTGCCGTCCCTCACTGGCCCGGATGCGCCGCTTGGCTGCATAACCAAAGATAAGAGCGAGCAGCGATCCAAACCCGAGGACCCACAGGATGCCTAGAACAAGCGAAGCGATCGCGAGTCCGTTCGTAGCCCCCGTCGCCTGAGGGTAAGGGATCGACGGTGGTGGTGGCAGAGGGTGACCGGGATTCAAATCTGGCGGGTACCACTTGTCGTCGGACGCCTGCCACCAGCCGGGGCCCTGCGACGTGTCGCTCATCCTGCCTCCCCAAAACCATCCCATTCATTGGCGTGTCCAGGTTCCGCACCCATCTGAGGTGAATCCCTTGTCCGTCGGGTCGATTGACACGATGGCTTGGCCCTGCGGAAGGTCATTGGTGATTATTTCCCCAAGCGTTCCGCCAAATCCTGACAATCGCGCCCAGTAACAGTTGACACCTCCCGGCGTTATGTACGTGCCGGGAGCAATATCAATCCCAACGGCGAAGGTTCCGTCTCCAAACGACGTAGCCTGCGGTCCAACCGTAGGAGCGGGTACCCAAGTGCCGCATCCATCTGACGTAAAAGCCACGTCATTGGGACTAATAGTGACAATCGACTGTCCTTGTGGAAGATCGTTGGCGATGATGTCGCTTAATGACCCGCTCAACCCACTCAGACGTGCCCAGTAACAGTCGGGACCTCCCGATGTCTTATAGGTGCCAGCCGCTATATTCCTCCCGACAAGAAACGTTCCATCGGAGAAGGTTGTTGGGAGGGGTGGTGCAATACCGGGAACTGACCCGAGGAAGGGAGCGTCGCCGAACGCGAACACCCCTCCGTCAGAGCCGACCATCCAGTAGCCACCATCATCTGGCGTCGCCGCCATGCCCACAACGGGGGCGTTCAGGCGTATGCCGCCGGTCGATCCGTCAAAGGGTGCGTTGAAGGCGAAGATGCCACCGTCTCGGGCGACAAGCCAGTACCCGCCGCTTTGAGAGTCCGCTGCCATGCCTACGACGGGTTGATTCAAGCGTGTGCCTCCCATCGACCCGTAGAACGAAGCGTCGCCGAATGCGAACACCCCGCCGTCCTTCGCCACGAGCCAGTAGCCATTGCCGTCAGATGTAGCCGCCATTCCCACGATGGGCTGGTTCAGTCGTGTCCCGCCCATCGACCCCAGGAACGGCGCGTTGAAGGCGAACACCCCACCGTCGGATGCGACCATCCAGTAACCGTCGGTGGCGGGGTCGGTGGCGATGCCTACGACGGGGGCGTTCAGCTGCCCCGTCACCCAGCCGTAGGACGAGGAGTCGAACCACCAGAGTCCACCGCTGGAAGTCGCCATCCGGTACCCACCTGTCTGTGGGTCGACAGCCATTCCAACGATGGGCGCACTCGCTGCACCCCCTACCGAGCCGGAGAACGGAGCATCCCCGAAGGTGAAGACTCCGCCGTCGCGACCGACCATCCAATAGCCTCCCCCGTCAGCGGTGGAGGCGATGCCCACAATCGGGGCATTGACAACGAGTGCTCCAGCCGGTCTAACGCCGACCGTTGCGCTGACTGCTGCCAATCCCACCATAAGCAACCCGCTGGCCAATGCTCCAATAACGACGCGTCGAATCCGTTTGAGCATCACACCTACCCCATCTTCCGCCAATGACGGGATTTCGTGCCTACAGGCATCCTCCGCCCCCGCCCAACTGGGAAGCGTAGCCCCGACTCGTTTGACGCGCTTTGGCGTTCCGTGGGCCACAGCTTGCCTCGGAATGGTGACCGGAGCCTGCCTGTATCATGATCCCGTAATCATCCAGATGGGGCGAGAGACCTTGGCTCGCTGACCCCCAGCCAACCGACCTTCGGGCACGGTGGTCCTGCCAGGTTCGATGAGGAGGTTCATCATGGAGACATCGAGGTCGCGCGCGGCTCTTGAGGCTTGGCTTGCTCAAGTCGAGGAAGTCCTCGGAGAAGGAGAGGGACCGAGCACTCACCAGGAACAGGACGAGGACGAGTTCCCGCACGGGGACGCCGCATGACCGACACTCCGTTCCGAGAGCCACCGCCTGGCACGAGGCGTGTGTACTGGAGCATTGACCCGGACATGACCGATGAGGAGATCGAGGCGTGGGCGGAGGAGTTTGTCGACGCCCTCTTGGGCGAGGTCGTCGAACAAGAGAACGACTCGGAATGAGGTTCTGACCACGTCCAAACCACCCTCTGGACGGCCCTTGAGCATCTTGAGTTAATCCATGCTCAACTAAAGCCAGGCGGCTCAGTGGTCAAGGGACCCAAGGACCTGTCTTATGATGGCGGGAGAAGTTTCCTGTCGCCGACAGCTGGTCCCATGGCGGGTGGCAGGAGGGGGCGGGGATGACATTCCGACCGTTGGCGGGCGTGGTCGCTCTGATGCTTTCAATCACGGCAGCAACAGCCCTGATCGGTGTTTTGCCTGCCGCAGCCCGTGGGCACAGGAGACCGGCCCCTCCGGTTGTGACCAAGGCGCCTTCCACCGAGACGCTAAAGATCGGACGCACAGCCCATTTCTCGGCAAGCGCCACTGGATTTCCAAAGCCATCGATTCAGTGGGAGGTGTCGAAAGACGGCGGCATCACCTTCGACGCCATTCCAGGGGCCACCAAGAAGACTCTTAGAATCAAAGTGACGCCGCTGACCATCGGGTATCGATACGAGGTTGCTTTCTTCAACGCCTCAGGAAGAGTTGTCACGACTCCCGTTATATTGGCCTCGACAAGCGTAGCCTGTAATGCCTCGCTTTACCCGGGCATCAACTTGTCTGGATGTGACCTTGCACGCGAGCAACTGGTTGGCGCCAACCTCACGCAGGCCGACCTGACGGGTGCCAACCTGACAGACGCCAACCTGACTAGTGCCAACCTGACTGGTGCCAACCTGACAAATACCAACCTGACAAATACCAACCTGACAAATACCAACCTGACTAGTGCCAACCTGACGAACGTTCAACAAGATTTCAGCCCCGGCGCTCCACTACGGATCACTCAACTAGCCAGCGCCAACCTGACAGATACCAACCTGACAAATACCAACCTGACTGGCGCCGATTTGACGAACGCCGACCTCACGGATGCCAACCTGATGCATACGAACCTGACGGGAGCCGACCTAGCGAATGTCACTCTAACGAATACCAACCTGCACTATGCCTATCTGATGGGCGCTGATCTGACCGGTGATGATCTGACCAGCGCTGATCTGTCGAACCACGACCTGACACAAACTGATCTGACAGGCGTTGACTTGACGGACGCCAACCTGACGGACGCCAACCTGACGGACGCCAACCTCACGAACGCCAACCTGGTCGGCGTAATCTGGAATAACACGACTTGTCCGACCGGAGTCGTTGACCCCGGACCTAACCCCTGCAACCTGGGCGCCTACTTGTACGGTGCCAACCTGATAAACGCCAACCTGATAAACGCCAACCTGGCGTGGGCTGTCCTAACAGGCGCCGACCTGATGGGCGCTGATCTGAGCGGAGCCAACTTGTACGGCGCCAACCTGGCGTACGCCAACATGTACGGCGCCAACCTGATGAACGCCGACCTGAGCGGAACCGACCTGGCCTACGCCGACCTCTCTAGCGCCGATCTAACCAATGCCAATCTCACGGGTGCCAATCTGACGAGCGCCGGCACATCCGGCGCAAACCTCACAGATGCCAATCTAACGAACGCCGATTTGGCGGAGGACGATCTAGAACTGGACAACATGGCAGGCGCAAACCTTACGGGCGCCAATCTTCACGATGTGGCTAGTGGCAGAATATCCGGCATACCGGTGGCGCTGCCCGCCAACTACTCATTGATCAATGGCTACTTGGTGGGTCCAGGTGTCAACCTCGTGTATGCCAGCCTGGCGAACACCAGCCTGGCTGGGGCGGACATGTCGGACGCCAACCTCACGAACGCCAACCTGTCAAACACCAACCTTACGAACGCCATGCTGACGGGGGCCACCCTGACGGGCGTGATTTGGTACAACACGACCTGTCCCGACGGGACCAACGCAAACAACGACGGGGATACCTGCGCTAACAACCTGTGATTGTCAGCGCCGTCTTGTCGTCTCATGCTCAGGTGAAGAGGGACGGGGCCGACAAGGCCGAGCGCTCAGCTGCACGGCCCGACACCGCCGCCTGACCGGAGATCTCGAGCGCGGTCCGGGCTGAGTGCTGGTGTCCCGGCCTTCACCGCCTAAGAAAGCGGGCGCAAGGGTCCGCAACAGCCAGATGGCGAACTCGCTGATCTAACGTCAAGGCGGATAGCCGTCATATCGACAGTTGGATGCGATTACTTGCTCAATGGATAAGGCCGCTTGGTCATCGTACGACGCAACGTCGGCAGACAGCTCCTTGACATTGGATTGTATGGCTGGGTCCTCAGCAACTGCTCCTTGGTAGATAAATGTTGTCCATTCCGGGTCGTTGAGTTGAGCGTCGATGGTGTCGTTATGGATTGCCCAGAACGCAGCGCATGCCATTCGCTCGTGGCATCCCACGACACACGCCACCGTTCCGGTGTTGCCTGTAGCACCGGTGGTTGCGCCAGTGCCTGTCGATCCGGTAGCAGTGCTCGGGGTTGCTCCGTTCGGCGTTGAACCACAAGCAGCCAGTGCAAGACAGAGAGCAGCGAGAACAAAGGCACGCTTCATTCCGCGAGCCTATCCAGGGCAGATTGTCTGCTGCAGGTGGCCTTCTGGTTATGGCTCCATCGAACTAGCGAGGTGGTTTAGGCCTTGTCGAGCCGCCACCTGTAGACGAGCAACCCGACGACAGCAGCAGGGACTACCCAGACGACCGGACTACTGCCAGTCAGGTGGAACCCTTGGCGAGCACTAGCAGTGTGACCGCAAATGCGACCGTGCCAGCGATGCCAGCCGAGCTGAGATTGTTCTTGCCTTCACTCATGGTCCACTCTGCCGTGCTCGTTGGACTTCATGCCGCGCATTGGCGATGTCGTTCTGATGCAGCTTGGAGTCCGACCACGGCTGGTCAGCGTTACCCAACGTTTCACAGTGGGTCAGCTCGTCTGGGATCTGTTTCAGATACCCCCGAATGCGAGCCTGAATCGCCATGACTGCTGTGACGTTGAACCGGTCTTCCTCTGACCCATTCAGACGCGCTGAAAGCTTGTCGATCTCACCCTCCAGTCCATCGAGACAGATCATTCGATGTTGGCTCTGGGAGAGCTTAAACGAATCTACTTGCCGACTGTCATTCTTATGCCAATATCGAATGCTCAGAGCCAACGTCACACAAGCGACGACGAGCACGGCGAAACCAATGAAGACGCTGGCGATTGACCAACCCACAGCCCAACACGTTACCGCCACCCAGCGACCTGGATTACCAGCAGATAACCCCGGGGATCGGGTCATTGGACACGTCGACCCCATCCTTGACGAGTTGCGTTGGCTGATCGAGCCGATAGAGGCGAAGCTCATGGCGCCCAAAGGAATCGGCTTCCCAGCGATCAGACGAGTCGGATCGCCAGCGATCAGTCTCGGTAACGGTCTTGATCGGTTCTTCAACCGTAGGACTGGTTTGTGTCACGATCTTTTCAACGTCACGTCCACAGAAGCGACAGACGATGGCGTGAGACTTGATGGTCTCAGCGCACCAGGGACATGCTCGACTTGCTCCTCCTCCTAAAGGCTGGGCACTAAGTACGGACTCAACCTGCTTTCTATGGAGTGCGTCCGCCACAGGAGTTGGTCGCATGAGAGCGACGATGAACCATCCGATCACTCCGAGGCCCAGCCCCCACCAGAACCCTTCTCTCCCACGACCCTTCCCCGCGCCAATGAGGAAGCCAATCCACGCGCCGACCAGCCACCAGACTAGGAGAGAGAAGATGATTGCGGCTGCCATTTGATTACAATATTAGTCCTATCGAACCCGTTGTTGCAGGTGCGCTTTCTCGCTGACGAACGGCGGCTTCGCTCGGTTTGACGACGGCTTCCGCTGACACACAGACCGTACTTTTAAGTCCGCGTTAGCGACGATCGGGTTGGGTGAACAAGCCCATCAAGAGTAGCGTTAGCGGCAGATTGGCGGGAGGGCGGGGGGATGAGATTCCGACCGATAACATGCCTGGCGGCGATGATGCTCTCGATCACTGGAGGAGTTGCGTTGATCGCCAGCACTCCAGCCGCCGCAGTTACCCTGACGGTGACCAACTGCAATGACTCTGGCACCGGGTCGCTTCGACAGACAGTAGCCGATGCAAGCTCAGGCGACACCATCAACTTCGCCATGTCGCCTCCGTGCTCGACCATCGATGACTCGACAGGGGCAATCCCGATCCTCAAGAGCTTGACCATCGTCGGGCCGACGAGTGCATTAGCGGTGGACGGAATGAACGAGAGCCAAATCTTTGAGGTCGTCGGGGGTGGGACTCTCAATATCTCCAGGCTCACCATCGAGGACGGCGAAGGCGGTGGCATCTACAACAACGGCACTCTGACCGTCACCAACAGCACGCTCTCCGGCAACAGCGGTCCCGACGGCGGCGGCATCTTCAACGGCAGCGGTACCGTAACCATTAACAGCAGCACGTTGTCGGGCAACGGCAGCGAGATGGTCCTCCCAGGCGGAGGCTCTTCCGTTGCCCTCGGCGGCGCCATCTACAACAGCAGCGGTTCCGTAACCATTAACAGCAGCACCTTGTCGGGCAACCTCGGCGGCGCCATCTACAGCGGCGGTACCGTAGCCATTAACAACAGCACCTTGTCGGGCAATACTCTTGGCTCCGCCATCGACAACAACGGAGGCACTGTCACCATCAACAGCAGCACCCTGTCCGGCAACAGCAGCCCCGATGAGGGAGCTGTCATCGATGAGGGATTCTCCACCGGCATCTATGGAGCCACCGTAACCATCAACAACAGCACCCTGTCGGGCAACAGCGGTGGTGCCATCTTGGCTGAGCCCCACGAAGTTGTGAACATCAACAACAGCACTCTGGCTAACAACCTTGGTTTTGGAATCTCCACGGCTACGTCAATGCTTGAAGGGCCTCAGGTGAGGTTGAAGGCGACCCTCCTTTCTAACAACCAGGATGATAACTGTCTCGGGCCCGCCGAGAATCTCGGCATTTTCGTAGACAATGGCTACAACCTGGATGACGACAGCTCATGCATGTTCGACTCCTCTAGCATCAGTGACTTCAAGACTCTCAGCACAACCCTCGGTCCGCTCGCCAACAACGGCGGTCCCACTCAGACCATCGCCCTACTACCGGGCAATCCCGGCATCGACCACGTCCCCGACGCTGACTGTCCGGCTACCGATCAGCGGGGCGATGCGAGGACCGCACCGTGTGACATCGGGGCTTACGACACCGACAATGGTTCCACGGGTCAAGCTCCGGTGATCACAAGCGCCAACGCATCGACGGCCACTGTTGGCCGGTCATTCAGCTTCCAAGTAATCGGAACCGGGCTTCCGACACCGACTTACTCGGAATCTGGGACTCTTCCTGCTGGCATCACTTTCAGCACCTCCGGTCTGTTCTCGGGCATTCCTATGGTGGGGACGCAGAGGTCGTATCCGGTCACGATCACATCAAGCAACGGAGTAGGCAGAGCCGCCCGACAGGACTTTACGTTGACAGTGATTTCTATTCCGACCACCACAACCACTACTTCGCCACCTGCAACGACCTCCCCACCACCTGCTACATCCCCAAGATTTGAGCAAGGTTATGAACTGGTCGCTTCAGACGGCGGCATCTTCAACTTTGGAAAGGCCCAGTTTGACGGCTCGATGGGTGGAGGCTCTCTCCGGCAGCCAGTAGTGGGCATGGCCACCGACGTTCGCACCGGAGGCTATTGGGAGGTGGCGTCCGATGGGGGCATCTTCTCCTTCAATGCTCCGTTCTACGGTTCAATGGGTGGAACATCCCTCAACGCTCCCATCGTGGGAATGACGAGCGACAACCTGACCGGCGGCTACTGGATGGTCGGCTCTGACGGAGGAGTCTTTGCCTTCAATGCTCCGTTCTACGGTTCAATGGGTGGAACACGACTGAACCAACCAATCGTTGGAATGGCGGCCATGCCCTTTGGGACCGGCTATTGGCTCGTCGCCTCAGACGGTGGCGTCTTCGCGTTCGGCAACGCTCCTTTCCTTGGATCGGTGGGCGGGTCCCCTCTCAACGAGCCTGTCGTCGGCATGGCCGCCAATCTCTTCGGGAATGGCTACTGGCTCGTCGCATCAGACGGTGGCCTGTTTGCTTTCGGTAGCGCACGGTTCTACGGCTCCATGGGAGGTTCTGCTCTCAATGAGCCTGTCGTCGGCATGGCACGCGGACCGCTCGGGCTGGGCTACTGGCTGGTCGCTAAGGACGGCGGACTGTTCTCGTTCGGTGATGCTCAGTTCGAGGGGTCGATGGGCGGAAGCCATCTCAATGCACCCGTCGTGGGGATGGCAGTTGGATACTGAACAGATGGGCCGAGTAAGGAGTCTCGCGATTGATCTGGCACAGCACGCAGCGTTTCCACGGTGCATGATGGGGCGATGATTCAGGAACTCTCGAAGCTGGTGCCGGTTGATCCCCGCAAAGTCTGGCCCAACGAGGCACACGACTACACACCCTGGCTACTGGCCAACGCCGATGCCCTCGCTGAGGTGCTGGGTATCGACATCGAGCTGACCACTAATGAGTACCCAGTTGGAGGCTTTGCTCTCGACCTCATTGGCCGAGACGTGACCAACGATTGCGTTCTTGTCGTCGAGAACCAGCTCGCTGGAACGGATCACAGCCATCTTGGCCAGATTGTGACCTATGCGGCAGGGACGGACGCCGCGACGGTGGTCTGGATGGCCACAGCATTCCGGGAAGAACACCGCCAGGCGTTGGATTGGCTCAACGAACTGGCTCAAGGCAACGCTCGCTTCTTTGGAATCGAGATCGGCGCCGTGAAAATCGCTGACTCCCCACCTGCCCCTCTTTTCAAGTTGCGTGCCCAACCGAACGATTGGCACTCACAGGTGGCCACGGCTACGAAGTCATCCGCTCAGTTGAGTGGGAAGGCACCGTTCTACGTTCAGTTCTGGACCCGTTTTCTCGAAAGGGTCCATGCCGAACACCCCACCTGGACGAATGCCCAAAAGCCCGGGCCAAACAACTGGCTCTCTATGCCTTGTCCCCTAAAGGGCGGATCAGGGTTTAGTGTGGGTTTTGCTTGGAAAGGGCGCCTACGCTCCGAGTTTTACATCGACTTTTTGGATGCGGGACGAGTAGCACAGGTCTTCGAGTTCCTATCGTCCCAGCGTGACGACATCGAGAGTGAGTACGGTGGCCCACTTGTTTGGGAGGAACTCCCGAGTAGTAGAGCGAGTCGCATCGCTGATTACGCAGATGGTGATGTAGTTAACGTCGATCAACATGACGCCTACATAGATTGGTTCTTCGACTCCGGGACACGTCTCAGGAATGCATTGAACGGCCCCTTGTCTGGTTTGGTGTCCCAGCTATCCGACCAAACGTGATTCGTGGCTAGGAGCCATCGACCGCCTTCTCCGACCTCCGTAACTTCCCCACAGATGGCAGTACAGTGGCCTTCTTCCTGATTCTCGGGCGTTCGTACCCAGCCGCTCCCCTGACTCCTGAGACGGTCCACTTCGGTGCCCCCCGAAGCGTCGGCACCTTGGCCTTGTTCAAGGCGTCGGCAATGGCCTGGTAAGTCTTCCCGGACCCCCGCATCTTCCTGATCCGCTCCGCCAACTTGGGACTGTCCGCCACCGCCGCCCGGCTAATCGGTCTCCCTTGAGCACGAAGGGCCGCCAGACCATCACGCGTCCGGCTGGCGATTACGTCCCGCTCCCACTCCGAGACCGCCGAGAACACACCGCACACGAGCTTGCCGCCCGGAGTGCTCGTGTCCACCCCCACGTCGACGGCCACCAGCGACGCCCCGGTAGCACTGAACCATTCCAGGAGGTCGGCGAAGTCCCTGACGCTCCGGCTGATGCGGTCGAGCTTTGCCGCCACCAACCCATCGACTTCCCGTTCAGCGATGCGCGTCAGAGCTGTCTGCAAGCCAGGACGGTCTAGAGACTTGCCGGACTCCCCCTCGTCGGTCACCACCCCGACCAGCTCCCACCCCCTGCGCTGGCACTCGGACCGGATGGTGGCCTCCTGGGCGGCGATGCCAAGACCCGACTCGGCCTGCTCCGAGGTCGAGCATCGGGCGTAGCCCAGGACCCGCTGAGGAGGCTTTTCCACGTACTTAGTTTAGTGCAACTGGTCGGTTGCACAATCACTCCTCCGGGGAAGCGGGCTATTGGGCCGATTCAGGTTCCCGGGTGGGGCCACCGGCGACCGCTTCAAGGGCCGTGAGCGCGCCCTGGAGTCGCCGGACGACGGCGACGTCTTGGGGCGTCGTGGCAGCAAGCTCCCCCGACTCGACTGCCTCCAAGAACCGCCTGAGCATCCCAACGGCCTCTTCGGTGGTCTTCCTGGAGGCTGGACGACGGGCGGAGGCCATGACCCATCCTCGGCCAGCACGACGGCCAGGGGGTGGACTGGAAGGGCTGAGAGAGCGGTGAACGATGATGGAGCCCATGACCGTCATCCGCATCAACGCCATCACCGTGCCCGAGGCTGGTGGTGAGGAGCTTGCCCGCCGGTTCGCTGAGCGAGCTGGGGCCGTGGACAACGCCGAGGGCTTCGAGGGGTTCGAGCTGTTGTGCCCTACTGACGACCGGACCACTTGGCTCGTGGTGACACGGTGGCGCGACAAGGAGGCCTTCGAGACCTGGGTGGCGTCCCCGGCGTTCGCACACGGCCATCGGGGCGTGTCGGGCGGGGGGTCAGATCATCCTGTGGCGGTCCACAGTGAACTTTGGTCTTACGAGGTCGAGGTGAGCGTTGGGCGTCAACTGGGCTGACGCGTCCCATCCACTACGCGGCAGCGCTGGGAGTGGGGAGTGAGTTGCTGGCGAGACCTGAAGATGGTCAAGTCTGAAGCGGAGTTCGGCGGTCCGGGAGATCGTTACCGGTATTGGCTCCTTCGTGAATGGAACTCCCAACTACCACGGTTCACCTTTGTTCTCCTCAATCCGTCGTATGCCAGTGGAGAGGTTTCTGATGACACTCTCAAGCGCGTACTCCACTTTGCGGCCAGCGATGGAGCCGGTGTGATCGAAATAGTCAATCTCTTTGCATTTGTCGACACGAACCAAACGAGCATTTACTCCGAACCACATCCGGTAGGAGAGACGCCCGAAGAAAACGACCAATGGATCCGGGATTCGGTCAGGCGCACGGACAAGGTGGTAGTGGGCTGGGGTGGCGGAAACGCCAATGCGGCTCAGAGGGCAGGGACTACCACGGAGGCCGTGATTCTGCCGCGCGTCGCTGAAGTCCGATGTCTACTGCCGGAGGAGGATCTCTACAGCGTGGGGAAGGTCCAAACTGGACCTCCACCTCATCCGCAAAGGCTCAGTGACAGAACAAGGATTGTCCCCTACCTCTGGCCGTCGGATTACCCGTTTCCCAGGCGTCCACGGCAACCAGGTGGGCCTAAGTGACCAGGGAAGGCTCCGGTCGTTACACCCCTCACCTAGCGTCGAGGCTGTCGATGGAGGGAAGAGGTGTTGCACATGTTTGGTCAAGGACTCAGCAACTTGATCACCCTGGCGGAGCTTGTTCTTGTCATCCCTATTCTGGTCATTGTGGTCGGCATCATCGTCATGGACCCACTAGGCGGATTGGCGGGCTTGTTCCTGTTCGGCTTGTTCTGCTCCAGGGTTGTTCACCATTGGCGTCGTGTTGGGAAGTGATCCGCTGATCCAAGGACCTTGTTCAGAGCCATGACCGTCGTCCCGATCAATGACGGAGAGCAGTAGTCCTCAGAACGTCGAGGAGGTGCGCCGCCTCGGATCGACGCCTCCACGGTGCTTATTGGAGTCCTTCTCTCTCAGCCTCTAGAAGACCGCCGGGTTGGTTCCAACAACTCCCACAGGGCTTCACGATCGAGGCTCCGGCGCTCGACAAGCGCAACGGCAACACGCGTCACTTGGGCCCACGACCCCCGGAGTGTTTCCTCAGCCGTTACAAAAACGCTCTCAAGCCACTTTTCATCATGGGTCCGGGCGAGGCGCCGGAGTTCGATCATGTCAGTGTCGAGGTCGTCGTCCCACAGGCAGCCGTAGGTGAGGTCCTCGACATCAATCGAAATGCCGCCCGCGATACTTTCGGCGATGCGCCCAGCGGCGAGCACCGAGCCGTATTGACGCCGACGAGTCCAGAATGATTCTAGAAAAGCCTGGCGATCGGCGGCTGACAGTTTCGAGAGGTCGAGATCGTCCGGGGAGTCCAGCCTCGCCTCCAAAAGGAATGACCCGGTCATTCTCCCGGCGTGGTCGGCCATCGGATCATCGCTGAGATAGACGCTGTCGGGGTACGAGAGAGCAACCTTCACCAGAACAACTACGTGGCCGGCCTCGTGGACGGCATTCTCCCATTGGTTCGAGTGCGTCAAGTCGCCTCGGTTGATGGCGTCCTGGATACAAGCTCGTAACTCCTCTGCTGAGGGGGGCGCGAATATTCCCGTGCCAGGTTCCCATTCCCTAGCGGGCGGCTCCTCCTCCCGACGCAGCCCCTGTTCCGAGTCGTCGGTCATCACCCCTCCCTCGTCGGTCGTGGCGCTCAAGGTATAGGGGCCGTCGAAGGCCTTGTCATCGAAATGGCGTATCTGCACGCGTCTTTACAAATCCATGACGCGATTTCGTGACACAGTGAGTGTGCTTTCTCACCGCGCGTCTACGAATCGCAGGACGTCTCGACAACGCTCAGCCAGTCTTTGTCCTGTGTCGATTATGTGACACTCAACGGGTCGACCCGAGATCGATCTTGGACTTGCTCTCTGTACGATGAGTGCTACCTGAAGGCCCCAATGGGACCGAAGGGAAAAGGGTGACGAGCCCCGGGCCTGGTGCTCGGGGCTCGTCGCGTGGAGCCCTCCCTCAAACCCCTGCCGGGAGCCAAAGGGAAAAGGGGAAGTCAACGTCAACCCACAAGTCAAAGGCGCGCGTCCACCGCCACCAGCCTTCTCAATGACCCATGGCTATGACAGCACAAGAGTGAGAACCTATAGCCAATGTTCGAACGCTTCACCGACCGTTCCCGTCGGGTCTTGGTGCTGGCCCAAGAAGAGGCGCGGTCTCCTGAACCATCCTTTCATCGGAACCGAGCACATCCTCCTTGGGCTCATCCAGGAACATGAGGGCATCGCCGCTCAGGCCCTTGCCCAGATTGAAATCTCGCTGGACGCTGTGCGGGACAAGGTGAACGAGATCATTGGCGTGTTCGGAGCAGCTCCGACGGGTTCGCCTCCGTTCACCCCGAGGGCAAAGAAGGTTCTTGAACTCTCGATGCGTGAGTCTCTCCAACTCGGGCACAACTACATCGGCACCGAGCACTTGCTTCTCGGTGTTCTGAGCGAGGGTGAAGGTGTCGGGTCCCAAGTGCTCGTGAGTTTGGGGGCGGGACTGGAAGAGACACGAGAGATGGTGCTGGCTCTTCTGCACAATCAGCCGATTCCCTACGTCCACTCGTCTGAGCACCGGGGTCGTAGGCGGTCGTGGGCCGTTGGGGCGAGGAGGGCAGGTGTTGTCGTCGGATGTTCGTTTTGCGGTCGCCAACGACCTGACACCGGTCAACTCTTCGCAGGTACGGATGCGGCTATCTGCGAGCACTGTGTACGCCAATGGTCGGCGCGACTCGATGACGACGAGGGCTCCGAAAACGAGTAGGCAATCCGTTTCCCGACAACCTCCCTGCGCCCTACGTCGTAGAGTTATGGAAGCTGAGATGCTTCGTCATGTTTTCTGCTGCCTATGCGCCGGAGGCCTGGATGAGCGATACCTCGGCGGGACCGGGGTGGTGGCTGGCGTCAGATGGGCGGTGGTATCCGCCCTACCCTCAGCCGCTACAACCCCTTCCCAGTCCCGCCCTACCCACCGCTCCTGGACTGCCGAGCCCTCGGCAGCCACGGCTTTGGCCAGCGATTACAACCTTGACTGTTGGCGCCGTCTGCGCCTTCGTAGGGCTGATGCTCTTCGCTGTTGTTGGCCTCGCTGGTCTCGGGAGTCCCGTCGATGAGGCTCCCGCAACAGTCACTCTCGAATGCCACGTCGGTGACTACTACGTCTATCAACATGTGGGCTCTCAGATATCAGGGCCGGGCTTTTCCTATTCCCATTCCGGTTTCCCCACTCTAAAGCCAGACCAGGTCCAAGTACGTGGGCCAGACGGTGCCCCAGTCGCGACTTTCGCGACCGGCCCGTCCGAGACGATCACCAAGGGTTCCTGGATATACGTCAACACAGTGGGCTTCCGCGCAGACACACCGGGGAACTATGAGGTCCGTATTGCCGCTGTCTCACCGCCCGCCGTGATCGTTGCGCCTTCACTCGGGAGTCAGTTCGTTCGAGCTGCTCCGTGGCTCATCTTGGTGGGTATCGGGGGGTTAGTCGGTATCACTGGCCTTGTACTTCTCATAGTGTCTCTCGTCCGACGAGGACGCCAACGGCGAGTTGCCCTGTATCCGTGGGGACCACCAAACCCGTGGGCTCCTCCGCTCCCTGGGTAAGTGTCGGGTGGATCCCGACGACGACCGAGAGGGCGCATGACCGAGGCCGAGGCGAGACTCGGGACCCGTCGATTGAGAGTGGCCACGTCGTAGCTTCGCGAATACCGATCGGTTTCACGCCCCCCGCTGGGGACTCAGGCGCAGACATAACCGGCATTTCAGAGTGGTCTAGCCGCAATCCGACCGAACGGTCCGGGCTACGAGGGACGAGCGGTTGCCCAGCCGAACTCGGATGTGGTCCGCACGCCCAGCCCATCCACATAGAGCGGGGCGATCACTTCGCTCAGGGACCGGCAATACTCGTCGTATCCGACAGCCTCGATCGCTGGCACAGATGGCCCGGCGGCAGCCATGGCGCGCACAGCAGTAGCCACGTCGGGCGACTCGGTGACGACGTCCACCGTCCCCTGCTCCACGTCGCCAAATCCCGCATTGGTCAGCAGGTCGACGATGACATTCCGGGTGTCGCCCTGTTCCATGCTGGCTGCGACATGGCTGGCGGGAGACAACTCGAAGGCCTTGAGGAGGTAGGGCAGAAGTCCATTGCGCTCGGGTCGCCCCCAGAAGGTGACGCCCAAGCGACCCTCGGGGATCAGAACGCGTCCGCTTCTTCCAGGGCACCCTCGCATCCCTTCCAGATCCCATTGAAACTGGTGACAACATCGAAACTCTGATCCGAGAAGGGCAGTGCGAACATGTCCCCCGTCTGGAAGCTCCCACTCGGAGTCCGCGCCACAGCGATCCTGATCAGTCGTTCCGAGGCATCAACTCCCGACACCACAGCACCTCTGCGGGCAGCTACCGAGGCGGCCAAGCCAGACCCACACGCAATGTCCAGGAGACGAGTCCCGGCATTGACGGCGAGACGATCGAAGACCAGTTCATAAGCTGGAAGTGCATAGGGCTCCGCCAGGTACGCCCACTCCGTGGCCCGCGCCCCCCATCCTTGTCCTGCTCTCTTCCAGTCCACGCGATCTTCCACCACCTTATGATCCACCGGACCCTAATGGAGCGGACACTGGACCGCTCGCAGCGTGGCGATCCTTCTCGCCTCGCCTGGAGACCTCCGCGCAGGATGATCGGCGATGAGCGATAACGGGTAGTTCAGGTCGCCGGTGAGCCCGTCACCTTCGGACTGACTCGGCACTGGAGGACGGAACATCACCCGCCCTCCCAACGGTGCGACGGGGTGCAGAACCGCTGCCGACGCTGTGACCCCGTCGGCGCGTCACCTGCACCCCGCCTGGGAGACCTCACAAGGGGGAACTCAGAGGCCTTCCGAGGATGACGGTACGCTCAGGACGGTCTCGGTCCCAGGGTCTTTTGGCCACATCGCGAGGGGCCATGCTCATTCCTCGGAAGGGCAGCGAGGCGCAGGATTTGCGGTGGTCACGATGTGGTGAACACGCCTGCGCCCCGCCGTTGCTTCCGTTGGACGACCTGGAGCGAAAAGGGCGAAAAGGTCCAGGCGCCCGAAGCCACCGTAAACCCACCCTGTGGACAAGTCCATCCCCGATTGGCCGGGGTTGTTGCGCGACAAGGGCGCAGGTCCCTGGCGAGAGGTCCCTGCGCCCCGGTCACTGCCATGTCCCCGGCCTTACGAGCACCACGGTATGCCCAGAGAGTGGGCGTGTCTATGAGTGACTGCCTATCGTCACAATCCACTGACAAGAGGGATAGCGTCTGTCGGTCGCTCGCCTGGCACGGGCGACACGGGGACACACGCCATGACTCGGCCCAGACCCCGCCGAAGTCCCCATTCTTCTCAACCCGGCTAGGTGTCGCGTTCCCAGTGGACCATGCCCACGGTGTCAGGCATCAACACCAGCTTGAGTGATTCGGCCAGTCCCGCAGCGTCCTCCAGACCCCCCGGGACACGTTCGTAGTCGTTGTTGTCATAGACCAGTTCGTGCCATTCAGGTCGGTGTGAGTACCACACGATGCCGACGATCTCGCGGCCCTCGTTCACCGACTGAGAGTTACTCACGAGCACCCTCGCCGAATGGGTCGCCTGTGGGGGTTACGGGAACGACCGCCCCGTAGCGTCGTCCGAAGAGCCCCTCACACGACGGACACTTTCCCGTGGTTACGTGAATCCCTCCTGCCGCGTCCACCGCTGGTGTCGGATTCTCATGATCAAAGCTCAACCCTACCTGGCAGTCGGGACACTGGTACGGGCTCATGAAGCCGAGTGCATTGGGTCTTTGACCCCGTGGGCCATGGTGGGCGATGCCTCGACGATCACCAAGTCCGCATCAACAGACATCGCCGTGGTGAAGACGAGGTCCCCGTTCATGTGATCGCCGTCGCATGGGAAAGGTGAGAAAAATGTGCTGACCGAATCTCCTCGATTCGACGTCGACAAGCTCGGTAGCACATCCGCTCTTACCGACATCAGTGGTGGTGATGAGGATTCGGACGCATCTCGATCAGGGCCATAGGTTACAGAACGGGTCCGCGCCGCCAAAGGAAGTTCTTGGATCGTCACCAGGCCATCCCTGCCAGTGCCTGGGTACCGCCATGCCTGACACGGTGTCACCCGGGACTGCCATCGGCAATGTGATGCAACGAGCTATGCGTCGCTCTGTTGGTTCCCCCATTCGGCGAAATCCCTGGTGAAGAGGGCCTCAACACTGCTGGGGCACTCCCATGTCCACGACCCGTCGTCCTCTGATCAACGTTCAATCCCCGGTCGATTCTGACCGATATTCCAAGTGGGTGGTGCTCAGCCCCACTGAGCGGGGCGGGACTGACCGCAGAATGGAGTTGGGACAACCAGATGGTGTCGATCCGCAAGAAACCCTCAGAGGCCTCTTCGGCGGACCGGTGGCAAGGGCGGCCTGTCCTGTCCGCGCTCGTGAGCGTGGCGATCTTCGTCATCCCCATCGCCCTGTCGATCCTTTCCGCCACGATCACGGCGCATGGGCTGCCCCGACCCCACGGCGTCGGCTGGACCGTGGGGTGGTGGGCCGTGGTCTTCGCCGTGCCCACCGTGGTGCTGGTGGTTACCGATCGACTGGCACGTCACGCTTTGCCCCTGGCGGTGTTGCTCAAGATGACCATGGTCTTTCCCGACCACGCCCCCAAGCGCCTGGCCGTGGCCCGCAAGGCGGGAAACACCCGAGACCTGGAGCGGCGGGTGGAGGAGGCCAAGGCGCATGGGATCGAGGACGAACCCGTCCTGGCCGCCGAGAAGATTCTCGCTTTGGCGGGTGCGCTCAATGCCCATGACCGGCTCACCCGGGGCCACGGGGAACGGGTACGGGCCTTCACCGACCTCATCGCCGACGAACTCGATCTGCCCAGCGCCGACCGGGACCGCCTGCGGTGGTCGGCTCTCCTGCATGACATCGGCAAGCTGGCGGTGCATCCCCACATCTTGAACAAGCCCGACAAGCTCGACGACGAGGAGTGGGTGGTCATGAAGAACCACCCCCTCGAAGGGGCCAAGCTCACCGCCCCGTTGGCGGGTTGGCTCGGGCCGTGGGCCAACACCATCGCTGAGCACCACGAGAAGTACGACGGCTCGGGCTACCCCTATGGGTTGACCGGCGACGAGATCTCTCTTGGAGGCCGGATCGTGGCGGTGGCCGACTGCTACGACACCATGACGGCGGTACGCAGCTACAAGCGGGCCATGAGCCCCGAGGCGGCACGGACCGAGCTGGCCGCCTGCGCCGGGACGCACTTCGACCCCAAGGTGGTGCGTGCCTTTCTCGACGTGTCGATCGGTCGGCTTCGCCCCGTGGCCGGACCACTGTCATGGCTGGGATCGCTTCCGTTCGTGAGCAGCGTCCCCCGGCTGGGCGAGGTGGCCTCGGCCCTCGGTCGGGTGGGGGCGGCCACAGCCGTGGTGGGCGGTGTGGTCACGATCGGGTCGCTGCATGTGCCGGAGCAGGCCACCGCCTTGCACCACGCAACGCTGGTTGTCAGTCCTCCGGGCACCGGACACCAAGTGTCGGGGAAAGGGGCTCCCTCGAACCATCCGCCCGGCACAGGCACAAAGACGGGAAAGGACCCCGGGGGGTCGGGTGGAAAGACCGACGGGTCTGGAGGATCGCCCGGCGGGGGCAGTGGCACCGACGGATCGGCGACAGGGTCGACAGTCGCCGGACAAAAGGGTGGCTCTGGTTCGAGTGCCTCGGGATCAGGAGGTTCTGGTTCTGGCGGCTCTGGGAGCAGTGGCACCGGGAGTGGGGCGGGGAGCAATCCCACGACCGTCCCGGGGACTCCCCCGGTGGCGCCCTCAGCCCCGACCGGCGAAGGCGCCATGGCGGGCAACGGCCAAGTGACGGTGTCGTGGTCGGCGCCGAGTAACGGTGGGAGCCCCATCACCTCCTACACCGTGACGCCCTATGTCAGCGGGGTGGCCCAAGCGCCCCATACCTTTGCGTCGGTTACCAGTGGGGTCGTGAGCGGGCTCACCAACGGCACCGCCTATACCTTCACCGTGGTGGCCACCAACGCCGTGGGGTCCAGTCCCCCGTCAGGGCACACCTCGGCGGTGACGCCGATCGCCCCCTCGTTGACCATTCCCACCGATCTCCAAGCCGGTCGCCCCGAGCAGGGGGACCAGATCATCGTGACCTTTTCCCCGACCCCGTCCCTGAGTGCGTTTTGCTCGGCGTGGAGCCCGACGGCATATCCTGAACTCGACGACCCCAACGTGGTGGTGCAAGGAACCCAACCGTCCTCGGGAGACGACACGCTGACGGTGACCGACGCGAGTGACTGCAGCACAGGGTTCCACTTCGGGACCATCGACCTGGGGCAACGGGGGTACTTCAACAACACCGTGACCTTTGGGGGCAGCTCGGCGCAGTGTACAACCGGGACGACCACGGGCTGCTCGATGATCCAGTGGAATGGCGATAACACACTCACGATCACGCTGGGCATCGCAAGTACCGGGCAACCGACACAAGCAACAGCAAGTGTCGCGGTCTACACGCCCGACCCGGCGCTTGGCCTATCGGGGACGATCAGCAGTGTGAAGGAAGAAAACTTCTGATTGTTCCAACGTGGGAAGCAATCCTCAAAGTGCCGATCGTTCTCGCCCCTTCTTGGGGCCTATCAGACCGAAAACGACGGTCCGGGCGCGATCCCGAACGCTTGGCCGGGCCGCCAACTAGCGGTCCAGTTCGGCGGCAGCCTCTTTGACAACGGCGATGAGTTCGAGCGGCGGAACGGGCTTCTCCATATAGCGAAACACCTTGGCTCCTACTTCATCGCGCACTGCGTCCGGCGAAAAGTAAGCGAACGCCGAGTAGACGATCACCATGGGCGGCGGCCCCTGGATCTGTCGGAGAACGGCCAACCCATCGGCCCTCGGCATGTGAAGATCGAGAACGAGCACATCGAAGTCCTGCTCTCGCAGCAGACCCAGCGCGACCTGGCCGTCTTCAGCCTCTACGACTCGGTGGCCCGCACTTTCGAGGATTGTCGATAGCGACGACCGCAGGGACACATCGTCGTCGGCGACCAGTACCGAAACGGGGCGAGGTACAGCCACCTCAACCGGATGTGCAAGCTCGCCGATGGGGTCACCTGACCCTGAACGATGCTGATTCGGTGGAGCTTGCTCCGCTTCGCCCTTGTTCACATCCTCATCGACCACCCACGCCAGCGCCATCACGAGTCTCCGCCCCTCGTTCTCACCGTTCCGCTGCCCGACCAGGTGGAGCAGACGCTAATGGTCGTGTCGTTGCGGGGCAACGATTTTCGACCTGACTTACAAGGATGGGATCGGGGCTCGTTGGTACATGACCACCCGATGAGCAGGCTTTGACCACAACGGACTCAGGATCTGGCATCCCGTTATCCACGGGTCAACGAGTCAGGACCTGAGTAAGGATGGCCTTCTCAGTCCCGTCCCTTTCGCGAAAATCCCGCCTACGACGAACTGGTCTCAGCCCTCCGCGTGCGGGAACTCCAGGACCATCGACCACATGCTCGTTCCGGGTGAGCCCTTAGTTTGGTACCCGTTCATGTGGCCGTTGCTGTTCGGGTCCACACGCTCGGTCATCCCTGGGGGGAGAGCAGGCTCGAACCCGTCCACGTTGATGGCGTTGTGCTTCTGTGCCCAGAGTGCCAACCGAGCGAGTTTGTCAGCTGCTTCCATGTCGACGGTCTGGTTTAGATCCTCGTGCATGAGGTGGCTCCGACTCGGAGCGTCCAGTCCTAAGAGCTTCGACTTCCGATCGACGCCCTTCCAGAACTGGTCGTAAGCATCTTTTAACTCCATGACGGGGAAATCCGGTGGAGCTGGAGCCCCGAACACGAATGGGCGCACCATCTCCAACGCTCCCTCGATGTCAGCATACTGATCGTCCATGTGGCGCTCGATATCGAGATCACCACGTCGTCGCGCGCGGGCTGCTTCGTATACCCGCTGGCACTGGCTGATGGACAAGCCAATCCGATCGGAGATCTCCTGGTAGGTGCAACCCTGCTCCAGCCTCAACTTCACGACGAGACCGTGGCGGGCTTCCCGGATGATCTCGTCCCTCGTCGGTACAAGTGACATGGATCAATGATGGCGCCCCGTTCGAGCTTCGTGTGGGAATGATCTTCCCGCGTCCTGGGCACGATCTCCCGCGCTCGAACCCGTGAGGTCGAAGCTCGGGCTGGTGGTCGGGCTGGTGGTCGGGCTGGTGGTCGGGCTGGTGGCCGGGCTGGTGGTCGGGCTGGTGGTCGGGCTGGTACGCGGGGTTCAACACTGCCATCTACGTCTTCGCTCAGCACAGACTGGTGCCCGGCAGAAGCACCGTTGAAGGAGGCCCCGCGCGGCCAAAACGAAACATTGTCCGTGCTTGAACGAAACATTTCTGGGGCCGGAAACGCACGGTTGAGCGCCGAGGGGACATGGTGATGGATTAGCGGGGCCGGGGCCCTGTTCCGAGGTGGGGTCACTCGGGTCCGAAACCCAGCCCCCGAGTCGTCAGCTCGACTGACGGGTAGATGTCCACGGCCCGCATCGATCCCGTGCGGACCTGAGAGGGCTGAGAGGTCCCGAAGGGACCGAGTAGGCCATGAGGGCGGCGGAGCCGACGGCAGGGGACGGGGCGAGGCTCGTGGAGCGTAGCGACACGAGGCTGGTCCTCTGGGGCGGCGGGTGGGGGCGTGGCGGGCAACACAAGAACCCGACCTCCCCTACCGGATGGCGACCTGCCACGGACTCATTCCAGGTGGAGGCGGATCGTCTCGGGTGAGTTCCAACCGCTGAGCCAAGCGATCCATCTCGGGAGTGTCAGGACTAGGTAAACGCACGTCGTGCGCCACCACAACGTCAGGGGAGATCGATGCTTTCGGCACCTCGGTCGGTTCGCATCCCTCCTCGGTGTAGACCCTCACCCGCTCGCCGAGACGCAGGTGCGAGGTACCCACCCGCCTCCACCGGCCACCACTACTCCGGTCGCCCGCGCCCTTAACCTCTCGCGAAGACGTCATCCGCCGCTTCTCCTTCGAGTCGCACGGTTGGTTAGCGATCAAGGTGGGGACAAATCCTTCAGGGTTCTGCACGACGTCGCCGATCTCTGCATCGGTCAGAATGACTGCCTTCCCGTCTGGCGCGGGGACTCTATGGTAGATGGCGCCGGATCGTTCGAGGGCTTTGTGCAGAGCCTCCCATTCCGCGCCATCCGCAACCTCCACAGCGTGCATCTTTTTCTCCTCGAAATCGTTAAGTACTCGTCGAGATTTGAGCCGCTGAGTTTCTGGACCGCAGATCGAACAGGAGCGCCTCTTGCATGGGAGTTGTACATCTCGGCCACGCCAAGGTGTTCGTCCATCCCGGAGCAGTGAGCCGATACCAGCCAGACATTTTGTACCGTCTATGGCGGGTATAGCCTTCTTGTCCCAATAGCTCTTGTTTATAAGACTGGGGGGCGTTATTGGGACAGACTGTTCCTGGTTGTGTTCCGGGTCCCAAGGTTCTATTGTGGCCACGACGAGCGTTCCTCTTTCACTTGGGTGGTGGGAGGGGTGACGAAGTACTTGGGGGTCTGCACATAGGCAGACCCCCAGTGCGTTTATGGGCTGCCACGGGCAAGCGTCTGCTGCACACCGCAACCATTTCTTCCCTCATTGCTGGCACTGAGGGCACGGCTCTCTTGAATCAAAATGCGAAGAAGCGCACGCGCCGCGTTCTTTGTGAGATTCGGCGGCGACGCGGGCACAACGACGACTAGCTCGCCCTTCATGGCCATGACTCGTTTGTCAGGGTGGCGAGAAGGCGCGCGTAGGCTTCAGCACGCGGTCCTCGCGGCTTCCGAGAGCCCGACTCCCACCTGGAGATGCATGCTCCGCTGACGCCGATGGGCGCCCCCATCTCGGCCTGCGTTATTGCTGCCTGCTGCCGGACTGTCTTGGCGATCTGCGGCGGGGGCAGAGATCTGCGCTGACGGGATTTCAGGATCAGACGTTTGATGGACATGCCATTGACAGTGACGTACCGTCCCCAGCTTGCACGGTGCTCGCGACAAGAAAGCCCAGGTCAAGTTCCCGCCCTAACTCTCCCTGGTTAGCGGACCGGTGACAGTTATCTGCCGTCCCGTTACCATCCCGAGGTGATGGCTAAAGGAGTCCTGACCTTCCAATCCCGTACCCTCAAGACTGTCGTACCCCCATTGTCGCTCGACACCTACGACGTGCAGGACCCCTGGTACGAGGTCGACTTCGATGAGCACTGGACAGCAGGCTTCCGCCTGGCCATCCAACACGGGCGAATCGTTGTTTCCGAACTGCGGGTATTTCCCACCGAAGACCGGCGGGAACCGGAAATGGCTTATGAGGCAGGGAAGTGGAGTGCCGAGGACCTGGGTCCAGATGTGCAAGTCCCGCCAGGTGGCGTGACCTCCCAAGTCGTGAGGAGGGTCCCGTTCGATTCGCTGTCTGCAGTCTCCGAAATCGTTGAGTGGATAAAGGCCAACCGCCCGGCGGAATGGAGATCTCTTGCTCCCAGCGGATTGACATCTGAACGTGATCGCCGACGGCCCGGCCCCAAAGGTCCGACCGATGAGGCGTTAATCGAGTACTCCGTTGAGTACCTGGATCTGACGCGTCATGGTGTTCGGAATCCACACACGCCGCAAGCATGGCCACTCCACCGACCACAGTAAGCATCTGATCAATACTGCGCGGGAGCGCGGTCTCATCTCGTCTCTCGAATCGGGGGTCGAAAAGCCAGGTGGTCGAGCTGGAGGAATGCTGACGCCGAGAGGTGAAGACGTCCTGCGGAGAATGAAAACGAACCGGAGGAAGGGAGTGAGGTGAGATTCGCGTTTTATGGCCGTGTCTCGACCGAAGATAAGCAAGACCCGACAAGTTCCAAGCTGTGGCAGCTCTCCAGGGCCCAGGCTCTCATAGAACCCAGCGGCGGCGTCATTCACGCCGAGTTCTTCGACGTCGGCCAGAGCCGGTCTCTGCCATGGAAACGCCGACCCGAGGCCGCTGCACTTCTGGAGAGTTTGAAGGACCCAGCCCGTGGGTTCGAGGCGGTAGTCGTAGGCGAAGCGAAGCGCGCCTTTTACGCAAACCAAGCGTCCCTCGTTTTGCCCGTATTCGATTATTACGACGTCGTCTTTTGGCTGCCAGAGGTCGGCGGTGCAGTTGACCCGACTTCGACAATCCACGAGATCATGCTTGGGCTCGATGGCGGAATGGGGAAGGACGAGCGAAACCGAATCAAGGTGCGGGTGCGGTCGACCATGGCGGCCCAGGCACAGCATGAGGGGCGGTTTCTCGGTGGTCGTCCCCCCTACGGATACCGACTCGCGGATGCCGGTTCGCACCCCAACCCCGGGAAGGCGGCACTGGGCGCTCGACTGCACCGCCTTGAGCCGGACCCTGTTGCTGCGCCGATCGTCAGACGAATCTTCGCCGAGTATCTGAGCGGAAAGGGTCTCTACGCCGTCGCCGAACGGCTCACCCGCGACGGTATCCCCTCCCCCTCCGCCCACGACCCCGCCCGCAACCGACACCGGGACGGTCGGGCCTGGTCGAAGTCTGCGGTCCGCGCCATCCTGGCGAATCCCCGTTACACGGGCCGCCAAGTGTGGAATCGGCAGCGCCGCGATGAGGTGCTCGTGAACGTCGAGGATGTTGCCGCAGGGCACAAGACGAAGTTGCGGTGGAACGACCGGAACGCTTGGATCTGGTCAGCAACACAGATGCACGAGCCACTCGTGACCTTCGAGGATTTCGGGGCCGTGCAGGCGCAGATGCTCGCCGCCAACCATCGACCCACGCCCTCAAAGGGTCACTCCACTGCGCGTGACTACGTGCTCTCTGGTCGCGTACGGTGCTCGATGTGCGGGCGCCGGATGCAGGGTACATGGGCCCACGACGCCGCTCGGTATCGGTGCAGGTTCCCCTCTGAATACGGACTGGCCAACAAGGTCAACCATCCGAAGTCCGCCTACGTACGCGAGTCCGCAATAGTCCCGAGGCTCGACGCGTGGCTGGCGCAGCTCTTTGACAACGCGCACCTGGACGAGACGTGCCAGGCTCTCAGCATGGCGAGTGATTTCGACGAGTCCGTAGAGGCTCGGGCAGAGGCAGCCCGCCGGAAACTCGCCGACTGTGACTCGCGGCTCGGCGAAGTACCGTCAGGCACTCGACGCCGGTGCCGACGCCGCCGTAGTGGCGGGTTGGATGACGGAAGTCCAGGGTGAGCGCCTCCGGGCTGAGCGGGAACTGGGGGAATCTGTCCCAGCAGACAAGCTCACGAAGTCGCAGGTGCGAGCGCTAGTTCTGAGCCTGCGGGACATCACCGCCGTGCTCAAGGACGCCGACCCGAAACTGAAGGCGGAGGTCTACGCCGAACTTGGAGTCGAGGTGACGTACAACCCGGAGCGCCGGATGGTGCTCGTGAACGCGGGACCAACCCGTGTACAACAGGACG
>CAVSWP010000011.1:0-1238384 GCA_963731665.1 uncultured Acidimicrobiales bacterium | reverse complement strand
CGGGGGCAAGCGCAGCACCATGGGCCGCTCGGCTTCGGCGTGCCGGACGAAGGCCTCGAGGAGCGACGAGGCGAGGGCACTCAGCCGGACATGGTCGCCCTTGTTGGAGATCGGGCCGAGCTCGTGGGCCATCTCGAGCAGCCGGCCGTGGTCCGGGGGGTCGCCATCCCAGGCGGGCGCCGGTTGGAAGGTCATCTGTGGGCCTCTTCCCTGGTTCGACCGGAGGTACCGTCAGCATCCTCCCCGACGTGGCCCCGTGCAAGGGCCGACGACCCGACCCGCACCACGCCGTCTTCGGGCCCCCTTGTTGTCACATTTGTCACTTTGTCAACATCTTCCTGGCAGGAGGTCCGGGGTGAGACAGCGGAGCGGGCAGGTTTGCCACCGCGGGGGGGCCTTGCTAAGCAGTACCCCCATCGTGACTGACGTCGAGATCCCCTCGACGGTTCCGTCAAGCCAGCAGACAGGGTGGCTTCGGCGCGCCGCTCTGGTGGCAGGAGCTGTGCGTCACCGTCCTGTCCTGCACCCTCGGCCTCTCCCTGCGTCCCGCCGACGCCGACTCGCTGGCCGACACGCAGGCCCAGGCGGCGCAGATCACCTCGCAGCTGGCGCAGGATCAACAGCGCCTCGACGTCACGGCCCAGCAGTACGACGCCGCCGAACAGCAGGTGCAGCAGGTCGACCAGCAGATCTCCCAGATCAAGGCCACGGTCGCCCAGGACCGGGCCCAGGTCTCCACCGACACGGCCAATCTCCGCCAGGAAGCCGTGTCCACGTACATGTCGGGCACGACCGGCGGCGACCTGGAGTCGCTGTTCAGCTCCAGCGGCGAGCAAGCGACCGTGGCCGGCGAGTACCGATCGGTGGCGAGCGGGGAGACTTCGGGGGCCATCGACGCATTGGGGGTGGCCCAGACCCACCTGAGCGCCCAACAGGACCAGCTCCAGTCGGCCCAGAACCAGGCGCAGGCCGCCCTGACCCAGGCCGCCCAGGCCCGTCTGGTGGCCCAGGCGACGGTGGCCGATCAAGAAGCCACCTTGAGCCGCGTCAAGGGCCGGATCGGGGCTCTGGTGGCGCAGCGTCAGGCCGCCGAGGCCGCCGCGTCGCACGCCGCCTTCCTGGCCCGGGTCGCCGCCGCCGACGCGTCCACCGGCACCGCTCCACCGACCCCACGCCGTCGGCGCTCCCCAACCTTCCCGTCGAGCCCGGGGCGGCCGGCGCCGTGGCGGCCGCCGAGAGCCAGATCGGGGTGCCCTATGTGTGGGGCGGCGAGAGCCCCGGTCAGGGCTTCGACTGTTCCCGGCCTCGTCCAGTGGGCGTGGCGCCAGGCCGGCGTGGACCTCCCCCGCACGGCCGCCGCCCAGTACGGGGCGGTCGCCCACATCCCGCTGTCGGACCTCCAACCCGGCGACCTCCTGTTCTGGGGGTACGGGGGGATCTCCCACGTGGGCATGTACGTCGGGGGGGGCGACGCATCAACGCCCCCCGAACCGGCGACTCGTGCGCATCCAGGCCATCTGGAACAACGGCCTCGTGGGGGCCGGTCGTCCTTGACGCCTTGACCCCGGACGCCCGTAGGCTCTGGCTCGAAAATCGCGCCTGCACGACCAGCGCCACAGCCTGAAAGGACCCCCCGATGGAGATGGAGTACCGCCGACTGGGCCGAAGCGGGCTCAAGGTAAGCGTGTTGTCGTTCGGGTCGTGGGTGACCTTCGGGCCGCAGCTCGACGAGGGACTGGCGTCGGACTGTCTGGGGGCGGCGCGCGAGGCGGGCGTCAACTTCTTCGACAACGCCGAGGCGTACTCGGGCGGCGAGTCCGAGCGGATCATGGGCAAGGCCCTGGCCCGCCTGGGATGCGGGCGCGCCACAGCTACGTGTTGTCCACCAAGATCTTCTGGGGCATCCACGACGAAGTGAACATGCGCAACACCCTCAACCGCAAGTACCTCCTGCAGGCGATCGAGGGCTCGCTGGAGCGCTTCGACCTCGACTTCGTGGACCTCGTGTTCTGCCACCGGGCTGACCCCGAGACACCCCTCGAGGAGACGGTGTGGGCCATGTCGGACATCGTGAGCTCGGGCCGGGCTCTGTACTGGGGTACGTCGGAGTGGGCGGCGGACGAGATCCGCGCCGCCTGGGACATCGCCGATCGGCACAACCTGCACAAGCCCGTCATGGAGCAGCCGCAGTACAACATCTTCGAGCGCACCAAGGTGGAGAAGGAGTTCGCCCGTCTCTACGACGACATCGGACTGGGGCTCACCATCTGGAGTCCGCTGGCTTCGGGGTTGCTCACCGGCAAGTACATCGACGGGATCCCCGAAGACAGCCGAGCGGCGCTGCCCGGCTACGAGTGGCTCCAGGGCATGCTGACCGATGCCCGGCGCAACAAGAAGGTGAAGGCGTTCAAGGAGCTGGCCGACGAGTTGGGGTGCACCCTCGCCCAGTTGGCGCTGGCCTGGTGCGCCAAGAACCCCCGGGTGTCGACGGTGATCACCGGAGCCAGCCGCGTCGAGCAGGTGCGGGAGAACATGTTGGCTCTCGACGTCATCCCCCTCCTCGACGAGGAGATCCTCAAGCGCATCGACGAGATCACCTACTTCCTGCGCTGAGCGACGACGGGCGCCCAACGGCGGCGAGCCGTCGGCGCGGTGCGCTCACACCTTGGAGGCGATGAGCCACGCCAGGGCGTGCGCCCGGGGCCCCCGATGGGGAGATGGGTGCCGTCGGAGTAGAACCACTCGGGGTATCGGGCCGCCAGGCTCTGCCAGTCGGCCAGCACGGCACGGGGGTAGCGGGCCACCCCACTGGCGAGGACCCCGTTGACCTGGTCCTGCCAGGGCCGGTCGACGTGCACGGTGACGAAGACGACGTGCCCGGCGCCGTGCACCGCCGCCATCATGGCGTCGAAGTCGCTGTCGGTGATCGGGCCGTTGGTGCCGAGGTCCACGACGACGACCGACGGGGGCTCGGCGCCCGACATGACCTCGCGCACGATGGCCTCCCCGTCGGACCACTGGCGGCTGACCGCCACGTTGACCTGCAGGTTGGGGACACATCCCTGAAGTGCCTGTTGGGCATCGAGCATCACCGAGTCACCCACGGCGTAGGCGCCCCCGGGCACCACGGTCGGCGTGCACGGCGCCGGAACCGTGGGCACGGTGGGCCCGGGAGACGGTTGGGTCGTCGTGGTCGACGGGACCGACGTCGTGGTCGAGGAGGTGGTCGTGGTGGCGTGGCTCGCCGTCACCGCCCGGTGCGGGGACCGGACGGCGGTCCATGCACCGAGCCCGGCCGCTGCCACGACCACCACGCGGCCGCGCCCAGAGCGGTGCGGCGCCGACGTCGTCGGACCCGGCGGTCGGGGCCGCCCTGTCGGGCATCCGCGGGCCGGTGCGGCTCGGCGTGAGGGGTCGATCCGTGCATCGGTGGGAGAGCACCGGGAGCGATGCAGACCACGCCTGGCGTCTGCTCCCGAGCGGCGTGGACTCGAGGTTATCGGCCTCGCTGACTGCGCCGGCCGTATTGTTCGGGTCCATGGAGGCCACGACGAACTGGGTCACGATCTCGTCGTTCGCCACGGCCGGCGGCACGCTGGTGCTGGCGTTGGCGACGTTCGCCTCGGTCCGGTCGGCCAACCGGGCGGCCCGCACCGCCGAGCGGAGTCTCCAGATAAACCTCCGTCCCGTCCTGGTCCCCTCACGGCCTAGTGATCCGGTGGAGAAGATGATGTGGGCGGACCGCCACTGGGCCACGGTGCCCGGGGGAAGAGCGTCGGTCGAGGTCGAGGACGACAACATCTACCTGGCCATGTCGCTGCGCAACGTCGGGTCGGGCATCGCGGTGATCCACGGCTGGTACCTGGCGGGCATCTGGCGCGAAGGCAACGTCCCCGAGCACGCCGATCCGGCGGCGTTCCGCATGCAGACACGTGACCTGTTCATCCCGGCCGGGGACATCAGCTTCTGGCAGGGAGTCATCCGGGACACCAGCGACGGCGACTACCCCGAGTTGATCCAGGCCATCACGACAGTTCAGCCGTTCGCCATCCAGCTGCTCTACGGAGACCACGAGGGCGGGCAGCGCGCCATCAGCCACTTCTCGATCATCCCCCGGCGCGACCAGGAGGACGCCACGGTATGGATCTGCACCGTGGGCAGACACTGGAGCCTCGACCGCCCCGATCCCGCGCTGAGCCCTCACGACGGCCCGGGGGTCACACGAAAGGTCGGGGGCCATCCTCGTCACAAATGGGGATCCCGGATCCTCCACCGGGCCGGATCAAGACCCTCGATTCTTCGGACCTTGACCGGCACGATCTTCCCGCCCTCCCGGTAACGTCGAGGTTGGACGGCAGGAAAACAACAGGCCGTCTGGAAGCAAGTCCTCGACAAGAGGGGGGGTAGAGATGCACGTATTTGCGGTATTCCTGTTCTTCTCCTTTGCGGTCATGGCCTTGGCCATGTTGGGGGGAAGATACCTTCAGCACGCCCGGGAGAGGTGGGCCTTTTCCGCCTCGGTAACGGGCGTCGCCCTGGCCTGGCTGGCCAACTTCAACATGTGGAGCGCGTGGAACGTGGGCAATCTCCGCTACGGCTGGGTGGGCATCACGCTTACCGGCCTGGCCTTGGGCGGAGGAGCAGTGTTTCTGCATGCCGTGACGGTGTTCTTCGCCGGTCTGCACCGCAAGCTCGATGACCAAGCTGAGGTTATGGAGCAGAGGGACCTGCGGCGAGCAGCCTGAGCAGTTCCTCGCACGAGCAAGGCGTTCCCACCCGCCGTCGGCCATCCCGGCGGCGGGTGCGCGTCGGGAGCAAGGCAACGGGCCGCAAAGCGGCCTTTGTGACCACCGACGACCGAGGGCGTCACTTCCATCGGAAGTGAACGAACACCCTCCCGAAGTTGTGCGAGTCCTTCTCGACGCGGTCGTAGAGTATCTTGATCTCCTTCTGGTCGAGGAAACGCAGCAGTCGCTTCTTGAGCTGACCGCTCCCCTTGCCGGGGATGATCTCGATCAGTGGGGCCTTCTTTTGCACGGCCTCGTCGATGACGGCACGGAGTGCTCGATCAATGTCCTCACCACGGTTGTAAAGGTCGTGCAGGTCAAGCTTGAGCTTCACGAGACATCCCCATTGGCGTCAGAACGGCAAGGACAACAGGCAATCGGAGTTCTTGCCCATCAGATGTCGGTGATCACCGCAGTGACCGTCGTCGCCACCAAGCTTACGAGGGATCCCGAGACTGAACCACGACCCGCGACGCACAGTCGCCCTCTGACGCGTCCGATCCCCTGTCGTCGTCTCCGGCCTCGCCGATGCGCCGGAGAATCTCGTCCAATCCCGAGGGGTAGAGCCCGGAGTGTTCGTGGTGCTCATCCATCGGCGTCATCTACCGTCTCGACGTGCCCACAGGCGGGACACTCAGAGCCCAGCACGAAGGCGCGGCCTCCTGGTCCGTCGGTAGCGCCGGGGCGAGGCTCCCCGCACTGCGGACAGGTCCCTTCATCGTTTCGTCCCGCTGCCGCACGGGCAAGAGCGTCCGAGACTCGCCGGCCACGGGTCCGGAGCTCGTCGTCACTGACCCAGCGACCACCGATGAAGGCACCCCCCTGATGCCCCGTCCGACGCTCGGTGTCGCCCATGGCTCTGTCACACCTCTCTCCGCGCATGCGGAGTCGTTGCGTCTGAAACTCAGGGTACGGATGAGCGGCCGAGGGCGTCAGAGTGGTTTCACCTAGAAGCACCGCGTGTTTTCACCTGCAGGCACAATGATGGTGCGCGACCAGCGGAGGGAGACCCGGCGCGAGTTCCCCGAGTCGCTCCACCAGCTCCTGACCATGATACTGAAACTCTGACTGGCCGCACTCCTACGCCGTTGGAGGCAGTACTGGTGATGGGCTACACGGTCCTGGGGAGCGAGGAGGGCCGCTCCAATACCCAGCGGGTGGTCACCTGGCGGAAGTTGAAGGGTCCGGGGATGGTTTCGTGACTGAACAGGTAGGTAAACCCGGCTCGCTGGAGCGTTCGATTCGGTGCCGCATTCAGAGCATTCGGCTCGCAGTAGAGACACTTGAGCTCGAATAGCTCGAAGTACTTCGAGGCGGACAGCTTTACGAAGTTCACACCGAGGCCTCGGCGGCGCCACGACACCTCGACAATGTGTAGGTGCATGAACGCTTCTTCACCAAACACGATGTGGTCGAGAGAACTAAAGCCCACCGCCTTGCCATCGAGTTCCCAAAGGAGCACGTAATTCTCGCGCTCGGTTAGGGGCCGCTCGTAGTCTCGCTCATGAAACGACAGCCAGGCTCCCGGCTCTGGGAGCAGTTCGCGGTCCACGCCCAGGGCGAGGAGGTAGTCGTCCGACGCCTCGTGGAAGTATCTGATCCGAAACCCCACCTCCAACAGAGGCATCTCCCTGACCGAGACTTTCTCCACGATGCTGGGCACTCCCGCGATTCTCGCCGACGAACAAGCGCACAAGCCAGGTCCTCGAACCGCTCGGCAGGTGTCGATCCCTCTCGCTTCCGGTCCGCAGACGACCCGAGCAATATCCGCGAACAGGAGCGATTGCGGGGGGGCGGGGCGGTCAGAGCCGCCGGCAGTTTCGGATGGGTCCCCTTCTGTAAAGGATCCTTGACGCACGGCGTCGGGTGCCCGACAATGATCCCGTGACCGGGAGCTCTGCTTGGGACCGTTGGGAGCAACTGCGAGAGAGCCCGGACCCAGACCCGATCGAAGTCCTCAAGGCCATCTCGGCGTTCCAGAAGTACTTCGCTGCGATCGAGAAGGAGGCCGTGCGGGTCGCTCGATCTCAGCACCGGACATGGCATGAGATCGGTGCCGCCCTCGGCAGAACCGCGCCAAGCGCTGTGGCAACGAACGACCTCTCGAAGCGACGAGGCCGGAGCTGCGCATTGGCAGACCCTCCGGCAAGAATTGGAAGACTCGTGGGCACTGGCAGCGGAGGTCCGGCACAACGTAGGGATGCCACCCCCGTAGCCAGTCGAACCGAGCGGTCTGCTCCGGCGCCGAAGCAGAATGTCGTCCATGACGATTTTGGACGGACCCTGGGCGGTGGCGTTCGGCCTTGCGTGGGAGGCCATGGTGGCGGGCACTACCCCCGTGGGCAGTGTTGTTCTCGATGCCGAAGGCGAGCTCGTGACTCGCGGGCGGGGCAGACGGTATGTCCGAGAACCCGCTCCGGGTGAGTTGTCGTACAGCCATCTTGCCCATGCAGAACTGAACGCTCTGGCACAACTGCCCCCCACCCAGCGTTACGAGGGTTACGTCGTGCTCACAACGCTCGAGCCATGCCTCCTTTGCGTGGGTGCGGCAGTCATGGCGACGGTAGGTAGGGTCGAATACGCCGGGGCCGATCCTTATGGAGGGGCCGCCCATCTTCAGATTCAGAATGCCCACACGGCACGTTTGATGCCTCCCATGATCGGACCCGCCGCGGGAGCGATTGGAATCATCGGCGCGCTTCTCCACTACGCCTTCTACTCCGAGCGCACTCCGGGCGGCCCCGTAGTCACCGCGTACCGTGAGGCGATGCCCGACTTTGTCAGACACGTCGATCGACAGGGACTCACCAGCGAGGTGCTGCGGCTAAAAGGTGAGCGAGTGCAACTCGCAGCTGTTTTGACCCTGTTCGGGTGACTATTTGATCTTGCTCCCTGTCCGATAACCCGTCACATCCGTCCGCTCCGTGCCCGAGCGACCCCCGGCCGCTCCGATCAAGCCGCGGATCAGCGTTTCCGAAGCACGTACCTGCCAACGATGCCGTCGGCGGAGAACTCAACAGCCTCGATCGAGAGGCCGAGCGCGCTCGATCATCGGTTCTAACAACCATCGATACGTTGAGTTTTCATCTCTGACGTGTTCCTCAAGTTCACTTATCGTCCATTTGTCGAGCTGGGACGCTCCACCAGTTGAACACCACGCCTCAATGCGATCTCGCGCCTCGTGCGGCTCAAAGTTGTAGATCACGTCCCACAAGCGGAAATGACCTCCGGGACGAAGGATCGAGGCGATTCTCGACAGAGCATCGGCCTTCCAAAAGTCCGGGAGATGATGAAGGGCGTACCTCGAGTAGACGATGTCAGCCGGTTGCCCTGTATGGCGATAAGTCAGGAAGCCCGCTTGAACGATTTCTACATTGCTCAACTCCAGCCGAGCAAGCTTCGAACGGAGAGCCGAGATCATAACTTCGGAAACGTCTACGGCGGCAAGACGTAGGCAATGTGACGCCGCTGCGACTGCGAACTGCCCGGTACCCGAACCGAATTCGACGACAGTTGACTCGCCGGTCATCCCGAGCGACCGACAAAGCGCAACTTCTTCGGCTGAGGCGGCATCCTCCTTCTCGTCATAGCGGCGAACGTGGCCGGGATCTAGGTTCTCTCGACCCGCACTGGCTCGTTCGTTGAGCAGCCACCCTCGGTGATCCCGCAAATCTTCATATGCCGTCATCTCTGGCGCCTGGTCAGTTCCCGGAGAGAGCCCGCGCCATGTCGTCGGCGAGTCCCGGATTATGGAAGGGCCCAGGGGCACGCAGGGCCTCCATCACTTGACGCTGGGTGACCGGGCTCTTGTCCTGGCTCATCTTGATCTTGCAGACGAAGCGCGTAATCGGCAACCGGATGCCCACCGTCCCGCGTGCCACCGGGCGACCCCAATCCAGGTCCAGCAGCATCGGTTCTTCGACTTGACGCTCGAAGTCCGCGACAAGTCTGGCGAGCACTGCGAGGGTCTTCTCCTCGTCGAGGATCTGCGGCACTCCATAGCAATGCGCCGCGCTGAAGTTCCAAGTCGGCGCCTGGGTTTCCCCCGGCGCGTACCAGCTCGGGGAGATGTACCCGTTGCGCCCCTCGATGATCAGCAGTGCTTCCCGATCCCCGAATCCATGGATCGTCTCGTCAGGGCGACCGACATGGGTGAGGGCTACCAATCCGTCGGACTCCTCATCGAGGAGAACCGGGTAGTGCGAGGCGACCAGTTCGCCGTTGTTGCTGCTGATCAGGGTTCCCCATGGGTTCTCGCGGATCAGTCGACGGACCACCTCGGGGTCCTCTGTGGCGTGGTGAGGATTGTGGCGCACAAAACACATTCTTCCATGTCCAGCGCAATGGCCTGAGCGGGCTCTTCTTCGCTACTCGAGCACAGGGGGCCGCTTGTTCGCACTCCGGCCCGGGTCCGACCGCCCACAATCGCGACCCGCGTGATCCAGCTTGGAAGGGCTGCCCCCACGCGTCGGCCAACCGCCATTGCCTTTGTCAAGCACTAGTAACATTGGCCACCATCGACAACATTGCATATTGGCCGATGACATCCCGTACGCGAGCCGTCAATCACGAGACATATGCAACGGGCGGTCGTCTGCACGCCAGCTAGTAGCGTTCGAACATGACGCGAGCGCTGGTCCTCGGTGGTGGCGGTCCGGTCGGCATCGGCTGGGAAGCGGGCCTGATCAGTGGTCTTGCCGCTGCTGGGGTGGTCGTCAGCGAGTCCGACGCCGTCATCGGCACGTCAGCCGGTTCAGCCGTCGGTGCCCAGCTTCTGTCCGGCGGCGCCCTTGAGGATGCCGTCGAACTGAGCCGTGAACCTCCGAGCCTGGTCGGCACTACAACCGACCTCGCCACCTTGACGGACCTCCTTGTTAGCTTGGCTATTGCCGAAGGAACCGAAGAGACAAGGCGCAGCCAACTGGGGCGCTTGGCGCTCGACACCTGGATCGTCCCGGAGCACGAATTCATAGCTCGTTTCGCCCTTTTCAACGACCGGGAGTGGCCCGACCGCTTCGCCTGCACGGCGGTCGACACGGGCACGGGAGCCTTCCGGGTGTGGGACAAGGCGGCCGGAGTCGAATTGGACAGGGCAGTGGCGTCGAGCTGCGCCGTGCCCACCATAACCGAACCGATCACCATCGGCGGTCTGCGCTATATGGATGGCGGCATGCGAAGCGCTCTCAATGCAGATCTCGCAGTCGGTCATGACATCGTGCTCGTGGTCTCGTGCATGACCCTCGTAGCTCCCCCGGGCTTCGACGATCCAAGGTTCAACGCCCTGCTGGCATCGTTCCAGGCCCAGTTCGAGGCCCTGCGCGACAGCGGGGCGACGGTGCAAACCATCGGCCCCGGCGAGGAGTTCCTCGGGATCAGCGGCTGGGGTCTACATCTCATGGACTTCAGTCGGGTCGAGGCTGCCTTCCAAGCGGGGGTCAGACAAGGAGCCGTCGAGGCCAAGCGGCTCGCTGGCTTCTGGGGCGCCTGATCCTTGCGCCACGTCTGGCGACCTACCGGTTGTCGTGCCCAGCGCCTCCAGTTCGTTGATCTTGAGTCCACCTACGTGTTCTCACCCAGCTTCTTGCTTTGAAACGGTATTCTCTCGATTCAGCGACTAGATATTTCGGGGACGTAGCTCAGCTGGTAGAGCACCTGCTTTGCAAGCAGGGGGTCGTGGGTTCGAGTCCCATCGTCTCCACTTCGTTCGGCCTGATCGGTTGTGAAGTTCCGGTACCTGGGCGACACAGTGGCTTCCGTTCCTTAGCGACAGACGGGGCTCTGGTACCTGGGCGTCTAAAACTGACGGAGTCTCTTGACACTCCGAGTCCCCAGGACCTACGGAGATCGGATGACCAAGAAAGTTCGATCGCGTCGCGTACGGTCGACCTTTCTGGGCCGAGGGGTCTGACAACCGCGATCGGCTGGCGCCAACCGAACGACCAAACTCAACCAACTGGCGGCATCGTGGGGCGGTCAGTGCACGGATCATCCCCTCGACTGTCCACCCGACCGACGGCGGCTGAAGCGCCTTTGGCGGAGCCAGGAGAAGAGCAGCACCCTTAACACCAAGAGGACTCCGCCGATCATGAGAACCCAGACAAGGGCAGCGTGCGTTCCTACCAAGGAGTCGACGAGCAAGAACCGCAGGGCGAAGAGGAAGAGCAGGATCCCTATCCAGGCGCTTCCACCACGCAGACCTATGCCGTAGTGGCCGCGGGTGCCATACCCATATCCCAGATTGGCCTGTCTCTCTGGACCAGGCCCGGAGTTGCCCCGTCCAGGCGAGCCGGAGAGGCGGCCACCGGGGACAATGAGGCCTTGACTACGTTGCATCTGAGCGAACTGGCGGATCTGATCTCGATGCTCCCTGGCGTACCGACGAGGGTTGATCCCCTGGGCCATCAAGTCCTCGGCCGAGACGCCGAAGATCTGGGTGAAGTTTGCCCGAAGCCACTGCTGTCGGGCTCGTTGCGCGGCACTGTCGAGGAGGTTTGCGTTGCCGTTAACCGGGTTCGGATCGATGCCCAAGTCTTCCACCTTCCTCTCCGCTATTGGGACCGCTTGACAATTGCAGGCCGGAGCGGTCCTGGCACGTCCCTCCTGGGCCGACTTTCACTCACTTGTGGGTGTATCCACGGGTGTCCGCCGCAGCGCCAGCTAAGGCGCCAGACATGACTCCTGATGACACGGACCGTCGAACGGTCCGGTGGTGAATCCTGTGGTGCCTGTCACCCATGTCCAAGCGCGAAACGACTGCCGAGCGGGCACAACAGAAATGTCGTAACTTGGCCGGACCGCCTCAGAGGGGGTGGTCGACCTACTGAGGAGAAGTCCCCGCCATGAGTGTCACCGTCATTGCCCACTTCCAAGTTGCCGACATCGAGAAGGCCATAGCAGGCTTGCAGTCCAACGCCGCGCTCCTAGAGGAGATCACCGAGGACACCAAGGGCGGTGGCCTCATCCACCACACCTTCATTGCCCGCGAGGGCGAACTCGTCGTCATTGACGAGTGGGACACGGCGGAACAGTTCCAGAGCTTCTTCGAGGGCAACGTCAAGGTCGCGAAGATCATGGAGTCTGTTGGCGTCACCGGCCCTCCCGCCATTGCGATATACAACGAAGTTGAGGCGGCCGGCAAGGTATAGCCAGCTGGGCCGTCAACGGGGCCGAGTGTAGGACGATCCGTGTCGAGGCGTGCTGTTCCCGACCCTCGTCCGACTCACAGCGAAGTTCAGCGCAAATGGCGCGCACTCGGTGTTGCGCGCCCTCTGTGCGGCGATTCGACACGGGCTCAACGAGTCAGCCGCGGTCGTCTTTGGCCGACGGGTCGGCCGTCCGGGATGACATCACCGGCCTGATTGTGCGTGGTTGTCATGACCGTGGACGGGAGGCCGACGTCTTGGACTGGGTTCGCTGCCACATTCAGAGTCAGTTGGGAATACTCGACGCCTAGAGTTTTGGGTGAGGTCGATGCCGGTCGAGGTCATCGACACGAACTTGCCATCGACGACGTGGAGCGAGAGCTCGTAGAGAGCGTTGCCGAGCAGGACGTGGGGAGTAAGCCCGTCTGTAGCCGCACCAGTGCCAGCACCACGATGGCCACGGGTGCTCGCACCCCCTGCGGCCGGCAACAGACCAGGTCACGGTGTTGAACGAGATGTACTCGCCCACCTACGGAGACGCCTGACCACCACCTTCTCAGCAGTGGACTTTTTGTCACAATGGACTTGCGGAGGTGAGTCTTGGACGCAGTCTCTCCATGGTCTTCCGAGCGGAATGGCGATGCCGCTGGCCCTCGTGGCTAGCGCGGGCAGGGGGAATCGTCGGCTGAGACGAGGGGATTCCTAGATGCCAAGCTGCACGGTGTGGACCTAAAGTCCGAACGCCGCCTCGATCGAGTCAGGGGCACTCATGCAAGTCACACCTACGAGCGACCGTGAAGGAAGCCGTAGTGGCGACGCAGTCGACCGCCGTCACCTGCTACTGGTTGGGGCCGGTCCGGGCCTGGGCTTGGCTGTGGCTCGTCGTTTCGCTGTCGGAGGTTACCGAGTCACGTTGGTTGCTCGGAGCACCGACGGCCTAGGTCAACTCACGGCCAGTTTGGCCGACACGGGCGCCGAGATCGGCACCATCGAGGCGGACGCAAGCGACCCCGAGGGGCTGGGTGCCCGAATGATCGAGCTCTACGATGGAGACGGTGCGCCGGGAGTCATCATCTACAACGCGGTCATGGGTGCGCCGGATCAGCTCCTGAGTTCGAGCATCGCCCACTTGCAGGCGGCTTATGCAGTCGACGTCATTAGTGCCATCGTCGTCGCGCAAGTGGCATCCCCAGCAATGAAGGATGCGGGATTCGGCATCATGATCGTCACCGGGGGTGGATTTGCCGACAATCCGATCCCAGCCCTCGCAACGATCTCCCTTGGCAAAGCCGCTCTTCGATCGGCCGCTACGATGCTCGGAGCCGACTTGGAACCGGACGGCATCCGCGTGGCTACCCTCACGATCGCCGGACAGATCGTTGCCGGTACTTCCTTTGACCCGGATCGTATTGCTGAGCGCTATTGGGAGGTTGTCCACACTGACGACTCGTGGCAGGCGGAGTTTCGATTCACGGGCGAGTAGACGACGTCACGACGATCAGCCCAACGGTGGAGGCTCTCCTGCCAGAGACCCTTCGGTACCGAGCCACCTTGCGCCCAGGTTCCACTTCGATACAAACTTCGGGTTGCCGGTCGGTTCACCCGTCCCCACAGCGCTTAACTGAACTTGGTTCGCACCCGCTCCTGCAGCACGCCATCGATGTACAGGTCGATCTTCTCGTTGTAGAACGCGGCCAATCCGGCGATTCTCTGGCTCTCGGGCAGCGGCGCCCGGTAGATCCAGACAAAGTCGTCGTAGTGATGGCCATTGACGTCGAGATGCCAATAGGTCGCCGTGCCCTTGTACGGGCAGTGCGTTTCCGTCTGCGATGGCGTCAGGAGGTCCAGCCGCATGTCAGGCAGGGGAAGGTAATGGCGCGGTGGGAGCCCGGTCTCGAACAGGATTCGGGGCTGATGCGAGTCAGCGATGGTTTCACCGTCCACGACGACCCGGACGTGCCGGGAGCTGGCCAGGATGTCCACCCGGGTGTACGGGTCGCGAGGATGGACGTAGACGAGCTCGTCCTCCTCCAGCCATTCGTCCATGGCGTTCCACACGAGGCGGACGGTGTCACGAATCTCCTCGATCGGCGAGGCCGGATACCGTCGGGCCCCGCACGGAGCGGTGGCCCGCGCCGTCCTGACGTCGTATACGTCGGCAACGCCCAGGCTCGGGGAGTGCTCGATCTTGCCCGTGGGCACGAGCTCGGCTCGGATATCTGATGACGGGATGTAGTAGGCCGGGTAGTACGGAACCTCCCAGACCAGGAGTGGGTGCGTCGTGTCGGCGGCCAGCTCCTTGCCCAGGTACGCCCTGACCCGTTTGTGCGAGGGCTCCGCCCGGACCCGCCCGCGTGAGTGCTCGCTCTCCATGTGAGTTGGCAACAGTGGAGCGTGCAGAAAGCTTCCCGAGCCGACTTACAAACTCAGCTATACCCCGAGACGCCCCCGGCATTGCTGTGGCGGCCGTCTGCTCAGTCACGAGCCCTCGGTAGTCCTCGAGGGCCTGAAAGCGGGGGTCGTCCTTGAGTTTGCGGCCGATTTCTTGCTCCCACTGGCCGGTTCACGGTCATGGAGCTCGAACACGTCCCGAAGCGACCCCGCCTCATCCGCAGTCCGCGATGTCCCGGGATTCGAGCTGGACCCAACGGCCAGGGCTCGCACCGCAAGGTCCCGTTGGGCACCACATGGTTGGTGAGGTTAAGCCCGTCAACAGGTGAAATTACCTTCGGTGGACAGGTGCTTGCGCGGTCGCTAACCCGTTTACGGCCGTGCAAGCTGAGATCATGCCGGATGTCGGGGTTCTGGGACCTCGAAGAGCACGCCTAGGTCCTTCCCGAAGGAGGAGATCGACGGTGGTCGTTTCCCCCGAGTCCACCTGCGCGCAATGCCTTCGCCGATTCACCAGCGGAGGGCGCGACGGACGCCATTTGTGCGACGTCTGTTGGTCCGAGTTGAAGGCGGCGGAGAACCTCAAGGCCGGAGGGCGAAGCAGACGCACCAAGGCGTTCGGAATAGAGGGGTCGGGGAGGGCACGTGCATTGGCGCACGCCGGCGTTGTAGCAACTGACACGGGTGTTTCTCCGGAGTGCGATCTCAAACCAGCACATAGTCCCGGTACCCACCCGAAGTCTGGTGCCCAGGTGTTGATCGTGGAGGACCAGAAGGCCATGCGTGATTCGATGGCGGCCATCCTCCGCGACGAGGGCTATGTCGTTCTTAGCGCTGCAGATGGTCTCGAGGCTTTGGACAAGTTGCGCCGTCACGAGATCAACGTGATGCTCCTGGACCTGCGTCTTCCCCGCCTAGATGGCCGGACGATGTTGGAAGGCCTGGTCAAACCTCCCCCCGTTGTGGTCTGTTCGGCATTCGAAGACGCGGATGAAGCCGAAATACGCAATCGCTTTGGGTCAGTTGTCGTCGAGTTTCTGCGCAAGCCCGTTCCCCCGAAACGTCTCATTGAGGCTACGGCCGTTGCCGCTGGTCAAAGGAGTATCAGCTAGGGTTGAGCTGAAGGCTAAGAGAAGTCCGCGGCTTGTGACGACCCCCTGAGTCGTTCCCACCCTGTCCGCCCTTTGACGTGCAACGGTCCTTTGAGAATCATCTGGCGGAGGCATTGGCGGCTCGACCAATGAGTTCCGATCTTGAGAACCGTCAGAGCCGGCAAAGAGACTCCATCTCACAAGGAGACGACTACATGGCCGACAAAAGCGTCAGCGCCACCACCGTCATCGATGCCCCGGCGGCATCAATCTTCGCAGTACTTGCCGACCCGACCAAGCACGCCGCGATCGACGGCACTGGCTGGGTCCGTGAATCTCTTGATAGCCAACCGTTGAGCGCGGCCGGCCAAACCTTCGGGATGGCCATGTACCACGCAAACCACCCGGATGGGGGCTACCAGATGGTCAACCGGGTTCAGGCGTTCGACCCCCCTAGAGCCATCTCCTGGGAGCCGGGCCACGATGCTGGCGACGGCAACGTGAGCTTCGGCGGCTGGGTGTGGCGCTACGACCTCACGCCGGCCGGCCCGTCCAAGACCAGAGTCACACTCTCCTACGACTGGTCGGCGGTTCCAGACTCCCTCCGCCAGCACCTCCAGTTTCCCCCGTTCCCTCCGGACCATCTGGGCAACTCGCTGGCCCACCTAGCCCAACTGGCCACTTCATAAGATTCGGCCCGCTCGTCATCTCGGCCAGAGGATCATCTGAGTACATCGGAAAAGAGCCATCAGCCTTCCCGTCGAGTCGTTCGTCACCTCGGCATCCCAGACATGAGTCTGACGTCCGATATGAACAGGGAGACACCTGCAGGACACTCGCTCGCCAGTACGAGCGGACGAAAGGAAGTTCGACTTCAACTCGATCGTCGTAAACGACCCGCCGTCAGAAACGTTGTTGCCACATCCGAGTGCTGCGCATGTGTCTGCGAGAGCAATGACGGCAGGAGCAAATAGGAATCCAGTTCCTGCAATGAGATTCTCGGTGACGTCGATGTGACCAATAACCAGATCCTTGGCGCAGTGGTCGAAAACACAGCCAAGCTGACCAGGCACGAGTGGACCGAAGAACTCGGTCGCCCAACGTGCTCTCTCGATCGGATCGGCATGATCTGGCGATGAACTCACCGCGGCGACATTAGATCTGACTTGACCGGAATGCTGGCAACGTCGTGACGCGGGCTGTAGCCACTACCTGGACCGCCCCGCACCGCTGAGTCTGACCAGGCCGGGAACGACACATCTCGCGTACCCGTCTCTAGGGGCGAATGCGGTCATTAATTGCGGTCATGTCAGGCCTCGGCGTGCCCCCGCACACCGAGCTGATGTTCTTTCGGGCGCCGACAAGAGAACGACTCGCGGGTCACTGCCCTATGCCGATGGATCGCTTGACGCTGTTTCCGGAACCGCCGGTATCTGGCGTCGGAGAGCTGATCGGCTGAGTTGTCGTTCCCGTGGCGGTGGTCACAGTCGCGGACGTGACGACAGCACTTCCAGGCCACCAGGCGAGGAAGAGACCGGTGCCGGTCGTGGTAACGACGTCCGAGCCATCGCTCAGCACCAACGTCGCGGCCGTCACGCCCGAACCGACCGAACCTTCAGCGATCGTGTAAGCCTGACCGTTGTTGGCGGATTCGGCTTGGAGCCGGTCGACAGCAATCTGGCCAGCCTTGGGCAACACCGGCTGGCTACCGAATGACTCGCTCATTTGCGAGTTTTCTTGCGCGCCGGTGATCGACGGGCCGCTCACGCACATGAGTGTCCCTTTCGTAGAGGTGTTTGCCCCGAACAAGACCAGTGTGAAGGGTCCGCGGGTATCGACCAGCGACACTTGGGTCGCGCCTGGGGGCAATCCCGGTGGCGCGCCCCGCGGCGGTGAGGCCGCCCCTGCCTCGCATGCCGCCTCGGCGCTCGATACCTGGCCGGGCGATGGCGTCGTCGGAGATGGCGTCCAGGCCGCGAACGCGTTGGCGGTACCGGGGCCGGCGAGCACCAGCACGACGGTCGCAACACCCCCTGCAACAAGGGCACCGCCGCCGACCGCCAGGCCGCCCCTCTGTCGGTTTCGGCGGTGCACGGTGATCTCTCGCACCAGGTGAGCCTGTCGAGTCGAGAGTCGGAGGTCGTCCAGGTTGGGGACAGTTGGGGTTTGGAGGTAGTTCATCGGGTCTCCTGTATGGATGGGATGATTGTCTTCGTGACGGTGGTCGCGCCGTTGAACTTGGCCCTGGCACTGGCCAGACGAGAGCGGACGGTGCCGACCGGGATGTCGAGCGCAGTTGCCGCATCGGCGTAGGTGAGCTCGCTCCACAGGACCAGCAGGACGACTTCCTGTTCCGCCCGGGTGAGTGCCGAGATCGCTTCAAGAGCACGGGCCAGTGCGTCTTGTGCCTCGAGGCGCTCGATCGCGTCGTCTTCGGAGCTCGCACTGTTTGGCAGAGTCGGGAGCCGATCGAGCGCCGATCGGTATCTTCGGACCGAGCGGTCCGCGTTTCGAGCAACATTGGTGGCCACTCCGAGAAGCCAGGGCAAGGCGCTGGCGTTCGAGAGATGCAACTTGTGGCGGCGGCGGAACGCCTCCATGAACACGACACTGGTCAGGTCCTCAGCCAAATCGAGGTTGCCGGTCCGCCGGGCGCAGTAGGCATACACCGATCGCGAGTGGCGCTTGAACAGCTCGCCGAACGCCTCGGGCTCGGATCTTGCCATAGCCAGGAGCTCAACGTCGGCAGCTTCGGAGAAGGAAGTCACATCTAATAGTGTCCGCACGCCCCACAAGAGTTCGGTCATCCATCCGTCTTGCTCGCCTAAGACAAAAAAATAGGTTCGAGGCACGCTTAATGCGCCGGTTCTCTGCGCCCTGACGGAGACGGCTCGACCACCTTCAGGCCGATCGAGATCACCCGGTTGCGCGCGCCAGGTTCGCCACCCTGGACCGAGCAGGATCGCCCCCGGCCGAGGCCAACTCGGCGAGCTTCCGAGCAGGATCACCCGGGGCCGCTGTTTCGGCTTGGGTCCCCGCTGGACCTGACGCGCTCCCACGGCCCCTTCCGGTCGGAAGTAGAGCCATGCCGTCGAACAGTCCACTCTTGAAGCACTGGTTTCAGATGTCTCCTTGGACCGTCCGACCGACCTGTATCCACGCATTGTGCTGCGACGGACAGTGCCGCCAGAGTTTCCCAAAGGTCTGATTCGATCTAATGTCCCAGACAATGGCAGCCTCGCATTATCGAGCTTGGAGCATTCACCATGTATAAGGTCATCGTGGTTGGGACCGATGGCTCAGCCCGGGCCGGCGTCGCTGTCAGAGAGGCGCTCGCCCTGGCAAAGTCGGACGGGGTGACCCTTCACGTGGTCCATGTGTGGCGTAAGGTCACCTTGGGGGGCGAGCATGTGGACCCTGCTCGGGTTGCAGCCGCAAACGCAGCGATGCACGACGAGGGCGAGCGCATCTGTGCGCAAGTCGCTGCCGATGCCACGGGCGAGGGCGTCTCGACGCAGATTCACAATGTCGATGGGGATCCTGCCGATGTCCTTCTCACCGTGGCCGAAGCCACCGATGCAGATCTCTTAGTGATCGGCAACCGGGGCATGACTGGGATCAAGCGGTTTGTGCTTGGAAGCGTGCCCAACAAGGTGTCACACCATTGTCCTTGCAGCCTGCTGATTGTCAACACCGATCACGCCTGATCCCTCAGGCCAGCTCCGGACGTCTTGTGCCCCCGGAAAGCCCGAGGCGCCTCAACCACCCGAGATCGCCACGGGCCGCGAATATGGCTCGGCTTGCCACCGGCCAGTGACTCACTGCCCCTGAACGATCGGCGTGCCTCGCACTGAAACACAGGGGGCGCATAGCCCCCGAATATCGCGGCTTGAGGCCCCCTGGCCCTTGGCACCAGACCCGGCAGTGGAGCGGCACTTCCCGAGGGGATGCTTCCGAACCCCAGGTGTAGAGATGCGTAGTGGTGAGGGGAGCCCGGAGGATCGGGCGGGCCGATTGGGCTCTTCTGCGTGGTTAGCGGCTTTGGCGGAAATCGTCGAAGTCGGGAGCGTACGGTCCTAGGCGACGAACAGTGACCCACCAGCGGAGCCAGGTGTAGGGGTGTCGGAGCCAGCGCAGCTCAGCTCTTCCGGGATCCGCCTGCGGCTGGTGGTCAGCGGGCATTCCCTGGTACCGGCGGTACTCCTCTTCCTCCCATGGCCTCATCGTTGATTCCTCATGTCGATCCAACATCGTATTCCCGAGGTCCGCCCAAACCCAGCCTGGTACCGCACGGGATCCCCGATTACGGGCGCTCTGGGGAACGAGCCGCGCTGACAGTCCGGAGACGGCGACGGCGACGGCTGAAGCAGCCGCCGCGCTGACGATCACCATGCCTTGGGGTACGGGCGGGAAGCGTACTTTTGGGCGCTGCTTGCTGGTCTCGGCGTGTTCGTCGGCGGTGCGGCGTTCTCACTACGTGAGGCCATCGATGAGCTGATCCACCCTGGCGTCACCTCGTCGTTCACCGTGGCCTACGTCGTGCTTGCCCTCTCTGCCTGCTTTGACCGTCCCATGTCGCTCCGCTTCGACCTGCGCAGATCGGAGAGGGGGGCCTCCCGCAGAGCCTCCAGACGTTCAAGCTCCAGCTTCGCCTCGCGCACCTCGGCCCCGAGTTGGTCCGCGCGGTGTCGCATTTCGCGGTCCGTGTAATTGTCTATTTCGTCTCGGTCGCTGTTGCTAAGTCAGGAACTTTCTTCGATCCGCGACCTCCGACGGCTCAATCTATCAATCGGTTGACTGCGGTGGAGGAGTCCGTCCGCGGTCACGGCCGAGTGCCTGATTTACCGGATTCGGCACGTTGTGACCTGGGCAGCCTCATGCAATGCTTTGGTCCATGACCACACTATTCAATTACGTCCCGCACCCTCACATCGAAGCGCGCAAGGCATCCGGTCCACCGAAGGTGGCAGAGGCTGTCGCCCAAGTCCATGGTTCCGGCGTCTTCGGGCGTCTGAACGCCAAGGTCGGCCTGAGGATCACCATCATCGTCGGCACGATGTGGGCGGCCTACCTATTTGCCCTCCTCGCCTTCATCAGCCTGCCGTCGACGATCAAGCAGCACAGCGCCACCGTCCTGGTGTTGTGGCTCTCGTCTGAGTTCCTCCAGCTCGTACTGCTACCCATCATCATCGTCGGGCAGAACATCCAGGCCACCGCGGCTGATGCTCGGTCTCAAGCCACATATAACGATGCAGCGGCTGTCCTCGAAGAGGCCAAGCAAATCCAGGCTCATTTGGAGGCGCAGGACGCCGCTATCGAGAGAATCGTAGCTACGGTGTGCCAAGAGAAGGCTTAGGTCTTGGATCGATCCACATCTCCCAAGCAGGGTCGGGCGGCAACGAGGACTGTGACCGATATCACCCGGTTGCGTGCGATCTTTACGAAGCAGTACCGGCCGACGTGCCGTGTGCAGTATGGGAGTTGGAGTGCGTCATGTACTCACCGCCACCCGATGTCGATGTGAAGGGTCCTCAGATCCAGGGTTCGCCAGGCAAGAGGTTCATCTACCTCACATGGGGAGTCGTCGATGACGGGGGCGACTTTGCCATGTTCCGACGGGCCAAGCTCTGGCTCGACGCGGTTCGGGTGACCGTCATGGCGAAGGCCTGCGATGTGGGCCTCTTTATCGGCCGTCTGGGCCTGTCCGACGACAAGGGTTGGCCTCTGTGTGCCGCCGTCCGGCCGCCGCGAATCGAGTGGTCGACGGTCACTGCATAACCGGCCTGCTCCGGCAGTATCCCGGGCCCGCTCGCACCAACCGTCCTGTTCCGGGAAGCCAGGCTTTGGCGCCCGGTCCGAACGCCTGCACTTCTCTCCCCACCCGGCGTTTCGGCCGCTCCAGGCCCCGAGCCCGGGTCTTCCCCGTCGCCGGGGACCCTGACCGCACCCTCCGGCGGGACAACAGACCCCCTGTTCAAGGGCGACCCCCTACCTGCCGATCACCATCACATGTTCCGAATGCGCCCCCTGGGCCTGGTGGTTGTCGCCGGCCTCCTGGTGTCTGCCTGCGGTGGCGCCGCGTTGAGCGCCCAGAAGTCGGCCAAGGTCACGGACGAGCCGTTGATCGCCAACGCCACCACGACCGCCGTCGTTGTCGCCACGACCCCGGTGCAAGCCGCCCAGAACCAGGCGGTGCAGTTGGCGGCGGCGGAAGAGCAGTACGCGACGTGCTTCGCCTATGGCGGGCTCGACCAGAGTCTGGCCGCCGGCGCCGTGAGCACCACCACGCCGGTGGCACCGTCCTGCCCGTCGGCGGGCCTCACGCCGGCCGAAGTGCAACAGATCCAGGACCTCATCCTCCAAGCGTCCTGAGCCGCGGCTGGTCCGCTCCCAGGGGCTTCGCTATCGTGAGCCTGGGTCGAACCCAGGAGGCCACGATGGGAGCCACAGAGGACGCCGAACGCGTCGTCCGGGACATGTGCGACGCCTTCGCGAAGCACGACGCCGAGGCCCTGCGCCCGTACTTCACCGATGACGTCGTCTACCACAACATCCCCATGGACCCCGCCGTCGGCCTCGACGCCACCATCGCCTTCGTCGAGGGGTTCTTCGCCATGTGCGACGGCATGACGATCGAGACGCTCCACTTGGCGGTGCGCGACAACATCGTGCTCACCGAGCGGGTCGACACCTTCAAGGTGGGGGACATCGTGGCCGCCCTTCCCGTGATGGGCACCTTCGAGATGCGTGACGGCAAGATCAGCGCCTGGCGTGACTACTTCGACCTGGGCCAGATCACCAAGATGCTCTCCGGGGAGTCCTGACGCATCTGTCGGGCGGCCGGTTATCGACGACGAGCACGGGGGCTAACGCGCACGCGCTCGCCTGATGACGTTCAGGGCGCTGCCAGCCTGGAACCAGGCGATCTGGCTCTGGCTGAAGGTGTGTACGCAGGTGAAGGGGATGGTCGTTCCGTCCGGCTTGGTGATCGAGCACGACACCGGTCGGTCGGGCTCGAGAGCGGCCAAGTGGAGGACGCTGATGCTATCGTCCTCTTCGATCTCGCCGTAGGTGGACGGGTCCGCGAAGGTGAGCGGGAGCATGCCCTGTTTCTTGAGGTTCGTCTCGTGGATACGGGCGAAGGACCGGGCGAAGACGACCAACCCGCCGCGGTAGCGGGGCTCCATGGCGGCATGTTCGCGCGACGACCCCTCGCCGTAGTTCTCGTCTCCGACGACGCACCACCACACGCCCGCCGCGCTGAGGCGCTTGGCGATCTCCGGGTACGGGCGGGTGGCGGCGTCGAGGGGGTCCTTGCCTTCGCCCGTCTCGCCGGTGAAGGCGTTGACCACCCCGAGGAACAAGTTCCCCGAGATGTTCTCGAGATGGCCGCGGTAGGTGAGCCAACGACCGGCGGCCGAGATGTGGTCGGTGGTGCATCTGCCCCTGGCCTTCACGAGCACCGGCAGGGCGAGGTAGTCCCGGCCGTCCCATTCGGGAAACGGTGTCAGCAGTTGCAGGCGCTGGGAGTCCGGCGACACCGCCACCGGGGCGGGGCGCCGGTCCCCCGGCGCGCCCCGGGGGGGACCGGGTCGCAGGTATCCGCCCGGGGGGAGGACGTCTCCGACCGGGTCCTCGAGGCGGAGGTCGTCGCCGTCGGTGGTGGTGAGAGCATCGGTGCGAGGGTCGAAGTCGAGCGTGCCCGCCAGGGCGTAGGCGACGACCATCTCCGGCGACGCCAGGAAGGCCTTGGTGTGGGCGCTGCCGTCGTTGCGCTTGGAGAAATTGCGGTTGTAGCTCGTGACGATGGTGTTCGGCGTGCCGGGGTCGAGCCCTTGGCGGTCCCACTGGCCGATGCACGGGCCACAGGCGTTGGCCAGCACCGTGGCGCCGATGGCCTCGAGATCGCCGAGCAGTCCGTCGCGCTCGACGGTGGCCCGGATCTGCTCCGAGCCCGGAGTGACGAACAACGGCGCTTGGGCCCGCAGTCCTCGGGCACGGGCCTGGCGGGCGATCGACGCCGCCCGGGCGATGTCCTGGTAGGAGGAGTTGGTGCACGAGCCCACCAGCGCGGCCGAGATCGCCGTGGGCACGTGGTACCGACGCGCCCAGGGGCCGACCTCTCCGACCTGGTGGGACAGGTCCGGGGTGTCGGGCCCGTTGATCAGAGGCCGCAACTCGGACAGGTCGATCTCGAGGACGACGTCGAAGTAGCGTCCGGGATCGGCCACCACCTCCGCGTCGGCGCGCAGGTCGCCGCCCACGCTGTCGGCGCTGTCGGCCACCTGGCTCCGGCCGGTGGCCCGCAGATAGGAGGCGATGTTGGCGTCGTAGGGGAAGATCGACGTGGTCGCCCCGAGCTCGGCCCCCATGTTGCAGATCGTGGCCTTGCCCGTGGCGCTGATGGTGTCGGCGCCGGGGCCGAAGTACTCGACGACCGCCCCCGTGCCGCCGCTGGTGGTGAGGAGGTCGGCCACCCGGAGGATGACGTCCTTGGCCGAGGACCAGCCCGACAGCGAGCCTGTCAGCTGCACACCGATGAGCCGCGGCCACCGCACGGTGAAGGCGTCGCCGGTCATGACGTCGATGGCATCCCCGCCGCCGACGCCGATGGCGACCATGCCGAGCCCGCCGGCGTTCGGGGTGTGGCTGTCGGTGCCGATCATCATCCCACCCGGGAAGGCGTAGTGCTCGAGGACGACCTGGTGGATGATCCCCGAGCCCGGCTCCCAGAAGCCGATGCCGAAGCGGGCGCACACCGAGCGGAGGAAGTCGTAGACCTCGGCGTTGGCGTCCAGGGACACCCGCAGGTCGGTGGGGGCATCGGCCCGGGCTTGGATGAGGTGGTCGCAGTGGACGGTCGTGGGGACCACCACCGCATCGAGTCCGGCCGTCATGAACTGCAGGGCCACGATCTGGGCCAGCGCGTCCTGGAGGGCGACCCTGTCGGGGTCCACGTCCACGTAGGTGCGGCCCCGCGCCAACTCCCCGTTGCCGTCGGGCCGGAGGTGGCCGAGCAGCACCTTCTCGGCCAGGGTGAGCGGCCGGCCCAGTCGGGCCCGTCCCTGCGACACCCTGTCACCCAGGCCGGCGTAGACCCTCGTGGCCATGGCCGCCGAGGCCGCTTCGCGCTCCCCCGCGCCCTGGTGAACGGTGCTCTCGTTGCCGCCCATTTCCCGGCCCCCATGTATCTCTCGATATCAAGACAAGTATCGACCCGCGATATCTTGATGTCAAGATAGACTTTCCCCCGTCACGGGCGATGCCGTCACGGGAGAGGCCATGGACGACGAAGTCGACCGGTTGGTGCGGGGATGGCGACGGGCCTTGCCCGAGGTCGACGTCTCTCCTCTCGAGGTCCTGTCGCGCGTGTCCCGGCTGGCACGCCATCTCGATCGGCAGCGCAGCGTGGTGCTCGCCCGGCACGATCTGGAGATCTGGAGCTTCGACGTGCTCTCCGCGCTGCGACGGGCCGAAGAGCCCAAGCATCTCTCCCCCGGCCAGCTCCTCGCCCAGACCCTGGTGTCGTCGGGGACGATGACGAACCGTCTCGACCACCTGGAGGGACGGGGGCTGGTGCGACGGCGCCCCGATCCCTCCGATGCCCGATCGGTGCGCGTCCACATCACCTCCGCCGGCCGCCGGCGCGTGGACGGTGCGCTGGTGGACCTCGTGCACCGCGAGCAGGCCATCCTCGGGAACCTCGACGGCGCCGAGCGCACGGTTCTGTCCGGGCTCCTGCGACGCGTGGTGGCGCCGTTCGACGCCTGAGCGTCATGCCGCTTCCGCCGGTGGGCGGGACGAGATGGTGGAAAGCTGCCTGCGTGGCACACCGAGCCCGCCCCCCGAACCGCTACGAGCTGTTGACCTGTGGGTGGGGAGGTCACGTGCTGGTGGGGTTGGACGCCGCCGTGGTGCGCGGGGCCGACGCGCTGGTGGTGCGCGAGTACGGCGGCCTGCGATGGCACCGCTGCCTGCGCTGTGACGCCTGGCTGCCCAAGCACCCACCGCCGAGCCCGGCCTGGGAGAACGTGCCGTCCCGAGACGAGATCAGGCTCCCGTTCCGCGGCCCGCTGTTGCGAGACCGCTACGTGTTGCGGTTGATCGCCCTCGATCGCGCCGTGCACGTCGCCTTGTTGGCCACGCTCGCCTTCGTGATCTTCTTCTTCGTGGGAAACCATGCGGCGCTACAACGCGACTACTCGCAGATCGTGCAGGCCTTCGGCGGACCGACGCAGGCCCATCCCTTCCTGGGCCGGTTCCGCCACTACTTCAGCATCACTCCCACCCATCTCGACGAGGCCGGCGTGGGCGTCACCGCCTTCGCCGCGCTCGAAGCGGTTGAGATGGTGGGGCTGTGGTTGGCCAAGAGGTGGGCGGAGTACCTCACCTTCGTGGCCACTGCCGTTCTGCTCCCCCTGGAGGTCTACGAGCTGTCCTCGGGGTTCAGCGTCCTCAAGGTCGTCACCTTCGTCATCAACCTTGCCATCGCGCTCTACCTGCTGTGGGCCAAGAGGCTGTTCGGGCTCCATGGTGGAGAGCAGGCCGAAGTGCAGCGACGCCGGGCGGCCGGTTCCTGGGACGTGCTGGAGCAGGGTCTCCCCGGCCCGGCGGCCTCCTAACTGCCACGCCGCGCCGCCCCGCTCCGGTGGAATCAGCCGGCGGGGAACGACGGGGGGGCGTCGGAGGGCTCCGCGCCCCACGTGGTGTCGGGTGCGGGGCCCATGGTGAAGTCGAGCTGGGCGCCAGTGGCGCTGACCGAGGCGGGCAGCCACGGGCAGGTGTACGGAGTGGGAGCGGAGCGCGACGTCGCTCCGCACGACGGGCTCGGCGCCACCCCCGTAGCGTCGAGGCCACCGACGTCGAGGCCCTGAATGTAGGGGGTGGTGGCCGAGGCGCCCGGGGCGTCGATGACCAGGGCCTGGCCGCTGCCCAGTGTCACGGTGACGTGGGGGAAGAGGGGACCGGCGAGCACGAGCTCGCCGCGGCCCGGCGTCTCGGGGTACAGGCCCAGGGCGCCCCACACGTACCACGACGACATGGCACCCAGGTCGTCGTTGCCGGGCTCCCCGTCCGGGGTCGGCCCGTACAGGGTGGTGATGATCCGCCTCACCACGCTCTGGGTGCGCCACGGGGCGCCCGCGTAGTCGTAGTCCCAGGGAATGCCGAGAGACGGTTCGTTCCCGGCCCAGTCATAGGGCTGCTTGCGACCAGCGTTGAGTTGGGTGAAGAAGGTGTTGAGCTTGGCGATGACCGCGCTGTTGCCGCCCAGGGCGTCGAACAGGCCCCGCAGGTTCTGGGGGACGCTCCAGGTGTACTGGATGGCGTTGCCCTCCTCGAAGCCGACCTGGCCGATGCCCGGCAGCGACGAGCGCTGGAAGGCGGGCCCCGGCGGGAACGTCCCGTCGGCCCGGCGGCCGGCCAGGAAGCCGGTGGCCGGGTTCACCAGGTTCTGCCAGTTCTGGGCCCGGGACAGAAACGCCCGGTAGGTGGCCGTGGCCCCCGCCGCCTGGGCCAGCTGGGAGATGGCGAAGTCGTCGATGGCGTACTCCAGGGTCTCCGAGGCGCCCACGGTGTAGGTCAGCGACGTCAGGTCCAGGGTGTCGGCGGGGACGTACCCCTTGGCCAGGTACTGGGCCAGGTCCTGGCGTTCGAGGTGGCCGTCAGTGGTCACCTGGGGATCGCTGGCTCCCCGGACCATGTCGGCCAACGCCTTCGAGACGTCGAAGTGGCGGGCGCCGAAGGCATAGGCCGAGGCGATGAAGGCGTCGGCGGAGTCCCCGTTGATCTGGGCGCTCTCGAGGTTGGCCACCGGCCACTTGGGCAGTCCTCCTCCCTGGGCGGCGTCGGCGAGCAGGGAGGTGACCATGTCGCTGGCCCGGTCGGGGACGAGGAGGGCGAGAAGCTGGACCTCGCTGCGGTAGATGTCCCACAGCGAGAAGTTGGCGTACTGGGTGTAGCCGTTGGCCACGTGCACCTTGCCGTCGAAGCCGATGTAGTCGCCGTTGGCGTCGTCGAAGACGTTGGGGTGCAGCAACGAGTGGTAGAGCTCGGAGTAGAAGGTGCGCTCCTCGGCGTAGGTCCCCCCGCTCACCTGGACCCGGCCCAGGAGCTGGTTCCATATGCCGGTGTCGCGTTGCACCAGCGCGCCCATGTCCCAGCCGGGTTGCTCGGCATCGATGTTCAGGCGGGCGTCGGCGACGCTCACGAACGACACGCCCACTTGCATCTCCACCACGCCCGCCGGCGCCCGGAAGCTGACGTAGGCGCCTGATTGCGCCTTGGTGCTGGTACGCGACCCGGCCGTCACGGTCTTGGCGTGCCACGTCCCGAAGCTGCGGAAGCTCCGGTCGAAACGGGCCGCGAAGTACAGGCGGTAGTTGCCGGAGGTGCCGCAGAAGTCCCCGCTCACCACCGAGCCGTCCACTTCGCGCTCGCCCACGATCGACACCGCCGATCTCGTCGACCCCGCCGCGCTGTCGGCCACCTTGAACAGGAGGTTGGCGCTGCCCGTGCGGGGAAAGCGGAACCGGCCGAGGCCCGCTCTCGTGGTCACCGCCAGCTGGACGCGCACCGGGACCTTGCCCACGGTCACGGCGTAGTTCCCCGGGCTGGCCACCTCGGTGGAGTGGGAGAACGGCGAGCTCGACGTGCCCGGGTCGGCCCCGATGGCACCCACGGTGGGGAGGATGGGGATGTCTCCGTAGACGGCGCAACCCGGGCCGCTCATGTGGGTGAGGCTGAACCCGGTGATGGCCGAATCCCTGTAGGAGTAACCCCCACCCGAGGTCCGGTCGGGGTTGGTGTCGGGGCTCCACTGGACCATGCCGAAGGGCATGTCGGCACCGGGGAAGGTGTCGATGCTGCCCACGCTGCTGCCCCCCACGCCGGTGCCCAGGAAGGGGTCGGCGAGGGCGCTCGGCGACAGGCCGGCGGGCGAGGCCGGGGTCGTGGTGGTCGTGACGGGGCCCGAGGTGGCCGTCGACGCCGACGGGCCCGGTGACGCCGTGGGGCTCGGTGCCGACGGGCCGCAGGCGCCGAGCGCCACCGCCGACACCGCCGCCAGCACGGCCACGCCGGACAGCCCTCGAGACTGCGCCCTGTCGGGCCTCCCGAGCCGCCCGCGCACGGCGCGCTACTCCAGGAACCGTGCCGCGAACCCCGTCAGGGCGTCGGGGACGTCACGGGTGCGGGCCCAGGGGCTCACGATGAGACGGTCCACGCCGGCCGCCGCGAACGCCTCGACGGCGGCGGCGTCGTCCACGGCGCCTCCCACCGTCACCGTGAACGCACCGTCGTGGCCGGCGTCGGCCCGCAGCCGTCGGAGCGTCGCCACCATCGCCGTGGCGGTGTCCGGGGTGTGGTTCAAGCCGATCCAGCCGTCATGGCGAGCCGCTCGGCGCAGGGCGGCCGGTGACTCGCCGCCGACCAAAATCGGGGGGTGGGGGCGCTGGAGAGGCTTGGGCTCGAACATGACGGCGTCGAAGTCGAAGAAGCGGCCGTGATGCGCCACCTGCTGCTCGGTCCACAGCCTCCGGCACACCTCGAGGGCCTCGTCGAGACGCGCCCCGCGGCTGTCGAAGTCGAGGCCGGCGACATCCCATTCGCCTCGGAGCCAGCCGGCGCCCACGCCCAGCTCGAGGCGCCCTCCCGACACCACGTCGGCGGTCTGCACGGCCCGGGCGGCCACGAAGGGGTGCCGCAGGCCCAAGTTGTAGACGTGGGTCCCCAGGCGGACGCGTCGGGTGCGGCCGGCCAGGAAGGACAGGTAGGCGAGGACGTCGAACACCGGGGTCGAAGGTGGGACGGGGGGATGCTCGGCGCCGGCGAACGGCGACCCGGACATCTCCACCGGCAGCACCAGGTGCTCGGGGAACCACACCGACTCGAAACCGAGCTCGTCGGCGGCGGTGACCGCCTCGACGAACATGCTGGGATGCATCCGTCCCAGGGCGATGCCGAATCGCACGGCCACTACCGCGCCGCGTCGTCGCGGTGCAGGAGGAAGGTGCCCGTCGACCGGCTCACCAACCGCCCCTGGTCGTCACGCGTGGCGGCTTCGGCGTAGGCGACCTGGCGAGCCAGGCGGACGACGTCGCCCCGCACACTGACGGCCTCACCGAGCTTGGCCGGGCGCATCGTCTCGGTCTTCATCTCGAGCGTGCCCCGGGTCCGGTCGCGCCCGGCCATGGCGGCATTGATGGCGAAGTTCATCGACGCGTCGAGGATCAGTGAGTGGATGCCGGCCTGGACCGTGCCGTGGGGATTGCAGGCCAGGGCGGTAGGGGTCCAGGTCCCCACGACCCAGCCCAGGTCCTCACCGTCGACGCCGTAGGAGGTGAAGGCGGCACCCACCAGCCCGATGACCTCCATGCCGCCGTTTCCCAGCCATCGGTCCATGTCCCTGGGGGGCCCGGTCACGGCGTCAACCTAGCCTCGGGTGGTCCGCCCGTCGGGCTACCGCGGAGATACTCCCTGGTCAGAGGGGGCCTGTTCCGACAAATTGACCGGTAGGGTGGTTTCGGGAGAAAGTCTTGACCGATCGGTCAGTTTCGCAGGCCGGCAGGCACCGCCGAGGCGAGGCCACCGGACCGGGAAGGAGCAGCCATGACCACAGCCGTGATCGTTGACGCCGTACGGACTCCGGGAGGGCGCCGCAACGGGAAGCTCCGGGGCTGGCACGCCGTGGACCTCGCCGCCGAGCCGCTCAAGGCCCTGGCCGAGCGCAACGACCTCGACCCCGCCCTGGTCGACGACGTGATCATGGGCTGCGTGATGCAGGTCGGCGAGCAAGCCCTCAACATCGGGCGCAACGCCGTGCTCGCCGCCGGGTTCCCTGAGTCGGTGCCGTCGACCACCATCGACCGCCAGTGCGGGTCCTCCCAGCAGGCGCTGCACTTCGCCGCCCAGGGCGTGATGGCGGGCGCCTACGACGTCGTGATCGCCGCCGGGGTCGAGCACATGACGCATACCCCCATGGGATCGTCGGTGGTGCGCGACCTCGGGTTCCCCTTCGGCCCCAAGATGATGGAACGCTACGCCGAGCGCGGCGGCCTCGTGTCCCAGGGCATCTCGGCCGAGATGATCGCCGACCAGTGGGACATCTCGCGCCAGGACCTCGACGCCTTCGGCGCCCGCAGCCAGCAGCTGGCCGCCCGGGCCACGGCCGAAGGACGCTTCGAGCGCGAGATCCTTCCCGTCGTGGTGAAGGACGACGAGGGGACGGCCACCAACGAGCTGTTCTCCACCGACGAGGGCATCCGGCCCGACACCACCGCCGAGGTCCTCGCCAATCTCAAGCCCGCCTTCAAGCCCGACGGCAAGGTGACGGCCGGCAACTCCTCGCAGATCAGTGACGGGGCCGCCGCCGTGCTCATCATGAGCGAGGAGAAGGCGAGCGCCCTGGGCCTCACCCCCCGGGCCCGGTTCCACACGTTCTCGCTCGCCGGGGTGGACCCCGTGACCATGCTCACCGGTCCCATCCCCGCCACCCGCTCGGTGCTCGAGAAGGCCAAGATGACGATCGACGACATCGACCTCGTCGAGATCAACGAGGCCTTCGCCTCGGTGGTGTTGGCATGGGAGAAGGAGCTGCACGCCGATATAGACCGGGTCAACGTCAACGGCGGGGCCATCGCCATCGGCCACCCGCTGGGGTGCTCGGGCGCCAAGCTGATGTGCACCTTGCTCAACGAGCTCGAGCGCACCGGCGGACGGTGGGGGCTCGAGACGATGTGCGAGGGCGGCGGCATGGCCAACGCCACCATCATCGAACGACTGGGCTGACCTTCCTCAGTGGTACTGGGTGGCGACGACGAAGCCGCCCGCGATGAGGACGATGCCACCCACCAGGTACCAGTTGCTGGGACCGGCCGGCATGACGTTGAAGTAGTTGAGGACGATCATGAGGGCGCCCGCCACCAGGAGGCCCAGGATGAGCGGCCCCATCCACTTGGGGCTCACCTTGGTGCTGCGGGGGATCGGCGGGGTGTAGCGGCTACTGGGCCGGGGGGGAGGGGTGACCGCCCTCCCCGAGGCCGAACGGCCCTTGCGCGCCGCGCTCCCGGGACCCTGCTTGTTCGCCATGCACCGAGGATAGCCACGACGGAGCTGGTGCCCGGGGCCGCTACAGTCGATCGGGGTGGGCGCCCGGGTCCTGCTCGTGGACAACTACGACTCCTTCACCTACAACCTGGTGCAGGAGCTCGGCGCCCTGGGCGCGCAGCCGGTGGTGTTTCGCAATGACGCCATCGACGTGAAGGGGATCCGGGCGCTCGGGACCGACGGCATCGTCATCTCCCCGGGCCCGGGCCGCCCCGATGACGGCGGGGTGAGCATGGCCGTGGTGGCCGAGCTCGGTGGGGAGCTGCCCATCCTGGGCGTGTGCCTGGGCCACCAGTGCATCGGCCAGGTCTTCGGCGCCCGGATCGTGGCCGCCCCCGAGCTCATGCACGGCAAGACCTCACCCATCTTCCACACCGGCGTGGGCGTGCTGGCCGAGCTCCCCAACCCGTTCGAGGCCACGCGCTACCACTCCCTGATCGTCGAGCGCGACTCGATCCCCGACGTCCTCGAGGTCACCGCCGAGACCGTCGACGGGGTGGTGATGGGGCTGCGCCATCGCGACCTGCCCATCGAGGGGGTGCAGTTCCATCCCGAGTCCATCCTCACGAGCGTGGGGCCCGACCTACTCGCCAACTTCCTGGGGTCGCTCGGGGCGCCCCGGCCCTAAGGGGTGTTGCCCCCGGGCGCCGTGGTGGACGTCGTCGTCGAGGACCCTGAACACCCCGAGAGGCTCCCCACGGTGATGTCCACCGTCGTCCCGGCGTTGGCGGACTGACCGCCGTTGGGGCTCTGAGACTGGACCAGCCCGTTCTGGGTGGGGTCGATGGTCAGCTGGCAGATCACCACCGGATTGAGGTTGGCACCCTGCAGGGCCGTGATGGCCTGGGCTTGGGTGTCACCCACCACGTCGGGGACGAGCCCCGAGGACGGACCGCTCGACACCACCAGGTTGATCGCCGCGTTGGCCGGTTCCTGCGCGCCGGGCGGGGGGTTGGTGCTGATGACGTAGGTCTTGGGCACCGTGGAGGAAGCCTGAGTGGTGATGTTCCCGCACTGGAAGCCGGCCTGGCCCAGGCGGTTGCACGCCGTGGTCTGGCCCAGCCCGGTGACGTCGGGGACGGCGGTGGTGGCCGGGGCCGTGAAGATGTTGACGGTCGCGCCCGGGGTCAAGGGCGAGCCCGCTTTGGGAGTCTGGTTGCACACGATGTTCTGCTGCGTGCATGTGCTGCTGAACTGGACATTGGGCTCCAGGCCCATCTGCTGCAACTGGGCCTTGGCCGCCGTGACGGACTGGTTCACGAGAGGCGGCACGGCCACCGGGGGCCCCTGGTTGCCGGTGACCAGTGTCACCTTCTCCCCTTTGCGCACCGCCGTCCCCGAGGCCGGCAGGGTCCGCAGGACCTGGGTGTTGGGGGTGGAGTTGGCAGCCTTGTCGGGTTGCACCCTGGTCTTGAGGCCGTCGTGTTGCAGGGTCTTCTCGGCCCTGGTCACGTTCTGGTTGGTGACGTCGGGCATGACGAAGGGCGCGTTGACCTTGCTCCCGATGTGCCACCAGCCGACGGAGTTGCCGAGAAAGACGATGACGACGGCCAGCGCCACCAGCAGTACGACCAGGATGCCGGCGTAGAGCTTGGTGCGGCTGGGCTGTTGGGGCCCCTCGTCGTCGGCTCCGACGGCCGGCAACGCCTGGGTGGCGCCCACGGCCCTCACCGACTGGGTGGTGCCCACCGACGGGTGCTGCCCCGTGGGAGGCGACGCCGCCTCCACGGCCCGACCCTCGCGGAAGCGCAACAGGTCGACGCGCAGGTCGTCCCCGGTGGCATACCGGTGATCGGGCGACTTGGCCAGACACTTCAAGATGATCGCCTCGAGGTCGGGCGGGACCCCGGGGTTCACCTCGCGCGGCGCGGGAGGATGCTCACGCACGTGCTTGGAGGCCACCGCCACGGGCGTGTCGCCGAGGAACGGGGGGCGCCCCGTGACCATCTCGAACAACACGACGCCCAAGGAGTAGAGGTCGCTGCGCGAGTCGACGCCCATGCCCTCGGCCTGCTCGGGCGAGAAATACGTCGCCGTCCCCATGACCGCCCCGGTCTGGGTCAGGCTCTCCTCGGTGTTCACGGCGCGGGCGATCCCGAAGTCGGTGACTTTGATAGTGCCCTCTTCGGTGATGAGGACGTTGCCCGGCTTGACGTCTCGGTGGACCACGCCGTGGCGATGCGCGTACGCCAATGCCCCGGCGACGTCGGCGGCGATCTCGGCGGCCCGATCGGGGTGCAGCGGCCCCGCCGTGCGCAGGATCGACGACAGGGCCCGGCCGTCGACGAACTCCATCACGATGAAGTAGGTGCCGCTGTCCTCGCCCCAGTCGAACACGGGGACGATGTTGGGGTGCGAAAGGTTGGCAGCCGCCTGGGCCTCGCGCCGGAAGCGCTCCACGAACGAGCGGTCCACCGACAGCTCGGGGAACAGCACCTTGAGCGCGACGGGGCGGTCGAGGAGCTGGTCACGGGCGCGGTACACCTCGGCCATGCCACCCCGGGCCACCAGATGGGAGAGCTCGTAGCGCCCCGACAAGACGCGGGGGGTCTTGGTCGGCTCCATGCGGGTCAGAGCCTACGTCTCGCCGGATCGCGGCCCGGGCCAGCGGTCGCCGGTGTCCTGCCCTGCGGTCGGGCCACCGGTGTCACGGGCCCGCCAACGCGGCTTGGATGATCGTCTTCATGACCGGTCCGGCCACCTCGGCGCCCGTGGCCGACAGGGCCTGGTGCGGGATCACGACCGCCACTGCCACCTTGGGTTGCGACGCCGGGGCGAAGGCGATCATCCAGTCGGTGGTGGCGCTATTGCCCAGCCCGATCTGGGCGGTGCCCGTCTTGGCGGCCACGTCGTCTGCGGCCGGGAAGCCCACCGCGGACGCCGTGCCGCCCGTGACGACCTTGACCATGAGGTCGCGCAGCGCGTCCGCCGTAGCCTGCGAGGCGGCCCGGTGCCAGGCGGTGGGTTGGTACAGGCTCACCAGGTTGTTCTGCGAGTCGCGGATCTGGTACATGACGTGCGGCTTCATGACCACGCCCCCGTCGGCGATCCCCGCCGCCACCAGCGCCATCTGCAGCGGCGAGGCGACGGTGCACTTCTGGCCGATCGAGGAGTCCGCCAGGTAGATCTGTTGGTCCTGGTAGCAGCCGGGCTGCAGGAACTGCGACACCTCGTAGCGGCTGGGGGGGAGGTCGATCGGCGGCTGCTGGTTGAAGCCGAAGGCGTCGGCCTCGGCTGTCATGGCGGCTGCTCCCACCCGCGAACCGAGGAGGGCGAAGCCGGTGTCGCACGACGGGGGGAGCATCTCGGCGATCGTGCCGCCACAGGCGGCCGCGGCCTCGCCGCCGTAGTTGCACAGAGGCACGCCCTGTCCTCCCAGGGTGTGTGTGGGAATGCAGCCGTAGAAGGGCATAGAGGTGTCGACGAGCTCGGGCGCGTACTGGTACGCGGCAGTGGCCGTGACGATCTTGAAGGTCGACCCCGGCGGGAAGATGTCCTGGTACGCGAGCGAGGCCGCCGGGGAGAACCCCGTGGCCGGGTCGACCGTGGTGTCCGCCTTGAAGGCATTGGCCACCGTGGTGGCGTCGTTGACGGCCAACGGGTTGGGGTCGAACGTGGGATTGGAGTACATGGCGAGCACCGCGCCGGTGGTGGGGTCGAGGACCACGATGGCGCCGTCACGGCCGTCCAGTGCCTGTTGTGCGGCCAACTGGAGCTTGCTCGACAGCGTCAGCGTGACGGTGTCGGTCTCGACCGGCGTAGTGAGCAGGTCGGCGATGGTCTTGACGGGCCGGTTGTGCTGGGCCAGGTAGGCGTCGTAGGTGTTCTCGACGCCGGTGACCAGTCCGCCGATGGGAAAGTACCCGGTGATCTGGGCGAACAGGGGCCCGAGCGGGTACTGGCGCACGTACTTGTAGCAGGTGCGACAGGGATTCTTCACGGCCACCGATTGCGCCAGGACCACCCCGTCGGCGCTCTGGATGATCCCGCGTGGCTGGTCGAACTTGGCGGCGTTCACGGCCGGGTTGTAGGGGTCCGTGGCGTACTTGTGGGCGTTCTTGACCTGGACGTTGTTGAGCTGCAGGAACAACGCCAGGAAGCACACCACCATCCCCACGCCGAGCCAGCGGATGCGCCCGGCCATCTCAGGCCACCGGAGCGACGGACGAGGTGGCCGGTCGGCCCGGGAGCCCGAGCCCCAAGGTGGCCGGCGTCGACAGCGGAGTCGTCGGGCTGGGGGTACTCGACGGCGTCGTCGGCGTGGTCAAGGTCGTGCAGTACGCGGGGGGCTGTTCGAGGCTGCACACCGACTGTTGCAGGCTCTGCACGTACCCCAGAGCGGCGTTGTAGGAAGGCTCCTGGACTCCCCCGCGCAGGTCGGGGATCTTGTAGGACGGGACCTGGGCCGACGTCATCACCGTGCGCTTGACGATCTTGGGCTCGATCCCGACGAACCCACCGGGGCGTCCGCGGTAGATGACGACCTGACGGTGGTTGAGGCCCACGAAGTACGAGTTGTTCACGTACCAGCGCACCGTGGCGAAGGCCGCATAGACCAACCCCCCGAGCACGAGGAGGAACAGCACCACCCGGAAAGTGATGCGACGCGGGGTTCGCACGCCGGGCGGCTGGTCCCGGCGCGACGACGGACGGCCCAGGTCCGTGCCGGGAACCGAGCGGCTGACCACGGCACCACCGACGCCGTTGGCGGTGACCGTCCCGGCGGGAGCGGTCTGCACCGGGGGTGCGAGGTCAGACGGGGGGGCGCTCACCACCATGGTGTCGCCCGACGCCGCTGGCCCGGCGGACCCGGGCTCGGGGGCCGGCGCAGCCGCCGAGCCGGCCGCCGTCACCACGCCCGCCGACGCCACCCCGGCGGAAGGGGGCTCGCCCACCATGACGTCGAGCACGACCACGGTGGCGTTGTCGTTGCCCCCGGCCTGGTTGGCCATGCGCACCAGGATCTCGGCCGCCTCCTGGGGATCCCGGGTCTGGGCCAGAACGTCGGTGATCCGATCGGAGGAGACCTCGTTGGTCAAGCCGTCGGAACAGAGCAGGAAGCGGTCCCCTTCCTCGGGCACGACCTCCCACTCGTCCACGGCCACGTCGGGCTGGACCCCGAGCGCCCGGGTGAGGATGTGGCGGTGGGGGTGCACGGCCGCCTCTTGTTCGGAGAGCTCGCCGCGCGCCACCAGCTCCTCGGCCACGGAGTGATCGGTGGTGAGCTGGACGAGCTCACCCCCGTGCAACCGGTAGGCCCGCGAGTCGCCCACGTTGGCGAGTACCAACCGGTCGCCCTCGTCCGTGGCCACCAGGGCGGCGGCCGTGATGGTGGTCCCCATGCCCCGCAGGTCGGCGTCGGCGTGGCCGCGCTCCCAGATGGCCCGGTTGGCCTCCTGGATCGCACCGGCCAGGCCGTCGGCGGACGGCTTGCGGGCGAATTCGGCCTGTAGGGTGTCGATGGCGGTCCGCGCCGCGATCTCCCCGCCGACGTGGCCCCCCATCCCGTCGGCCACGGCGAAGAGCGTGAGGCTCTCGAGTGCGAGGTCCTCGTTGACCGTGCGCACCCGACCCACGTCGGAGGCCGAACCCGACCGCAGGACGGTCAACGACCCTCCAGCGAACCGGTCACCGGGATACCTCGAATACGGTCCCGCCCACCTGCAGCAGGTCGCCCTTGCCCAGCTTGGCGGTGGTCCCGATGCGCTCGGCGTTGACCCAGGTGCCGTTGGTCGACCCGAGGTCCTCCACCCACAGCGAGCCGTTGCGCCGGTACAGCCGGGCGTGGAGGCTCGAGGTGTAGGAGTCCTCCACTCGGACCCCGCATCCCGCCGCCCGGCCCAAGGTGACTTCCTCTCCCACTTCGAAGGTCTGCCCGTATCCCTCCTGGGGCTCGATCACCTTGAGGTGGAGCTTGCCCGCCCGACCATGGCGCTCGGCCGACGGGCGGGACCCGGCCCCGGGCGCCAGGACCTGGGCGGACGCCCCTCGCGCCGGGGGCGGGCGAACCTGGACCCACACCGCTCGGATGACCCGGAAGAAGAACAGCCAGATGAGGGCCACCACCAGGACCTCCAGCGCCCGGAGGAGGTTCTGGTTGTCGAGGGACGTCAAGAACACCACGGCAGCCTGCCACTCACGAAGTCTCGAACCGGATAGCCGTGGTCCCCACGGTGACTTCGTCCCCGTCCTCGAGGACGCGCTCTCGGACCGGGACCCCGTTCACCCTGGTGCCGTTGGTCGACTGCAGGTCGACGACCACGACATCGCTTCCCCTCCGGCGGATCTCGGCGTGCCGTCGGCTGACGTTGGGGTCACTCAGGGCAATCGTGCACTCGGGGAGCCGGCCGATCTCGATCGTCTCGGTGCCGAGGACGATCCGGGACCCGTCCGAAAGGATCAGGGAAGCGGCCGCCAGCCCGTCGACGCCCTCCCGGACCTCGCCGGTCACCCGGTAGCGCCCGGTCCTGGTGGTGGGGTCACTGCGGATCTCGACTTCGACGGGCCCCACGAACCCGTAACCCTCTCTCCGGGCGTGTTCCCGGGCGGCGTCTCCCAGCTCACGGGCGAGGACGTCGGCGAAGCTCTCGAAGCGGTCGGCGTCCTGGGGGGACAAGGTCACCACAAAGACGTTGGGCGCGATGAGGCCCCGCACGCCCACACGGCGCAGGAGGTCCATCTCACGCGTCAGGCGACGACCGATCTCCACGGGCTGGATACCACCCCGGAGAGCCTTGGAGAACGCACCTTCCACCAGACGCTCGAGACGCTGCTCGAACCTTTGGAGTCCCATCGTGGCCGCCCAGCCTACCGGCGTCACCTGGTCGGACGGGGTTGCCCGAGGCTCTACCACGAGCTCGAACACACACCTCCCACGACCACCGGTGAGTATCTGGATACGACGAGTGAGAAATAACGTGACGGGGCTGGAACCCATGAAGCGCGACCGACGCCCCGCGACTCGTCGCAGCTCAGAAGGGCCTTCGGGGGTGGTCAGGTATCGTGACGCCAGCGCTCGGGCGAGTGGCGGAATTGGCAGACGCGCAGGATTCAGGTTCCTGTGTCCGAAAGGATGTGGGGGTTCAAGTCCCCCCTCGCCCACGCACGCAGGGTTCCCGACAAAACTCACCTGTTCGCGTCGACAAAACCCGGGAGCGACCCGTCAGGACCGCTACTGCCTCGCACCTCGGGTGATCCATAGCCAGATCCAAGGGCAATTCGGTGGATTAGCCGACCAAGTAGATCAGGTGACCCGTGCCCGGGCGCGTCAGGACCGTCGTCGTCCGATTGAGGGACAGCTGGGGGCGAATCAAGCCAGGTTTGGAGGAGAGAATCGTCCACCGGTGCCTGGCCCCGGACGTCAGGGTGCCACTCTTCTAGGGACCGGGTGGTGCGGCGCCGCCGGCGCGGCAGGTGTCGAAGTGTTCCCGCCTCCGCGGCGCGCCTCTCTTCGAAGCTCCGGATCTTGCGGACGTTGCCGGCCATGATTTGGAACGCGACCAGCACGCTCTGGGCGGCGACACCGTGAACTCGGCGACGATCGGACTGCCCCAGGCCCTCATGCACGGTGACCTTTAGAAACCCGTTCATCCCCTCGGTGGCGTTGCGCAGGGCGTTGTAAGTGCGCCGCCACTCCGGGCTGGCGTAGGGAAGGGTTTGGGCGAACTTGGCACCGGGTTCGGGAGGGACGGTCACGCTGTCGTTGGTGCAGCATGCCGGGGGCGCGGCGCGGAAGTCGGCGTCGAGCACGACGCGTTGCTTGCCGGCTGAGGCCTTGTGCACCGACCCGGCTTGAGCTCACAGCGAACCAAGGGCGCCGGGCCAGCGGCCGGGCACTGAAGGCGCTCGTGACCCTCGGCATCGGGGCGCTGCTTGCGCCGCGCCCGGTAGGTACAGCGCTCCGCGATGCGTCGCTCGTAGGTGGTCCAGTCGATGCGCTTGTCCCGATAATCAGCAGTGGCACCAATGAGCGCCTTGGGCATCATGGGGCAGTACCAACTCCCCTCGACCTGGATGAAGCCCTGCCAGTTCGCCTTCACGCCCAGTTGGTCGACGCGGTAGTCGTACACGGGGCGATATCCAAGGCTGCGCGCCACCAGCTGAAAGTCCTCGGCCTTGGCACTCGAGTAGGCGCGGTCCGCAGCCAGAAAGCGGGGTGCCCCCGGGCCCGCACGCTGGCGAGGGCCCGGGGGCCGTTGCGGCCCACCTCATGGGCCGGTCGATCCAGCACCGCCATCCCCATGACCACACTGGGGAACCGAGCCGCATCCTCCTCGCTGTCTGCACCTGCCACCGCCAACGTGGCCTCGTAGCCGTAGGTCGACGTTGTTGCGCCGGACTGCGTAGTACCGTCATCGCGGTCGTCGTGTTCGCGGCTATACCAACCCGCGTCGGGATCGACGGAGTGGATGAGGATCTCTCGCGCCTTGCGTTCGCGTGTGGTCTTCTTCGGCCGTTTCGGGCCCCGCGCGAACGACGGCACCAGCGTGGCGTCCACGCCGATCGACCCCTTCCACTGCGTCCAAACCTCGTTAGAGAGCGTCGAAAGACTGGCCTCGATCACCTGGTTGATGAACCACTCAAGGCCGTCGAGGCGTCGGCCCCACCCGGCTTCGGTGTGGGCGGATTGCGACGCTTGGGCGCGGGCCCGGAAGGTGGCGTCGTCGAGGCGACGACTTTTGGGCAGCGGCGATGGATCCATGAGGTCGAGGATGGCACCGAAACGGGTGCGCACACAGCGGTAGGCGGCCTCCCCCATCGCCGCCTTGCTCAACGAGCGCCCACGCAAGACCCTGGAGTGGGAGACTCCAGGGGAACGATTCAACCGACTTGTCGCGGCCACCCCTTGAATCCGCCCGCTGAGTGATAGCGGATGGGTCAGGTCGGCGGTGAACCCGTCACCTTCGGACTCATTCGGCTCCGGCGGACGGAGCGTCGCCCATCCGGGTCCGGGTGATCTCGAATGGCCCTTCGGTCGGGACCCTGGCCCCGTCAGGGCGCGCAGAACGGCATTTGCGCGCTGCCAGCAGCTCCCCGCGAACGGGCACGTTGCCGACAGGAAGCAACAGGTGGAAGGGCGCTCAAGCTTGGGGACCGCTAGCGACGCCCCGTTCGCTCGTTGCAGCTCCAACGGGTGGAGCGCTCCAAAGTGCTCAGAAAGTGCCGGAGACAAGATCAAGCTGTGGTACTAGGGATCGTGTGGAATCTCAGTGAGACACCTCTGCATATCCTCGACCGGAAAAGACGCTCAGCAGATGCCTGCCGGGTCCGCGACGGGTCCCGAGCCACAGTGGTTGCCGCTCCATGTGTTGGCCGTGCCCGCTGTTCTGCTGCCTGCCGAGAGGTCCTGGGCCGCGCTTGGGTTGTCCTTCAAATCATTCCGACTGAAGGTGTTCTGAGATTCAGTCGTCGTGACATCGGCCATGATGCCGGCGTTGCGCTCAAAGAACGCTTTGTTGCCCGTAATGGTATTTCTGGTGCTGGACGCGACCGCACTTCCGGGCCCACCCACATAGATCCCGTCATAGTTCCCATGAGCGTGCAAGACTAAGTTGTTTTTCTTCACGGTAACACCCGTGGTTCCGAACAATGCGATGCCGTACTCGAAGTTCGAAATGGTCCGATTCCTCTTAATCAACACCGCGTTGGACGTGCTGTCTACATCCATGCCGTCGCCATAACCTTGGCCTTCGACATTCCATGGTGCAGGCGCATCGTCAGTGGCATTTTGCAAAAGGTTCCCCACAAAGGACCACTGCCCGGCGGGTGCGACGAGTCCGTACGAGGCATTTTCCTGGGCGTACACGTCGACATCGTTGGCCGTGATGATGTTCTTGCGGACGTTGACTGTCCCGGCGTTGAGGATGTAGAGGCCCACGGCCTGAGCATCTTGGTCTCCGTTGAACGTGTTTTGCGAGACGTGGTTACCGACGAATGAGAACGAAGATGTCCCCCAGGTCAGAACGCCATTCTGGGAAGTGAGCGCCGTCGGCCCGAGTCCCGTGATCGTCGACTCCGAAATGACACACGTGGTGCCGAGGTCGAAGCACGTGATCCCGCCCTTCTGGTAGTTGGTGACAGTCAGTTTCGTCATGACCACGTTCGAGACGTCGCCGGTATTGCTGTGCACTAAAACGCCCATGCCCGCGCCGGTCTGGCAACCGAAGAGAGCTGGGGGCATTTCGACGTTGATCACGTCGTCATTGATCAACTCTCCCGAGGCGTTGTGGTAATAGATGCCGGGGAAGTTAGTTCCGCAGTTGAAAGAAGGCGTGGTGCCAGCAGCGGCGCCATTAACGGTGAGATCTTCGAGATTTACGTTGGTGATGGCGTGGCCGGCATTGTGCACGTCCACGATGGCGAACTGCGGGGTCGTGCTGTCAGCGTCGATGTCGTTCTGTGACACTATTGGAGGCTCAATGATCACATTCGGTGCTGTGCCGATGATTGTCACGCTCTGGGTGATCGTGAGTTGTTGCGGATAGGTACCCGCAGCCACATTGATCGTTGCTCCCGCTCCCGCTTGGGTCAGGGCGTAGGAGATCGTGGCGCACGCTCCTGCGACCGAGTGGCAGGTCCCGGTATCGTTGCCGCTCGAAGCGTTGACATAGAGGGTCGTCGGAGCGGCTTCGGCGGGCTGGACCACGACGGCCACCAATACCCCTGCCAGCGCAAAGGCACTGACCGACTTCGTAATTGCGGCTCCGGTACCTCGTCTCAGGATTGCGCGTCCCATGTCGCGACCTCGACTTCCTTTGGTGCGACCCGCGGGGACCGCCAACACTTAGGGGCAGCCCTGGCGATTCCCGCGTCGCGCTGAGCAGCCTGAACTGGCACAGGGACCGTCCCCAACTCGTCAAGGATGCCGCACATCGGTCGCGGTGCCATCCCCAAGAATGACGAGCACCCTTCCCTGCCGCTATGCCACATTGTGCTGACATAGTGGCAGTCCAATGCGCCACACTCTCGCACCGTGATCTGCTGATATCGCGTTGCAGCTTTTGTGAATGCAATCGGCACCGAACAGCGGCAAGCGTGGCTGCCAAGCGCCGGGCAAGTGCGAGCCCGTGTGGTGGCCAGAAGATTCCTCGCCTTCTTCTACGTGGGGCGCCTCTAGGCGCCACCTGCGGCGCCGTGACGGAGGGACTCGCGGGTACACTGGCTGTCGCAGCCGCCCGCTGAAGCAGGAGGCTGAATCTGGAGGCGCAGCACTAGGCGGGGGCAGCCTCGACAACGCAGAGACGGGTAGCACAGCCGGGAACGCGAGTGGCATTCATGGTGTGTCGGGGTGCGCAACGTGCCGGAGTCGGATGGGGTCCGACCCCATCACACATGGGGGCCTGATGGCACCCGACGCTCCTATGTTTGTCAAGAGGTTCTTGAGCTCGGGTGAGTAGACAGCGGGCAAATCAATCAAGAGCCACTCGTGGACGAGGGCAAGCTCTTATCAGGCCAAGCGTCGATGCTCTCCGAGCGATGGTTCCGAGCGGCGGATCGGCATGTCGGGTGAAGGCCAGTCCCGCAGGACGGCAGATAATCGGTGAGCCAGGTCCGCCGCTCGGAGAATTGGGCGCGAGGAAGATGCTTGAACACCTCGCGGGCGACGTAGCGCTTCAAGATCCGGATCACCTCGCGCTTGGAACGGCCTTCCTTCGTCCGACGTTCCATGTAGGCGCGCGAGCGCGGGTCGGATGAGATACGCGTCATGACGATGCGCCACAGGGCCTGGTTGGCGTGGCGGTCACCGCCACGGTCGAGGCGGTGGCGGGTGACCTTGCCCGAGGACGCTTGGATAGGCGCCACGCCGCACAGATGGGCCCAGGCCGCCTCCGAGCGCAGGCGCTCGGGGTTGTCGCCCGCAGCCACGAGCAGAGAGGCGGCGGTGTCGATCCCGACGCCGAAGAGCTCGAGCATGCTCGGCGCGGTGGCCGTCACGAGCTCGTCGAGCAGCTCGTCGATGCCAGCAGTCTCATCTTCAAGGGCGAGCACGCGACGTCCCAGGCTGGCGAGCGACACCTTGGTGGCATAGATGACCGGGTCGCCTCCCGCTCTGGGTCGCAGGGCGGCCGCCTCGGCCGTGAACGCCTTGATGGGAAGACCCTTCAGGCGGCATCGGAGCTGATCGGGGGCGGTGTAGCTCAGCTGGCGCATCTGGTGGAGGGCCCGCAGGCGCCCGTCGCGGGCCGAGCGCTTGGCCACGAGCAGCGCCCGGATGGCTTCCACGTTGCCGTCGCGGGACTTGGGTGCGCCTGTGGCTCGACCCGAGAGTACGGCTCGGGCCGCCTCGACGGCGTCGACCGGGTCCGACTTGCCCTGGGTCCGCCGGACCTGGCGATTCGAGCGGTCGACCTCGATCACCTCGATGCCCGACCGGCGCAGGAAGCGCCCGAGGCCCGCGCCATAGGCGCCTGTCCCTTCCACCCCCACCTGGGACACCGTGCCAAAAGCGCCCATCCACTCGAGCATCGCCTTGTAGCCCCGAGGGTTGGCGACGAAGGACTCCACGCCCAGCACGCCGCCGATGGGGTCCAAAGCGGCCGCCACGTGGACATCCAGGTGGGTGTCGACACCACCGACGACAGTGCGGCCAGCTTCTACGATGGTCATGGCCATCCCTCTCTCTCTTTAGTTCAGGGGTGGCGCGGCCGTCCCGTGAAGGAGTGACGGTGATCTCCGCCCTGCGCTAACAGAGCGGTCCATCACCCCTCTGGAACGGGGCGCGCCGTTTCTATGGTCCGAGACCCGGTCGACACACAACGTGTTCCCCGCTGTCGCAAAGTCAGGCCAACATCCCGGTGTGTTCGACGGTAGCGAGGCCCAACCGCTCAGCGGTGGATCTGAGTCAGACGAACATCTTCATACTGATTGATAATCGGGCCTATACGTGCCCGGTGTCTTCCTCCGCGTCCGACAGTTTGCACCGGAGCCGGGCAGCCGGTCGGACCGCGACCCGCGCGAGTATTCGCGTCGCCCGGAACGATACCGGGCTGGTCCGGGGCGAGTCAGCCTCGGCTTGGCGTCACCCAAGCCGGCACTTGCGGATGATCAGCAAGAGAATCACAGCGACCGGATCGCGCACCATCACGAGTCCTTGGTGCAGGAATCAGTGGAGTGGCTGCGCCAGCCACCAGGAATGCGTTCATTCACGAAGACCTTGAGCTGCTCCTTGCAAACGACTGCTTTGGCGACCGGCAATCAACCCGGGCTGGCCGCTGCGGCCTTGGCCAGCTCGTGAAGGGCGTCGGTCAGGTCATGGGCAAGGTTCCACACATTGGGCACCGTGTTCGGGCTCGCCAACAGGCCGAAGTAGAGCGAGCCGAGGTAGCTCTGCACGGTGATGTTGAGGCCGATGCCGTCGGTGATTGGACCCATCGGGTAAGCCGCCACCAGACGGGCCCCCGCGAAGTAGAGGGGGACGGGTGGACCGACGATGTTCGAGACGATCAAGTTGCCTGGCCGCACTCGATCCACGACCCCGAGGCGCGAGGCAAGGCCGATGGCGGGTGCAACCAACCCGGGCACAGCGGCCTCAACCCATGCCGAGCCGACGACATCGAAGCGGGCAGCGTGCTCTTGGGCCTTGGCCGCCTGAGTGGCGTGGGCGATGGATCGCAGCCGCTGCACCGGGTCGTCGAAGGTGCTCGCTAAGGAGACGTACATAAAGGACAGTCGGTTGCCCAATGTCCCCCGCTCTTGCTCAGCCCGGACCGAGAGCGGAACGATGGCCACCATCGACGCTTTCGGCTGCTCGTCCAACGCAGCAAGGTGGTGGCGCAGCGCCCCCGAGCACATCGCGAGCACCATGTCGTTCACGGTGACACCGCACGCGTGGCTCACTGACTTCACTTCGTCCAGGCTCACCTGGGCGAATGCAACCCGCCGCTCTGGCCCCACCCGGGCACCGAGCGAGGTTCGGGGAGCGCCTATCGGTAGCGACACAGCGGAGAGCCCAGCCCGGCGAGCATGCCTCAGCAGGTTTGCTCCGGCCCGCGCCGTGCGCCACGCCGCCCTCGTTGTCACCGCTGGGCGGCGGCAAAGCTGCACGAGTGCGTCACCCACAAGCTTGAGGTCGGAGGGGAGGCCCTCGGGCTCCCAGGGCGGATCCGGAGGGTCCACCGCGACCGGCTCCGGTGTGAGGTCAAGCAGATTGACGATGAGCTCTTCCCCGGAGACCCCGTCGATGGCGGCGTGGTGGACCTTGGTGAGCGAGGCGACCAGACCCCCCTGCAGGCCCTCGATCACGTACATCTCCCACGGTGGTCGGCTTCGATCCAGCGGCTGGCTTAGGACGGCAGCGGTGAACTCGGCCAACTCAAACTCGCCACCAGGGGAGGCAATGATCGCCGGGTGCAAGTGATGGTCCAGGTTGAAATCCGGATCCTCCACCCAGCGCGGGTGGTCCAGGCCGAGTGGGACCTCTACCAGACGCCGGCGGAACGGCGGCAACAGGTGCAGACGCTGCTCCAGGAGCGCCCGCACCGTGGCGAACGAGTAGTCCTCGGGTGCCGTCGACGGATCGAAAATGCAGACGTATGCCGACTGCATGTGGGTGGTGGGCGTCTCAAGGTAGAAGAACATCGGGTCCAGCCCGCCCAGTCGTCGCATACGGCGCCCTCCTCACATTGCGGGTTGCCGACCTTGAACCACCTCGTGTCAGTAAGCGGCACCCGCCGCCGCGATGAGCTTTGTGCGCGGCGCAGGCGTCGCAGAACTTCCTCAAGGCATCATCCGGCTCGCCCCCTCGTGGTGACAGAGTCATAGTGCTCTATACGTCGATCCGATCCGGGAGGACAGGCCTCGGAAAGCCTGTTGGGAGGCACCGGGTGGAAGCGGCGGAAGCGCACCGATGCTGGCAAGTCTCGACCGACCGATAAGTGCCAGTGATGATGGTGACAATGGGACTGGTGAGTTCATAGGCCGTGGAAACGACTTAGAAGAGCAGCCTTCCAGGGACGTTGGGCCCTACCCGGGAACGCGCTTCTGTCGGACAATTCGACGCATGCTCGGCCCAATGCTCGACGTATTCCGCCTCCGCCAGTACTTCAACATCATCACCCGGACGAGAGAGCTCGTGGGCGGGGTGCGCGAGGACGCCGGCCTGATCAATGATGCCCGGCGTGCGGTGGTGACCCTACCCTTCGAGCGGCGACGACAGCCCAATCTGCACCCGTTCCCCCGAGCACAGGCGCTGGCGGTCGCCGACCTGAAGGGGCGTCGGCTGGCGTTGCTGGCGACGGGAGGCAGTGGAGCTCTCGCCTCGGTCGTCGGAGCCGCGAGAGCACTGGAAGAAGCACGTATCCGCCCAGCGGTCATTTCGCTCTGCTCGGGGTCAGCGCTGTTCGGCTTCCCCATCGCCGCTGGCATCCCGGCCGACGAGGTCGCGGCTTTCACAATCGGCCTTTGTCCCAACGACTACGTTGACGTTGACTGGCCGATGCTGGCCTCCCTGGTTCCCCGGGCGGCGAAGGGCTTTGCGGGCATCATCCGGGGTGAGCGAATCGAGGTGTCATACCAGCGACTACTCGGCGACATGACCCTGGCCGAGATGCCGATCCCCGCCTACGCGCCGATTTGGAATATCGAGGACAATCGCCTCGAGTACATCGGCCCCCGCACGTACCCCGACCTTCCCGTTGCCCGTGCTGTCCACATGGCGATCGCCCTACCGTTGTTCATCGAGCCGGTGATGCTCGCCGGCGGCTTCTGGTGCGATGGCGGTATCGTCGACATCTTCCCAGTGCGACCGGTCCTCGACTTTGAGGAGCCGCCCGAGGTGGTGTTGGCGATCAACGGCTTCTACCCAAGAGGATTTGTCGGTGAGGACGCGTCGGGCTGGCAGGACCGCCGCGCCAGCATCCTCTACATCGCCAGCCAGGTCCGCACCTGCCAGCAAGAGGAGCTGGCGAGGACCAATCTGGTTCGACTCGAGCACGAGACCGACGTGATGATGATCGAGCCCGTGCCCTACGCCAAAGTCCGCGGGGCCGGCTTCTACCGGCAGTTCCTCAACACCACAGAATGGCCGGACTTCATGCGTGCCGGCCGCCTCGAGGCCCGTCGCGTCCTCGCCGCGCGATCGCCCCGATCCGAGGCTCCTCCTGATCAGAGCCCGTAGTCGATCGTTCCACACCAGGCTTATGCCGTCTCCTCGTGGCTTGGCATCTCCACGCCCGATTCCGGAAGTTGCCACCGACTCCTCACTCGCCGAGGCCGAGATCGGCCTTCCCCACGAGCACCCGGGGTACCCAGTCCTTCGAGTGTAAAACCACACGAGCCAGACATTCGAGGTCACTGGACCGTCGAGGTCGGCGGCTGAGACGCTTCGCCGTTGGCACCCGCCAGGGGTGCGAGCGCCAGTTCCGGCCGAGCATCCCGGCAGCGCCCGACCACTGAGTGCCACAATGGCAGAAATCCAACCTCGTTCGGAGGGCGATGAGGCCTGAGGAGATGCGGGCCGCCGGGCAGCTTGCGACGCGGACGCTGGCGGACACCGTTTGGCACGTTGAACAGGTGCACCACGCCGTTGCAACCCGGGTGTTCGCATGCACCGCTCCAGCCAGCCTCCCCGCCCGAGTCGTCCACGACGGTATCGCCCGCAGCTTCTACACCGTCATCCGCGGAACTGGCCTAGCTATCGGCACGGCTGCGAGCCAAGTTGCGGGGGCGGCGACGAGATCGGCACGTCCAGCCGGCTCGACCCCCGGGAGCAATCTGGCATTGGCAGTGTTGAATGCCACCTTGGGAGATGAGCTGGCCACCCAGGGCAGTCCTTTGGCGATCCGGATGGCTGTCCGACGGGCACGAGCAGACATCGCGCCTCGGAGTGACACTCTCGAAGCCGCCTTTCCCGAGGCAACCTCGAGGGTTGCCGTCTTTCTCCACGGCTTGGGAGAAAACGAGGAGTCGTGGAGGCTGCACGCCGATCGCCATGGGGGCGCGACTGAGTCCACCTATGGTTCGCGGCTTTCTCAAGACCTCGGGTACACCGCTGTCTATCTGCGTTACAACACCGGCCGGCATATCTCCGACAATGGCCGGCAACTCACCGCCCTCCTCGACAATGTCGTTGCCGCCTGGCCCGTTCCCGTCGCTGAGTTGATCCTGGTGGGTCACTCAATGGGTGGTCTGATTGCTCGCAGCGCGTGCCACTATGCACAGCAAGAGAGCCACCCGTGGGTATCGACGTTGCGCCACGTCTTTTACCTCGGCTGCCCACACCTTGGAGCAGGACTCGAGCAGTGGGTCAGCCGTCTCAGCAGCGTGCTCGCCAAGCTCAACGAGAGTCGTCCGCTGGCCTCCGTCCTCAACAGGCGCAGCGCCGGGATCAAGGATCTACACGCTGGGTATCTGGTCGATGACGATTGGCACGAAGCCGTCCCCGGATCGAGGCGCAAAGGCAATGACGTCCCCCTCCTCCCCTGGGCGAAGCACTACGCGGTTAGCGCTACCGTCACAACGAGCCGCCGCAACCCACTGGGTCGATTGGTGGGCGACCTCCTCGTCCAGCCCGCCAGTGCCCATGGCCGATCCCGCCACGGTGGTCACATCCCGTTCCCGGCCGAGCACACCCGCCACTTCGGGGGGCTACACCACTTCAATCTCCTCAACCATCCTTCCGTCTACGAGGCGATGCGAGAGTGGTTAGAGCCCACGTCCCGCCCAGAGCCCGAGGTTGTGTCCGCCCTCATCGACCTTGTGGGTGTCGAGAATCTCGTCCGGGGTTCCGGCCGCTTTCGAGCGGCTCGGCAGCACGGCCAGGACCACCATCGCTCCGGCGGCGACGGCCACCGCACCGACAGTCATTGCCAGATCCATGCCGCCCAAGAACGACCGGCGAGCGACCTCGGCGAGGGCAGTGCCGCCGGCCCCACCGACATGCTGCGCCACCTCCAAGGCGCCGCCCAGCGAGCCGTTGATGACGTTGAGGACCGAGGTGGGGACGTGCTGGTGGGCGAGGGCGAGGTGCATGCGACCTTGGTAGCGCGACGCCAGAAGGCTCCCGAGGATCCCGACTCCGAGGGCACCTCCGAGCTGCAAGGCGGTGCTGTTGGTGGCGGCGCCGGTCCCTGCCTGGGTACGAGGCAACGAACCCATGACCGACTCGGTGGAGGGGGCGAACGCAAGTCCAGTGCCGATCCCCAACATGAGGAAGGCAGGTAAAGCCGAGTCGTAGGTGCCGGCGACCGTGGTGCGCGACAGCAGCCACAGACCCACCGCGATCGTCGCCATGCCGGTGGCGACGACGGGCTTCGTGCCGAACCACCGGGCAAGCACGCTCGAAGTCGGCGCGACGACGAGGAGGATGAGGGCGATGGGACCGATGCGCAAGCCCGCTTGGAAGGCGCTGTATCCCAGGGAGAACTGGAGGTACTGGGTCAACAGGAAAAGCACCCCTGCAAGCGCGAAGAGCACGAGCGCCATCGAGCCCATCGCCGCGCTAAAACGGCGGGAACCGAAGAACGAGATCTCGAGCAAGGGATGGTCCGAGCGACGCTCCCACACGACGAAGGCGCCGAGCACCAGCGCGGCACCACCGAGCGCGCCCAGCACGAGCGGTGACTCCCAGGTTCGGTTGGGCGCCTCAATGATTCCCCAGAGAAGCAGCCCCATCCCCACCATCGACAACAGGGCACCCAAGGGATCAGGGCGCTTGCTCGAGGGGTTCTTCGAATCGGGAACGAGCCAGATCGACGCCACCAGCCCAACCGAGATGATGGGCACGTTGACGAGAAACACCGATCCCCACCAGAAGTGCGCCAACAGCCAGCCGCCGGCAATCGGACCGATGGCAACCCCGAGACCAGTCGCACCCGACCAGATGCCGATGGCTCGAGCCCGATCCTGCTCCTCGACGAAAACGTTGGTCAGGATCGACAAGGTCGAGGGCATGATGGCGGCAGCGCCCACCCCCATGAGGCCACGTGCAGCGATGAGCAGATGCGGGGTCCCCGAGAACGCCGATGCCGCCGAGCCCAGCGCGAACACGAGCAGCCCGAAAACGAATACTCGCTTGCGACCGATGCGATCACCGAGGCTTCCCAAGACGAGCAGGAGTCCGGCGAAGACGATGGCATAGACATCGACGATCCATTGCAAGTCGCTTGACGATGCGTGCAGGTCGCGCACGATGGTTGGCATTGCGACGTTCAGGATGGTGCTGTCGAGGTTCACGACGAGCAGACTTACGCACAGCACACTCAGGATCGCCCAGCGTCGGCGTCCTGCCGTGGCGCCTTCGGATGCGACGACTTGCGCTCCTCGAACGGACGACCTGGCGCTTTGCGCCATCGTCGACATCAGGTTGCCCCCTTTCCCACCGGCTGTCCCAGGGCGTGGCAAGTCGGAGAATCCCCGTCGGCTCCATCCTGGTGACCGGGGCCCGTTCCGCCTAGGGCCTTTCGGCCGGAAATGGCACGCGCCGATGCCCACCTGTGGGTCCTGCCAGTCCCGTGGTCCGCATTGACGCTCCTGGCCCGCTGCTGGGTGGTCCAGCTTTGCTCAGATCCTGCGTCCAGCGAAGGCGAACAGGCGGTCGGCAACCGGGGCATCAGCCCGTACGGGCCCTGGTGCTACTGCTGGGCCCGCCGGGCGCGAAAAAGTGGGAACCTGATCCAGGCCTAGGCGAAGCCATCCACTGGATGCGGCTGTGCTCTTGGGCGGGTGTGGCAAGACGACCCCGGCCCTTCTGATGGGTGCCGTGAGCGCGGATGCCCGGAACTCATCTACGAGGGGGTCCAGAGAGGCGGCAGAAGACCCCCGGAGCCTGCTCGGGTTGCAGACAATGGATTGATCAATCGCGCGTACATGCCCCATCCATAGCACCCCAACGATGAGGACGCGTATGAGTCCGTTTGTTTCCATCGGAGCGCTTGCCAGAGCCGGTTCACCCAGTGGAAACGAACCTGGCGAACGCAACCGAATCAGGGTGATATCGGCCCCGGCCCGACCCAGAAAGGCGCCCGACAGGGCCGCCCTGCACGCGACATTCGTCGCGCGAGGCCGACCTGCATCGCACCAAGGGTGACGGACGACAGCGAGTCGGGGCTCAAACTCTCGAACCCCGACGTAAGCCACGGCTTCCCATTGTGAAGGGGAGGTGTCGCCTGCGTCTTCCGAGAGAGGTGGGACCTTCGGCCCTACTGCCGAAGGGTGTCGGGTGCCAAAGTTCGACATTGGGACGTCCCGGTGCCAGCACCCGGGATTCGCCCCAGGAGTAGCGGCGGGAGCGGGGCAGGGTCGGTTTGCTCCTTTCAGGGCCCTGTCCCCCCGCCGCGGTGGCGGCGACGGGGACGTGGGGACCACCCGCAAACGGTCCCTGCTCCTGGTCGCCTCCCCCAGGGTGAACCCGACCACGAGCCGTGGGGTCGGCCAGTTCGTAGGCTCCCTGGCATGGCAATCGTCGGAATTTCACACAAGGTTCGATTGATCCTCAGCGAACTGCACGGCTCGGGAAACGACCCACTCACGAAGGCAGCGTTTGTCGAGAAGCTGGCGGCCGAAGTTCTCGAGCTGGCGGAAGCGGTGGAACGGCTCTCCATAGAGGTTGACGGTCTCATGGATGGTCGAGGTCGCCACGGCGCCGGCCCTCCCAGGAGCTAGGCCCTAACGTCCGACGTCGACAACGTCGTCTGTACTAGCCCGGGGCGGTGCTTCCGGATGGTCTACAGCGGTGCCAGCGGCTACCCGACCCTGTGGGTGCCGAGAATCTCATCCGCATCACGCGACCAGGCGATACTCGTGAATGAGACCGCCCAGCCTCTCGGTTAGCACGACCCTCCCAGCGGGAGTTGCCGATCCGACGTCAGTGGGTGCTGCCGCCCAGGGCGGCGTCTGCCCAATCGTCCGGTGCGGGCGGTGGGTGTTGTAGTGGTCCACGAATTCGCCGATCACCGCAATCAGGTGGCGCCGACCGAGGATGAGCATGCGGTCGAGGCACTCCCGGCGGACCGTTCCCACGAAGCGCTCGGCGACGGCGTTGGCCCGAGGCGCCCTGACCGGGGTCCGGATGATCTGGATGCCCTCATTTCGGAAGAACTCGTCGAAGCTGGCCGTGAACTTGGCATCCCGGTCTCGAATGAGCCACCTCACTGGGACCGACCGCTCTCCCAGCGCCCAGGCGAGCTGGCGGGCTTGCTGGGTCACCCAGGACTCCGTCGGACTTGTCGTCGCCACGGCCACGTGGACCCTCCGGGAGCCGTGCTCGATGAAGAAGAGCACGTAGAGCCGACGAAGGAGCACAGTGTCCACCGTGAAGAAGTCGCAAGCCAAGAGGGTGGCCGCCTGGGCATGGAGGAACTCACCCCAAGCCGGACCCGATCGCGTCGGCGAAGGCTCGATGCCATAGCGTTTGAGGATGGCCCAGACGCTCGACGGAGCAAGTCGGATACCCATGCCGAGCAACTCTCCGTGGATCCGCCGATAGCCCCAGGTCCGGTTCTCCCTGGCCAAGCGGACCACCAGGCGAACCGTGCCTGCTGGGATCGAAGGGCGCCCGGGACGATGTGGGTAGGTCCAGCGTCTGCACACCAGGTCCCGATGCCAGCGAAGCAACGTCTCGGGCTGGACGAAGAACCGGTTGCGCTTGGCCTTCGACAACAGGCGGCTCAACCCGGCGAGCAGTGCCCGGTCAGCCGGTCCAAGCGTAGGTCGGGCGACCTGTCGGCGAAGGACCACAACTTCGTGACGGAGGATGACGACCTCGATCGCCAGATCGGTTGTGTCACTGCCCTGCAGTCGCAGGAGTTCGAGCACTCGGATGAAGGCGATATAGAGGAAGGACAAGGCCATCGCCCACGGTCACTGGCCAGGCGTCGCTGTCGCAACTCACGTGCTCAGGACGGTGGATGACATTTGCGGCACCCACAGGTCTGGAACGAACTCGCAGCTAGGAGGCCCTGGATGACATTTTCGGCACCCACAAGTTGCCCATAGACCGCAGCAGACAACGTTCGCAACGTACATATCTGTATTGCCCGACCGCACAGCCGTTACTGACCGGTCTCCGGCATGAGGTGGCGGTGTTTCGGCGGCGCGAGCTGACGAGGGAAACCGCACTCACACGTGTGCGATGACCGCGAACAGCCGGACAGTCAAGCGTTACGCCTTTGAGCATGCCGCCAGAAGAAGCTGAGTGTGAATCGGCGTCTGGAGGTGATCCGCAGAATGAATCGAAGGATATCGATGTGCTTCTCGGTGTCCGATCGCATCAAATCGACGAGCAGGCCCCACAAAGGTGCTTCTCCATAGGAGCGGAGCCGCCTTCGGAGACGCCGCAGTTGAGTGCGATCTCGCAATTCGTGTCCCAGAAGGGCTCGAGTCTCCGCTCGGAGAGCCCCGTCCTCGCCGTCCCTTGGAAAGACGGGGACGACTTCTTCGGGCACCCCTTTCGTCCAACCCCACGCGATTGTATTGGCGAGTTCCTCGAGCACCCGGTGGTGTCGTTGCTCGTCATCAAGAATCAGTTGGACCAAATACCGAGCAGCTGGGGACTCTGCCTCCTCGACGAACCGTTGGTAGCGCTCCAGAAGTTCTGCTTCCTCGCCACCGTGTCGGTCCAGTGCTTCTACGACCTCATGAGTCGAGACGCTGGCACCCGTGGTGCGCAACCCTTGGAAGGCCTGTTCAAACCTGGTCACCACAAGAACAGCCTGGGCTGGGACGCCTATCCCGGACAGAGTCTTAGGTCCCTTCCCCTCACGGTTGGGCGGGCCCAGTTCCTTGGACAGACGCCATGACTTTCGCGCCGTCGGACAGTCTCAACAGGCACCCGAACTACTCCTAGCAGGGCTTGTCGCCACCTAGGGGTCCCGCTGGGGCGTCTTTCTACCCCAGAGCGCGATATCGGTGGCGGCAGTCGAACCTGTGGGTGCCGAAAATCTCGTCCGAGCTGTTGACCTGGACCTTTCCAATCGCCTGAAAGTCATGTCAGGAGGCACGCTTCCTCCGGTTTCTATCCTGAGCCGAGGCGACTGTTACCCGAGCCACGGGAGCCCGGTCGGGCAGACACTTTCCGTGATTTCCCGTGTACATGCAGTGAAGTGAGGCTAATGGGGACCTTAGGTAACGGCGGTCACGATCCGTGGAATGAGCTCCCAGCCCCGTCGTTCCCCGCAAGACGCTGTGGCTGCTCAGACCAAACGGATGGGATTCTCGGCACCCACAAGGTGGGGCGACCAACCAGGACCCGAGCGATGATCGGCCGAGACTCGACGGTGACCCGGTGACACACACCGACCTTCGGGTCGCTCCGACCGAGGGCTCCGTTGAGACGCAAGAGCTTTCCTGAGCTTCAAGACTCACCGATTTCAGGGCCAAAACGTTCTTGAATGACAGAGAGGTCGGAAACAACAGCTGTGAGCAATACTTCACGGGCCAGCACGGCGCCCAGCTCTGATGCGCCGCCCGATCACCGGCACTTGCGCGTGGTCCAGAGACGACATCCGGACCGGAAGAGTGATGATACAGGTCGGAATCGTTGTCGGCCCCCGTTTAGTGTTAGCTGTCCAACTGTTGGAGTCCCACCCCTGGCGACGCTCCAGGTCTCTGTACCCATGGGGCGGTTGGGGTCGTGGCCGAGAATCACCTTCGGCGCCATGTCACATCACGTCACGTCGGAGCGCAGGGTGGTCAAGGTGCCGGCCGCGGCCAGGGCGGTGCCGTAGACAAGGACCATCACCGCCCCTCCCCACCACGGCAGCAGCTGCGTGGGGGTCCCACCGAGGTTGGTCCGCATGGCGTCCTCGAGCGCGGTGGCCGCCTGGCCGGGAAGGTATTCACCGATCGTCGGCCAGATGGCCCCCACGATCGACTCGATGACCAGGGTGAAGCCGAGGCCGACGACGATGGCCACGACCTGATTCTTGAGCAGCGCCCCGAGACCGACGCCGTAGACGGCGAAGAGGCCTGTGCCGAGAATGACACCGGGAGCGATCCGGGACCAGTCGTGCCACATGGTCGAGGTGGAGGCGACGAAGTAGAGACCGTGCTGAACAGAGCACATCGCCTGGGACATTCCCTGATTGACCTGAATGCCTTTGGTGATGCCGGTCCCGAGGCCGACGACACAGGAATGGACCTTCACGGCGACGACGACGAAGCCGAGGATGAGGCCCATCGCCATGGTGAGCACACCCAGGGTCAGACCGCTGCCGAAGCCCGTTCCTAGCTTGGCCAGCACCACCCGGCCTCGACGGGGCTCGGCCAGGAAGGTCGGCGTCACCGTTTTGTGGCGGTACTCGCCGGTGATGATGAGAACCCCCAACACGAGCGCAAGGAGCCGGGAGTTGTCGAGCACCGAGAAGACTCTGGCGAACCACTGGGTGGACCCGTGGGGGACGATCCCCGCCGTCCCCCCGTGGCGCCCACCCGGGGCGAACGCGATGGCGAAGCCGAAGAGCAGGTCGACGACGACCACGATCCCGAAGAGGACGAAGGTCGACCAGACGGTCCAAAGCTTGCGCACCTCGGTCCGAAGGAGCCGGGAGATCACGGTATCCTCCCGCCGCCGGTGGACCCGGCACCGCCGGTGAACCCCGCATCGGGCGCCTTCCCCGCGCCGGCCGTCATCCCTTCGCCGCCAGTCAACTCGAAGAACAGCGACTCGAGGGTCTCTCCCGAGGAGAGCATCTCGTGGACCTCGATCTGGTTCTCGACCATGAGCCGGCCCACGGCCTCGGGGGAGGTGCCGTCGGAGACGACGTAGCCGTCACGGACTTCCGCCGGGAGCTGAGCGGTGTGGAGGGCCTGGACGAGGCGATCGGCGTCGGGCGTCCGCACCCGGACGGCCCGGGCCGTGCGGGCCAGGAGATCAGTGAGCTTCCCCTGAGCAGCAAGGCGACCGCGGGCGAGGACGATGACGTCGTCGACGGTCTGCTGGGCCTCGGCCAGCAGGTGGGAGGAGACGATCACGATCCGGGAGTCGTTCGTCTTGCCGGGCTCTCGGGCGGTCTCCCCCGAGGCGTACCAACGGAGGAAGTCCCTCAGCCAGGCGATGCCCTGGGGGTCGAGACCGTTGGCGGGCTCGTCCAGGACGAGAATCTCGGGCTCGCCCAGGAGGGCCCGGGCGAGCTCCAGGCGCTGGCGCATCCCCATCGAGAAGCCGCCCACTCTCCGCCGGGCGGCGTCGGCGAGGCCGACCAGCTCCAGGCATTCGTCGATCCGGTGGTCGGAGATGCCCGCCGTGGAAGCGATGAGCTTGAGGTGGTTGCGGGCCGTGCGAGCGGGGTGGAAACCCGACGCCTCGAGGACGGCGCCCACCCGGAGGGTGGGGTTGGAGATGTGCCGGTAGTCGCGGCCGTCGATGAGGACGGTGCCCGAGCTCGGGGTCACGAGCCCCAGAAGCATTCGGAGGGTGGTGGTCTTGCCGGCCCCGTTGGGTCCGAGGAACCCGGTGACCCCGCCGGGGAGGGCTTCGAAGTCGAGGTGGTCGACGGCGAGGACCCCGCCGCCGAACCGCTTTGTGAGTCCCCGGGCCTCGATTCTCGGCATATCCGGACTGGCCTCCGGGGCGGTTCTTCCTCGGCACCGACCGGGGTCCCGGCGGTAGCGCAGACCTTACTCGGCAGGCCCTGCTGGCGGGGAGCGCGTGGACGGCTGGTCCGGGTCTTTGCGGGCTGTGCCGTCGATATTTCGAGGGCCATTCAGCGACGGGGAAGGACCTTCGACGCTACCGCAATGGTTGTGGAACCAAGATCATGGTCCAACCGGACCTTAGGGTGCGAACTTAAATGGAGGGACGTGACTCGAATACACCGCGATAATCATCTGATTGGCCGACCGTCTCGAGGCGGCGGTTGTTCTCCTTTGCCGAGATCAAGAGTGGCTTCGGGCAGAGGAGTTCCATGACGGAGACGCGCTAGTGGTGCGGACTGAGTTGCCCGATATAGACCCGACAAAGATGTCGAAATCACGACCAGTGGCGGAGTTATCCGGATCCATGCCCACCGGGAGCAGAAGAAAGAGCACGAGGAGAAGCGCAGCTACCGCTCCGAGTTTTGGTATAGGCAGTTCGAATGCAACATCATGCTCCCTCAGGGATCGACGATGGACGATGTCGAGGCCAAATACAGCAACGGCATCCTCGAATTTCGGATTCCGTGCCCGGAGAGCACAGAGCCTGCTGCCACCCGAGTGCCCGATAGTTCAAATCTAATCGGAACTGAAATCCCCCATGGTCCCTATTGGCTCACCTGAAGCAATGATCCTCGGCGCTCGGCTCGACGAGAATCATCTCCCCGAAACCAGATGGGCGAATGGCCGTCCGCCGACGCTGCGGAGCGCAGACGGACAGTCCGCTAGGTCGTCAGCATGTCCCAAGCGAACGACTATTAGCTCGATCGGAGCAATGGCTGAACGCCCAGTCGCGCCGACAATACCTGGACCGGGCGAGTGACTCTCTAAAGAAATAGAACCTGTGGGTGCCGAGAATGTCATCCACCCGCCCTGAGCAGAAGAGTTGCGATACCGACGCCTCGGCAATGACGGTGGACGATGACCTTCTCCTTCCTCTACACCGCCTTCATCCGAGTGCTCGAACTCCCAGGACTGCGGGGCAGTGACACCAACTGGCGATCGAGGTCGTCATCCTTCGTCACGAGGTTGCGGTCCTTCGCCGGCAGGTGACCCGGCCGGCGCTTCGTCCAGCTGATCGGGCCCTTCTTGTAGCCCTGAGACCGCAGAACGAAGCGGCGAATCCAATGCCATCAATTGCTTGCCAAACGTGCTCGGCGAGTTTGTGGATCACTACAACACCCACCGCCCGCATCGCTCGCTAGGTCAGACAGCTCCCTGCCCACAGGCGCCGACCGAAGTGAGATCGACAGCTCCTGTTGAGAGGATCGTGCGAGCCGACAGACTTGGTGGTCTCATTCATGAGTATCGCCTGGTCGCGTGATGCGGATGGGATTCTCGGCACCCACACGATCGTGAGTCCCACCCCGCACGCGCCTGCAAAACGAGCCCACAAAGCCACCTGAGCCCGGGTCCGTCGGGCGTCGTCGGTAGGACCAGAGAAATCGGGAGGCGGATTGATACCTCGGTGAGCCGAAGGAGGTTGGACGTGACTAAGACGCAGGCTCCACATTCACCGTCCCTAATGTGTGCCGCGCGTCCTCTCATGGGTGACAACCCATCGGACGACACTTCGACCGATCACCCGCATCTCCCGGAATACAGAGCGTGGTCTGAGCGCGAGCGTCGGTGGGTCGTTCTGACGTTCGACGAACATCGGGCGTGGCTGGCCCGTTCCGACCTCGATCCCGTCGAGTTCGCCTCCGGTGAGCTGGCGTCCTAAGCAGAAATCGGTGAGGTAAGCCCCGGCCAATCCAGGAGGCTCTAGCTCCAGGGCTAAAGAAGTCACTATGAACACACGATTACGTACCAGAACGCCGCATCAGCGAGGAACTGGAGCCATGAACGGACGTGGCACTGAGATCGAGCGGGCACTGCTCAAGCGGTGCCCCCTCTGTGGCGGCTACGTCCAGGGGCGAGCCAAGACGTTTCACGGGGCGCGTATCGCCCTGCGGAGTGCGATGGTGCAGCACGTCGAGGACGGGCATGCCGATCAGGAAGAGAGCGTGGGCTAGGAGAGTTTGGCGAAACGACGGGCCGCAGGTCAGGGATGTGCTTTCCCGGCCAGGAGGTGACCCCACGATCCGGCGATTCTTACCCCACGGCCCGAATCGGCCCTTGGACCCCCGATCCGTTGGCGAAAGGATTGGTGAAACCCACCGTGGCCCTGGTCTCGGCACCCCAGCACCGGGCGCCACGGAACGTGGGAAGCTACCCCCGTGGACTTCAAGTGCCATTGCGGACGCGCCCTCAAACCCGACCCGAGCATTCCCCACGGAGAGGCCCAAGACGGGCGCATCCTCCAAGCCGGGTTTTGCTCTTCCCACGGCTGGGTTGGTTCTGATGGGGCGAGTCCGGTTGTGCCCGTGACACCTGTAGAGGACCCTTACGGCTCGATCGGCTAGGCGCCGCCACAACAAACGGGTCTTTGGACTCTGGCGGCCCAAATGAGGGTCTGAGTACAAATCTCCTATGGAGTGGCCTTGCCCAACCTGGGCCTGCCGCGGTTGGGTATTCACTGAGATGCCGCCCCGGCACGATGACGTAGCGCGGTGCGAGCAGCCACCAGGAAAGGAAGGGCGCATCTGCGCCCGAGAAATGCGATGGCATGAGGCTCGGCAGCGATGGGAGCCGTTCGGCGACATGGGCTTTGGGTTTCGGTGGACAAGCCATGACTAGTCGTCAGTTCGTCGCTATGGCGTGGTAACCGTACCGGCCCGACTGGTACGAGCTGGAATACGCCGACGGCGACTCCGAGCGGGTCCCTGGGACCGAGGAGGATGCCGACGAACTCGCCAAAGCGAATGGGATGGTGCGCGTGCTCAGAAGAGACGGCACCGTTCGATGGGAGCGGTCGGGCTAACCCAGGAGGACCCGAGGCCCCCCACCCTCTCAGCCTCCGGTCTCGGCGGGTCCGGTAGACGACCCCGAATCCTCGGCATAGGGTGCCTTCTGGGCGGGGGCTGTTCCCGCTGAACCCCCCGTTTCGTGGAGTGCCTGGGACCCCTGTGGAGAACCCCCCCGGGTCCCAGGACTCCACTCTTTGGGCTTTGACTCGTTCTTGGGCGCGTTTCGCCAATGTCCTGAGAGAATTTCGCCAAACCCTGAGGATGCACAATGAGGTGCGGGTATTTCGATGGTAGAAGAAGATGTGCCACAATCTGGATCGGTCCAACGCCTGGAGGAACCCCGTGGCCGTCGCGGTGCAGCTCGATTTCGAGGGCGCCTCACTTGACCAATACGACGAGATCAACGAGATGCTCGGGGCACTGCCTGGCGGGCCCGCCAACCCGCATGAACTCTTTCACTGGGTGATGGGGACAGCAGACGGCTTCCGGGTTCTTGACGTGTGGGAGACACGGGAGGCCTTCGAGACGTTCGCCCAAGAGAAACTCGTTCCTATCTTGGAAGTGGTCAGCGTTCCTCATCCGCCCCAGATTCAGTTCTACGAGATTCACAACTATTTGGCGGGTGGGCACAGGCGGAGTTGAGTTGACCCCGTGGTCGGACGGAAGAGACCTCTGACTGGGTCAGCCACATCAACCCACAGCGACAGCGGCTCGTCAGCGCTGAGTTTCCACGGCGTTTCGGAGAATCATTCTCAACAAGTCTGCGGTTAGCACCCCGATCTGGGCGGGAGTCTGGTCGAAGTCGACCATGAGCGCCTGCGTAGTGAACGTCGAGAAGTTGAGGGCGAACGCCAGCACTACATTCTCTGGAGGCTCGCCGGTTCCCCCTGCCGCCCCCCAGGCTGTCCTCGCCAGGTAGCGCACCCCCCGCCGCCGCGCTTCGCGCCGGAGATCGGCAAGTTCAGAGAGAGTTTCAGATGCGAGGTGCCGCGCCACGTGAATGTCCCAAAATGCCTCGCCGATGATCACCGCGTTTCTGGTGTGAATCGTCACTGCCATGCCCTCAAGCCAACCGTCGAGGTTTTCGCTGGATCGCGGTATCCCCTCGACAGGGCCACGACCGCAAGCCTCGAACATGTCCCTAACCGTGGCGAGGACTAACTGATCGTGACTTTGGTAGTAACGAAAGATGGTGCGTGCGCTCACGCCTGATGCTTTGGCGATGTCCTCAACGGTGGCGTCGAATCCTCGTCGAGCCATCACCTTCATAGCCGCCTGCCGGATTCGATCCCGGACGAACTGGTGCTTCTCTTGCTGCAACGAGGGAGAAGACGACACCTGTGTTGTCTCCATCACCACAACTTCCCCCGAATCGTCGAGATTCCCTCTTTCAACCATGATAGATCCGATCCGGTTTCTAAGTGTCAACCACTGTGGACAGTGGCCCTGGCCCTTCGGTCCGCAGCCTGCCACGTGGACTAACGTCATCCATGCCCAAGCTAAGTCCTCTGGGTGAAAGGCCTCAATGTCGACCAAGAGACAGCGTTTGCTGCATCGGATCTCGCATCTCGTGGCGTGCTCCGCCCTCCTACGCGAGCAACTCCGCCGGTACGAAAGGGCCATGGTCAAAATCGCCAAGCACCTCGAAGGCGGGGCGCCCGGAGTTGCCGCTGCCCAAGGTACCGGGATTCCCACGGAACGTCGGCAAGTGACCGAGGCCATCGAGGAGTTCGAGGCGGCTCGCCACCAACTTCGGTTAGCGCTGTTCGCGTTAGGTAAGGAGGAGGGCGCGTCGATCAGCGAGGTGGGGCGAGTATTGGGGATCTCGCGTCAACTCGCTTCTCGACTGGCTGCCGAGTCCGAGGAAACACGGCGCTAGAGGGAACCGATGCTCCTGGCTCACCCCGGCGGCGCTCCCAGTGTCCAACCCATCTGGTAATGCGCCTCTCGACGGGAGAGGGCACCGTTCTCTGATGCCTATCAGCCATGGGGCTGAGAGTGTTGACCGCTCGACCCCACCCTTCCAATAATCTTCCAGTCACACGCTTCGACGGCCATCGAGCAGACCGAGGGCGCTAATGCACGGTTCCATTCGTGTGGGTGCCGAAAATCTCATCCGGCTCTCCGACCAGGGAGCTCTCCGTATTCTTGTGTCCACAACTACATGGGAAATCCGGAGCAATAGCGTGGGAAATGGCCGCGGAAGGGCGCGGTGCCGGACCAGGTCAGAGGAGTTTTGTCGGTAGCCCACGGACGGACACCCCCTCGCCCACGGAGGGTCCCGACATAACTGGTCGCTTCGCGTCGACAAAACAGCTGCCAAATCCCCACAACCCAGGCTCCGTCTCGGAAAATGTCCCCGGTCAGGCCGTCCCAGGACTACAGGCGCCACCAATGCAGCCTGTGGGTACCGAAAATCCCATCCATGTGGTCTGACCAGGCCCAATGTCGTGCGAGCGACTACCTATCGGAACACTCGTTTCTTGGATCGTGACTACCGCCGCTCACAATCGCCAGTTGGTCTGTGCACCCACCAGCGCACAACAGATCACGGAGAGTTAACGGTCCTGCCGGCGTCGGACGATCGGTCGTAAAGCGACCTCCGGCTCAGGGTGCAGACGCCAATTGAGCGAGAACTCCTGACCTGGCGTCCGCCCTTTGAAAAAGTTCCAGGTCAACAGCTTGGATGAGATTTTCGGCACCCACACCTTCTTGGGTCGCACGGTTTAGGACTGACCAGGTCTACAACCGCCACAGCTGAGCGTCGTCCCCTTGGTATTCACACATCAACATGGCGGTTGGGATCCCTCACAGGACATCCGATGACGCCGTCGATTCGATGGCGGCGTTTCCGCCTACGACCATACGAGAATGCCGGCTCCTTTCTCCCCTGCCTGAGGCCGGCTCCGCGAGCACCCGACCCGGATCGCTCCTGCCCGCGGATATAGCTCGGGTCAGCTCCGGGCTGGGGATCGCGACTCCGGAACTCAGGCTTAGCGGGTGCCCAAATCCCGGGCGCAGATCTACTTTGTGAGTGACTCTCCGGCGCGGCTGGTAGGCCGCGTTCGCGATTGGGCGTTCAGCCATTGCTCCGAACGAGCTAAGAGTCGTTCGTTCGGGACATGCTGACGACCCAGAGGACTGTCCGTCTGCGCTCCGCAGCGTCGGCAGACCGGCATCCGCCCATTGGTTTCCGGGGAATGATGCTCGTCGAGTCGAGCGCCCAGGAGCGATGCTTCAGGTGAGCCCATGGTGATCCGCTCGCTCGCTGTCTGCCGTTGCCAGGATTGAGATCGTCCTGTTTCCAGACAAGTTTGACATGGGATCGGATTCGCACGAATCCGATCCCACCATTGCCTCACTGTTCTCGAAGCTCCGACGAAGCGCTATGCGTTGCGACTCGCTACGTACAAACGTCTCGGCGTCGTTGCCCGCAGTGTCGATTTGCTCGTAGCTCACTCTTTCACCTCTGGCCGCTGTTCTCAGGATCCGTCGTCCAGGGATCGCACCGATACAGCCGAAGGGCCTTCTTCCGTCCCGTCCGAGCCGAAGGATGTCTCATCATGAGACGACAGGCACCTGCCAGATGAGCGACATCCCGCCGGATTCCGGCGTCTCAGTGGCGAACTGTCCATGCAGCTTCTCCGCCCGACGCCTGAGGTTGACAAGCCCGAGACCCTTCTGGCCCGTCTCCGCACTGTCGAGGCCACGACCATCATCAGTGACTTGAAGCCGACAAAGGCCATCCTTCACAGTCAGAGACACCCTCGCTTTGGTGGCCTGAGCATGGCGCCCGACATTGGTAACCGCCTCTCGGATGACGGCCAGAAGATGTTCAGCCAGCTCATCCGAGGCCATGGTGTCGACGGGACCGTCAAAGGTGACCTGGACATCGAACCCGACTACCGGGGTGAGGTCGCGCACGAGCGAAACAATGCTGGAGCGCAGGCCAGGATCAATCTCCATTGACCCAAGCTCGTAGATCGTCGAGCGGATCTGGCGGATCGATTCATCGAGGTCGTGAACGACGCCCTGGAACCGATCTGCGATGCCCGCTGAAGCTGCGATCCCGGCCATGCTCTGCAAGGCAAGTCCAGCGGCAAAGAGACGTTGGATCACGTTGTCGTGCAGGTCTCGCGCCAGGCGATCCCGATCGTCATACACGGCCAGCTGTTGGACCCGTTGATGGAGCCGGGCGTTCTCGATGGCGATGCCCGCTCCGAGGGCCAGGGCGACAACAAGCGCTTCGTCGTCAATCGTAAACTCGGACCAGCCCACCTTGTCGGTCAAGTAGATATTGCCGTACACCTCGTCACGCACCCTGATTGGCACCCCCAGGAACGAAGTCATTTGGGGATGGTTGGTCGGGAAGCCGAAGCTGTCGGGGTGGGAGCTAAGGTTCGCCAGCCGTAGGGGATGGGCGTCAGTTATGAGCAGTCCGAGTACTCCCTGCCCTGTCGGTCGGGCACCGATCTTCTGTTCTTGCTCAGGGTCGAGGCCCACGGTGATGAACTCGTTCAGGGCAGTTCGGTCATTGTTCAGGACGCCGATGGCCCCAAACCGAGCGCCGGTCATCGATCGCGCTTCCTCAATGAAGTGAAGAAGCAGGATGGGGAGATCGAGATCAGCCTCTAGCAGGAGATTTGCCTGCAGCAGACGACGGAGCGTGGCTGGGTCCTCGATCGACCGATATGGCACGTGACCCCCATGTTTGTTCAGCGTCGCCAGCTCGGAAGCGATGCTGGGTTTCTTGTTCTCCGTGGCCGTGCGCGGCGGTCACTTCCCCGTTTCAAGGTCTCACCCTCGGCCACTAGGGCCGGAGTTTTCCCTCCGAGCCCCCCTTCCACATCAGTGGATCACTAGTGCGCGCAGGACCGATATAGGGAAAACCCGAAATCGTGGGCGGGTACACCCTATGAAAACCCCGTGATCCCGGCGGTGATGTCCCCGTTATGCTGGCGACAAGACTTTTGACGTGGCCGCCGATCACGTTGGCACCCATTTCCGAGATCTTTCGGCCACCTGCGAGGAGTTCGGAAATGTGTCCCGATCAGGGTCCGATCACGGTGGTTCTGGCCACCGACAGCTTGCTCATCGGCGATGGACTGGTCGCCCTGCTCACAGACGTGCCCGATATCGAGGTCGTGGGGCGGGCCCGGGACCTCGATGAGCTTCTGGGACTGGTGGCTCACCTCGCCCCCGAGGCGGTGATCGTCAGCATCCGCACCCCGGCCATCACGACCATGGACACCATCATCGCCGCTCGCCATCTGCGCGAGGAGTACCCGCACATGGGGATCGTGGTCATCTCCGACCGGGGTAACGGCTTCGCCCTCGAGCTGCTACGCGGGGGCGCATCGCGGATCGCCTATCTCCTCGACGAACAGCTCCCCGACATGGACACGGTGCTCGGCGCGCTGCGCGAGGTCCGTGCCGGCCAGACCGTGCTGGATCCGGGCATCGTGGATGCCCTCATGCGTCGCCGCCAGGGCGCGGCCATCGATGACCTTTCGGTGCGTGAGCTCGATGTGCTGGAACAGATGGCCCACGGGCTGTCGAACAAGGCGATCGCCGCCGAGTTGCACGTATCGGTGAAGTCCGTGGAGAAACACGTCACCACCATCTTCCGAAAGCTCGGGCTCGATGGCCAGGGCCTGATCGACCGCAGGGTCACTGCGGTGCTCACCTATCTCCGGTCACAAACAGGCGTCTTTGTGCCCCATCAGCGGGACCCGGATGAGGACGAGGATCGCGCGCCCGTCGTTCGACTGCCCAAGCTCAACGTCCGCGGAGCCAGTAAGGCCCCATAAGCGGGACCCGAAGATGGCCCGTGATGGCATCGGTCGTTGTCACTCCTGGCTCGCTCGACGCGCTCAACTGCCCGCCCAGACGGCGAGGGGGTGAAGTGACGACCGCAGTGCGGCGAGTGGGCCTGTGGGTGCCGAAAATCCCATCCACGTGGTCTGAGCAGCACGAACGCGGTCTCGGGGATGAAGATTGGAGGCACGCATTCCCCCGGTGGTGACTCTGGCGCCCGAAGTCGTCCTGGACTCCTTATGCACTGTGAGCGTGCTCCAAAGCACGGAGAGTCGACGGTGCCACATGTCCTGTGGGCCCTGTCTCCGCCGCGAGTCCTGGCTCCCGATACATGTCCCAGAGAGGGGACTGGTTCGTCCAGGAATCACCACGTCAAGGGTCGAAACACGCCACCGATTGCCAGAGGGGCAAGAGCCAGTGCCGATCCCGACCTGACTTTCAGCTCATCGAGAAGTCCAGGTCAAAGGTGCGGATGGGATTTTCGGCACCCACAGGCGTGTACCTCGGACTCCAGCACGTGCCCTTCGAAGCAGCCCTAGCCTTCCCTGGCGTCTACCCCGGGCTGGAGACCTACATCCGGGAGATGCAGAAGTACGAGTCCTCGTTCACGTATGACGAGGTGGCCCTGGACGGCTGGATCGCAGCGGCCCAGTTCGTGACCGGCCTGAAGGCGGTGGGCCGGGACCTGACCCAGAAGAAGCTGGTGGCGGCCATCAACACCGAGACGGCCTTCACGGCAGACGGGCTGACAACGCCTGTGAACTGGACGACGGGTCATTCCACGGCCAAGCCGCCCCGGCCGCCGAACTGCCAGTCGGACGCCCGCGTGGTGAACGGCCACTTCGTCCCGGCCTTCGTCCAGGGCACCCACGAGGTGTTTGTGTGCTTCAACCCGACCAGCACCACTCCTGTTCCGCCGTTGCCCGGTACCCCCGGAACCTGACGACCACGCTGCGGGGATTGCCCTCGGGTCAACGTCGAGCCCCCGGAGGGGTTCGGGAGCAGCATGTTCGTGAGCTGTGAAGTCCCCGCTTTCCTGTCCAGACAGAGACAGACCTCCGGCGCGCCGGTGCCGCCGACGTCTAGATGACCGAGCACTACGGATGTGTGAACGATCCGTACGCCCTCGGCTTCCACGTTTCGCAGGACAGGTTGCCTACTTGAAGAACTCGTCGAACTCGTCCTGATCGCAGTACACGGTGTCGAGCGACACGATCTTTCCGTTACGGACTACCCACCGCTGGAATCCGTACTGATGGATCTTGGCCCCGGGCCGTTGAGCGTCAAGCTGGAAGTAACCCAGCACGGAATCCTCACCAGCAGCGGCCAACTCGATTGATTGCGCCTTCAGGGTGCCGCCGCTGACCTCAAGTGCGATCCGAACCATTTCGGCGATCTCCCAGTGACCGGCGTGGGGTCCAGAGATCTGTGAGTGGCCCGAGTGGGTCCATACCCCGTCGGGATCCCACAGTTTCACAAACCCCTCAAGATCACCGACGGCCAAAGCCTTCTGAACAACGCCGAACGAAGTGATGTCGCTCATGCCATACCCCCTGCTTCACAACCTTATCGAGCCGAAGTCGGACCTGTGATGATCGATTATCCCAGAGCCGACCCAGCACCGCAGCCGTCTCCGATCCGCCGATGCGGACGGCAAAAAGTGTTCTGTGGCAGCCGTTGGGCCCGGGAATTGTGGCCCCGATCGCAACGTGCCAGTGATGATGAAAACGTGCTCGATCCACCCCATGCAGAGCTGGCCTCACTACCTTCAGGCGCACTGGGGTCATTGGCCTGACTTCTATGTGGCGTGACGTCTGGTCGGAGGGGTCAGCCAGTCGTGAAAAGGCCCAGGGGCACATAAGCTCACATGAGTGTCATGGTTTATCAGCGATCCCTGGAGTCAACGGAGTCCCGATCGAGCCCGACCTGCCACGTTCACACCAGTCCGGTGCCGAGCCCGAGGCGGCCTCGAGTCCCGTGATCCCGCCAGGGCCGCGTGGCGAGGCCCGGGCACCTCCCGGCGCATCGTTCTCCCCGTGGGGTCTGGCCACGCGCCTCTACTCCGGTGCTCGGCACTTGATCAGTGATCCGCGCCTGATTGGCGTGTTGCGAGCGGGTCCCCGGGTGGGGCTGTTCCTCGCCCGAGGCCACCGGAGGACGACCAGCGCCGGCGAGGACAACAGCATCGTGCCCGTCAGACCGACCCCGGCGCTTGCGCTTCAGGCCTACCTCGACGAGGTGCTGATCGCCATGTTCCACCACCCGGACCTGCTGCCGAACATCGACGACTACGCGCCGGCAGCGGCCGACCTGGCGAGCACGCGGGAGCTCTTCTCCGCCCGTGGGTGGATCGATAATCCGGCTTCCTACCACCAGAACCCCGGGGCGCCCGAGGACGTACGGGCGTGGCACGAACGTGGGCCTGGCCTCGGCTATGAACACACCACGTTCACCAGTGGCTGGGAGCTCGATTCCGACGAAGCCGGTCGGGGCCGGTGGTTGAGCCATGAGGCCAACCACACGGTGCACGCTTGGGTCTCTCGAGCGCCGGGGCGAGGCCACCGATCCTGGCTGGTCTGTGTACATGGTTTTGGCATGGGCACCAACGCATGGATGGATCTGCGGGCATTTCGCACGCCGCAGCTGCATCGTCGGGGGATCAACGTCGTGGTGCCGGTCCTGCCGCTACATGGACCGAGGGCGTCGGGCCGAGTCCGCGGCGAGGACCTCATGACCATCGACCTGGTCGACAGCATGCACGGCATGGCCCAGGCCACCTGGGACGTGCGCCGGGTCATCCGTTGGCTACGAGAGACCCAGGGTGCGGAGAGCGTTGGTGTAATCGGGTACTCGCTGGGAGCACTCGTGGCGGCGCTCGTTGCCTCCCTGGAGGACGATCTGGCATGCGTGATCGCCGGCATCCCGGTGGTCGATCTGCCCGACCTCTTTCGCAGGCATAGCGGGTCGCACGGCGCACGCCTTGCAGCTGACTTCGGGGTCCTGGGGCCAGCGGCGGACGACGTGCACAGCGTCGTTTCGCCGCTGGCCATGCACTGCAAGGTCCCCTTCGAGCGTCGCTATATCTTCGCGGGTTTAGCCGACCGGATGTCTACCTTCGGCCAGGCTCGGCGACTCTGGCTGCATTGGAACCGACCCACTTTGGCCGCCTACGCCGGCGGTCACGTGGGTTTCTATTGGTCCCCCATAGTCAGGCAGCTGGTCGATGACGCTATGACGAGCTCGTTTCCAGAGCCCTAGATCGACCCGAACGAAGTCCTCTTCACGGTCCGGGGTTTCAGCCGGCCGCGCACGGGCACACGTCGTTCAGGGGGCGCGGCCAATCTGGGCGGCGGCCTCGACGAGCTCGCCCAGAGCGACGGGAATCGCGTCGGCCAGGTCCCACACCTGCGGCACGAGATCGGGGCACGTGATGACACCGAAGCCGACTCGGTCCTCCTCCGACAACACGGTCACATTCAACCCCGCCCCGTCCGTGATGGGCCCAAGCGGGTACAGGCCCACCAGGCGGGCGCCGGCCATGTATAGGGGGATCGGTGGACCAGGCACGTTGGAAAGGATGAGGTTGTGCACGACTCGATGATGGTCGGCGGCGTGCAGGGTCGAGTACAGGCGAGCGCCGAGGGCGAAGGCGTTGAGCCAGAAGTGCTCGGCCCACCGCATGAGCGTGTCGGCACCCACCATCTGATGGATTTCCTTGGCCCGGGTGTTGGCGGCGGCGATGGTCCGGAGCCGTTCGATGGGGTCCTTTTCGTCGGTGGCGAGGGTGGAGAACATCACCGAGACCTTGGTCATTCCCGCTCGTTCGGGGGTCTGATCGAGGACGGACACAGGCGCAGCGGCAAGAAGCGAACGATCGGGAAGTTCGCCACGATCTTCGAGATAATGACGAAGGGCGCCACCCATGACGGCCGTCACGACATCGTTGACAGTTACCCCGAATGCGACCTTGACTTTCTTGATGTCGGCCAGGGCAACATCGGTAAAGGCGATCGATCGGCGCGCGGTGATGGTGGCGTTGAATAGGGTGCGCGGCGCAGTGAACGGCTTGGCCGTTGGCGCGCCACTTTCTCCCTGCCGTCCGAGCCGCCACAAGGTGGTCACCAGGTGGTAGGCGGTTGCCGGCACAAGTCGGGCAAGCTCGAGGGGCTCAGCGAGCCGAGTGGCCAGGCCACGACCCAGTAGCTCGAGGGGGCTCGGCGGTGACTTAGCTCGCCACTCATTCGAGGCCAGGGATGGGGGCGGCGGCACAGGTTCGAGGTCGAGCAGGTGCTCCATCATGTTGGCACCCGATACGCCGTCGATAGTCGAATGGTGCATCTTCACGAGGATGGCCACGCGTCCATCGGCCAGCCCTTCGATCACCCACAGTTCCCACAAGGGGCGGTCGCGGCGTAGGGGCCAGCTGGCGATGTCACCGACGAGATTTGCCAGCGACCGTTCGTCGCCCGGGGGCTCGAGGACGACCCGATGGAGATGGCGATCGACGTCCAGGTCCGGGTCGTCGATCCAGAACGGCCGGGCCAGGTTGAGTGGCACAGTGGCTAGCTTCTGGCGAACGGAGGGGATCTTCGGCAAGCGCTCGTGGGCCATGGTGCGGATGGCGTCATAGGAGTAGCCGGAAGGCATCGTGGACGAATCGAGGATCAGCAGTCCGCAGACATGCAGGTGCATGGTCGGCGTCTCGCCGTAGAGAAAGGCCGCATCGAGGCCGCCGAGCTGCTCCACGACCACAGACTAGGACCATTTCACCCGAATTCCCGGGCGGCTCGGCGAGGGCAAGTTGGCCGATTCGAACGCTGGAGCTAGGTCCCTGAGATCGCGTGGCGGCACCGCCAGGCGCCGAGAGGGGCGAAGACGATCACGATGCCCTCGAGCCAGGCAAGGCACTGCAAGAGGTCGGTCCTCGTCGGTCCGCCGAGCACGAGGGCCCACATGGCCGCCAGCACCATTGCCCGGATCCTCTTCGATCACCGACTCGGGCCAGCACCTCGCCGAACCACCACGTGGCGGGAGTTCATCCGTGCCCAGGCCTCTCACATCGTGGCCACCGACTTCTTCAGCGTTGACACTGTGTTGCTGCACCGACTCTACGTCTTGTTCTTTCTTGAGATCGGCCGCAGGCGGGTATGGATCACTGGGGTCACCGCCCACCCCAATGCGAGCTGGGTCACCCAGCAGGCCAGGAACATAGCGGGTGATTTGGCCGACGAGAGGATCCACGTCAAGTTCGTACCCCGCGACCGTGACACGAAGTACGTGATGGCCTTCGACGAGGTCTTTCGGTCCGAGGGTGCCCAGATCCTCATGACTCCGTTCCGGACGCCGAACGCCAACGCCTACGCGGAACGGTTCGTTCGGACCGTTAGATCTGAGTGTCTCGATCACCTGCTCGTCGTCAACGCACGCCATCTTGAACGAATCCTTCGCAGCTACGCCCGGCATTACAACGGCTTTCGCCCGCATCAGGGACTGTCCCAGCAGATCCCCGCGCCTGCATTGCCCTTTTCTGTGTTGGCAGCGCCCTCGCGCTCCCACCAGCAGCTCATCCATCGACGTGACCGGCTGGGAGGTCTGATCGACGAATACGAGCGCGCAGCTTGAACGACGGATCGAGTTTTCGGGCCTTACGAGGTGGAGGAGGCGTCGGACCACAACCCGTCGGCGGAAGGTCAGCCGACAGCGTAGAGACTGATTCTCAGCGACCGGTATGTGCCTGATTCATGATTGTGGCGACGCCGGGCTTCGGTTCTAGCGTCTCGGGAGCTTGGCGGGCTGGCTCTCTAAGTGCCTGCCGCCTACGGGTTGGCCTCTTGTAACTGCTACGCGCTGGGGTCATTTCGGCTGACCCTCGGGATGTGCCGGTTGCGACCACCCCGGCCAGGGAGCGCCCCATCCCACTGCCCTGACAAGCCTGACTATCGCGTGATCCCTACTGGTACCCGCGTGATGCGGATGAGCCGAGCGAAAGTCAGACTCCCCCGTGACGTAGGTCACAACAATGCGGTGGCTCCTCCTACCAAACGATGCTGACGACCTCACGCTCGGCCATTCAGGCGGAGATCAGTCAGTCGCCGCTCTCGAACTTGAATGACACCTTGACCTTGGCTCGGTAGGCCTTGACTTGCCCACCCTCGATCTGGAGATCCAGTTCGACCACTTCGGCAATGCGAAGGTCGCGCAGTGACCCAGCCGCCTTGGCCACCGCCGCGCTGGCAGCCTTCTCCCAGGATTCCTCGCTGGTGCCGACGAGTTCGATGACCTTGTACACGCTCTCAGCCATGCTTGTCTCCCTCTTCCGTGGTTGCCAAGAGACTAAGCCTCGCCTGGCGTCTCTTCACAATGCCTAGGCAAGAGCCAGCCGATCGAGCCTACTTGCGCCGGGAATAATCCGATATCAGGCTGAAGAGGCTACGGGGTCGTCTTCTTTGTGGCTTTCCTCGCCGACTTCGTGGCCGATTCGGCCGCCTTCGCCGGAGCCGCAGACTTCTTGCCCGATGATGTCCCTACCTTGCCGAGGACGGCGACCGCACCGGGGCCGGGCACGACCGTCGACTCCTCCCCTGTCGTCCACTTGATGCGGAGGAGTCCTCCTGTGACGCCCGTTACGACACCCTCGCGGGGCGCCTCGTCGACCTTCCTGGAAGCGAAGCGAACGCGATCACCGACGTCGGGCATGGGTCACCTTCCCTTGTGAGGTGTCTGGTGTGAAGTCATGGCCGAACCTACTCCTCGGTATCGGACGCTCGGGGCGGTCAATCATTCTTCACTGAGCTCGAAAATCCGGATCGATGCCAACTTGAGCCACGAGCAGTCACCTCAAGTCACGGCGCAGCTCAGGGGGGACCGGTGGTTCCGGGGGCACGGGGAACGGCGGCATCGGAGGTGGTAAGGGCGGAGGCGTCGGTTCGGGCGGAATCGGGGGTTCTGGGGGAATCGGGGGAGGCCAAGGAGGAATCGGGGGCGGCCTCGGCGGGATCGGAGACGACCTCCCCGGCCCGAAACGCGATTGGTTCGCCGTCTTTACGTCACCTGAGACCGAATGCAGGCCCACGACATCACCCTCTTCCGTCCCGCCCCCATTCTCCTGGATGCCACGGCAGTGGTCGGCTGTCACCCCAGAGGTCAGCGGCGACCGCACCAGGACAGTGTCGCCCTCTTGCACCCGTGCCGCCAGGGACGATGGTCACAAGCACCTGCCTTCACCTCGTCGGTCATATCTCGCCGTCGTGGTCACGTTGGCGTGCCCGACGAAGCGCTGCACGACGCTAGAACCCCAAGGCTGGTCAAGATGGCGTGGAAGGCCGCGGGCGGTGATGAGCGTGGGCAGCCGCCGACGCCTGGTCCAGGGCGTGCACGCCTTCCTCGACGGTGAGCAGCGTCGTCGTCTTGAACGCGTGCACGTCGCCGCCGCTGCTTACTGCCATGGACCAGGCGGCGGCGGCCCGGTTATCGGGGAAGTCGACGATTCCGACGAGGTCATAGTCGCCAAAGCAGAAGAACAGGCTCTCGATCGTCCCGCCCAGTGCCTCTGCCGATGGTCGCACCCGCTCGATGACGCTCTGCGGCTCACGACTCATGGCGGCCCACGCCTCTGCCGTATAACCCACTTGCACGAGGTACTTCGCCACGGCGACCTCTCTCGCCCGCCTCCCAAACAGTCTAAGCCTTGCGGCGAGTGTCACGCCGGTCACTTAGCTTGGGCCGTGGTGGTCACGTTGTCGTGTCCCACGAAACGCTGCACCGCGGAGATATCGACCCCGGCATCGAGGACGTCCGACACGCGGAGCGGCGCAGGTCAGGGGGCGAGAAGGCTTGCACATTGGCCTTGGCGGCGCGGGCCTTGGAGGATGGCGCAGACAGCTTGGTCGGTCATGCGCCGGACAACCACCCTCCCCGGTCTGGGTGACAAGACAGAACAAGGACTCGGGAGATGACCCCACCACAAAGGAAGCATTTCTCGAAAAGCTCGAACGATTCTCCATAGAAGTTGACGGTCTCATCGATGGTCGAGGTCGCTACGGCTCCGGCCCTCCCAGGAGCTAGGCCTGGCTGCCCTTGACGATGGACGATCACGCGTGGGCCAACAACCCGCACTTGCTCCCGCAGGTGGTATCGCTCGGTCATGCCAAGGGACAACCCTGCTCACGACAGGCAGCAGGCGACACTCAAGAAATCCGTGCGGTAATAAGAAGGCAGAGGTCCAAGGACTCTGGCCGACGGCAGGCATCGGCGTACCGTTGAACCCATGGTGTCGCGTTCTATCTACGGCTTGATCCCCTCTGATGACCCGCCTACCGTCCAGCACATCCAGTCCGCCGTTACGGGTCGAAGCAAGTGCGGACTCCGCATCGACACGGCTCTCCCCATCCCGAAAGCCCTCCCAACCTGCAGGAAGTGCACGCAGTTCGATGAGATAACTGGGGCTTTCGGGCGCTCCCGGTGGAGGGGCCAGGGGCGACCGCATCGGCAGGCGGACCGCCCATTGTGGCGTTAGTTGCTCCGACCCCGAGGGGGCATCGGGTCCGAGTAATACCGCTTCCCCTTCACGGGCAGGCCGATTGTGACGTCCACCATCGTCGGCTGGACGATTCTGTCGGAGAAGACGCAACAGCCTGGCCTTACGCGATTGCGGTCGGGCGGTTCCAGTGGTTCACCTGGCAGCCCCCGGGCCAGTGCCGGCAGGGACGGTACGCAACGGAGTGGGAACTGACGCCTTCGTGCTCGAGAACATCGAAAGACTGGCTCCACGGCTACAAGCGCGTGAGCCGCCAGATCGCCGAGGGGCCTGGGAGGCGGCGCGAGCCCCGCAGGACCACGTCGATGTTCTAGCCGCCGGGGGCGACTCTGAGCACGCCGATGGAGGCGCCGCTGGCGATTGTCGACGGCAACGCCCCCACGTGCACCTGGACAGGCACTCTCAGGCCGGGCCAGCCGACCAGGCCCGACGCCTTCGATGCCGTCACCGGTACCGACGTGCCCCAGGAGGTCACGATCCGCCCCACCAGCTGCCCCGACGGAAAGGGGCGGAACGTGCTGATGGCGGCGAAAGCGGCCCTCGCCAAAGCGTCGGCAACGTCGACGGCGGCGTCGTTGGGACTGATCGTCTGCTGACCGAGCACCGCCCCGAGAAGGGTCGTGCTCTTCGCACCCACGTTCTGCTGGGCCAAGAAGAGAAAGCACCCGCCGGCCGCGGCGTCGGATCCGGTCTTGATGCCGACGATCCCGTCATGACCGAGATCGAAGTCGAGGTTGTAGACCAGTCCGGCCAGAGGCAGGGTCACCTGCGCCGTGGCCACGATCTGCCGGAAGGCGGGGATCGCCATGGCCGCCTCACCCAGCCGGATCAAGTCGGCCGGCGTGCTCACGGACCCCGGGTCCAACCCGCTCGGGTCGGTGAACGTGGTGGAGCCGAGGCCGAGCGCATGGGCAGCGGTGTTCATCTTGGCCACGAAGGCCGCCGTGCTCGAAGCGTCCCAGTCGGCGAGCAGGGTGGCGATGTCGTTCCCCTGCGCGACGAGCAGGCCTTCCAGGGCCTGGAGCTCGGTCAATGTCTCGCCGGCCACCACGGGGACCACCGCCTGTTGCGTGGCCACCTCGGCCTGGGCGGCGGCGATCGTCGCCGCCGTCAGGGGGATAGCGGCTCCAGCGGCACCGGGGACCAGCGGATGGTCCTGGAGGACGACATAGGCCGTCATGACCGTCGCGAGGCCGGCGATAGGGGCGGGGCGGGTGCTCCCCACGTGCCCGAGACTCCCGGCTCCCTCTACCGACAGTGCCGCTGAACCCGTGGTCGGCCACGGCAGCGAAGGAAGCGATCCCGGGAGACGCACCGACATCGACACGGTGGAGCGGAACACCGGGGAGGGCACCGGGCGGAACCACTGCAGACCGAGAAGGGCTCCGACGAGCACCGCCACGACCCCCCCGAGGACGTATCGTCCCGCGCGCTCGGCCCGCTCCTTGGCGATGGTCCTGAGTATGTCGGCGCTCAGAGCCGGGGTCCGCTCACCGAGCGCGCGAAGTCGGCCTTCGCTCGCCTTGGTGAGCCGCCGACCACGATGCTCGGCGCCGGGGCCGGTGCCCGGCGTTTGTGTCCTGGCCATTTTTGGTCACAGTAGTGAACGTTTCTCAGCTGACGATGGCGCCCTGTGCCGAAAACCTCATCCGTAGGTCTCACGCAGCCACTTCGGACTCGTGAATGAGATCGCCGAGCCTGTCGGATCTTCGAAGTTGCGTGGCATCGGGAGGCGACGTCGGTTGCGTCACCGCTGACACAGAGAGCGGTGAAGTACCAGCGGGGTGCCCGATCGAAATCGGTGCGCTGACCCAGTGCGCCGCCGTCGACGGATGCTGCGCCACCGCCCCCTTGATTTCCGCGATCCGTCCCCCAGGGGAACAGACTCCGTGTCTCGGAGGCGAGCTTCCAAGGGCAGAAGGTCCCAAACAAGGGGATTCAGCGGGGCACGTCCGACGGCGGGCGAGGGGACGGGGGTACCCGGGACGGGTCCTCCGCCTCGGCGGCGGGCCGGGGCGGGCGGCGGGGGGGGCGAGCGGTCGCCGCCCGGGCGGCGGCCGCGGCGCGCAGCCTCGGCACGACGACCAGCACGTATGCGGTGGACAACGACGCCAGGACCACGATCACACTGATCGGAGCGACCGAGAGGTGGCGCGCGTCCTTGGGGTCGGAGAACCCGGTCGCCACGAACAGCACGCTGAAGAGCACGATCCCGAACACGGCCAGGGGCTTCCCGGCGATAAGCCGGAAAGGACGCGCCCGGGTCTCGCGGCGCCGCAACACCACCACGCAGAGCGAGCCGATGGCGTAGATCCCCGCTTCGATGGTGGCGCCCACGGCCACCAGGAGGAGCCACTGCCCGGTGGCGAAGACCACGGCGGCGACGGCCGCGGAGACCAGCGCCAACGAGGTCACGGCCAGCCACGGCACGGCTTGGAGATTCAGCCGGGCAAACGGGCGCGGGAGGTTCCCCTCCCGGGCCGCCGCATAGATGAAACGCGAGGCGACAAGAAAACCACCGTTGAACGTGTTGAGGGCGGTGAGCACGGTCAGCGCCAACATCCACAGTTCGCCCACGGTTCCGAATGCCGCCTGGCCCAGCAGCAGCTGCGGGTAGGCGCTGTCATGGAGGTGGTCGAGCGGCACGAGGTGGGCCAGGCCCAGGGCGAACAGGCTGGCCGCCAGCCAGATGAGGACGGGGGCGATGAACAGGGCCCGAGTGATGACCGGCGGGGTGCGGGCCTCCTCCGCCGTGGTGGTGACCCACTCGAACGCCGCGTACAGGAAGAGGGCGAAGGCCACCGCCTGGACCCCCGAGAAGGTGCCCTTGCCGAACAGGTCGAAGGGGTGCGGGAACGCACCGCCCACGTGAAACAGGGCGACAACCGACAGCCCGGCGGTGCCGGTCAGCACGGTGTAGGTGACGACCGTCTGCACCCAGCCAGCCAGGCGCACACCGCGGAGGTTGGCGGCGGTCGCCAATCCCAGCAGCACGGCGATCCACACGTAGGCGAGCGCGGCGGGCTCCCGCAGGACGTGGCGGACGGCCGCCCCGATGAGGAAGGCGTCGGCCGCGATGACCAGGACCACCGTCGTCATGTAGGTGAATGTGACCCCCAGGGCCGTGCGGTCGCCCACGGTCCGGCCGAGGTAGAGGCGGATGCCGGCGGCCGACGGGTAGAGGCCGTTCAGTTCGGAGAAGATCCCCGAGACGAGCAGCACGATCACGCCGCCGATGAAGATGGCCGGGATGGCGGTGGCACCCGGGGCGTAGGCGAGAACCGACACCACCCCGAGGTAGTCGATCGCCGCGAAGGCCAGGCCGGCGGAGGTGGCCGTGGCGGTGGCCGTGCCGATCGACCGCCGCAGGGCCATTCCCCCGGGGTGCGCCGCGCCGGCGTCGGCCATCAGGCGTCGGGCCAGATCACAAAGCTGATGGCGTCCAGGCGCATGACGTCTTCTTGAGAGCCCTTGACCGTGATCTCACCGCGCAGGTACTTCTGTACTGGGTTCAGGTCTCCCCAGAACATGTCGCAGAAGATCTCGGACTCCGCGATCACCACGATGTCCGGCGTGCCGACGTGGCCCTCGGGGGTGGACAGGATCTCGCCGCGCTCGACCATCATCGAGAAGGTCGTCCCGTTGTCCGCACAGATGAAGTGCAGTGTCCTCGACCAGTCCCGCTGCATCTTGCGCAGCCGCTCGTTCCCGTTGCAGTTGACCGTGTAGTCGGCGAGGGCTTCGGCTAGCTCCCCCCACTCCGCCACGGTCGTCCCCTCAGCCCGCTGGCGCCGGGGCCGGACGCGCCGGCCGACGACGGGGCCGGGCCGGGGTGGGCTCCTCGGGACCCGCACCCGCCACCAGGTCGCTGATGGCACGTTCGAGCGCCTCGAGCAGGAAGTCCACCTCGGCCGGCTCGATCACGAGCGACGGCATCAGGCGCATGACGGCCGGCTGGTTCCCGCTGTAGACGGCCAAGACGCCGTGGCGCGCCAGGTGGTACGACATGCGCGGCCCCATCGAGTCCTCGGCGTACTCGACACCGTTCATCAGCCCGAGCCCCCGCACGTCGGCGATGACGTCGGGATGCGCGGCGGCGAGGGTCCCGAGCCCGGCGAAGAGCTGCTCACCCATGGCGGCCGCGTGGGCGACCAGGTCGGTTTCCTCCATGACGGCGATCACCTCGAGCGCAACCGCGCAGGCGAGGTCCGAACCGCCGAACGTCGATAGGTGGATGAAGGGGTTGGGGATCAGGAACTCCCGGAGGTCCTCGGTGAAGACGGTGGCAGAGATCGGCACCAGGGACCCGCCGAGGGACTTGGCGGTGGCCATGATGTCGGGCACCACGCCGAAGTGCTCGCTCGCCCACCAACGCCCCGTCCGGCCGAGCCCGGTCTGGATCTCGTCCAGGATCAGCAGTGCCCCGGCCCGGTCACAGGCGGTGCGCGCCGCGGCCAGGTACCCGGGCGGCGACACCACGATCCCCCCCTCGCCCTGCACCGGTTCGAGCAGCACGGCAGCGGTGTGCTCGTCGAGCACGGCCGCCAGGGCGTCGGGGTCCCCGAAGGGCACCTGGACGAACTCGGGCATGAGCGGCTCGAAGGGTTGGCGGAATGCGGCCCGGCCGTTGGCGGAGAGCGCGAACCCGGTATGGCCGTGGTAGCCGTTGACGGCCGAGACGATCCGGGGGCGTCCCGTGGCCCCCCGGGCCAGCTTGATGGCGAAGTCGATCGCCTCACCCCCGCCGGTGCCGAACATCGTGCACGAGAGGTCTCCCGGAGTGATCTCGGCCAGCTTTGCCGCCAGCTCGGCTTTCTCTCTAGAGCAGAGCAGGAAGTTGCCGTGGTCGAGCCGATCGAGCGCGGCGCGCGCGGCGGCCACCACCCGTGCGTTGCGGCGACCGACGTTGAACGACCCGGCTGACGTGAAGCAGTCGAGGAACCGGCGACCGTCGAGGTCCCAGACCCACGGGCCCGACCGCTGGGCCTCGATCATGTCGAGGCCGGCCGCCCGCAGGACCCGGACTTTCTGGGGGTTCAAGCAGGTGGCGAACTGCTCGAGCGCGCGCTCCTTGGCGGCGGGGTCGGGGACGAATTCGAGCCCGTCATTCGAGCCGCCGGGGGGGCGGTCGTTGTCCATAGGCCGACGATACCCCCGGCTCCCCCCGCCCCCAGGGTGCGTCGACGGCACGACTGGCTGCACTTTCTGTGTCACAACCCTCCCGGTGTCAGCCGGCGTCACCGGCCAGGTGTGGGTGCCGAAAACTCATTCACGCCATTCACCTGGGACTTCCGAATCCAGTTGCGGCGACAAATACGTGGGAAATCGCCGTCGATAGCGTGGGAACTGGGCCTGGAAGGGTGCTTCGTACCCCCAGGGTGGAGCGGTTATGTCGATAGCCCACGGACACCCCCTCGCCCACGGACGGACGGCGTACGTAGGGGTGTCGACAAAACCAGCGCTTTTGCGTCGACAAAACCGGACCAGCGGGCTCTGCGGCTGGTCAAAGTGGCGAAGAACACCTCCGTCAAGGTGTCGGCGCAGTCCGTCGGTTGGCTTGACCGTGTGGGTTCCGAGAATGTCATCCACCCGCCCTGAGCAGGAGAGTTGCGACACCGACGCCTGGGCAATGACGGTGGACGATGACCTTCTCCTTCCTCTACACCCGCCTTCATCCGAGTGCTCGAACTCCCACGACTGCGGGGAATCCAATGCCATCAATTGCTTGCCAAACGTGCTCGGCGAGTTTGTGGATCACTACAACACCCACCGCCCGCATCGCTCGCGAGGTCAGACAGCTCCCTGCCCACAGGCGCCGACCGAAGTGAGATCGACAGCTCCTGTCGAGAGGGTCGTGCGAGCCGACAGGCTTGGTGGTCTCATTCATGAGTATCGCCTGGTCGCGTGATGCGGATGGGATTCTCGGCACCCACACGTTCTGGTCGACGATGGTCATGATCGCCTCTTCGGGCGCGTAGACACGTCAGAGCCGGTTTACCGGGAGCATCCCGTCGGTTCCTCCGCCCGGGATGAGCTTCGCAAGAGCGAATACGAGCGCGACCTCAGCTGTCGCCGATCCCGACGATGTCGTTCAAGCGGATGCCGAGTCCCGGAACAGAGCCCTCGTAGGGCGCCGATCCGAAGCTGAACACACCGCCGTCGGAGCCGACGAGCCAGTAGCCGGTCCCGTCGGGTTCAGGCACCATCCCGACGATGTCGTTCAAGTGGATGCCGAGTCCCGGAACAGAGCCCTCGTAGGGCGCCGATCCGAAGCTGAACACACCGCCGTCGGAGCCGACGAGCCAGTAGCCGGTCCCGTCGGGTTCAGGCACCATCCCGACGATGTCGTTCAAGTGGATGCCGAGTCCCGGAACAGAGCCCTCGTAGGGCGCCGATCCGAAGCTGAACACACCGCCGTCGGAGCCGACGAGCCAGTAGCCGGTCCCGTCGGGTTCAGGCACCATCCCGACGATGTCGTTCAAGTGGATGCCGAGTCCCGGAACAGAGCCCTCGTAGGGCGCCGATCCGAAGCTGAACACACCGCCGTCGGAGCCGACGAGCCAGTAGCCGGTCCCGTCGGGTTCAGGCACCATCCCGACGATGTCGTTCAAGTGGATGCCGAGTCCCGGAACAGAGCCCTCGTAGGGCGCCGATCCGAAGCTGAACACACCGCCGTCGGAGCCGACGAGCCAGTAGCCGGTCCCGTCGGGTTCAGGCACCATCCCGACGATGTCGTTCAAGTGGATGCCGAGTCCCGGAACAGAGCCCTCGTAGGGCGCCGATCCGAAGCTGAACACACCGCCGTCGGAGCCGACGAGCCAGTAGCCAGCCGCCGGCGCGAAGGCCCAAGTGTCGGCGTAGGGCGTCGAGCCATTCAGGCTCTCTCCGCCGAAGAGCACCAGTTCGCCCGTCGACCGGTCGAAGTCCATGGCCGCTCCATCGCGACTGGCCATGTTGGTCGCAACGGCGTTCTGCGTCCAAGTCTGACCGTTCCAGAGCCAGGTGTCGGCGCTGCTGCCGCTGTTAACGAGGAGCCCGCCCACCAGCACGAGCTCAGTGATGGCGGGGTCGTATGCCATGGACGCGCCCCACCGACTGGGCGGACTGGTCGAGGGCGACAGCTGTGTCCAGGTGCTGCCATCGAAGCTCCATGTATCAGACAGCGATTCGAAGATCTTCGGGGACTCGGAACCGGATGGCGGATCTTCACCACCGAAGAGGATGATCCTCTGCGTCGCCGGGTCGTACGCCATGGATGCCAGTTGTCTTGCGGAGGGACTCGTCGGAGGGGAGAGCTCGCTCCACGTGGTGCCGTTGAAGAGCCACGTGTCGTCGGCGAAGCCGCCAGAGGCGAAGTCGCCGAGGCCGCCGAACAAGACAACGACTCCGGTCGCCTGGTCGTACGCCATCGATCCGTTCACCCGCGCCGGAGGACTCGACGAAGGTAGCAGTTGAGACCAGGTTTCTCCGTTCCAGGTCCAAGTGTCGTTGAGGGCATTGCCTGAAGTGTCGGCGCCACCGAAGAGCACGAGGTCACCGATGGCCGCGTCGTAGGTCATTGATGCCCCGCTTCGCGCCGGAGGGCTCGTCGGTGGAGAGAGCAGGGTCCAGGTGCCATTGCCGAACGTCCACGTGTCTGCGACCGCCGATCCATTGGCTTCTCCTCCGAAGAGGACCAGATTCTGCGTAGCAGGGTCGAAGGCGACGGAGGCGCCGTATCGGGCCGACGGGCTGGCGTGTGGATTCAACTGCATCCACGCATACGGTTGTGACGTGCTTGCGTGGGCTGCCGTTACCGTCGCACCCTGCAGTCCGGCGACAGCCATGACCGCTAGCAGCGCCACCGTACATCGGCTCCATGCCGGTCGGTGCCGGTCACTATTCGATCGGGTCGGTTCTCGAAACTCGTCAATCACCTCGTGTGCACGCCCCATGCTTCAACCTTCCACTTCCAACGTCTCGTGGACCTAGGGTCGAAAGTCACTTAAATGCCAATCGCCGTGGTCAATCCCCCGGCGTACTTGACACTTCGGCAGGTCAGGCGGAAGTACCCAATCAGCAGCCCCGGCTGGGACCTGCCTACGGTCGGCCTCGCCTTGCACGGGTTCAGCGCGATCTGCGCAGCTCCTACAGCGTCGCTGTTCCGTCCTCGGTAAAAGCTTGTCGCACCAGGAAGCGCAGGTCGGAATGTCGCGTGCGGCTACGTGCTATGGGAGCCTTTTTGGTCAGTTTCCAACATGGCACTAGCTGCGAGGAGCAATCTTGGGACAGCTTGTCCATGAGGAAGCGGTGCCGTTTTCGACCGCGACCCTTTAGGCAAACTTCCGGACCTCAGCACGCCAGAGTTGCGCTCTGCATCGCCGTGCGCCGCGATCAGACGTGCTGTCAGCGACCGAAACCCATATCACGGCTGCGGCCTGGAGCGTGTCCGCTCGAAGCGCCCCTGCAAGTCCCGGTGTCATGCTGACGTGACCAAGAAGGCCCGAGAATGTCATCTGCCGCCTCTGGCCTGGGCTTTCCCAGGCTTCTTTGCCGCCGCAACAATATGGGAAATCGGGAGCAATAGCGTGGGAAACGACCGCCAACCGACTCGCTTATCCCCAGGCCGAGGGGGTTATGTCGATAGCCCACGGACGGACGGACGGACCCTCCCTCGACCGACCGACCGACCAACCAACCACCACCCACCACCACCTCAATCTCCCAACCTACGGACGGACGGAGGGGTCTCGTAAAACGTGTGGGAAGGATCGGGCTCGGACGCCTTCCGACACTGGCGCCCTCGCGCCGCCCCTCCCTAATCGGCAGCGTGCGGTGACCGGCACGATCAACAGCGTCGTGCTCGCCGCGTCAGCCCCGCATTGCTCTAACTGATCGGAGCACCAGTCCCGCCAAACGGAAGATTCGATGATCGCCCCCCACCGGAGCCTGAATCAGCTTCAGCTCGTTGGTGACAAAGCCAAAGGACAATCCGCTGATTGGATCCGCCCAACCTCCCGAGCCTCCAAAGCCGTAGTGGCCGAAGGCGGAGTCACCCCGGTACCCTCGTGCCCCGGCTCGGTGGTATCCCATGCGCCAATTCATCCGCATGCCGATGACGGCGTCGTGAGCTCTGGTTTGGATCTTGCTCAACATACCTACCGTCTCCGGCGACAAGAGCCGTACTCCTTCGACCTCGCCGTCGTTGGCAATGGCCGCGTAGAGCTTGGCCAGGGCCTGAGCCGAGAACAGGCCATTCACCGACGGCATCTCGGTGTTCAGCACCAACGGCGACGGGCCGGTTAGGACTTGGTCGAAGTACGGAACGTAGAGCGCCTCCAGAAAACGGCGCGTCAGCTCGACCTTACGGAGCGTGGGCATGGATCTGGCGCTCATGTTGGCAAAGAGACGCGGGGTGGGGCGCACAGGCGGAGTCCTACCGATGGGCGATGCGAAGCGCCGGAGACCGTCGGTCGGCATTCCGATGCCCAAGCCGTCGGTGTGGAGAGGCCTGGCGAGCTCCTCACGCACCAAGTCGGCCATGCCAAGCCCGGTCACCCTTCTGGCCAACCCGGCCAGGAGCCACCCGTAGGTGATCGCGTGGTACGCGGGGTGCCCCGGCCACGGGTCGGGCGGCCGGGCGGCCAGTCGATTCTCGAGGGCGATGTGATCGAGCAGGTCCTCCGGGCGACCGACGAGATCGGTCATTGAGTGCAGGCCGGCCTGGTGGCTGAGGAGCTCTCGCACGGTGATGGCTTGCTTGCCGGCAACGCCGAACTCCGGCCAGTAGCTCGCCACGGGAGCCTCGTACTCCACAAGACCACGATCGGCCAGGCGATGGATGACGGTGGAGGCCACGCCTTTGGTGGTCGAGAAGCAGATGGTGACCGTGTCTCTCTCCCAGGGCTGGGACCGGCGGCGGTCGGCAAAGCCAGCCCACACGTCCACCACGGGCTGGCCGTGCCAGCGCACTGCCAGGGCGCCACCACCTCTACTGCCCGGGTTGAACAGCTCGCCGAAATACGACACCACGGGTGCAAACATCGGATGTGCGACGCCGTTGACGCCCCCAAGCGCAATCTGTCCGTTGGTCACCCCATGAGCTTGCCCTGCGCAGGTCGCTGCCGCCATCCAACGGCTCCTGGATCAAGCGAACAGCCCGCCGCGATCCACCAACGCGCTCTGTAGCGCCTGCCTTGAACGATCCCGGTTGTCCACGCTGGAACACAAGCCTGCGAAGAGAAAGGGAACGGGCAGTTACAGGATGCCCTGAGCCGACCGAACGACCTCTCATGGAACCGAAATATCGAGGGCCCAAGCCCTGTCGATGCTCCGAGCTCAGAGACCAACGACGAGACGCGTGATGCGATCCTTCAGCCTGGTCGGGATGAAGGGCTGGGCGGCGGCAACGGCACGAGCATCGGGTCCGACAAGGTAGCGGGCCCGCGGTGAACGCGAGGTGAGGGCGTTGCCGATGCACTTAGCGACGCCCTCGGGCTCACCCATGAGGCCCACGAAAAGCTTGAGCAAACTGCGAGTCCTTTGGTAGCCGACCTCGTAGTCCGACCCAGCATGACGAGCGACGTTTTCGTTGAGTTCATCCCAGATTCCAGTCTTGACGCCGCCTGGTTCGACCAGCACCACCTTGATGCCATCGCGAGTGACCTCGATGCGCAAGGCGTCAGACGCGGCCTCAAGAGCGTGTTTGCACGCCTGGTACCACCCGCTGAACGGTGTCGTGGTTAGCCCGTAGATGGACGAGACATTCACAACTCGGCCCTCGCCTGCTGCGCGCATGTATGGCAAGGCCAATCGGGTCAGCCGCATGGGTGCGACTACCATGGTCTCAAGTTGCTTACGCGCCTCGTCGTCGGTGATGTCCTCAATGGCACCGACCCCCGAGTAGCCGGCGTTGTTGACGATCGCCCAAGGATGCAGGCCCTCGATGACGGCTGCGCAACGCTCGGCATCGGTAACGTCCAGCAGCACAGTCTCAACCGAGCATCCAGAGCTGGCCGCGGCTTTGATGACTTCTGTTGCCTTCGCCTCTGAGCGGACCGAGCCTACCGATCGGAATCCGAGCCCGGCTACGTGCATCACGGTTGCCAGGCCGATCCCTGAGTTGGCCCCTGTCGTCAACACCGTCCGCTCGTGGCGATACGGACTGGCCTTGATCGTCTCTGCGCCGTTGCTAAGCGCTGCAGCGGCGGGGGTCACAGCCCGACTGCCGCGTAGCCGTTCATGGCCCCGTTTCCGGCCCCGATCCACAAGAAGACCACGAGGTCGCCCTTGTTCACCAGCCCGGCGCGGCGATCCTCGTCCAGGAGGATCAGAGTGCTCGCCGCCGAGGTGTTGCCGTAATGATCGACGCTGATCGGTGCTCGCTCCGGAGGCAGGCCGAGCATCTCGATGGCCTGACGGACGACTACTCCGTTGGCCTGGTGGAGGTACCAGCGGGCCACGGCGTCGACATCGAAGTCGGCTCCGGTGAAGGACTTGACCTTCGTCGGCCAGTCCTCTTGCAGCATCTGGAAGTCCCGCGCCATCAACGGGGGAAAGACCTCGGCCACCTTGACACCGTCCATGAGGAACACGTGATCGGCCAGGTTGCTGGCAGCGGTGTGATGGAGACAACCTCCCCCCGGGTAGGTGACGAGCCCGATGTCGGGACTGGTCTCATTGCGTACCGATAACAGACCGGTGGGAAGCTTGTCCTGGTCACGGGGCGAAGAACGCCAGACAGAAGCACCCGCACCATCGGCGAACATGAGCGGGGCCAGCCATCCCAGGCCGCTCTGGTGCTTGTAGTAGTAGTCGTGCACCTCGGGCCCGAAGTAGCCCGACGGGCAATTGCTCGCCACGACCAGGGCGGTGGCGGGAGCCATCGAGACGAGCGAGCACGCCATCGTGCGGAACCCGGCCGACAGCCCCGCGCATCCGAGGTTGTGGTGCACGAGATCCACATCCCGCCGCAGCCCGAGCTCGGGCGCCAGGAACCGGAAGTGGTCCTGACAGGCGATGAGGTCAGGCGTCGTCGACACATGGACCAGGACATCCACTTCGCAGGCGTCGATCTTGGCATCGACGAGGGCGGCGCGCCCGGCTCGGAGCGCCAGGTCACCGTCGTACAGGCCGCCCTCGCCCCGGCTCAGCTTGTGTCGTCCGCCGAACTCATAGTCCAACCGCCGCTCATGGATGCCGAGGTGCTTGACGACCCATTCGGGCTCCAGTGGCCTGCCGTCAGGGCGAACGGGGCGAAGGTACTGGAGGATCTCCTCGTTGGAGACTCGGTGTTCAGGCAGGTAGGAACCGACCCCGATCAACGAAACCGAAACATCGGAAGCCAACCTTGGAATCGAAGAACTGGTCATCGAACCACCTCAGAGTCCGGCTCTCCTGCCTGCCGGGCCCCAACTTCCATCCAACGCCTGTCGAGGTGGGCCAAACAGTGGCAAAGGTCCCAAACCCCGACGGTGATGGCTGCCCGTCGAGATGCGATGCCCCACCTTGGCAGCCACATGAGATGGACTTGCCGTCGTGATTTCCCACACCCTCTCGCGGACTCGCGAGCAATCGCGGGCGAAGTGCGAAAGCTCATCTCGAGCAGACGTTCACAAACGCGCCAGCCGGTCATAGCGATCACCCCAGGCTTCCTCACTGATTGCTGCGCGCTTCAATTCACAGAGCGCCTCGAAGGGCTCATGAGGTAGACGCCTGTTCTTGGGCTGGGGGGAACGGTCCATAAGGCATCTCAACCGGTAGGACGAGGTACGGGTGTTTCTGTACACGACATTCCTGCCCGTTGTGTCCAGGGGACGGGCCGGGCTCGGCCCACGCCGCCTGGCAATGTCGAGCAGTCGATTGGGGAACGCTCATTGACCACCTGCCGAGTCGACGCCGTCATTCTGCCCCCGTCTTGGATCTGGCCTTGGCGGATCGCGTCTTCTTCCGCAGAGCGACGGCGCGTACGCTGAGTTGTTTGATGCCGGTCGACGCCGCCACGGCAAGCACGTGCACATCGGGTGCGGTCTCATAGTCGCCGGTGACCCCAAAGAACAGATGGCCGTTGTAGGAGAGGACCGCCGTGCTCACCCGGACGCCATGGCTTATGGGAACAAACGGGCGGTTCTCGAGCATCTCGTGACCGAGGCAGTAGAGGGGAAACTGCGGCCCGGGCACATTGGTCGTGACGGTGTTAATCGACCGTTGCGGAAGTCGGTGAATGGCCCGTATTACCATCCGAGTGACGGGGCCCACGACCATCGGCGGGGCAAGGTTGCCGACGGTGACGACAGTCTCGCCGGCCTCGGCCATGTGTGACACCTTCAGCTCGCTCATCTCGTCGTGAACGGCCTGGAGGCGTTCGACGGGGTCGGCGATCTGCACCGGCAGGTCGTAGAGCAGGGTCGAGACCCTGTTGTCAGGCACGCCGTGGCCGTCGTCGTGTCGCGTCGACACCGGTACCAGGGAGCGGACCTGGGCTCGGTCGGCGTCCTCGCCGCGTGAGAGGAGCAGCTGTCGGTAACCACCACTGATCACGGCGAGCACGACGTCATTGATCGTGCCGTCAAACGCCGACCGGATCCTTTGGACGTCGCCGAGGCTCGCCGACGACTGCGCCCAGGCGCGGTGGGGGCCGATGCTGCCCTCGATCGATAGCCGTGGGGTGGCAGCAAGATCTCCGGCGAAGCGGGCGAGTCCTCTGACGGTCGCAAAGGTGGAGCGGATGGTGTTCTTCGGGTGCGAGATGGCCCGAGGAAGCGCGCGCACACTGGCCAAGACGTCGGTGGCAAGGCCTCCCCATGCGTCGAGCACCTTTATCACGCCCGGGGGTTCGCGTTGGGGTTCCCATGGCTCGGGAACCGCCACCATGGTGTCGGCCTCGAGATCAAGCACCACGCGGAGCAGCTCGATGCCGGCGATGCCGTCGACCATGCAGTGATGGATCTTGAATACGAGCGCCCAGTGACCGCCCTCGAGGCCCTCGACGAGCCACGTTTCCCATAGTGGGCGGTCGCGGTCCAGCGGCTGGGACATGATCCGCCCCATCAGGCGGCAAAACGCAGCGTCGTCACCGGGTGCTGGCAGGGCTGTGTGCCGCAGGTGGTATTCGAGGTTGAAGTGGGGATCGTCGACCCAAACCGGTCGGCCCAGCTCGAAGGGAACCGACCGCACCCGCTGGCGGTAGCGGGGAATCAGGTGGAGCTTGGAGGCGATCATCGCTGCGATTTCGTCGAACGACGGCGGCGGGTCTCCAAATACGCAGACGGCCCCGATGTGCATATGTCCGATCCCGTCCTCCAGGTGGAGGAACTCAGCGTCGAGCATGCTCATTCGCTCCATCGGTCTCCTCCTTCCGTCGCTGGCCATAGGTGCACCCTTCGCCGAGGTCAACGAAGGGTGACCGGAAGCGGGTCGAAGCAGGCCGGATCACCTAGGTAGTCACGAAACACCTTCGCCATTGCCGCCGCCTGGTAGCCGTCGACGAAGCGGTGGTCGATCACGAAGGCCAGCGGGAGCACGGGCCGGACCACAGGCTCTCCGTCGACGGCCAGCACCTTGTCCGTGATGGTGCCCACCAAAATTGTCACCGGTGGGTGAGCAAAGGGCGGGATCGGGGCGAAGACAGCGTCGAGCCCGTAGGTGGCAACATTGCTGACGAGGAAAGAGCCATAGGGCCGACCCTCGAGGCCCAGGGCGGGGATCGGCAGCTGGAGGCTCTCGGTGACGAACCCGATGAGGTCGGTCACCAGCCGAAGCGTCATGGGTGGCAAGCTCTTCACCATCATCTTGGTCTGCTTGAACAGCGGATCCTCGTCGCGGCGGATGAGGTCAGCCCGCTCCGCCAGTTCAGTGGCGATCTGCCAGGGAGTCTTCTCGTCCACCCGCCGCACGACCGCGCCCGACAGGTCGGTGGAGACCGCCTCGCGGCCCGGCACCGGGTCGGTGCGCAGCGACACGACAAAAAAACCATCCACAGTCGGAGACGAAAGGAACCGACCGAATACAACACGGCCGTTCAGTCCGGGCATCGTCGAGAAGACCTTGGCCGACGCTCGCCCGACGAGATGCATCGGGGTCACGCGTACGCCCGTGGCCTTCTGGACGGCGTCCATGTACTGAAGCAGACGCTCGGCGTCTTGGTCGATGGTTGCCAAGATCGCCGGGTCCTTCCTCGGTCGCCAGCTCGCCATGGCGATCTTCCGCCACACCGAGAACGGCAGCGGGTCCTTGATGACAGCCATCAGTCAATCCTCCTCTCCAGGTCATGCCTCCTGCCCGCGTCGTTGCCTTCTCTCTTATCACTTGGCCAGATCCGGGAGCAGAGGCTTTGGTCCAGAACAAGGTTGTCGACGCATTCTCGGTCCATGCTGATGGCAATGATCGTGAAATGGTGGCGATGCGCTCCAAAGGCTCCCGAAACCGCAACCGTGATCGTCGGGAAGCTGCCAGCCGGGATCGTGCTGTCCAAGCGTCTCGAAACCGAACTTGGGTGACAAACCGCAGTCCTCACGCCCGGCAAGGGCGTGTAGGCCTCAGCGGCTTCGGGCGCGTTGACGCTAGTGCGCTGGTCGGCCCTCGCGCTCAGAGATCGTCTCAGTCACGGTGTCAAGCAGTTGGTGCGCCAGGTCGGACAGCGCGCGAGCAGCAGCGAGTTCCTCACCGACCATCGGCATGTTCGGGTCAGCCGGGTGCCGTCTTGCCTGACCGGCACCCACGAATGTCGCACCACGGATGGTCAGCGAAGCGCGCGCCTCAGTGTGGCGGTCGTCCTCGCTGAATGTGATCTCAATCTCACTGGTCTCGATCATCTCGTCCCCTTCCCAGCGGTGGTCGTCACAGGACAATCCCCGCGGACCTCAAAGGCGTTGGCGCCGGGCGTCGACTAGTCGGCTTCGGCCCTCGAGAACCTCCACCGCGGCCACGCACTATGTCGCCGCCCCAAGCGTCGAAAGACCGCCCAGCCAGAAACGACTGACCTCCGCCAACCTGTCTCAGTATGGAACTCCAACGAGCCGGTTGATAACGACCCCTTCTACTTTGTCGACGAGGTCGACTTCTCATCACGCTCGCTCAGCGCCTTCTCCGTGAGATCGAGGATGTTCTTCGCGAGCCCCGTCGAGGTACTGACCAGTTGCTCGGTCATCTTGAAGGCCGAGTCGATGATCTTGCGCCGAGGTCCATCGTCGCCACCCAGATGGGGAAACACACCGTTGACCGTGTCCAGGAAGCTCCGTACCGCCTCAAGCGATGCATGCTCGGCATGCTCGATCGTGTCGACCAGACGGGTTGTCCCAGTTTCTTTCATCTTCGTTCCTCCCCAGTCCAACTCACTCCTATGTAATCCACTCTGGCAAGTTCGGCCCAACACGAACAGGGTCTTTCGACCACTCGTGGAACGAGGCTGGGGCACGATCACTGGCATGTGCCGGAGGCCCCGTCGTCCCCGGTCCCCAGAGGGGCGCTCCGAGGACCGGAGGTTTGTTGCTGACATCGGCCCTGTTGCGGTTGCTAGCCTCGAGTTGACGCTTGGCATCATGAGGAGAGCCGTTTCACCCTCGGACCCGAGGAAAGGGAGTTTGGCGCCGGCCTCCACGTCGTATGGGTCGCTCAAGCAGCGGCTCAGCTGAGGGGCGGTGTCCGTTGACGAGATGTGGCGTGCCTACCGCCTCGCCCACCGAATCCGCCAACCCCCATTCCTTCGCGGCTTCCGACCCTCATCGGGTGGGGAGACCAGGACAAGATCATCCCGGTCGGGCACGCTTACGCCGCCCACGAGGCTGGCCCCCGACCGCAGCCGCGTGAGCCCTCGGATGAGATTTCGGCACCCACAGGCCCCGTTGAGGTGAGCAAGAATCCTCGACAGCTGGATCGACCAGAGTATTGCTTCGGTTCGACCCGGCATCAGGGCCGTTGGGCCCTATCCCCAAGTGGACCCTCAGGGGACAATTCCACCATGCTCGGCACCGTGCTCGACGTGTTCCGCCTCCGGCAGTACTTCAACGTGATCGCTCAGACCAGAGAGATCGCGACCGGGGTACGCGAAGACGCCGGCCTGGTTAACGACGCCCGGCGTGCGGTGATGACCCTCCCCTTTGAGCGGCGGCGACAGCCCAACCTGCACCCGTTTCCGCGAGCACAGGCCCTGGGGATCTCCGACCTCGAGCGACGCCGGCTGGCATTGCTGGCAACCGGCGGCAGCGGTGCCCTCGCCTCGGTCGTCGGAGCCGCACGGGCCCTGGAAGAGGCTGGCATCCGCCCGGCAATGATCTCGCTCTGTTCGGGGTCGGCCCTATTCGGCTTCCCTATCGCCGCCGGCATCCCGGCTCACGAGGTCGCTGCTTTCGCGCTCGGGCTTCGCCCAGAGGACTACGTCGATGTCGACTGGCCAATGCTGGCCTCCCTGCTTCCCCGAGCTGCGAAGGGCTTTGCGGGCATCATCCGAGGTGGGCGAATCGAGGCGTCTTATCAGCGACTACTCGGCGACATGACCCTCGCTGAGATGCCGATCCCCGCCTACGCACCCATTTGGAACATTGAGGAGAACCGCATCGAGTACATCGGCCCCCGCACCTACCCCGACATGCCCGTGGCCCGGGCTGTCCATATGGCGATCGCCCTACCATTGTTCATCGAGCCGGTGATGCTCAACGGCGGCCACTGGTGCGATGGCGGCATCGTCGACATCTTCCCGGTGCGACCCGTCCTCGACATTGAGGAGCCGCCCGAGATGGTGCTTGCAATCAACGGCTTCTATCCGCGGGGGTTCGGCGGCGAGGACGCGTCTGGCTGGCAGAACCGACGCGCCAGCATCCTCTACATCGCTAGTCAGATCCGCACCTGCCAGCAAGAGGAGCTGGCGAGGACCAACCTGGCTCGGCTCAAACACGAGACGGACGTGATGATGATTGAGCCCGTGCCCTACTCCAAAGTCCGCGGGGCCGGGTTCTATCGGCAGTTCCTCAACACCACAGAGTGGCCGGACTTCATGCGTGCCGGCCGCATCGAGACCCGTCGCGTCCTGGCCGCCAGTGCCGGATCCAGACGTCCGCTCGATCGGCACTTGGAGCCGACCGTCTAGTACCAAGCAGATGCGGTTCTCTACGTTCGACTGGCATCTCCACCCAAGGGACGGCCGGGCGATCGCGGGGCCAAGATCGGTCTGCCGTGCGAAGACCAGGCACATGAGGCTTTCCGTCCCCATCCGTCAGACCCGGAACCCGACGAGCCAAGCAAGACGACACTGGAGCGCGTCGATGGTGGCAGCTGAGAGAGCTTTGCCGGGGTCCCCTGAGACGCCAGTGGGCCCCTGCCGCAACATCCGTCACTGCCCGGCGCCTTGGTGTCACACTCGCGAGGTCCAGCCCTGTTCAAAGGGGGACAATAAGATCTCAGGAGATGCCGGCAGCGGGGCGCCTGGCAACGCGCACGTTGGTTGACACCGTGACTCAGGTTGAGCAGGTACATCGAGCCGCTGCCGCCAGAGCGTTCGCGCTGACCGCTCGGCCAGCCTCCCTGTGCGAGTCGTCCACCATGGCATCGCCAATCGGCGTCTACGACGTGATCCGAAGGAGCTGTCCTCGTCGCGGGCCATGCGACCAGCGTGCTTGTGGGCGCTGCGACGCGCTCAACCCGCCGGGCGGTTCGACACCCAGAGCAATCTGGCACAGGCCGTGCTCAACGCCACCTTGGGAGACGAACTAGCTGACCAGGGCAGTCCATTGGCGATCCAGATGGCTATCCGACATGTTCGATCCGACATTGCATCTCGCCGCGACACGCTCGAAGTCGCCTTCCCCGGCGCGTGTGGGTACCGGGAATCTCATCCGGGGCTCCGACCTGGGAGTTCTCAGTAGATTGCGTCCACAAGTACGTGGGAAATCGAGAACCATAACGTGGGAAATGGATGCGAAACCGCGCGCTCCGTGCCTGGTGGAGAGGGTTATGCCGTCGTCAGCCCACCCAGAACCTCACTCCACACCCACCCCCCACCCCACGAAATGGGTTGCACATGTCGCGCCGGCCACATGCACACATGAGCCGCCAGGTGGCTCACATTTCCACGCGGGCTCGAACGCCCGAGCACCAATGGGGCGTGTCCCGTTGGCTCCCCAGGAGCCGGCCGGGCCCCCTACGGGCACATCGCCCTGTCGCCTACCCTGGTGCCTTCCAGGCGGAAGGGTGATTATTGACCACCGAGGGAGCGACGATTCTGTTCATCGACTTGGTGGGGTCGACGGTGTTGACGTCGGGCCTGGCGCCCGACGTCGCTGGCGAGGAGCGCCGAGAGCACTTCTCGATCCTGCGCCAGGCCATCGCCGAGGCGGAGGCACCCTGTGCGACCTCGACCAGGAACTAAGCAAAGTGGCGAGCGACGACCAACCCGGGTTATCGACCAACTGGTGGCTGCGTAGGTGATGGGCAACCCGGCCATCGTGGTCGAGGGGCTCACGAAGCACTTCGGTGACGTCATCGCTCTTGATGACGTTTCTTTTGAGGTGCTACCGGGCAGCGTGTTCGGCCTGCTTGGCCCGAATGGGGCAGGGAAGACGACCGCGATTCGCGTTCTGACAACGATCCTGCGTCCCGACTCCGGGTCGGCCACCATCCTCGGTCGCGATGTCGTGCGCGAAGCGTCGCGGGTCCGCCAACAGATCGGTATGGCTGGTCAGTACGCCGCTGTGGACGTGAACCTGACAGGTCGCGAAAACCTCCGCCTGATCGGACGTCTAACCCAGTTGTCTCGCGCCGAGTTCCGGCCGCGCGCCGATCAGTTGCTGGAACTTTTCGACCTGGCCGCAGCGGCGAATCGGCCGGTGCGGACGTACTCGGGTGGGATGCGCCGGCGTCTGGACGTAGCCGCCGCTCTCGTTGCTCGGCCGCCAGTGCTCTTCCTCGACGAGCCAACCACCGGGCTTGACCTCCAGAGCCGCAATGAACTGTGGAACTTGATCCGGGAGCTCGTCGCTGACGGCACCACTGTCCTACTCACCACACAATATCTCGAGGAGGCCGACCAACTCACGCAGCGCATCGTCGTCATCGACCGGGGTCAGGTGATCGCCAACGACACGCCCGCGGCCCTAAAGTCCGAACTGGGGAGCACAGTGATCGAGCTTGGGATGAACGACAACACTGCCGCCTCCCGGGCCGAGCATCTTCTCGCTCAGATGCTGACCGTGCGCATCGAACGCGACGGGCCGTCCATCCGGTTGACCTCCAATGACGGAACCCGGTTACTCGTCGACGCGCTTCACCTGCTGGACCGACAGCAGCTTTCCCCGACCGCAGTGGAAGTGCGCGAGCCGAGCCTTGACGACGTCTTCCTGCTGCTGACCGGCCGTCATGCGGGGCACGACCAGGCCGGCACAGCACCCACCCCCTCGGCCGGCACCGCGTGACCACAACAACCCTCACTGATTGCCGAGCGCACCGGCGGCGAGCCCTCGGTCCGGCCCGCGATGCCCTGGCCATCTGTGGGCGCAATCTCATCGCCTTTTACCGCGTGCCGCGGCTGCTTGTGTTCTCCACGATCCAGCCACTGGTATTCGTGTTTCTGTTTCGCTACGTATTCGGCGGGGTTGCGGCACTGGCGCTCCCCGGCATCCCGTACGTCGACTTCCTCATGCCGGGGGTGTTCGTCCAGGTGGCGGTGTTCGGCGCCATGAACACCGCCGTCGGGCTGGCGTCCGATCTCCAGACCGGTCTGCTGGAGCGTTTTGCGACATTGCCGATGGCCCGCTCCGCCGTCCTCGCTGGGCGCACCCTCGCCGACCTCACCCGCAACGTCTTCGTCGTCACCTTGATGGTGGCGGTCGGATTCGCGGTCGGGTTCCGCACCCATCTTGGGGCCGGCCCGTTCCTGGCAGCCATGCTTTTGGTTCTGCTGTTCGGCTTCGCGATGTCGTGGATCTTCGCGGTCGTCGGCTTAGCAGTTGGCGACCCCGAGACCGCCCAAGCCGCCGCATTCCCGGTCATGGCACCGCTCGTGTTCGCCTCCTCCGCCTTCATCCCCGTCAAAACGATGCCAGGCTGGCTGCAGGGTTTCGCCAGCCATCAGCCCGTCTCGGCCACGGCCTCCGCCGTGCGGGCTCTCGTGCTCGGGGGACCGACTAGGACCGACCTCTTGCAATGCCTTGCCTGGCTCGTCGGCATCGTGATCGTCTTCGCCCCCCTCGGTGCTTGGCGATACCGCCACGCGATGTCAGGAACCTAACCCGTCTAGCTCGTGGACCAGAGGGGTTTACTGGTGGCACACTGCCCGCTGTCGCCGGGTTGGTCATACGTCTCGACCGGCGGGTGAGTATTGGCGTTGCACGCCACGGGAATCAGGCCAGGTTGGAGCTGCGTGGGTACGCGTCGTTTGGATCGGTCACGACATTGACCAGGTAAGGCACATCGGCCGCGAAAGCGCGGTCCAGGGCTGGGCCGATGTCGTTCGGATCCACCACCATTTCGCCGGCGCCGCCGAGCGCTTCCACCACTCGGTCATAGCGGCACTGTGGCTGAAGGTCGCAGGCTGCGTCCCAGCCGTAGATAGCGCGCATGGGATGCTTCTCGAGACCCCAGATTCCGTTGTTGCCGACGATCAGCACGGCGGGCAGCCCGTGACGGACCATGGTGTCGACCTCCATGAGAGAGAACCCAGCGGCTCCATCGCCCAAGACGGTTACGACCTGGGCGGAGGGGTGGGCCAGCCGGGCGGCGATGGCGTAACCGGGGCCGTTTCCCAGGCACCCGTAGGGCCCGGTGTCCAGCCAGGTTCCGGGGTTGAAGGCCTCAATGTACTTGCCCGCGTATGAGGCGAAGTCTCCGCCGTCACAGATGACAATCGCGTCGCGGGCCAACCTCTGCTTCAGCTCTCCGAAGACGCGCGTGGGCTTGATGGGCTCGTCTGCCGCTTCGAGCAGGGTCCGCTCGGCCCTCGCCGCGGCGCGCTCGGAATCGCGGAGCCGGGCTATCCACGGCTCGTGGTCCATCCGGGCCCCTGTCCATGCTGCCAGGCCCTCCAAAATCGACCTAAGGTTGCCGGAGGGCGCAGCTGCTATGGGGACGTGTATGGCGCGACCAAGAGGATGATCGGTGATGTGAATCACACGGGCGTGACCGTATCGGCCGAAGCCGAGCCGGAAGTCGAGGGGCGTGCCTACCACCACAACCACGTCCGCCTCCGACTTGAGCAATGCCCTTGTGCGGTTGAACGACAGCTCGTGATCCGCGGGCAAGCACCCTCGTCCCATGCCGTTCGCGAAGCACGGGACCCGTAGGTGCTCGACCGCACGTGTCAGTGCATCCCATGCGCCTGCCCAGTACACGTCGCTGCCGGCGATGACAGCGGGACATGACGCGTCGGCGATCATCGCCGCCGCCCGCGCAATCTCCTCGGGGTCGGGCTCGATGTCAGGCGGGTGACCAGGACTGGGCACCTCGGCTTCGGCGCTGGCGAAGAGCACGTCCATAGGAATGTCCACGAACACCGGGCCCCGATGGGGTGTCAGGGAGGCGAGCACCGCCGTTTTGATCGCCATGGCGGTATCGGCAGGGTCGAGGACGGTAGTGGCGGTCTTGGTGACTGTGGCGACGATCGGGACGTGGTCGAGCTCCTGGAGCGACCCCGACCCCCACCGGGCTTGCGAGGCGCGCCCGCCGATCACTACCAGCGGTGCGCCGTTGAAATAGGCGGAGGTGATCGCGCTGACGCCGTTTGTGACTCCCGGACCTGCGGTGAGCACGGCCACACCCGGCCCACGGGTGAGTTTGGCCCAGGCCTCGGCAGCCCAGGTCGCGGATTGCTCGTGCCGGGTATCGATAATGCGCATGCTGTGTGTGCGGGCACCATCGTAAAGTGGCCAAACATGCCCGCCGTTGAGGGTGAACATTGTGTCGACTCCGAAGCCGGCGAGGGCGGCGACTGCCAGCTCCCCTGCCTGACGCATGACGCGTTCTGCCACCCCGGTGACCCTACCTAAAAGGCCTGCGAGGGTGCGTATGGTAGACGCCTGCCTTTTTCTGTCCGCAGACCGCTCCTTGCCGGTGTTGCCCTTGGGTCTCGAGGGTTGGTTGTCATTACCAGCAGGTCGTCGCCAGACGGATGAGGGCAGGATCGGCTATGCGGATGGGCACGCCACTATGTTCCTGCTGCGCCAGGCGAAAGGAGTGCCGTCACCTGCTGACGTACACGTTCCGGGGCGGCACCGAGGCTCATGAGGACTTGGGCGGCGACACCCTTACCCTCGCGGACGAGGCCGAGGAGTATGTGCTCGGTGCCGATGTCGTTGTCGCCGAGCTGCAGTGCCTCGCGAAGTGACAGCTCCAGGACCTTCTTCGCCCGGGGGGTGAATGGCGGGGAGCCGGTGCGATCGGTCGGCGACCGCCCGACGATCTCCCCAACCTTCTGGCGCGCGGCATCCAACGAGATGTCCATCTGAGTGAGAGCTTCAGCGGCGACACCCTCACTCGCCCGGACGAGACCGAGGAGTATGTGCTCGGTGCCGATGTAGCTGTGGTTCAAGAGGCGCGCTTCCTCCCGTGCCAACACCAGGACGTGCCGCGCCTGGTCCGAGAAGTGCTCGAACACGCCCCCAGCGTACGGGACGCTGGGGTCAGGCGCTCGTCCTCTTCGCCGTCTTCTTGGCCGGACCTTCGTGGCCGGGACGGACCGGCGGTGCGACCACACAGAACAGTGGCGTAGGCGAGTACCTCGTTCATATATGCATGGGCGAGCAAGTCGAGACCCATCCCGCCGTACTCTTGCGGGAGGTGCGGAGCCGCCTCGCGGCGTTGGCGTGAGATGAGCAACGTCACCCTCGCGCTGCAGGTTCCACAGCTTCGCCTCGTTGGGGAGGACGGTGTCGTTGACGATCTCGACAGTCCGCATGCGAATGTCATTGATCCAATCAACGAGCGTGGGACGGGCGTCACGTTCATCGCCATGGTGTGGTGCCTCTCGTTACGCGAAAACATTGTGCCCATGCCATCCCGCCTCCCCGAGGCCACCCGGGCTGATAGGGAGGTCGCTTGGCATGGGGTGCAAATCGACTGTGCGCGTCCTGGCTTGCATACAGCAACGATTATCGTCACCAACCCGTATCATCGAACCAACTGTGTTTCCGCCTGGCGAGGAGCGTCCTCGCGCTCACCTAGGCATGCTGATATGCAGCCCGATGGAGAGCGGAGGGTGCCATGTCCTCGAAGAGCTACAACGGCATCACGGCGGCCATCTTCGCGTGCGTGAGCGACATGTCGTCCCCCATCAGGTCGCCGGGACTGCACCCCTGGCGACCCTCCCGGGGCAAGACGAAGTACCGAGGCCCTTGATCCACAAGCTTCAGCCCTTGTCCACCTTCTTCAGGACACCGTATCCATGCTCGATGGCTGACATGATGATGGCCTCGAAGTCCTTGTCCGTCAGGACGTGGGGTGATGCTGTGGAAGAGGCTCGCCCGTGGGGGCTCCCCATGGAAGAAACTCGCCAGTACAACTCGGCCAGCCATTCGAGAAGCTCAAGGCTGTGTATTGCCTGATCCATGGTTGGGCCGTAGGCAACCGAGCCATGGTTCTGCATCATGGCGGCGTTCCGCCCCTTCAGTGCTTCGATGACGTTGTCGGCCAACTCCTGAGAACCAAACGTGGCGTAGGGCGCCGTTCGGGGCGTGCCACCCAATTCCAAACAGCTGTAGTGCAGCGCCGGTAACTCGTCGAGACAACACGACACCGCGGTGGACGCCATGGCGTGGGCGTGCGTTATGGCCAGCGCATTCGTAGCGGCGTAGATTCCGGTGTGAAGCGGTACCTCTGATGTGGGGGCCAGGTCGCCATCCACGACCTGCCCACCCAGGTCGATGACTGTGATCATCTCTGCCGTCACTGTCCCGAGGTCAGACCCTGTAGGAGTCACCGCGATCAGGTCTCCCTGACGGGCGGAAACGTTACCCGCCGTGCCAATGACAAGCCCTTTCTCGGCCAGATGGCGGCATGCGCTTGCGACGGTCTCTCGTTCAGCTGCTAAGAGCAGTTCGCTCATTCCTCGCCCCTTTCGTTTCGCACCTCAAAGGTTGGACTCTTGGTCACCCTTTCGAGCCGAAAGCTGATCGGTCCAGCAGGTCTCTTCGGAGCACCTTCCCAATCAAGTTCCGAGGTATCTCGTCGACGAACTCGACGTATCGAGGGATCTTGAATCGGGCGAGTCGAGAGCGAACGTACTCCCTGACTTCTTCGGTGGAGAGCAACGATCCGGGCTCGGAGACGACGAACGCAGCCAGCCGTTGACCCATCTCCTCGTCGTCGATGCCCACGACAGCAGCATCAATGACAGCCTCGTGACCTCGAAGAAGCTCCTCCACCTCGTCAGGGAAGACGTTCTCGCCACCGGATACGATCATCTCGTCGTCCCGGCCTTCGACGAACAGACGTCCAGCGTCGTCGACATGACCCGTATCTCCTGTGCACGTCAGTCCGGCGATGACCTGCTTGCCACCACCTCCTGTGTACCCCTCGAAGGTCATTCCGCTGCCGACAAAGATCCGACCGCTTTGTCCGACGGTGACCGGCCGGCCCTGGTCGTCGAGGACCGCCACCCGCGTTCCTGTCGGTGGGCGACCCACCGTTCCTGGTGCCGTCCTGAGATCCGAGGGCCCGGCCATGGTGGCCCAGCCTGCTTCGGTGGAACCGTAGAAGTTGTAGAGGATGTCGCCGAAGTCATCCATCACCCGTGCGGCCAGCTCTGCACTAAGGCTGGACCCGCTACAGACGATCACGCGAAGTGACGAGGTGTCGTAGCGGCTGCGAGTCCGCTCGGGCAATCCGAGGATGCGCCGAAGCATGACCGGTACGGCGACAAGCGTCGTTGCCCGGTGATCGGCAATGGCGGCCAGCACGACCTCGGGGTCGAACCTGCTCTGTACGACGAGGGTGCCCTGGAGGCCCACGGCAAATCCCATGAAACCGAACCCCAGCATGTGAAAGAGGGGCGGCACGACGACCACCGGCTCCCTCGCCCGTAAGGGCAGCTGGGAGAAGGCGCTCACGACCATGTCGACGGGTGGCGTGAGCGTGGCGCGCTGCGCGCCCTTCGGTAGCCCGGTCGTTCCTGAGGTCATGATCACGATACGCCCGGGCCGCTTTGGTGGCTTCGGCGACTTCGGCGGCTTCGGCGGCTTCGGCGGCTTCGGCGAAGCACCGTATCCAGTGGTCGCAGCTTCCCGCATCTGCGTTTCGTCGACCGAGAGGCCTTCGAATTCGGCCATGCGGAATCTCGGCGCGAACTCCTGGTCGAAGACCGCCGCACCCACCCCCTCGCGCTTCAGGACCTCTCCAAGTTGGTGTGGTCCGAAGTCGGTGTTGAGAAGCACGAGATTGGCGCCGAGCTTCGATACGGCGAGTGTCGCCTCCACGAAATACCGACTGTTGCGACACATGAGGCCTACGGTCGTCTCGGGCCCGACCCCCTGATGGGCCAGCGCGTCAGCGACCGCATTGGCAGCACCATCGAGGCCCTGCCAGGACAGAAGGCCGATGTCGTCAGCGACCGCTATCCCTTGAGGCGCCCGAATCACGGCGATTGCCGACGCAGCGGCGAGGGTGGGTCCCCACCGGAGGGTCAGCTGGCCCATTCGGAGATACTCCAGGGGCCTTACAGGCCGGAAGAGCCCCGTCTGGCCCAGGGCCCGGGCGGCCGCCGCCGCCTGTCGGATGTTCATGGATCCCTCCTCCCACCCAGTCGCTCGAGACGTCGTAGCAGTCCCTGCGCAAATGCGGGAGCCTCCAGCTCGTCGGTGTCCTCGCCCCGGGCGGCCGAGGAATCACTTGACCACCTGTAGGTGAGCCGGAGAAGACCGTCGAAGGGCGCGGGTGCGGCGTCGGCGAGCAGGTGTCCCATCAACCCCAGTGCTGGGGCCACACGGCGCGGGCGCTCCACCACCGCCCGGCAGATGCGCTCCGCCGCCTCGTCAGCTGTCAGCCCGGGCATGAGTCGATATATCCGCGTCGCCTCGACCATGGGGGTGTGGACCAGCGGCATGTAGATGTTCGTCACGGCCACTCCATCTCCACGGACCTCGGGCGCGATGCATCGCAAGAATGATTCGAAGGCCGACTTGGACGCGAGGTAGGCAGAGAACCTCGGCGCGCTGAAGAACACGCCGAGGGAGGAGACGTTGAGCACGTGGCCACGTCTCCGTGCACGCATGCCGGGCATGAGGCCCAGCACCAGGCGGACGGGCCCGAGGTAGTTGACATCGATCGTGCGCTCGAAGTCGTGGAAGCGGTTGTACGATAGGGCGATCGAGCGCCGGATGGAGTGCCCCGCATTGTTGACAAGCACGTCGACGTCTCCGTGGCATTGGCGGATGCTCTCGACGAGCTCTGCCACGGCGGCAGGATCCGACAAGTCGGCTGGGTGCGAACAGGCCCGCCCACCGGCGCCCTCGATCTCCCGCTGGAGCGCCCCGAGAGGCTCCCTGGATCGCGCAACCAGCACCGTCCTGGCCCCGGCCGCGCCCAGCCTCCGGGCAGTCGCCTCACCGATGCCGGAGGAGGCACCCGTCACGACCACCGTGGAGTCGGCGACGGCCCTCCGCAAGTCGGCTTCGCGATCGCGGCTACAGCCCACTGCCTGCACCTCCTCCTGTACGTGTCAGCCTCACCCATCCGGACCGCCGAGCGATAGGGCCGACAGTCCCAAGGCAGCTCCACCGGTCCGCCCCAGCCTGCGCGCCCGATGGCAGCCATGGTGCCGTTTCGGGCCGTGGGACTCTGGCTCGGCCATGACCGGCGTTCCGACGATCAGCGAGCCGCGTGGCGCTGCCCGATCGCGTGACACACCGTGGACTACTGAGCACAACGATCGAGGTTTGGATGCGACGGACTGGACAGCTCGACGCATAATTCTTCGGGCTCGAAGCCCGCGGCCGTCCGCTCCAGACCATGGCCGTGATGGTGCTGGACCCGGTGACTGCGCCCGGCGGGTGCTCCTTCGGGGCGGTTGCGTAAGTTCTTCGCCAACAGCCTCCCGAGCATCCCACCGCTCCGCCAATGGCGGGTCCCGGCACCATTGGGCCTGGCCCGGCCCTAGATGGGTGGATTCGCAGGTCGACCTCCGTTAGCACGAGTTCCGGCACGTGCGCGGGAAAACGGGCTGACCTCTCCTCGTGGGACGCACAAGTCAGGCGGATTGACAACCACGCACCGAGAGCCACTCCTGGAGCCAAGCGTCACCACTGCCTGTTGGTACGAAGGTGCCCGTCGACAACGACGGGACGCTGGAGTCAAGTTCCGGGGGTTCCCGGCAACGGCGGCACGGGAGTGGTGCTAGTCGGGCCGAAACAAAAGATCACCTCATGGGTGCCCGGGACGACTCTCGGCACGAACTGGCCATTCACGACGTGGACGCCTGCTCCGCAGTAAGGCGGCTTGTCCGCCTCTGCCGTGGAGTGTGCAGTTGTCCAGTTAATGGGCGACGCCAACCCTCCCCCAGTGAAGGCCGTTTCGGTGTTGATGGCCGCCACCAGCTTCTTCTGGGTCAGGTCCCGGCCCACCGCCTTCAGGCCCGATACGAACAGGGCGGCCGAGATCCAGCCGTCTAGGGCCACCTCGTCGTAGGTGAACGAGGGCTGGTACTTGTGCATCTCCCGGATGTAACTCTCCATTCCGGGATATGCGCCCGGGAAGGTCTGAGCTGCCTCGAAGGGGACGTGCTGGAGTCCGAAGTAGACGCCGTTCATGATTGACGAATACTGCTGCAGCGTGCTCCGGTCGTACCCGTCTAACCACAGTTGGTGCATGGTCAGGCCGTTCTGGCTTATGGCACGAGCGAACGCCACGCTCCCATTGATGTCGAGGCACGACAGCAGGAAGTCCACGTTGTGAGCCTTCATGTGCAAGACGTCAGCGGTGGGGTCAGCGCCGTACACAAGGTTCAGGTCGCTGAAGGTGACGTTTAGGCCGAAGGCGCGCATACCCGTGACGGCGGCCTGGCATGCGCCTGCCGACTGGGGGACGCTGTAGGCGACGACGGCGATCGACTTGGCCCCCAACTGCTGCGCAACATAGGCCTCACCCGGCACGGCGGTGGCAAAGTTGAGGACTGATCCGTAGGTCCCGAACAACGTGGGCTTGTTGGCCCAGTCTGTCGACACGACGTAGCCGAACGTGGGGGTCCCCTGCTGGGCGAGGTAGCTCGCCCCCCCGAAGAAGGGCGTCCCCACCCCTACGACGGCGAACACATGATCCTCCTCCACGAGGTTCTGGGCGGCGGTGAGGTCGATCGTCGGGCTCCCCTGGTCGTCTTCTTGGTGGGCCAGCTTGAGCTTCCGCCCGGCGATCCCGCCCTCGGCGTTGATCATCGAGAAGTAGGCCTCCACGCCGTTCACGACCGGGGCGAAGCCCGACGACAGCGGGCCAGTCACATTGGCGATGCTGCCCACATCGATCTCGGTCGACGACACACCGGGGGCTCCCCCCCCGGCACTGTTCTTGATGACGGAGTTCGAGCATCCGGCAACGCCGAGGGTCAGCGCGGCGACTGCCGCCACGCCTTTCGTCAACCGGCCACGGGCCATCGCGCCTGCTCCCGTCCTCACCGCCGGGGAGCCGGCTCTGTGTGTGCCCGGCTACCCCTCAGATCGACATGGTGCCATACGGCTGTGTCAACTCGCGCCGTGCTCAATACCACCTGGGCATGACTTGAACTCTCGCTGCCGGACAGAACCTCTTTCGGAACCCGCCGCTTCCCCCGTGAAATCGTCGCCTCGCCATCGTCCATTCCCCCTCCTCGGAAGCAAAACCCCACCACGCTGCTTAGATCGGCAAACCCGCGCCGACTAGAGGCCAAGGTCCCGGACCTCTTGGTCCTCCATCACTGCGGGAAAACCCGCTTGATGCCTGCCCTGAGGGTGAGGACCTTCGCCTCTTGGCACCGGCGGGCAAGGAGCGAAGAGTCGATAGAAGGGCCAGGGGAAGGAAAGGAGCATGATGACGGAAAATGCGTACGAGTCGGTGATCCGACATGCGTACCATGACTTCCAGTCGGGTGACCTTGACCTGCTCGGGGTCGTGATGGGGCAGGACGTGGTGTGGCATGAGCCGGGGCGCAGCGCCCTTGCCGGTGACTACAAAGGCCCAGAGGCCGTGCTGGGTTTCCTGGAGCAGCTACAGGCGCGCACTGATGGCACGTTCAAGATCGAGGTCCTGGATGTGCTCACTGAACCGGAGCGAGCGGTGGTCTTGCAGCGGGAGACGGCCACGAGGAAGGGCAAGATCTTGGACCTGGTCGTGGCGGTCGATTTCGAGATCCATCACGGGAAGATCACCGAGGTCACCGTCTACCAGGCCGACACCTACCAGTTCGACGAGTTCTGGGAGGACGTCTAGGCCTAGGATTCAGAAGGAGGTGAGGCGACGAACGTGTCACCGTTTGGACTGAAGCAGTGTCTAGAGTGGGCAGTGAGAAGCTCATCCCGGCGCAGGAGAGCAGATCAACTACTTTTGCGAGGAATGCTTCCCTGTTGGCATCCTGAGGGCGATTCGAACAATGGCCGTTGATGTTCAGACCTGTCCGGGTGTCAGCTTGGATCACAGCGTGCTTCGAGCGCTGGGAGGTTTGACACTCGGAGCGTGACGCGTTCGGGCCCGGGCTTACGAGAAACCAGACTGGTGATGATCAGCGTCCGCCACCGTGTTGGACCTTGACAGTGGCGAACCGAGCCCGGTCACCCGAGGTCGGCGGCGCAAGAGGCAGGCCTTCGCAAAAAAGGTCCCGGAGCACATAAGCTGACACCAGTGTCAGGTTTATCAGCGATCCCTGGAGTCGACGGAGTCCCGATCGAGCCCCACCTGCCATGCCCACAGCAGTCCGATGCCGAGCCGGAGCCGGCCTCGGGTCCCACGATTGCCCCAACCGGCGAGCCCCGGCCGGCTCGGGGCTCCTGGCCTTCCCCGTGGGTTCTCGTCACGCACATTTACGCGAGGGCTCGGAACCTGGTGAGTGATCCGCGAATCATGGGTGTGTTGCGAGCGGGGCCCCGGGTGGGATTGTTCCTCGCCCGGGGCAACCGCCGGACCGCAACGGCCGGCCAGGACGACAGCATCGTGCCCGTCCGACCGACTCCGTCTTTGGCACTCCAGGCGTACCTCGATGAGGTCCTCATCGCCCTCTTTCGTCACCCCGACCTCTTACCCAGACCGGCCGACTATGCGCCGGCAGCGGCCGATGTGGCGGAAATCCGAGATCTCTTCTCGACGCGTGGGTGGCTCGAGCAGCCGGCGAAGTACCACCGGAAGCCGCCGATGCCCGATGACGTCCGCGCCTGGCATGGGCGTGCCGCCGGGCTTGGCTACGAACACGTCACGTTCACCAGCGGGTGGGAGCCTGATCCCGAGGAGCCGGGACGAAGCAGGTGGTTGAGCCACGAAGCCAACCGCACCGTCCACGCGCTGGTGTCTCGCACCCCGGGTCGAGAGCACCCGTCCTGGCTCATCTGCGCCCATGGCTTTGGCATGGGCACGAGCGCGTCGATGGACTTACGGGCATTTCGAACCCGGCAACTGCACCGCCGGGGGATCAACGTCGTCGTACCAGTGCTTCCGCTCCACGGACCGCGGGCCTCTGGCCGGATTCGTGGCGAGGACCTCATGACCATTGACCTGGTCGACTCCATGCACGGCATGGCCCAGGCCACCTGGGACCTCCGGCGGATCATTCGATGGGTGCGAGAAAGCCAGGGGGCGGAGACCGTGGGGCTCATCGGCTACTCGCTCGGGGCACTCGTTTCCGCGCTCGTCGCCTCCACCGAAGAAGACCTGGCATGTGTGATCGCCGGGGTTCCCGTGGTCGACCTGCCGGACCTCTACCGCCGCCACAGTCCACCCGACATCGCGCGGTTGGCCGATGCCCACGGCGTCCTGGGGCAGGCAGCCGACGACGCCCATCGTGTGGTCTCACCGCTGGCGATGGACTGCAAAGTGCCATTTGAGCATCGCTACGTCTTCTCCGGTCTGGCTGATCGGATGTCGACGTTCGGCCAGGCTCGAAAGCTCTGGATGCATTGGGGCCAGCCTCCCCTTGCTGCGTATCGCGGCGGCCACGTTGGGTTCTTCTTTTCGGCTGTTGTCCGCCAATTCGTCGACGACGCGGTGACGAGCTCCTTTCCGCCGGTATCAGGAAGCCCGGGCTAGCCACCCGATGTCTCGGTATGGAGAGAGTGCCCGCACCGAACAAATCGGCACACGGCTCTCAGCGTGTCGCGCCTCGCGCCACGGGCGACGTCGGTAAGACCGACATGCAGCGGCTGAGTGGGTTGGACGCAGTGTTCCTTGCGGCCGAGGGGCCGGCCAACTACGTCACCCACGGCATGGCGGTGATGGTCCTTGATCCCTCGACCATGCCCGCCGGTGATCGCGTTGGCGCGGTAAGGGACTATGTGCGAGCACGAATCCATCTGGTGCCACCACTGCAGCGGCGTCTGGTGCCGGTGCCACTGGGCCTCGACGTGCCCAGGTGGATGGACGATCCCCGCGTCGACCTCGACCGTCACATCCAGGCGGTGAGGCTGTCAACACCGGTCACCCCAGAGGAGTTGGCCTCCTTCGTCTCCGATCTCGCTGGACGCAAGCTGGACCGGCACTACCCCCTGTGGGAGATGTACCTGATCGAAGGATTCGAAAACGACCGTCTGTGCGTCGTGGCGAAGTTGCACCACTCCTTGATGGACGGCGGTGCCGGTATGCAGTTCATGGCATCGCTCTTTGCGCTAGAGCCCGATGCTCCCGCGCCACCGGGACCTGGGCCACAGGTCCCAGTGAGACGACCCGGAGACCTGGTCCAACTCGGCGGTGCTGTGGCATCCATGGTCCGGCGCCCACTGTTCGGCGCTCGGGCGCTGGAGCAAACGTTGGGGGCGGGCATTCGTGTTTCTCGGCAGCTGGTCGACCATCGTCGTCGAGGAGGGCCCCCACTCGCTCTCCCCTTCAGCGCCCCTCGCCTCCCGTTCGACGCACCGATCACGTCGCGACGCGAGATCGCCTTTACGTCTCTTCCACTGGACAAGATCAAGGGCGTCGCTCACGCCTTCGAGGTCACCATCAACGACGTGGTCCTCGCCGTGGTAGCGGGCGCCATGCAGCGCTTCCTCGTTTCCTTGGGGAAGCTGCCAGACAAGCCGCTGGTGGCGGCGGTCCCGGTGTCAGTGCGCGGTGATCACGGCGTGGAGCAAGCCAACATGATCAGCGTGATGCTCACTGGCCTGGCGACGGACCTGGAGGGTCCCGCCGATCGCTTGATCGCCATTCACCACGCGGCATCCGAGGCCAAATTGCTGCAGTCGGCGTTGGGTTCCGATGTGCTCATGAAGTGGCTCGAGGTGCCCGTGCCGGCGTTCTTCTCGCTGGCGACGCGCCTCTACGCGCGGCTGCGTCTCTCGGCTTTGCACCCCCCGCTGTGCAATGTCCTCGTTTCCGATGTCCCGGGCCCTCCCGTGCCCCTCTACTTCGCGGGGCGCGTCTCGAATCGATCTTTCCCCTTGGCCCGATCTTCGACGGGGTGGGCCTCAATATCACCGCGGTAAGTTCGGCCGGCACACTTGACATTGGCCTCGTAGCCTGTCCGGACCAACTGCCCGACCTTTGGAACCTGGCCTTCGGGTTGCGACCCGCTCTCGAGGAGCTGGACGCGGCGCGACTCTCTCGGGGCGGAGCGAAGACCTCGCCCAAGGCCAAACGGGTGCGACGTGCGGGCTCCTCGGCGTCGACCCCTTGACCCTGGAGCTGCAACACGAGACGGCCGCCTCAGAGGCTTCACCCCAAGCCTGGAGCGAAAGCCACGTCGATAGCGACGAAACGGCGAGGTTTCGGGACCCAGCGCATCACCATCACGAGTCCTTGGTGCAGGAATCAGTGGAGTGGCTGCGCCAGCCACCAGGAATGCGTTCATTCACGAAGACCTTGAGCTGCTCCTTGCAAACGACTGCTTTGGCGACCGGCAATCAACCCGGGCTGGCCGCTGCGGCCTTGGCCAGCTCGTGAAGGGCGTCGGTCAGGCCATGGGCAAGGTTCCACACATTGGGCACCGTGTTCGGGCTCGCCAACAGGCCGAAGTAGAGCGAGCCGAGGTAGCTCTGCACGGTGATGTTGAGGCCGATGCCGTCGGTGATTGGACCCATCGGGTAAGCCGCCACCAGACGGGCCCCCGCGAAGTAGAGGGGGACGGGTGGACCGACGATGTTCGAGACGATCAAGTTGCCTGGCCGCACTCGATCCACGACCCCGAGGCGCGAGGCAAGGCCGATGGCGGGTGCAACCAACCCGGGCACAGCGGCCTCAACCCATGCCGAGCCGACGACATCGAAGCGGGCAGCGTGCTCTTGGGCCTTGGCCGCCTGAGTGGCGTGGGCGATGGATCGCAGCCGCTGCACCGGGTCGTCGAAGGTGCTCGCTAAGGAGACGTACATAAAGGACAGTCGGTTGCCCAATGTCCCCCGCTCTTGCTCAGCCCGGACCGAGAGCGGAACGATGGCCACCATCGACGCTTTCGGCTGCTCGTCCAACGCAGCAAGGTGGTGGCGCAGCGCCCCCGAGCACATCGCGAGCACCATGTCGTTCACGGTGACACCGCACGCGTGGCTCACTGACTTCACTTCGTCCAGGCTCACCTGGGCGAATGCAACCCGCCGCTCTGGCCCCACCCGGGCACCGAGCGAGGTTCGGGGAGCGCCTATCGGTAGCGACACAGCGGAGAGCCCAGCCCGGCGAGCATGCCTCAGCAGGTTTGCTCCGGCCCGCGCCGTGCGCCACGCCGCCCTCGTTGTCACCGCTGGGCGGCGGCAAAGCTGCACGAGTGCGTCACCCACAAGCTTGAGGTCGGAGGGGAGGCCCTCGGGCTCCCAGGGCGGATCCGGAGGGTCCACCGCGACCGGCTCCGGTGTGAGGTCAAGCAGATTGACGATGAGCTCTTCCCCGGAGACCCCGTCGATGGCGGCGTGGTGGACCTTGGTGAGCGAGGCGACCAGACCCCCCTGCAGGCCCTCGATCACGTACATCTCCCACGGTGGTCGGCTTCGATCCAGCGGCTGGCTTAGGACGGCAGCGGTGAACTCGGCCAACTCAAACTCGCCACCAGGGGAGGCAATGATCGCCGGGTGCAAGTGATGGTCCAGGTTGAAATCCGGATCCTCCACCCAGCGCGGGTGGTCCAGGCCGAGTGGGACCTCTACCAGACGCCGGCGGAACGGCGGCAACAGGTGCAGACGCTGCTCCAGGAGCGCCCGCACCGTGGCGAACGAGTAGTCCTCGGGTGCCGTCGACGGATCGAAAATGCAGACGTATGCCGACTGCATGTGGGTGGTGGGCGTCTCAAGGTAGAAGAACATCGGGTCCAGCCCGCCCAGTCGTCGCATACGGAGCCCCTCCTCACATTGCGGGTAGCCGACCTTGAACCACCTCGTGTCAGTAAGCGGCACCCGCCGCCGCGATGAGCTTTGTGCGCGGCGCAGGCGTCGCAGAACTTCCTCAAGGCATCATCCGGCTCGCCCCCTCGTGGTGACAGAGTCATAGTGCTCTATACGTCGATCCGATCCGGGAGGACAGGCCTCGGAAAGCCTGTTGGGAGGCACCGGGTGGAAGCGGCGGAAGCGCACCGATGCTGGCAAGTCTCGACCGACCGATAAGTGCCAGTGATGCTTGGTGAATGGTCGTTTTCTTGCAATTCGCTGGGGCTTGCGGGCCTCACTCGCGGCCCTCCGTGCCGTTGGGCGTAGCGGTGCGTCGCGGGCCCAGACGTCAGGTAGTTAGCGAATTGCCCCTGAGGATGGCGCTAGCTTGGCGGGCCGCTCGGAGGCCGCTCAGGTAGGCGGCCTCGACGGTGTCGGCCACGGGACTCCACACGGTTGCCGATCCCGCCCACAACAGGGCGCCGGTGTCGGGCGCGGCAAGCCGCGCCCGCACCCCCACCGAGCCTGGTGGGAGGAACGTATAACCGCCCAGTGCGTACGGCTCGGTGAGCCAATCGACGAAGCGGGCCCCTCGCACGAGCCGTGTCGGCCGGACACGGGGGAAGACCCGACCGAGGTCTTGGAGCGCGACCTCAACAGCGACGTCGGAGCCGGCCCCGGACAGTGCGCGTGCTCGGGGGCCGGTGGCGTAGGCGATGAGCACAGGCGGCCCGTCGGTGCCGAAGGAGGTCGGCCAATAGAGGGTGATGGGCCCCGTCGCGCAGATCAACTGGGCCATTTGGCGTGGCCAGAACCGTTCATCGAAGGAGAGCAGGACCTTGGCCACCGGTCCCGTGACGATGCGCTTGATGGCGTCGCCCTTGCTCTCAGGCAGGGATGGTTTGAAGGCCACCATCCCAGCTGCCAAAACCCCGTGCGGGACGGTACTGATGGCTGCCCGTCCGCTGAAGGTGCGATCGTCCTCGAGGGTGATCTCGACGCTGTCGGCCCCCCAGGCGACCATGGCGACCTGGCACCCGAAGCGGATGTCGAGGCCGGTGGCCACGTGCTGGGGCAAGAGGTCGTAGCCGTCGATGACCCGGTGATTGACGCCCTCCTCGAGATGGAGCACCCCGTCGGCCGCCAGGCCCTTGACACCCACCTCCTCGGTGCCTCCGGGCAGGTGGGCGGTGAGCGTGAGCTGGGCGAGCTCACGGGCTCTGCCCCGGTAGCCCTTCTCGGCGATGAACGACGCCGCGCTCATGTCGTCGCCCCGCAGGCGGTTCAGCGACCAGAGAATGTCGAAGCTCCGCCACACTCCGGGGTGCAGCAGGTGCAGGGGCAGCCACCGCGTGGCTCCTCCGCCGGTGAACCACGAATGCGAGTACGGGACCGGCTGGACCCGGAGGCCGGCGGCGCGCACGTCGCCCCAGGTGGCAGCGCCGACGCCGTGGATGAACTCGGCACCTGTCTCGATCGGTACGTCGACGAAGTCCCGAACTGTTTGCACTCGCCCGCCCACCTGGTTGGTCGCCTCTAGCACGATCACGCGGGCGCCGCCGGCTGCGAGCGCCCGAGCTGCGGTCACGCCGGCCATACCCGCGCCCACCACGACGACGTCGGCGGTCCGGTGCTCTCGGGTCTCGTCCATTTCAGGCGTCCGGGACACTGTGCTCGTCGAGCCAGGATCTGATCCTGGGAAATATCTCCGCCGGCGACGCTCGGCCCGCCACGAGGTCGTCGTGTCCGAAGTCGAGCGAGAAACCCGACGACACGCCGGCCTCGATCCAGGTCTTGTCGGTGCTCCCGATGGCCTCGAAGGCGGCTCGGGCGGCTTCGGGGGGGCGCTGCAGATCGTGAGCGGCGGCCATGATCAACAGGGGCAGGCCGATCTCATCGAGGCGGTCGCTCCAGACCGTGGTGTGATCGAGGCTGCGCATGACACCGTGCTCGATCCAGTCACCGAACTGGTCGGCGAGCACCGTCGCCTCGTCCGGGATCCCGTTGTAGAGGTATCGGGCAGGTCCGATCGGGTCGAAGTTCTCGGGTCGGAAGCTCGACTCGAGTTGCTTGGACTTGGTGAGCACCAAGATCGGGCCGGCAAAGTGCGCACCGGCACGGAACTTGACCCGGCCGTGGCGTCGCATCTGAGGTTGGGCGGTGACGCCAGGGACCATCGCCGTCGGCGGAGTGAGCACGGGCGATCCGAATGTGATCCCACCGCGGATCTGGTTGGCCATCCCTGAGATGACCGACGCATACAGGGCTTGCCCACTCATCTCCAGGCCGAGCCAGAATGCCTCTTTCGCTTCTGACCGCTCGCAGGCCGTAGCCGCGGCCGCTGGAAGATCCCGCTCGACGAAGTCATCGAAACTCCACTGCGCGTCTGCTCGCGATCCGGTCTTGGGCCAGCTCTCGCCCCGACCCCGCAGGTCGACGGCGTAGAAGTCGTAGCCAGCGTTCGCCAAGTACCGGGCCAGGCTGGTCTCCGGAGTCAGATCCCAGATGAGCCTTGTGCCCGCGAATCCGTGACCGGCTACCACCGGGAACGGCTTTCTGTCACCCTGCGCCGCATATCTGTAGAGCGCGATGCGCCAACCGTCTGTCGTCTCGGCAAAGAGCACCTCGTCGTGGCCGGTGTCGAAGTCCAGCTCACGGTAGAAGCCCCTAACCCTGCGCCCCGCCAGCGCCCCAGCCGCTGCCCCAACCACGCCAGCCGTGACTGCGAACATCTTTGCCCTGTTCATGTCTTGCGTTCCTCCATCCGACGAACCAGAGATGCCCCTTCCTTGCCCGAATCGCGAAACAGCCCTTTGCGATACAGATTCGGGGCGATCGCCCGAGCGATGCTGCCGCTGCGCAGCCACCGGGGAATCGTCTGTTCGAAGCGGTCGTCTTCGATCGCTCTGACCACCAGTGAGGCAATCCGCTCGGGGCTCACCGGTCGAGGAACCGAACGCTTGAACGGCACTCCCCTAGCCTTGGTGAAATCGGTGTGCACCGGACCGGGGTTGACGAGCGACACCGCGACGCCGAAGGGGTGCGCCTCGGCTGCCAGCGACTCGCTCATCCCCACCACCGCGAACTTGCTGGCCGAGTAGGCCGCCTCGAAGGGTGCGCCTAACTTGCCGGCGACCGATGCCACGTTGACGATGTGGCCCTTGTGACGATGCACCATCGAATCGAGAACGGCAAGCGTTGCGTAGACCGTGCCGAGGTAGTTGACGCGCATCAGGCGCTCAAATGTGTCGGGAGCCTCTTCAAGCATCGATGCGTAGGCGCCGATACCGGCGTTGTTGACAAGGATGTCGATCGGCCCCAACGTCTCGACCAGGTGGGCAATAGCCGATTCGACCTGGTCACGTTCGGCGACGTTGGCCACCGCGAACCCGGCCCGGGGGCCGAGTTGTTGCGCCAACTCCTCCAATTCGCTCCCCGAGCGGGCTACGAGGCCGACGGTGGCGCCCCTGGCGTGTAGGGCGAGCACCGTGGCGCGTCCGATGCCGCGGGACGCACCCGTGACGATCGCGACCGCCCGATCAATTTTCACGGGGCTGCCGGTCCCCCCGTGGAGACCGATGGGCGACAGGGGAAGGACGGGAGCCGTCGGCGACCTGACACGAGCGTCAGCTTCACTGCGGGTGGCGAGAGGCGCAAGTCGGAGACCAAGAGGCCTCGGAGACCGTCCTGAGTAGGAGACTCCGTCCGTTGAGAAAGATCTGTTTTGGCTTCAGACCCACAGATGCGTCGTACGCCAGATGCTGACCGGGCGGCCATTACGGGGCGCCGTATCGTCGCCAGCGGCGGCAGCACGAGGGTGACCCCATGGATGCAGGCGATGGCCGACGCCACGGGGCTACCGGTTGACGTCCTGGCTGTCCACGAAGGCGCCCCGCTCGGTGCCGCCTACTTGGCGCGCATGGCCGCCGGCCTCGAGGAGTCGCTCGACGGCTCACGGCGCTGGGCTCGAGTGGGGTACCGAGTGGATCCCGACCCCATGTGGCAGACCGCCGCCGATACCCGATACCGGAGTTCATCGAGCGTGGCCCCCGGGGTTGACTGGGTCACTCCGCGGCGCGGCATGCCGCCATGGGCCGTTTCGATCGACAATCCGGAGCATAAGCCGGGACTTGAACCTGATCAGCGGCCAGACCTCTCCGTCGGCCGGGCCCATGACAGACACGGCTCTCAGATCGCCGCGCCGCGCTTGCTGCTGAGCTCAGCAACGGTCTCTGGTCGCGCAGAGAGAGCCGCTCACAGCTTGTAGCCGATCGCCCGGAGCAACATCTTGCGGTCTGCCACGTCGACTTCGCTTTCGACCCGAGCTGGCGGCTGGCCATCGATCACGCCGACGATGCCCCGGCCCAGCTCGGTCTCGACTACGAGGATTTCGACCCGGTTGGCGGTGGCACAGAAGATGCCACACACCTCGGGAACCTGCTTGAGCTGGTTGAGGACATTTACCGGATATCCGTTCTGCAGGAACACGAAGAACGAGTGCCCTGCCCCCACGGCCAGAGCGTTCGTCGTGGCCAAGCTGATGAGGGCCTCATCATTTCCCGATCGACGAACCAGGCACGGTCCGGAAGCCTCACAGAACGCCACGCCGAACTGCAGATGTGGGCTGGCACCGGCCAGAGCCTCGTGGATGTCCTCGACCGTCTTGATGAAGTGGGCCTGCCCTACGATGACGTTCATGTCGTCGGGCTTGTCGATCGGGACGACGTGCAACTCCACAACGATCTCCTCGATGGATAGGCACCCTTCAGGCGGGACGACAGCGGGAATCCGACGCTGCCCCCAAAGCTAGTTCTGCTCTGCCACCGCGGCGATGCTCGACGACGTCGCAATCAGCTCTGGACACACTGTGGTCGAACTTCCACGACCTGCGCAAGATGATCCGCAACGCCAGCTCGAGCGCCAACTCCGGTTCCTGCTCAAGCGGGCTTGACGCCAGGGTCCTCCGACTCCGACTCCCTTCGGTACGGTCGGTGATCGAGCACATCGAAGGCGCCCCGTGCCCCGCTCAACGAATGGCCGACGGAGCCGAGTCTAGACCGAGGGGTGCCGAGGTCGAGCGGGCCGCGACCCGCGCAGGGCGCGGCGCAGCCCGCCACCCACAGGATCCCGTTCTCGTTGTCATGTGGTCCGTCGGGTGGCAATAAGAGATTGAACGCGAGCTTCGCCGAGGACCGCTAGGTATGGGACAGGATCGCCTCAGCCGGGCGGTCAGACACTACGAAGCGGAGGACCCTCGTAGAGCTGTCGAGGGCGGGAGATCTTCTGCTCTGAGTCAAGGATGCCCTCTTCCCACTGGGCGAGCCAACCCGGCGTGCGCCCGATGGCGAACAGCACAGGGAACGTCTCGACCGGGAAGCCCATCGATTGGTAGATGATCCCCGAGTAAAAGTCCACGTTCGGGTAGAGCTTGTGGGTGACGAAGTACTCGTCCTCGAGGGCGATCTTCTCAAGCTCTAGTGCGATGTCGAGGAGTTTGTTACGCCCTGTGACTTCGAAGACCTCGTCGGCGATCTTCTTGATGATCTTGGCTCTGGGATCGAAGCTCTTGTACACACGGTGCCCGAAACCCATGAGAAGAAGCTCACCCCGCTTCACGCGCTCTACGTAATCGGGTACGGCCCCGACCGAGCCGATCTCAGAGAGCATCCGCAGGACCTGCTCGTTCGCGCCGCCGTGCAGCGGGCCGTAGAGCGCCGCGGCCGCCGCGGCCGCGGCCGAGTAGGGATCTGAATGGGAGCTGCCGACCGCCCGCATGACGTTGGCCGAGCAGTTCTGCTCGTGGTCCGCGTGCAACATGAAGAGGACGTCCAGGGCGTGTTCGAGCACCGGATCGGGGCGGTACTTGAGTTCAGTCGCCTTCCACATCATGTTCAAGAAGTTGCCTGCGTAGGAAAGGTCGTCGTCGGGGTAGGCATAAGGAAGTCCCATGGCGTGGCGGTAAGCGAACGCAGCAAGCGTCGGTATCTTGGCGACGAGCCGCACGATCTGTTCTTCCCGAGCCTCCTTGTCGAAGATCGCCTTAGCCTCGGGGTAGAAGGTCGATAGGGCGGCGACGGTGCTCACGAGGATGCCCATCGGGTGTGCGTCGTGATGGAAGCCGTCTATGAACTTCTTTATGTTCTCGTGGACGAAGGTGTGGTGGGTGACCTGACCCGTCCACTCCTCGGCCTGCGCCTCGTCAGGAAGCTCACCGTTCAGCAACAGGTAGGCGATCTGGAGGAACGAGGCCTGTTCGGCGAGCTGCTCGATGGGGTAACCCCGGTAGCGCAAGATGCCCCGTTCTCCGTCGATGAACGTGATCTTGCTCCGACAGCTGGCCGTGTTCAGGAAGGCCGGGTCGTAAGACATCAGCCCGAAGTCCCCCTCCGAGGCCTTGATCTGACGCAGGTCGACGGCTCGCACGGCGCCGTCTGCGATCGGGATCTCGTAGGTTCGGCCGGTCCTGCTGTCTGTGACGTGGAGGATATCTGGGTCCTCGCTCGATTGCATGGTCAACCACCTCTCACCGCTCGCTCTGGTCATTTCTGTTCTTGTCACGGCACGGTGCCAGCAGTGGGAGCCCGTGCCCTGTGAACCTCGAAAGATCCCCTTCGAAGAGGGTCGTAGTCGGGCGTCCACATGGCGTCGTCGACGGCGTCCTCGATTTGCTCGTCGGTCGCCATGGGCCCGACGCCGGCCTCTCGGGCCTCTCGGGCGACGGCGACGGCAATCGCCCGCGAGATCGACCGAAGCTCGGCTATCGGGGGGTACAGGGCGCCTTGTGTGAGTCGTTCGCCCGATACCGTGTTGGCCAGGATCCTGGCCGAGACGAGGAACATCCGGTCGGTGACCTCACGAGCCTCCGCCACCAGGACGCCGAGGCCGATCCCGGGGAACACGAACACGTTGTTCGCCTGCCCGATGACCCTCGTGGTCCCGGCCACCTCCACCGGATCGAAGGGACTTCCGGTTGCCACGAGGGAGCGACCCTCGCTCCACGCGAGCACTTCGGCCGGGGTCGCCTCGGACTGCGAGGTCGGGTTGGACAGCGGGAGCACGACAGGTACCGGTGTCCTCGCCGCCATCTCGCGCACCGCGGCCTCGGAGAAAGCGCCCTGCGTGCCGCTGGTGCCCACGAGAACGGTCGGTGCCACGTGGCGCACCACCGTCTCGAGGTCATAGCGCGCGGCCCGCTCGAAGCCGAATGCAGACAGTTCAACCGGCGACATCGCGAACGGCCGCTTGTCTTCGTCTAGCTGGTCGCGCCCTTCGAAGACCAGTCCCCGTGAGTCCAGCATCACCAACGCTCGGCGCAAGTCGGTCCCCGTAACTCCCTCCTCGTGCATGAGCTGCTGGAGGAGGTTCGCGATCCCGAGGCCGGCCGCCCCTGCCCCCAAGAGTACGACTCGTTGCGCCGACAACGGCTCGTCGCGAACCCGCAGGGACGCAAGGATTCCGGCAGCGACCACGGCGGCAGTTCCCTGGATGTCGTCGTTGAAGCTGGCGATACGGTGGCGGTAGCGCTCGAGCAACAAGATGGCGTTGTGCTGCTTGAAGTCCTCCCACTGCAAGAGCGCGTGGGGGTATACCTCGGCAATGGCGTCGACGAACGCGTCGAGGAACGAGTTGTAGGCTTCACCTCTGAGCCGGGGTCTGGGGTAACCGAGGTACCGCGGGTCACCCAGCAAGTCCTCGTTGTCGGTGCCACAATCGAGGGAGACCGGAAGCGTCAGGGCCGGGTGGATGCCGGCTCCGGCGGTGTAGAGGGCCAGCTTTCCGATAGGGATGCCCATTCCGCCCGCCCCCTGGTCGCCGAGGCCGAGAATGCGCTCGTTGTCCGTCGCCACTATCAACCGGACGTCGGGTTGAGCTGCGTTTGCGAGCAGTTCTGGGATGCGATCGATGTCGTCGGGGGTGATCCAAAGCCCTCTCGGACGTCTCATCACGTGGCTGAACTCCTGGCACGCGTATCCCACCGTCGGGGTGTAGATGATCGGGGCAAGCTCCTCGAGGTGATCGGTCAGGATCCGGTAGAAGAGGGTCTCGTTTCGATCTTGGAGTGCGGCTAGTCCGATGTAGCGCTCGAGGTCGTCCCCTTTGCGGTGGAGGTGCTCGAGCTCCAGTGCCACTTGCTCCTCAATCGGGAGCACCCGCCACGGAAGAAGGCCACGCAGGGACAACGCCGAGCGCTCGTCCTCGCTGAACGCCACGTCCTTGTTGAGCGCTGGTCTCGTGAGCAGCTCTTTCCCACGAAAGGGTCCCGACGGGTCGCTCCCTCCTAGGGCATTTTCCCGAGCACGCTCCTGGCCATCTGCGCGATGCCACCACGGCCACCGAGGAGTGGGCACACCGTGACCGTACTATGCGCAGACGCCATCACTGGCTTTCAGGACGAGCGCGCCAGATCGGGTCCGTGCCTGACGAGGAACTCGATATTCAGTGACAGCTGCTCGGAGCCGGGATCATTGAGCGGGTTCGCTCCCGACCGGGGCCGCAATCACACAGCACTTCCAGCGCGCGACGCGTAGATGCCCCTTGCAACCGCAACTTGCAGTTTTGGCGTACGTCGGCTCGCCTGGAACTGCGTCCCGAGCCGTCTCGTACTGGCGCGTGGGGTCCTGACGGTCTTGCCGTCGGCGCCCGCCGATCGGGCGATCTGGCTGCGTGGCCCAGCCAAGGGGGACGGAGTTGTGACTCATGATGACATCGCCTGGGTGGCTGACTATCTGGGGGTCCAGGACAGCCAGTGGTGCCCTGGCACGGTCGACGCTTCTAAGTCTGCCAACCCGCGGCTGATGAGCTGGATAGCCGTGCTCAACCACGGAGCTGCAGCTCCTCACGTGGGACGCTCGTCCGCTCAGGCCCGGCCGGCCAGTGACCCGGAGGCTCGTTTGACATCTTTAGGATGACAGGAAGATGAGGAAACTTTCCGTCTGGAAGATCGTCGGGCTCGCCGGCCTAGCCGGTGTCGCCGCCACCGGCGTGGTTGTCGTCCGATCGGAACGTCGACGCAGGGCTTACACGCCCGACGACGTGCGGACCCGACTGCACCAGCGGGTCGCGACCATCGCGGCGATCGCGGATGCCGCCCCGGTGGTGAGTCTCCCGGCCGCTCAGCCAGAGCGCTTCCGGCGCGTGCGCCGCCTGGTCGGAAAGTCGCTCCAGCTCGTGCGCCGTGGCTGAAGCGCTCAGCCTGGATGAGGCTGTCGAACTGACGCGCACCGGGGACCTGTGGCTGTTCCGGGGCCCGAGCGCCGCCGACCACGCCATCCGAGTTTTCACCAACAGCCCCGTCAACCATGTGGGCATGGCGGTCGTACTCGAGGACCTCCAGCCGCTGCTGTGGCATGCCGAACTGGGCCACTCACTGCTTGACGTGTGGAGCGGCACCTACCACCGGGGCGTGCAGCTGCACGACCTGCGGGAGGCGGTAACCACCTGGATGGAGCGCTACCACCAGAGCGCCTGGCTCCGCCAACTGCACGCCGAGGTGACTCCGGAAATGGAGGACGCTCTGTTGACGGAGATCGCCCGTAAGGACGGCACCCCGTTCCCGGCCACGCTCGCCCTGGCGGGTCGTTGGGCCCGGGGGCGGATTCGCCGCCCGGCCGACGTCGATGCCAGCTACTGCGCCGAGGTTGTCGCCGGCACCTATCAGTCCATGGGCCTTCTCGCCGACAACCGCCCGGCCAATTGGTACGACCCCGGCCGCTTCTGGAGCGGCGACCACCTCGAGCTTCTTCAAAGCGCCCGATTGGGCGAGGAGATCACCGTGCTGGGCACCCTGCCCGAGCCGCCCAGGCCCGGCCGGCGGCGGCGCTGACACCCGCTAGCTCTGCCCGGCCCGGATCTCACTGGCTGCCAGCGGGTCAACGAGCCAATATCAGTCTGATTGGTAATGGATACAGGAGCGCCGGAGAGCGCTGGGCCGCCCGACGAACATCTTCATACTGATTGATATTCGCGCCGAAAATTCCGGGCCAGGATTCCCGCGACACCTGTCGGTGCCAAGAACCTCATCCGGTGCTGTTCAGTTGGCCTTTCGTCGGCGTAAGACCGGGGGAGAAACTCCGCTATGGTCGCCGTCCTTCGGGACCTCCACTCACCATCGTAAGAAGACCATTCGTTCCGCCGTCCGAAGGTGGCTACATGGGTTACTGACAGGAGCCGGATTATCCCTGGGGGCATCGCCTATGGCGGGCTGGCCTCGGGGACGACACCACAGGCGCCCAGGGACGCCACGCTCTACGGTTCGCTCCGTGTTGTTTCGGAGATCGGCCCGAACGTGGGTGTAGGCGAGCGGCGAGCGGCGGCTCGTATCGGCACCGTTGCCGACGCCAGGCGCCTCGCCCGGCGCCGGCTGCCGGGACCGGTGTGGGACTACCTCGAGGGCGGTGCGGGCGCCGAGAGGACGCTCGGGGCCAACGTCGACGCCTTCGAGCAGGTTGAGTTCCGGCCCCGGGTGGCCGCCAGCCAGGGCACCCCTGCCCCAGATCTCGCCACGACCGTGCTGGGCACCGAGGTGTCGATGCCCCTCTTGCTCAGCCCCGTCGGCTTCACGCGGATGATGGACCCGGCCGGGGATGTGGCCGCGGCCGGCGCCGCCGGCGCAGCAGGCACCATCATCACCTTGAGCTCGCTGTCGGGCCACACCATCGCCGAGGTGGCCACCGCCGCCACCGGACCGGCGTGGTTCCAGCTGTACCTGCTGGGCGGCCGCCCCGGCGCCGAGCAGCTGGTCGACCGGGCCCAGAGGGCCGGCTACCGGGCGTTGGTGGTCACCGTCGACACCCAGGTACCCGGCAACCGGGAGCGGGACCTGCGCCACGGCCTGTCCCCGCCGCTGCGGCTGGATGGGCGCACCATCGCCAAGATGGTGCCCCGGGTTCTGCCCCACCCCCGCTGGCTCTGGGACGCGGCCCGGGACCGCTTCCAGCTCGACCTGGTGAACGCAAGCTCCCTCGAGCTCGACGGCAAGCCGTTATCGGCTGCCGATGCCCTCTTCCACTGGATAGCTTCGCCTGCTCGTTGGCAGGACTTCGCCTGGCTGCGCGCGCAATGGCACGGACCCATCGTCGCCAAGGGCCTCCTCACCGCCGACGACGCTCGCCGGGCCGTAGACGCCGGGGTGGACGCCGTGGTCGTCTCCAACCATGGTGGCCGCCAGCTCGACTCGGTGGCCCCCTCCTTGGCCGCGCTGGTCGAGGTGGTGGCGGCCGTCGGTGATCAGATCGAGATCCTTGTCGACGGTGGGGTGCGGCGCGGTGCCGATGTCGTCAAGGCGGTGGCACTGGGTGCCAAGGCCGCCATGGCCGGACGCGCCTGGGCCTACGGCCTGGCCGCCGCGGGCCGACCCGGTGTCGATCGGGTGATCGCCCTTCTCCGCCAGGACATCGACCGGACCATGCGCCTGGCAGGGGCCGCCACCGTGGCCGACATCGATCGCACCTTGGTGCGCGTCCCGGCCGAGTGGGAGGGCTGAGCCCCCCTTACCCGATTGGGTCGGGCCTCGACTCATTGACCTGGCCTTGTAGGTGCTGGGAATTGCGGCTTTCCCGGTCCCCTTGAATTCTCCCAGTCTATTTGCGGCAACAACTATGTGGGTAATCAGCGGCAATAGCGTGGGAAATGGCACCCCGCAGAGCCACACTCGCCCCTGATCAAGACAGTTTTGTCGGCACCCCACGGACGGAGACGGCCGGACGGACGGAAACGGACGGAAGGACCGACCGACTGACACTTGACTGACCGACTGACGTCTGTCGGAATGACTGACTGACTCACCTCACTCACGTACTGACTGACTGACACTGACAAACACTGAACTCACCTCGGATGAAGTGTGTCTGGTCTTGACCTTCGGCCCTAGACCCAAGGTCTGGTCAATGGGAGTGTCCCTCTAAGAGGTATCGGTCCACGAGGGTCGGCAAGGGTCGGCAAGGGTCGGCAAGGGTCGGCTGTCTCGCTGTCCCTCAGAGGCGAACGGAGGCATTGGAGCCATGAAAACGACGGAGCAGCTCGCGCCAGCGGAGCAGTTCCCGGTCGAACACATCTCCCTCCACGGCCATCAGATGAGCTACCGGCGTGCCGGCGAAGGCCCCGTGCTCTTGCTGCTGCATGGAATCGCCGGCAGCTCGCGCACGTGGATCCCCGTCATGGAGTTGTTGCAGAGCGAGTTCACGGTGTTGGCTCCGGACTTCCTCGGCCACGGCAAGTCGGCCAAGCCTCTCGGCGACTACTCCCTTGGCAACCATGCCAGCTCAATGCGCGATTTCCTGCACCTCCTGGGGTTCGACCGGGCCACCGTGGTGGGACAGTCTTTCGGGGGTGGGGTGGCCTTGCAGTTCGCTTACCAGTTTCCCGAGCGCTGCGAGCGTCTGGTCCTCGTCGATGCTGGCGGGCTGGGACGCGAGGTGAACTGGATCCTCCGTCTCGTCACCCTGCCTGCGGCCGAATACGTGCTGCCAGTCCTGTTCCCGGTGTTCGTGCGGGGTTGGGGGGACTCGGTCTCCAGGTTTCTGGGTCACCTGGGCATCCGCAACGCCGGGGCAGCCGAAATATGGCGCTCCTACCGGTCGTTGACCGAGCCCGAGAATCGTCGGGCTTTCGTCCGTACCATGCGGGCCGTCATTGACCCAGGTGGACAGTCGGTGAGTGCCATGGACCGTCTGTATCTGGCCGCACAGATGCCCACGCTCATCGTCTGGGGTGCCGATGACCGGATCATCCCTCTCGTCCATGCCTACAAAGCACACGAGGCCATCCCCAACAGTCGCTTGGAGGTGATGGACGGCGTGGGTCATTTCCCCCACGTCGAGGAGCCAATCCGCTTCGTGGAGGTCCTGAAGGATTTCCTGCACACCACGAAGCCCAGCACGTTTACACCCGAGGGGCTGCGCGACGTGCTGCGTCAGGGGACTACGTAGCGGAAAACGCCGGCGATCGTTCCTGTCTGGGTTGGCCTGTTTGGGTGCCCAGCGGCGAAGGCACCGTCGACCCAAAGGGATGCATTGCCAAAGGCGGGCTGAACTGCGCCAGATAGTCCCTGCCATCGGACCAAGGCATATCCAGGTGGTATCGGAGGACCCCAAGGGGTGGGAACTAGGCGAGGCCCCGTGATTCCTCGACCCGATGCTTCCAGAGGACCGCGAGGCCGAGGACCGCCGAATATGCCGCCAGCACCAGGGCGTCTTGTATCCCGAAACCGTGCCCGTCCAACAGTGCCAGGCCGAGCGAGGCATGGTGGAAGCTTGGGAGGGCCCGGGCCGCTGTCTGCATCGCTTGCGGCATGTGGCCCACGGGGTTGAACAGGCCGCCGAAATACCCGAGCACGAACATGAGGGCTGTCACAACGGGATATGCCGTTTCGGCGTTCACCATGAACCCGACGAATACCCCGAGGACGGCGAAGGGGACTGCCGTCACCCATAGCAGGGCCGTGAGCTCGACCCAGGTGGAGAGGCCGAGCCGCACACCTCCGAATGCGACGCCCACTATCTCCACCATGACCAAAACGGGGATGACCACCAGCATGCTCGCTGTCACCTTGGTTGCAACGTACGACCACGCCGGGATGGGGGTGACTCGCAACTGACGCGCCCACCCCGAAGCTCGCTCCGTGGATAGTCGGCTTCCACCGGCGTTGAGTGCGGCGACCAAGGCTCCGAACGAGCACATCGACACCATCAGGTAGACCCGCCACGGCACGGCGCCGTCGACGACCTTCCCCGGGCTGTGATCGTCGAGGAATAGCATGTAGAAGATCACAGGGAATCCAACCGTGATGGCCAGGAACTTCCAACTGCGGAGCAGTCGCGCCACCTCGAATCGTCCGAACGCCAACAGCCCCGTCACAGTGCCCGCCTCTCGTTCGGTGTCGGGTCACACTCCGTGAGCGCCACAAAGGCCTCTTCGAGACCTGCCCCGGTCACTTCGAGGTCGTTGAAATCGACACCATGGTGCACCAGGGCTTTGACGGTGGCGTCGGCGTCGAGTGAGTTGAGAGTGACGCCGATGCCGCGAACCACAACATCGGTCACACCGTCCAATTGGTCAAGCAGCACCTCGTCCGGATCATCGGTCACGAAGCGGACCTGCCTTGTAGCGACTGCCGCTTTGAGGGTCGCTCCGGGGCCGTTCGCCACGACCCGACCACGATTGATGACCACCACTCGGTCGGCGATCACATCTGCCTCCTGCAAATGATGTGTGGCGAAAACGATGGTGCGACCTTCTTCTCCGAACTGACGCATCATGCGCCAGAATGAGCGCCGGCTATCGACGTCCATGGCGGCCGTAGGCTCGTCCAAGAAGACGAGCTCGGGATCTCCGGCGATGGCCACGGCAAAGCGCACTCGCTGGGCTTGCCCACCCGATAGGCGGTGCGTCGAGCGGCCAAGGAGGTCACCGATCCCGGCACGCTCCACGGTGAGGTCGAAAGGAGCGGGATGCCGGTAGAGCCGGCGCACCAGTTGAAGAGCGCTCGACACGCGAACGCCTGGCGGTAATCCGCTGCCGGATCCCGTCTGGAGCATGGCCCCCACCCTGCCGTCGGCCACCGCTTGGCGGGCGCTCGTTCCCAGTACCTGCACGAAACCTGCATGCGGACGCAGTAGGCCCAGGAGGAGCGAGATCGTCGTGGACTTCCCGGCCCCGTTGGGGCCGAGGAGTGCGACGGTCTCCCCTTGGGCCACTTGGAGGTTGAGATGGTCGAGAGCGATGTGGGTGCCGTAGCGGCGCACGACGCCATCGAATCGCAGCGCCGGATCCCCCTCGGGGCCCGCCCGTTCGAGGGCTGGGATGCATTGTCGGGGGCCCACCGCTGATCGCTGGACGCGCCGGGCTCGCCATGTCCCGTGAGACGCGATCATCTCTTTCGATTCGGACAGACAGCGAATCGGTGACCCCCTGCACGTCGCTCGCGCGTCTCATGGGTCATCACGACAGCACGGCCGTGGTGTCCTTGGAACGAAACGTGCTCACATGCCACCAGTGGATCGACCGTTGCGCCCCGCTGGTCGGCATCGGCCTTCTGCATACCGCGAAAGTGCCACTGTCTCCTAGGGCTCCAACAGGGTCGATCGGCCCGTTCTTCGCAAGGTCTCGGTCTCAAGGTCTCATCCGGGCCGCAGGCCTGGGATTTCTCAAGTTGATTGCGATAGCAAACATATGGGAAGAGGGCAGGAACAGCGTGGGAAATCGCCTTGCACACGGTCGGTGCCGGTCCAGGTCAGGGGAGTTGTATCGGTGGCCCACGGACCGACCGACCCACCGACCGAACCGAACCGACCGAATCCTCGTTCGCTGCCTATCGGCATCATTCGGCATGCGGTACCGATCGGGCTCTCTGGGCCCTGAGGCCGCCCGGGGCGTAGGGCACCCGGGCAGTCGCGACCCACATGTTCGGGCTGCTTGCATGTCGGTGAGACGATCCTGGACGCGCGCGAGATCTAGCAGTGGGCCGCAATCGAGCTGCCGTAGGGAATCGACTATTCATCGTCGAACTCGGGATCGGGCCCTTGGAGGAACACACGTTCCTGAGTCGCTCTCTGTCTCGTCGCGATCACATTGAGCGGTGGCTGGATATCCGGACGAGCAATGGCGAGATATGCGACCAGGACGAAGACGGCGATGGCGAACACGATTGCGGTGGGCCCGTCTCCAAATTTGATCCCGCTGAGGTAATGGGGCTTGCTTATGTAATCGGCGAAGGACGCGCCCAGCGGGCGCGTAAGAACGTAGGACATCCAGAAGGCGGCGATGCTGTTCAAGCCGAAACCCTTCCAACCCAAGGCGGGGAGCAGGATGACCACGCCGAAGAGAATTCCTGAGGCCAGGTAGCCGAGGTGGAGGGAAGTCGCGGTGAAGTCCCCAAGGGCGGTGCCGAGGGCAAAGGTCGCGAATACGACCGCCCAGTAGAACGCTTCGCGTCGCTGTGTCGTGATGCTGTGGATAGACAGCGTGCCCTCGCTGCGTTGCCAGACCCAGAAGATGGCGGCCAAGATGACCGCCCACAGCAGCGTCGTCCCTGCGTAGGGGATGCCGACGTCGAGGTGGAGGAAATCGGACACCCCCGTCCCGAAGATGGCGATAGCAAAGGCCAAGAACCAGTACGCGAACGCCCGGTACTGGCGGGTGCCGAATTGCCACACTAAGCCAACGACGAACAAACCCACCTCGGTCGCACCGCCCCGGATATTGCCGTAGATCCTCAGAAAGTCCGACGTGGCCTCCCCGCCGGCAGTAGTCAGGATCTTCACCACCCAGAATAGGAAGATGACCTCAGGGACCTTGGCCGCGACGGGAGCGGGAAAGATGCGGCCGATCAGCGGCAACTGGCCCCCCGCAGCCGGCGCTTGTTCGTCGGGCCGCGGCGAAGGTCGGCGATTATTGCGAGCGGACACCACTTGGCAACGCCTCCTTCAGACGCAGCGGCGGACCAGTCGAGCATAGAAGGTGGTCGCGGCAGAGTGACAACACCTGGCGAAGGTCTGCTCGTGCACTTACCCAGCTTTCCCACGCATTTTCGACGGTCAGCTCGTGGCACGTCTACCACCACCAGCGCCCTTTCCGACCGCCCAATACGTGCCCTACAGCTCCCCCTGCGCGGGAGCCAACCGCCCGCAAATCGCGGCCCGGCGATAGCGCTCGGGTCGGCTCAGATCCCTGCCTGGACGCCCCTTTCGATCAGCGCCGTCCGGCTCGGACCGATAGCGGATCAGGCGCCACAGATGGACGTCCCGGGGCCTACGACAGGCAGCCGGCCACGTGCCCCAAAGAGGCCAGGAGCCCGCCGGCGGCGATGATGACGAAATAGATCACGTGGCGCTCAAAGGTAGGGTCGAGATCGGACCGACGGAAGGAGACCAGATGACCCAACGGACCGTGGAGATCGAAACCGTAGACGGGACCTGCCCCGTCGCGCTCAGCATCCCAGACGGAGAAGGTCCGTGGCCGGCGGTGATCATGTTCCCCGACGCTGGCGGGATGCGCGACACCATCCGGGAGATGGGTCAGCGATTGTCCGGCCTTGGACACATCGTCCTGGTGCCCGACTTCTATTATCGCAACGGCCCCTACGACCCCGTCGACATGCGCACCGCGTTCACCAACAAGGAGTCGATGGAGAAGATCATGGGCATGATGCAGGGCTACACCGCAGACAAAGTGGTGCGCGACGCCGGCGCCTGGATCGACTACCTGGATTCGCTTCCCCAGAAGAAGCCCGGAGGGATCGGCACCACCGGCTACTGCATGGGCGGCCGGCTCTCGCTCATCACGGCGGGCAACCTCGGCGACCGGATCGCGGCGGCCGCCTCCTTCCACGGCGGGAACATCGCCAAGGACGACGAACCCGACAGCCCCCATCATAAGGCCGACGCCATCAGGGCCACCGTGTACGTGGCCGGGGCCATCGAGGACCAGTCCTTCCCCGACGAGCAGAAGGACCTCTTGGAGAAGTCTCTGACCGAGGCGGGGGTGACCCACACCATCGAGACGTACCCCGCCCACCACGGCTTCGCCGTCCCCGACAACACCAGCTACGACGAGGCCGCCGCTGAGCGCCACTGGCAGGCGATGGAGAATCTGTTCGGATCGGTGCTCGGGTCCTAACTCGTAGGTATCCCCGAGAACAAGCAGCATTGGTGCTCGGCGCGATAGCGCATCAGAAATACCGATCCTTCTCGCCTCGCTTCGGCGCGGCGCTGAGTGATTGCGGATGGCCTGGGACCCGCCGCCCTTTACCTACCCGTGATCACCCACATATCAAGTAGTGCACAACTCCCGGCAGTAGCGGATGGTCGAAGCGAAGTCGGTCGCGTCCAAATCGAGAGATGGCCCTCAGGGGGGTTGGCGGCCCGCCCGTCAGGCGGCGTTCCGTTCCTCTCGTACCACCCGGAGGCGGTGGACGAAGAGCATGACCACGGCGATCACTGCCACAACGGCAAACGCGTATCCAGCGTCGCTGAAAGCCTTCAGGACATGGTTGTAGCTGGACCCCAGGGCATAGCCCAGGCTCGCCAGGGCCGTGCACCAGATGGCACAGCCGACGACGGTGAAGGCCACGAACTTGCTGATGGCCATCTCTCCCAATCCGGCGGCAAAGGAGACGAACGAGCGCAGCAGGGGGATGAAGCGGCCGAACAGCACGAGCGGCTCGCCGTGGCGAGCGAACCACGCCTCGGCCCGGTCTAGGTCCTTGTGGGTGAGCAGGACGTACTTGCCGAACCTGTCGACCAAGGGCCGCCCACCGTAGGCTCCGATGAGGTAGCCAGCGAGTGACCCCAATACCTCCGCCAAGGTGGCCAGAACGCAGACGACGGCCAGGTTGAGGTGATGAGGCTCGTGGGGAATCTGGCCGCTAGCCAGCACCCCGCCGTAGATGATGGCCAGCTCGGCACCTACGGGTAGACCCATTGACGAAATGAAGCTGAGCACGAAGACGGCAAGGTAGCCCCAGGTCTCGAGAAAGTGCTCCATCACCTACCTCCCATTGGGCCCATCCTTCGCGGCCAGCCACAGGCCCGAGGGTGCCTGAATCTATGCCATGTCAACCCTGACGGAAACGTGAAACAGGTTCCTGCCCGAATTAGGGCGACACGAGGGTCAGTTTGGATTCCCCGTCTTGCTAGCGTGGTCGGCGTGGGTTCGAGCGGGGGATTCGGCTCATGGCGCCACTTGTCCGGGCGATTCTTCACGGCTCTGTTGCCCATCGGTCCAGCGCCAGCCGACGAGAACTGGGCGCTCGATCACTTGCTCAACGGTGAACAAGCGCTCTGGCGACGGATGTCCGGACCCGACCGACGCCATGCCGTGGGAGTGGCCAGGGCCACGATCCGACTTCTCGGGCCCGGTCATTCTCGACAAGAAGTCATCGCCGCGGCGCTTCTCCACGACGTGGGTAAGATCGAGTCGTCGCTCGGAACTTTCGCCCGCGTCTTCGTCACCCTGGCTGCCATAGCCGTTGGCCGGACCCGGTTGCTGCGTTGGTCCGGCCGTCCTGCGCTTGAAGGCCGGCGCTCGAGCCGGGCTCGGGTCGCGCTCTATCTGACCCACGACCGCCTGGGTTCCGAATTGCTCGAGCATGCCGGCAGCCGAGCCCTGACGGTGTCCTGGGCGGCGGAACACCACCTGGCACCCGAGCGGTGGACCGTCGACGCCTCCATCGGCGCGGCGCTCAAGGCTGCCGACGGAGACTAACCAACTGCCGACGACACCGGCGGTGTTCACGTCCGATCTCGAAATCAAGGAGTAACCAATGCACAAACCGCTTGTGACGCGCTACGAGAAATAGCCACCTCAGCCGGCAGACGAGAACCAGCGACGAGTCGACGCGGTGCTCGAGACACTGAAGGGCCCCAAACCCGGCAATGTCGCCTACATCGTCCTTAGGCTCGCCGATGACTCATTCGTGCACGTGTCTTCGATGACCACGGCGATGACGAGGTGAACCCGATATCCCTCGACCGCCGCCCTTTCTCGTTTCGAGAGGACAACGCCGATCGCCGCAAAGGCGGTGTCGACCAGCAGACCGCGGCTCTCATCGGTGCCTACATCACCACCATCGATTAACCGGTGGTGGTAAAGCGGTCCCAACTGTGGTCTCCAGTACCTCCGGAGTCGGGCTGCGGGATTTAAGGTGCCGAAGAACCCCAGGCAACTCACCCTTGAAAGGGACGTCTCATTGGTCACCCTGACGGGCTGGCGATCACCGAGATCGAGGGATCGACCGTGGTCCAGTCGGACGTGGCGGTTGAGATACTCGGCCTGAGAAGATCGATGACTGACGTTGGGCTAATTGCCGAGGGGGATCAAGGGCTTCGGCATCAGCTTTGATGTCTTTGATGGCGGCTGAGGAGCAAGAAACTGTTCGATGGCCAAGGTGATTCCCTGGGCGATCGCTGTCTGTCCGCGGGCGCTACTCGCAATGGACCCTTCAAAGGGATCCGTGATGTAAAGCGGTTCGATGATCACTCCAGGCATCTCGCTCGGCGACGTGTAGAAACCAGCCGATGCCGGTCCGATGAGCATGAGGTGATCGTAAGAGGCTGCCTCACTAGCGAGGCCTCCGGCGTTGGGAATGCCGCTCAACGATCCGAGACCAGAATCTGGTTGGACCCCATCGTTCGGGATGGACCAGCCTTGAGCATTCATTTTGGTGAGAACATCGCTTTGTATAAGGTTCGCCAGGGTTAGATTCGCGGACGAAAACGACCGGGTTGCGTCATAAGCCGTAATGCTTCCGGCAGTTTGCGTCGAACTACTTGCGTTAAAGTAGATGCCGACCAGGACCTTTGCCTTTGCGTTATTCGCACACGCGTCCCGTGCCGCAACATCATCGTGGACACCTTGGTCTGTGAGCAATTGGCCAGATACATCTCCAGGCCCGAGCCGGAGCACGGTTGAGTCGCCAGTCCGGGACACGACCACTCGGAACCCTTGGGAACGAAGGAGATCCATCGCGTCGAGTTCCACGGGAAGCGTCACATCCGATTCGTAGATCGTACTTCCAGTTTGGGTGATGCCGACGCCGCCGGGATCAATCCCACCGTGGCCGGCGTCGAGAAAAACTGTCTCGCCTAGATTCCCCCGTGTGGGCGGGTACGCCATGCAAGACCCGGCCGCGAACATCGCAGGATCAATGGATTGCTCCTTGGAAGCGGAGCCCGAATAGTCGTGGCTTTGCACGGGGTGTACGTTCTTACCCTCAGCTACAAATGAGCGCGTGTTCACAACGGTGACTGCACCGGCAACGACCGATACGAACAGAATCAGCTCCACAGTTCGAAGCCTCCGTCGCCCGCTCACATCCTGATCCCATTCCTTAGGTCAGCCGCGGTTTCTTGCGGAGGACGCCTCAAGATCGTTCCGCAGCACGCGTGAAGTTCGTCCTGCTCGTCCCCAGACCCACCAGTCTCTGCGGCGTCATCGCACTCATTGTGGGCGTTCACCCTTACGAGCGTATGAAGACCTTCTTGGAGTTGACTGTGAATCTTCGGGCGAGCGCGCTACGCGTCTGGACGAAATGGCCGTAGAAGACTGCGGGAGCCTGTCGGTCCCGGGCAGGGGGCATGTTCACGATGGCGTAAGAGTTGATCTCTATTGTGGGCGACGATGGCCTTCACCGAAAAAGGTCACGGCCGCCCTGGTCTCCCTGGAGAAAGCACCGTCCCTCCTCCGCCGCGAGACGGCGTGGAGTCCAACGCCCGCCTTACCGCCTCGACGGCGGCGGTGTTGTTCGTGCTTCTGGCGGTCGAGGGTGTGACCATTCTGCGAGTACGAGGGCTCTTGTCACCCCACGTATTCATCGGCATGGTGCTCATCCCCCCGGTGCTTCTCAAGACGTTCAGCACCTCGTACCGCTTCGTGCGCTACTACGCCGGGTCGCCCGAATACCGGCGTAAGGGCCCGCCGCCCGCCCTGCTCCGCCTAATAGGGCCTTTTGTCGTCATCCTGACCCTCGTCGTCTTGGCGAGCGGGGTTGCCCTGCTCTACGTGGGTCAATCCTGGCGTTCGTCGATGCTCCTGTTGCACAAGGCGAGCTTTGTCTTGTGGTTCGGGGTCATGACCATCCACGTACTCGGGCACGTGTCGGACACAGCCAGGCTGGCACCGCGCGACTGGATACGTCGGACGCGCCGGGAAACACCCGGAGCGAGCTTACGCCAGTGGACGATCGCGGCCAGTCTGGTGGCGGGAGTACTTCTGGGGTTCCTCGTCCTCGGACGGGTGGGCCCCTGGTTGGCGTCGGCAACTCACGCTGGGCGCTGACGGCCGGAGGTCTTCACATGACCGTGGGTGTGCGCTCTTGTCGACGCGCCTCGTCGCTCGCACCGGGTTGATCGCCCCGGGCGCGGGGGCTTGTGATTCGAGAGTGAGTGCGGTGCCATGAGACTTCCATGCGTGCCCCACCGAGCGTGGATTCGCTGACGTGCCACCGACCGCCGGTCGAACGGACCACCGTGTCAGCGATAGCTAGACCCAGTCCTGAGCCTGAGCTCTCGTCGGTCGCTCGATAGAACCTGTCGAAGAGTCTCGGTCGCTCCTCTACCGGTATGCCGGGCCCGCTGTCTTCCACCACCAGGTAAGCGCGGTTGCCGTGGACGGTCACAACGATCCTGGCGGTGCCGCCGGCTCCGGCGTAGCGGCAGGCGTTGTCGACCAGGACTCCGGCGAGGCGTTCGATCCACTCCACGGGAGCAGTGATCCCCGCCTCGGTCCCGCCCTCGGTCTGCACCGACAATCTGATACCACGGGCATCGGCGACTGCTCCAAAGCGGTCAACACAGCCCCGGGCCACCTCGGAGAGGTCAACGGGCTCGTCACCTGGTGGGGACGGCTCCGAGTCGAACCGGGCCAGCCACAAGAGGTCCTCGACGATCCGTCTCAGACGGTGACTCTCGCCACCAACGCGCTCCAATGCCTCACGGTACCGCGTGGCCTCCCGCCTCGACCTCAAAGCCAGGCTGACCTCCGCCTCGATGACGCTCAGAGGAGTGCGGAGCTCGTGTGAAGCGTCCGCCGTGAACTCGAGCTGGCGCCGCCGGGCCAGTTCGACGGGGCCCGAGGCCTTGAGCCCGACGGTGAGGGTGCCGAGGAAGACCGCCAGGACGAGCACCGGGCCGGCGATGGCTTCAGCGCTCTGCAGCACCGCCTCGACGTGCGAGGTCTCTGACAGGCTCTGTGCCGCCACCAACCAGCCGCTACCCACCCTGGTGGCCTTCAGGCGGAACGAGACGCCGCCGAGACTAGCTGTGCGGGGTTCGCCCGAACGCGACCAGGCCGTGGATGACAGGTGGGGGGCGCTGTCACTGAGTGCCACTGTCTGCCCGGTGGCCTCCACGTTCCACAGCAAGACCGGCGCCGCCTCCACATCGTGATCGTCATCGGCTTCGGCGGGCTTGGTCAGAAGGTCGCCCTGATGACTGACGTCGGTGAGTCGGTCGATCAGGTGCGCGTCCACATGGGCCACGAGCCGGTTGCCGTCGACGACGTCGAACACGACGCACACCGCGACATAGACCATGGCGATGAGCAAGGTCGAAACGACGGCCACGCGCACTGCGTGTGCCCGATGTGGCCGAGTCTCTCGACCTCGGAGCTTCATGACGGCACGATCCTGAAGCCCACGCCCCGGACCGTCTCGATCCGGACGTTGCCCGCAGCGAGCTTTGCTCGCAGCCGGGCCAGGTGCACGTCGATGGTGTTGGAGCCCAGCGCGTTGGCTTCCTCGTCCCAGACATGCAGCGCGACCGACCGTCGCTCCACCACTGCCGGATATCTGCGCATGAGGATCTCCAGCATCGACAATTCGGTGCCAGTCAGTCCCGGGTTGGTCGACCCCACACGCACCTCTCGGGTCGCCGGATCGAACTCCAGGTCCCCAATTCTCAGGCAGGTCGCCTGCAACGCCGGGGACCGGCGCTGCAGGGCCCGGATGCGGGCCACGAGCTCTCCGAAGTCGAAGGGCTTGACCAGGTAGTCGTCGGCCCCCTCGTCGAGCCCCGTCACCCGGTCGCTGGCGGCGTCACGCGCCGTGAGCATGAGGATGGGAATCGCCGACCCCTGCTGGCGCAGCCGCTGGACCACCTCCAGGCCAGAGACCACGGGCATGCGCCAGTCGATGACCGCCACTTCATAGTCGTAGGCACGCAGGAAGCGCAGAGCCCGCTCCCCGTTGGCGACGGCGTCGACGACGTACCCGATCTCCCGTAGTCCCCGTTCCAGGACTGAGCGCAGTCCGGCATCATCCTCGGCCACGAGCACCCGCACGGCTAACGGTCTACACGATCAACCTGACGGGGAGATGAAGAGACTTCACGATTCCGCAAGGGTCGGGGGGCGATGATGCCGGGAGCGACGTCGAAAGAGCGGCCGCGCCCCCCACCGCCGAAAGCCGAGCTCCATGTCCGAACACCGGATCCCCGCGCCCCCACCATCGGCATCCGTGGGGCAACGGTGAAGCACATCCCTGACGTCGCTCCGCCCTCCGAGGGTCATGTCGCTGATCGCACGCCGGCCACTGCTCCGCCAACCCTCGGGCCACAGACAGTTCCTGGACCTCGCCATCAACCTCCCGACAAGCACAGCTGGTCCAGACCCGGCAGGCCGGCGACGTGGGTCCGAAGGCACAAGATCAGAAGCGGTCTCATCCTCGTTCTGGTCGCTCTCACGCCCGTGTGGGTGTCGCTGGGCTCGGCGCTCACCGACCCCGGCATGGGTAACTCGATCTCGGCGCGTCTGGCGGAATGGACTCGCCTGCACGGCGGTGGCTCGCTGGTGACCTGGGCGGAGAATACGTGGTACTCGCATCATCCACCGCCGGTGGGTGGCAAGCCCCCCAAGGGGGCGATCCCAGCATCGACCTCGTCATCGTCACGCCGGCACGGAGCGACGAAAGCACCAGCGACGCCGGTGCCGGCGCATCTTGCCGTCCCCACGGCCATCGTGCCTCTGGCCAGCCCGGCGGTGCCCGGCGAAGGTCAGTGGCACCCCGCTGGTCGTCTCGTCGGCGGGATCCCCGCCGTGTACGAGGCGTTCGTGCGGCCCGATGCGGTTCACACCAGTGTCGTAACCGGTGTGGCGTGGATGGACACCAAACTGCTGTCTGCCACGTTGTACTCGGGAAGCACCATTCCCGGCGGCGGTCCCTGGCCGGACACCGCCCCCATTTCTCCCCAGGCAGCCGATTCCTTGGTAACCGCCTTCAACTCGGGTTTCTTGATGTCGGACTCCGGCGGTGGCTACTACACCGACGGTAAGACGGTCTTCCCCCTCCGCCAAGGCGCCGCCTCCTTCGTCATCTTTCGCGACGGTACGGCCACGATCGGCCAATGGGGCCGCGACGTGACTATGGGACCGAATGTCGTGGCAGTGCGGCAGAACGTGGGCCTGCTGGTGGACGGTGGCAGACCGGTCCCGGGGCTCAATGCCAATGACACCACACACTGGGGCTTCACCGTTGGGAACCAGGTCTATGTCTGGCGTTCGGGTGTGGGGGTCACGGCCACCGGAGCCCTGGTCTACGTGGGTGGCCCTGACCTCAACATCACGGACCTGGCCAATGTCCTCGTACGCGCCGGCGCGGTGCGTGCCATGGAGCTCGACATCAACACCGACTGGGTGAACTTCACCACTTACGCGCCTTCCGCGCCCGGCGGCCTCGCCACTCCCGGGAACGGAACGGAGCTGCTGGCGAACATGACAGGAACGCCTCAGCGTTACTTCGAATCCTGGTGGTCGAGGGACTTCTTCACCATGTCTGCTCGCCTACCCTGAGCGGCCGCAGGGGCACGAAACGGGCCTTGCAGGTGGCTTGCCGGGCGATCCAACCCGGCATCCACGCGATATCGCCGTGGTCTGAGTTTCCCCTGTGAATAGGCCGGGAACACTCAGCTCGTTCAAAGCGAATCTTCACGCTCTGGTAAGGGTCCGAAGCCCACAATGGACCCGAGGTGAGGTGAGGTGACGTGACGTTCCCCCGGTACCATCGCGGTTTCGGCGATCCGCGCAGCGAGGCCTTCGAGCGCGTCCGCCGCGCCTTTCGGTGGACGATCGTCGGCTCCGCGGCCGGGGCGGCGGCCATCTTCGGCGTCGTCGCCCACCAGATTCCGGGCCGATCGACCTCGTCCCCATCGACGGTCGGCGCCGCCACCTCAGGTAGTGCTGTTACCGGTTCCACCGGCGCGGGCGCCACGGGGAACACCGGCATCACCGGGACGGGCAACACCGGGACGGGCAACACCGGGACGGGCAACACTGGGACCGGTGGTGCTGTGAGCGTGCCGACGGCGCCCACTCCGACACAGCGTGCCCCCGCGGCCGTATCGGGCGGCACCGGGTGGTGACATGGGAAGCGGCCCGCACCTGAGAGGTCAAGGGTCGAGGTGGGGAGAGACCCAATTCCGAGCGTTGGGGACCACGGCGACACTGGTCGTCGAACGTCCAGCGGCGCTGGGGCTGGCGACAGCCATCCTTCGCGCCGAGTTGGAAGCCATCGACCGAACGTGCAGTCGGTTCCGGGCTGATTCGGAGATCCGGAGCCTGTGCGCTGGCGCCGGCCACGTGGTTCCGGTGAGCGCTTTGCTGTTCGAGGCGGTCGCCGCGGCCTGCTCGGTGGCTGAGCGAACCGGAGGTGCCGTAGACCCGACCGTGGGTCACGCCGTGGAATGGCTCGGCTATGACCGCGACTTCGCGGCACTGCCGGCCATCGGATCCCCCCTCCGGGGGGCACCTGAGCCCGCGCCCGGTTGGTGGTGCATCGAATTCGACGAGCATCCCCCTCGGGTGCGGGTGCCCGCTGGGGTGCAGCTTGACCTCGGAGCAACCGCCAAAGCGCTGGCGGCGGACCGGGCCGCCACACGAATCTCCTCGACTACGGGATCAGGGGTATTGGTGAGCCTGGGTGGCGATGTTGCTGTCGGCGGCCCGCCGCCCCAGGACGGCTGGCCCATCGGGATTGCCGAGAACTCCTCCGGGCGCTTTGACGCCGGCCCGATGGTGTGCATCACCGAGGGAGGGGTCGCCAGCTCCAGCACGGTCGTGCGGGGATGGCGCCGAGGTGGGCGCCGACTGCATCACATCGTGGACCCGGCGACCGGGGATGTCGCCAGTGAGCACTGGCGCCTCGTGTCGGTGGCGGCCCGGAGCTGTCTGGACGCCAACGCCGCCAGCACCGCCGTCGTCGTCTGGGGCGAGGAGGCGCTGGATCGTCTCCAGGCCTTGGGGCTGCCCGCTCGGCTCGTGCGCCACGACGGAGCCGTCGCCACCGTGGGGGGGTGGCCGCCCGACGCCCCGGGTCTTGTGGTCGTGGACCATAAGCGGGAGGTCGTGGGGTGACGATGGGAGCCACCTCCTCCCAGCTGCTGTGGTACAGCACTCGGGCCACGGGCATCGTGGCGCTGGTCCTGCTCACAGCGACCATGGTCCTGGGTGTGCTCACCTCGGTGCGCTTCGGCACCCCACGGTGGCCGCGCTTTGCCTTCCAGGACCTGCATCGTCGCGTCTCGCTGGTAGCCATGGTCGTCGTCGCTCTGCACGTCCTCACCACGGTGACGGACTCGTTCGCACCCATCGGATGGGTATCGGTGGTCGTGCCGTTCACCTCGTCGTACCGAAGGCTGTGGCTCGGTCTCGGCACCATTGCCGTGGACCTCCTGCTGGCGGTCACGATCTCCAGCCTTCTGCGCCGACGGATCAACCCCCGCACATGGAGGGCCCTGCATTGGCTGGCCTACGCCAGCTGGCCGCTGGCGGTCGTGCATGGACTGGGCACCGGTACCGACCCCCACCTCGGGTGGATGCTGGTGCTCACGATGGCATGTGGCGCTGCCGTGCTCGGCGCCGTCGGATGGCGTCTCGTGTCCGGGTGGCCGGCCCACGCCGGAACGAGAGTGGCGCTCGGGACCACAGGAGCGTTGGCGGTGGTCGCCGTAGTGGCCTGGACCGCTACCGGTCCCCTGCGCCCCGGCTGGGCGGCCCGGGCCGGGACTCCGAAAGCGTTGCTGACCGGCACCGCCACGGGTCTCTCGGCCCCGACCACCTCGGCGCCGACCACGACGACTGCCCCCCGGTCCGCCGCGGTTCCCGGGCCTGGCACGCTTCCCGCCCCGCCGTATTCCGCCCCCCTGGACGGCACCATCACTCAGCAGGCCCGGCCGGGCGGCACCGTGCAGGTCACCATTGAGGCCCAGACCTCGGGAACGCTCGTGGCCGCTCTCGACGTGGTGATCATCGGGACCCCGGACGGCTCGGGCGGGGTGGAGATGCAACAGAGTCGGGCTTCCTTCGGTCCTCCCGCCACGCCCAGCCAATTCACGGGCACCATCGTGGGTCTCGAGGGCTCGCAGTTCGTGCTGGCATTGTCCGACGGGTCCAGGAGCCCGCTCGATCTCCGCGTCGACGTCACTGTCGACGGGAGCCGAGTGACCGGCGAGCTGGCTTCGGTCGCTGCGGGAGGCACCGGAGACGGCGGTGGTGGCGATGGCCACTGACGCCCCGGCCATCGCAGGTCAGGAAAACGGGGTTTCCACGACCAGAATCCTGGCTGGTTGGGCCCGAACGGGACGGAATGATCTCGTCGCCCACGTCGACACCTATGGTCCGCTGGCGCTTCCTCGTGGCCGGGACGCCGCGTGGGCAGACGGGTTCGTCGAGCTGGTGCGGTCCTCGGGGTTGGTGGGGCGCGGCGGAGCCGGATTCCCCACGGCTCGGAAACTGGACTCGGTCCGGGCCCGTCACTCCCATCCCCTCCTCGTCGTCAACGCCATGGAGGGCGAGCCGGCGAGCTCCAAGGACCGGACCCTGCTGGCCGCGGCTCCGCACCTCGTGCTCGATGGAGCCGAGCTGGTGGGGGCAGCCATCGCCGGCCACGAGATCATCGTGTGCGTCCCCGATGATCAAGACGCCAGCGCGAACAGTGTCCGGGTGGCGATGTCAGAGCGGGCCGCCGCCGGACTGGGGCGTTCGCCCGTCAAGCTCCTGCGTCCTCCCGGGCGCTACATCAGTGGCGAGGAGTCGGCGCTGACGGCCTGGGTCCGAGGGGGGCCGGCCCACCCCCAATTCCGCGCCGTCAAAGGGGTCCCGCTCACGATCGGGCGCCGTGACGCCCTGGTACAAAGCGCCGAGACCCTCGCCCATGTGGCGCTCATTGCCCGCTACGGCCCGCGCTGGTTTCGCACCGCCGGCCTGCATGACGCCCCAGGGACCTGCCTGGTCACCGCCTCTGGGGCCTTGGAGCATCCCGGTGTCTACGAAGTGGGGGTCGGCACCCCGATCGGTCGCATCCTGAGAGGAGCCGGGCTCGGTGACCTTCCGGGCGCCGTCCTGGTGGGTGGGTACGGGGGAACGTGGTTGCCCCCCGACGGGCTCGAGACGCCGTACGCGCCCGGACCGCTCGCCTCGGTGGGCAGTGCCATGGGAGCCGGTGTCCTCGCCGCGATCCCGTGCACATCGTGCGGTGTCGCCGAGACGGCGAGGGTGGCCAGCTTCATGGCCAATGAGAGCGCCGGGCAATGCGGTCCGTGTCTCTACGGCTTGCACGCCATCGCCCGGGATCTCGTCGGCCTCGCCCACGGCGACGGCGATCGGTCGGTCATGGCCCGTCTGCGTGTCCGCCTGGACATGGTCGATGGACGAGGAGCCTGCCGTCACCCCGATGGAGTGGCGCGCATGGTGCGAAGTGCCTTAGAGGTGTTCTCGACGGACTTCACCGAACATGCACGACATCGACCCTGCGCGAGTTGGAACCGGAAGCCAGTCCTGCCCGTTCCCCGATCTTCGGTGGATGCGGTGGGCCCCAGGCGATGACCAGCGGGCGCTAACCACCCATGCCGATCACAACGACCCACTTCCGGCTGCGCGTCAATCCCGTTGCCTGTGATGCCTTCGGGTATTGCGCCGAGCTCGTTCCCGAGCTCGTGTCTCTCGACGAGTGGGGCTTTCCGGTCATTCGAGAGGACGCCGTCCCCCCGCAGTTGTTTGACTTGGCCAGCCGGGCGGTGCGGGAATGCCCCCGGCGTGCGTTGTTTCTCGAAAAGGTTGCCCGATCGTCGACCGCCACGACCCGTGCGAGGCGCCGGCGTTGACCCGGCCCATGTGGTCCTTCCACTACTTCCCGTAGATGCCAAGCACTGGAGGGCGGGCGCGCCAGCTGGCAGGCACGTCGGGGCTCGGCACCTCGCCTGGTCTCGGGTCCGAACCACTTCGGTTCGCGTCAGAAGGGCTCGAGCGGCCCTGATGCTTCTCGCTGTGTCGTGACCGGCCTCGTGATTTCCGTCCAGCTGTCTCCTTCGAACCACCCGCAGCCCAAGGCCGTTTCCGTAGTCCGACCGGCGCACATACTCAGCAAGTTCTCAGGAAATCTTCATGCTGACGTCAGGGACGCGCAAGCACCGTGTGCCCAAGAGATCGCTAGCGATCGGTGAGTTGCACGATGTGGGGTTGGCACGAGTGGCGCGCTCGTCGTCGAGAACGCAGGATGTCTCGACACGAGATGGTCGCGAGGTTCTCCAGCTATGGACGCTGGCCAAAGAGTCGCGCCCCAGAGACCACTTCAAAAGAGACCACTCCGTTCTGTGACTTGCCTCCGCCTCCGGGAGAGGAGTCGAACTGTTTTGCGCCGCCTTTCCCGTCGTCGGAAAGGCCGTCTCGCGATCACCTGAACACCTGGGCGCGATCCATGGTTTATTCGACTCGAGTGCCGTTTGAAGTGCGCTGCCGCGTGTACTACTGGAAGAGGCGTCATTCCTGGCCGGCTCGGGTCCCGGTGACGTTCAACCAGAAGCTGCTGCGGAAAATGGTCTTGGACCGTCGACCTTTGTTAACAACTTTTGCCGACAAGGTTGCCGTGCGTGACTACGTTGCCCAGACCGTCGGTTCCCAGATCCTGCCGCGGCTTCATGCCGTGGTCACCGACCCCGCTGCCTTGGACCTGTCTTCGCTCCCAACGAAGTTTGTGGTCAAGCCGAGCCACGGCTCGGGAATGATCTGGATCGTCGAGGATCGCGACGAGCTCGACCGGAATCTGTTGGTGGCGACATGTCGTGGCTGGCTGGCGACGCGCTACGCGGATGTCGAGCAGGAGTGGGCGTATCGTCACGTCCCAGCGCGGATCGTGATCGAAGAGTTGCTCCTGGACTCCGACGGGCACATCCCGCCGGACTACAAGTTCTTCGTCTTCCATGGTCAGGCCCGCCTCGTTCAGGTGGATTCGGATCGTTTTGGCAATCACTGCCGCAATCTCCTCCGTCCGGATTGGACTCCGGTCGACGCCCGCCTGGTCTATCCACCCGCCGAGTCTGCCCCGTCTCGACCCGACTCACTGGACGAGATGATCCACATCGCCGAAGCACTCGGACACGACACCGACTTTGTCAGAGTCGACCTCTATGACGTCAACCGTCGTATCGTATTTGGTGAACTCACCAGCTACCCCGGCGGGGCGCGCGAGGCATTCATTCCCGAGTCGTTCGACGTTGAACTGGGTCGGTGCTGGACAGTCCCACTGCGCTACACCTAGTTCGACTATGAGCCATGAGACCCCCCTGATGCTTTCAGGGTGCCACGTGCGGGTAGGGCAAGGCCCGGACCCCGCTGAAGGCTACCGGTCTATCCGTCCAGGAAATCTGCCACCGGCTTGGCCAGACACTCCCACCTGAAAAGGTCTCTGTCGGCCAACACGATGGTGAGGCCAGCCGCACCAGCCCATCCCGAGGCTTGGCACAGCGAGCGCTTGCGTATTCCCTGGGGCCGTCGGTGAACGTGAACACGGCGTAGTCACCTTCGGCGCGGAATGCGATGCTGACGACCTCACCATGGGTCATGTTGCCCATAGGGAGAACGTTCCGACTTGGCAGGCCGCTCCCATTGCACCATGCCCAGGCCGTGGGGCATCCGCTCAAGCTTGAGGGCCATGGCCAAGGCCTCAGCGGTCTCTAGTCCCCCGAGGACACGCTCGTAACCACCGTCCGCATAGAGCAGTTCGTGCCAGTCGGGCCGGTGTGAGTACCACGCGATGCTGACGATTTCTCGCCCCTCGTTCACTGATCGAGAGCCACCCCGAGAGAGGTTGAGCAGGGCACGGATTTGGTGTTAGGGGTAACCCCTCCGTGCCCCGCCGCTCCACCGAACCGCCAACCGCACTTGGGGGTAAGGAAGGCGTCTGGGTTCCACGGTACCGCCTACTCGGTGAAGGGTTTGTGAAGTGGGGAAGACCGGTTGATCTTGGGAATCCCGGCCTCTGACCCGTGAATCCCAGGCCTGCTACCTGGGGCTATGAGTTCGGAGGCAACAGCGTGGGAAATGGCCGGAAAACGGCGTCCTCCGTGCCTAGTGGGCAGGGTTCTGTCGACAACCCACCGACCGACCTTCCGGCCTTCCGACCCATGTGATGTCCTGAGCCATGGGGGAAAGATGTCCCCAGACAAGCCGGACGCTGCTCCGGCATTTGGCCCACTGTTTCCTGGCCGGGGCCCCTAGCTGCGAGGAATCCCGGGCACCCAGAGCCACCGAGCTGGTCAAGGCAGTATCGCCCCCCGGCTGTCGTTACCGTGTCATCAGCCATCGGCTAGAAGCGCCAACAAGCGGCACTGCTCGGATGGTTCCGAAACAGCTTCTAGGGACCTGGGGAAGGTCCCTCCACATTGACCGTAGGAGGCCCAAGGCCGGCCCGGACGACGATGAGTTGGCTCTCCTCGTCGCCATCGTTGCCTTCGCGATGAACAGCACCCTTGGGGATGTGGACAAAATCACCAGCTACTGCGCTGACGACCTCCCTGCCACCAGGTCCACACTGCAGTCGCAGTGTTCCCCTCGTGACGTAGATGCTGGTGTCGTGATCACCGTGGTGATGCCAGCCCGAGGTCATTCCTGGGGCTGTGCGCACGAATCCGGCCCACATGCCCTCGACGTCGATCGCTCGCTCGCGAAGCATCCCTGGAGTTGGGTCAGCCTCTACTCGCTCTGCTGGTCGAATTATCCTTGCGGGATCCGATGCCGTCATTGCACAAGTCTGGCGCGTGAGACATCGGAGCGCTCGGTGGCGGACTCGGACGCAGACGGAGGGCCGTGAGCGCCACGGTTCCCGCTCCCTAAGTCGGGCGCGCTCGATCTCCACTCGCCCGGACTCCGCGGCGAACCCCATTACTTCAACCCCACCTCGAATGACGCGTTGATGTCCCTCTTGGACCGACCCGTCTTCGTTCGGGTGTGATCAAACCCGCGCTGGTGACGCCCGGCGGTCGAGATAGGAGCTCAGTTCTACGATGAGGTCTTGGGCATCGGCACGGGAGCCGTCGATGAAACTCGACTTGCGCCGTCGGAGAAATGGACTGCCGATCAGGTACATTCCCGGCGAGTCAACGACGCCTCCGTCGTGTCGGATCATGCCCTTGGCATCCAGCACGTCGATATCAAGCCAGGAGTAGTCGGGTCGGAATCCCGTTGCCCAGATGATGGTCTCGATCTCCCCGCTTGTGAGGTCGAGACCCAGCCGCGGCGAGCGATCCACCACCGTCGGCTCGAATCGGTGCGGTGGTGGTACCGAGTCGTCCAGGTCGTTGGCGGCGGCCCATTCATCGATGGTGTCGAGAAGCCGGCCGAGCTTCAGATCAGCCAGCTCACACTTGTTGCGCAGCGAGCCCGAGAATTGCGCCCGGCCATCGTTGACGCCTGCGAGGCGGCCGACCAGTTTCACGCCCATGCTCGTGAGGGCATTGAGGTCGAAGGTGGCCCGATCTTCCGAGCCGGCGAGCTGCATCGACGGGACGCGGCGGGCTCTGACGATGTCATCCACTTCGTCGTAGCGCTCGTTGAGCACGCCCGCTGCTTCCATCCACCAATGAATGTCCCGGCCCCGGTACAGCCGAGGCCCGCGCACGTGCTCGCCCACGGCGAGGATGACTTCTCGGCCGGACCGTCGGATCTCGGAAGCGATTTGCACGCCGGTTGCAGACGCCCCGACCACCATGACGCCACCCTGGCGGAGCTGGTCGGGGTTGCGGTACTCCATGGCAGTTAACGTGGCGATCTCCGATGGCACGGCGGTGGCGAAGGCGGGCACACTCGGCAAGTTGAACGCTCCCGTCGCCACGACGACCGTCGGACAGGTCCATTCCCCCTGCTCGGTGGTGACCAGGTACCCATCATCGGTACGGCGCACCGATGTCACGGTCGTTCCATCCATCACCGGCGCTGCGATCACCTTGGCGTACTCGGCAATGAAATCCGCGACCTGGAGCGCGCTCATGAACCCGTCCGGATCGTCTCCTCGATAATCGAAACCGGGGAGGCGACACTGCCAGTTGGGGGTGAGCAATCGGAGGGAATCCCACCGCTCCTGGCGCCAAGCGTTGGCGACTCCGTTCCTCTCGAGGATGACGTGATCGATCGACCGAGCAGAGAGACACTGGCTCACGGCGAGCCCGCTCTGTCCGCCGCCCACAACCACCGTCGTGGTGCGCACCGAACCTCCTTGTCAGATCGGCGATATCGAGTCTTATATGACCTCGACGCTCACATTCGTGGGGTTCGTGATGATGTCGTACACCGCCGACCGCTTTTGCGACTGTGCGACCAGCGCCTTGATCTCATCGGGCGACGCGTCGGCGTCGATCGTGTAGGTGACCTTGATGTCGCTGAAGCCGTTGCGGACATCGCTGTCCATGCCAAGGATACCGCGGACGTCCATCCCGCCCTCGATGGCGGCCTGCACAGTGCGCAACTGGATCTCGCGGTTCTGCGCCACCGCGGCGACGCCGGCGGTCAGGCAGCTAGCCAGGGCCACAAGCACATACTCGACCGGTGTGGCGCCATTGTCCTCCGACGCGAAGATCTCTGGGTGGTCAGCGTCGAAGGTGTAAAGAGTGCGGTGGCGCTGCTCTTCACCGAGCCCAAAGAAGCCTTCAACCGTTGAGCGGCTGTGGGTGCCGTTCTGCCACTCACAGGTGGCCCGCCACTGGAACTGAGCTGCCTCTGGTGCCTCTGTCAGCGCCACTCGCGCGCCGAGCAAGGCTTCGACGTTGACTCCGTTGTTGACTGGGGTGTCCGTAGTAACCATCTGGGTATCCTCCTTCATTGGTTCCCGTGGGGGATCTCCCCGCGGTGTTGCAACACCTTGCTGGCCGCCGCGGTCGGCGACGCTTCAACTCTTCGCTACGCATCGTCGGACACCGGCTGGCGGCCGAAGGTGACGGCGGAACGGACTGCTTCTGGGGTCGAGATGCTCAGTTCGCGATCCGGGCATGCTCCCAAGGCGTCGTTGACGGTGGAGAAGGCCAGCCGCAACGCCACGAAGGTCGTGATGGCGAAGATCTCCGCCTCGTCGAATCCGCAGTCGCGCAGTGCCTGAACGTCGTCGGCCACGATGGCATTCGGGTCGGTGGCCACCCGTCGAGCCCATTGAGCCAGTGCTTGCTCGGACGGGTCGAGACCTTCGTCTTCGCCGCGAATGACGGAGGCTGCAACGTCCGACCCCACCTCCACGGCGAGCTTCTTGCCCCACGCCAGCGAGCAGTACGAGTCGCCCAGCGTTGAGGCGGCCGCCGTCACCAACACAGCCCGCTGGCGAAAGGTCAGAGAGCCCGCCTTGGTCGTTTGGCCCATCAGGTCGGACAAACCCTCCAGGGTCGACGGCATGAACGCCCATAGTCTCGACACGTTTGTCACGTAGCCGCCGCCTTTGAGGTCGTCGTCGAACAGGTGCTGAGCCTCGGGTGTGTGCATCGTCGGAGCCAGGAAGCTGGCTCCAGAAAGCTCGGATCTAGGGGTCGCTGGATGGCCGCCGCCGGTGGCGCGGTGTCCGACCGGCTTGGAGGCAACGTAGCCCACCACCGAGATCGGCGCCCGGAGCGGGAGGCCGTCGCGGACCTTGTCTCGAGCCAGCTCGACGGCCGCCTGCAGGAACGCCGTCTCGCCCACCGCTTCAATGGCCTCAAAGGCCGGACCTGTCGAGGCGATGGCCCGCGCGAACACCTCTGGATCGGCGAACTCGAACACGAAGGGGATATCGATGCGCTCGATGTCGACAAAGCCTGCCCCCACAAGGAACTCCTCGCCGGCGCCGGGGCGACCGAGTGCAACCATGGCTGCTTGGTGCTCGACCTTGGGGGCCGCGGCCAGCGCGAATGGAGCGAGCGCCCAAGCTCCGGGTGACGCCTTGATGTGACCCCACACCGTCAGCCCGACCCGGCCGCCCGGGGCCAAGACCCGGTGCACCTCGGCCACGGCGCCCGGCGTTGTCCCCCAGATGCCGCGAAAGCTGGTGACCACGGTGAAGGCGTTGTCGTCCCATGGCAGCGCGTGCATGTCTCCGACCCGGAGGTCACCGTCCGGGTTGCGGTCTCGGGCGACCGCAATGAGGCGGGGCGACGCGTCAATCCCGGCGCACCGAGCGCCGCGCAGGCTGGCCAGCTCCAGGGCGAGGCCGGCCCCGCAGGCCACGTCGAGCAGCCGATCACCCGCATGAACACCCAGGTGGTGGTGGAGCGCGACGTACTCCCGGCAGTTGGTCGGTTCACAGATGGTGGCGAACGCCACGGCTTGTCGACCCCATCCTTCGTCGACCTCTCGCCAACCGTCGTCGAGCCGAGCGGGGATCGCTCGATCCGCCGTCACGGTCGCATCCTCGGGATAGCGGGGCCGGGGAAGACCGGCAATTCCAAGAGGCCGCGCAGCACGAGGCCGTCCCCGTGCCCCCAATGCAAGTCGTCGATCGGAACGGCCAGCGAGAGCCGTGGGAACCGGCGCAGGAGCGTCCCGAGGGCGATGTGACCCTCCATGCGGGCCAGCGGCGCACCGAGACAATGGTGTATTCCGTGCCCAAAGGCGAGATGACGGGCCTCGTCCCTGTCGAGGTCGAGTCTCTCGGGGCGGGTGTATCGGCCCGCGTCCCGGTTGGCGGCCGCCAGGCAAATGATGACTTGCGCTCCGGCGGGGATCGCCACGCCGCCGAGACGCACCGGCTCGCGCGTGAAGCGAAATGTCGAGTGAGGGACCGGTGCGTCGTAGCGGAGGAGCTCCTCTACGGCCCTGGGGACCTTGGTTGGGTCGGCACGAAGCTTGGCGAGCTGGACCGGGTTGCGAAACAGGGCAACGACGCCGTTGCCAATGAGGCTTGCGGTCGTGTCGTGGCCGGCCACGATCAGCTGAAAGATCGTCGAGAGCAGTTCTTGGTTGTCGAGGCGCTCGTCGCCGTCGCGGGCGCTGATCAAGTCGCTGACCAGGTCGTCTCCGGGATCCTTCTGCTTGGCCTCGACGAGTGCTTTCAGCATGACCACAACAGCGTCAGATGCCTCTTTGGCCCGGGCGTATTCCTCCGGCGTGGACGTGGGGACAAGCAGCCTGGTGAACCCTTGACCGAGCTTGGCGCGGTCGCGCGGCGGCACACCGAGCAGCTCGCAAATGACCGTGAAAGGCAAAGGGAAGGCGAAGGTCCCGACGAGATCGACCCGGCTGTCGGGTCCTTGGGCGGCGATGTCGTCGAGGAGGTCGTCAGCCTTCGTTTGCACGTGGGCGCGCAGCGCCTCCACCCGCCGGGGCGAGAAGGCAGCCGAGACGAGTCGACGGAGCCGGGTGTGGTCGGGTGGGTCGACCGTGAGCATGTGGCGGGCGAACGCCGGCCCGGGCAAGCCCTCGGCCACGACTCCGGAGCCCGTCGCCAGGGCGGCGTGCATGTCCTTGGAGAGCCGCGGGTCGTTGAGGGCGGCGAGTGCCTCTTCGTAGCCGGCCACCAACCAGGCGGCGTGCCCGTCGGCCAGTGTCACCGCATGCACCGGGCCCAGCCGGCGGACCTCGGCGAACACCGGGAACGGGTCGTCGAGGTCGTAGGACCCCCATGACGTCAGTACCTCGGTGATCGTCATCGTCGCCCCCGTCAGCCCAGGCTCCCGACACATCCAGCGTGAAAAGCAAGGTGTGAGCTGGTCACTCAATTGACTTGGGCTAGTATCTAATACAGATGACTAACGGTCAAGGAGGAATTGTGAGGGGGTCTTTTCCCGCCGCAGCCCCGGATCCGGCCGTCCACTGATGGCGCGAGCCGGGGCACAGCGGCAGATCTCAGACGCGCGCCAACAGGCCACCGTCGCGTTGATGGACGCCGCCGAAGGTCTCCTCTACGAGGTCGGCTATGCGGGCGTCACCACTCGGGCCGTCGCTGAAGCAGCAGGCGTCAACCACGGACTCGTGCACTATTACTTCGGGTCGATGGAAGAGTTGCTCACCCAGACCCTCGAGCGCTTTGTGGAGCAGCTAGCCCTCGCCCTCGAAACCCTGTATGCCGATCCGAACCTGTCCTTCGCCGAGAAGTGGCGTCTCGGGTCGCAGTTCTGGGTGGACGAGCCGACCTCCCGCTTCCCGAAGATCCTCCTCGAGCTGTTGGCGATGGGCTGGAACATGCCAGCCCTCCGCGCACGTCTGACTGAAGTCCATGCTCAATTCCGGGCGATTTTCGAACACCATTTCGGTCAGGCACTACGTGACTACAATCTCGACGAATCCCAGTTCCCGCTCAAGGTCATCGTGGCCGCCATTACCAGCTTTCAGCTCGGCCTCATCGTCGAGGGTCTCTCCGGTGTCGAAGAAGGCCACCAAGAGCTTCTCGACTGGATCCAACAGTGGATCGACGCTCTCGAGGCCAAGAGCACCCAGGCGTGAGCCACTGGCCGGCACGGGGCGCGTCACGACACTATTCGGCATCGGGGATGTCAGGCTCTGGCTCGTGCAATCGAGGGGCGAGTTGGGCCTGATCCGAGGAGTATCGCTCGCGACCGGCGAATGCAGGGCGGGCGGCGCTCAGATCTCGAGCGGGCGACGAACGTAGCCCAGTTCTTCCGCCAAGAGAACGCGAGCATTGGCTTCCGACAAAACATGAGAAGGTAAAGCATGGCTTTCGGACGCGACCTGGCGGCGCTCGTTGGTGCCATCGTGATTCTCGCCACCGGCTGGAGCGTGATCGGCACCGTCGTCGTCCCCCGTCGGATCCGTAGCCCACTCACCCGAGCCGTAGCCATAGCAGTCGATGCGACATTCCATTTCGTCGCCGACCACTTTGACTCCTACGAACCTCGCGATCGGATTTTGGCCGCCCAGACTCCAATTCAACTCATACTGCAAATCGTGGCGTGGCTGGCAATGTTCGAAGTTGGCTTCGGGTTGCTGATGTGGCCGTTCATCGGCAGGGCAGGGCTCCCCGGTGGACTTGAGCAGGCCGGATCGGCACTGTGCACGTTGGGCTATCTGACACCTCGTTCGAGCCCCGTGGCAGCGCTTGACTCGCTCGCCGCGCTCTCCGGTCTGGGAACAGTCGCCCTGCAGATCGGCTACCTCCCCGCGCTGTACTCCGCCTTCAACCGTCGTGAAGCGCTCGTGACACTGCTGGACTCCCGAGCCGGGGTGCCTTCTTGGGGTCCCGAGCTCTTGGCCCGCACCCACTACGGGTTGGGTACCGGTGTCTCGGCCGTGGAAGAGCTGCCGGCGCTCTTTGAAGAGTGGGAACGGTGGTCGGCCGATGTTTCCGAGAGCCACACCACCTATCTTCCTCTCGTGAATTTCCGCTCCCCTCGACCGCTGTCCTCGTGGGTCACGGCACAACTTGCCGTGCTCGACGCGGCCGCACTCTACCTGTCACTGCTACCCGACGCTCCGAAAGCAATATCCGCCCGGCTATGTCTGCGCGGCGGTTTCAGCTGCCTGACCGCTATTGCCAGGGCGCGAGGCTTCGACGTGCCCAGCGAGCCCGATCCTAACGACGGCATTGCGCTCACCTACGAGGAATTCCTCGACGCCATCGACCGCTTGCGGAAGGTCGACTTCCCGCTCGAACGCTTGAGCGATGAAGCGTGGCTTGACTTCGTCGGTTGGCGAGTCAACTACGAGGCGGCGGCTTACGCCATCGCCCGCGCTATCGACGCTCCGCCCGCGTTGTGGTCGGGCCCACGTCGTCACCCGATCCCAATGATCGCCCCGCTACGCCCTGCGACTCTGCGAGCCGGCAAGCCGCCCCTGCCGCCCAAGGGATAGAAACGACGAGGTATCGACCGGGATGCTGTGAGCGAGGGCCGTCCCGATATCGGCTTCCTGCACCCGACTCGTCCGACGGCTTCAGGAGGGGTCGATCGATGGAATCTTGCCCCACCTTCTCTTGAATCCCCCGGCTCCGCGGGCGGGCGTACGACGGGCACAGCTCTTTGCGGGCTGAGATCTTCGTGCCCACGACAGCTAGCGGGACGTGTATTCACCGACCCTCCCGCGACGACTCACGTGGCCGATGACCAGAATCGAAAGCAGCCCGCCAAGGACCCATATCGAGCCTCGGGTAGCGCGCTTGGACCCCGGTGAGAGTCTCGTCGGTCCAATACGAATGGCCTGGCCTCGGAAAGCCCGTGACGGTCAGTTGGCGGACGCTGGCGCCCTGGACGAAGTTGTGCCAGGCAGGAGTGAAGCCTTTGAACGGCCAGGCCTGGTATCCGGCCCAGTCTGCCCCCGAGGCCTTGTAAGCGACATGGAGCATGAAACGAGACACTCCCGGCTCGGTCCGGTCGACGGACCGGTGGTAGACATCGGGACGGTACGCGACAACCGATCCTGCTGGGCCGGCGGCTTCGCCAGGCTCGGCATAGAGATAGTCGTAGTCGTCGAATCGCAGCGAGTGCCGCTCGACTGGGATGTCGGCTGTCAAGCGACGAGACACCATCCTCGTCGCGCCGTTTTGAGTCGAGACGTCGCTCAGGTAGACGTAGGTCTCGAGTTGCTGATAGCCAGCGTCGCGTCGAGGAACGACGATGGAGTGGTTCGGGAAGTCGGTGTGCAGCAGGCGGTTATACCCGGATGACTGATTGGAGTACTTGGCGGTGAGCGTTCCCTGATAGAGACGAACGTCGTGAGTCTCCAACAGGTCCTCGGCCATGTCGATGAGCGCCTCGTGGACGACCAGGTGATTCAGAGCCCCGTCGTCGAACGGGAACTCCGGCCAAGGAGCATCCCCCGTCCGCCACGGTGCGGTGCGTTCGTCGTCAACTCCGGCGTCCATCTCATCGGCTGTGGGGAACAACGGCCCCATGGCCTCCTGGGCGCTCGTCAGTTCGGGGCCCGAAAAGGCGTCCTTGATGACACACCAGCCGTCGGTCTTCCACTGAGACCTGAGCTCTTCAGTGAGGAGTCGTATGCTCATGGTTGAAGGCTAAGGCACACGGCGGGCGGTCCGCTCTCGCCGGATGTTGTCTTCTGCGACGCTCGCCCGCAGTGCCCCAATCTTAGGACCATGACGTTGAGCAGGGATGATCCGGCGGGTGATCCTTCTCGGTTACGTTTTCCTCGTGCAAGGTGCTCGGGCCCGAAGTAGAACGAAATGACCGAGCCAGCCAACGGTGCTCCTACTAGCGGGCACGGGGGGAGGGGCGACCTTTCGCACGTGCCACGAGGATGGCGATTGGTTCTCATCATCGGCGGATTGTCCATCTTTGGACCGCTGTGCATAGACATGTATCTTCCTTCTCTACCTCGCATCAGTCGGGACCTTCATGCCAGCACGTCGGCCGTCCAACTCTCGATCACCGGATGCTTGGTTGGGATCGCAATTGGACAGCTCGTCATTGGACCGATCAGCGACCGCGAGGGTCGACGGGGACCGCTGCTCGTGGGGATTGGCGTATTTGTGCTCTCGTCGCTGGCCTGCACCTTGGTGTCGAGTGTGTATCTTCTCGATGGGTTGCGCTTTGTGGAAGGCCTCGGTGGCGCAGCTGGGATTGTGATTGCTCGGGCCATCGTGCGCGACCTCTTTGACGGCGCGATAGCGGCACGCTTCTTTTCGACTCTTATGCTTGTCACCGGCTTGGGGCCTATCCTGGCACCCCAAATCGGGGCCGAGATACTGCGGGTCACGTCTTGGCGTGGAGTCTTTTTGGCTCTTGCGGTTATTGCAGCGGTTCTGTTCCTTACCGCGCTCTTGAAGGTGCCCGAGACCCTCCCGGAGGAACGAAGACGCGCCGGCGGCTTGAGATCCACCATTCTCACCGTGTCGACGGTGGGGCGCGACCCTTCCTTCATCGGCTATGCACTTGTAGGTAGCCTCGGGTTCGGCGCCATCTTCGCGTATATCGCCGGTTCCCCCTTCGTCCTTCAAGACATCTACGGCCTGTCACCACAGGTGTTTGGATTGGCGTTCGCGCTAAACGCTGGAGGGCTGGTACTGGGTGCTCAGGTCAACGGCCACCTGGTCCGCCGGTTGGGAAGTGACCCATTGCTGTCCTTCGGGCTCATCGTCATGGCGATCGGGGGTCTTGCCTTTCTGGGAGCAGTCGGCACACGTTGGGGCGGGCTCGCTACGGTCCTGCCTTCCCTGTTTATCGTCCTGTTCGGGTTGGGATTCTTGAATCCCAACGCCATGGCACTTGCGATGCACAACCACCCCGACTCCGCTGGAACCGCATCGGCGCTGTTTGGAAGTGCGCAATTCCTACTCGGGGCCGCAGTTGCACCTCTCGTAGGAGTGGCAGGAGATCACAACGCCATCCCCATGGGGATTGTTATGGCGGGGCTCACTGCCAGCGCCGTCGCCGTACGCTTGATGCTCCCCCGCAGTGATCCCTCTCCAGTCGTGTCACCCGACGCGGCACCGGCTCTCTAATTCCGTCTTGATCGCGCCCGTTGCGGCGAGATCCGTCACCAGGTGCCGCTCATAGACCGTTACAAGCGCTCGGTGACGACCTCGTCGTGAGGCGTCTTTCCATCTCTTGTTCGCGACAGACCCTCCGTATGGATGACATTCTCGGCATCCACAGATTCCCTTGGCGTGTTCCGTACCTGATTCGCCTCGCCCGACTCGCAGACCCGTCGGACATCACATTGCCGATCAGATGGCGCGCTACACGCCCGGTTTGCTCACCACGGTCCCCGCGGCGATGGCGGCCACCAGGGCCTGATGGTCCTTTGCATTTTGATCGGCATAGGCGTGGGCGAACTCGGTGACGGCGCGGTCGAAAGTGTCGCTGGAACCGAGATACGAGCCAATCGCGATGGCATCACCTGAACGGGCGTGGGCCCTTGCCAGCGTCCACCCGCAGACTTGCCCGTAGATGGCGAGCAATTCAGGAGACATTGAATCGACGTCCGCCGAAACCTTCCAGTCCCATAGTTGACGCATGTAGTAGTCGCGTCTCACGCCGTCGACTTCGGCAACTCGCGCCCAACCAAGAAAGATATCTCCCGTCGCCTGCATGATTCGCTGGCCTTCGACGACGCGCTGGCCATGATTCGTGTACGTGCTATTTCCCAGGAATCGCTCCAGTACGGACGCTTCCGCTTCTTTGATCTGCAAAATTAGGGGATCGTCGTTGCCGCGCCCAAGCATGAGCGCGACCCATGCCCGGGTCCCGACACTGCCCACACCCACGACCTTGCGTGCCACGTGCACGAGGCGGTGGCTTTCTAGCAGAAGGCGTCGATCAGCCGTTAGGGAACGGCGATATGAATGCAGCGCCTCATCGATTGTTTCCGCGATCTGTTGGGCGTCCAGTTCTCCGATGAGCTCCCCGAGTGGAACTATCAGGGGAGGGTCACTTATGAATCGCATTTCCCCGTCGACTTCGTGGGTGAGCTTCGCCGCTGCCTTGAGCCGATCCTTCGTTTGAGCCTTGGCCACGGTCTTCTCGAACGCCACCTTGAGGTCTGCCCTGGCGTCCGGGCCCCATCGGGCGATGATGCCAGCCACATTGAGACGCGAATACCAGATGTCGAGATACCGCTTGGTGGCGAACTCTCGGATCGTCTCGCGGTATGAGCGCACCGATTTGGCGACGATGCTCCTCCCGACCGTTGGGTCAAACCCTCTACTCCGAGAGGCGATGTCGAGGCTGGCGGCAAGCCGTTTGATGTCCCACTCAAAGGGTCCGACATGTGTCTCGTCGAAGTCGTTGACATCGAAGACTTGATCGCGCTCTGGAGAGGCGAAGCCACCGAAGTTCGAGAGATGGGCGTCCCCACAGAGCTGAACCAAGAGTCCAGTTCGGGGAACCAACGAAAGATCGGCGGCCATGGGATAGGCGGCGCCGCGGTAATACCCGAAGGGTGACGCGGCCATGCGCCCATGGCGGATTGGGACTAGATCGGCAACTCGGGTCTTCGCCTGCTCAGCAAGGAGCTCCAGCGGTTCGTTCTGGCGCTGGTCCGGGGACCACTGCGCGTGCGTTGACCGGGGCACGCGTGACCGGGTCAGTCTTCCCCTGGCCTCGCGCCCCTGTACGGATTGGTGGCTATCCTTCGTGTTGGTAGGAGACATTTCTCATCCCGATCTTGGCTACGCGCGAGATTGATGGCTTCGGCTCATTCCCCGTCTCCTGACTGTAGGCACTGCCAATCGAAATCCACTTGTGTACATGAGGCAACTCGATGCGTGCTGACCTCGACAGTTCAACCACCGCCGCGGTGCGCAAGAGCCGGGTTCACGGCCAATTGTGGTCGTTGGGGATGCCGGGCCTCACCCGATGGAGGACCAAGATCCCTTCCTCGTTGAACACCACCGCGAATTCCCTCTTGATCAGCGCCTGGTAGAGCACGGCTTGGTTCTGGGTGGCCCTCGTGTCCAGGACGAGCCAGTCGACCTTCGCCGGGTCGGGAGGCTTGTGGAGACTGATCCCCCAATTGGTCACGACCCAAGGGTTCGGGTACTCGTAGACCAAGACCCGGTGGGTCAGGTGATCGTCGATGTTGAATGTGGCGGACACGGGGGCGTTTGCCGGCACGATGCTGATCGCCTCGCTGATCGCCTTGTCCTGGGGGTGCGGCGGGACCCAGATCCCACTGTGGAAGTTGACACTGATCGGCGAAGGTGACCAGGCCACGTTGCTGGCGAGGGCGGCCGCCACCGTCAACCCGACCATGAACCGGCGACCGGCCGCCGTGCGGCCCCGCTTGCCACATGCCTCCACAGTGGCTAGGAAGACCCCGGCGACGACGATTGCCGTGAGGAAGAATTCGATGTTGCGCGAATCGCTGGTCCCCGAGATCGTGTTAACCAGCAGCTGGGGTACGGCAATCATCAGTACCAGGGGCTCGAGCAAGGCGAGCAGCGCCACCGGCCAGAAAATCTGCGCATAGTAAGTCCATCGCGGAACGCGCCACAACCAACTTGATCCAACGGCTGGGATGGAAAACAAAGTTCCCCATGATCGAGAAGACCGATGTGCCGAGGTCTGGGAACGTGCTGACGTAGAACGGCGCCCCCCCTCCGTTGGCCAGAGGGATGATGAGCTTGGTGCAGATGAGGAACCATGTTCCCCCTGCTATCGCAGTGATCAGCCCTCGCGCCCGCTGACGATGTTTGAGCCAGAGGCAGATCCCGAGGGCGAACACGGCCAGGCCCGCGTCTTCCTTGCACGAGAGGGTGACTGCGACCGCCGCCCAGAACCAACCCCAGCGCCGCCTGGTCGCCAGCCAGTATGCGAACATCAGCGGGGTGATGATCAGCGCGTCTGGATGGAACTGCCACCAGTTGATCCATTCCACCGACGGATAGAGCAGGTACGCCGCACAGAGACCGAGAGGCATCCAGGAGCTCTCCAACCGGTCGCGTCCCAATAGCCAGATAGGTATGGCTCCGGCCGCCAGCCACACGGTTTCGACTGCATAGAGAAAATGCGGGCCGGCTCCCAGCCAATAGGCCGGTACGAAGAGCAGGGTGATGATGTTGACGTGGTGACCGAAGTAGTCGAGGCCCCGGATCGTGTCGAACGGATTCTTGAAGTGAGAGACCAGCCAGATCCCCTGGTCGTAGATGCCCATGTCGAAGCCGTACGTCCCGAAGTTCGACTGCTGCTGATACGTGAGCGTCCCGAAGACCGCGATGTACCCGAGCATGAGCACCACGAGCGCGGAGACAGGTCCGGCGCGCGGCAGTCTCAGATAGGACACATAGAGAGGCTCACGCCGGGAGCTACCCCTAATCTCTCTCAGGTCCTCCTGGAACTTGAAGTGCAATTTGCGGACAGGCCACAGCACTGTCCTCTCAGCTGTGGCGAGCGCACCATCAAGACGTTCCATGATCTGAGTGGGCATCTTCGCCCTCTCGACTTCGGTGGACGGCTCGGTCGCCTCGGGCGGAGTGTTGGCGTCGCTCGGTTCGGCAGATTTGGAATCGAACCAGAGGGTCATCGTTGCCGCCCGGAACACGGGGCCGTTGCCGCGCCAAACAGGAAGGCCGTGAGAGCAGACAGCACAATGCCCATTGCCAGGGCGCGCCCATCACAGAGTCCTTCCCTTCGCATGGCACCACACGTTGCACGTCTAGACGATGTCTTCGACCTCTCGAACTGGAGATGGGCGAAGGAACCCAGGCGACGCGTTCGATCGCTGTCATCAGCCGGCCGACGTCCTCTTCCATTCCGGGCCCCCCGACCAGACATGCGATAATCGTAGGCTGGCTGGAAGTGTTAGAGATGCCGCTCCCGTTTGGTTCGGGCCTCTCGGGCGACCCCGCTTTGGGGAACGGAGCAACGTGTCGATCCGTCTTGCATTGGTCCGAAGGTGGCCCGAGCAACCCCTTGAGCGATTGTGCTCGGTCCAGCCGCCCAGGTCCTCCCAGAGGGGCGCACTACTCCCCCGTGCCCCTGTCACTCGGGACGGAACGTGAGCACCCATCTCGGCGCGACGAATGACATGAGAAAGATCGGCGTGATCCTGCGTCCGTGACACCGGAAGCTGACGACATGGCGATCGGTCCCCCGAGATAACGGTTCTCGGCTTGAGAATCGGCCTTCGCGGGCTTGTAGTATGTGACGTTCAGGTGCGCCCGGGATCTCGATCGTGCCACATCCGATTCAATTGATCCGACGCGAGTGCCGTCGACCCAAGACATCGGACGTGCCACAATGGGCTACCTCCATGACGGGTGCTTTTGTGTCACCTTGAGAGTTGCTGACATCTTCGCTCTCACTGTCTGTCGGGATTGCGGATCATCTGTCGCCGACCGGACCGAGCGAGAATCAACGCGACTATTGTCCTTAGACATCTCACGAAAGAGAGGCCGTGATGCCTGAGTTTCCCGCGATCACACACGTGGCGCTGACCGTCAGCGACCTCGGCCGCAGCCGCCCCTGGTATCAGCGGCTGTTCGGCTCCGATCCGCTCATTGACGAGGATACCGGTCCTTTCCACCACGTCGTCTGGCTCACGAGAGGGACGCTCGTGGGTATCCATCAGTTCCCGGACCTGAAGAGCGCGGAGCCGTTCGACGAACGTCGCCCCGGCTTGGACCACGTGGCCTTCGGCTGTGACAACCGGTCTGAGCTCGAAGAGTGGGAGCGCCATCTGGACAAGCTCGGTGTCGCACACGGAGGAATCGTCGATGCGCCGTACGGCTCGGGCTTGTCGTTCCGTGACCCCGACAACATCGCTCTCGAGTTCTTCGCGCCTCCAGGATAACGGGGCGGCTGCACTATCCACGTTCTGGCCACCGGCCATAGACGACGGGAGGCCGGACGAGCGCCGGTAGGCTCTCGTCCCGTTCGACTCGAGGCTGGTCCCGGACGGGCGGGGACGTGGCCGGGTTCAAGTTGACGACGTGAGCCGGAGCGAGGTGGAGAGTGACGATGTACGGACCCGACATCTATACCGAGCCCGTCGGCGACCCGGACACTCTCGCGAATCTTGGTCCCCTGCGCCCCATGGCCGGAATCTGGGAGGGGACCAGGGGCTCTGACCAGCACCCCGTCGTGGAAGGGACCGAAGCGAACACGTTCGTCGAGCATTACGAATTGCACCCGATCGACCGCCAGACGAATGGGCCCCAGCTGTTCTACGGCCTGAGGTACCACACCCACATCACCAAGCCCGGCGAGATCGAAACGTTCCACGACCAAGTCGGCTACTGGCTCTACGAGCCCGCGGCGCAGGCTGTGACCCTCACCCTCGGCATCCCCCGGGCCCAGGTGCTCCTGGCCTCGGGCCCGGCCGGGCCCGAGGCCACCGATTTCGAGCTCACGGCGACCGTCGGTTCCGAGGTCCATGGCATTTTGTCCAACCCGTTCCTCGACCGGGCTTTCCGCACCCTCAGCTACCGGATCCACGTAACGGTGAACGGCGACGGGACATGGTCTTACGAAGAGGAAGGGGTGCTGCAGATCCCGGGCCGGGAGGAACTCTTCAGCCACATTGACCGCAACACCCTGACGAAGGTCGGCCCACCCGAACTCAACCCGCTGGCGCGGGCCGCCTCGCGGTCCGGACTCGCCATCGAGAGCGCGGGCAGCCTCGGCATCGGATCATTGCGAACAACCGGGGAAAGCCTCTGACCGCTGGTCACGCAGGCTCCTTCGCTGGCGAAACGCCGACAGGAAGCATCGAGGATGCCGAGGCCTCTTGAAGCAGCCTGCCACTGACGAGGCTCACTGAGCGGTACCGAGCACAGCCGCAACCTGTACAGCCACCGATGTCTTCGGCCAGACTGTGGTCGGAGGTGACGTCATGCCTTACAACTCCGGCCGGATAGCCCACGATGCAGACGCCCACATCATGGAGACCCCGACGTGGCTCCGAGACCACGCCGATCCATCTGTCCGAGACCGGATCGAGGTCCTGACATATCCCGGTGGCAACGAGTTGCGTCAGACCGGCGACCCCGAAGAACAGCGCCAGAACCTTCTGGCGTCTTTCGACCGACTCGCTGCTGTCCACAAGTCCGAGGAGTACCTGGGTCGGGAGTCCGATGAGATCATGAACCGCAAGAACTTCGCCGCTACGGGGTCATTCATCGCCGCCGACCGCTCCCGCGCCCTCGACCTGCTGGGCTTCTCGAGCCAGCTCGTCTTCAACACCTTCCACAACCGGCGACTGCACGACTGGGAGCACAGTGGTGACCTCGAGCTCGCCTACGGGGCGGCCCGCGCCCACAACCGTGGCATGGTGGAGTTCTGCTCGGTCGATGCCCGCCTATTGCCGAGCTGCTACGTCCCGCTTGTCGACTTCGAACGGGCACTGTCGATGACCAACGAGGCCATCGACATGGGAGCGGCGGCCCTTCTCGTCGCCTCCGGCTGCCCGGCCGGCCACTCGCCCAGCCACATCGGCCTTGACCCGGTGTGGGCGCGCGCCCAGGAGGCGGGCATCTGTGTGGTCTTCCACGTCGGGGGAACCGGCGATCTCATCGACCCGAACTACTTCCACAACGGCCTGCCAGTCCCACCCGACTTCCATGGCGGGGAGGAGAATTTTCGGTCGGTCGACTACATGGGGATCCCTGGGCCCCCTGCCCAGACCCTGGCCACGATGATCTTCGACGGTGTTCTGGAACGCTTCCCCCGTCTCCGCATCGGCGTGATCGAGCAAGGGGCGGTCTGGGTGCCGTCATGGTTGCGCCAGATGGAAGCAGCCGTGGAGGCCTTTGTCCGGCACGAGGAGCGCATCCGCGCCCTGTCGCTCAGGCCGACCGAGTACGTGCGCCGCCAGGTGCGGTTCACCCCCTATCCCACCGAGGACGTTGGGTGGATCATTGAGCAAAGTGGGCCGGAGCTGTGCATGTTCTCCTCCGACTACCCCCACGTGGAAGGGGGTCGGAGGCCGATCGAGCGCTTCGAGGCCACCCTGGCCCAGGCGACCGAGGGCACGAAACGGCGGTTCTACAGCGAGAACTTCCTCGATCTCCTCGGACCTGCGGCACGGGCACTCGCAGCCTGATGTCCCAGGCTCCTGGGACCCCGGCTCTCGACTCGGGCCGGCATCACTGTACGGAATCCGCGCGGAATTGGACGGTGACATGCCGAGTCCCTGGTGCCAATGTCACTGTCCCGGTGCCCTGGTCGATGCTTCCGGATGACGCGGCGGCGATGTTGTTGATGAACGAGGGAAGGTCGAAGAGCACCGGCCCCGATGGCGATTGCCCGCTGAGGGACAGTGAAACCGACTGACCGCTCGACGAGATTCTGACGCTCAGCCTCCTGCCGTCGGTGGTGGGGAAGTTGGTGACAGAGATCGACCCACCATCGGCCAACCATTGCGCAGGGACACCTCGACCCACGATCAAGGCGCCGTCGAAACTCTGCGCTACCAGTGAGTCCAACAGCACCTTGTTGGCCTGCGACATCCCCCAGGCGTGGGGGGACGAGCCTTGGCCCGCGACAGGGTGTTCCCCGATCCATGGCGTGTCGCCGGAGGGAGCGCTCGAGCTCTCCCACCACGAGTACGGTCCACTCTGGCTGTTCTCGATCATGAACTGGTAACTCAGAATTCCCTGATCACGATAGGCCGTACTGGCCAGACCGGCGCTCCCCATGCCCGCGTTGTAAGCGGTCGAGTAGTAGTCGCCCGGGAAGCCACCGAAGGTGTCCGGTGGAAGCGTGCCCTTGAGACGCTGGAAACCGTAGGCATAGGTGGCGTCGATCAGAGAGATGCCGGGCCCGCTGAGCGGTGCCCCCAAGAGATACCCGTTCCACGCCCAGCCGCCGAACCCGAACGGCGACGTCCAGTTGGCGTCTTCGGGATTCGCACACCTGTTGACGGTATTGGGGGCGAGGAGCGAGCAGGGCAGGTAGTCCAGGCCGTAGCGGCTGATGGTCGTGACGAGCGCCTCGTTCGTCGCCGACAGCAGGCTGTCGTACTGTTGCGTCGCCCAAGTGGCCTCGGCAGCATCCCCGATGCTCTTGGCCAGGTAGCCGTATGCCGCCAGGCCCGTCAGGGCTTCGTAGTCGTCCGTTGTCCAATAGCCCTGGGTGTCGATGTCGTTCGTTGATTCCATGATGCCCGAGGGTCCGGTCCGGTCAGTGGCGATGACGTGCGCCGTGCGTTTGATCGAAGCGAAATGCTCCTTGACAAAGCTGAGATCGCCGGTCTTCAACAGGTAGATCGCCCAAGGCCAGGCGTAGGTCCAGACTCCGTCTTGGTACTGGCCCTCGGTACTGACGGCGCTGCCCGCCTCGAGGAGCAATGCGTGGGCGTCGGAGAAATATCCCTGGGTGAAAAGGTTGTCCAGGATGCCGATGACGTCGTGACTGAACTCGGACTCATAGCCGTTGACACCGGTGTTCAGATCGTCACCGCTCCGAGCGATCTGGGTGTAGATGAACCCGCTCCGGTATGCGGCGTCGAGTGACGAGTCGGGGACACTGATGCCGGCGATACCGGCGAGTTGCTGATCCCAGAATTTCCGCATGTGGGCGTAATGTTGATCGAAGCTCCCGGCGGAGGCCAGAGCTTGCGCGCTGGGCCACGGATAGAAGTCCCCGAAGCGGTCGACGGCCAACACATAGTCATGATCGACCGACGAATGAGGCTTGACCGAGTTCGGGGCGGCCTTGAGCTGAACCAACCCGGGAGAGGGCTCCGGATTGGCCTCGATCACCCGGTCGGTCGGATTACGGATCGATACGCGGCTGTACACCGCAACATAGGGTTCGCCGCCGAGATCCAACTTGTCGGCGAACTCGGTGATTGACACATTGGCCCCGGAGCGCCGGAAGGTGGTCACCTGTGCAGGAAGGTACCCTTCCGCGTCGGTCCACGTCGTCGGGGCACCGTCGTAGATGCCGAAGCCGTAGTCCCTGTTGATGTCATCCTGGACGTAGAAGGTTCCGCCCAGACAGGTGACAACCCCTTGATAATTGCCCTCCCATCCGATTTCTGACGCGGTGCCATAGGCGCCGGTGAATGCATCGGTATTCATATTGTATTGGCAGTCGTACTCCGCAGCCGGTCCGCTGCCGGTCGTGCGAATGGCGGTAGGGGAGCTCCCTGCGCAGCCCGTGAGCGCACTTGCTCCCATTAACAAGCTCAAGGTCAGCCAAGCCACTTTCGGCCACGGGCGCACCGCTTGATTCTGGCAGGTCTTCCTGCGACAGGGCGAGAGGTGGCCCCGTTGAATCAGCCTGTGGTGGCGCCATCGCCGATGGCGAAGTGTTCGACGTAGGAGGAGAAGGACCGCCGGACGTTCCCGGGGTCGACGCCGAACTCCTCGAGGGCATACTCGTGCACGCCGTGCGCGCCCCGAGGGTTCTGAGCGGCCCAGGCCACCATGTGTCGCCTGGCGTCGTCGCCGAGGGTCAGACCGAGCTGGTCGTAGGCGCGTCGCACCGTTCCGACCGGATCACGGTTCAGGTCGTCGAAGTGGATGTCGGCGAACCTGTCCTCACCCAGCTCACGGCGGAAGGCCATCGCCCGGCGCAGGGCTTCGGCCCAGAGCTCGACCTGTAACTCGCCCAGGTCGGCGTCAACACGGTCGCTGACCCAGCTCCTGGTATAGGCGATCAGGCTGCACACCGAGCCCAGCACCTCCGCCGGGTCCCGGTGTGTCCACAGGAACCGGGCGTCGGGGTAGGCCTCGAGCAGGCTGTCCAGCGCCAGCATGTGCACGGGGGTCTTCAGGTGCCAGAGCCGAGGGGGGCAGCGCCATTGCAAGAGCTGGAGCACCCTCCGGTGGTACCGGTACGCGGGGGCCATATCGCAGTGAAGAACCCATTGCGTGTAGCGGGGGACGTGGGCCATGCCGTCGAAGTGGGCCGTGCGGAACTCCATTCCGAGAAGGTCCTGACACTCGGTGGCACCGGTGGCGGTCTGGAAGTACATCGACTTCATCCGGGGAAACGCCGCGTACATGGCCTCGAGCCCCCGAGCGGTCTCCTCGATGCGAGGGTCGCTGTGCTCGGTTGACGACTGGGGGGGCGGAACGGGGTCGCTCGACTCCCACAACCGCAAGGAGCGGATCTGGGGATCGGTCGTCACCAGTTGGCTCAGCGCCGTCGTCCCCGTGCGGGGGAGGCCGATGATGACCAGGGGTCCTTCCACGGTCTGGGCGGCGATGGAGGGATCCTGACGATAGACATCCTCGACACGCAGTCGGTTGGCGAGAAGCATGCACAGGCGCAGCCCGAGGATCTCCGCCCCGAGCTCGGTGAGATCCGCCTCGGTGGTCAATGACTCGGTGAGCACCTCCAAGCCCTCACGAAAGTCGTCTTCCCCGAAATCCTCCAAGCCGGACTGGTGGACGGCCTCGGCGACCAGATCGCGAGCGCTCAGCATCAGACGAAGTCCGAGCCGCCGTCCACGTTGACATTGGCCCCCGTGACATAACCGTTTCGCGGTGAGGCCAGAAACGCCACCACGACAGCGACTTCCTCGGGCAGGCCGGCACGACCGAGGTCGGCGGGCTGGTGGAAGACCTCGTCGATCCACTGCATCACGTCGTGGGGGTTCGAGGCGTCGAGGCCGCGCTCTTCGAACACACCGCGCAGGGCCTCGGTGAAGCTGGCCGTGACGATGGTTCCCGGGCTCACCGTGTTGACGAGGATGCCCTCGGGGGCGAGCGAGCGGGCCAAGTTCTTCGACACGCTCGTCAACGCAGCCTTGGACGCCGTGTAGGCGGGCAGGATCTCGCTCTGGCGCTGAGTGGAGTGCGCCGAGAGATTCACGATCCGTGCCCACTGGGCCCGCCGCAGCAGCGGCAGCGCGCCACGCACACAGCGAACCGCCCCCAGGGTGCCGAGCTGGAACGCCGTCACCCAGTCGGCGTCGCTCAACTGATCGAAGCGGCCGGCGGCCGGGCCCACCGTGTTGACGAGGACGTTCAGCGAGCCCCAGTGCTCCTGCAGCGCCTCGAAGGCCGCCACGACCGAATCTCCGTCGGCCACATCGACCTGCAGCCCCAGGCACTCGGGACTTCCCAGTCCCTCGATGGCGGCCGCCGTCTCGTCGAGGGCGGCCCGACCACGGGCGAACACCGCCACCCGGGCGGCCTCGGCGGCGAAGCACTCGGCGATGGCGCGTCCCATCCCCTTCGTTCCACCTGTGACCACAGCAGTGGCGTCGGAGAATCCGAGGTCCATGTTTTCCTGCTCCTGTGAATGACTTTGCTCTTTGTCCTGGTGCGTGTCGACGTCAGCGTCGAGGTTCGGCTCAGCGCGGGAATCGCCGTCGTACCGCCGATCGCCGGCGGGCAATGATGGCACGACGGCGCGTCGGGTCGACGCGGGCCGTATGCGCCGGGAGTGCGGCGTCGATCTTGGCGACGCTCACCACGCGAGTGGTCGGGACGGGAGCACCCTGGGCTCGGACCCAACGGAAGATCATCGGTCCCTGGCGATTGCCGGCGGTGTCGAGCCAGTTGGCCACACCCGGGTCGGTGTGCGACACCACGGCTCGGAACACCCCGTCGTCATCGAGGCTGGCCTGATGGCCATTGAGACTCGACTGACGATTGGCATAGTCGATGGTCTCCCACCAGTGGTTCCCGAGCGAGACGCTCCAGTACAGCGCCTCCGGAGGCGTCACCTCGATCACGAGGGCCTCGTCCTCACCGAGCTCCCACGACCCCCACACGCTCACGTTCTCCGCCGCCGCGCCCATGGCCGTGAGGGCGGCGGGCTGGCGGAAGACGTTGATCCCCTGGGAGCGACCGCCTTCCTCCACGTCCAGCCAGAATGCCACGCTCGCCTCGAGGAACTCCCCCACGGCCACCAGCTGCCGCGCCACTCCCGCCGGTGACAACGGTTCGGGATCCGGCCACGAGGGACCTGGCTCCAGACACGCGATGTCCAGACGGGCGGGCTGCTCAGCGTCCCAGTCGTAGAAGAACTGCCTGACCACCAAGGACGAGGTCCTGTCCGACAAGGCCATCCAGTTTCCCGGGTGCTCCTTCGCCGACAACATGATCTCGAAGGACCCGTCGGCCGCGATGGCGAGGTCGTCAGCCACGACGTTGACCGAGCTCTCGATGCCCGACATGACCTGAAACCCGAGGTAGCGGACCGTCCCCCGCTTACCGCGGACGCGATAGGTGGCGTCGCCGCGCAAGGCGGCTCCCGTGTACGCGGCGTCGGGGCAGTCCATTCCCCATTTCAGGACGGCGTCCACGTTGGCGGGTGCGAAGAAGGGGTCGTACGGGTTCGATGGCCGCAACGCCTCGTCCACGGCGAGCGACACGAGCACCAGCAGGTGCCGGTAGCCGGCCGCGCGGTCGACCGGGAACCCCGGCGCGCGGGCCGACCGCACCAGGTCTCCGGCCCGGCGCAGCCCGTGGAGCATGTCTTCGAAGGCGTCACCAGAAAGCAGGTCGTCGTCACCGGCGGTGCCCCGCCGGTACGCCGATCCCACCGTCGCCGGGAACCACGCCACCGAGGCCCCCGCGTCTGCCGGTGTACCCATCCGTCCCCCTCGGTCCGGCCGGACTGTAGTCACAACCCATTCCGACCGCATGGGAGTCGAGACCGTCAGTGGCGAGATCACGTGGTCCAGACCGTCGCCGACACCGGGGATGGCCGCAGACCCCGGGGCCGATTCGGAATCGGCCGCGCAATCCCCACGCTCTCCTCTTGTTATCCCCAGGCCCGACGAACAATCATTACGACGTTGTCCGGGCATGAAGCTCAGCCCGGGCAATGGCGGGAAGTCCTAGAAAACCTGCGCTTCGACCACCCTGAACAAGGACAAGGGAGGAGTGCCACGACCATCTGATGCTGGTCCGCGGGGAGTCAGGCGGGAGCGAGCAGCACCCACCTGAGGGCTTGCCGAGCGAGGGTGGAGTCCCGGAGCGGCCTGTGGCCCCCCGCAGGTCGCCGGGACCACCCTTCGCAGACCACTCAGCACGGCCCGCCCACGACGTCGGCCCTGGTTACCCCGCGGTACTGGACACCGGGCGCTGGCGCGCTCACGCTTGAACAAAGCTCGGGGGGCACAACGGTTAACCGGTGAGATGAGAGGGCCTCGGCCCTCTCATCTCGCATCCTGGCCCCGGCGAGGCCGAAGTTCGCAAAGATACCGGGGCGGGCGGGACCGCTTGGCGCCTACCCCGGCCACGGTGGTCGGGCCCGGGGCCTCAGAAAGGGACGATGGTGGCCAACAAGCCGGCGCCAGGTCGGCGACCCGCCAGCGTGCGACAGAAATCAACGGCGTCGAGCGTCACCCGTTCGGCTTCGGGTGCACCGGGGTCGTGGGCGTACGTGGCGCCGGCCGGACCGGTGAGGTCGAGAACGAAGGGCTTGCTATGGCGCCGGGCCCATTCGGCGGCGACGTCGGCGACGATCCGACCATCGTGGTCGGACCTGAGATCGACCGGCATCTGAAGAGCGTGGGCGACGTCGACGCGGTGCATCCATAGGTCACGCAGATAGATCGTGTCGATCAGGTAGCCGAGCTTCCACGTCTCGGTAACCGGTCCATCGACGGCGATCTTGGCGTGACGACGCACAACGGCGGGCGTGCGGGCGCGACCGCGCACGGTCTTGGGCGCTACGGCGGCAAGCCGTTCGACGATCTGGGCCGAGCCGAGCTCGCAGCGCTCGCTCACCTGGACAAAGGACAGGGCCGCTTCCAGAGGGCCGCCGTTGTGCTTGCGGTAGCTTCGGGCTCGGCGCAACTGGTGGACGTTCTCGCGCATGGACGCACCCGCCTCGCACGCGCCCAGCACGTGTTGGTACATGGCGCGGACGTCCCAGGCCGGGCAGTCGGTGGCGGCGGTCCACGCGGCGTCGTCGAGTGACCGCAGCACGGCCAAGGTGAGCTCCAGCTCTTCGGCTTGGAGTCGCATCGCCTCATGGTGGGTCAATGGTGCGATGGTCGCCACGTCGATCGTCGTCGTGGTCATGACACGGCTCCTCTGGTTCGATGTGAACGGGATCTGGACCGAGGGGAAAGGCCGGGCGACTGACAGTGAGCGAGGAACATGGCGATCGACTCGTCGATGAGGTCGGTCCAACGAGTGCCTCCGGGGTCGTTGGATACCTGCTGGTCGACGAGGCCGGTAACCAGAGCCGTCCACATATCGATATGGCGCGCGTCGGTGATCCCGTTCAGGGCGAGCAATTCCTGGGCACCGGCCAGGGCTCGCCGGGCGTGAGCATAGGACTCGGGTGACGGCTCGAATCCGGGAAGCGTGCGTTGGAACAGGAGCTGGTAACGCGCCGGGTCGCTGGTGCAGAACTCGAAGAAGCGGTGCACGGACTCAACCATCAGGTCGCGGGGAAGGTCGCCGTCGTAGGGCTCGGCCATCCGGTCGGCGAACTGGGTGGCCGCTTGGCCGAACATGGCGTCGTAGATGGCGTTCTTGGAGTCGAAGTAGGCGTACACCGTCGGTGTGGTGATCCCCGCCCGGCGGGCCAGGTCCCGCAGGGACAAGCCGGCCAGGCCCACCTCGCCCACCAGCGACCAGGCCGCATCGACAATCGCCTCGCGTGCCGAAGCTCGGCGGGCCTGGCGCCAGTCCGTCGTCTCGACGACCTTTACCATCGCTCGGTAAACTTATACGCCGTATAGATCGGTGTCAACCACTCCGGTCCCCGCCGGGGCGGCGAGCGCCGGCTAGAGATCGAGCGTCGGGCTCGACGGGTCGACGCCCGAACGGCGAAGCGCCTTCGCCTTCGTACGCACCAGCACCGGGCGCGACGCCACGCAGACCCGCGCCAGCACCCGCGCCACCTCTGCCGTGAGCTCGTCGGGTTCGACCACGGCGCTCACGAGGTGGACGGCCAGGGCTTCGTCTGCCGTGAGCTCGCGACCACCAATGGTCAGCTCCCGGGCCACCGCCCCGCCCACCAGGTCGTGGAGCGGTCCGTAGACCACGTCGCCGAACGAGCGCTCCGGATGGGAGAAACGCGCCGAGTTCGACGCCACCCGCAAATCGCACATGACCGCCAGGTCGAAGCCTCCGGCGATGGCAGGACCGTTCACCGCCGCCATGAGCGGGAGTGGAAAGCTCAGCACGGCGCGGTGGAAGCGGTCGCTCGATGCCCACAACTCCGCCATGAAGGCGTCGTCGCCGGCGGCGCGCTCGAATTCCTTCAGGTCGAATCCTGCTGAGAACACGCTGCCGGCGCCGGTGACGACCACGGCCTTGACCGAGGGGTCCTCAGCCAGCTCGTCGAGTGCATCGCTGACGGCGTCGCGAAGGCCCACTGACAGGGCGTTTCGGCTCTCGGGTCGATGAAGCGTCAGGGTCACGTGCTCCGCGGCACGGTTGATCAAAAGCTCGCCGCTCACCGCTTCTCCGGGTGTGAGCTGTCCAAGGACAATGTCATGAAGGTGCTGTTCTGGCTGGGGCTGTAGTCGCCGAAGGCCGCCCACGGCGTGAACCCTGCGCTTGCATAGAGCGACCGACCCGGGGCAAACGCGTCCATCGACCCCGTCTCGAGACTTACTCGACGCAGGCCACGCCCCCGGGCGACTCCCACGAGATGCTCGACCATCGCTCGTCCGACCCCGTGACGGCGGGCCTCTTCGGCCGTGTGCATCGACTTCAGCTCGCCATGGTGGGCATCCAGCTCCTTCAGTGCGCCCACGCCGAGCAGGACACCGTCGCGGCGGAAGCTGAAGAACGTGACGGCGGGATCGAGGAGGCCGTCCACGTCGAGGGCATGGCAGTCCTCGGGTGGACTGTGCGCATTGGTGAAGGCAAGGTGGCGCTCGAGCAGCAGGCGAACATCAGTGGCTCTCGGGTCATCGACCCTGATCACGCCTTCAGGCACAGTTGGAATCTATGGGACGGAGGGGTCGGGCCTGAACCCGAGTTCGGTCCGGCGTCGTCGTTTCGTGCCGCTCCGGCCGGGAGGGCGGCTCAAAACTGGGCAGGGAGGCTCGAGAGTTCGACGAGGGGGGCAGCTACGCTCCTTGCCATGTCGCGAAGGAACCCTCCGCCACGTCAAGGCGCGGCTCGTCAGTAGGTGACCACGCCGATGGACCAGGAGACCGCTATCACGATCGCCACCGAGTCGATCGATCGTCCCGCATCTGGGGACACGACGGTGTCGATCGTCATCGGCGGCATGACGTGCGGGGCGTGTGCTGCTCGGATCGAACGGCGGCTCAACGACCTCGAGGGCGTCGAGGCCAGCGTCAACTACGCGTCCGAACGAGCCCGGGTCACGCTCCTCGCCGACATGCCCGTCGGCAGGCTTGTCGAGGAGATCCAAAGCGTCGGCTACTCCGCCGAGGTTGTCGAGAACCCGGCGGATGTCACCGACGACACGGCCGAGATCGATCGGCGCACCCGCTCCCTCGGACGACGACTCATCGTCGCCGCCGTCCTGTTCATGCCTCTTTGTGACCTCTCTATCGCTTTCTCGCTCGTCCCACGCTTGCGTTTCCCCCACTGGCAGTGGGTGCTCGTCGTCTTGGCCACCCCCGTCTTGACCTGGGGGGCATGGCCGTTCTACAAGGCTGCGACCCGCCAGGCTCGGCACGGCACGTCCTCCATGGACACCCTCGTGTCGCTGGGCATCTTGGCGGCGACGGGCTGGTCGCTCTACGCCATGTTCTGGCGGGACACCAGCAGTGCACCCCGGACGGTGCTCTTCGTCCTGGCCCACCAATCCGGAGGTGCCATCTACATCGACGTCGCCGTCGGTGTGACCACCTTTCTCCTGGCCGGCCGGTACTTCGAGGCGTGGTCCAAGCGCCGTACCGGGAACGCGCTGCGCGCCCTGGCGGCGGTCGGGGCCAAGGACGTGGCCGTCCTCGACGCCCTGGGCGCGGAGCACCGACTTCCCGTGGAGCAGCTTGTTGTGGGTGACCATTTCGTGGTGAGGCCGGGAGAGACCGTCGCCACTGACGGGGAGATCGTCTTTGGCCACTCGGCCATCGATCGCAGTGCCATGACGGGCGAGTCCCTGCCCGTCGACGTGGCTCCCGGCGACCGAGTCGTGGGCGGAACGGTGTCGGTCGGCGGTCGCTTGGTGGTCCAGGCGACGAAGGTCGGGCGCGACACACAACTGGCCCACATGGTTCGGCTCGTCGAAAACGCCCAGAACGAAAAGGCGGCCGTCCAGCGACTCGCCGACCGCATCGCGGGAGTCTTCGTCCCCACTGTGATCGTCATCGCCCTCGTCACTCTCGGGGCCTGGCTCTTGATCGGCGGCTCCACGCAGGAGGCGTTCAGCGCCGCCCTTTCGGTCCTGATCATCGCCTGCCCCTGTGCATTGGGCCTGGCCACACCCACCGCCCTGCTCGTCGCCTCCGGCCAGGGTGCCCGACTCGGAATCTTCTTCAAGGGCTACCAGGCTCTGGAGGCCTCGCGACAGGTCGACACGGTGGTACTCGACAAGACCGGCACTGTCACCGAGGGGAAGATGGCCGTCGTGAATGTGGCGGGCGCACCCGGGATCGAGCGCTCCGCTCTCCTGCGGTGGGCGGGAGCGCTCGAACAAGGGTCCGAGCACCTCGTCGGTCGCGCCATTGCCTCGGCGGCGCAAGCGGAGCTGGGCGCGCTGCCTCCGGTCCATGGGTTCATGGCTCTTCCCGGCGTCGGTGCCCGGGGAACCGTCGACGGCCACGAGGTCGCAGTCGGAAAGGCTGATCTGTTTTCCCAGAGAATGGCGACAGTGCCCGCAATGTTGGCGGCCCGGTGCGCCCAATGGGAGTCGCGGGGACGCACCGCCGTCCTCGTCGGCCGGGACGGCGCCATTGTCGGAGCCGTGGCCGTTGCCGACGCCATCCGACCCTCTGCGGCATCTGCGGTCCGGGAATTGCATGCGCGTGGGCTCCACTGCGTCGTTCTCTCCGGAGACAACGAGCCAACCACGCGGGCCGTGGCCGACGCCATCGGCGTGACCGACGTGGTAGCCAGCGCCCTCCCGGCTGACAAGGTCGCCGTGATCCGGCGCCTCCAGAAGGAAGGGCGGTCGGTGGCCATGGTGGGCGACGGAGTCAACGACGGACCAGCACTCGCCTGTGCCGACCTCGGTCTGGCCGTCGGATCGGGGACTGACGTGGCGATCAACGCTGCCGACCTGATCATCGTGCGAGACGATCTCGGAGGCGTCGTCACGGCTATTGACCTCGCCCGACGCACCCTGAAGACGATCCAGGGCAATCTCGCGTGGGCCTTCGGCTACAACGTGGCCGCCATTCCTCTGGCCGCTTGCGGGTTGCTCAATCCGTTGATCGCCGGGGCAGCCATGGCCCTCTCGTCGGGGTTTGTGGTGTGGAACAGCTCGCGGCTCCGGCATGTGGGCGACGGTGGACCATCGTGTGACACCCGCACGGGTGAGGCGGTCGAGACCGAAGCCCTCGTTCCCCCCCATCGATGAACCCTTCAACCCCGACGGCACGTCTTCACAGGTCGAGGGCTTGATCACGCCGCCAAGATGGTGCGGCCATGAGGATCCGATCGAGCCAAACCGGAGCGGATCCCTGATCTCGCCGCACGCTGCGGTCAGTGGCAGTTGGCGCACAGGCCGAGAACGTCGAGTCGATGACTGTGGGGCTCGAATCCCTCGGTCTCGGCTAGCTTGTCGACAGTCTGGGTGACGGTGCGCTCAAAGGCGGCACTGGGCGTGAAGTCGACCACCTCTCCGCATGCCACGCAATGAAGATGGTGGTGGTGCTCGGTGAGGTCCTCGGCGAGCTCGAAGCGCGCGAATTCGTCGTTGGCTGCCACGCGCCGCACCACTCCCGCGATCTGCAGGTCGGACAGGTGGCGATAGGCCGAGCTGTGGGGTAGGTCGGGAAGACCGTCGGCCACGTCGCTGATGCTCACGGGACGCCCGGCGGCGATCAGCAGGTCGACGATGGCCCGGCGACCCGGGGTGTAGCGCTGGTCCAGGTGCCGGAGCCGGGCCTCGACCTCGACGTGGACCTCTTCGGCCTTGGCGTTGGTAGCCGTCACGCTCGTCGTGCGCTTGCCCCGCTGCCGGCGTTGCACCCCGTCGGCGCTGGTCCGGGCGCCCCCGGGCGCCGACCGATCCTCGATCATGCTCGATTCTCCCCCATTTCCGTCGACCCGATGCCCGATGACGCAGGTCGGCGCAGGTCCCCCGCTCTCGGGTCCAGGTTGCATTGAGACTCAGTCTCAGATTATATTCCATCCCGATGGTCGGTCCTCTCGAAAGCGTCACCGTGAGGCCGGGTCGCGCCGGGCGTCGGGCAGTGGTGCTCCTGGCGCTGGCGGCGCTGGTCGCAGTCGGTGCGGCCGGGTGCGGCACCGCCACCCCGGCGACGGCCAAAAGCGGGGTGATCAACGCCATCGGGGCGGAGAACGAGTATGCGAATGTGCTGGCGCAGATCGGCGGCCGGTACACGCACGTGTCATCGGTCCTCAACAACCCGAACACCGACCCTCACACCTTCGAGTCGAGCCCGAGCGTGGCCGCCGAGGTGAGCGCCGCGCAGCTCATCGTGCAGAACGGGGTGGGCTACGACACGTTCATGAACAAGATCGAGTCAGCTTCTCCCAACCCGGCGCGCAAGGTCATCGTCGTGCAGAGCCTTCTCGGACTGCCGGACTCCACGCCCAATCCCCACCTGTGGTACGACCCGAGGACGGCCCCCGCCGCCGCCAAGGCGATGGCCGACGACCTGTCCGACCTCCAACCGGCCCACGCCGCCTATTTCCAGGCCAACCTGGACAAGTTCGACGACTCCCTGACCCCCTGGCTCGATGCCATCGCTGCCTTCAAAGCCAAGTACGGGGGCACGCCGGTGGCCACCACCGAGCCCGTCGCCGACTACCTGCTTGAGGCCATGGGGACCGTCAACAAGACACCGTTCCCGTTCCAGGCCGACATCATGAACGGTGTGGATCCCGCTCCCCAGGACGTCACCTTGGAGAACGGGTTCTTCACCAACCATACGGTGAAGGTCTTCTGCTACAACCAGCAGGTGGTCGATGCCCTGACCACGTCGATCCGCCTCGGGGCGGTGAAGGCCGGGGTGCCCGTGGTGGGCGTGTACGAGACCATGCCCACCCCGGGCTACGACTACCAGTCGTGGATGCTCGCCGAGGTGAACGCCATTGAAAAGGCCGTGGCCCGCGGCGTCTCGACCGAGCACCTGTGACGGACCCCGACCACCCGCAGGTGGCGCCCCGTGAGCTGCTGGCGGTCGAGGGCATCAGCGTGTCGCTGTCGGGCCGACAGATCCTCGACAACGTCACCTTCGGCGTGCGGGCCGGCGAGTTCACCGGGCTGATCGGGTCCAATGGAGCCGGGAAGACGACGTTGTTGCGGGTGATCTTGGGTCTTCAGCGGCCGAGCGCCGGAAGAGTGCTCGTGCTCGGCGCTCCCCGCCGACAGCACACCCGGTCTATGGGGTACGTCCCCCAGAAGATCCTGCTCGACCCGGACATGCCCCTGCGGGCGCGGGACCTGGTCGCGCTCGGGATCGACGGGAACCGATTCGGCTTTCCCACAGCGTCGAAGCAACGCCGAGAGGCGGTCGACGAGATGCTCCACGCCGTCGGTGCCGAGAGCTTCAGCGACGCCCGGGTGGGAATCCTCTCCGGGGGCGAACAGCAACGAGTGCTCATCGCCCATGCCCTCATCGGGCGTCCCCAGCTGCTCCTGCTGGACGAGCCCCTCGCCAACCTCGACCTCAAGAGCGGCCAGGAGGTGGTGGCGTTGCTCGACCGGATCGCCGACGAGCAGCAGATCGCCATCCTGCTGTCCGCCCACGAGATGAACCCGCTGCTGCCCGTGATGGACCGCATCGTCTATCTCGCCGGAGGCCGGGCCGCCAGCGGGACCACCGAGGAGGTCGTGCGCGACGAGGTCTTGAGCGCGCTGTACGGGTACGAGGTCCACGTCCACACCCTCCACGGCCGCATCGTGGTGGTCGCCGGGCCCATGGAGGAGACCGAGCTCCCCCCGGACCCCACCCTGAGGGCGGTCTGAGCTCGTGCACTGGCTATTCGAGCCGGGCTTCTTCTCGAGCCACGCCGTGCACGTCGCCTGCGTCATCGGGAGCATCGTCGCCGTCGTCTCCGGTGTCGTCGGGGTGTTCACCGTGGTGCGCGGGCAGTCGTTCGCCGGACACTCGCTCGCCGACGTGGCCACCGCCGGTGGCTCGGGCGCCTTTCTCGTCGGCATCAGCCCGTTGTTCGGGTTCGTGGCCGGCGGAGTGGTCGGGGCGGGCGCCATGGAGATGATCGGGGTGCGCCGGGCCCGAGGTCGGGACCTGGCCACCGGCATCGTGCTGGGCGCGTCGATCGGCCTGGCTGCTCTGTTCCTCTACCTCGGCACCACCCGGTCGTCCACCACCGGCGCCAGCCAGCAGATCCTGTTCGGGTCGATATTCAGCACCGTGAGCTCGACCGTGCCCATCGTCGCCGTGTTCAGCGTCGTGTGTCTCGGGATCATGGCCCTCGTCCACCGTCCCCTGCTGCTGAGCTCGGTCAGCACCGACATGGCGGCCGCCCGGGGTGTCCCGGTGCGCGTCGTTGGGCTCCTCTACATGCTGGCCCTGGCCCTGGCCGTCGGCCTGTCCTCGTTGGCCATCGGGGCCATCCTCTCCACCGCCTTGCTCATCGGGCCGGCGGCCATCGCCTTGCGCCTCACCCGACGGATCGGTTGGGCCATCGTGGCGGCCTGCCTGTGCGGGGTGGGCGCGGTGTTGCTCGGGGTGCTGCTCGCCTACGACAGCTACGACTGGAGCTCCACCCACGCCTATTGGCCGGTCAGCTTCTTCATCGTGGTCATCATCTTCTTGGGCTACCTCGCCACCGAGCTGCCCTTCCTGCGCGCGACTCGCACGCCCCGGCGCCAGGGCGAGCCGGCTGCGCCCGGAGCCGGTCGATGAGCCCCGCCCGATCAGGGCCGGGCCCCGGACCCGACGAGGAGGGGGCATGTTCGCCGGCTACATGATCAACGCCTGGACGGTGGCCACCATCGTCGCCGTGATCGCCGGCGTCGTCGGGTTCTTCGTGGTCCTCCGAGGCTCGGCCTTTCCCGCCCACGCCATCCCCAACGGCGCCTTCGCGGGGGCGGCCGGCGCCAGCCTGATCGGCGTCAACACGCTCTTCGGCCTGGGCCTGTTCGCCGTGCTGGCTGCACTGGGCATCGGGGCGCTGGGCCGCCGTGGTCGCCACGACGTGGTGACCGCCCTCGCCCTGGTCGTCATGCTGGCCCTCGGTGCCGTGTTCCTGAGCCAGACCACCGAGTACGAGCCCGAGATCTTCTCGCTCCTCTTCGGCGAGGTCCTGGGCGTGGCTTCGAACGAGATCGTGCCCGTGGCCGCGCTCGGCGTCACGTGCATCGTCGCCGTCCTCGTCCTCTACCGCCCCCTCCTGCTCTCCTCGGTCGCGCCCGACGTGGCCGAGGTCAAGGGTGTCAGCAGTCAGCGGATGGAGATGATGTTCCTTCTCGTCGTGGCCGTGGCCACCGCCATGACGGTGCCCGTCGTCGGGGCCCTGCTCATCTTCAGCCTCATGATCGGACCGCCCGCGGCCGCCCGCTCGTTCACGAACCGGCCGCCTGTGGCCATTGCCCTCTCGGTGGCCATCGCGCTGGCCACCGTGTGGTCGGCCATCGCCATCTCGTTCGTCACGAACTGGCCCATCGGCTTCTTCGTGGGGGCGTTCGGCGCCTTGTCCTACGCGGTGGGACGGGCGTGGGCGACGTGGCGGGGCACTCGCACGGTCCGCCTCGAGCACTCCCGTGCTCTGGCTCAGGCCTGAGCCGGCCTCACTTCCGCGCCGCCGCCGTCCCGGGGCACGATCTGCCAGGAGCCCGGGTAGCGGACCCACCGGGCCGACCCGTCGGGAGCCGGCGCCGTCTTGAGCCCGGCGATCTCGGCCAACGCGCCGGCCACGAACCGGTCTCCTCGCCGGTGCTCGGAACGCCAGTCGGTGTAGGTCACCTCGATCAGGTTCCCCTGCTTGTGCCAGACCACGCTGTCGATCTCGACGGTCACCGACCCGACCTCGCACATTGCCGCTCGGCCGAGAGGACGGCGGTCATCGAGGCCCGATGCGTCTCACCCGGTGCGGATCGTCCGGCGCGGCGATCATGCCGCCTCCCTCGGGAGGTGCCGGGGGCGTCGTCGGCGAAGGGCTCGGAACGGGGTGCTTCTTACCCTTCAGCCGCAAGCGACCGAAGCGCCGCCCCGCGTTCTCTTGCACCGTTGTCGACTCCCCCGCGTCGCCTTTGGGGGCCTCCGACGGCCGCGTGAGCGGTATGACCCAGACCTGTCGTGCCACGAGAGTCTCCACATGCCAGACATCAGCGATCCAATGCCACTCGGAGTAATCAGTACTCACCCCCAGTGGCGCCGCTACAGGATGTCCGCATCTCGTCAAACTGTCAAACAGGTGGCACTTCCGTCGTCTCCTAGATATATCACTCTAAGTCGGAGGAACATCACACCATGTGCTCTTACATGTCCATCAGGCGTGGGACGCGCTCACGGCGCGTGTTGCTCGCGGTGCATGAGCGGGTACTGGGGTCAGTTCGCCTGTTACAGCCCGCACGCAAGCTCCATTCAGTCGGTTCCCCGGTAGGGGGGGCGTGAAACTGCTCTTCGGAGCTGCCGACATGAAGCAGAATGCACGCAGAGGGTCGAAACTGACCCACTACCCGAACTATGAGCCTCGACGGCTTCGCTACCCGGCGGTCCCCGGCTGCTACGAAGACGCCGATGCCGTTGTCGGCGCCACGACCTCGGGGGGCGGTGCCAAGCAGTCCTGCAGCGCCGCCCACAACTGGCCGGCGCTGGGCGGGCCACCGACAGACAACGCGGTAGCGGTCACCAGAGGCGGTGCGGTGCACGCCAGGCCGGCCTCGATGCTCTTGGCGTCCGCCTCCAGCTTGGAGAGATCCTGGTTCTCAGACGTTGCCGCCGAGTCCAACAGCGACGTGGCCTGCGCGAGCGACGACTGCGCCGCCTCACGCTTCGAGACCGAGGTCGTGAAGGCTGCCTGGGTCTGCTGGTAGCGGACGACGAGCAGAGAGTCGGCGAGGTCCCCGAGGTCCCGGGCGATCACGCCTTGGTCGTCGGAGGGGCCGAAGAGCTGAAGGTTGGCGTCCGAGCGCACTCCGGCGTCGCCCGTGTAGTCGTCGATGGCGACCTGGCGAAGCGCACCGGTCGCCTCCGCCAAGGTCCTCCGGGCTGCCGACACCGCGTTCTGGGCCACCGTCAACTGCTCGTTCCGTGCGGCCAGGAGGCCTTGATCGGCGACGGCCACCGAGGCATCGGCCTCATAGGAGTGCAGGTCGGCGCCCGTGTCCGAGAAGCTCGTGAGGGCGTCCTGCAGCTGGCCCGAGCTGCCGTTGAGGAGGGCTTCGACGAGCTCACCCGCCAGTATCTCGCTGGCGTAACACGGGATCCCGTCGGCCGAAGGCGCACACCACGGGCTCCGGTCGACGTCAGAGAGAAAGAGCCCCGGGGCAGCGACGTCTCCGGCCTTCAGCGCCGTCACGATCGGGGCCATGCTGGGTTGCAGGAGCGTGGCCACCGTCGCCGCACAACCCGCCGCCCACGTGGCGAAGGCCGGGAAACCCCCCGACGAGACCACCGCCGGGATGGGCACGCCGGTCGAGTCGGTCACTTGGCGTGTATTGAAGGGGTTGTACGCCGCGCTGTTGTCCGTGGAGCCACCCTCGACCACCTGCCACTCGTCGAGGTTGGCGATGTCGTCCTCTGTCACCGAGGCGCCCACTCCCTGCAGGACACAGTCCTCCCATCCCGTCGGCAGAGGTGTCCCGACGGGAGCTCCCGAGGCCGGCGGGGGGCTGGCGCCGACGGGAGCCCCCGAGGGCGGCGGGGGGCTGGCGCCGACGGGAGAGCCGAGCCCCACGACACCGACGACCACCACGGCCAGCGAGACGGCGAGGCGGAAAAAGCCGAAGGTGCGTGCCATCAACGTGCGGTGGGGGGAGATCGGCACCTTCAGTCATCACGGGGGTCTGGGGCTGGGGCGAAGCCCCGACATCCTGGTCGAGCGCCACGATGGCGGTCAAGGGGCTTCCGGGCGGGCCCGTCCCCGGTGCTCCGCCCGTCGTCCTCGCCCGTCAGAGGATCGCCACGCTGTTGGTCACGTCGATCGTGGCCGTGCTCACCGTCAGGGCGCCCGCGCAGCCGGTGAGCACCGCCGCCGAGTCGGTCGCATCGAGGAACTCCGTGATCTGGTTCAACGACTTCTCGGCATAGGACCCCAACCCCTCTTTGCCGGAGAACGCGAAGCCGAATTCACCGTCGGTGTTGTTCGCCGTCGCCGCCTTGGTCGTGGTGAAGACCGACGTGCCGCTGGCACCCCCCGTCCAGGTGATGTCGAAGGCCAGATTCCGAAACGCCTTGAGGGTCTGGGCCGAGGTGAAGGCCGGGCAGTACCCGGTGGCGTAGTTCCTCGTCCCCGTCAGCCGGGTGGCCGGCAGGTTGACCGTCATGTCAGCGATCGTGCCGTGTCCGGGCGCCGTCGCCGGGGCCGCCGACAGGCACCCGCTCAGGTGGCCGCCGGTGATGGCCATCGTCGTCACCGCCGACCTGCTCGTGCCGATGGTGCCGGCTTGTGTCAGAGGGGGCGTGAAGGTCACCGTGGCCGTCACTTTGCACGCCACGGGGAACGACGGAGACAACGCGCTGGCGAACAGGGTGGGCCCTCCGAACGCAACCAGAGCTGTCGCCGGAAGAGCGAGTGCGGCCACGCCCACCAGGATCGTCCTACGTCTCAGCATGGTTCCCCCTTCCCTCTCACCCGGCTGGAGTCGGTGGAGAGCCCCACCGTAGCCAAGCGCCGCCCGACTTTCTCAGGGCGGTGTCGCCCGTGCTAGTGCAGGTACGCCTGGCCACCGTCCACCATGAGGGTGGTGCCGGTGATGTAGTCCCCGTCGGGCCCGCACAGGAACACCGCCGCCCGTCCGATGTCCTGCTCGGTCCGTCCTACCCGACGCAGGGGAATGGACTGCACGACCTTCTCGTAGCGCTCCGGATAGCGCTCGCCCCACAGGGCGAAGCCCTCCGAGGCCGCCAGAGGGATGATCACGTTGGCCCGGATCCCGTCGGGCCCCCACTCCATGGCCGCCGTCCGGGTCAGGGCCCTGATCGCCTCCTTGGCCGCCACATAGGCGGCGTACAGCTGGGGGTCGGCGCGCAGTCCCATGCCGGTGGCGAGGTTGAGGATCACGCCGTCGCCGCGCAGGTGTGGGTAACAGGCCCGCATGAAGCTGAAGGTGGCCAGGGGGCCCGAGCGCCAACTGGCGTCCATGGCGTCGCGTCCCAACTCGTTGAGAGGTGCGATCGTGACCTCCTGGGCGTTGTTCACCAGGATGTCCACCGTGCCGAACGTCTCCACGGTGGCGTGCACCGCGCCGTGGATGTCCGACTCCTCTTTCACGTCGGCCGCCACCGCCGCCGCCTCGCCGCCGCGCTCGGCGATCTGTGCCGCCGTGTCCTGCACCTTGGCCAAGGTGCGGCCCGCCGACATCACGCGTGCCCCTTCGGCCGCCAAGGCCAGGGCGATCCCGCGCCCCACTCCTTGTCCCGCTCCTGTCACCAGCGCCGTCTTGCCTTCGAGCGTCCCCATCGGCCCCTCCCGGCCACGAGCATGGTCGGTGCGGCCGGCGTCGTCATATCCCGAGGCGGGCATGGGGCCCGAGCACAGGTGATTTCACCTCCCTCGAATACGAGGAACCACGGATGGATCTGGTGCGTGGCATGGATACCGTGCAACTGGGTGGCACTGGAGGGCGCTCGCGTCCCACCTCCAATGCGACCTCAAAGTAGGGGTGCAGGGGTGGGGTGGCTGGGCCGCATGGGTCCCCATTCCCGAATGCGGCCGCCGCCCTGCCCCCCCTGTCACCCCGGGACTCCGGGTTCGCTCACGCTCCGGGGGGCACGGGCTTCACCACCTCGGAGCTGAACAACGTCCGTTGCCAGATCTGGGCCACGGTGGTGGCGGCCACGTCCACGTCGACGGCCGGGCCCCGGCCGTAGGTCTCGATCAGGTAGCGCTCGGTCATGCCCACCAGGGCCCGGGCCGTCTGGGCCGGGTGTTCGATGCTGCTCAACCCCTGGTGGCACAGGTCCGTGATGAACTCGGCGTAGCGCTGCGAGAACGCCTCGAGGACCGAGCGCCAGGCACCGTCGATCTCAGTCCCGGCCCCGGCCGCCTGCTCGAAGGCCAAGAGCAGCCGACCGTGCTCCTTGTACAGCACCACGAACTCGACACCCACCTCCAGCCCGGTGGACGGGTCCTGGAGCCAGCTGTCGGCGGTGCGGCGAAGCTCGTCGCCGAGCTCGGCGAGCCAGCGCAGCAGCACACCCTCGAGATCGGGGAAGTAGCGGTAGAACGACGTCCGGGTGAGCCCGGTCGAGGCCATCACGTCCTCGACGGTGAGATCACGGAATTCCCGCTCCGCCAGCAGCGCTTCGGTGGCGTCGAGGATCGTCCGCTCGGCGGCGATCCGGCGTTCCCGGGCACGCCTCTGCAACGCCGCGCTGGCCGGGGTCATTTGACAACGCCCCGGAATGACGTAGAGTCAGACATACTGTTTGACAGTCTGTCTGTCATGAAGTCACTCTATACCGCACCAGCACGGGCGTCCAGCTATCCGAGCGATCTTGGGCCCCCTCCCATCGAAGGAGTCGTTGCATGCCGGGGCCAGGTCGCCATGGTCTGTGAGAGCCAGTTGCTGATCCATCGTGACGGCACCATGTCGTGCGCAGTGCCTGGGTGCGCCGACGCTCGCACCACGACCGACGTCGAGCGCGCCCTGGTGCAGCACCGGGTGCGCGTTCCCTGTGACGACGCCGGCGCCAAGTGCGCCCGCTGTCACCCGAGCCCCCAAGGCAGCCAGAGCCATGGCTGAACGGGAGATCGTGAGCATCATGTGGCACAACCTGGGCCATCACATCGAGGTCGTCTACCTCGAGGGCGATCCCGACCGCATCATCGGCGCCCAGATCGTGGCCTCCCAGTTGGCCGATAGCGTCGGGTTGGCGCTCGTCCCGAGCCTGCCCGGCACGATTCGTTGGGAACGGGGCTCGGACAGCTCGACCGTGGCGCCCGAGGCACCACCCGAGGTCAACTCATCGTCGTCCCCTTAGGGACGCCGGCCGTCAGCCGAAATCGGCCTCGAACGCCCGCAGGGAGTTGGGGAAGGCGCCGTCGGTGATGTCGTTGCGCTGATCCGACGCATCGAAGGCGAACATGGACGTCCATGCCACGTCGTGGGACGAGGTCCAAGCCGAGAACTGGTTGATGAAGTAGGGATCGTCGCCGAGGCCGTGACCGTCGCTCCGGTAGTCCGTCGACCACTCGGGGATCACGATCGGCTTCCCGTGCTCGGCGGAGAACGCCGCCAGCCAGTCGAGGCCCCACTGCTGGGTGAGCTGGTTGCTCCACGCCGCCTGCGGCGCGAACGGACTACCCCAGAAGCTGTCGTACACGTCGGTCCCGATGAAGTCCACGTAGGGGTCACCGGGGTAGGCCTCGTCCGGGGTGTAGCTCGTGGGACTGGCGGCATTGGGGTTCCAGATGAACTTGAAGTCCTCCCCCGGCACCGACCGCATGGAGACCACGATGTTCCGGAAGTACGCCGCGTACTGCCTCGCAGCCGACGCAGTGCGGACGTGCCATTTGAACCAATTCCCGTTGAACTCCCACCCCAGCCTCAGGTAGGCGCCACCCTCGCCGTCATCGACGAGGTTGCGGGCCAGGGTGACGAAGTCCGAGTCGTACCGACCCCGGGCGCCCTGGCCCAGCGTGCTCCGGGTATGGCGGGGGAGCATGGGCACCCCGAGGACCAACTGGTAGCCCGAGGACGCCCACACGCCGATCCCGCTGGCGCCGTCCAACACCGCCCACCCCGCCGACCCGTCGAGGAAGTCGGTGGCCAGGCTCAGATGCGCACCGGTGGCCCATCCGAACTCGGCCACCGCCAGAGGGTCTCGGGATCCGGCGTACACGCCGAGGGGAACCGACGACGCCGACGCCGCGGTCGGTGCCCCCACGAGCACGAGGACGACGACTGCTGCCAGTGTGGCCGCCAGGCCGACGAGTCGATGAGCGGCGCGCGCCACCGGGGCCACCACACGTCGATGTCCGTCGCGGTGTCGCACCTCTCGCTCCACCTCCAGTTCCCCTCCGCCGGTTCGTCGCCGAGGAAGAGGAACCCACCCGGCCGGCGATTGTACGGTGCGGTCCGCCGATAAGGTCGTCACGCGTGGACACCGACGACGCCGCACCTCTCCAGCTCGTCGACCTGGATCGCTACCCGGTGCTCGAGCCGGGGTCGGCGCGCTACCGCGCCGTGGTCGAAGAGGGGCGGGCCCAGATCGCCGCCCTGGGGGCGGCCGAGCTCACGGGCTTCGTCACGGCGTCGGGAGTGAAGGAGCTGGCCGACGACGCCGAAACCTTGGCGCCCCGGGCCCATCGATCCGAAGGGGAGGGAACCGCCTATCTCGAGGTCCCGGACTTCTCTCTGCAGCCTGGTCATCCGCGCCTCACCTGGGGGACGTACCGCGTGGGTGCCATCGCCTACGACCTGATTCCCCGTTCCTCGCCTCTGCGCCGCCTGTACGAGTGGGCCCCCATGACGGCGCTGATCGCCGCCATCTTGGACCGAGGGCCCCTGTTCTGTTACGCCGACCCCTTCGGGGCCCTCAATCTCGCCGTCATGGGGGACGGCGACCATCTGCAGTGGCATTTCGACCAGACTGACTTCGTGGTGTCCCTGGCCATCCAGGCGGCCTCGGTGGGAGGGGACTTCGAGGTCGTTCCCCGCATCCGCCGGCCCGACGACGAGCACTATGACGACGTCGCCGCCGTGCTGGCCGGGGACCGCTCGTCGGTGATCACGTTGCCCATGGCGCCGGGAACCCTGCTCCTGTTCGAGGGGCGGCACTCCCTGCACCGGGTGTCGCCGATCTCGGGGCCGGCGCGGCGCCACGTGGGCCTGCTCGCCTATGACACCAAGCCGGGCACGGTCGGCAGCGAGCTCCTGCGACAGGACCGCTACGGACGCACCCAGCCTCGGGCCGAGCCCCCCGTGACCTGGCCCGCCGCCTGACGACGGCCGTGCCATGACCAGTGCCGGTGACACGCAGTTCGGCGAGGCCTTTGTCGGATCGGGCGCCGAGGCGGCCCATATCAACACGGTCCTGGGGCACAAGGGGGGCCCGGTGGAGGTCTCCTTCACCACCGCGCTGGCCACTCCCCGCCCCGGCCACGCCGCCTTCGTCACCGTGCTGCGTCCCGGGCTGGCGGTCAAGCCCCTCACCCTGTTCGTGAACAAGGCCGAGCTCACAGGACAACGCCATTCCGAGTTGACGTGGGGCGCGGCCCAGGCCGGCGTGGCCTCGGGTGTCCTGCGGGCGGTGGCCGACGACGTGATCGCCGCGGCCGAGGTGGACGACCTCCTGTTGATCGCGGCCGTGTGGGTAGACCCGGGCGCCGAGGTCGAAGCCCTCGTCTACGAGAACAACCGCCGAGCCACCCGCCAAGCCCTCGATCAGGGTCGGCGGCGCCTGCCCGCCCTCGACGACCTCATGGCGCTGTCCGACGCGCCCCAGAACCCCTTCTTCGGGCTCGACGTCGGATAGCTTCCGGGCCTCCCACGAGGCCGGCGGCTAGCGCGTGCGCAGAGCCTTGAGCGGCGACCGGCGGCGGTGCAGCCTGTCGCTGCCGTCGTCGTGGCGGTCCTGGATCTCCCGTACCAGCGCCATGAATTCGGCGTGGTCGTCATGGTGGGCCTTGTCCGGGGGGGCAAGGCCACCGGCGGCGGGGTCGGCGCCGGGCTGGGCGTCGATCACGACCGGGACCGGTTGCGCAGGGCGCGGCTCCTCGACACGGGCTCGTGGCGCGTCGTGCGGGGTGGCGTCGGCGCGAGGCGCGGCGGGCTTCGATGACGCGCCCGGGGTCGGGCGCCACAGGCCTTCGACGGGAGCGGGTTCGGGCCGCTCCACCCGGAGCTTGCCCGGCCGGCCCAGGTAGTAGCCCTGGCCGAAGGGACACCCCAGGGCCCGAAGCGTGGAGAACTCACCCTCGGTCTCGATGCCTTCGGCCACGATGGAGGCGTTGTAGGCGTCCAGTCCGAACGTCAGGAGGGCCGACCCCAGGGCTCGCCGGGCCGGATCGCCGTCGATGCCGCGCGTCAGGCCGATGTCGAGCTTGATGACGTCGGGATGCAAGTTGAGGATATGGCGGAAGCTGGAATACCCGGCACCGGCGTCGTCGACCGCCAGCCTCACCCCTTTGGAGCGCAGGTTGGCGATGGTCTGTTCGAACTGGAGGTAGTCGAGGACCTCGGTGTGCTCGGTCAGCTCGAGCACGACCCGCTCGGCGGGGACATCGGCGAAACACGACCCGAACTCCTCGGACATGATGGTTTCGACCGAGGCGTTGAGCGACAGGTAGAGGCCGGTGGGGAGATGGCGCAACTGTTCCAGGGCCAGGCGCAGAGCGGCCATCTCCAATTCGATGCCGAGGCCCACCGAGGCTGCTTCGGCGAACCACACGTCGGGGGGCCGGATCGGGGGCTCCGGGAACCGGGCCAGGGCCTCGGCTCCCACGGCGCCGCCGCTCTTCAGGTCGACGATCGGTTGAAAGACGGTTCCGTGGGAACGATTGGCGATGGTGACGCGGATGAGCTTCTGGCGGTGCTCCCGAAGTTGGTCGGGGTCCAACCCAGCCTGTCCGGCGCTACGGCCGGGGGGCCGAGGGTCGACGACTGCCTTCTTGCGTCCCGAGGACCGCGCGAACTTTCCCCTCTTCGCAATGAAGAGGTCGCCCCCCGTGCCTGGGGAAGCCGTCATGATGTCGCGCTCCTCGCCACCGGTTCCCGGTCCCTCCCGGCGTCCCGGGTCTGGGCGCGCTGCCCGGAACGACCATCTCTGCCGTCCTCTTTGTCGTCGCCGAATGCACCTGGCTTGAGCATCAGGCAGAGCCCGCCCCGGTTGGTGGCGTGCGGGCGGAGCCCGCGGGAACGCTTTCGAACCCCGACGACGCCCTCCTTACTCTGCTTGACCTGGGCAAATGACCAGGGCCGGCCGTCCGGAACCGATGGAACCGGTGATATCAGGCGGTGTGAGCCGGGCCGTCCAACTGGTCAGGCGGCGTCCGCTGGCGCTACCCAGAACCAGGCGCCGGTGTCAGTCCCCGTCCCAGCAGCCGAGAATGACGTTGGCGACGATCACCGCGACGTTTCCGGGCGAAGTTGGCGGATTCCCGAACTCGGCGGGGAGACCGGTGTCGTCGACCAACAGCACCTTCCAGTCCTTGCGCACGACGACTGAGCCATCTCTTGTTGAGTAGCCGCCCTGCCCCAGCTTGGGGAACGTCGAGTCGACACCGAGTCCCGAGCGCAGTCGCCTGTAATAGCCAAGCGTCTGGCCCCAACTGGAGAGCTCTTTGACCGACAAGGTGAAGTATCCGCTCGGATACGCATACCGACACGAATAGAGGTGACCGGTCCACGTTGGTGCTGTCACCACGGCCTTGACGCCGAGGATCGTGGCGAATTTCTCCTGGGCGTCCGCCCCACAGACCATCTTGGCGATCTGGGAGGGTTGTCTCCCGGCCGGGAGCGGGACGCGGGCACTGGCGAGGCTCGACGATGTGGTCGCGCCACAGCCAGCGGAAGCGAGGACAATGACCAGTGACACACTGGTCAATCCGATACGCGCTTTGTGAGATCGTGATCGCGTCTCACGGAGACGAGTACGACGGACGGCTGTATCAGGATCGTTCAAGCCGAGTCGCGAGACGCCTCGCCATAGACACCGCACGTACACGCTCGTCACGTGGTTCCGAGATCGTCCAGAGCTCGGCGAAGAAGGTCTGCCTCTGAAGGTGAAACGCCTTCGGCAAAGCGGACGAGAGCGGCATCGGGATCACGTGTCGATCCGAGTGCCTCCCGCATGATGGTGGCGGCCAGGGTGGCCTCGGAACCCGTGGCGGCAAACCGGATGGTCCGTCCATCCAATCTCCGACGGACCAGTTTCTTATTGACCAGCCGGTCGAGGACCGTCGCCACTGTCGTGTACGCATAGCCCCGAAGCACGTTCGCCACGTCTCGTCCGGTCAACTCACGACCAGGCACTTCCCACAGCACGTCGATCACTCGCCGCTCGAGGTCCCCGAGCCGCGCCGAGCCACAGGCACACTCACCGGCTTCGCAAAGACACGGATCACACGAGCACATGGGGTTACCACAGGCCGATGTCGTACTCAAAGCCTCACCTTCACTCCCTACCGTCTCGTGTACATGGATGGTCGATCTGCCTTCTCTAGAGCATCAAGATCAGCATGAAGCCCATGGCGAAGCACATGACGACGTGACTGGCGTCTTCGAGCCATGGGGTGGTCACGACCGCCTCCAGCTCGCCGACGTGGGGCGGATCATGCTGAGGGCTCCCAGACTGGGCGTCCCCGGATGCCATGGCTCCCACCGCCACCTTCGGGGCGTATGCGAAAGCGTGGCTCCCGTGGTGCGACACACCCTTCACGGGAGAAGCAAGGGTGAAGACGGCGGATCCGAAGAAGATCACGGCCAGGAGGAACCCGACGCCAGGGTCGAGCTTCGCCCCTCCTGATGCCATGGACATCGACATCGATACCCTCGAGCTGGACCCGATGGGATACAAGTACATGAGGAGCATGGCGAAGCTCATGACCGCGTGGATGGCCTCGTGCGGCTTGTGCAACCCGAAACGCTGGATGGACTTGACGCTCCGGACCACGAACCAGATCAGGAGCGCGGCGAAAACGAGCTCCCAACCGGCGCTCGGCCCGAAGGCCCATTTGGCCACGAACATGCCAGCCATCGAAAGGCCCATGCAGATGTGGGCGATGTCGACGTCCCGCCCGGAGTGGTGGCGCCCCGTCACCGAGAAGACGAGCAACGTTACGGCGTAGCCGGCCACCGCCAACATGAGAAGTGCGAAGAGGTAGTACAACCACGCTGGTGTCCCCATGGCCGGTCAGACCTCCTTCAAGGCGCGGTTCCCGTTCAGTGCGGGCCCAACTGCGCGAGCTTCTGACGTTGGAAACGGCCAATAGATGAGGGCCAGCACAATGACCAGGGGGCCCGAGTTCGGATCCGTGGCACCACCGGCCAGGATGCCACCGAAGTTTTGGACGGCGACCCATATGACGGCGAAGACGGCGATGGCCAATACCAGCGTCACCTGTGCGCCCTGCGGGGGAAGAAACACGCCGGCGGCCACGATCAGGCACACGATGGCCAGCAGGAACGCCGCCGGGGTGCCGTGGTGCAGGAAGAAGGACTCCGATACGCGATCGATATGGGCGAGCCACCCCGGTTGCCCGTGGTTCATCCCGGCCACCAGGTCATGCAGTGCCTGGGGTGAACGTCCGGATCCGACCAGCGAGAGGATGGCCAGGAGGCCCCACAGCCCCACCCAGATGGCCCTGGCCGCTCGCAGGCCGACGGTACGGGCGGCCAGGAACGGCGAGTTCGATCCTTCGCTCGGCCACAGCAGAACGGCAAGGACCGCATAGAAGAGCACACCGCCGGGGCCGCCCCCGAACGGAGTGGCAGCCCCGTGGAAGACCCCGCCCGACCCTTCGCCGAACCACCACACCCCGAGGGCCCACACGATAGAAATCGCCAGCGCGGGTTTGAGTGTTCTCTTCGAGACGATGCCGAATCCGATCACGAACTGGATGAGGGCAAAGAGCGTGTTGGTCAGGACGGGTTGGTGATAGATGATCGACCCGTTCCACGTGATGGTGTGGGCCACCCAGCTGGGGTTCCCCGGGGCCAATCCGTTCAGCATGCCGCTGAAACCACTGGATCCGGGGGTGAACATGAAGGGCTGGATCTGGAGCACGGCGTCGAGCAGCCAGATGGTGGCCAAGATCAGCTGGAACGTCCGCTGAAGGTCCCGGGGCGGACTACTTGGCGGGGTTGGCATTCCCCGGTCGGCGATGGTCGGGAGCCTTCGTTCAGCTCCCTCACGAATCGTCACACCCACCACCCTCCGTCGACGGCTACGACGTCAGGTAGTAGTTACTACCACCAGTAGTAGCTCCCCTGCAACGGGATGGGCTGGGATCAGCCCCTTCGCCCCAGCACTGCCAGGAGCCGGGTCTGGGTGCCGGCCGTATCGGGGACCACGACCTCGGACCCGAACACCCCGCTGGCGCGCAGCATCTCCGCTTGGGGGCTCACCGCGTTCCAACAGGCTTCGACCAGTGCCGGGTCGAGGGTCGGGTCTTGACCGGTGGCCACCGCCAGGTCCCATCCGTGGATGAGCGCGTCGAGGAACCGGTGCTCGGCGAACACTGAACCCGGCACCGGGCCATAGGAGACGCCACACGGCGCGTCGAGAGCACCGGGCTCCTCGAAGGCTTGCGCGGCGGCTTGGGCGGAACGCTCGTAGGCCTTCAACGGGTCATCGCCGAGTTGGTCCCCGTCGAGCTTCGACCCCACCTCTTCGATGGTGGCCCCGCCGACGAGCTCGACCGCCCACCAGTTCTCGGCCACGAGGTGGTTCACCACATCGCGGACGTTCCAGTCCGAGCATGGCGTGGGCATGGACCACTGGTCGTCGGAGACTCTGGCCACGATCTCCTTGGTGGCGTCCAGCGCTTCTCGATGGAGCACGGCGATGTCGGGCACCGATCCCTCCCCGAACTGGTTCACTGACCTCGGACGACGCCGACGATAGGCCGCCGACGAGGGTCGTGCACCCTCGTTCGGCGCGCCGCACGATTGCACCGCACCATGACGGAGCCGTGGGTTCGCCTCGTCCTCGCCGCCCGGAAAGGTCGTTGGGCCCTACCCGACGCTGTGGCCCGGCCCGCAAGGTGAAGTAGTGGAGACTCTGTCAGGCAACACACCGGCCCTGTCCGTGGTCGAGCTCGACCGGGGTCAGTGCATGGACCTCCTGAACGGAGCCAGCATCGGGCGGGTCGTGCTGAGCTTGAACTGCATCCCGGTCGCCCTCCCGGTGAACTTGGTCGTCCTCGACGGGGATGTGGTGTTCGCCACGGACAGGGGCTCGAAGCTCGACGCCGCTGTTCAGGGAAACGTGGTGAGTGTGCAAGTGGACGACATCGACCGCATGTACCACACCGGTTGGAGCGTCCTCGTCACCGGGGTAGCCGAACTCCTGAGCGATCCCCGGGACGTCGAACGCGCCCGCCGACTGCCGCTGCAACCCTGGGCCCCGGGGCCCCATCCCTTCTATGTCCGGGTCCCGTCGACGGTGGTGTCGGGCCGGCGCATCACCTTGGGACCCCAGACGATGAAGATGGCGGTCGAGGTCGAGGTTGCAGTCCTCGGCCCAGAAGGGTCGGGCCAGGTTGAGTGGCAAGGTGACGAGCTTCTGGCGGACAGCGGGAATCCGGGGCAGGCGCTCGATCAACACGGCGCGTAGCCGATCGTATGAGTAGCCCGCCGCCATGGTGGACGGGTCGAGCAGCAGGAGCCCGCAGACGTGCAGATGCGTGGTGGGCGTCTCGCAATAGAGGAAGGCCGCATCGAGGCCTCCGGGCTGCTCCATCAGACTCGGGTGCGGTGCCGGTCGCCACCACGGATCACGTCACGTGCTCTCACACTGCACGTTGTCCAATGAGTCGAGACGCGGCGACAGTGACGAAGGCCCCAAATCCCTGATCGATGAGGCGGCCGCGGACGTCCAGCCACAATGGGCGGATCTGCGCCCGGACGAGTTACTCCGAACGGGGAATCGTCACACCCGTAGGTGCCGGTTCGTCGATGGTCACCGCGTCGGGCGCCAGATCGACGATCATCCCCTCGGCCGCCAACACCGGAGGCTGCTCCCCGGTCCATTGCGACTCCGCCCCGGCCAGGAGAGCCTCGAGCTCGGCATCGCTGTGGGCGGGGTCATGATGGAACATCACGAGGCGGTCGGCTTGGGCGGCGTTGGCGAACAGGAGGGCGTGGTCGACGCTCGAGTGTCCCCAGCCGGTGTGGGAGGCGTACTCGCCCTGCGAGTACTGGGAGTCGTGAAACAGCACATCCGCTCCGTGGGCGACTTGGTATCCCGAGATCCAATCGGGCTCGAGATGGTGCAGATCGACCCCCAAGGAGGGCTCGTGATCGGGGATGTACGCCAGGGTCCGGCTGTCGGCCGTGACACGAAACCCCATGGTGGGCCCCTGGTGCACGACGGGATACCCGGCCACCAGGGCCGAGCCGATCTTCCAGGGCTCTTCGGGGACGTCGTGGAACAGCGGTCGCGAGGGGACCTCCGACAGGGGAACGGGGAACAGCGGGGGCGACACATAGGTGGCCACCCGCTCGGCGAGGCTGTAGCTGGGCGAGGGCGGGCCCCAGATGTGCAACTCCACGTCATCGGACCAGAACGGTAAGAAGAAGGCCAGCCCCTGCAGATGGTCCAGGTGGAGATGGGTCAACAGGACGTGGATGACCGGGACACCGCTGGCGGCCAGCTCGTGGCCGAGCGGGCGCATGCCAGAGCCGGCGTCGAGGACCAGGGTGGTGCCCTCATCGACTTGGAGCTCGACACAGGAGGTGTTGCCGCCGTATCGCACGGTTTCGGGCCCCGGAGCCGGCAGCGACCCGCGACATCCCCACACCCGGGCCCTCACTCCTCTTCCTCCCAGAACACCGACACGGCTCCCACCAGATCGTCCACCCGGGCGAACAAAGGGAACGTCGTGGCTTGGATCGTTCGCTTCACCCCGTCAAGACCGGTGATTCGGAACCGCGCGTGCTCCGGCTTGCGTTGCCTCATGGTGTCGGCCAGAGCCAGGTCGTTGACGGTGATGGGGTTTCCGTTCAGATCTTCCGGTTGGAACATCTCCCCGCCCCACTGGTCGGGCCCGATCGGGCCCGTGACCGCGAAGCTCTGGCCCAGAAGCAATTCGGCGGCCTCGTTGTAAAAGACGAGCACGCCCTGCGCGTTCACCACGAACATCGGGGTCGCCACGTTGCTCGCCAGTTCCCGCGCCAGGATCAACAGAACGCTCTTGGGGTTGTCCCCTTCCACGGTCGAAGCTTACCTACAACCTCGTTCGCCGCTCTGGGCTCCACCCCTCTCGGAATCGACCCCATTTCGGTTGCTGGTAGCCACCACCGACGGCCAGCAGACACGCCAGTAGATTGGGCGTCCCCACAGGAGGTGTTGTGGCCATGAGCATCGAGATGACGCGCCTGCACGACGAGTCGGAGGCCTACCGTGCCAGTCGAGAAGAGCTGCGGTTGGCGGAGATCGAACTGATGCGCCAACGCGAACGCGTCGCCGACATGCGACGGCAACTCCCACCTGGACCAGTGGTCGAGGATTACCTCTTCGAGGAGGGACCCGCCAACCTCGATGTCGGGGACGCGCCCATCAGGCAGGTCGCGTTGAGCAACCTCTTCACGTCCCCTGATCGCTCGCTGATCGTGTACCAACTCATGTTCGGCAAGGCGCAGACTTCCCCATGCCCGATGTGCACGATGTGGATCGACGGGTTCAACCGCGTCGCCGATCACCTGGCGCAGAACGTCGACTTTGTCGTCGCCGCCGCCGCCGATCCCGCCACTCTCCGCGCCCACGCCCGGGCCCGGGGGTGGGACCGGCTGCGGCTGCTCAGCTGCGGGAGCAGCACGTTCAAGTACGACCTCGCCAGCGAGGGCGAGGATGGAAGCCAGGACTCGACCGTCTCGGTCTTCACCCGCGACGACGACGGCACGGTTCGACACTTCTACACCGGCCATCCCTGGTTGTCGCCGGAGATCAACGAGCGCGGTATCGACTTGCTCACGCCGGTGTGGAGCCTGCTCGACCTCACCCCCCAGGGGCGAGGGGACTGGTACCCCGCGCTCAGCTACGCCGAGCCCAGCCGCTGAGCCCCCGGCGAAGCGGGCGGGCTCAGGTCCCCGACGCCCTTTCCAAGGGCTCGATGTCCTCGGGCCGGCCTGGCCGTACCCACAGACCCTCGACGTCGTCCGCCGGCACCGGAGCGGGCACATGGGCTGTGGCGGGCACACGGTCCGTGCCGGGGACATGGTCCGCTTCACGGACTTGGTCCGTGTCGGGCACATGAACGGAGGCGGGCACGGAGGGGGTGTCCGTGACGAGCTCCGGTCCGGACACCAGATTCACGGTCGGCCCCGTGCGGTGCTTGAAGTCCCTCGTGGTGTAACCGACCAACTCGGCCCGCGTCCGCGCTCTGGCCGTGGCCGATCGCGGGATCCCGTACAAAGGGCCCATCTCACCGAAGTACGAACCCGCAGTCACGACGGTCCTCAGCTCCTCGGTGCCGTTGTCGCGCTCGGCCACGATCTCGACCTCTCCCGCCTCGACCACGTAGATGAGGTCCCCCCACGAGCCCTGGCGGAACAGGACTTCGCCCGGTTCGAGTATGACGCGGGTCGGAGGGCGGTTCGACACTCCCATGTCCGGAACGAGTTCGACCACGTTGTCGGCCAGGGGGATGAGCCTGTGGTCGTGGGTCGAGACCACCACCACCCGTTCTCCCGACGCCAGCTTGCGCACGACCTGAATGACCTCCTCGACCTGGACGTAGTCGAGATGGGCGGTGGGCTCGTCGGCCAGGATGAGCGGCGGATCGAGCGCCAGTGCCCGGGCGATGGCGACGCGCTGTTGCTGGCCTCCCGACATGTCGCCGGGTTTGTGGTGCATTCGATCGGAGAGGCCGACGCCGTCGAGAAGCTCCTCGGCACGCCGCTTTGCCGCCGGCCACCTCTTTCCCGCTGCTCGCATGGGCACGGTCACGTTCTCGAGGGCGGTCAAGCTCGCGACGAGGTTGAAGCTTTGGAAGACGATGCCCACCGTCATGCGCCGGTAGGTGGTCAGCGCCTGGCCCTTGAGCGAGGTCACCTCGATGTCGCCGAACCGGATCGAGCCCAGCTTGGGCGTGAGGATTCCCCCCAGACACGACAGCAGGGATGTCTTCCCGCACCCACTGGGGCCCAGGAGCAAGGTGAGCGCGCCACGGCCGGCATGGAGGGTGAGGTCCTCGACCGGTCGAACGGCGTAGCCCCCGCTGGAGTACTCGATGGTCAGGTTGGTGATGGAGAGATCCGGCATCAGGGTCCTCCGAAGGCGAGGGCGGGGTCCACCGAGACCGCTCGACGCAACCCCGACAGGCTGGCCACCAGGCCCACCACCACGGCGATCACGGGAAGGAAGAGATAGGAGTTCACGGTGAGAGAGACCGGCAAAGGGAATGTCGGGCCCAACAGGGCGGCGATGCCGCTCCCGATGATCGCCGCCGCGATGGACAGAATGACGGCCTGCAGGACCAGGCCACCGAGGATCGAGGCGGATGAGACGCCCGTCGCCTTGAAGGCCGCAAAGTCCCGCTGTCGTTCGAGCACGGAGACGTAGATGACCGACCCCATGGTCATCGCCGCCACCACCCAGAGCAAGATCGCCAAGAACGTGATCGTCGACCGCGCCTGTTGGAGTGGACGCAGCAGGTCGCCCTGGGCCCCGGCGTTGGACACCGCAGTGAGTCCGGCGGGCAACTGGGAGGGTAGAGAGCCGTCGACGGCGATGGCGGACGCCACCGGCTGCCCGGCAAACGCCACCATCTGCGCGTCGGTCAGGGTCAGGAACACGTTGGGAACTCCGGCCAGTGCGGTCGAGTCGCTCACGGTGCCGACCACGGTGAAACTGTGCCCGCCCAATTCGAGGGGTGAGCCGAGCTGGTAGCCCGACAGCTTCGTGCTGATGACGATCTCCCCGCGGCCATCGAGGGCGTGGCCACTGGACACCGCCGGTTGGCCGAGCGTGCCCACGGGCGCGCCGAAGAGGTTCACGGACTGCGTCTTGCCGTCTTTCACGATGTCCTTGTGGGTGAACACCGTCCCCACGGCCCGGGTGACGCCAGGGAGCGCCGCCACCTGGCGTGCTTGCGCGGCCTCGAGCGGCGATGCCCCGAGGAAGGGCCCGGTGGCGCCCCGGCCGACGACCCAGGTGCCCACGCGGAGCTGGGTCACCGTCTTGAGGGCCTCGGAGTTGAACCCACTACTGATGCCGGTGATCACCAGGGCCATGCCGAAGACCAGGGCTGTTCCCAGGACGGCGATGGCGAAACGCCGGCGCCTCCACTGCAAGTCCCGAAGCGCAGACCTCAGCATGGTGCGCTGCCATCTCTGTACGTCATGACCCCAACCCCCCCACCTGGCCGAAAAGCGTACAGAGAAACCCAGCCCATTGCCCCTGGGCGCTCCGCCCAGCCTGCCCCGAAGGCGGCCGGCGGGGGGCGCCGCCGGTTTCGTGGGCACGGGTCAGGTGGTGCCGGTGGCGGCCGACCGCTCCGGGAAACGCCAGATCGGTGGCGGGCCACCGAGGGGACGGGGCACGGCTTCGAGAGGGGTGACGCGCCGCCATGCGAGCCGGGCCAGCGGGTCCAGCGTGAGCTCTCCACGCCGAGGGCGTACGTGTCGGTGGCCCGCTGTTGCCGTGGACCGAGGGTCCTTTTCTCGGACAGGGTCACCCCTACAATCCCGAGCGTGGGCCCACCGACGATCGCGCCGATGCCGCCGGTCGCCGCCTCGGTCGGACTTCCCTGGGACGTTCCCATGGAAGACCCCGTCATGGCCCTGGCCGATGCCCGACGGGACCTGGGTGACACCTTCGTCGTGGACAGCCGTGACGACCGCTACCTGTTCACCTTCACGCCCGAAGGCGTCGCCGCCTTCTACGCCTTGCCCGAGGATCGAGCGAGCAAGGCAGTGGCCGACTGGCGAATGTTGCGGCGAAAGCTCCCGGACGAAGTCTTCGTGGGCCGGCGGACCCTCCCGCACCAGCTTTTCGGACGCGACGACGTCGCCACGTACCTGGCCAATGTGGCACGGGCTCTGAGTTCCACCATCGACGAGTTGGGCCTCCAAGGAGAAGTCGACGTCTTCACGCTCACCCGGCGACTGGGGCACCGGGTAGGCCTGGCGTCGTGGGGCGGGCCCGGCGCGGCCGTCGGGGCACGCTTCGATGTGCTCGCCCGGGCGTTCGACATGCTCGACGGGTCCGAAGCCTTCGTCCATCCCGAGTCGATGCCGGCGTTGGCCGCCACCGGCAAGTCGGCCGAGCTCGACGCCTTGGCGGTGATCACCGGCGAGGTGGCCGTCGAGTTGGACGAGCTCGACGGTCTCGAGGGCGACCATCCCCTCTTCGCGCGCCTGGTCGGAGCGTGGGCGGGCGAGGACGACCAGACCATGGTCAAGGGCGTGGCACTGGACCTGGTCCTGGTGCACGTGGCTTCGATGTCGAACCTCTTCGCCGCCCTGGGCTGGACCTTGATCGACCTCATCACCCGCCCCGATGAGATGAGGCGGGTGCGTGACGGGGATCGGGCCTTCGCCGAACGGTGCGCTCTCGAGTCGACCCGGCTCGCCCAGCGCTCGATCATGGCCCGGTACGTGGTGGCGCCCGTGACGGTGGATGTCGGATCCGCGGTCCACGAGGTCTCCGCCGGGGTCACCATCGCCACCCTGCTCCCGCTCACCAACACCGAGCGCGGGGCCGGGACTTGAGTCATGGGACCCGGGCCGGTGGAACCGGCGACGCCTGGCCGATACCTCGGGCCTGGCCGCCGTCGAGTTGGTCACCGCCTTCGGGCACGGACGCCACACCTGTCCGGCGCAACCGTTCTCGCTGTCGGCCATGACCGCCACCGCCACGGAGCTGTTCGCCGCCTTCGACTTCGAGCCCCGGTGGACCGGGCCGCCCGGGCCGCTGCGCTCGCAGATCGGCGGCGTGGCGCGAGCCGCCGGCCCGTGCCCCGTTCGCTACCACCGCCGCTGAGGGCGTCAGTCCGAGCGTCGTGCTCCCAGGAGCGTGACGAAGATGACACACGGTTCGTTCGTCCGGTTGTGCCAGGAGTGCCGGGTCCCGTTCTGCACCACGGAGTCACCCGCTTTGAGATGGACCTCGATCCGGTCGTCGAGCTCGAGCCAGACTTCGCCCGAGATCACCAGGTCCAGATCCACGGTGTCGGTCGTGTGCATGCCGGGGTGTTCGGGCTCCATCACCCCGGCCAGGCCAGGAAGCTTGAGCTCCATCTCCTCGAGGGTCGCCACGATGTCGAGGTCCTCGGGCAGGGCTATCGATTCCGGGCCCAGCGTGAAGAACAGGAACCGGTACCCGCCGGCCGGCGGGAAGTACTGCGGGTGGGGCGGGGGCGAGCCGTCGGTCGGCACGGACGGCGGGGAGTCGTCTCCCCACAACTGGTGGAACCCGTTTCCCGGGAGCAGGGCCACCTCGATGGGCTCGACCTCGGAGTCCGAGGCAACCACCGACTTGCCCTGCGCGGTCCGACCGGTCACGACAAGGCGCCTGGTGTTCACGGACACTCCTCGGGTCTCAGGGTCACCGACCGCCGCAGGCTACAAGCGTGTGGCCGGGAGGTGCCGAGCCGACCAAAGGCGACCGCCTACTCGGCCGCCGACCAGGCGGGACCTGTGACCCGGTCCCTGGGTTCGGCGTCCTGGGCGGCGCGCGCCTGGAGGGCCGCCGCGTCCCACCGAGCCTCTACCTGGCCGAAGTGCCAGATCGACAGGGCCACCGCCCAGGTCACGACGAAAAGCCCGACGATGAAGAATCCGGCCGAGTTGATGTTGAAGGTCTCGAAGAAGCCCCACACCCGTCCACTCCAACCCAACTCGGAGGGAAGGAGCCCGAGGAGCTCGATCGTGCCGATCACGAAAGCCACGGCGACGGAGAGCCCGGTGATCGTGATGTTGTAGTACACCTTGCGAATGGGGCGGGCGAAGGCCCATCCATAGGCGAAGTTCATGAAGCAGCCGTCCAAGGTGTCCAGCAGGCTCATGCCGGCGGCGAACAGGATCGGGAGCGAGAGGATCGCATAGAACGGCAGGCCGCTGGCCACCGCCGTGCCCGACAGCACGAGCAAGGCCACCTCGGTGGCGGTGTCGAAACCAAGGCCGAAGAGCACCCCGATGGGGTACATCTTCCACGGCGTGTCGATCCTGCGGGCGAGGGGCCCGAAGAAGCGGTTCATGAGCCCGCGCTTGTTGAGTTGCTCCTCGAGCTCGGCGTCGTCGTAGCGACCCCGGCGCAGGTCCATGAATACCCGCACGATGGAGACGAGGATGACGATGTTCAGGGCGGCGATGAGGTAGAGAAAGACACCGGACACCGACGTCCCGACGATCCCGGTGATGTTGTGCAGGCCGGACTTGCCGTTCTTCACCTGTTGATCGAGCGAGCGGATGCCGAAGTTCAACAGCAGGGACATGACGAACACCACCGACGAGTGCCCGAGGGAAAAGAAGAAGCCGACGCTGAGCGGGCGCTTGCCCTCGGCCATGAGCTTGCGGGTGGTGTTGTCGATGGCCGAGATGTGGTCTGCGTCAAAGGCGTGACGCATCCCGAGCGTCAGGGCGAGGATCCCCGTCCCGAGGCCGAAGATGGTGGTCTTCGACAGGTGGTAGTGGTGCGGCACCGCCGCCCCGAGCATCACGAATCCCAGGACGTAGAGCCCGACGACGGTGGCCGCCATCCCCCCCACGCGCGCCCACTCGGCCGGACTGAGGGCGTCTTGGATCGTCCGCAGACGGTCGCTCGCTCTCCCCATCGGTGTCCTCCTCCGGCGCGCTCCCGGGCATGTTCACAGAAATAAGAACTGGACGCAACAGGCTCTAGGTGGCATCACCGGTGGTACCGTGTTGGGGTGGCACGCCTGGCGGCACGCCCCGGCGGCGACGGCCCGACCGAGCCGGCCGACGTTGGCCCGGTCGAGGAGACCTTGGAGCTCCTTCGGGGGCAGGGAGGACGCATCACCACGGCGCGGCGCCTTCTCCTGCACTGTCTGTTCACGGGGACGTCCCATCGCACCGCCGAGGACCTGGCCGCCGAGGTTCAGGCCCTCGCCCCTGACGTGCACCTCTCGACGATCTACCGCAACCTCGACGAGTTCGAGCGCCTCGGCATCGTCGTCCACGCCCATCTGGGCCATGGGCCCGCCACCTACCATCTGGCGTCGGACACGCATGGCCACTTGATGTGCGAGACCTGCGGGGCCACCGTCGAAGCACCCGAGGCGTTCTTTCGGGCCCTGGCCCGAGCCGCCCAGACCCAGTACGGGTTCGCCATCGATCCCCGGCATTTCGCCGTGTTGGGCTCCTGTGCCCGCTGCCGGGCGGTGCCGGCGGCACCGGTGGGGGCCTCGGGCGCCTAGGACCTTCCACCAGGACCGTTGGCCGGACCCTCGGACCCGGACCGCTGGAGCGGGCGACGGGAATCGAACCCGCGTTCCGAGCTTGGGAAGCTCGTGTTCTGCCGCTGAACTACGCCCGCGTGCGGCGCGATCATAGACAGCCCACCGTGGACGGCCCCCCGGGACCCCGGTCCGGGCTCTTGCCTGCGGTGAGGCGGTTTCATCGACGATTGCCCCTCTGACCAGGGACGACGAGGGGACTGCGCCCAGGACGCCCGGCCGTGGGCGCCGGCACATCCCGGGGTTCAGATGGCGTGGCTGCGGGCCGATATTTCCAGTGCGCCCTCGGAAGGAGCAATGGACCCAGGCTGGCTGGAACGTCTCGTGTTGGAGTTGCCGGACACTGTCGTCGTGGCCGACGCCGACGGCAACCTGATCTGGGGCAATCCGGCCGCCGAGCGGACCTTCGGCCTGAGCAACGCCGAGATCCTCGGCACCAACGCCCTCGACCTGCTGCACCCCGAGGACCATGAGCTGGCCCTGACGTCTCTCGCCAGCGTCCGGGACAAGGAGGTCGGCTCGCCGATCGAGCTCCGGGTCAAGACGCCCACGGGATGGAAGCTCATCGAGCTGATCGGCGCCAACCTGGTGGGCAAGCCACCCATCGACGGCCTGGTGTGGTGCATTCGTGACCTCACCGAGCGCCGACGGTGGGAGGTGGCGACCAACGACACGGAGCGGTTCCGCTCCCTGGTGCACAACTCGGCCACCATCCTCCTCCTCCTCGACGAGACCGGGACCGTGCAGTCGGTTTCCGCCGCCATCACGCGCATGCTGGGACACGACCAAGCCCTCGTGGAAGGCCGCCACCTCGAAGACCTCGTGGTCCAAGCGGACCGGGCGGCGTTGCGCGATGCCCTGGCCGGCGCCCTCGACGTCGGGCACGCCCAGGAGGGCCCCAGCGTGGTCGAGGTCAACCTGCGGCGTCGGGACGGTGGCGTCCCGGTTCCCTGTGAGCTGAGCATCGTGAACCTTTTGGAGGACCCGACCGTCAACGGGTTGGTGGTGTCGGCCCACAACATCACCAAGCTTCGGTCCACGCGCGACGCGTTGGAGCGCCTCGCCACCCGCGACCCCCTGACGGGCCTGCCCAACCGGAAGCTGATCCTGGACCGGATCGAGCAGATGCAGAAGCGCAGCCGGCGAACCGGGCGCGACGGCGCCGTGCTCTTCATCGACATCGACCGTTTCAAGGACATCAACGACTCTCTGGGTCATCGCGTCGGGGACGACGTGCTTCGCCAGGTGGCCATCCGCTTCCAGGGCGCGCTGCGCGAGACGGACTCGATCGGGCGTCTCGGGGGGGACGAGTTCGTGGTCCTGGTCGAGGGATCCGGGTCGCGCAACGGCGAGGCCGCCGCCCAGCGGCTCCTTGAATCACTGGCCGCTCCCTTCGCCGTGCACAGCGCGGCGCGGCCCCAGCTCTCGGTGTCGGCCAGCATCGGCATCGTCTCCGGTGCGTTTGCGTCGGCCGAGGACCTGCTCATGAACGCCGACGTGGCGCTGTACGAGGCCAAGGCCGGGGGCCGGAACCGGGCCGTGCGATTCGAAGCCCACATGCGCGGCGAGTTCCGCACCCGCATCGAGCTCGAGAGGGACCTGCGCCTGGCCTTGGAGGAGGGAGAGTTCTTCCTCGTCTACCAGCCTGTCCTGCAGCTCGACGACGGCACCGTGCAGAGCATGGAGGCGCTGCTGCGCTGGCGCCGGTCCTCGGGCCGGGTCGTGGCCCCCGACGCGTTCATCCCCGCACTGGAGGAGTCGGGCCTCATCGTCGAGGTGGGCGCCTACGTGCTCAACGAAGCCTGCCGCCAGGCCCGGCGCTGGCGCGACCTGGGGATGGCCACGGCGGTGTCGGTGAACGTGTCCCCACGGCAATTCGAGACCACCACGCTGGTCGAGGACATCTGCACGGCCTTGGAGACCTCGGGGCTGGACCCGACGTGGTTGATCCTGGAGATGACCGAGACCACCTTGATGCGCGACTCCCACGAGTCCGCCCTGCGGCTGACGGCCTTGAAGGATCTGGGGATACGCCTGGCCATCGACGACTTCGGGACCGGCTACTCGTCGCTGGCCTACCTCCAGCAGTTCCCCGTCGACATTCTCAAGATCGATCGGACCTTCATCGTGGGGGCGGCCACCGACGGCCCGAGCGCCGCGCTGGTGCACGCCCTGATCGAACTGGGCGGCGCGCTCGGCCTCAAGACGGTGGCCGAGGGCATCGAGACCACCGATCAGCTGAGACGACTGGAACAAGAGGGCTGCGACGCCGGCCAGGGCTTCTACTTCAGCCACCCCCTGGAGGAGGCCGACGCCGAGCGGTTCCTCGCCCAGGGCCGCGAGGCCGTGGGCGCCCTCGACCTGACCGTCGGCACCCCCTGATCCCGGGGCCGACCGCTCCGGCCAGGCAGGACCTGCCCACCGCCGAGTCCTTGGCGGGGCCGGACGGGGTGGGCCCTCTCGTTAGATAGTCTAATGACATGCCTGTGGAGCCCCTGGTCCCGGTGCCGGCCGCCCCGACCGCGAGAGAAGAGCCCGGGTCCTTCGGGCGCGCCGCCGCCTGGCTCTCCAAACAGGTCGAGCTGGCTCTCGGCGGGGTGGAGCTGTCGCTGCCCCAGTACCGGGTGCTGGGCGTGCTGGCCGAGGGAGCCTCGATTCCTTCGACGCTGGCCGACCGCCTCACCGTCCGGCGCCCCACCGTCACGGCCGTGGTCGACGGGTTGGAGCTGCGGGGCCTGGTCCAGCGCACGCCGGGAGACGTCGACAAGCGCAGCGTCACCCACACCCTGACAGCCAAGGGCCAGCGCCTGTTGGCCAAGGCCAACGCGGCCGTCGACGCCCGACTGACCGACATCGCCGCCTGTCTCGACGACCCGGCGCTGACCGACCAGGCCCTGCGCAGCCTGGAGCTGTGGCGCCACGCCATGCGCGCCTACCACGCTGACCGGGAGGGCCGGACGTGAGCCCCACGGGCGCACCCGGCGGCGGCGCTGAGCCTGTTCCCGCCGGTGCCGAGGTGGCTCGGTACGGCGCGCCACGGGGCAGCGTGGACCCCGACACCGCCAAGACGTGGCTTCGTCGCGCCCTGCCCATCCTGGGGGCACACCGCGCCATGTTCATCACGTCGCTGGTGCTCTCCTTCGTGGGCCTCGTGCTCCAGGTGCAGATCCCCGACCTGCTGAACCACGCCATCGACAACTCGGTGCAGCGCCACACCGTGCCGCTGCACTTCTACGTGTGGTGGATCCTCGGCCTGGGGCTGGCGGGAGGGTTGGCGGGGTACGTGTCGCGCCTGTTCCTTTTCCAGACGGCATACGAGATCGAGTACGACCTGCGCACCTTGATCTACGAGCACCTGACCCGGATGTCGTTCCCCTTCTACGACCGGGTCCAGTCCGGCCAGCTCATCTCGCGCGCCAACTCCGACATCCGGTCGGTGCAGATGTACATGACGTTCGCACCCATGATCTTGGTGCAGTGCGGCATCGCCGTGGTGGCCTTCGGGTTCATGCTCTCGATCAACGTCCCCCTGGCCTTCGTGGCCATGGTGACCATGCCGTTCGTGTTCATGGTGGGCCACCGGATGCGAAAGTCCATGTTCCCGGTGTCGTGGCTCATCCAGGCCCGTCTGGCCGACGTGGCCACCATCGTCGACGAGAACGTCAACGGGGTCCGGGTGGTGCGGTCCTTCGCGGCGGAGAAGGAGCAGCTCCGGACACTGGCCAAGGCGGCCGACAAGGTGCAGTGGGGCTACGTCAAAGACGCCGACCTGCGCGCCCGGTGGACGCCGGCGGTGCAGAACCTCCCCCAGGTGGGACTGGCGCTGGTGCTCGGCTTCGGCGGCTACATGGTGATCCACGGAACCCTGGGCCTGGGTGCCATCCTGGCATTCAACGCGTACCTGTTCATGCTCCAGGCCCCGTTCATGATGCTGGGCATGATCATCATGATGGGCCAGCGCGCTGCGGCTTCGGCCGAGCGCATCTACGAGATCCTCGACGAAGAGCCCACCATCGTGGACCGACCCGGCGCCGTGGACCTGGTCGACTGCCGGGGCGACGTGCGCTTCGACCATGTGGGCTTTTCCTACGGGCCCGACCTCCCCGTGGTGCTCGACGACCTCGACCTGCACCTGCACCCGGGCGAGACGGTGGCCCTGGTGGGGCGGACGGGCTCGGGCAAGTCGAGCGTGGCACGGCTCATCCCCCGCTTCTACGACGTCACCGAGGGCCGGCTGCTCATCGACGGCCATGACGTCCGGGACCTCACCATCGAGAGCCTGCGGGCCAACGTCGGCGTCGTGCTCGACGACGCCTTCTTGTTCTCGGTGTCCATCCGGGACAACATCGCCTACGGCCGCCCCGACGCCGACATCGCCGACGTGGAAGCCGCCGCGCGCGCCGCCGGAGCCGACGGGTTCATCCGCGAGCTGCCCCAGGGATACGACACGGTGGTGGGAGAGCGGGGCTACACCCTGTCCGGAGGCCAGCGCCAGCGCATCACCATCGCCCGGACGCTGCTCGTCAACCCGCCCATCCTGGTGCTCGACGACGCCACCAGTGCCATCGACGTCCAGGTGGAGCAGCAGATCCACGATGCGCTGCGCGTGCTCATGGAGGGACGCACCACGCTGATCGTGGCCCACCGACTGTCGACCATCAGTCTGGCCGATCGCGTCGTGCTGCTCGAGGACGGGCACATCGTGGCCGACGGCACCCACACCCAGCTGCTCGAAACCACGCCGCGCTACGCCGAGGTCCTGGCCCAGGTCGACCCCGACGCCTCGGTGGGGGCCTTCGACGCCGCCGACGGGAACCGTCCCGACGCCGGGCCCGGGGGGCACTGATGGGCTTCGGCGGTGGGTGGGGCGGCCCGGGCATGTTCGGCGGAGGAGGCCGGCCCGGCGCGCCGGCCGCACCCGGCCTGCCCTTCGGGGGGATCCCCTCCGAGCTCCAAGACGGCGTGGACGCGCTGCTGGCCGAGGAGCCCGACCACGGCGAGCCCGACGTGGAGTTCTCCCAGCACCAGAGCGCCAAGGAGCGAAAGCGGCTCACGTTGTGGGAGCTGTTGCTCGAGTACCCCCACATGCTGGCGGTGTCCACGATCCTGATCATCGTCACCAGCGTGGCGCTGCAAGCCGGTCCCAAGCTGACCGAGCTGGCCATCGACAAGGGCATGGTGCCGGGTCATCGCCATCTGAGCGTGGTGTTGCTCCTGGCCGCCACCTATCTCGGCTTCGTGGCGTTTACCTCGCTCACCCAACGGGCCTTGGTGAAGGTCACCGGCCGGTTGGCAGCGGGGGTGATGAACGACCTCCGGGTCAAGGTGTTCTCGCACCTGCAACGCCTGTCACTGGACTTCTTCACCGCCGAGAAGGCCGGGGTGGTCATGACCCGCATGACCAGCGACATCGAGAACCTCCAGCAGTTGCTCCAGGACGGCCTGGCCCAGTTCGCCATCCAGGGCCTGACCATGGTGGTGATCACCGTCATCCTGTTCACCACCAACGTCACCCTGGCCTTCATCACGGTGGTGATGGTCGTGCCCGCCCTGGTGATCTTGTCCCTGTGGTTCCGGGTGGCGTCCGAGCGCGGCTACGAGCGGGTGCGCGACGGCATCGCCAACGTGATGGCCGACCTCTCCGAGAGCCTGCACGGCGTGCGGGTGGTCACCGCCCACAACCGCCAGCGTCACAACATCATCCATCACCGCAACGTGGTGGGCGAGTACCGCGACGCCAACGTGTACACCGCTCAGATCAACGCCATCTACGGCCCGGGAACCCAGCTGTTGGGCTGGCTGGGCCAGGCCGCCCTCCTGGGGATCGGCGGGGACATGGTGGTGCACCATTCCCTGTCCCCGGGTGCGCTGATCGCCTTCTTCTTGTACCTCAACCGCTTCTTCGCCCCCATCCAGCTCCTGGTGCAGCAATACAACAGCTTCCAGCAGGGCCAGGCCTCGGTGTTGAAGCTGCGCACCTTGCTCGACACCGAGCCCACCGTCACCGAGGCGCCCGACGCCGTGGAGCTTCCTCCCATCGAGGGGGAGATCGTCTTCGACGAAGTGAGCTTCGGCTACGACCCCGACGTGCCCGTGCTCGAAGACGTCGACCTGCGCATCGCCCCGGGAGAGACGGTGGCCTTCGTGGGCCCCACCGGCGCCGGCAAGTCCACCTTGGCCAAGCTGATCACCCGGTTCTACGACCCGACCGCCGGGACGGTGCGCATCGACGGGTACGACATCGCCACGGTGACCTTGGACTCGCTGCGCCGGCAGCTGGGCGTGGTCCCCCAGGAGCCCTTCCTCTTCGCCGGCACCATCCGCGACAACCTGGCCTTCGCCCGGCCCGCCGCCTCGGACGCCGAGGTGGACGAGGCCATCGCCGCGGTGGGGCTGACCGAGCTCGTCGAACGCCTTCCCCAGGGCGTCGACACCGTGGTCCACGAGCGGGGCCAGTCCCTGTCGTCGGGCGAGCGCCAGCTCATCGCCCTGGGCCGGGCCTTCCTGGCCCATCCCCGCGTGCTCGTCCTGGACGAGGCCACCTCCAACCTCGACCTGCAGTCCGAGACCCGGGTGGAGGCCGCCCTCGACGTCCTGCTCGAGGCGCGCACGGCGGTGCTCATCGCCCACCGGCTGTCGACGGCCATGAAAGCGGACCGCATCGTGGTGGTCGACCATGGCCGCATCGTCGAAATGGGGGGCCATGCCGAGCTCGTGGGCCGCCAGGGCCGGTACGCCGAGATGTACGCCGCCTGGGTCAACCAGGCCGAGCACAGCGCCGGCGCCCCCGCTTCGTAGTGTCCTGACGCCATGGGCATGAGCCGGGCTCCGACGGTCGACGTGGCCGTCGTGGGCGGCGGGTTGGTGGGCGCCTCGGTGGCCTACGAGCTGGCTTGTGCCGGCGCCAGTGTGGCCCTCGTCGACGGCGCCCACCGTGGGCGCGCCTCGGACGCCGGCGCCGGGATCGTGTCCCCCGAGACGTTTCACGAGCCCGACCCCGAGCTCTTCGAGCTCGGCGCCCACGCGGCACGACACCTGCGTGCGCTCGTGGGCCGATTGGCCGCCGACGGTGCCGACCCCGGGCCCGAGGCCTTCGCCGAGTGCGGGTCGCTGGTGGTGGCGCTGGCAGAGCACGAGGACCCGTGGTTCGACGAGGTCCGCGCCGTGGTGACGGCCCGCAGCCCCGACGTCACCGAGATCCCCTCCCCCGAGGCGCGCGCCATGTTCCCCCCGCTGGGCGCAGTGTGGCGGGCGTTGCATAGCCCGACGGCCGCTCGTGTCGACGGGCGGGCGTTGGGCGCGGCCGTGCGCCACGCCGGTGAGCGGCGCGGTGTCACGCCGGTGTCGATGGAGGTGGTGGGAGTGGACCGCCGAGGGGACCGGGTCACGGCGGTACGGGGCGCCGATGACGTCGTGTCCTGTGGCGCCGTGGTGCTGGCCGGGGGGGCGTGGTCGGCGGCGGCGGGCAGATGGTTGGGCTCGGAGTTGCCGGTGACGCCGACCAAGGGCCAGATCGTCCACGTCGTGCTGCCCGGGGCCGGCACCGCCGGCGCGGCGAGTTCCGACAGCGGGCGGTGGCCCATCGTGCAGCCCATCTTGAACTTCTACCTGGTGCCCTGGCCCGAGGGCCGGGTGGCCTGCGGGGGGACGTTCGAGCCCGACGCCGGGTTCGACACCCGACCGACGGCGGGCGGGGTGCGCGACCTGTTGCGCGAATGCGCGGTCATCGCTCCGGGGCTCATGGGGGCCACGTTCTTCGAGGTCCGGGTGGGGCTGCGACCCACGAGCGTCGACGACCGGCCCATCCTGGGCAGGCTCCCGGGTCTGGCCAACGCGCACGTGTGCACGGGCCATGGCGCCAACGGGCTGCTTCTCGGCCCGTACTGCGCCGCTTTGGTGGCCGGGGAGGTCCTGGGCGAGACGCCCCCGGCGTTGGCTCCGTACCGCCCCGACCGGTTCTCTTCGTAGCTCGGTGCCGGGCGGCGCGGCGCGCCACGGCGCCGGCCCCTTCGGGCCGGCGCCGGGCGGGCGGGGGATGCGCCCGACGAGTGTGAGGCGACGGGTGTGAGGCGACGGGTGTCAGGCGAAGACGTGGTTGACGATCTTGGAGGCCACTGCGGGCAAGGCCGCCTCGATCTTGGCTCCCTGGGCCGAGGTCAGCTTGTGGTCGGTGACGGCCCGGCCGACCTGGGTGTCGCCCGCCTGCACGAGGGCGTTCACGACGCTCTGCGCGGAGACTCCGTGCGCCTGGGCCACCTGGGCGATCGACTCTCCGGAGCGCAGGGCGGCCACCAGTGCCTTCGGGGTGATCTTGATGGTCCTGGCACTGATCACCGCGACATGACGGGCCACGGTCCCACGATGCGCCCGCAGCCATGCTCGCAACGGGTGTGACGCAGCGCCGTGGGCGGTGGTGACCGCAGACGGGGTGGCGGCGTCGGCGGGGGAGGCCAGGCCGACGGCGAGCCCGGCTCCGGTGATCCCCGACAAGGTGAGCGCGACGGTGGCGGTGGCAAGCATCTTCTTCATGTGTGGCTCCTCCAACGGCGAGATGGATGGTGACAAGGTGCAGTGTGGAGCCGTGGTGTGAGCAATCCGTGAGCGAAGATCGAGGTTCCGACCAGGGCCGCTCCGAGGGCGCGGGCCGATTTAGGATCCGGCGGTGAGACCGACCCCGTGGTGGGCCCTGGCGTCATCGGCGGCCGCACCCGTGCTCCTGGTAGGGGGCTGGGCGCTGGCCGAGGCGCTTCAGCCCCCGGGGTACGACCCCATCCGCGACACCATCAGTGCCCTGGCCGCCCACGGCGCCACCGACCGCGGGGTCATGACCGGGGCGCTGGCTGGTCTGGGCGTGTGCCATGTGGTCACCGCCGCTGGCCTGCGCCCGGCTCGACGGGCCGGGCGGGTGGTACTGGGCGCCGGAGGGATGGCAACGGTGTTGGTGGCGGCCTTCCCGCAGCCGGCCCGGGGGAACTCCGTGGCGCACACCGTGACCGCCGCGGTGGCGTTCATCGCCCTCGGCTCGTGGCCGGCGTTCGCCGCGCACCGCCGCAGCCCGGCACCGCTGTTGACGCGCCTTGCCTCGGGCGCGGCAACGGGCGTGTTGCTGGCCCTGGTGGTGTGGTTCGCGGCCGAGATCCACGGAGACGCCCGCGGGCTGGCCGAACGCAGCGCCGCCGGCGCCCAGGCCCTGTGGCCGCTGGCGGTCGTGGTGAGCACCCGGCGGAGTTGATCAGGCGCGGGCCGCGCTCCCCACGGTCCCCGAGGCGTCGGCCAACAGCTTCTCGTCGTCGGCGAGCAACTCGTGCGCCAGCCGTCGCACCATGTCGCCGATCTCGGGATGGGCGTCGGGGTCCCACCCCTCGAGCAACTCGGTCAACCCGGCCCGGCGGGCCGCCTGGAGCCGGCCGATGGCCTGGTGGCCCTGGGCCGTCAAGCTGAACTCGCATTCACCGGGGCCCGGAGCCATCTCCACCAACCCCTTGCCCACCAAGGCGTCGATGCCCATCTCGATGTTCTTGGGATCGACCTTCAAACGCGACGCCACGCTCTCGAGCGTGCAGTCGGGCTGGTCGGCGAAGCGGTAGAGGAGCCAGCACGGGCGGGCATCGAGCTCGAGGCCGGCCCGCTCGGCCAACGTGGTGTACAGCTCGCGGCGGTTCTCACGAAGAGCCAGTCGTTCCAGCGCCAGCTGGATCTCCTCCAGCGACGAGCGCGACTCGTGCATGCCGAGCTCCTTGCCCGGATCGGCGGTGCGGACGGTCTTGCGCAGCTCGATGTCGGGGAGGAGCCACGACAGCGCGAACGCCACCGCCGCGATCGGCACGGCGATGAGGAACACGGTCTGGATGGTGTGGACCATGCCCGCCACCACCCCGGCGTGCACCGCCGGGGGCAGGTGGGCGAGCGAGGTGGGGTCGGCACCGCTGAGCGAGGTGCTCAGGCTGGGGGGGAGCGCTTTCAGGTGGAGGGCGTGGACGACGTTGGTGGCCAGCAGATTGGCGAAGATCGCCCCGAACACCGCCGTGCCGAAGGAACCACCGATCATGCGGAAGAACGTCGCCCCTGAGGTGGCCGTGCCCAACTGCTCGTAGGGGACGGCGTTCTGCACCGCCACCACGAGGACCTGCATCACCAGTCCGAGGCCGACCCCGAACACGAACAGGAAGCCGGCGATCGTCCACGCGCCCGTGGTGAGGCCGATCCGCGACATCAGCGTCAGCCCGACGATCATGAGAAACGTGCCGACAACGGGGAACACCTTGTAGCGGCCCCAGCGACTCACCAGCTGGCCCGCCCCGGTGGAGGCCAGCAGGAGCCCGCCCATCAAGGGCAGCAGCCGCAACCCCGACGAGGGAGGACTGAGCCCGCGGGCATCCTGGAAGAAGATGGGGAGGAAGGTCAAGGCGCCGAACATGGCGAACCCCATGACGAAACCCACCGCGCTGGCCGTGGAGAACACCCGGTTGGAGAACAGGGCGAGGGGGATGACCGGCTCGGCTGCCCGCCTTTCCACCAGCAGGAACACGACGGTCAGGACCACCCCGCCCCCGGCCATGGCGATGATGGGGGCCGAGCCCCAGCGGTAGGTGGTGCCGCCCAGGCTGGTGAACAGCACCAGGGCGGTGGTCGCCAGGGTGAGCAGGATGGTGCCGAGGTAGTCGATGACGTGATGGACCCTCTGGAGTTGACCGGGGAGTTGCGCGGAGGTGACGAACAGGGCCACCACCCCGATGGGCAGGTTGATGTAGAAGACCCAACGCCACGAGAGATATTCGACGAAGAAGCCCCCGAGGAGCGGGCCGAGCACGGTGGCGACGCCGAAGACCGCTCCGAACAGGCCCATGTACCGACCGCGTTCGCGCGGCGAGACGATGTCGCCCACGATGGCCTGGGCCCCGATCATGAGCCCCCCGCCGCCGAGGCCCTGGAGGGCCCGGAAGGCGATCAGCTCGAACATCGAGTGGCTGAACCCCGACAGCGCCGAGCCCATCAGGAAGATCACGATGGCCGACTGGAAGAAGGTCTTGCGCCCGTACTGGTCGCCGAGCTTGCCCCACAGCGGGGTGGAGACGGTGGAAGCCAAGAGGTAGGCGGTCACCACCCACGTCAGATGGGAGGCCCCGTGGAGATCACCGACGATCGTGGGAAGGGCCGTCGAGACGATCGTCTGGTCGAGCGCGGCCAGGAACATGCCCAACAGCAGTGCGCCGATGATGATGAGCACCCGGCGCCGGGACAGGTCGAGGGTGGGCGCCGCCGGGCGGGCGCTTGCAGCCTGATCGGGGCGGGCGTCGGCTATCGGCCCACGATAGGGGGTGCCGTCCTACGGTGTGCGAGAAACGAGTCCCAGGAGGAGACATGTCCAAGGTGCTGTGCGTGCTCTATCCGGACCCGGTGGACGGACAGCCGACGACCTATCCACGCGACACGATCCCGGTGCTGGCCGGCTACCCCGGGGGCCAGACGCTCCCCTCGCCGCAGGCCGTCGACTTCACCCCGGGCCAGCTCCTGGGAAGCGTCTCGGGCGAGCTCGGCCTGCGCCGGTTCCTGGAGAGCCAGGGCCACCGCCTCGTGGTGACATCTGACAAAGAGGGGCCCGACTCGACCTTCGAGCGGGAGCTGGTCGACGCCGAGATCGTGATCTCCCAGCCGTTTTGGCCCGCCTACCTGACCGCCGAGCGGGTGGCCAAGGCCCCCGACCTCAAGCTCGCCGTCACCGCCGGGATCGGCTCGGACCACGTCGACCTGCAAGCCGCCATCGACCGGGGCATCACCGTGGCCGAAGTGACCTTCAGCAACAGCGTCAGCGTCTCCGAACACGTGGTCATGATGATCCTGTCCCTGGTGCGCAATTACATCCCGTCCTACCAGTGGGTGGTCGATGGCGGCTGGAACATCGCCGACTGCGCGGCGCGGTCCTACGACGTCGAGGGGATGGTCGTGGGGACCGTCGGTGCCGGCCGCATCGGCACGGCCGTGTTACGCCGGCTCAAGCCGTTCGACGTCGAGCTGCACTACACCGACCGCCACCGGCTGCCCGAGGCCCTCGAGGCCGAACTGGGGCTGACCTATCACAAAGACACCCGGTCCCTCGTCACGGTGTGCGACGTGGTCACCATCAACGCCCCGTTGCATCCCGAGACCGAGGGCATGTTCGACGACGCCCTCCTGAGCACCATGAAACGAGGGGCGTACATCGTGAACACGGCCCGGGGCAAGATCTGTGACCGCGACGCCATCGTCCGGGCGCTCGAGAGCGGGCAGTTGGCGGGGTACGCCGGCGACGTCTGGTTCCCGCAGCCCGCACCGCCGGATCACCCGTGGCGGACGATGCCGCACCACGGTATGACGCCGCACGTGTCGGGGACGTCGCTGTCGGCCCAGGCCCGCTACGCCGCCGGCGTGCGCGAGATCCTGGAGTGTTGGTTCGACAACCGCCCCATCCGAGACGAATATCTCATCGTCGACGGGGGACACCTGGCCGGGACCGGCGCCCACTCCTACAGTCCGGGCGACGCCACCAAGGGCGCCGAGGGCCCGGGGTCGAGCTAGAGGCCGGGAGCGGCGCACGCAGCCGGGCGTGCTCAGGGCCCGAGTTGGGCCAGCGCGGGAAGGACCCGGTCCCCGACCTGGGCCACGAAGGCCACCGGGTGCCCGACGGGCATGAGCTCGACAGCGTCGACGCCGAGCGCGCTGTACTGCGCCATCAGGGCCAGGAACTGGTCGACGTCGTCGAGCGGATTGCTCAGCGCCAGGATGGTCCTGTCGACCGTCGCTGGATCGCGCCCCTCGGCGTCACAGTGCCGCGCCAGGACGTCGAGCTTGTGGGCGATGTCTTGGGGAGACGTCGCGAACAGGTTGCACGCATCGGCGTAGCGGGCCACCAGCCGGAGCGTCTTTCGCTCGCCACCACCACCGATGAGCAGGCGCGGGCGCGGTGAGCTGACCGGAGGCGGGGAGCAGATGGTCTCGGCCAGGTGGTAGTGCCGGCCCTCATAGGGACCGGAGTCGTCGCTCCACATCTGGAGGCAGATCTGCAGCGTCTCCTCGAGGCGCTCGAAGCGCTCGGCGAGCGGTGGGAAGGGCACGCCCAGCCCGCGGTGCTCACGCTCGTACCAGGCGGCGCCGATGCCGAGCTGGGCCCGGCCCCCCGACAGCACGTCGAGGGTGGTGACGATCTTGGCCAGCAAGCCCGGGTGCCGGTAGGTGACCCCGGTGACCAGCAGGCCGAGGGTCATGGTGTCGGTCTGTCCGGCCAGGAACCCCAGGGACGTGTAGCCCTCGAGCATGGGGTCCTCGGAGGTCGCCATCATCTCCATCTGGAACCAGTGGTCCATGAGGGTGAACACCGACACGCCGGCGTCCTCGGCGACGCGGGCCGTCTCCGCCAGCGTCGGGCCCAGCGTCTCGGGTGCCCCCGGCAAGGTGAAGTTGACGAAGTGGATGCCTACGCGCATCGGTGGTCCTCCCGGTCCGGTGGGCCCGACAATGACAGCTGGCGCAGACCTTGACACGCCGACCGATGATTAAATACGCTACGCCTCGGATCGTTATTCGAGAAAGTCGAGCCCCGCCGTGCCAGCACTCGAGCGCAAGTGGTGGACCCTCATCGCCGTTTGCACCGCCACCTTCATGCTCCTCCTCGACATCACGGTGGTGAACGTCGCCCTCCCCGACATCCAACACTCCCTGCACTCGACCTTCAGCGACCTCCAGTGGGTGATCGACGCCTACTCGCTCACCCTGGCCGCCTTCCTCCTCACCGCCGGCGTGCTGGGCGACATGTTCGGCCGCCGCGTGGTGTTCGCCGTCGGCCTCGGCGTCTTCTCGGTCTCGTCGCTGGTGTGCGGCGTCTCCACGTCGTCGCTGATGCTGAACCTGGCACGCGGGGCCCAGGGGGTGGGGGGCGCCATCATGTTCGCCACCTCGTTGGCGCTCATCGCGGCGGCCTTCCAAGGCAAAGAACGGGGAACCGCCTTCGGTATCTACGGTGCCGTCATCGGCGCGGCCGTGGCCGTGGGCCCGCTCATCGGTGGCGCGCTCACCAGCGGGCTGGGCTGGCGGTGGATCTTCTTCGTCAACGTGCCCGTCGGCGTGGTCGCCATCGCCGTCACGCTGACGCAGGTGCAGGAGTCCAAGGAGACCAACCATCGGCGGATCGACTGGATCGGCTTCAGCTCGTTCTCCGCCGCCCTGTTCATGCTGGTGTTCGCGCTAGTGCGAGGCAACGCCAACGGGTGGGGAAGCACGATGATCAGCGGCTTGCTCATCGGCTCGGCCGTCCTGTTGGCCGTGTTCCTCGTGGCCGAGTGGCGCCAGTCCGACCCCATGCTCGACCTCAATCTGTTCCGGAGGCCGGCGGTCATCGGCTCCTCGCTCGTGGCCATCACGCTATCGTCGTCGATCTTCGCCTTGTTCCTCTACATCACGCTCTACGTCCAGGACGACCTCGGGTACGGCCCGTTCGCCGCCGGGCTCCGCTTCCTCCCCATCACCATGCTCTCGTTCTTCGCGGCGCCCATCGCCGGCAAGCTCAGCGTCCGGATCAAAGCCCGGTACCTCCTCGGCAGTGGGCTCGTGATGGTCGCCATCGGCCTCGCCCTCATGTCCCACGTCCACACCTCGTCGGGCTGGACGGTGCTGCTTCCCGGGTTCATCGTCACCGGCATCGGCATCGGCACCGTGAACCCCGTCCTGGCGTCGGCAGCCATCAGCGTCGTCCCACCCGAGCGCAGCGGCATGGCATCGGGGGCCAACAACACCTTCCGCCAGGTGGGCATCGCCACCGGGATCGCCGGGCTGGGAGCGGTGTTCCAGAGCCAGATCCAGCAGAAGACCCTGGCGGGGCTGGCGGCGAGCTCCACGGGCCGGGAGGTGCTCGCCCGGGGTGGCGCCGCGTTGAAAGGAGCCATCACCGGCGGTGGGGTGCGCCAGGCGTCCGCCGCCATTCCGTCGTTGCCGGCCCGCAGCGCGCTGCTCCACGCCTATCAGAGTGCGTTCGCCAGCACCTTCGACCACCTGATGACGATCGGCGTGGTGGTGGCCGCCATCGGGGCGATCGGCGCCTATGCGCTCGTGCGGCAACGGGACTTCGTGCCCAGCTACTCCCCTACGGCTCCCGCACAGGAACAGCCGGCAACCGCGGCGGCCCTGTGATGGTCCTCGACACGACGGGCCCGGCCCCCGCCACCCGGTCGCCGGGGCGTCCTCGTGACGAGCGGGCCACCCGGGCCATCACCGAGGCGGCGCTGCGCCAGCTGGCCGAGCTCGGCTATGCCCGGTTGTCGATGGAGAGCATCGCGGCCGAGGCCGGCGTGGCCCGGGCCACGGTGTATCGGCGCTTCAAGGACAAAGCCGACCTGATCACGGCGGCCATCGCCGGAAACCCCGGAGGGCGCTTCCCCGAGGAGCCTTCCCGCCACCCTCGGGCCGACCTGGTCGAGTACCTCGAAGCCTTCGACGAGCGTTTCGGGGAGAACTGCGTCGAGGTGGTCGGCACGCTGCTCGGGTCGCGTGACGAGCGCACCGCCCTGGCCCTGCACCGCCAACGCGTCGTCGAGCCGCGCACCGCGTACGTTCGCACCCTGCTCGTGCGGGCCCAGGAGCTCGGGGAGCTTGCGCCGGACACCGACGTCGACCTCGCCGTGCAGATGCTCACCGGTTCGGTGCTGGCCCGCCGTGTCAGTGGCACGTCGAGTCCGCCCCACTGGGCGCGACGCGCCGTCGACATGATCTGGAGCAGCCCGCCCCCGGGCACCCCCTAGCCGATCGGAGCTTCGACTCTCGGTCTCGGGGCGTGCGGTCTCCCGGCCAACCCGGCCACCCATCCACCCATGATGCCCAGGGAGGCGAGGTGCCAGTCGAAGTCGAGCGTGGCGACCACGGCGAAGGCCAGCAGGGCAGCTGTCGCGCAAGACGTGGCGACGTCGTCTCGACGCACCGCCCGGACGACGCACACCCCCGTGATCACCAACAAGGTCGCGCCCACCAGCCCGCCGTCGGCGAGCACCTGGAGATATTCGTTGTGGGCGAAATGGGCGAAATTCCCGTCGGGGGCATGGAAGTAGAGGAGCTGGTCGGGACCGACGCCTACCAGCGGTGACGATCGCCACTGGTCGAGCGCGGCGGTCCACTCGTAGCGCCGGTCCTCGCTGCTGCCCAGGGCGACACGACGCTCGATGGGGACCCGGAGGGCGACACCGGCACCCACGACGATGGCGATGGTGGCCACGCCCAACACTCCCAGGACCAGGGCTCGTCTCTTGGTGCCGCCTGACCATCTCCCTCGCATGCTCGCCGACAACCGCATGGGGGAGCGACTCGTGGGCAGGACTACGGCGACGACCACGGCCACGACCGCGGCGGCCATCGCCAAGGGCTGCGCCGACCCCCCGCTCGACGTGCCCACCACCGCCAGGCCGCCCAGGATCCCCAGGCCGAGCGTGAGCGCGGCGCGACGGATCTGCGCCAGGGGGACGACGACGACGCCGACGATGGCTCCGAGAACGGCCCCCCTGCTCTGGGTGGCCACCAGCCCCGCCATGCACAGGCACACCATGAGCCGGGTCGTGCGGTCTCGTTGCTCGAGCCCGAGACCTACCAACAAGGACAGCGCCAGAAGAGCACCGGCGGCATTGGAGTAGGTCAACGTCGTCGACAGGCGCCAGAGGTTTTGAGCCGGCATCGCCAGCGGGTACCACCGAAGGGTCGTGGCCACCAAGCCCGCCGCCGCCGAGACGGCCCCGACGGCGACGACCAACTGGGCCGCCAAGACTCGGTACTTCTCGTCGAGACGACGGGTGACCAGGAAGGCGCAGCCGAAACCGACCATGCTGGCCCCCAGAGGAAGGAACGCGCCGACCCGGCCTTGGGCCAGGGCTCGAACAAGCCACCACGCCGCCAGCCCACCGACGCCGGCGGCGACGGCGACGGCCCGCCGATCGGGCCGGGCCACGAGCGTCACCGTGGCAACCACCAAGGACACGGTGAGCACCAGCGCTGCGTCGCCAGGGTAGAAGGCGCCCTCGCGCAAGGTGGCTGACACCATCAACCCCGCCACGATGCCGGCGAAGACCACCGGTGTCGCTACGCCACGTCCGAAGTCCACTTCAGCTCGGCGCGAGCCCAAGCATGCATCATGCCACCGACGGGCCCTTTCTCTTCGCTTTCCCCAATATGTCCCGGTGGGAGCGGCTATTGCCTTTCTGTGAGATTCCTAAATGATTGAGGAGAAGCACTTTCCAAGAGTTCATCAATCGTGACGATGTAACGGGAAACAGCCTCACATAACCTCGCCGGCAGGAGGGGGGCTATGACGCGCTTTCGCATGATTCTTATTGTCGTGGGCAGCGCATTGCTCTTCACGTTCGTCGGGCCGTTTCTTTATCGAGCAGTGGGAGCGGACAGCCCGGTGGGCTCGTGCAGCCCTGTAGGCAACAACAGCCCCGTAGGTAACAACAGCCCCGTGGGGTATCACCGACACCGGTACGACCATGGACATGGGCGTGATCACGGACACTTCGGTGGCGGGAACCCCGTAGGAAACAACAGCCCGGTGGGCGCCAACAGCCCCGTGGGCGCGTGCAGCCCGGTAGGGAACCAGGCACCGACGGCGATCTCGAACTCGCTGTCTGGCGGCGGACAGTCGGGTCAGGTCATCACGGTGCCCCCGAGTACCGCCGTGACCGATCAGGCCACTTTGACGGGGGACAATGCGTCCCAGGCCGGGGGAACTGTCACGTACACCATCTACTCTCTGAGCCCCGGCCAATGGGGATGGAACCCGGCGGCCTCGGGGGGCACGGTGACCGTGACCAACGGAGTCGTCCCTGCCTCGAACTCCGTGACGCTCGATTCCGGGGTCTATGCGTGGAAAGCCTCCTACTCCGGTGACACGCTGAACGCTCCTTCGAGCAACCACCGGGCGTCGGGAATCGAAATCGTCCTCCGCTCCTCGGACCACAACGGCAATGGCAACCCCAACGTCGACCATGGCAATGGCAACAACGGTGGCAATGGCAACAACGGTGGCAAAGGCGACAACGGGGGCCACGGCAACAACCACGGCGGCAACGGGGGCAACGGGGGCAATGGCAACAACGGGGGCAATGGCGACAACGGTGGCCAGGGGGACAACCACGGCGACGGCGGGGGCAACGGCAACAACGGTGGCAATGGCGGCAACCACGGCTATGGCTACAGCTACGGTGGCCGGTCGCAGTGGTTCAACCACTGATTCGAAGGGCCGAGCCCGCTACCGCTCCGTCACTCGGTGAGATCGGTGAGTAGCTGGCGGCAGCGGTGGGCGTTCTGAGCCAGCGTGGCCCGGAACGCGTCCATGCGGGCCAGCTTGGCGTCGAGCTGCTCCTTCAGGGATTCGTTCAACTGCAGCGCCTCTTCGAGCAGCGCCTTCTGCCGTCGCCGGGCAGCCTTGGTGTTGACATCTCGGTTGGCCCGGTAGGCGGCACGCACCTCGTCGAGTCGTTGCTCGGACTCCAGGAACTCCTTGATCTCCTCGAGGTTCATGCCCAGGGCCTCGCGCAGCTCGAGAATACGTTGCAGCTGGAGGAGATCTCTTTCCCGATAGCGCCGTTCGCCGCCGGCGGTGTACTCGGACGGGCTGAGAATGCCCAATTCGTCGTAATAGCGAAGGGTGCGAGCCGAGACACCGGCCCGGGCGGCGGCGTCGCCGATGCGCAGGCCGACCTCGGGCTCACCACCCGTTGACGGGGAGGGCTCGGTGCCCAACGGCGCCGGCCCGGACGTCACCTGTGTACCCCGAGCCATGGCTCAGCTCACCAGCAGGGGCTCGGTCTCGGCCACGGCCTGCTCGGCCGACTCGTCCGAGGCCTGAACGTCGGGCTCTGCGTAGTGGTACTTCCCGCCTCGCAGGAGCGACGCCACGGCGCCGAGAACGCACACGATGGCGGCGAAATCGAAGGCCTTGGCCAGACCCTTGCCGAAGGGGGCCGAGATGAGGTGGGGGAAGAACGACCGGCCCGTGATGTACCGGGCCTGCACGGCCGTCAGGTGGTGCAGGGCGCCGGGCCCGAGCAGCGTGGCCATCGGGTTGTAGCCGAGAAACGCGGCGAACAGAGAACCGACGGGAGGCAGATGCGAGACCCGGGTCGCCGTGCCGGCCGGGACTCCCTGGGCAACCAGACCGTGGAAGAGGGTGGCGGGCAGCGTGGCGGAGAGACCCAGGATCATGAGCGTGAAGAAGATGCCGATCGACAGCACCTGGGCTGATGAATTGAACGTCGCCGCCATCCCCGCCCCTGCGCCGCGTTGGTCGGAGGGCAGGCTGTTCATGATGCCGGTCTGATTGGGGGCAATGAACAGGCCCATCCCCACCGAGTTGAAGAAGATCAGGACGGCGAACACCGGGTAGCCGAAATTGACGGGCAGCGTCTGCAACAAGAAGAAGCTCAGGGCGACGAGCAGCAGGCCGCCGGTGGCGAAGGGGCGGGCGCCGTGGCGGTCGGCCAGGTGCCCCGACAACGGGCCGGAGATCAAGAAGCCGATCGTTAACGGCACCATGTAGATGCCCGCCCACAGGGGGGTGGAGCTGAAGCTGTAGCCGTGTAAAGGCAGCCAGATCCCCTGGAGCCAGATGATCAGCATGAACATCAGTCCACCGCGGCTGAGCGAGGCCAGCGCGCTGGCCACGTTGCCGGCGGTGAAGGCCCTGATGCGGAACAAGGTGAGCCGGAACATAGGGTTGGCGACCCGGGTCTCGATGCCGCCGAACACGGCCAACAGGGCCACCCCACCGAGGATCTCGGTCATGACCACGGGGCTCGTCCAACCCATGGTGTGGTGGCCGTAGGGGAGCAGGCCGTAGGTGATGCCCACCAGGATCAGGATGAGTCCCGCCGCGAACGTGGCGTTGCCCCACCAGTCGATGTGGGCGGGGGTACGGACGCTGCGGTCCTCGAGCTTGCGATACGCCCACACGGTTCCGAAGACCCCGAAGGGCACCGACACCAGGAAGACCAGGTGCCATTGGACGGGGGCCAGAAGGCCGCCCAGCAACAGACCGATGAAGGCGCCGGCAATGGCGGCGACGTTGTTGATCCCCAGACCCAGCCCGCGCTGGTTGGCCGGGAAGGCGTCGGTGATCACCGCCGAGGAGTTGGCGAACAGCATGGCGCCCCCCACTCCCTGGCCGATCCGCATGGCGATCAGCCATATGGCGGCACCCGGTCCGTGCATCCACGTGATCGAGAGCAGGATCGAGAAGGCCGTGAAGACGGCGAAGCCCAGGTTGTACATCTTCACCCGGCCGAACATGTCACCGACCCGGCCGAGCGTGACCAACAGCACCGCCAGGACCACCATGAAGCCCATGAGCATCCACAGCATGTAGCCCGTGTTGGCGGGGGTGAGGGGGTTGAGGTGGATGCCCCGGAAGATGGCGGGAAGCGCGATCAGCACGATGGACTGGTTGATGAAGACCATCAGGGTGCCGAGGGTGATATTCGACAGCGCGATCCACTTGTACCGGCTGTCAGGAGACGGCGGCCCGGGCGCACCCGGAGCACCCGGAGAGCGGTTCCCGTTGCCACTCGCGCCGGCCGGAGGACCCGGGCGGGAGGGTGACGGCGCCATGGAAATATCTTAACGTTAACGTTAAGGTCTGTCATCCTCAGGCACGAACGGGGGCAGCGTCCCAGGTCGGAAGGGTGTCAGGCAGACCCGACTACGACGAGTGCCGGGGTGCCGGGCTGTGGCGCCCGGGCCCGGGAGCATGCAGGTCGGCGGGTGCCAGAGCATGGTCGATGACGGCTCGGGCCACTTCGCTCAACTGCGTGCGACTGCTGCGGGCGTGACTCCGGAGCAAGGCGAAGGCCTCGTCCATGTCCACCTGCCGCCGTTCGGCCACGATGCCTTTGGCCTGTTCGATGATGATCCGAGAGTTGAGAGCTCCTTGGAGCTGTCCGGCCAAGTCGACCCCATGTTTGACCGCCCGCTCTTGGAGGATGCCGATGGTGGCGGCGTCGGCCAGAGCCTGGGTCAGGTTCACGTCCTCATGAGAGAGCTCACGCAACTCGGGACTGAAGATGTTCATGGCCCCGATCACGTCGGTGCGGAGGCGCATCGGCAAGGCGTGCACCATGACGAACCCAGCCGCCAGGGCGTCGAGGGAAAACTGGGGCCAGCGATCATGGGATTGGTCGAGACGCTGATTGAGGACCTGCTCGCCGGTACGCAAACAATCGCGACAGGGGCCTTCGTCGTTCTGGACCTCGATCAGCTCGAGCGCCCGCATGCGCTCGGTCGAGGACGCCACCACCCGCAGCTCACCCCGGGTGGCAGCCAAGGCCAGGCCGACCTCGGCGGAGTCCAGGAATTCGGCGCACCGTTCAACCAGGACCGACATGAAGTCGATGAGATCGAAGTCGGCTACCAGTGTGTCCGCCAACTCGACGAACGTTCGAGCCAACCACTCTTCACGATGGTCCATCGTTACTCCCCGAGCCGGGAAATCCCGCCAAACCCCGGAGGCCCCCATGTCGCAAGACTCGGTCTCGCCCGACAATTATGCCATGGGGACTGGTGTGGAGACACCCCATTTTACCTGCCTTTCTGTCCTGCAGACTCACGGTTCGACGAACCTCAGCTGTCCCGTGACCACCTCGGTGGCGATCTCGTCGACGGCCTGCTCGGCCGCGAAGGCATGGGCCCGCAACCGCACCAGGGCCTCGCCGATGCCACAGTCGAGCTGGGCCGAGATCATCCCGGTGGCTTGATGGACCACCGCTCGGTAGTCGTCCACCTCGAGGCCCCATGCCAAGGACTCCGAGACGGCGCCGGCCTGCATGTCGAGGACTTGGTTGGTCACCAGCTCGCTCACCAGCAGGGCGGCCGCCAGGTCCTCGCCCTCGAGAGCACCGGCCCGGTCACGGTAGAGCACGAGCACGCCCAGCTTTATCGCTCCCAGCTGGAGGGGGAGCGCGTAGACGCTGCGGATTCCCGTCTCCGCCAGGGCCCGGGTGAACTGGGGCCAACGACCGCTGGCGGCGCTCAGGTCGTCGACCAACACGGGCTTGCCGTGCGCAAAGGCGTCAGTGGCGGGACCCTCGCCCAAGGTGAACTCGAGATCTTGGACGGTCACCGGAATGCCCGATGCACTGGCCACGCTCGGGAAAGTGTCCTGCCCCATCAACACCACCGAGGCCCCACTCATCCGCAGGAGTCGAGTCGCGCTCTTGCAGACCGTGGTCAGTGACGGCAATTCATCTTCTACCCCGCCGATCAGTGCGGCGAGAAACTGGTCCGCGTCTTCGGCTCTCAAGGCCGCTCCCCCGTTTGTGTGCGTTTCGAATGATGAGATGGTGGGACGAAAGATCGAGCTCCGCCCGGCCGGCACGAAGACATTGGGTCGCGCCTCGCCGGAGGGCTGGTGCCCGTGCTTCGAGTCGGGCGGAGGTTGGCGACCGGGCGTATGGAGGGTCCGGATCAATTCGTCTATTTCCTCGATGACGCCCAGGACCCTGTCGAGCACAACGGCCTCGTGGCTCGGGCAGAAGCAGGAGTCGGCGAGTAACTGGGCCGCCTCGATAGCTGAGATCGAGGCATCGTTCAGCTTCATGTTGATGACGATGCCACGGTCGACATCGGTGTCCGCGTAACCGGACGGCGACGCACCACCCGCCCCTGTGGCGGGGTCGGCTCGGGCCAGGAGGCCGAGAACAAGCGTGAGGCGCCGATCGCCGACGAGCCGCTCGTCCTCCGACGTGGGCTCGACCTCGGGCCGCGAGGAGATGATCCTCAGTCCGTCACCAGGGTCGCAGACCACTCCGAGCCCGTTCCCGTCGGACGTCGTGTGCCTAGACATCGTGAGAAGGGGGGCGGACGTCCATGGCGCGCCGCAACGCCCTCAACATGGCCGAGTCGATATCGGAGCGTCCCCCGAGCGCCGGCGGCTTCGAAGCTGCGGGGTCCGTGTCACAGACCATCTCTTGGTGCAGCGCTCGCAACATGGCCGTGTCGATGTCCGGACGGCCGTAGAGAGCCTGATTCGGGTCGGAGCCGACGGTTGGGCCCTCCTCGTCGCTGCCGGTGGCCTCGTCGAGCACCTCACCGCCAAAGATGGCACCACTGAGCCGCGGGCTCCACGGAGAGATGTCTGGGGGGGCCGGCACTCGCTCCATGACATCGCCCTCTCCCTCGGCGCCCCCTCAGGGGCTCGCCGTCAGGGTCCGGGACGACATCAGTAATGGCCTGCGAAATCAACGAATAGCATAGGCCCGCCGGGGACAGCTTTCCACGGTGGTCCGACCGAAAAGCCCACAAATCCGTCAAATCGACGCGATGTCACCGACCGCGGGTGGCGCAGCACGCACCGGCGTCGTCTAGCCAGCCCGAGGGAGGGCGTTGCGGCGGGCGGTGGTAGCCAGCTTGGCGCGCTGATGGGAGAGCTGGCGGTGCAGGGAGGTGACCCGGGCCGCCGCGATCAGGCGGAGCTCGAGTTCAGCGGCGTCGAGGGGTTTCACGAGGTAGTCGTCGACGCCGGCGTTCATCCCTTCCAGCATCTGTTCGCGCGATCCGTGGCCGGTGACCATGATGAGGTACGTGTACCTGGCCGGGTGGGCCCGAATCTTGCGGCACAGCTCCAGCCCGTCCATTCCGGGCATGACCCAGTCACTGACGACCACGTCGGGGCGACGGGTCTGGAAGACCTCCCAGGCCTGTGTGCCGTCGATGGCGGTGATGCATTGGTGGCCGAGGTTGCGCAGCACGGTGACGGCGATGAGCAGGGACGTGGGGTCGTCGTCGGCGACGAGGATCAACATGGCGCCGCCGTCGGTGTGCGAAGCGCGGCCCGCACCCGGCCGAGCTCGGGCAGCGACGTCATGACCAGGACACCGGTCATCGGTTTCCGAGTTCCGTGGGTCATGGCGATGAACTCCTTCTTGCGCGTAGTGGCCTCGGGCGCGGTGAAGTCCTGGCGCTGGCTGACGACACGGCTGACGATCAGAGGTGCGTATCGAGGACGACGGCTGCGGTTGTCCTAGACGTGGACGACCCCTTGCAGGTTGGCGATCTCCGTGCCCATGTCGTCGACCAGGGAGATGAGCAGCTCGTCCTGGTCATGGTCCATCTGGAGCATGACCACAGCGAGCTCATCGAGACGGGCCGCACCGAAGCTCGTGGCCGTGCCCTTGATCTGATGGGCGATGTATTTGGCGGCGGGAACGTCCGCGGCCTCTGCGGCTTGGCGGAGATCGTGCAATTGGATCGACAGGTGCTCCAAGAAGGCGCAGAGCAACTCCTGGTAGACCTCGGGGCCGACATCGCGTTCGAGAGTCGTGCACCCGTCAGCGGAGCTGTCTTCAGGCATCACAGTCCTCTCATGATTCACATTCTTGTATCGGTGCCCCTCGACGCCGACTGAAGCCTTCGTTTCTCCACACCTGCGCAATACCGCCCGCCGTGGCGCCAAAAAACTCGGTCACCGCCGGCTCTTGCGCACCGACCGGGACACCAACGCAAGCAAGGCGTCCTTGCTCACGGGTTTGGCGAGGTAGCTGTCCATGCCTTCGGCCATGCAACGCTCCTGGTCCTCCCGGCGGGCCCCGGCGGTCATGGCGATGATCGGCGTCATGCCGGTCGAGCCTCCCTGGGCACGGATGGCGGCGGTGGCTTCGTACCCGTTCATGACCGGCATCTGACAATCCATCAGAATGGCGTCATAGGGCTGTGCCGAAACGGCGTCCACCGCGGCGGCTCCGTTGAGCACCGTATCGACGAGATAGCCGGCGTTGGAAAGGATGGCCACGGCCACCTTCTGGTTGATGAGGTTGTCCTCGGCCAACAACAACCGGCCCAACCTGCGCTCACCGACCCGAGACGGCCGTGGTGCGGCCGCCTCGGCCGGTCCCGGCTCGGCGCCCTCGAAACGCAACACGACGCGCAGGCAGGTCAGCAGGTCCTTGCGGTGGACGGGTTTCGACAGGGCCGTGAGGGCTCCGAGCTCGGCCGCGTCGCCCACGTCACGCTCCTGGCCCAGTCCGGTCATGAGCACCAAGCGTCCTGCCAGCGTCGGGTCGCGGACGAGGGCCTTCTTCAGATCCGGCCCCTCCATCCCGGGCATCGACTGGTCAAGGAGGACCACGGCGAAGCGCTGGCTCTCGGTCTCGGCCCGCCGCAACTCCGCCAGCGCCCCGGCCGCCGACGCGGCGGTATCCACTTTCACATCCCACTCGGTCAGGTAGTTCGAAAGCACGTCACGCAGGCTGGCGTTGTCGTCGACGATCAGGGCGCGGGCACCGCTGAGGCCGGTCTCGGGCACCGCCACGCCGTTGTCCAGGGTGGATTCGGCCTGCACGCGGATCGTGAACCAGAACAGGCTTCCCTCCCCGAGCTGGCTCAACACCCCACAGTCGCCGGCCATGAGCGCCACCAGCTGGACGCTGATGGCCAGTCCGAGACCGGTCCCCCCGTACTTCCGAGAGGTGGACGTGTCCGCCTGCACGAACGGCTGGAAGATCGTGTCGAGTTTGTCGGGGGCGATGCCGTCGCCGGTGTCGGAGACGTCGAAGCGAACCACAGCCTCGCCACCATCGGTCTCAGTATCGACCCGGGTGACCCGGACGACGATCTCGCCGGTCTGGGTGAACTTGACGGCGTTGGCGATCAGGTTGGTGAGCACCTGACGGACCCGACCCGGATCGCCCATAACCAGTGCCGGGACGGAGCTTTCGACCATTGCGATCAATTCGAGGCCCTTGGCCTGAGCCGGGCCTGCCAGCAGGTCCACCACATCGTCGACGACGCCCTGCACGTTGAACTCGATGTTCTCGATCTCGAGCATCCCGGCCTCGACCTTGGAGAAGTCGAGGATGTCGTTGATGATGGTCAGCAAGGCCTCGCCCGAGTTGCGCACCGTCTGGGCGTAGTCGCGCTGACGGTCGTCGAGGTCGGTCTCGAGAAGGAGGTCGGTCATGCCGATCACGCCGTTCATGGGGGTACGGATCTCGTGGCTCATGTTGGCCAGGAAGTCCGATTTCAGTCGCGACGCCTCGGTGGCCTCGTCGCGGGCATGGGACATGGCCAGCTCCGCCCCCGTCTCGGCGGTCACATCGGCCAGGGTGCCCACCCAGCCAGAACGGCCGCCCATAGTGTCCGGTATCGACCGTGCCGTCACCAGCACGACCCTGGGCTCGGCGCCGGTCGCCCGCAGCTCGAATCGATACGAGAGCTCGCTGCCGCCCGTTCCACCGTCGGCTATCTCGGCCAGAAGGCTCGACCGCTGTTCGGCGTCGATGATGATGTCCCACGTCCGTCCGACGGCGTCCTCGGCCGACATCCCCGTGATCTCGGTCCAACGCGGGTTGGTGTAGACGTAGTCGTTGTGAGCGTCGGTCTGGAAGATGCCGACGGGGGCGGCATCGGTGAGCAGTCTCAGCTGGTCGGCATCCTTCCGCACACTTCGAGCCTGGTCGGCCAACTCTTGGGCTCTGAGGAACAGGTTGGCGAACACCGAGACCTTGGCCCGTAGCTCCTCCGGCACGACCGGGGCGAAGATGAAGTCGACGGCGCCCGCCGCATACCGGTCGAGACTCACAGCCTCGTCGTTGGCGTGGGCCGTGATGAAGATGATGGGGGTCATCTCCGATTGGCGTCGGCGGCGGATGAGCGCGGCGGTCTCGATCCCGTCCATGATCGGCATCCGGACATCGAGAAGGATCACGGCGAAATCCTGGGCGGTGATGCAGCGCAGCGCGGCAACGCCGGAATCGGCCTCGACGATCGTGTAGTCGAGCGGCCCCAGGACCGAGGTCAGGGCCAACCTCTTGGCCGGGTTGTCGTCGACGACCAGGACGGGGACCGACAGCGTCGAAGCCCAGGCGGGCGCATCGGCGTTCCTGGGCTCCGCCATGCGCAGGGTGCTGGTCATGCCGCCGTCGGCTGCGCCGTGTTCGGGAGCCACGGCCGGAGGGCGGCGAACAGCTCGGCGGAGTCGACGGGCTTGGGAACGTAGTCGCTCGCTCCGGCATCGATGCAACGCTGGCGCTCTCCCCCCATGACCTTGCCGGTGACGGCGATGATGGGGACGTTTCTGTACTGCTCCATGGTCCGGATGGCGCGCATGGTCTCGTACCCGTCCATCACCGGCATCATGATGTCCATCAACACGACGTCGACGTCGGGGGTGCGCTCCAGTTCCGCCAGGGCCTCGGTACCGCTGTCGGCGATGACGACGACATGCCCTCGTCCGAGGAGGGCGACCAGGGCGAAGGTGTTGCGAAACTCGTCGTCCACGACGAGGATCTTGGGGCCGCGCACGACCGCAGGGGCCGGCGCCGGGCGCGGCACGGCCATCTGGTCGCTACCCTCGGTCGCCGGGTCGGCCGCGGGCCGCCTGGTGAGCCACTGCCGCATGACCGTGAGAAGTTCGGCCGTGTCGATGGGCTTGGGAACATAGTCATCGGCGCCGGCGTCGATACAACGCTGGCGCTCTCCCGCCATCACCTTGCCGGTGACGGCGATGATGGAGATGGTTCTGAGCTGTTCGATGGCCCGGATGGCGCGCATCGTGTCGTACCCGTCCATCACCGGCATCATGATGTCCATCAACACGACGTCGACGTCGGGGGTGCGCTCCAGCTCCGCCAGGGCCTCGGCACCACTCTCGGCGCTGAAGACCTCGGCGTGGCCCCGCTCGAGGAGCGCAGTCAGGGCGAAGATGTTGCGGAAGTCGTCGTCGACGACGAGGATCTTGCGCCCTTCGAGGTGATCGCCCACCGGACCGCCGGGTTGTCCACTGTCGCCTCCCGGCGCCGGGGTCGACGCCGTCGCGCGGTTGTTCTCGGGAGCCAGGACCCGGCCGGGAACGGGGTCAACGCCGCTCCCCGAGTCGGGGGTGCCGGCGGTGTCGGGGGTGCGGGCGCTCCCGGGGGTGGCGTGCTCGGCCACCGGAGGGCCCTCCGCCGGGAGGTAGAGGGTGAAGGTGCTGCCTTGTCCCGGCGTGCTCGTGAGGGTGATCTCCCCACCGAGCAGTCCGGCCAGCTCGCGGCTGATGGAGAGCCCGAGCCCGGTGCCGCCGTAGAGCCGCGCCGTGGTGCCGTCACCTTGGGCGAAAGCTTCGAAGATCCGCTGCTGTTGTTCGTCGTCGATGCCGATGCCGGTGTCGCTCACGGCGAAGGCCACCAGAGAGGGGGGGCCGGCGAGCGACACGGCCTCGGGGCGGGAAGCGCTGTCGATCGAACCCACCTCGATGTGCACACTGCCGTGCTCGGTGAACTTGAAGGCGTTGGCCAGCAGGTTCTTGAGGATCTGGCGCAGGCGCTGCGAGTCGGTCACGATCGTGTCCGGGGTCCCCGGTGTGAGGTCGATCGAGAAAGCCAGGCCTTTTCCCTGGGCCACGAGCTCGAACTCGTTCAGCAGGGCGCTGCGGAGCTCGCCGACGGAGAACTCGGCCAGCTCGGCTTCCAGGGCTCCCGACTCCACCTTGGCCAGGTCGAGGATGCTGTTGAGCAGGCTCATCAGCTCCTTGCCCGAAGTGCTGATCACGCTCGCATACTGGACTTGGAGGTCCGTCATGTTGTTGTCGGGGTTGTCCTTGAGCTGCTCCGCCAGGATCAACAGGCTGTTCAAGGGGGTGCGGAGCTCGTGTGACATGTTGGCGATGAACTCGGACTTGTACTTCGACGAGATCGCCAGCTGGGCGGCCTTCTCCTCGAGCAGGCGTTTGGACCGCTCGATCTCCTGGTTCCGCTTGGACGCCTCACGGTTCCGCTCGGCCAGAAGGGTGGCCTGGCGCTCCAGGCCTTCGTTGGACTCGCGCAGCTCGCCCTGCTGGGAGCTCAACTCCTCGGCCAGGGTCTGCGCTTGCTGGAGCAGGGTCTCGGTCAGGGCCGAGGCTTGAATGGTGCTCAGGACGATCCCGATGCTCTCGGTGATCGAGTCGAGGAACGTCTGGTGGGTAATCGAGAAGGCCGAGAACGAGGCGAGCTCGATCACCGCGCACAAGGTGCCCTCGAACAGGACCGGCATGGCGATGATGTTCAGGGGGGTCGACGCACCGAGCCCGGAGCTGATCCGCACGTAGTCGCCGGGGACCTCGGTGAGAAGGATCCGCTTCTTCTCCTTGCCGCATTGGCCGACGAGGCCCTCGCCCAAGCGGAAGGTGGTCGCCAGCTGACGCCGCTCTTCGAAGCCGTAGCCGGCCTGCAACTCGAGCACCGCTTCGCTGCCGTCGGTGGGGTTGGTCATCGAGTAGAAGACGCCGTGCTGAACCGAGACCAGGGTGGCCAGCTCGGAGAGGATCATGTTGGACACCGTCACCAGGTTGTCCTGGCCCTGGAGCATGCGGGTGAACCGCTCCCGGTTGGTCTTCAGCCAGTCCTGCTCGACGTTCTGTCGGGTGGTCTCGCGGAGATTGCGGATCATCTCGTTGAGGGTGTCCTTCAGTCCGGCCACCTCGCCGCTGGCCTCCATCGACACCTGCCGGGTCAAGTCGCCCTCGGTCACGGCGGTGGCCACCTCGGCGATGGCCCGCACCTGGTTGGTGAGGTTGGCGGCCAGCTGGTTCACGTTGTCGGTGAGGTCCTTCCAGACGCCGGCGACCTCTTTGGACTGCGCCTGACCACCCAGCTTGCCCTCCACTCCGACCTCGCGGGCCACCCGGGTCACCTCGCCGGCGAAGGCGTTGAGCTGGTCCACCATGGCGTTCACGGTGTTCTTGAGCTCGAGGAACTCACCCTTCACGTCGGCGGAGATCTTCTTGCTCAGGTCGCCGTTGGCGACGGCGGTGGTCACCATGGCGATGTTGCGGACCTGGCCGGTGAGGTTGCCGGCCATGAGGTTGACGTTGTCGGTCAGGTCCTTCCACACCCCGCCCACCTCGATGGTGACAGCGGCCGCCTGGCCGAGCTTTCCTTCGGTGCCGACCTCGCGGGCGACCCGGGTCAGCTCGGAGACGAACCCGTTGAGCTGGTCGACCATGGCGTTGATGGTGTTCTTCAACTCCAGCATCTCGCCGTGGACGTCGACGGCCACTTTCTTGCTCAGGTCGCCGTCGGCCACGGCGCCGATCACGCGCTGCATCTCGCTGGTGGGGCGCACGAGGGCCTCGATCAGATTGTTGACCGACCGGACGCTCCCCGACCAGCTCTGGGCCGAGCCACCGAGGACCACCCGCTGCGAGAGCCGGCCCTGCTCACCGACGACGTCGCTGACCCGGGCCAGCTCCACCTCGAGCGCCTGGTTGGCGATGATCACGTCGTTGAGGCCGTCGGCCACCTTGCCGGCCACGCCCGTCCATTCCAGAGGCATCCGAGCGCTGAAGTCGCCCAGCTTGACCTGGGCCAGGACGCTCAGCAGGACCTTGGGATCCACAGCATCGACGGTGGGTGCAACTGGGTCAGACATGGCGGCCTCCGGGGGCAGGCGAGCCAAGTTCTGGGGTAGCGCCTGGAATCGAATCCTCGCGATGGGATCGGCGTGGGTGTCCTCGAACCTGAGGTCTAATCTCGTCGCCGGTCGGTGCTGATCTTCGGACCGGGCTCCTCACGCCGTGGCGGCGGTCGCCATCAGCGAGTCGAGGCTGTCGGCGGACGCCGGGCGGGCGAAGAAGTAGCCCTGATAGGAGTCGCAGTCGAGCGCCACGACCTCGTCGAATTGGTCTTCCGACTCGATTCCTTCGGCCACAACGGTCATCTCCAGGCTGTGGGCCAGCCTGACGATGGCGCTCACGATGAGCCGGCTCGTGGGCTCGCGGCCGAGGTCGGCGATGAAGGCCCGGTCGATCTTGACGATGTTGACGGGGAACTGCTTGAGGTAGCTCAGTGACGAGTACCCGGTCCCGAAGTCGTCGAGGGCGAGCTTGACGCCCAGGCGGCGGAGCTCGTTGAGCACCACCAGGGCACGATCGCCGTCCTGGATGAAGACGCTCTCGGTCATCTCCAGTGTCACCAGCTTCGGGTCGGTACGGGTCTCGGCCAGCACCGCCGCCACCGTGGCCGCGAAGTCCTGGGCCATGAGCTGCGGGGCGGAGATGTTCACGCTGATCTCGAGCCCGCCGTGTTCGTGGTGGCGTTGCCACCGGTGCAGGTCCACGCAGGCCTGCATGAGCACCCACCGCCCGATGTCGTTGATGAGGCCGGACTGCTCGGCGAGGGGGACGATGGTGTCGGGTGCGACGATCCCCCGGACGGGGTGCGCCCAGCGCAGGAGGGCCTCGACCCCGGTGATGCGACCGTCGGCCGTGGCCACGATGGGCTGGTACTCGGTGCGCAGCTCCCGGCGGGCCAACGCGCCGCGCAGGTCGCGGTTCAACGTGGCCCGGTTCTCGGCCAGGCGCTGCTCGCCCACGTCGACCATCCCGTGGCGCGCCCCTCCCTTGCGCTTGGCCTGGTACATCGCCGTGTCGGCGTCCTGGAGGATCTGCTCGGGGACGTCGTCGCCACGACCGGCGAATGCGATGCCGACACTGGCGCTCACCTGCACTTCGATCCCACTCAGGACGAAGGTCTCCGACAGCGCTTCGTCGATGCGGGCCGCCAGTGGCTCGACCTGCGACGTGTGCTCGAGATCCTCGCACAGGATCACGAATTCGTCGCCGGCCAGGCGGGCCAAGGTGTCCCCGGGGCGCAGCAGCAGGGTCATCCTGGCCGCCACGGCCACGAGCAACTCGTCGCCGACGTGGTGGCCGTAGGTGTCGTTGATCGCCTTGAACCGGTCGAGGTCGACGAAGAGGATGGCCACCAGCTTCTCGGACCGACGGCACCGCAGAATGGCGTGGACGAGACGCTGAACCAGCAGGGTCCGGTTCGGCAGCCCGGTCAAGGCGTCGTGCAGCGCGCTCTCCCGGGCCCGCTCCGAAGAGTCCCGGAGATCGGAACGGGCTTGGGCGTTTAGGAGATAGGCCGCCGCCACGTCGGCCAGGGTCTGCGCCGCGGTCATGGCCCCGGCGTTCATGGGACCGGGGCTGGTGCGGTACAGGTCGAGGGCGCCCAGTTGATGGTCGTCGTGGCGCAGCGGGAAGGTGAACACCGCGCCGAGCCCTTCCTCGATGGCGCGCGCCGTGAACTTCGGGAAGCGGTCATCGATACGCAGATCCGGGACGGTGACCGCTTCACCCTTCTCGTAGGCCACCAGGCAGGGGCCTTCGCCCAGCTCGGTCTGGAGTTGCTCGAAGCGCATGGCCAGGTCGTCGGAGGCCGCGATGTACTGCGGGGCCGCTCCGGGCGAGATCAACGTGACCCCCGCCGCGCTGACCGGCAGGACGTCGACGATCCGCACCACCAGGTGATCCAGGATGGCCTGGATCGGGAAGTCCGTCACGAGTGTTCGTGCGAACTCACTGAGCACGTCGGACAGCCGCCGCTCGATCTCCATTGAGACTCCCTGGCAAGCACGAAGAAACGGGCCGCTGGGACTGGGCGGAGGACTCAGCTGGTTACTGCTCGTTATTCGAAGGCATAGGGTAATGCCGGGTTTCCGCCGCATTCAAGCACTCTCGGTTACCCAGGCACGTGCGCAGGCGTCGCGTTCATCGGTTCACAAAGCCCGACGACACTTCAGGACCATCGCAACACACGACGCGTCCGCCCACGACACCACCTCAGGTTGTCGGGTCAACAAGAGTCGAAAGTCCCCATTCGCCAGAGTCGGTTTTCTCAGCACGAGACGATGTTGGGTGTCGCCTACCGCACCTTGTGGAAAGGTCGCTAAAGAAACACCCCCCACAGTCGATGGGTACACCAGACCCCTGAGAGGGGCGCCTGGTTTAGTCAGGGTGCCGGTCCGGCTCCCGTCGCCGAGGCTCGACGTGACCTCTCCCGAAATTCCCAAGGAAGAGGCCAGTCATGTTCTCCAACCGAGTAGTCGTGTCATCGATCGGCGCGGCCCCGCGCCGTCGGCACATCGCCCCGTGGGCCGCTCCCCTGGCGGCGGTCGTGGTCGGCGTGGCCGTCCTCGCCCCCGCCGTCGGCGCCGACGCCGCCCAGACCCCGGTCGGGCTCGGCACCGCCGGCAGCTTCGCCGTGCTGGCCGGTGCGGGCATCACCAACACCGGCCCGACCACCGTCAACGGGGACATCGGGACGTTCCCCACCACGTCGATCTCCGGCGCGGCGTCGATGACCATCACCGGGACCAACCACGGCGGTGACTCCGTGACCCAAGGGGCCAAGACCGACCTCGTGACCGCCTACAACACCGCCGCCGGCGAGAGCCCCAGGACAGCGGTCGCCGCCGATCTCGGTGGTCAGACATTGACGGCGGGAACCTACAACTCCGCGTCGTCGCTCGGGCTCACGGGTGCGCTCACCCTCAACGGTGGCGGGAACCCCAGCGCCCTCTTCGTCTTCCAGGCCGGCTCCACCCTCACCACGGCCTCGGCCAGCACGGTCAACCTCATCAACGGCGCCCAGGCCTGCAACGTCTTCTGGCAGGTCGGCAGCTCGGCGACGCTGGGGACCGGTTCCACCTTCCGGGGCACCATCCTGGCGCTCACGTCCATCACCGTGACCACCGGCACCACCATCAGCGGCCGCGTGCTGGCCCGCAACGGTGCGGTCACCTTGGACACCGACACCATCACCAAGCCGACGTGCGCCACCACGCCGGGCACGACCGTCACGACTGTGGGCAGTGCCAACGCCAACGCCAAGACGGTGAGCCCGACAGGGACGACCACCGGAGCCGGGACGCCCACGGGAACCGGGACACCGGGGACACCGGGGACACCGGGAGCACCGGGGACGACCACGGGGGGCACGCTGCCCACCACCGGCATCAACCCCCTCCTGCCTGTCCTGGGCGGGTCGATGGTGGGCTTCGGCCTGGTCCTGCTGGCCATGTCGAGCGCACGGCGCCGGCGCACCAGCGCCTGACGCACACGCCCGCGCCCGCCGCGGGCCCCCGCTCACCTCTGGCTGAGGTGGCAGTCAGGTCCACCTCAGCCAGGGTGCAGTCCCAATCTCCGCAGCGGGCTCAGCCGGCCCCGGCCGCCACCGCCTGGCCCCAGGTGTAGATGTAGTACGCCGGGGTGTGGGTGACCACGGCGAAGAGCTCGGCGTCGCTCATCCACGGCGCGGCCGCCGCCGGCGACGCCTCACCGGCTCCCATGACGAGCGTCCCGCCCGACGCCGCCAAGGAGGCCGCACTGAACCCCAGGATGTTGTCGCGATGTCCCCAGCATCCACCCGCGCCGCTGCCGCAGGCCTCGTTGCCCGAACCGGGGCCGTCGTCGTACATCCAGTTGTAGTTCGATCCCAGGGCCCCGGCGTTCTCGCTCCAGTTCGCCGCCCACCGCAGGATGCCCACGCCGGGAGGGACGATGGTCGGGGCGGGGTCGGTCACGGCCTGCGCGGCGGCCTGGGCGTCCTGGTCGAACTCCGACACCAGGCCGATGGCGGGCGGCAGTCCCCGGTCCACCCGCTCGGTGTCGGCCAACACGAACAGCTGCTCGGCGGCGCTGAGGGTCGAGTAGTCGTGGGGAAGGTTCATCGGGCCCAGGCCCTCGCGCCCGCGCGCCACGTCGGTGGCCTGGAGCGTCGATGCGATGCACGGCGCCGACAGGGCGCCGTCGGCCAGGCACACGCTCTCGAACTGCGGGTTGGGGGCGATGCTCGCCGGGGGGTTGGCGGGGGGGACGATCCCCCGTGCCGGGCTCGGCGCCGGGTGCGGGGCCGGAGGCGGGGGGGCCACCGGCGCGGGATGCGACACGGGCGCGGGATGAGCCGCCGGGGCGGGGGGCGGGGGGGCCACCTCCACCCGGGGCGCGGGTGGTGGCGCGGCCGCCACGGCGGCGAGCGGTGGCGAGGGAACCGTCGTCGTGGGCGCTGGAGCCGGAGCGGTGGTCGTGGTGGTGGTGGTCGGGGTGGCCTTCTCGGCCTCCAGGATCTTGCGCATGGCCACCAAGGGGGACTGCTTGGCAGCCGGACGCGTCGACGCGTGGGGATGATGGCCGTGACTGGTGCCCGCCTCGGCCACCGCCGCGGGCCCCGCGGTGGCGGCGAGCACCGAGGCACCCGGCACCGACACGATCAAGCCGAAGCGCGCGATCGTCCGGCTGGCGGGGCGACGGGAGTCCCTGCGTCGCGCCGGGCGTACGGCCTGGGTATGCACGGGTTCGCGGTTCATGGGGGGGTTTGGCGGATGTCCCACGAACGCCGTCACAGCGCGCGAACCCCGACGCTGTCGGTCTCCTCCACTGCTCTGCCGCCCGGCAGGGCACCCGTGGGCGACCGTAGTGAACGCACGCGAGCCGTGCCAATCGCTTTTCCCGTCGGCAAGATGAGGGGCTCGCATATGATTTGCGACGGCAATGACCAACCGCCTCACCCGGGGATACGACGGCATGTGGTGTTCCGAACACAGCGTTTTCTCCCGACGGCGCCGGAGAGTGAGGCGGCGGTGCCGAGGGTGAGCGCCGGCCTCCTGCTCTACCGCCACGGCGCCGACGGAAGCGTCGAGGTCCTCCTCGTGCATCCCGGGGGCCCGTTCTGGTCGAAGAAGGACGCCGGCGCGTGGTCGATACCGAAGGGCGAGTACGGCGAGGGGGACGACCCCGCGGCGCGCGCCGAGGAGGAGTTCGCCGAGGAGCTCGGCCAGCGCGCCCCCCGGGGCCGCGCGTCGACCTGGGCGAGGTGCGTCAGGCGGGAGGAAAGCGCGTGCGGGCGTGGGCGGTGCGCGGCGACCTCGACGCCCGCGCCACCACCAGCAACGTGTTCGAGATGGAGTGGCCACCCCGGTCGGGCGAGCTCCGCACGTTCCCCGAGGTCGACAAGGCGGCCTGGTACTCGTTGCCCGAGGCCCGCACCAAGCTGCTGGCCGGACAGCTCCCCCTACTCGAGCGCCTGGAGTCCATCACTCGTGCGGACGGTCGCCCCGGACAAACCGGACAGGCCGGGTGAGACGGAGACGACCGGTCAGGGAATGCCGCCGTCGACGCGCAGCACCTGCCCGGTGGTGAAGCTCGAGGCGTCGCTGGCGAAGTAAAGCGCCGTTCCCACCACCTCGTCGGGATCACCGCCGCGTCGCAGGGCGAAGCGTTGGGCCCCTTGCTCGAAGGCCTCCATGTCCCAGGCCTTGGTCACGTCGGTGAGGAAGGGCCCGGCCATGATGCAGTTAACCCGCACCGACGGCCCCAGGGCGCGGGCGAACCCGACCGTCAACGTGTTCACCCCCGCTTTGGCGGCCGCGTAGGGCAGGATCTCGGGGGTGGGCCGGATCGACCCTACGCTCGACACGTTGATCACCGAGCCGCTCCCGGCGCGCACCATGCGGCTGCCCACCACGGCGGTGAGCCGGAACACGCCCTTGAGGTTGAGGTCCACCACCTTGTCCCACATGGCCTCGGTGACCTCGGTCACGTCCCCGTAGAGCAGGGACATCCCGGCGTTGTTCACCAGCACGTCGACGCGCCCGAAGGCCTGATAGGCGGCGTCGGCCAGGGGCTCGAGCTCGTCCCAGTTCGACACGTTGCAGGCATGCGCCAGCGCCCGGCGCCCCATGGCCTCGATGTCGGCCGCCACCGCCCGGCAGGCCTCGAGCTTGCGGCTGGCCACCACCACGTCGGCGCCGGCCTCGGCCAGTCCCAGGGCCATGGCCCGTCCCAGCCCCCGGCTCCCCCCGGTCACGAGGGCCACCTTGCCGCTGAGGTCGAAACGGTCCCCGGTCACCGACGGGCGCACCCTCAGTGAAGTGACGTGGTGAGGGCGAGGTCCGCCGCCCTCTCGGCCAGGTTCAGCACCACGTCGCCGAACGCCTCCATCTTGGGATTGTCCGCCGTGCCCTGCACCACGCGGGCATACCCCGCCTCGAGGACCACGGCCAGCTTGAAGCGGGCCAGGATGACGTAGTAGTCGATCTCGTCGGTGTCGCGCCCGCTCTGGCGCGAGTAGTAGTCGAGGAGCTCGGCGCGCGACGACATGCCCGTGTAGTCGACGTAGCTGCCCGAGCTGCGCTCCTCGTCCTCGTCGAGCCAGCCTTGGATGACCCAACCGAGATCGAGCAGGGGGTCGCCCACGGTCGCCATCTCCCAGTCCACGATGGCGGCCAACTGGGCGGGGGCGCCGTGGCGGAACATCACGTTGGCGAACTGGTAGTCGCCGTGCATGATCCCGGGCTGGTAGTTGCCGGGCTGATGGGCACGCAGCCACGCCGCCGCGGTGTCCAGTCCCGGGATGTCGCGGAACTGCACGGCGGCCAGATGGCTCATCCACCGGTCGACCTGGCGCTCGTGGAACCCGTAGGGGCGCCCGAAGCCCTCCAGGCCCCGGGCCCGCCAGTCCACCCGGGCCAGCTTGGCGATGCCGTCGACCAACTGCAGTCCCAGGCCCCGGCGGGCCGCCAGGTCGGTGTCGAAGGGGGCCGGCCAGCCTCCGCCCCCCATGGGCGACCACCCGTCGACGTACTCCATCACATAGAAACAGCCCCCCAAGAGCCCGGGGTCGTCGCACACCGCCAGGACCCGGGCATGGGGCACGTCGGTGTCGGCCAACGCGGCGAGCAACCGGTACTCGCGCAGCATCGTGTCGTTGCGGCCCTCGGGGACGATGCGCGGGGGGCGGCGCAACGCCATGCGGTGCCCTCCCCGGCGGATCTCGAACAGCTCGTTCGAGGCGCCCCCGGTGATGAAGGTGGCGACGACCGGCTCCCCGGTGCCGGGAAGGCCGTGGTCGTCGAAGAACGTCCTCAGGCGCTCGGGGTCGACCAGCCCCCGGGTGCGCGCCTCGTCGTCACTCGCGGGGTCGTCGACAACCGGGTCGTCGGCGGGGTCGTCGGCCGCCTCGTCGGCGGTCACTGGTTGGCCACCTCGTGCTCGAGGTGCTCGGCGAACTTCTGGCGCGCCGCGGCGAGCTTCTCGGGCAGGTGCTCGGTGGGCCACGCCCCGGGGGCGGCCTGGTAGCGCTTGAGGACCTGGCGGGCCACGGTCACCCGGTGGACCTCGCTGGGCCCGTCGACCAGGCCCATCACGGGCACCATCATCCAGTAGCCGCCCAGGGGGAGCTCGTTGGACACGCCCAGGGCGCCGTGCACCTGGATCGAGCGCTGCACGATGTCGTGCAGGACCTGGGCCGTGAGCACCTTGACCGCCGCGATGTCGTGGCGCACCTTGCGGTAGTCCTGGTACTGGTCGATCTCCCACGCCACGTACAGCACGAACAGCCGGAACTGCATGAGCTGGGCGTAGGAGTCGGCGATGTAGTTCTGCACGCTCTGCTTGTCGGCCAGCACGCTGCCCTGGGTGTGGCGCGACAGGGCCCGCTCGCACATCATGTCGAGCGCCTTCTGGCACACGCCCACGGTGCGCATGGCGTGGTGGATGCGCCCGCCCCCCAGCCGGGTCTGGGCGATGGCGAAGGCCTGGCCCTCCCCGCCCAGCAGGCTCTGGGCCGGGACGCGCACCTCGTTGTAGTGGATCAGCGCGTGCATCCCCTCGTGGCCGTCCCCGAAGTGCTCGCCCATGAGCCCGATGTTGCGGACGATGTCGACCCCGGGGGTGTCGGTGGGCACCAGGAACATCGACATCCCCTGGTACGCGCTCACCTGGGGGTTGGTCACCGCCATCACGATGAGGAACGACGACGTCCGGGCATTGGACGAGAAGAACTTCCATCCGTCGATGACCCATTCGTCGCCGTCGCGCCGGGCCCGGGTCTCGAACCGGGTGGGGTCCGAGCCCCCCTGGGGCTCGGTCATCGAGTACGACGAGAAGATCTCACCCTCGAGCAAGGGGCGCAGGTAGCGCTCTTTCTGCTCGTCGGTGCCGTAGTGGGCGATGATCTCGGCGTTGCCGGTGTCGGGCGCCTGGCACCCGAAGATGATGGGCGCCCACCGGCTGCGGCCCAGGATCTCGTTCATAAGCGACAGCTTCACCTGGCCGTATCCCTCGCCCCCGAGCTCGGGCCCGAGATGACACGCCCACAGCTTGTGGTCGCGCACCTGCTGTTTCAGGGGGTCGACGATCTTGCGGAGCTTGTCGTCGAGGGGATGAAAGGTGCGATCACCCCACAACAGGTCGAGAGGCTCGACCTCCTCCCGGACGAAGGTGTCGGTCCAGTCCAGCTTGGCCTGGAACTCCGGATCGGTGGAGAACTCCCAACCCAACGAGGTGCCTCAGCCTTCGCCCGTGCCGTACTGCGCCTGGGGGATGGGCCCGGCCGCGGCCGGCGGTGTGGTGGCCGTGGGCGGCGCACTGGCCGGGGCGGGGATGGTGGCGCCGGGGTCCACCACTCCGGTGGACTCCGCCACCGCGGCGTTGGCCGACGTCACCGACACCGGGCCGTGCTCGGCCTCGTTCGCCTGGATCAGGCCCACCAGCTCGGTGACCCGGGCCTCGGCTCCCGCGTCGGCGCGCCCCATCCGCTGGGTGTAGGTGATCCCGCCCAGCTCGAGCAGCAGGGCGTCGCTCTTGCGCTTGGCCTGGACCTCGACCAGCTTGGCCTGGCCGGCCTGGCCGGCCTGCTGGGCCTTGTCGGCCAGCTGCGTCGCCTGTGCCTTGACCTTGTCCATCAGTCCCATGACCGTCCTCCTTCGGCGCGCCCCGAGCCCGGCGACACGTACGGTCGCCCGTATGTCGTGGGCCGGCGGCTGCGCCCGACTGTAGGCGACCCGCTCGGGGGGAGCCGCTCGGGGGGCGACGCGTCACAGGCGTCACATGTCGAGCAACCCCCGGCGGCCGTGCGCCGAGAACTGCGCCTCGAGCTCCTCGACGTCGCGCTCGGTCAGCCGGCGGTAGTCCGCGGCCCGCCCACCCCCGCGCCCGGCGAAGGGCCGCCACCACACGGGGTCCGCCGTCTTCCAGTACTGGCGTCGGAGGGGGCGCTTGTCGACCTTGCCGGAGCCGGTGAGTGGGATGGCGTCGGTGACGCGCACGAACCTCGGCGCCCATTTCGTGCCCAGATCGCCCTGGGCCCCCAGGAACTCCCCGAAGGCCCCGGGGTCGAAGGCGTCGGGGTCGGCCAGCTCGAGGGCGGCCAGGGCCTGGTCGCCGGTGCGGGGGTCGGGCACAGGCAACACCACGGCGGTGACCACACCCGGGAAGCGGGCCAGGATCCGCTCCAGGGGCGCCGCCGCGAAGTTCTCGCCGTCCACCCGGAGCCAGTCGGCGCTGCGCCCCGCGAAGTAGAAGAAGCCGTCCTCGTCGCGATATCCCAGGTCGCCGGACCAGAACCATCCGTCCCGGGTGCGCTCGGCGTCGGCCTCCTCGTTGGCGTAGTACCCCTCGAAGCGCGCCACGCCGTCGCGGCTCACGATCTCCCCGATGGCATCGGACGCGTTGCACAGCTTCCCCTCGGCGTCGAATTGCGCGGACGCGCACTCGCTCCCGGTGGCAGGGTCGACGATCACCACGTCGGTCCCGGGGGGCGGCTTGCCCATGGCCTGGCGCGGCGTTCCCGGCACCCGCGACATGGAGATGGCCCCCTCGCTCGACCCGTACCCCTCCACGATGGGGCAGGCGAAGCGGCGCTTGAAGGCCGAGATGTCCGACGGGGATCCGTCGGTGCCGAACCCGAAGCGCAAGGTGTTCTCGGCGTCGTCGGGGGCGGGCACCGTGGCCAGCACGTAGGCCAGGGCCCGGCCCACGTAGTTGAAATACGTCACCCCGTAGCGCCGGACGTCGGGGAGGAATCCCGACGCCGAGAAGCGGCGGCGCAGCACCAGGACGGCCCCGGAGGCGATGGCGGGCACCACACAGGTGTTCAGGGCGTTGCCGTGGAACAGGGGCATGGCGCAGTACATGACGTCGTCGGGCCCGAACCCCGAGCCCGCAGCCATCACCGACGCCTGGCTCGCCATCCGGCCCTGGCTGACGCGCACCGCCTTGGGGGCGCCCGTGGACCCCGAGGTGAACAGCAGCAGGTAGAGCGTGTCGGGGTCGGGCAGCCCGTCCGGTAGCCGGGCGCCGTCCCCTTTCGGGCCGGAGGCCGGCGGGTACGAGGGGGCGTCGGCCAGCAGGACCCGGGCCGGCTCCACGCCGGTGTCGAGCCCGTCGAGCAGGGGGAGCTGCGCGGTGTCGGTGACGATGAGCTGGCAGTCGGTGTGGCGCACGTCGCGCGCCAGCTCCGCCCCCCGGCGCGTGGGGTTGATCCCCACCACCGTGGCGCCCGCCAGCGCCGCCCCCCCGAGGAGGAAGAGGTACTCGGGCACGTTCTCGAGCAGCACCCCGACGTGGAAGGGCCCGGGGCGGCGCAGGGCTTGGAGCATCCCGGCCCGGTGGGCGGACTCGGCCACGATCTGGCGCCAGGTCCACGAGGCGTCCTCGAAACGCATCCCCACGTGGTCGTCCTGGGCGCGGGCGACGAGCAGCTGGGCCACCGTCGTCATCGCGCCGACGATAGTTTGGGCAACCGCATGGGGATCTCCCGACCACGTGACCTCGACGCCGTGCGCGCCGGGCTCACCCGGTGGGTGGGGTCCTGGCGCCCCGACGCCCGGGATGTCCGTCTCGCCCCCCTGGTGCAGCCGGCCACCGGCCTGTCGAGCGAGACGATCTTCGTGGAGGTCGACTGGACGCTGGGGTCCGGGCGCGGGCACGCGGCGGCGCCCGAGCACGCCTCGTGGGTGGTGCGGCTGCCGCCCCACGGCGAGGGACTGTTCCCTTCCTACGACCTGGCCATGCAGGGACGCTTGCAGGCCGTCCTGGCCGGCGCGGGCGTGCCGGCGGTCGATCCGCTGGCCGTGGAGGAGGACGACGGCTGGGTGGGCGCGCCGTTCCTGGTCATGCCGCGCGTCGCCGGGCAGGTGGTGCGGGCCGACCAGCCCTATCTGCGCGCCGGGTTCCTGGCCGAGGCCACGCCCGAGGGCCAGGCGCGGCTGCACGGGCACGTGGTCGACGTGCTGGCGCAGATCCACCGCCTCGACTGGGAGGCCCTCGGTTGCGGCGACATCCTGGGGCCCCCGGGGGGGCTGGCGGAAGCGCTCGAGCACTGGGCCGGCTACCTGACGTGGGCGGGCGAGGGCCACGCCCCCGGGGTGTTCGATGAAGGGCTCGAGTGGTGTCGCGCCCATCTCCCCCGTCCCCAGCCGCCCCCGTCGTTGTTGTGGGGTGACGTCCAGCTCGGCAACGTCCTCGTGGACGCGGACATGGGGGTCTCCGCCGTCCTCGATTTCGAGATGGCCTCGATCGGTCCCGCCGAAGTCGACCTGGCCTGGTTCGTCGTGCTCCACGACATGGCCGTCGACCGTTGCGGCGGGGACCTCCCGGGGTTCCCCGGGCGCGACGCCACGGTCGCCGCCTACCAGGACCGGCTGGGCCGGCCCCTCACCGACCTCCGGTGGTACGAGGCGTTCGCCGCCCTGCGCAGTGGCGCCATCCTCGTCCGCGCCGCCCGCCTGCTGGCGCGCCTGGGCGTCGACGACAGCTGGCTCACCCACCAGAACCCCACCATCGATCTTCTGGCCGAGCTCATCGCCTCCTGAGCGGCCGTCGTCCCTGCGGCCTCCCGCGGTCCAGGTGATGAGTGAAGCTCATAACGAGCTACACTCAGCATTCTGATGACGCCACCGACACGCACAAAAGAGCCCAAAGAGCCCGGACCAGGGTCCGACACCACGCTGGAGCTCGCCGAGCTGTTCACCCACACCGCCCGCCGCCTGCGCCGGGGGTCGATCGTGCAGCTCGCCCCCTTGGGCCTGACTTACGCCCAGGCCCGGGTGCTGCGGCTGGTCGCCGCCGGGGGGCACCCCCTGCGCATGGCCGACCTGGCCGCCCAGCTCGACGTAGTCCCCCGGTCCGTGACCACCATGGTCGACGGCCTCGAAGCCGCCGGGTTCGTGGCCCGCCACGCCGATCCCGGCGACCGCCGATCCGTGCTGGTGGCGCTGAGCGACGACGGCCGGCGCCTGCTCGACCGCCTCGAAGCGGCCCGGCGCGAGAGCGCCGAAGAGATCTTCGGGGGCTTGGACGCCTCCCAGCACCGCCAGCTCCTCGAGCTCCTCGGCCTCCTGTGCGCGCGCGGTTCGTGCGTGACGTGCTGCGGGCCCCACACGGTGGCGGGAGCTGACCGATGAGCATGGGAATGGGAATGGGCGGGCACGGTGGCATGGGGTGGGGCCTCATGCGGTCCCTGCGGCGCGACGACTCGGTGACCCAGCAACAGCTACCCAAAGGGATCGTGCGTCGCATTGCCGGGTTCGCCCGGCCCTACCGGCGGGCGCTCGTCGTCTTCCTTGTACTGATCATCGTGGACGCCGTCATCGGCGCCGCGAACCCTCTCATCTACCGGGCGATCATCAACGACGTGATCGGCAAGAGGGGGGCCGACATCATCATCAAGCTCGCTTTCCTCTTAGCCGGGTTGGCGATCTTCGACGCCGTCCTGTCTCTGTGGCAACGCTGGGTGTCGGCGCGCATCGGCGAGGGCCTCATCTTCGACATGCGCACCCGCGTGTTCGAGCACGTCCAGAGGATGCCCATCGCCTTTTTCACCCGCACCCAGACGGGCGCGCTCGTGTCGCGCTTGAACAACGACGTCCTCGGCGCCCAGCAAGCCTTCACCGACACCTTCTCGTCGGTGGTGAGCAACGTGATCGGGGTGGCGGTCACCCTGGCGGCCATGTTCTGGCTGTCGTGGCCGATCACGCTCGTGGTCCTGGCACTCCTCCCGATCTTCCTTGTCCCCGCCCGATTCGTCGGCAAGAGGCTGGCCGACATCACGCGCGAGTCCTACACGCTCAACGCCCAGATGACCAACACCATGACCGAGCGCTTCAACGTGGCCGGGGCACTGCTCGTCAAGCTCTTCGGCCACTCGCGCGACGAGGTCAAGGGGTTCTCGGACAAGGCGGGGCGGGTGCGCGACATCGGTGTCACCCAGGCCATGTACACGCGGGTGTTCATGGCCGCGCTGCTGCTCACGGCGTCGCTCGCCACCGCCCTGGTCTACGGGTGGGGAGGCGTGCTCGCAGAACGCGGCGCGTTCACGGTGGCTACCGTCGTGGCGCTGACCGCCTATCTGACCCGCCTGTACGGGCCCCTGACGGCGCTGTCGAACGTCCAGGTCGACGTCATGACGGCCCTGGTGTCATTCGACCGGGTGTTCGAGGTCCTCGACCTGCCGCCCATGATCGCCGACAAGCCCGACGCTGTTCCCATCCCACGCGGCCCCGCGCTCATCGAGTTCGACCACGTGGACTTCGGCTACCCCAGCGCCGAGGAGGTGTCACTCGCCTCGCTCGAATCGGTCGCCGTGCTCGAGCACACCGCATCACAGCCGGTGCTGTTCGACGTGTCGTTCCAGGCCCAACCGGGCCAGCTGGTGGCGCTGGTCGGGCCGTCGGGTGCCGGGAAGACGACCATCAGCCACCTGGTGCCGAGGCTGTACGACGTGCGGGACGGGGCGGTGCGCATCAATGGCGTAGACGTGCGCGACGCCACCCTCGAGTCGATCGGGGAGATCGTCGGGGTGGTCACCCAGGACGCCCACCTCTTCCACGAGACGATCCGGGGCAACCTGCGCTACGCCAAGCCCGACGCCACCGAGGCCGAGCTGACCGAGGCGTTGCGCGCCGCCCACATCCTGCCGCTCGTCGAGTCGCTTCCCGACGGGCTCGACACCCTGGTCGGCGATCGCGGCTACCGCTTGTCGGGCGGCGAGAAGCAGCGCATCGCCATCGCCCGCCTGCTGCTCAAAGCGCCCGACATCGTCGTCCTCGACGAGGCCACGGCCCATCTCGACTCGGAGTCCGAGGTGGCCGTGCAGCAAGCCCTCAAGACGGCGCTGGCCGGCCGCACCTCACTGGTGATCGCCCACCGTCTCTCCACGGTGCGCGAGGCAGACGTAATCCTGGTCGTCTCCGAGGGACGCATCGTCGAGCACGGTCGTCACGACGAGCTTCTTGCGGCCGGCGGGCTGTACTCCGAGCTCTACACGACGCAGTTCGAGTCCCAGGCCAGCAACGGCGCCGGCGACGAGCCGGTGTTGAGCGGGGCGCCCCTCATCGGGGACCCGGGTCAGGGGTCGGGAACGGGCACCGGGGGCGGCGGCCCGGTGTAGCGGGCGGCCGGGCGGATCAGCCGGTTGTGGGCGGCCTGCTCGAGCACGTGCGCCGACCACCCGATGGCCCGCCCCGCCGCGAACGTCGGGGTGAACATCTCCCGGGGTAGGCCGCAGCAGGACATCACGACGCAGGCATAGAACTCCACGTTGGTCAGCAGCCGGCGACCGGGCTTCATCTCCGCCAGGACCTCCAGAGCGCGCTCCTCGACCTGCTCGGCCAGGTCCACCAAAGGCCCGCCCAGGGACCGGGCCACGTCGAGGAGGAACAGTGAGCGCGGGTCGTCGGTCTTGTACACGCGGTGGCCGAATCCCATGACGCGGTCGCCGCGCCCCACGGCGGCGCGCAGCCATGGCTCGGCTCGCTCGGCGATGGCGATCTCGTCGAGCATGTCGAGGACGCGGCCGGGGGCGCCGCCGTGCAGCGGTCCCGACAGGGCGCCGATCGCCCCGCACACCGCCGCCGCCAGGTCGGCGCCCGTCGAGGTGATCACCCGGGCGGTGAACGTCGAGGCGTTGAACCCGTGGTCGATGGTGAGGATCTGGTACTGCTCCACGGCGCGCGCCTGGGATGGCGTGGGCTCCGATCCCGTCACCATCCACAGGTAGTTGGCCGCGCTGGCGAGGTCGGCCCTGGGCTCCACGACGGCGCGTCCGGCACCCAGGTTGTAGGCGGTGGCCATGATGGTGGGCACCACCGCGCACAGTGCCAGCGCCTGGGCCCGCAACTCGGTGCTGTCGATGTCGAGCGTCGGGCGCCAGCCCAACTCGGCGCCGAGGAGGGACACCGCCGTGCGCAGGACCTCGAAGGGTGTGCCCCGGGCGGCCACCTCGGGCATCATCGCCGCCAGGCCGGGCGCCAAGGTGCGCAGCGCCGCCACCTCGGCGGCGAAGCGGCGCGCCTGGGCCCGGTCGGGGAGCTCGCCTTCGAGCAGGAGATACCAGACGTCCTCGAGCGATCGGCGCGCCGCGAGGTCGACCGCCGAGTGCTGGCGGTAATGGAAAAAGCCCTCCTCACCCCGGACGTCGCCCAGAGCGGTTTCCGCCGCCACTACGCCCTCGAGCCCGGCGGGGACCTCGGTCCCGTGCTCCTCCACCGGCCGCAGGCGGGCCACACCCATGAGGTCGCGCAGCGACACCACTCCCACGAGCCGGTCGCCGTCGACGACGGGCAGGTGCCGGTACTGGTGATGGGCCAGGCTGGTCCATGCCGCGTCGACCTCTTCCTCGGGCCCGAGGACGTCGGGGTTGGCCGTCATCCACATCTCCACCGTCTCGGCGCTCGCCGCCGTGGCTGCGGCCGCGGCCCGCAGCAGGTCGCGCTCGGTCAGGATGCCGGCGACCTTGCCCCGTTCGGTGACGATGACCGAGCCGATGCCGGCGTCGCGCATGGTGCGGGCCGCGCCGGCCAGGGAGGTGCCCGCCTCGCAGGTCACGACGGGGGCCGACATGAGGTCACGGACGACGGTCGGCATGGTCTGGGCTCCGTTCCTGCTCGGCGGCGTCGGGCCCACCGGCTCGGCGGGCCACCTCCATCTTGCTCCCCGCCGAGCGTGACTGTAAATGTTGATCAACTCAATGTCATGTCTAGAGTGGGGGGTGAACTCGAAGTGAGCCGAAGTGACGCGAAGTGAGCTGAGGTGAGCCGATTGCGAGGCGATGGAGCTGATGAGCCCATGACCCGGATGCTCGAGAGCGCCGAGGCCGCCCGCCGCCTCGGGGTGAAGCTGCCCACCCTGTACGCCTACGTCAGCCGGGGACTGCTGGCCTCGCACCCCGCTCCCGGAGGTCGTCGCAGCCTGTTCGCCGCCGAGGACGTGGAAGCCCTCGCCAAGAGGTCGCGCGGGGGACGCAGCACCGAGACCAGGCTGGCCACGGTGACCACCTCCACCACGCAGCTCAGAGACGACGGCCCCGTGTATCGGGGGAGCCCCGCCACCGGGCTCGCCACCACGGTGCGCTACGAGGACGCCGCCGAGCTGATCTGGCGGGGCGACCCCACGCCCGAAGACCCCTGGGAGCCGGTCCGCCTGCGCCCGCCGCGCGCCCTGGGGGCCTCGGACCGACTGCGGTGGGCGGTGGTCATGGCCGGGGCCGGGGACCCTCTGCGCTCCGACCTGCGACCGACGTCGGTCGTGGCCGTGGCCCGGCAGCTGGTGGCCACCATGGTGTCGGTGCTGCCCGGCGACGCCGGGCCCGGGCCCCCCTTGGAGCTCGGCGACCAGCGCTGGGTCGACACCGTGGCCGGCGCCCTCAGCGCCCGGCTCGCCCCCGCCCCCGACGGGGCTGTCGTCCGGGCCGTGAACGCCGCCCTGATCCTGCTGGCGGACCACGAGCTGGCCACCTCCACGGTGGCCGTCCGGGTGGCGGCGTCGGCGCGCGCCGATCTCTACGACGCCCTCCTGGCCGGCCTGGGCGTGGTGGCCGGGCCCCTGCACGGGGGGGCGTCGCAGCTCGCCTACGGCCTCGTGCGCGACGCCGAACAGCTCGGGCCCGAACGCGCCCTCGACGACACCCTTCGCTGGCAGCACCGGCTCCCGGGCTTCGGCCACTCCGTGTACCGGGGCGTCGATCCCCGGTTCACCGTGCTGAAGGGCCTGGTGGACGACCTGTGGCCCGCGGGCCGGCGGCCCGTCCTGGACGCGCTGGTGGCCTTGGCGGCCGAGCGGGCCATCCCGGGCCCCAACGTGGACCTGGGGCTGGGCGCCCTGACCCTGGCCACCGGCATGCCCGAGGACGCCGGGAGGACGATCTTCACCATCGCCCGTGTGGCGGGATGGACGGCGCACTACCTCGAGGAGCTCGAGGAACGCCCCATCCGGTACCGGGCCCGGGCCGTGTACGCCACCCGCCGGTAGCCCGACGCGACGGCGCCCGACGTACCCGGTGGAGGGTCGGCGGGCGCCGTTTGTCAGTTGTGCGCGCCTCGAAGGCGTGGGGCGAAACCCCCGGTCGGCTCCAAAAGCCGTGGTCTTTGCGACTGGGCCCGGACGCCATGAGCGGCCGGGACGATCGTCGCCTGTGTCCGAGGTTTCTTCAGTCCCGCGGGGGCGACCCGAGGCCGACCCGTTGCCCAGTACCCGAGAGGCGCTTCGTTAAGGCCCGACGGACCAGTTGCCTCACCCCCTTCGTGCCGAGGATCGATACCTCCACCATCCTGTGCCCCTCGCGCCCCACGGGGTAGGGGCCAAAGTCCCTCGTGGGGGCGGGGCCTCTGCACTGCCCCGCCCCTCAGGGGACTGACAGGTTGGTTTCGTACCATGGTCTTCCGTGGGGAGCACGGGGAGGCGGGAATTTGCCCAAACGCCCCCCGCAGGCCGCTCCCGGCGATGCATAATCGTGGCGGGGGGGTAGCGACAGTGGACGAGCAAAATCAAAATCGCGGTTCGTGGTTCGCGTCACGACACCATTTCCGCTTTTGGCGGTGGGTGGTGTTCGACCCTCCCCTGCGCGACGCCAGCTCGCGTGGTTGCGGTGAACGAGCCGTGTCGTGCCAAGCGTGCAGTTCCGACCTCGGCACCGCCGACGACCCCGTCGACGGGTTCTTCATGGCATGGAGGCACCGCCGGGCGATGCGTCAGTAGGGCCTTGATTCAGCCGTCCAGGAGACGGCTGAGCCAGGGAACGACTCGGCGGGCCGCTTCTACGGCCTCGGTCTCCGACGCATAGTCATGGCCTGAGAAATAGCTGGTCGGGGTCCAAGCACCCATATCTTCGGGGTCCCTTCGGAACTCCTCGAACCCGAAGGTGCCATCACGCCGGGCGAAGATGTCGACGCAGCGGTTACCTTCCGGCGTTTGATGGCTCGCCAGCACCAACCAGGACTTGTCGAGGCGTGACGACATGAAGACGAGGGTACCGTTGCCGACTTCTGGCGTTCGAAGCGGTTGACTACGCTCCCGCGCATCGATCCCCGAGCCCTCGAACCCCCGGCACCGGTGACCGCGCCGGCACCGCCGTCGTCCCGTCCCGTGTTGCGCGGGTGGTTCCACCTCGTGTCGTTCGTCGTCATCCTGGTGGCCGGGCCGTTGCTGGTGGTCCACGGCCACACACCCGGTCAGCGGGCCGTGCTCAGCGTGTACGTCGTGTCCCTGGCCGCGCTGTTCGGCGTGAGCGCCGCCTTCCACCGCATCCGCTGGTCACCCGTGGGCCGCCGGCGCATGCGACGGGTCGACCACGCCACCATCTTCTTCGCCATCGCCGGGACCTACACCGCCGTCGCCGGCCTCGCCGTCCACGGATGGGCGCAGGTCCTGGTGCTGTGCCTGGTGTGGTTCGGCGGGGCCATCGGGGTGGCTGTCCGCCAGGTGTGGCTCGACGCCCCCAAGTGGGCCATCGCCGTGCCCTATGTCGTGGCCGGTTGGTCGGCACTGGCCATCATCCCCCAGCTCCTGCGGGGCGTCGGCGGTGCCGGGTTCGGCCTGATCCTCGCCGGGGGTGCCTGCTACACCGCCGGCGCCATTTGCTACGCCCGCAAGGCGCCCAACCCCGTCCCGGGAGTGTTCGGCTACCACGAGGTGTTCCATGCCCTCACCGTGGTCGGCGCCGCCCTACACTTCGCCGCTGTCGCCGGCTACGCGTTGCCCCGGTCCTGAACCCTGAGCGACCGGGGTGACTGGCTGAGTTGGGCCCACCCTGACACCCGTGTCGGAGATCGGGCGGGCCGCGGTATCGTCGCTGCGGCCCGGGTGATGGTGCACGGTGCGCCAGGCGCCGGGGTGGCGGAGGGGGCTGAGCTCGTGGACGCGACGCTGTCATGGATGGTCGACCGGGCTCAGGTCCTGGAGTTGACGGCGCGCTACAACCGCTGCTTCGACGACGGCGACCCCGACGGCTTCGCGGCCACCTTCACCGAGGACGGGGTCATGGAGATCGAGGGTGGGCCGGCGACGACGGGGCGCGCCGCCCTGGCCGAGATGGTGCGCCGGACCCCCTACGGCATCGTGCACGTGACGGTGGACCCCGTCGTGGCGGTCGACGGCGACCGCGCCGTGCAGGACGTGACGCTGTTGGTGGTGGCCCGGCCTTCCGCCGACGCCCCGGCCGACAAGCGCACGTCGCGGCTGCAGCGCAGTGGGCGCTACCACGACCAGCTCGTGCGCACCCCCGAGGGCTGGCGCTTCGCCCGCCGCACGGTGACGCTCGACGGGGGATTGTGACCACCCTCCTCACCGACCATCTGCGGGCCATGGCGGCGACCTTCCCCGACGAGGTCGCCTACCGGGTCACCGACGGCGGCGAGATGACGTTCGCCGAGTGGGAGGCGGAGTCCAACCGCCTGGCCCGGGCCCTCGTGGCCAGGGGGATCACCAAGGGTGACCGGGTGTCGATCTACCTGCGCGCCGAGGAAGCGTTGCGCTTCATGGTGGGGTACTCGGCCGTGCACAAGACCGGCGCCGTGGCCGTGCCCACCAACACCCGTCTGACCGACGGGGAGCTCGAACGCCTCCTGGGCCACGCCGAGGTGCGGGCCGTGCTGACCGACGTCGAGCTGGCCCCACTGGCCCGGCGCCTGGCGGGCACCCTGGCGACGCTCGAGGACGTGATCGTGGCACCGGAGCCCGGCGCCGGGGCGCCACCGTGGTCGTGGGCCGTCCCGGGCTCCGACGACCCCAGCACCTTTCAGGTCGAGCTGACCGGCGACGACCTGGCCGACATCCTGTACACGTCGGGCACGACGGGGCTGCCCAAGGGTGTCGCCATCCGCCACCGCAACGTGGCGCTCATCCCCGGGGCACCCCACCCCAATTACTCGGGCCAGTGCTGGCTGCACGCCAGCCCGCTTTTCACGTTCGCCGGCATCGGGTTCATCTACAACCCCATGCAACTCGGGCTGTTCGGCGTGTACCAGCCCCGGTTCGACGCCGGGCGGTGGCTCGAGGTGGTCGACGAGCTCCGACCCCAATTCGTGTTCCTCGTGCCGTCGATGGCCCAGCTCATCGTGGCCCATCCCCGCTTCGCTGAGACCGACCTCTCCTCCATCGCCATCTGCGCCATCGGCAGCGCCCCGCTGGCCCCCGCCACGTTGCGGGCCCTGCAGGAGCGCATGCCCGAGGCGTCGGTGTCCAACAGCTACGGCATGACCGAGGCCGGGCCCGCCTTCTGCTCCATGCCCAAAGGGGAGTCGCTCAGGCGGATCGGCTCGGTCGGCCAACCCGTGCCCCCCCTCGAGGTCCGGATCGTGGACGAGGACGGCAAGGACCTGCCCACCGGGGAGGTGGGCGAGGCCATCCTGCGCATGAAGGGACGCGAGCGCGAGTACTACCGCAACGACGAGGCCACGGCGGGCACGTGGCGGGACGGCTGGCTCTACAGCGGGGACCTGGCCCGTCTCGACGAGGACGGCTACCTGTACATCGTGGGCAGGAAGAAGGACGTGATCATCCGGGGTGGGAACAACATCCACGCCATCGACGTCGAGGGAGTGCTGCTCGAGCATCCCGATGTGGTGGAGGCGGCGGTGGTGGGAGTCCCCCACCGGGTGTTGGGCGAGGACGTCGCCGCCGTGGTGGTGCTCTCACCGGGCGCCTCGACGACGCCCGAGGAGCTGCGGGAGCACTGCGCGGCCGAGCTGGCCGACTACAAGGTGCCCCGACGGATCGTGGTGGTGAACGAGCTGCCGCGCAACGCCACCGGGAAGATCCTGAAGGCCCAGCTCCAGGACCAGCTCAACGCGTCGGCTCCGTCTTAGAGAGCCGGCTCGCTCTCCTCGAGCCCGGCACTCGCCAGCACGTGCCGATACCGGGCGCGGATCTCGTCGAGGTCGTTGCGCTCCGGTACCGACTCAGCGGCGCTGACGAGGATCATCTCCGCCTGGCGCACCAGGATGCGACGCTGCTCCACCGACGTGGTCTGCTCGACGATGGCGTTGAGGGCATCGATCATGCGGATGATCACCGCCGGCATTCCCCGGGCCGCCTGACGGACCTTGTCGAAGGCCCGGTTCACCATCCGTGCATAGGAGGGATCCGACTCGATGAGACGGATCCGCCCCGCCCCGTCCCGATAGACGCCTTCGGCCAGGCGTCGCCCGGACACCCGGCTGAGCCCGGCCGAGAGCCAGTCGATGCACGTGAGGGCCGTGAACGTGTCGTTCACCGCCGGTGACAGCGCCCGGATGGCGATCTCCACCAGTTGGTCGATGGCGAACACGGGGTCCTGCATGAGCGTGCGGTGGGGCCCGGTCACATGGGCCTCGGACAGCGCCATGGCGACTTGCGCGGCGGCGCCGCGCGGCCACACCTTGGCCAGCGGCCGTCCCGCCACGACGAAATGGCCGGGCCGGTGGTTGAGCCGGATGACGGCGTCCAGACGAGCGGCGATCTCGACCAGTTGGGCGTAGCCGACGAACTGCAGGTACCCGCTGGCATCGGCCGGTATCACCCCGCCTCGTTCCTCGATCACCTGGAGCAGCTCGGCTACCGACTTGCCGTCGTCGGCCGGTCCCGGTTCCTCGGCCTCATCGGTGCGCTGGGGGAATTCGTCGTCGATGGCCTGGAGAAGGTCGCGGGCGATGCCGGCGATCACCTCGGGCAGTTGGATCGACTTGGCGATGTGGTGGATGAAGTAGATGAGCACGAAGAGGTCCACGAGCAGCAGACCTTCGGCGACGGCGATGGAGAGGTGGGGAACGAAGTTGCCGTGGGGGTCGCTGGCGATCGAGCCCAGGGCCAGGACCGAGAACACGAAGGTGGCGACGAAGACCCCCAGGGTGACCTGGTTCCCGAGGTCACGGACGAAGTTCCGCATCATGCGGGGACCGAACTGCTGCGACGCCAGGGTCAGCGCCAGGATCGTGATGGAGAACACCACGCCCACGACGGTGATCACCGCGGCGGCGATGGCGATGAGCACCTGGCGCCCGGCGTCGGCCCCCCCGGTGCGGATCCACGACGGCAGGGTGAGGTGCCGGTGGAACGCGGCCAGATCGATCTCGAAGGTCACCACGAAGAGGAGCCCCGCCACGACGATGAGGACGGTGGGCACGAGCCAGAACGTCGTGCGCAGCGCTTCTCGACGCCAGCTGGGCAACGCCCGGCGCCGGGCGCGCACGTCCATGCGCTTGGCCGAGCTGCCCGAAGAAGAGTCGATCATTGGCGCGTTCCCCTGGCCGCCGACCAGTCTTCCCGGCACACCCTCAGGTTCCGAACAGTAGTCGGTACCCTGCGCGTGTTCAGCGGGTAGGCGATCCCAACAAGAGGTCCGCCAGGCGCTGGCGCTGGAACCCCTGGGCCCCGAAGAGCAAGTCGTCCTGTTTGGCCCGGCGGTACAGGAGATGGCAGTCGACGTCCCACGTGAAGCCCACGCCCCCGTGGACCTGGATGCTCTCGGCCGTCACGAAGTCGGCCGCCTCGGCGACGTATCCCTTGCACATCGCGGCGGCGCGCTCGCGCTCGGGGTCGTCGGCGTCCGAGGCCCACGCCGCGTAGTGCGTGCCCACCCGGGCCAGCTCGACGCGATGGAGCATGTCGGCCGCCTTGTGCTTGATGGCCTGGAAGGTGGCGATGGGCCGGTCGAACTGCACCCGCACCTTGGCGTACTCCACCGCCAGTTCGAGGGCGCGCTCGGAGGTGCCCACCAACTCGGCGCATAGGGCCACGTTGAGGTCGTCGAGGACCCGGCGCCATTGCTCCGAGTGGTCGCCGGGGGGGCCGACCCGGCGGGCGCGGCGCCCGTCGAGCACCACTCGGGAGAGCTTGCGGGTGACGTCGAGCGCCGGCACGGGGTCTCCGGCGGGGGCGTCGAGGAGGAAGGTGGCGAGCCCGTCGCCGTCGCGGGCGACGACGAAGGCGAAGTCGGCATGGGCCCCGTCGAGCACCAGGGGCTTGGTCCCCTCGAGCACCCACTGGTCGCCGTCGGGGGTGGCGCGCGCCTGCACGGTGCCGAGCGGGTCGCCGTGGCCGGGCTCCTCCACCGCCACGGTGCCCCGGCGCCGGCCCGCGGCCAGGTCTTCGAGCACATCATCCACGCCGAGGCGGACCGCCGCCAGGGTGGCGGCCACGGCCGAGGACACCAGGGGCCCGGGGAACGGCAGCTTGCCCAGCTCCTCCTGGAGCACGACGACGTCCACGAGCCCGAGGCCCAGTCCCCCGGCGAACTCGGGCACGAGCACCCCGAGCCACCCGAGCTCGGCCATGGTGGCCCACAGCTCCGGGGTCACGCCGACGGGGTCCTCGATCATGGCGCGCACGTAGGCCGAGGGTGCCTCCGACGACAGCGCGCTGCGGACGGCGGCGCGAAAGCCGTCCTGCTCGGTGGAGAAGGTGAAGTCCATGCGTCGACGGCGCGGGCGGGTCGGTGGCGGTCGGGGCTAGGCCAAGCGCTCGATGACGGTGGCGTTGGCCTGGCCGCCGCCCTCGCACATCGTCTGGAATCCGTAGCGGCCTCCGGTGGCCTCGAGCTCGTTGAGCAGCGTGGTCATGAGGCGCACCCCGCTGGCTCCCAGGGGATGGCCGATGGCGATGGCGCCGCCCCGGGGGTTCAGGCGGTCGGGGTCGGGCGAGAAGGCGCGCGCCCACATGAGGGCGATGGCCGCGAAGGCTTCGTTGCACTCCACGGCGTCGAAGTCGTCGATCGACATCCCCGTGCGCTCGAGGAGCTTGCGGGTGGCGGGCACCGGCGCCGACAACACGATCGCCGCGTCCTCGGCGGCCACCGCGAACCCGTGGAAGCGGGCCCGGATGGGGAGCCCCAGGCGCTCGGCCACGGAGCGCTCGGCGATGAGCATGGCGGCGGCGCCGTCGGTCATCTGCGACGAGTTGCCGGCAGTGATGTCGGGGGCGGTCTCCGGTTCGAAGGGCTGGGCGGGGGGCAGAGCGGCGAGACGTTCCAAGGTGGTGTCCCTGCGGATGCCCTCGTCGGTGCTGAGGAACTGGTCGGTGAGGGTGCCCTCGTCGTCACGGATGGGGACGGCGATGGCCTCCTTGGCGAAGTGCCCGGAGTCGGTGGCCTCGGCGGCCCGCCGGTGGCTCTCCAGCGCGTACTCGTCCATGTCCTGACGGGTGATCTTCCACTGGTCGGCGAGGACCTGGGCCACCCGGAACTGCATCCACAGCCGGCCCTCGATGACGTCGATGAACGACTTGGGAAAGGGCCCGGTCCCGCCGCGGGCATTCGAGGCCAGGGGGACGCGGCTCATGGACTCCACCCCGCAGGCGATGGCCAGGTCGTAGTGCCCGGCCACGACGCCCGCCGCCGCGAAGTGCACGGCCTGCTGGGAGGACCCGCACTGGCGGTCGACGGTGGTGGCCGGCACCGACTGGGGCAGGCCCGCCGCCACCCAGGCGTTGCGGGCCACGTTGGTGGACTGCTCACCCACCTGGCTCACACAACCCCCGATGACGTCATCGACGCGCTCGGGGTCGACGCCGGTGCGGTTCACCAGATGCGTGAGGGTGTAGGCGAGGAGGTCGACGGGGTGCCAGTTGGCCAGGGCACCACCGCGCTTGCCGAAGACGGTGCGGCAGCTGTCGACGATGACGGCCTCGCGCGGCGCCGGCACCGTCAGCCGCGCTTCCGGAGGAAGCCGGGCTCATCCAGCCAGCGGTTGAGCGCCGCGGTGCGCTGGTTGCGCACCGAGAAGGTGTGGACGATGCTGCGCCGGATCCGGCGTTGCTGGTCGGCGGTGATGGCCACCTGGCGCAGCAGGTAGTCGGCCTGCTCGCCGTGGTCCTCCTCGGCGTAGGCGTGGACGCGGAAGTTCTCGACCTCGATGCCGTAGTGGTCGCGCATGCCCTCGTACATCTTCTGGGCATAGCCCGTGGACGCCGCGAAGCGCTCCCCCGCCCAGCCGAAGGCGGCCAGGCCTTCCTCGTAGGAGCGGCGCATGTAATAGAGCGTCGTGAACACGGTGCCGATGGTCTCGGGCAGCGGCACGTAGGCGTCGAGCTCCTCGTCGGGGATGCCGAGCTGATGGGCCCACTGGATCTTCATGTCGACGTGGTTGGTGTCGCCGGTGTACCCGGTCTCGTCGGCCAGGTTCTGCAGCCAGTGGGCGAAGTGCTCGCTGGCACCCAGAGACAATGCGTCGGTGTCCGGCGCGTTGGCCACCAGGGACCCGAACTCCGTGGTGTACCAGCGCCCGAGGAAGTAGTACTCCTTGGCGAAGCGCCGGAGGTACTCCTCCGAGAGGCTGCCGTCGGCCACCGCTTCCCACACCATGTTCTTGGCGGTGCAGATCTCGGTCTGGAGCGTGGCCAGCTCCACCATGAAGTCCTCGACCGGCTTGGCCTGGGCCACGGGCCCATCGTGGCGGATGTCCTTGAACTCCCGGTGCTCGCTCATCGGCCCCCTCCTCGCATCTCGGAGTCGTCGAACGGCCCCGGAGATGTCAAAGCGTCAGTGTAGTAAGTTCACTGACGATGGTGTCAGGTCCGGTGCCCGCACGCCACCGGCGCGCGCCCGAGCCGGTACGGGCGGTTCGTCCGTGAGCGCGATCGACCTCGTCGAGGACGACGACCGGGCGGCGCTGCGCAAGTTGGCCCGCGACGTGGCCGAGCGCGACATCGCCCCCCACGCCCCGGGTTGGGACGAGACCGAGGAGTTCGCCGAGGCCTCGCTCGAGGCGCTGCGGCGCGCCGAGTTGTTCACCGTGACCGTGGGCGAGGAGTACGGCGGGATGGGCATGGGCGACGTCGAGGCCGCCATCGTCCTCGAGGAGCTCGCCCGGGTGGACGTGTCGAGCGCCATCTTGTGTCAGCTCGTGTTCAACGGCCCCCCGCGGGCCATCGAGCACCTCGGCAACGAGGCTCTGCGGTCCCGGTGGTTGCCGCTGGCGGCGGCTGGTGAGCTGTTCTGCATCGGCATCACCGAGCCCGACGCCGGCTCGGCGGCCACCACCATGCGGGCCCACCTCACCCCCGACGGCGACGGGTGGCGGCTCGACGCCTACAAGAACTACGTCACGGGGGGCCACAAGGCGGTGGCCTGCCTGGTGTGGTGCCGGTTCCCGGGCAGCGAGGCCGGGACGGGCAAGGGCATCGGGGCCGTGGTGGTGGACCTGGCGCACCCGGGCGTGAGCGTGGCGGGCACCCATCGCAAGATGGGGCTGCGGGGATGCACCGAAGCCGAGCTCGCCTTCGACTCCGTGCGCATCGAGCCCAACGACGTGTTGGTCCTCGGTGACCCGGCCGACAACGGCGGGCTCAAGACGCTGCTGGCCCACATCAACCACGAACGGTGCGGGAACGCGGCGATGTGCGTCGGCGCCGCGCAGGGCGCGCTCGAGTACGCCATGCAGTACATGCGCGAGCGCAAGGTGGGCACGAAGCTGCTGTCCGAGCTCCAGGGACTGCAGTGGAAGATCGCCGACATGGCCACCGAGCTCGAAGGGGCGCGGTTGTTGCTGCAGCGGGCGCTGGTGCTGGCTGGACGGCACGGGACGCCACCCCCGCTCGAGTCGGCCATGGCCAAGATCGCCTGCAACCTGGCCGCCAAACGGGTGTGCGACGAGGCGATCCAGCTCCTGGGGGGCTACGGCTACAGCCGCGAGTACCCCGTCGAGCGCGCCTACCGCGACATCCGGGGGCTGTGCATCGGGGCCGGGACCGTGGAGATCCAGCGCAACTTCGTGGGCACGGCCCTGCTCGGCGGGCGCGTCCCGCAAGGCCCGTGGTGGAAGGCTCCTCCCCGGTGAGGCCCGTCGCCGTCCTCGGGGTGGGCGCCGCTGCGCCGTCGCTGCGCCTGGCCGCCGCCGACGTGGGCACGGCGTGGGGGTCGGGCGGCGGCCGGGGCACCGTGGCGGTGTGCGACGCCGACGAGGACACCCTCACCCTGGCGTGGCAGGCGGCGGGCGCCGCCCTCGAGGCGGCCGGAGTGCGCGCCGACCAGGTGTCGGGGTTGTGGTGGGGAACGGCCCGGCCACCGTTCGCCGAGGGGCCTAGCCACGTGTTCCTGGCCACGACGTTGGGACTGGACCGGGGCGTGGGCGGTGCGCTGTTCAGCGGCTCGCCCCACGCCGGCATGGAGGCGATCCTCGGCGCCTGGGACGCGCTGGCGGCGGGCCACGCCGAGCTGGCGTTGGTGGTGACCTCCGACGCGCTGGTGCCGGGACTGGGCACGGCCGGGGAGACGACCACCGGGGCGGGGGCGGCCGCCGTGGTGTTGGGCGCCGTGGCTGAGAGCGCCGAGGGCCCGTCGACCAACGGCTCGTCCCCGGCGGCGCGTCTGGTGGCCCGGGCCACCCGGGCAATGCCCGCCGTCGACCGGTACCGCGCCGACGGTGGGGGCGCCACCGGTGACGTGTACGACGCCCGGCTGTTTCGCGAAGAGGTCTTCGTGCCACTGCTCAGCGAGGTGGGGCGGGCCGGGGCCGGTGACGTGAGCGCGCCCGTGGCCGGGTGGGCGGTGGCCGATCCCGACGGCAAGCTCGGCTCCGCCGTGGCCAAGCGCCTCGGCGCCCCCCTGGTGTCGGCACCGGTCTTCGGTGCTCTGGGCGACGCCGGGGCGGCCTCGGCCCTGCTGGGGTTCATCCACGGATGTGCGGACGACGGGTCGGGGTCGGCCACCACGGGAACCCTCGGGACCATCGGCTTCGGCGGGGGCCGGGCCACGGCGGTGGTGGCCGAGGTGGTGCGGGCCGTCCCCGGGGCGGCCGTCGTCGGTCGGCTGGGTGGGGGACGGCGGGCCAGCTACGCCGAGACGCTGCGGGCCCGGGGACAGCTCGAGCCCATGGAGGACCCCATCCCCATGGGCCTGCCGCCGGGAGGGGCCGCCTTCGTACGGGGCAACACCGAGATGCTCGGGCTCTTCGGGGTGCGCTGCCGGAACTGCGCCACGATCTCGACCCCACCGTCGATCCACCCCACGTGCATCGGGTGCGGCGGGGTGGACCTCGAGGTGGTGTCGCTGGCGCGCCGGGGCCGGGTGCAGACCTTCGTCGTCAACCAGACCATGCCCCCGCCCTTCCAGGCGCCGCTGCCCCTGGTTGTCCTCGACCTCGATGACGGGGCCCGCCTCATGGTGCAGGGGTCACCGACCGACGCCTCCGAGTTGGCGGTGGGAGACGAGGTGGAATTGTCGCTGCGGCGCTACGCGCTCGAGCGGGGCATCCCCGTGTACGGGTACAAGGCGTTCCGGGTGGCCGGGGCCGAGGCCACGGTAGGTTCAGGACAGGACCGCTCGGTGCAGGAGGGTGGGTCATGAGCTGGAACAAGGTCGCCGTGGTCGGGGCGGGCCTCATCAAGATGGGTGAGCTGTTCGAGCAGAGCTACGAGCAGATGGCCGCCGGGGCGTTCGCCGCCGCGTTGGCGAGCGTCGACAAGGGCGTGGACAAGTCGGCGGTGGACGCCGTCATCGTGGCCACCCAGCGGGGCACGCTGTGGGGTCAGGAGGGCATCGGGGGCAACACGGTGCCCAGCGCCATCGGCCTGTCGGGGGTCGCCTGCACCCGGGTGGAGAACGCCTGTCCGTCGGGGTCCGACGCCTTCCGCATCGGGGCCATGGTGGTGGCCAGCGGCGTGCACGACGTGGTGCTGGTGATCGGCGTGGAGAAGATGCGCGACAAGTCCACCCAGGAGGGACTGCTGGCCCGGGCGGCCGCCGGCCACCCCCTGTACAACCGGGGGGAGACCGCCCCGGTGTTGTTCGCGCCGTACGCCACCCGCCACATGTACGAATTCGGCACCACGCCCGAGATGCTGGCGTCGGTGGCGGTGAAGAACCACCACAACGGGTGTCTCGACCCCTACGCGCACTTCCAGAGCGAGGTGACCGTCGAGCAGGTGCTCGCCTCTCCCATGGTGTGCAGCCCGTTGCGGCTGCTCGACTGCTGCCCCCAGACCGACGGTGCCGCCGCCGTCATCCTCACCTCCGCCGAGCGGGCGCACGAGTTCACGGACAAGCCCGTGTTCGTGGCGGGGTTCGGGATCGCCACCGACCATCCCTACCTGCACGAGAAGTCGACCTTCGTGGGCCTGCCCGCCACCACCCTGGCGTCAAGCCGGGCGTATGACATGGCCGGCGTGGGCCCCCGGGACCTCGACATGGCCGAGGTGCACGACTGCTTCACCATCACCGAGATCCTCGACATCGAGGACCTGGGGTTCGTCGAGAAGGGCAAGGGCGGCCCGGCCTCACTCGAAGGCGAGACGGCGCTCGACGGCCGCATCCCCGTGAACACCTCGGGCGGGCTGCTGGCCAAGGGCCATCCCATCGGGGCCACCGGCATCGCCCAGCTGACCGAGTGCTGGTGGCAACTGCGCGAGGAGGCCGGGAAGCGGCAGGTGGCCATCCGCCAGGGGTTCGCGCTCCAGCACAACGTGGGTGGCCGGGGATCGGGCGTGTCGGTCGTGAACATCCTCACCCGCAACCCCTGAACCCGGTATATCTCATGTCATCCCAGGGGGACTGATACACCCCCCCGGCACACTGGTTGTGTGCTCGCGACCCTGCGCACGGCCCGCCGGGCCCTCACCGACCACCTGGCCGGGGCCGAGCCCGAACTGGTCACCACCGCCCAGGCCGCCGAGTTGATGGCGCTGTTCGCCGAGATCGAGCGCCTGGGCTCGGCGGGCAAGGTGCTGTACTCGAACCGCGCCGCGCAGTCCACGGTGTGGCGTGACCAGGGACACCGCTCGGCGGCAGCGTGGATGGCGGAGAAGACCAAGACCGGGATGGGAGAGGCTCTCGCCACCCTGGAGACCGGAGCGGCCTTGCTGTCGCTGCCGGCCACCTCCGAGGCCCTGCGCCGGGGAGATCTCTCCGCTCCCCAGGTGAAGGCCATCGCCGCCGTCGCCGTCGATCACCCCCGCTCGGAAGGTGAGCTCCTGAAGACCGCCGCCACGCAAACCCTCAAGGGCCTGAAGGAACGGTGCGCCCAGGTACAGGCGTCGGCCGCCTCAGCCCGACAGGAGGTGGACCGATACAACGCCATCCGCGCCACGAGGTACGTGCGGCACTGGTCGGATCCCGACGGGGCCTTCCGGTTGGACGCCAGGCTCACCCCCGACGCCGGTGCCACATTGCTCGCCGCCCTCGAGGCCCGGACCAACACCCTGTTCGCCGAAGCGCGCCGGGCCGGGACCCACGAGTCGCCGGCCACCTACCGAGCCGACGCTCTGGTGAGCCTGGTGACGCGAGACACCGGGCCCGCGCCCTCGGGTTCGCGCTCGACGGCGGAGGCGCGCCCGACGGTGTGCATCCGGGTCGACGCCAAGGCGTTGCGGCGGGGCTACGCCAAGGAGGGCGAGACCTGCCACATCCCCGGGGTGGGCCCCGTGCCCGTGGCCGTGGTCAAGCGCCAGCTCTCGGACGCCTTCGTGAAGGTGCTGGCTACCGACGGGGTGGACGTGAGCACGGTGTGCCACGTCGGGCGCAGCGTCCCCGCTCACGTCCAGAGTGCCCTCGAAGAGCGCGACCCGCAGTGCGTCGTGCCCGGATGCGACATCGCCCATGGGCTCGAGAACCACCACTGGGACCTCCCCTACGCCGAATGCGGCAGCAGCACCCTGGCGGGATTGGCCCGGGTGTGCCAGTGGCACCACGACCTGGTCACCTATGACGGCTACGAGCTCACCGGCGGAGCGGGGTCCTGGGAAATGCGGGCACCACCGGGAAGCGGGTTCCTCGACTTCGACACCGGCTGAACACCGGCGACGACCCGCGCCCCATCAGAGGGCGACGATGCCCTCGCCACCCACGGCACCCGACACCAGTACCGAGCCGATAGCGCTCAGCGTTCCATTCGAGTGGATGCGGAACTCGTCGACGGTGCCGGTGCCCCCGGTCTGCACGTAGAGGAACCGCACGTCCGGCGACACTGCCGCATCGACAGTCCCGGGGTCGGTTCCCGTCTGGCCCAGCAGGGCCAGCTGGCCGTGGTCGCCGACCTCGATCCCGGTGAGCGACGCGCTGCCGGCGTTCGACGTGTAGAAGAGCCCTTGGGGCCCCGCGGTGATCCAGCATGTCGCCGCTTGGGTGGTGCCCACCGAGACCAATGGCGTGAGCGTCCCGTCGCCGTGCAAGGTGAAGCCGGCCACCTCACTGGGCCCGGCTTCGGTCATCAGCAAATGACGCGTGTCGATGAAGGTCGCCGCGAACGGCACCGTCCCGGCTTCGACGTTCACCACCGGGGTGGCCGACGGACGCCCGGACCACGCGATGTGGAACACGTCGATGGCATTGCCGTTGTTCTTCGTGGTCACCAGCAGTTGCGTCCCGTCGGGCGAGAACAGCACCTGGCCCGGCGTGCTGGTGAACTGCGGGGTCTCGGTCGGGTCCAGCCCCAGAGGACGGTTCCAACCGGCGACCAGGTGCAGATGACCCGAGGACACCACGTAACCCTGGACCGAACCACCGTCCAAGGCGTTGAGCACGTACACCAGGTCGTCGTGCACGGCTACGCTCACGGGGAAGGCCCCACCCGAGTCGACCACCTGCCGGAGGCTCAAGTCGTCACCCCGGACGGAGAACACCGACACGGTGTTGCTGCCCGCATTCACCGCGTACAGCAGCCCATGGGCGGGGTCGTAGGTCAACGATCCCTGCGACGCCAGGTGGTCCACTATCGAACCGGCCAGGACGGCTCCCTCGCCATGGGTGTCATAGGTCTGGGCCAGAGACAACGTCCCGTCCCCGGCGCGGTCGTAGGCGACCACCTGGTTCCCAGTCGGGTTGTCGGTCTGCACGAACACGACCCGGTCCCCCCTGTCGTGCCCGGGCTCGGCGTTGGCCGCTCCTGCGAAAGCGGATGTGAATGCCACCGCAACGCCCGCGGCGATACCCAAACGGGCCAAGACCTTCAGGGACTCGTCCTCCTCGTGTCGGTATCAGTTCTGTCCACGGGGGCGCCCGCTGCGTTACAGGTTTCCGCCGGTGGGGGCGACCGAACACCGTGCGTCCGTTGTCTTACGCTGCGGGCCGTGATCCGAGAGGACGACCTTCTCGAAAAACTCCGGGCGGGAGACGACACGGCCTTCGCCACGCTCGTCGAGACCTACCATGGCCGGCTGGTACGGCTAGCCCGCTCCATCGTCGCCAGCCGCGAGGTCGCCGAAGAGGTCGTTCAGGACACATGGTTGGCGGCGGTCCGGGGCATCGGCCGGTTCGAGGGCCGATCGTCGCTTCGCACCTGGCTGTTCCACATCTGTCTCAACCGGGCCCGCACGACAGCCGGCAAGGAGGGCCGGTCATCTCCCGTGGATCCCCAGGGGCCTGCCGCCGACGCCGCCTGGTTCAGTGGCGACGGGTCATGGACCTCCCCGGTGGAGCCGTGGCCCGACCTCGTCGACGACCGGGTCACCGCGGCGGCACTGGCCGAACGCGCCAAGCGCGTCATCGAACAGCTCCCGGCCCCGCAACAGCAAGTTGTAATCTTCCGCGACGTCGAAGGACTGTCGAGTACCGAGGTGTGCAACCTCCTGGCGATCACCGAGGCGAACCAGCGCGTGTTGCTCCACAGGGGACGGACTCGGATTCGATCGGCACTCAACTCCCGGTTGGGGGGTGGGTGACGGTGGCGTTGCTGGGCAAGGACCTCGTGTGCCAACAGGCCGTGGAACTCGTCACCGCCTACCTCGAGGGCGCCCTGTCGTGGCGGGCGCGTCGCCGGTTCGAAGCACACCTCCGAGGCTGTCCCAACTGCAGCGCCTACCTCGAGCAGATGCGCGCCACCATCGCCACCACCGGGCGGATCGACCCCGACACACTCGACCCTGAAGTGCGAGACGAACTGGTCAAGCTGTTCCGGCGCCAACGCCGTGAAGAGAAAGGTCAACCCTGATGGCCGTCGATCCAGAATACGAACCCAGCCCCTGGACCCCCATCGCCGACCAGGTGGCCCTGTACGAGTCCACCAACGGCACCGAAGGCGGGACCCTCGAGGGCAAGCCCGTGATCATCCTCACCACGCGGGGCCGAAAGTCCGGCGCCGTGCGCAAGTCGCCGCTCATGCGCGTCGAGCACGACGGCCGGTACGTGGTGGTGGCGTCGATGGGAGGGGCGCCGAAGCACCCGGTCTGGTACCTCAACCTCGTCGCCGACCCCCGCGTCACCCTCCAGGACGGCGCATCGGTCATGGAGCTCCGGGCCCACACCGCCACTCCCGAGGAGCGCGCCGTGTGGTGGCCCCGGGCGACCGCGGCGTGGCCCGCCTACGACGACTACCAGAAGAAGACCGACCGCCAGATCCCGGTCGTCATCCTCGAGCCGGTCTAACCGTCCTTCTTGCCCAGCAGGGGGTGCGCCGGCATCCCCACGGGCTGGAGATGCTGGCCCAGCACCTCGTGGAAGTGCTCGGCGATCTCGCTCGGCGTCCACCCACCGTCGCGCCACATCGCGGCGATCTGCCGCGGCGTCTGGAAGATGGTGTACGCGTACCCGGTGCGCCCCAGCACCTGACCGTTCACGTACCCCGCCTGTTCCGACGCCAGGAAGGCCACCAGCGGGGCATTGAGCGCCGGGTCCTGGTCCGGCGGGGCATCGGCCCCCCCGAAGAGGTTCTCGGTCATCCGGGTGAGCCCGGCCGGGGCCACGGCGTTGACCGTGATCCCGTACTTGCCGAGCTCGAGCGCCCACACGAAGGTCATGCCCATGATGGCGGCCTTGGCCGCGCCGTAGTTGCTCTGGCCGAAGTTCCCCCGCAGCCCGGCCGACGAGGTGATGTTCACGATGCGGCCGTACCCGGCGTCGCGCATGTGCACGGCGGCGTGGCGGGCGCAGTTGAACGTGCCCTTCTGGTGCACCGCCACCACGGCGTCGTAGTCCTCCGAGGTCATCTTCACCAGTGTCCGGTCGCGCACGATCCCGGCGTTGTTCACCAGGATGTCGATCGACCCGAACGTGTCCACCGCCTGCGCCACGATGCGCCCCGCCCCGTCGAAGTCGGCCACCGACTCACCGTTGGGCACCGCCTTCCCCCCGGCGTCCTCGATGAGCCGGCACGTCTCCGCCGCCGGGCCCTGGGCGGTGCCGGCGCCGTCGAGGGTGGTCCCGAGGTCGTTCACCACCACCCGGGCACCCTCCGACGCCAGGCACAGGGCGATCTCCCGGCCGATGCCCCCACCGGCGCCGGTGACCACGGCCACCTTGTCGTCGAGCAACCCCACGTCCGTCGTCCTCGCTTTTCAGTTGGTGTCGGGGACCGTGGGGCCCACCACCCACAGATCCGAGGGGTGGGGGCGCCCCGTCTCGCGCCCCACGGCGGGGGGCGCCGGCCGTGACGGCGGTGTCGCCGCTGCCGCCGGTGACGTCGGCGCCGCCGGTGGTACCGCCCCCGGTGCACCCCGGGGTGCCGCGCTGGGGACGGCCAGGCGCGGCTCGGCCGCCGCCCCGTTCATCGACGTCGGGGACGCCCCGTTGGCCGAGTGCCCGCTGAGCATGCGGGCCTCGAGAGTCGGGCGGGCGTCGCGGGCCGGGCCCTCCCACTCCACCGCCCCCTTCACCAGCAGCACGGCGCGATCGGCGATGGCCAGGGCGCGGTCCACCTGTTGCTCCACCACCAGCAGGGCGCACCCCTGTTGATGGATGGCCACCAGCCCGTCGTACACCTGGTCCACGACCACCGGGGCCAGGCCGAGAGAGAGCTCGTCCACCACGAGCAGCTTGGGTGGGGCAGCGAGCACCTTGGCCAGCGACAGGATCCGCTGCTGGCCACCGGACAACGTGCCCCCGAGCTGACGCCGCCGTTCGGCCAGCACCGGGAACGCCTCGTAGGCGCGCGCCAGGGCGGCCGAGGTGCCCTTGCGGCCGACCCTCTTGCTGAAGGACACCTCCAGGTTCTCCTGCACGCTCAGCGTGGAGAAGATGGCCCGGCCCTCGGGCACGTGCATCAGGCCCAGCCGGGCGATGCGGTGGGCCGACCACAGGCTGACGTCCTCTCCAGCCACCCGGACCGTCCCGCCGCTGACGGGCACGAGCCCGGACACCACCCGGGCCAACGTCGACTTCCCGGCGCCGTTGGAACCGACGAGGGCCACGATCCCGTTGTCGGGGACCACCAGCGACACCCCGAACAGGGCGCGGTAGGTGCTGTAGGAGGCCGACACGTTCTCGACCTCGAGAATGGGCTCGGTCATGCCGTGCGCCCCAGGTAGGCACGGCGCACTTCGGGGTCGGCCACGACGGCCTCGAAGGTCCCCTGGGCGATGACCTCGCCCACGTCGAGCACCACGACCCGGTCCACGGCGCTGCGGACCATGGCCATGTCGTGCTCCACCAGCAGCACCGCCATGCCCCGCTCGCGCTGCACGCTGCGCAACACCGCGGCCAGCGCGGCGGTCTCGGCCATATCGAGCCCCGACGACGGCTCGTCGGCCAGGAGCAGGCGGGGCAGGCCGCACAGGGCCCGGCCCAGCTCCACCAGCCGGCAGTGGCCCAGGCTGAGCGCGGCCACCGGCATGTCGGCCATCCCCGACAATCCCACGAGCTCGAGGACCTCCTCGACATGGGCGAGCTCCTCGGGGCGGGGCTTGGCCTTGTTGAGCAGGTCCTTCCACAACGCCCCGTCACCGCGCCGGGCCCGCTCGGCCACGATCATGTGGTCCCGCGCCGTCAGCTCCGGGAACACCTCCACGCGCTGGAAGGTCCGCCGTATCCCCAGCCTGGCCCGCAGGTGGGCCGGCATGTCGTCGAGCACGTGACCATCGAAGGACACCGTCCCCGAGCTCGGACGGAGCTGTCCGCACATGCAATTGAACAGTGTGGTCTTGCCCGCACCGTTGGGGCCCACCAGGCCGACGGCCTCGCCGGCCTCGACACACACCGACACGTCCTTGAGTGCCGCGACTCCACCGAACCGTATGGAGATCGACTGGGCGTCGAGCAGTGGCGGCGACCCGGCACCGGGGACGACGCCGAACGCCGGAGCTGGTGCCGAGGCCATCTCGGCGGCGCCGTGCTCAGCCACCGAACCGCTTCCCCGATGGCGTGCTGACCGCCGGGACCGCTTCGAACCCACCCAGTGCGCCGGGCGGCCCGCCGACCGACCCCCCCATCTTCCGGGCCCGCCGGGCGTCATAGACGCTGAAGGCCTTGCTGACGCGCACCATCCACCGGCTCTTCTGGTACTCCACGATGCCCTCGGGATGCGAGGCGTACTGCATGGCCCCGAAGGCGAACAGGATGGGCTCGATGCCGGCGAAGCGCTCGGGCACGTACAGGGTGAGGATGACGAGGAAGACGCTGTAGGCCATGCCCGCCTGTATGGCCCCCTCGATCGTTCGGGACCCGGTGGTGATCACGACCACCACGAAGACGAGCGAGTACACGTACTCGAAGGAGGTGGCGTTCACGTTGTTGAGCACCGAGGCGTACAGGGCCCCGCCGAACCCGGCGATGCCCGCCGACATGGCGAACACGGTCAGGCGAGCCGTTCTGAGGCTGATGCCCATGCTGGCCGCCGCAATCTGGCTCCCCCGCATGGCGGCCAGGTACCGGCCCACGGTTCCTCGTTGCACCAGCAGCACCAGCACGCAGACCAGCGCCAGCGCCAGGAAGCACAGAATGAGGAACGACCGGTCCGACCCGAAGTTGAACGGGCCCAGCACGGGGCGGGGCACGGTCACACCGGTGAGCCCGCCCCCCGTCCAGTTGTACTGGAACAGCGACTGGTCGGCGAACAACGCGAAGGCCAGGGTGACGAGCGCCAGCAGCAGGCCCGACACCCGGATGGCCATCGCGGCCACGATCGTCCCCACCACGGCGGCCAGGAGGCCACCGACCACCGCACCCACGAGCACGGGGAGACCGAGATGGGCGGCGAACTGGCCGGCGGTGAAGGCGCCCACGCCGGCGAAGGCCGCCTGACACAGAGAGAGCTGTCCGCTCATGCCCGTGATGAGCGTGATGGACAGGCAGATGATCGACACGCACAAGCCCTCGTCGAAGGCGGTCACGTAGGTGATGGGGGCCCAGGTGACGCTGGAGGCCAGGAAGGCCACGACGAGAAGCCAGAAGCCCACCCGGACGGGGACCTCCAGGCGGCGGTCGCGGATCGACACCGACGGCGGCGCCGGCGGCGGGTCGGCGGCGGCCAAGGGGTCCGAGCTCAGCTCGAGCCGGCGCAGGCCCGGGTTGAACAACAGGGTCCCCACCAGCACCACGAAGGGGAAGGCGGGGACGACCGTCTGGGCCAGGACCCCCCCGGACGGGAGGTAGCCGGCCAGCAGGTTCTCGACGACCCCGAGGCCGATGCCGGCGGCCAGGGCGATGGGGAGCGAGCTCATGCTGGCCACCGCGGCGGCGGTGAGGCCGGCCACGAGCAGCGCCGTGAACTGCAGGGGGTCCTCGGGGTTGAGCGAGGCCGTGAGGGGGAGCAGGAGCACCCCGGCCAGGCCGGCCAGCACGCTGGAGAGCGCCCACGCCCCGGCGGCCACCCGGGGGGCGTTGATCCCCTCGAGCTGGGCCATGCGACGGCTCTCGACCACGGCCCGCATCTGCAGCCCGATGGCGGTCCAGCGGAACATGGCCACGATCGCCGCCACCACGGCCACGGTGATCACCGTCGTGGTGACCTCCCCACCGTTGATCGGCGTCGAAAAGACGTGGAGGTACACGTGGTTGGGGTTCAGCCACAAGTTGGGGGGGTTCTCCCGTTCGCCGCTGCCGAAGAAGATGGGCAGCGTCTGGGGGATGGCGATGAGAAGACCCAGCGACGACACCAGCTTGGCCGTGGTCGAGGCGGTGGGGATGTGACGGAACAGGAGCCGGTCGAAGGCCAGGCCGAGCAGGGGCGACAGCACCAACACCGACAGGATGAACGCCACCCCCACCGGGAGATGACTGCTGCGCACCAGCAGGTCGAAGACGAAGGCGGCCAGAAAGGCCTGCGCACCGAAGGCCAAGTTGAACACCCCCGTGGCCCGGAAGGTCAGCACCAGGCCGACGGCCATCAGGGCGAAATTGCACCCGTAGGGGATGCCCGGGATGGCGTAGCTCAGGAACTGGCTCATGATCCCCCCGGGCCCTTGGCGCTCACCGGATCGGCAATCCCATGCGGCGGGGGGTCAGGTCCCGGGGGGGCCGGGGGTACCGGGCAACGCCGCCACCGGCGTGGTGCTGTTGAGGTCGAAGCACGTGAAGACCTGGCCGTTGGGTTGGACGAAGGCCGGCACGAAGTGGCCCAGCACCACCTGGACGTCGGCCTGGCAGTAGGGCGGGGGGGACCCGAAATGGCTCTTGGTCCAGTTGACCGGTGTCGTCAGCCCGGCCCCGTTGTAGGCGGTCTCCTTGTTGATGGCGCTCACCAGCTTCTTCTGGGTCAGGTTCTTGCCCACCGCCTTGAGGCCGGTGACGAACTGATCGGCGGCCATCCACCCGTCCATCGCCACCTCCTCGTAGGTGTACTTGGGCTGGTACTTCTGCATCTCCGTGAGGTAAGTCTGGAGCCCGGGGTACAGGCCCGGCTCGGCCTGGGCCGACTCGAAGGGCACGTGCTCCAAGCCGAAGTACACCCCGTTCATGATCGACCCGTACTGGGCCAGGGTGCCACGGTCGTACCCGTTGAACCACACCTGTTTCATGGTAAGGCCGTTCTGGCTGATAGCTCGGGCGAAGGCCACGTTCCCGTTCACGTCCAGGCACGTGAACAGCATGTCCACGTTCTTGGCCTTCATCTGCAGGACGTCGGGGGTGGGGTCACCGCCGTAGACCAGGTTCAGGTCACTGAACGAGACGTTGAGGCCGGCCTGGCGCATGCCGGTCACCGCCGCCTGGCAGGCGGCGGCCGACTGGGGCACGCCGTAGGCGACCACGGCGATCGACTTGGCGCCCAACTGCTGGGCGAGGTAGGCGTCCCCGGGCGCACCACACGGGAAGCACAGCACCGAGCCGTAGTCGGCGAACAGCGACGGCCTGTCCTGCCAGTCGGTGGACACGGCGTAGCCGAAGGTGGGCGTGCCCTGCTGGGCCAGGTACTTGGCGCCGCCGAAGAAGGGCGTGGCCACCCCCACCACGGCGAACACGTTGTCGTGCACGAGCTGCTGGGCCACGGTGAGGTCGACCGTCGGGCTCCCCTGGTCGTCCTCCTGGTAGGCCAGCTTGAGCTTGCGGCCGTCGACCCCGCCTTGGGCGTTGATCATCGAGAAGTACGCCTCCACGCCGTTCACGATGGGGGCGAAGCCCGAAGACAGCGGACCGGTGATGTTGGCGATGCTGCCCACGCTGATCTGGGTGGCGGTGACCCCGGGGTCGCCGCTGCCGCCGGCGCTGGCGTGGGACGTGGCGTTCGCGCAGGCGGCAAGCCCGAGGGTCAGCGCGAGAAGCGCCGCGGACACGGTCGCGAATCTCCCTCGCCGACTGCGCGACATCGGTCCCCCTCTCCCCTGTCACCGTCGCCACGGGGCTCGGCCCGTGCCGTCCGGCGAGGCCCCGGATCGACGTCATGCCTGACGCCTGTGTCAGTTCGTGCTTTTGGTCACTGTAGCCTGGGCGTGCGCTGAGCGCCCACCGCCCCGAAGCCCCGGCGAGGGCTCCCGCCCCGGGCATCGGACCCCTCGAGGCCGCTCTTTTGAGGGGCCGCCTCAGGACAGGAACAGGCGCTCGGGGTCGTAGCGCCGCAGGGCGAGCACCTCGTCGGCAATCACCGGGTCGAGCTCACTCACCGACGCTGCCACGGAGACGTCCCACCCACATGCCGCCACCAGTGCTTGGACCCGCTCGGACACCGGGCCGGGCCCAGCCGGGACGGCGGCGACCCGCAGCGTGCCGTCGAGACGGCGCAACACCCCGAGGTCGGTCACCACACTGGCCACGCGCCCGCCGGGACTGGTCACGAACCCCACTCGCTCGACCAGGCGGTCGGGACGGGCCAGCGCCACCACCACGCAGGCGGCCGCCCGGCTGGCCACGTCGTTGGCGCCCCCCGACCCCACCAGGAAGGGGCCGCCGGGGATGAGCGTCGAGTTGAGGTTCCCGTCCCGGTCGACCTGGGCGGCCCCGAGACAGGCGATGGTGCGCGTCCCCGGGCCCCCCACCACCATGCCCAGCACACTCGACGCGTCGGCGAGCAGGGGCGACCCGGGGAACACCCGGTGGTTGAAGATGTACGGGTCGGCCGGGGTGGGGGTGTAGCCCCACAGGCCCAGCTCGGCGGTGAGCCGGATGGCACTGCCCCCGGCGCGGGCCCGGGCCACGGCCACCCACGCCGCGAGGTTCGCCACCCCGGCGCCGGCCAACACGGCATCGGCGTGGTGCGTGGCCGCCACGGCCTCGAGCTCTCTGGCCCCGTACGCGGCGGCGTGCTCCCAGCGGCTGGGCGGCACCGCCTCGAGCGCGTCCACCGGATGGGCCTCGGCATCGGCGCGCCACGACTCGGGGTCGGCGCGCGCCGACAACCATGCGAGGCGCTGCGGTCCCACCCGCTCGAGGTACTTGTCGTGGGTGTCGCATTCGAGCACCCAGTGCCGGGCCCAGGCGTCGAAGTCCTGGCGCGTGGCGGCACGGGCGTCGCTCCAGAACACGATGTCCTCGCCGTAGGACGACACCGGGGTCTGCGGCGCGTACAGCCCTCCGGGATGCGCACCGTAGGGCGCCTCCACCACCGCCAACACGCGGTGGGCGGGGATCTTCACCCGGTGGCCGAGACCGTCGAGGCGATCCACCACCCGCTCCACGGTGGCCACCACGCCGCGCCGCGCCGCCCACGCTCCCCACGCCCCTTCGAGGGCGGGCTCCGACACCACCACGTTCCCCTCCTGGTCGGCCAGCGCCCCGTGGACGAGGGTGACGTCGGGCACCAGGGGCGCCACCAACCCCACCGGCCCGAAGGAGGTGTCGGCCACGGTGAACGCCGCGTTGGACTCCATCGACGACCCCTGCAACGAGCCCGTGACGATGGCCGGCAGGCCGCGCGCCGCGGCCTCGAGGCGTTGAGTGAACGTCAAGATCGACCAGTGCTCGACCTCCACCGCGCCCGAGGCGTAGGCCTCCTGGAATATCGGGTTGGGCGTGTAGGTGGGAAAGGTGTCACCGGAGTACGACGTGACCACCTTGCGCACCATCCCCCCGCGGAAGAACAGCGCCCCCAGCGAGCTCAGGCTGAGCATCACCAGCGTGAACCCGGCGTCGCGGCCCCAGTGCTGGCGCGCCATCTCGCGCGCCGCTGCGGTCCACCGGCTATGTCCACACAGCACCTGCACCGTGTCGCCCGGGTGCACGTGGTGGGCGACGGCCTCCTCGAGCGTCACGTGCTCCATGGCGCCGCTAGCGCCCCGTCCAACGGGGGGGCCGCTTCTCCACGAAGGCGGCCGGGCCCTCCTTGGCATCCTCGCTCGAGAACACCTCGGTGGCGATCGACGACTCGATCCGGTAGGCCTCCTTCATGTCCACGGCCAGGCCCCGCAACACGCTCTCCTTGGTCTTGCGCACGGCGAAGGGCCCGTTGGCCGTGATGCGGTGCGCGTACTCGAGCGCCTGGTCGCGCAGCTCCTCGGCGGGCACCACGGCGTTGAGCAACCCGAAGGCGAGGGCCTGCTCGGCGGGCACCCGATCGGCGCACAACAAGAACTCCATGGCGGCCGGGAAGGGGACCTGGCGAGGAAGCCGCACCGTGGTCCCCCCACCGGCGAACAGCCCCCGCTTGGGCTCCATCACCCCGAAGTACGCCTCGGGCACCGCCACCCGGAGGTCGCACCCCCCCAGCATCTCCATCCCCCCGGCCACACAGGCGCCGTTCACGGCGGCCACGATCGGCTTGTACAGCTTCACCCCCCGCAACACCGCCCGCACCCCGTCGTCGATCCGGTAGCCGTCGATCTCCTCCACCTGGCGCGAGGCGATCTCGCGCTGGAGCTTGGTCACCTGGGGGATGTACGTCTTGAGGTCCGCCCCCGTGCAGAAGGCGTTCCCCACGCCGGTGATGATCGCCACCCAGGCGTCCTCGTCGTCACCGAAGCGGTCCCAGGCGCCGCGCAATTGGGCGAAGTGGTCCATGTCGAGACTGTTCATCGAAGCCAGCCGGTCGATCGTGATCCACACCACATGGTCGTCACCGAGCTCGTAGTGGACGGGCACGTTCTCTATCTCCTCTGCTCGCGTGGGAGTCCCAGGATGCGCTCCCCGATCACGTTGCGCTGCACCTCCGACGTACCGCCGGCGATGCTCGCCGCCTTGGACCACAGCCACTGCCGTTGCCACGGCCCCCACAGGCCCGACCCCGCCCCTTCTACGGCCAGGGCCGCCTCGGACAGCTGTTGGGTCATGTTCGACCACGTCAACTTCACCCAGCTCGACTCGGGCCCCGGCTCCTCCCCGCGCGCCAACTTCGACAGGGTGCGCCAGTTGTGGGTGCGCAGCACCACCAGCGCCACATAGGCGTCCACCAGCGCGTCGGCCACGTCGGGATCGTCCAGGGTGCCGTTGCGGGCGGCCTCCACCACCAGGCGCGTCAGGTAGCCCTCGTGCACCACCTCTTCTTTGAACGGGAAGTTCGTGCCCCGCTCGTGCGCCAGTGTCGTCGACGCCACCGCCCAGCCCTGCCCGGCCGCCCCCACGAGGTGGTCGGCGGGCACGAGCACGTCGTCGAGGAAGACCTCGTTGAACTCGGCCTCGCCCGTGATCTGCACCAGGGGCCGGATCTCGACCCCGGGGGCCTCAATGTCCACCACCAGCAGCGACAGGCCCCGCGGCCCGGTCGTTCCCGGTTCCGTGCGGGCCAGGCACAGCCCGTAGCGGGCGAACTGCGCGTACGACGTCCACACCTTCTGGCCACTGACCCGCCAGCCACCCTGGCCCCCGCCCTGGCCGCCACGCTCGGCGTCCCCAGCCTCGGCCTCCGGGTCGGCGCGCGTGACCAGACCGGCCAGGTCCGAGCCCGCCCCCGGCTCGCTGAAGAGCTGGCACCAGATCTCCTCGGCGCTCACGATGGCAGGCAGCCAACGGCGACACTGCTCCGGCGTCCCGTGGGCGAGCAGCGTGGGGCCGGCCAGGTTGATCCCCACGCGGTTCACGAGTTGCGGCGCTCCGCTGCGCGCGTACTCGGCGTTGAAGATGGCCACCTCCACCGGCGACGCGCCGCGCCCCCGTACTCCTCGGGCCAGTTGATCCCCACCCAGTGGGCGGCCGCCAACCTGGCCTGCCAGGCGCGACCCCACGCCACCGAGGCCGCCAGGTCGTCGGTGTCGGGGGCGACCTCGACGTTGGCCTCGAGCCACGACCGCACCTCGAGCGCGAATTGTCGCTCGGGCTCGGTCAGCGACAGGTCCACCGCGTCCTACAGGTCCCAGGCCTGGGCGCGACCGCTCTGGGAGAAGGCGTCGCGCAGTGCCGACTCCTCGTCGGGCCCGAACGACCGGTAGCTGTCCTCTCCCCGGCCCCGGACGAACACGGCGTCCCCGCCGACGCGATCGGCGCGGAACTTCTGGTGCACCAGGGTGCGGACGAGCACCTTGTTGGTGGGAGTGGTGGGCAGTGCCGTGCACAGCCGCACATACCGGGGCCGCCACTTCGGGCTCAGGTCGGACTGGGCGTCGACCCAGAGCGCGAAGGCGGCGGGGTCGAACGTCGCTCCCTCGAGCAGCACCAGCGCCACCATCACCTGGTCCCCGGAGTCCACGTCGGGCACGCCGTACGCCGAGGCCAGCATGACGTCGGGATGCCGGGCCACGATGGCCTCGATGGGGGCGGCCGGGAAGTTCTCGCCGTCCACCCGCAGCCAGTCCGACGTGCGGCCGGCGAAGTACACCCAGTCGTCGCTGTCCACGTAACCGAGGTCGCCGCTCCAGTACCAGCCGTTGCGGGTGGTGTGGGCCATGGCCTCGGCGTTGCGGTAGTACCCCTCGAAGGGGCCCACCCCCTCGACGTTGACGATCTCACCCACGCACTCCTCGGCGTTCACCAACCGCCCTTCGGCGTCGAACACGGCCCGCGCCCGCTCCTGGCCGTCGGGGTCGACCACCTTGATCCCCTGGCGCAGCTTGCCCACCGAGCCCCGCGGCACCCCGCCCGACCGGTCCAAGGCGATCCCCCCCTCGGTCGAGCCGAACACGTCCACCACCGCCACCCCGAAACGTTTGGCCACCGCCTCCACCACGTGCGGGGACCCCTCGTTGCCGTACGCCAGTCGCAGCGGGTTGTCGGCGTCGTCGGGTTTCTCGGGCGTGGCCAGCAGGTAGGCCAGAGGCTTTCCCGTGTAGTTGAACCACGTCACCCCGTAGCGACGCACGTCGTCGAGAAAGCGCGAGGCGCTGAACCTCCGGGCCAGGCCCACCGAGGCCCCCGCCACCAACGCCGGCGCCAGGCCCACCATGAGGGAGTTGGAATGGAACAGGGGCATGGCCAGGTACCCCACGTCGTCGGGGCCCACGCCGAGGACCATGGTCATCCGGTTGCCCGTGGTCAGCAACCGTCGCTGGGTGCACAGCACCGCCTTGGGCGCCGCCGAGGTCCCCGAGGTGAACAGCAGCACCCACAGGGTCTCCACGTCCGGCTCGAGCCCGGGGTCGAGCCCGGTGCCCGAAGTGCCCGGCGTCCACGGCGCCAAGGCGGCGTCGAGCGACTCGCCCATCGAGCGCGGGGGGTCGTCGCCGTCGGCGAACCGCTCCGACACCAGCAGTCCTCCCGCCAGCGCCAGCTCGCCCGCCACCGGTTCCAGCAGGTCCTGGTGGCGCGGCTCGGTGATCAGCAGCTGGACGTCGGTGTACCGGATGTCGGCCAGGAGATGCTCGTCGCGCCGGGTGTGGTTCAGGCCCACCACTGCCGCGCCGGCCAGGGCTGCCCCGGCCAGGCAGAACAGGTACTCGGGCGTGTTGTCGAGGAGCACCCCCACGTGCGGGGGCCGGGCCGGGTCCAGGCGCTCCATGAACAGGGCCGCATAGCGGGTGGACTCGGCGTACATCTCGGCGTGTGTCCACGTGCGCGTGCCGAAGTGCAACGCCGGTCGGGGCGCGAACTCGGGGTCGGTCCCGTTGCGGCGGAGCAACGCGGCGGCGTTGGGGGCCGGCAGGGGAGCTTCGCCCGGTGGCGGGGCCAGCGCCATGCGCTCGGCCACGTCGGGTGGGGCGACGACATGCGTCGGGGACGCGGCGCGTTCTCTGACCACGGCGTCAGGTTAGGGCAACCCGACCCGGCGGTAGCGTGGCCGCATGCCCCATGTCGCCAGGGCCTCGGCGCGACCCCGACACCGGCTCCGACCCGCTTTGCGACCCACCTTGGTCCAGGCCGGAGCGGCGCGCTACCGGCGAGCCGGCGGTGCATGGGACCGGGGGGCCCTCGATGCGTCGTTCGCCGTCCCGGGTATTGCGTCCGGTGCTGCGTCTGGTGCTGCCGGACGCGGGGCGGCGATCGTCGACGGCACCGGGCGGCTCGAGGCCGCCGCGGTCGAGACGGCCATCGCCGCCCTGGCCGGCGCGCTGGGGGCGACGGGAGTCCGACGTGGGGACGTGGTGAGCTGGCAGTTGCCCAACGGCGCCCCCGCTCTGCTTCTCTATCGGGCGTGCTGGCGCCTCGGTGCGGTGGCCGCACCCCTGCACCACCGCTTGGGCGGAGCCGAGGTCGCCGCCGCGCTCGACCAGGTCCACCCGGTGCTCGTCATCGCCGTCGCCGGCATGCCCGGCTCGGAGCTCCCCGGGGCGCGCATCCCCGCCGGGGACAGGGTCGACGACCTGTTGGACGTTCTCGAGGTCGGGCCCGCGATGGTGGCCGCGGCCTCCCCGGCGAGGCCCACCGACATCGCCGTGGCGCTGTTCACCTCGGGGTCGACCGGGGTGCCCAAGGCGGCGCTGCACACCCACCGGAGCCTGGGCTACAAGGCCGCCCTCATGGTGGCCGTCCACGGGCTCGGACCGGATGACGCCGTGCTCATGCCCGCACCCTTGGCGCATGTCTCAGGACTGCTCAACGGCGTGCTCATCGCGTCGACGGCGGGGATCCCGACGGTGCTCATGGCGGCATGGGACCCCGACGAGGGCCTGCGCCGAATCGAGGAGGAGCGTGTGTCGTTCATGGGCGCGCCCCCGATCTTCTTCTCCCAGATGGCCGCGGCATCGGGCTTCCGGCGCGAGCGCGTCCGCAGCCTGCGGCTGGTCTCGACCGGCGGGGCCTCGGTCAGCCCCGCCTTCGTTGACGCCACCAGCGAGTCCTTCGGGTGTCGGGTGAAGCGCACCTACGGGTCGACCGAAGCTCCCACCGTCACCACGTCGGGCCCCGACGACAGCGTGGAGAAGGCCCGTGACACCGACGGCCGCGCCCTGGGCGACGTCGAGCTCGAGGTACACGATCCCGACACCTCGAGCCGGCTGGGCCCGGGCACCGTCGGGGAGATCTGGCTGCGGGGCCCCGAGCTGTTCGCCGGCTATGTCGATCCCGGTATCACGGCCACGGTGCTCTCGGACCGGGGGCGTTGGTTCCGCACCGGGGACCTCGGGGTCCTCGACCCCCAGGGTTGGCTGCGGGTGGTGGGCCGGCTCTCGGACACCATCATCCGCGCCGGCGAGAACATCTCGGCCTCGGAGGTCGAGGCCGTGCTCGAGGCCCATCCGCATGTCCGCCACGCCGTGGCCGTGGCCGTGTCCGACCCCGAGGTGGGCGAGCGGGTCGCGGCCTTCGTGGAGGCCACGGCCCCCTTCGACCTGGCCGCCTGCCGGGCCTGGTTCTCCGAGCGCGGCGTCACCCGTTTCAAGACCCCTGAGATGGTGGTGCAGCTCGACGCCCTCCCGGTGTTGGCGGCGGGCAAGCCCGACCGGAGCGCGCTGCGCGCCATGGCCGACAAACTGCGCAGCGGGGAGTGACCCGCCACGTTCTTCTTGTCAGGACACTCTGAATAGAATATCCTGACGCTATGCCCCGTTCGGCTCGCTCCAACCCCCTGGCCCTGGCGGTGCTCGTCAGCCTCTACGAGCGTCCCATGCACCCCTACGAGGTGGCCCAGACGCTCCGATCCAGGGCCAAGCAGGAGAGCGTCCGACTGAATTACGGCTCGCTGTACGCGGTGGTGGACTCCCTCGAGAAACGGGGGTTCATCCGGGCCGGCGAGACCGTCCGGGAGGGTCGGCGGCCCGAACGCACCGTCTACGAGATCACCGACGAGGGCGTCCGGGAGCTGACGGACTGGCTCACCGAGTTGGTGGCCGTGCCCGCCAAGGAATACCCGCATTTCATGGTGGCCCTGTCGTTCCTCCCTGCCCTGGCCACCGACGACGCCTTGGAGGCGATGCGAAGCCGCGCCCTGGCGCTCGAGATCAGACTGACCCAACTGCGCGCTGCCCTGCGGGCCGGCGACGAGTACGGGCTGCCGCGCCTGTTCGAGCTCGAGGGCGAGTACGAGGAAAAGCTCCTGGAAGCCGAGCTCGACTTCGTCCGGGTGTTGATCAAGGAGATCGACGACGGCTCGCTCGACGGCATCGAACACTGGCGCTCCTTCTACGCTCCCGCTTCCGCTGCCATGCCCGCCCTGCCCGAGGGGGCTGACATGGTAGACGGTGTCGCGCTGCCCGAGGAAGCCGAGCTGCCCGAGGAAGCCGCAGCAGCCGAGAAGGCCGCAGCAGCCGAGGAGGTGGCGGACTCGGATCGTTGAGACGGCTCGGGGCCGCGTGTTGGTGCACGCGGCCCCGGCCTTGAAACCACGAGGTCGGTTCCGAAGGAACCTCGCTCGGGCTGCACCCACAGCGTAGGGCACCGACAGGGATCGACCTCTCTCACACAGGTCCGCATGCACGCGGATCCCGACACTCAGAGAGGAACACCCATGACTGCCCTCATCGAGGCCCGCGGCCTCACCAAGCGCTTCGGACGCGTCACCGCCCTCGCCGAATTGGATCTCAGCGTCCCGTCCGGACGCATCGTGGCCATTCTCGGCCCCAACGGCGCGGGCAAGACGACGCTCGTGCGCTCCGTGGCCACGTTGTTGCGTCCCGATGCCGGGTCCCTGACGGTGGCCGGCCACGACGTGGTCCGCGACGCACAGACGGTGCGCCGGATGATCGGCCTGGCCGGCCAATCGGCGGCGGTCGAGGAAATGATGACCGGCCGGGAGAACCTGACCATGGTGGCCCGGCTCTACGGTCAGTCCCGGCGATCGGCGGGTGCCGCCAGCCTCGCCACCCTGGAACAGCTCGGCCTGGCCGATGCCGGCGACCGCCTGGTGAAGACCTACTCAGGCGGGATGCGCCGACGCCTCGACCTCGGCGCCAGCCTCGTGGGCTCTCCCCGTTTGCTCCTCCTCGACGAGCCCACGACCGGGCTGGACCCCCGAAGCCGCATCGAACTGTGGGACGCCATCAAGGCCCTGGGCGAGGCGGGCACGGACATCGTGCTCACCACGCAGTACCTCGATGAGGCCGACCATCTGGCCGCCCTCATCGTGATCATCGACGGCGGGATGGTGGTGGCGCAGGGATCGCCGGCCGAGCTCAAGCGGCGCGTGGGCGCCGACGTGCTCGAGCTGCACACCCGGGAGGCCTCGACCCTGGCTCGAGCAGCCGGCGTCATCGAACACCTCGGGGTCGGCACCCCATCGATCGACGCCGGCACCCAGCGGTGCTCGATCGACGCACCCAAGGGATCCGGGGTGCTGGCCGTGGTGGTCCGTGCCCTCGACGACGCCGGCATCGAGATCGAGGACATCACCGTTCGCCACCCGACCCTGGACGAGGTCTTCCTGAAACTGACCGGCACGACGTCGAGTGCCGAGCCTGACCCCGACTCCGACGATCGCCCTGACTCCGACTCCGACCATCACGTCGCCTCACCGGAAAGGTGCTTGTCATGACGACCACGACCATCGACCCTTCTGGCACGACTCTCAGCCCTGGCGCCTCGGTGATCGTCTCTACCCTGACGGTCGCAGGGCGCACCGTGAAGAAGTTCGTCCGCACCCCGCAGCTCATCGTGGCCGGCACCGCCCAGGGCGCCCTGTTCCTGTTGATCTTCCGCTACGTCTTCGGCGGCGCGGTAGGACACACGGGGTCGTTGTCGTACGTGGACTTCCTGGTGCCGGGATTCGTGGCGACCAGTGTGCTGTTCACCGGGATGGGCGCGTCCGCGGGTGTCGCCGAGGACCTCAGCCTGGGCTTGATGGACCGCCTGAGGAGCCTCCCCATCTCGCGCTTCTCGATCATCGACGGCAACGTGTGGGCCAACACTGCGCTCATGACGTTGAGCCTGGCCATCACCACGGGCATCGGCTTCGCCATCGGGTTTCGCATCCACGGCACGGCCGCAGACGCCCTGGGAGCGTTCGGCATGTGCGCGCTCTACGGCTTCGCCTTCGTATGGCTCTTCGTCGCCCTCGGCCTGTTCGCGGGAAGCCCGCAAGCGGCCCAGAGCCTGTCGTTCCTGGTGTTCCCGCTGACCTTCGTGTCGAGCGCCTACGTCCCGGTGTCCACCATGCCCGGATGGATGCAGCCCTTCGCCAACCATCAGCCCGTGACGGTGATGGTGGACACGGTGCGGATCCTGACCGAAGGGCACGCCGCCCAGGCCGTGCTGGGCCACTCGCTGGGGTACTACCTTCCGGTGTCGCTGGCGTGGTGCGCCCTCATCGTCGGCGTCGCGGCGCCGCTCGCCATCATCCGCCTCCGCCGATGAAGACAGTGGGCGGCGACGCGCGCCCGACGCGCCGGCGCGCCCGGCGCAGGTGCGCCTCAGAACACCGGCAGACCGGCCTCGGCGCGCGCCCTGAGGATCGCGGCGATCCGCTCTCGGTGATGGGCGGCGTCCCCGAAGCTCACCTGGTCCAGCTGTGAACGCTTCAGGAACAGGTGGAGATCGTGTTCCCACGTGAAGCCGATGCCGCCGTGGACCTGGAGCCCCGAGGCCATGACCCGCCGGGCGGCGTCGGAGCACCACACCTTGGCGGTCGAGGCCGCCGCTGAGGCTTCGGGGTCGCCGGCACCGACGGCCCACGCCGCGTAGTAGGCGGCCGAGCGCATGCCCTCCACGTCGACCAGCATGTCGGCACAGCGGTGCTTCACGGCTTGAAAGCCCCCGATGGCCCGCCCGAACTGGACCCGATCCTTGGCGTACTGCACCGTCATCGCCAACACCACATCGGCGGCACCCAGCATCTCGGCACACACGGCGGCCACCGCCCGGTCGAGCACGACATCGGCGGCGCGGTCGTCGCCGAGCCACACCGCCTGCCGGTCATCGAGCGTCAGCCAACCCAGGCTGCGGGTGTTGTCCATGGCCGGCTCGGCGGAGGGACGGGCGTCGTCGTCGGGCGCCAGCGCCAGGACGGCCGGGCCATCGTCGCTCTGGGCGAACACCACCACCACGTCGGCCTGCGGTCCGTCGACCACCGGGTCGGAGCGGCCCGTCAATCGCCACGTTCCCTCGCCGTCTCGCCGGGCGCGCACCGCGTCGGCCCGGCGCGACCATGCCACCGCCCCGATGGCCTCGCCCGACGCCAGCCGACGCGCCCACGTGCCGGCATCGCTGTCGCCGAGGCCCGTGGCGGCGTCCAGCGCGCCCCTCGAGATGGCCGAGGCCAATGCCCCCTGCGCCACCACGGTCCCCGCGAAGGGGACCGGCGCCAGATGGCTCCCCAGCTGCTCGCCCAGGACGGCCACCTCGACCATTCCGAGGCCCAGGCCCCCGTCCTCGACGGCGCTCTCCACCGCCGGCCACCCCTGCTCGGACATCGCCGCCCACAGGGCGTCGTCGACATGGCGCTCGGTGGCCGCCACCTCCCGCACACGGCCGATGGGGCAGGTCCCGTCGAGGAGGTTCGACGCGGCCTCGCGCAGTGCGACCTGGTCCACCGAGAGCTCGAAGTCCACTCGCCGAGCCTACCGACGCCCCAATCAGGAGTCTGACGCGTGTGTCATGCTGGCGAGGGCGATGGACCTGACCACGACGCCTGAACAGGAGCGCCTCCGCGGGCAGCTGCGGGAGTGGCTCCAGCGCCACCTGCCATGGGAGTACGGGGTGGGTCTGCCGCCGCGCTTCGAGGACCTCGGCGACGAGGTGGCCTTCGGGCGCCGCTGGCAGTCGGACCTGGCCGGCGCGGGGTGGGTGGCCGTGACGTGGCCCCAGGCCTACGGAGGCCGCGACCTCGGGCCCGCCGAGAACTTCGTCGTCCAAGAGGAATTGGCGCGCGCCCGCGCCCCCGAGCTCGTCGGTCGCATCGGCGTGAACCTGGCGGGGCCGACCCTGCTGGCGCACGGGACCGATGACCAGAAGGCCCGGTGGTTGCCCTCGATCCCCCCGGCGGGGGACCTGTGGTGCCAGCTGTTCTCCGAGCCCGACGCCGGCTCGGACCTCGCCGCCGTGCGCACCACGGCGCGCCGGGTCGACGGTGGTTGGCAGCTCGAAGGCCGCAAGGTGTGGACCTCGTACGCCCAGTTCGCCGACTGGGGGGTGTGCCTGGCTCGCAGTGATCCTTCGGCCCCCAAGCACCGGGGCCTGTCGTTCTTCGTGGTCGACATGCACGCCCCGGGCGTGGGGGTCCATCCCCTGGTGCAGCTCACCGGAGAAGCCGAATTCAACGAGGTGGAGCTGGACGAGGTGTTCGTTCCCGACGACCAGTTGGTGGGTGCCCCCGGCGAGGGGTGGCGGGTGGCGGGCTCGACGCTGTCCAACGAACGAGGGGTCAATCCCCGACAGCTCGTCATCCACCTCCAGCACCTCGAGGAGCTCCTCTCGATGGCGGCCGCCACCGGCGCCTTCGACGACACCCGGCTCCGCCGACAGCTGGCCCAGGCCTATGTCGAGGTCCGGCTGTTCCAGCTGCACAACTGGCGCTCGCTCTCCAAGTTGCAGCGGGGCCTGGAGCCCGGGCCCGAGGGGAGCATCCTCAAGCTGTACTGGAGTGAGATGAGCAAGCGCCTGCACCGCCTGGCCCTGGAGGTGCTGGGGCCCGCTGCCCCCCTGTGGCGCGACGCCGTCGGGAATCCCGGGGACGGCTCGTGGCAGCGGGCCTGGCTCTACTATCAGGCGGCCTCCATCTTCGCCGGCACCAACGAGATCCAGCGCAACGTGGTCGGTGAACGGGTACTGGGACTGCCGCGTGAGCCGGTGGCACCCGACAGAGGAGGGGGACCGTGACGAGCAACGAGCCGGTGGTCCGCTACGAGGTCGACGGCCCGGTGGCGACTCTGACCATGAACCGCCCCGAGGTCGCCAACGCCCAGAACAGCGCGTTGATCGACGCCCTCGACGCCTGCTTCGACCGTGCCGACGCCGACGACGACGTTCGGGTCGTGATCCTGGCCGGGGCCGGGAAGCACTTCAGCGCCGGGCACGACCTCAAGGCCCTGGTGGGCAACGAGGGGGTCGACGAGTGGGTCGCCATGCGCGAGACCCCGGAAGGCAAGTTCCACCACGAGCAGGTCATGTACGTCGATCGTTGCCGCAAGATCCACGACTTCCGCAAGCCCACCATCGCCGCGGTCCAGGGAAAGTGCGTGGCGGCCGGCCTCATGCTGGCGTGCATGTGCGACCTCATCGTCGCCGCCGACGACGCCTCGTTCTCCAATCCCGTCCTGCGCATGACCGGCGCCGGTGTCGAGCTCCTGGTCGAGCCCTGGGAGCTCGGCATCCGCAAGGCCAAGGAGTTCCTCCTGGCCGCCGAGGAGCTCGACGCCGCCGAGGCGTGGCGGCTGGGCCTGGCGAACAAGGTCGTCCCCCGAGCCGAACTCGAGACCCGCACGATGGAGCTGGCCCAGCGCGTGGCCCTCGTCCCCCCGGTGACCGCCCAGGTGGTCAAGGCCTCGCTCAACAACGTGGGGGAGCTCATGGGCAAGGGGGCGTCGTGGCGCTACCACTTCATGGCGCACCAGTGGGTGCACAACACCGCCACCGCGCTGTCGGCTCTCGAGCAGCGCAAGCAGATGGGGTCGATGAAGGAGGTCTTCGCCGCCCGGGACCGGGGAGACGCTCCTCCCGAGCAGGGCTGACGGCACCATCGTGGCGCGCCCCCTCGCAGGCCTGCGGGTGATCGACGTCGGCACCCGGATCGGCGCGCCGTTCTGCGCGGGCCTGCTCGGCGAGTGGGGAGCCGAGGTCGTGAAGGTGGAGCAACCCGCCACCGGCGACTTTATGCGGAGCATCGGGCCCTTCGTCGACGGCCACTCGCTGTTCTGGGCCGTCGAGGGCCGCGGTCGCAAGAGCGCCACCTGCGACCTGCGCACGCCCGAGGGCCAGGACCTCTTCCGACGGTTGGCCTCGACCGCCGACGTGGTGTGCGAGAACTTCCGGCCCGGCACCATGGAGGAGTGGGGGCTGGGCCCCGCCGCGCTCGACCCCCGACTGGTGATGGTGCGCATCAGCGCCTTCGGCCAGGACGGGCCCTACGCCCAGCGGCCCGGGCTCGACCGACTGGGCGTGGCCTACGGGGGACTGCTCCACCTCACCGGTGAGCCCGACCGACCGCCCGTCCGCCCGGGGGTGACCGTGGCCGACTACCTCACCGGGGTGTTCGCCGCCGAGGCGGCCCTCGCCGCGTTGTACCGGCGCGACACCGCCACCGACGCCGATCGAGGCCGGGGCGCCGTCGTCGACGCCTCGTTGTACGGGTCGGTGTTGCGCATCCTGGAATGGACGATCCCGGCTTATGACCGCCTGGGCACGGTGCGCGCCCGGGAAGGGAACCGGTTGTCGAACTCGGCGCCCCTCGACAACTACCCCACCGCCGACGGGAACTACGTGTGCGTGGTGGCCGGGGGCGATGCCAATTTCCGCCGCCTGTGTCGTGCCATGGGGCGCCCGGACCTGCTCGAGGACCCCCGCTTCACCACCTTGGCCGACCGGGCCCGCAACGGCGACACCATCAACGAAGTGGTGGCCCGCTGGACGTCGAGCCAGAGCGCGGCCGACGTGGAGCGCGTCTGCATCGCCCACGACGTGCCCGTGGCCACCGCCTACAGCGCCCGGGACATCGCCCTCGACCCGCACTTCTCGGCCCGCCACGACCTCGTCGCCGTGGACGACCCCGTTCTGGGGCCCCTGCGCCAGCAGGCGCCCTTCCCGAGACTGGTCGGTGAGGACAGTCCGGTGCCGGCGGGCGCGCCGGAGCTGGGCGCGCACAACCGCGACGTGTGGTGCGACCTGGTCGGCCTGGCCCCGGCCGAGCTGGAGCAACTGCAAGCCAAGGGGATCGTGTGAACCAACGGGGGAGCTCGTCATGACAGGACGGATCACGTGAGGGCGCTCGTGTTCGGCGCCGCCCCGGCGCGCGACGAGCCGAGACCGCAGCCCACCGACGACCTCGAGCGCATGCTCGTGTCGCTGCCGTTCGGGCTCCACATCGTCGAGGACGCCCGTCCGCCGCGCCCCGACTGGGTGGTCACCCGGCCGATCCTCTCGGGCATCTGCGGGTCCGACGCCAAGCTCGTGCTCGGTGACTTCGGCGAGGGGGACGTCGACAATCCCATGTCCGCCTTCTCGTCACTGCCTCATGTCCCCGGGCACGAAGTCGTGGCCGAGGTCGTCGAGCTCGGCCCGGCCGCCCAGGGCGTGGAGGTCGGCGACCGCGTGGTGTTGAACCCCTGGCTCACGTGCGCACCGCGCGGCGTGGACCCGTTGTGCCCCCCGTGTCAGGCCGGGGACCTGAACTTGTGCTGGAGCTTCACGCGCGGCGCGCTCGGGCCAGGCGTGCACGTGGGTGTGACCACCGATGCCCCGGGGGCCTGGGCCGACCTCATGGCCGCCCACCACTCCATGCTCATCCCCGTTCCCCCGGAGGTGCCCGACACCCTGGCGGTGCTGGCCGACCCCTTCGCGGTGTCGATGCACGCCATCCTCCACCACCCGCCGCCGCCCGGCGGCAAGGCCCTCGTGTACGGCGCCGGCGCGCTCGGGTCCACCAGCGTGGCCGTGCTGCGGGCGCTGTACCCCGACGTCGAAGTGGCCGTGGTCGCCCGCTTCGCCGCGCAAGGAGCCTTCGCCACCCACCTCGGCGCCACCAAGGTGTTGGCCCACGAACCTCGACTTGCGCTGGTCGAGGAATTGGCGGCGTGGTCCGGCGGTGTGCTCCACAACCCCTTCGACGGGCTGCCCATCGCCCACCCCGGGGGCATCGACGTCGTCTACGACACCGTCGCCCGGCCCGAGACCCTGGAGGTCGGCGTGCGCGTGCTGGCCGAGCGCGGCACCCTCGTGCAAAGCGGTGTGTCCACGCCGGGGCGTTGGGAATGGACGCCGGTCTACTTCAAAGAGCTCACCATCGCCGGCTCCAACGCCTTCGGCGTCGAGGAGATCGACGGGGTCCGCAAGCACGCCATCGCCCATTACCTCGACATGGCCGCTTCCGGGCGCGTCGACCTCACCGGCATGCTCACGCACCGCTTCCCACTGGAGCGCTGGTGGGACGCCCTGCGGGCCGTGGCCCGCCAGGACGAGAGCGGGGCCATCAAGGTCGCCTTCGAGGCATCGCCAGCGGGCCGGTGACTACGATGCCCGGGGCATGGGACCGGCGACCACGCCGAGTGCGCCATCGGGATCCAACCCGGTGAGCACCCCGGGCGCGAGGAACGGCACGAACGGCAAGCGTGGCGCGTCCCGGAGCACAAAAGTGTCCGTCGTCGCCGGGGAGCCCGCCAGTAAGCGGGCCCTGCGCTCCCAGGGTCGCAAGACCATGCGCAAGCTCCTCGACGCCGCCATGGTCGTGTTCGCCCGCCGCGGGTACCACGCGGCGCGCGTCGACGACATCGTCAAGGTCGCCCGCACGTCCCATGGCACCTTCTATCTGTACTTCTCCAACAAGGAGGACCTCCTGCGCGCCCTCGTGGGCGAGGCCGGGGAAGTGGTCGCCGCCCTCGACGACGCCCTCGGCCCGGTCGGCCCCGACGCCGCCGGGTGGCAGGAGCTGCGCACGTGGATGGAGCGCTTCTCCGAGGCCTGGCAGCGGTACGCGCCGGTGCTGCGGGCCTGGACCGACCTGGTCATGAGCGACACCGAGCTCGGGGCGCAAGCGCATGCCGCCGCCGGCGGGGTGGCCCACACCCTGGCGGCGCGCATTCACGGGGCGGGACCACACCCGGGCATCGACCCCAACGCCGCCGCCGAGGCCGTGGTGGCCATGGTGGACCGCTTCCATCAACTCCGGCAGTTCGCCGGTGAGCCCGTCGACGCCTCGGCGCTCGACACGCTCACCACCATGGTGCACCGGGCGCTCTTCCACGGCGGGCCCCCGCCGGCACACGTGTTGTCCGGGGACGACTGAGTCGGGTCGCCGACCTAAAGGCCCAAAGGAGGTCACGCCGGAGGGCGAGGCTTTCCTCCGTCGTCGACGTTGGAGTGTCCGCGTTCAAAGCCCCGACGGGCCCAGGGAAGGGCCTCCACCACGCGCAACAGCCCGAACGCCGGCTCGGTCAGCACGACGCTGCCGGCGATCTCCTCCCACGTGGCGCCCACCTCGGCCGCCAGCATGGCGTGGCGTTGGATCCCGGGTGGGTTGCGCAGGATGACGGTGCACACCATGCGGATGAGCTCGTGGGTCTTGCGATCCGGGGCCCGCAACGAGTCGATCTGCGCCAACCAGGCGTTCTGGGCCTCGTGCAATCCGGGCGCGAAGGCGTGCAATTGGGCTTCGAAGGGAAACACCCAGTCGTCACCGGCACCGGCACCCGCACCACCGACGTCATCGTCGTGGTCATGATCGTGGTCGTGCTCGTGCTCGTGTGACCTGGGGCTCACCGCGCTACCTCCTGATCCACAGCATGGCAGAGCGCCCCGGCCACTCCCAGCCGGGGCCGGGCCCTTCTCAGGTGTCGGGGCTGAAGGCGAGAAAGCGCGCGTACCGCTCCGACGCGGCGGCGGCCCAGCGCGGCGTCGGGCTCCACCCGTCGGCCCAGGCGCGCCCACTGCTGGGCGCCCTCGAGAGACGACTCCAGGCCCGCCGTCCAACGCGCCATGTAGGCGGCCCCGAGCGCCGAGCCTTCGGCCACGCCCACGGTGTCGACCGGGAGGCCACAGGCGTCGGCCACCGCCTGCATCCAGGGCACCACGTAGGTACCGCCGCCACTGGCCACGATGCGACGCGCCGAGATGCCGGCGCGCTCGAGCATGTGCCGGATGACGAACCCGCTGGCCTCGAAGGCGGCGCGCTCCACCGCCTCGGAGCCGTGCGTCAGGTCGAGGTCGTGCAGACCGGCCCGCAGGGTGGTGTCGTGGTACGGAGCCCGTTCGCCCCGCAGGTACGGCGTCCACACCGGGACGCGCCCGGGGTCCCCGGCCCGCGGGGGCTCGTCCGCTAGTGCCTGGCTGTCGGGGCCGGCGCGTCGGGGGGACAGCGGGCGCCCGGTCGCCCCCGAGAGCAGGGTGCGGGCCCAGTCCACGAAGAGGGCGCCGGCGTTGCTGGGGCCCCCCACCAGGACCTTGCCGGCCACGGTGTGAGGAAGCGTCCACAGTCCGGGAGCGTCCACCCAGTCGTCGACCACCGCCCACACGATGAGCGTCGCTCCGAAGATCACCAGGACGTCGCCCGCCTCGGTGGCACCCGACACGATCTGGTCGCACAACGCGTCCACGGTGCCCGCCGCCAGCACGGTGTCCGATCCCGTGACCGTTCCCGCCGGTTGGCCCATGGGCACCACGATGGGGAGCTGCTGCTCGGTCACACCGAGCTTGGCCAGCACGTCGTCGTTCCAATGGTGCCCCGTCCGCATCGAGCCCATGCAGATGGCCGTGCCGGTGTCGATGGCGGGGACCCGCCCGAGCGCGTAGTTGGCGACGGCCTGCGCCGGCCAGTAGCCCGCGCGCCCCGGGCACCTCGGCCACGGCCCATCGCACGAACCCCCCGGCGTCGGGTATCGCCGCGTCGGTGTCCGATGCCCCGGGCGCGGCCACCACCTGGCCCCGGGCGTCGCCGTAGAGCAGACCCGGGGACCGGGGGATGCCGCGCCGGTCCACCGCGGCGAGGGAGGGCACCATGCTGGTGACGCACACCCCGGCGAGGTCGAGGCCACCTGCCACCTCTTTGAAGGCGCGCATGGGGCCCCGTCGCCAGGCTTGGCCGGCGTCGTGCTCGAGGTGGTCCGGGGCCGGGGTCAGGAGGCGGTGCGGGATCCGGGCCCGGGCCAGGACGGTGCCCTTCTCGTCGGCGGCGACGGCCTTGACGGCCGTCGTCCCGATGTCGATGCCCACGGTGACCGAACCTGACACGACCGTCATTGTTCGGCCATTATGAAGGAACTCGGCGGCCGAAGGAGGATCGATGGACCCGACCCGCCCGCGGGCGCTGGTCACCGCCCCCGTCCGGGGCCCCGGCCTCGAATTGCTTCACGAGATCGCCGACCTGGTGATCGACCCGTGGATCGACCACCGGCCCCTGCGGATCTACAACGCCGAGCAGCTGGCCGAGCGGGCCACCAGCGAGGGCGCCACCGTCATCATGGTGGAGGCCGATCGCTGCGCCGGCCCCGTGTTCGACCTCCCCCTGGTGGCCGTGGCGAGCACGCGCGGCGACCCCAACAACGTCGACGTCGACGCGGCCACCGCCGCCGGGGTGCCGGTGCTGCGCGCCCCGGCCCGCAATGCCGACGCCGTGGCCGAGCTGGCGCTGGCCCTACTGCTGGCGGCCACCCGAGGGATCGTGCAAGCCGATCGCGACGTCCGCGCCGGTGACGTCTACAAAGACGGCACCATCCCCTACCAGCGGTACCGGGCGTGGCAGCTGGCGGGACGCACCGCCGGGCTGGTCGGGCTGGGGGCCGTGGGGCGCGCCCTGCGCTGGCGCCTGGAGGGACTCGGCATGCGCGTCGTGGCCTACGACCCCTACGCGGCGGACGCCACCTACACCCTCGAACAACTCCTCGACGCCTCCGACGTGGTGTCGCTGCACGCCCCGGTCACCGAGGAGACCACCGCCATGATCGGTGCCGCCCAGTTCTCCGCTATGCGCGACGGCGTCGTCTTCCTCAACACCGCACGCGCCCAGCTGCACGACGGCGATGCCCTGGTCGAGGCTCTGCGGTCGGGGAAGGTGGGCGCGGCCGGCCTGGACCACTTCGTGGGGGAGCACCTTCCCCCCGACCACCCCCTCACCACGTTCCCCAACGTGGTGCTCACCCCCCACATCGGGGGCGCCACCTACGACACCGAGGCCAACGGCACCCAGACGATCGCCGACGACCTGTGCCGCCTGCTGGCGGGGGCGACACCGCGCCACATCGTGAACCCCGAAGTGCTCAAGCGCTGAGGACGGCGGTGGACTTCTCCTTCACACCCGAGGACGACGCCTTTCGTGCCGAGCTGCGCCAGTGGCTGGACGCCAACCTGCCGGCGTTCATGGCCTCGGGGGAGATCGGGGACGAGAACAACCCCGACCGCCGCACCATGCTGCGCCGCCAGGCCTGGCAGCGCTGCCTGCACGGGGGCCGGTGGGCCGCCATCAACTGGCCCAAGTCCTGGGGCGGCCGCGAGGCCACCGTGATGCAGAACGCCATCTACTCCGAGGAGATGGCCCGGGCCAAGACCCCGGGCATCTACAACGCCAACGGCCTGTGGCAGATCGGCCCCATGATCCTGCGCTGGGGCACCGAGGACCAGCAGCAGATGTGGCTCCCCGGGATCCTCAACGCCGACGTCCACTGGTGCCAGGGGTTCACCGAGCCCGAAGCGGGCTCCGACCTCGCCAACCTGCGCACGCTGGCCGTCCTCGACGGCGACGAGTACGTCGTCACCGGGCGCAAGATCTGGATCTCCACCGCCCATCTCGCCAAGTGGGGGCTCTTCCTGGTGCGCACCGACCCCACCGCCATCGAGCGCGGCGTCAAGCACGACGGGATCACCGCCCTCATCATCGACATGGAGCTGCCCGGCATCGAGGTCAACGTCATCCGGGACATCACCGGGGGCGAGCTGTTCTGCGAGGTCAACTTCGACGGCGCCCGGGTGCCGACGCTGTACCGGCTCGGAGCGGAGAACCAGGGCTGGAACGTCGCCATGGGGACGCTCGCCAACGAGCGGGTGGGCACGTCGGGGTTGTCGGTCACCATGCGCATCGAGCTCGACAACCTCATCAACACAGCCCGCCAGCACAACCCCGCCGCCCTCGAGGACCCCGGCATCCGGGATCGCATCGCCCGGGTGTGGACACAGCTCGAGCTCACCCGCCTGTTGAACGCCCGGGCCCTGTCCAAGATCCTCAAGGGCGAGAAGAACTGGCCCGAGGTGCCCCTGGCCAAGCTGCAGTGGAGCTACCTGTCCCAGACCATCGCCGAGCTCGGTGTCGACATCCTGGGCGCCACCGGCGTCCTGGCCCGGGGCGGACCCGACGCCGTGGACAAGGGCCACTGGGGCCACAACTACGTGTGGCAGCGCTACACCTCGATCGGCGCCGGCACCACCGAGGTGCAGAAGAACATCATCGCCGACCGCGCCATCAAGATGCCCCGGCGCTGACCCCGGGGGCGGCGGGGGGCGCAGCACCCGGCCCGGTCGGGCACGACTCCGCCCCCCACAATTGTCACTTGCCACTTACGTAAGGATCTGCTTACACTTCAGTCCGTGGACGCCGCCCTCCGAGCCATCGCCGAGCCCCACCGGCGCGAGATCCTGCGCCTGGTCGGCGAGGACGAGCTGGCGGCGGGAGAGATCGCCTCGCACTTCGACCTCAGCCGCCCGGCGGTGTCCCAGCACCTCCGGGTGCTCGTCGACGCCGGGCTCCTCGAGAGCCGCCGCGACGCCACCCGGATCATCTACCGGGCCCGGCCCGAGGGCTTGGCGGAGCTACGCGAGTACCTCGAAACCTTCTGGGACACCGGACTGCGCCGCCTTAAGCGGGCGGTGGAGCGAGACATGGAGGACACCCGACGTGCCACCCGGCGATGACGTCATCGAGCAGGAGATCCGCATCGCGGCGCCCCCCGAGGCCGTGTTCCCCTACTTCACCGACCCCGAGAAGATGCGGCGCTGGAATGGCGTCGACCACAAGATCGACGCCCGCCCTGGTGGCATCTACCGCGTCAACATCGACGGCACCCACGTCGCCCGGGGCGAGTACGTCGAGGTGAGCCCGCCGCACAAGGTGACCTACACCTGGGGCTGGGAGGACGACGGCAACCCCGTGCCCCCCGGATCGAGCACGGTCGAGATCACCCTCACGGCCGACGGCGACGACACCATCGTGCGCCTCGTCCACCGGGGCCTGCCGCTCGAAGCCGTCGAGCCCCACGCCGCCGGCTGGCGCCACTACCTGGCCCGCCTGGCCACCGCCGGCGCCGGTGGGGACCCCGGACCGGACCCAGGACCGGACTTCGGGCCGTCGTAACACCGGGCCGGCCCCGACCAACGACCAACGACCAACGACACGACTGTTCACACAAACCAGAAAGGCAGGGACCACGATGGGCAAGTTCGTTTTTCTCTACACCGGCGGCGCCATGGCCGAGACACCCGAGGCGCAGAAGGCGGCCATGGACGCGTGGATGGGATGGTTCGGCACCCTCGGTGACGACATCGTCGACCACGGCAACCCGTTCGGTGCCTCGAGCACGGTCAAGGCCGACGGGTCGAGCGAGGACGGCGCCGCCGGTGGCATCAGCGGCTACACAGTCATCTCCGCCAACAGCCTGTCCGACGCGGCCGGCAAGGCCAAGGGCTGCCCGGTGCTCTCGAGCGGTGGGACCGTCGAGGTCTACGAAGCCATCCCCATGTAGTCAGGGGTGGGCCGTAGTGACGGGTGGGCTGTGGTGACAGTTGGGCCCGGGCTGCAGACCGGCGCGCAGGTCACAGCCGCTCGAAGCGGCCGCTCGGGTCGTAGTACAGCTCCTGGCGGGCGATGGACCCGTCGAGGTAGCGGTAGGCGACCACGTACGTCGACCGCAGCCGGGCCCCTTGCATGGAGAAGTCGAAGTGGACGCGGACGAAGGCCCCCGCCTCCCCGGCCATCAGGGCGCGCTCGTCCACGGCGTAGGCCACGTCGGTCAGGCCCGTGATGGTCAGCTGGATGAACTCGAGCGCCTGCTCCAGCCCGACGATGCGCGCCGGCCATCCGAACAGGCGCGTGGTGGGGCTCACGTAGACGACGTCGGGCCGGTACAGCCGCCGGGCCACGGAGATGTCCCCGGACGCGAAGGCCCGGGCGAAGACCTCTTCCTGGGCGTCGACCTCGTCCAGCGAGATGGCCACGGAGCTCACACCGACACCCTCACACCGACGCGCTCGTCGACACGCTCACACCGACAACAGCACGTGGAGGTCGAGGCCCCCGAGGCGCTGGCGCCCGCCCAGTGCCAGCAGCTCGAGCAGGGCCGCCACCCCCACCACGTCGGCCCCCGCCCGCCGCAGCACCGAGGCCGTGGCCACCAGGGTCCCGCCGGTGGCGATGACGTCGTCGACGATCAGCACGCGGTCGCCCGGCTTCACGGCGTCGAGGTGCATCTCGAGGGTGGCCTCGCCGTACTCGAGCATGTACGCCTCCGCCATGGTGGCAGCGGGGAGCTTGCCCAGCTTGCGCACCGGGACCAGGCCCGTGCCCAGGGCGTAGGCCACCGGGCTCCCGAGGATGAAGCCCCGCGCCTCGATGGCGGCCACGGTGTCGGTCCGCCCCTCGAACGGGGCCGCCAACCATGCCACGGCGTCGGCAAACGCGGCCCCGTCGGCGAGGACCGGCGTGATGTCCTTGAACGTCACGTCGGGCTGGGGAAAGCCCACGACGTCGCGCACGAGCGCACCTACACGCCGGCGCAACTCGGCGTCGGCGTCGACGTCGGCCTTGGCCCCCGCACCCCCACCGGCACCGGCGTCGGCGGCGACGTGGCGTCCCGGCCTCCCGGCGGGCATCTAGGCGGGCGAGACGGTGGAAGCCGGCGCCCCGGAACCGGTGGAGCCGGTGGGGTCGGCGTCGGGGGTGAGCGCGGCGGCCAGCCCGAGCCCGGCGAAGGTCGAGCCCAGGGCCACCACCACCATGCGGCCCCAGATCGGGAGGTCGCGGCTGCGCAGCGCCGTCAGCGCGTCCCAGGCGTCACACCCCGCCCCCAGCACCAGGGCGCGGTTCACCGCCTCGGGGCGGTTCTCTCGCAGCGCCTGGAGCAGCACCACCCCCAATGCCACGTCGCGACTCCCGAACAGCCGGCTGGCGAAGCGCACGCTGGGTCGCTTGGCCTCGGCCCCCAGGTACACCCGGGCTCCCGCCGTGGGCGTGGCCATGAGCCCGAGCCCGAAGACGATCCGGCCCGTGGCGATGAGATGGGGGACGCGCGAGCGCCAGTCGTCCTGCACGCGCCCGAGACTAGCGGTGCGCCGCCTACCGGCCCGGCGGGCTACCGGCCCGGCGGGCTACCGGCCCGGCGGGCCCTCGGGGAGCCCGTACAGCGCGGCGGCGTTGGCTCCCGCGATGAGGCGCTGCTCGTCGGCCGACAACCCGGCGATGGCCTCGGTGAGCTCGCGCGTGACGCCGGGGAACACGGCGTCGGGATGCGGGTAGTCCGACGCCCACACGATGCGGTCCGCCCCGCACAGCGGCGAGCGGGCCGTGAACGCCAGCGTGGACTCGTCGGGGTCGAAGCTGATCCAGCACTGGCGGCGGAAGTACTCCGAGGGCGCCATGGTGAGGTCGGGGACGTCCCACCCGAAGATCTCGTAGTGGTGGTCGAGGCGCTCGAGCCACGGCACCAGCCATCCGCCCCCCGCCTCGAGGAACACGATGCGCAGGTCGGGGAAGCGCTCGCACACCCCCCCGGCCAGGAGGAAGGCCATGGAGTTCATCATGTCGAAGGGGTTGGCGATGGCCTGGGTGAAGAAGATGTTGTCGATCTGCACCGTCCCGGTGTCGTCGGGCATGGGGTTCGCCGAGCTGCGCAGGCGGTTGATGCGCAGGCCCACACACGCCCCGGGGAGATCGGCGGCCAGGAAGGGGTGCAGCCCCACCGGCATGGCCGTGTCCGAGGCGGCCCGCCACAGCGGGTCGTAGACGGGGTCGGAGAACGGTCGCCACTGCGCACTGGGGTTGGGGCGCAGGAACACCCCCACGATCCCGGGCCGGCCCGCCACCCTGCGGATCTCGGCCGCCGCCAGCTCGATGTCCTGCTGGGGCAGCACCGCCACCCCGAACAGCCGGCCACCCCCCGACTGGGTGTGGTCCGAGAGCCAGTCGTTGTAGGCGCGGCACATCACCACCGCGAACTCGACGTCGCGGTGTCCCTGGATCCCGAGCAACAGCGTGGGGTACAGCACCGACTGGTCGATCCCGTCGGTGTCCATGTCCACCAGGCGCGCCGGCGCGTCCCAGGCGGCCGGGCGGACCTCGGTGTAGCGCAGCTCACCGCGCGTGGCCCGGGCGCGGTCGTCGGCCGACATGCCCGCCGTGCCCGCCAGGGACATGAAGTTGGCCAGCGTCCGGGTGTCGTCCATGACCGCCCACTCCCGGCCCTGGTCGTCGACGTCGATGTGCCACACCCGGTCCTCGAAGCCCTTGGGGGCATAGGCGCGGAACCCGTCGGGATGCTCGAGCACGTGCCCGTCGGCGTCGATGAACCGCAGGGCGGTCCTGGTGGCCGCGGCCGGGGTGGGGGCGGTGGTGGTCACGGGACCAACCCGTAGAAGTCCTCGGCGTTGCCCGCCGCCACCCGGGCCAGCGCATCGGGGGAGAGACGTCCCATGTTGTGCTCCTTCAGCTCGGCCGTGGCCTCGGGCCAGGCCCCGTCCCAGTGGGGGTAGTCACTGGCGAACATCACGCACCGGTCGCCGAGCAGCTCCACTACGCACGGCAGGCTGTCCTCGTCGGGCTCGCACGTCACCACCACGTTGCCGGACTCGACGTACTGCGCCGGGGGACGCTGCCAGCCGCGCGGGACCCAGTCGCCGCGCGACTCGTAGTGCTCGCCCAGGCGCTCGATGAACCACGGCAGCCACCCCGACCCGGCCTCCAAGAAGGCCACCCGCAACGCCGGGTGGCGGTCGAACACCCCTCCGCTCACCAACGCCGTCATGGCCGTCATCTGGTCGAAGGGGAAGCTGATGCAGTGGACCTGGATGTAATTGTCGAACCGGTCCACCCCGATCTTGGGCAAGTGGATCCCCGGGGCCCCGTGCACCCCCAGGGGCATCTCGAGCGCCACCGCGGCGGCATAGAAACGGTCCAGGTCGGGGTGGTCCAGGTTGCGGTCCTTGAGCGCCGGGGGGACGATCGTGGCCACCAGCCCGAGGTCCTTGGCCTCCTCCATCACCGTGACCGCCTCGTGGCCGTGCTCGATGGGGACCACCGCCACCCCGTGGAGCCGGCCCCCGCTCTTGGCGCAGAACTCCGACACCCAGCGGTTGTACATGCGGGCCAGGCCCGCCCCCAGCACGGGGTCCTCGAGGGAGGGGACCGCCAACCCGAAGCTGGGGAACAGCACCATCTCGTCGATGCCGTCGGTATCGGCGTTGGCCAGCACGCCGTCGACGCTCCCCGGGTCGACGCCCGCGGCGGTGGTCAGCCCGTGCTGGGGAGGGCACCCCGCCCCGGGCCCCTCGTACTGCGGGTAGGGCCGGCCCTCGAGCAACACCCCGAGCTTGGTGTCGGTGCGCAGCGCCACGTGGTCGGGGAAGCGTGCCAGGAGCTCGGCGAAGAACTCCATGGGCTCCACGGCGTGGGCATCGGCGTCCACCACGCGCAGGTCCCGTGCCATCACCACCCCTTTCCGAGCACAGCCGCATCCCCGTCGTCGTGCACCATCACAATGCACCGTCGTCGTAGACGATCACGCTGCGGGCCACCTCGCCCGCCTCCATGGCCCGGAAGGCCTCGTTGAGGTCGTCGAGGCCGATGCGCCGCGTCACGAGGCCCTCGGCGTCGATGGCGCCCTGGCGCACCAGGTCGACGAGCACCGGGAAGTCCCGATCGGCGTCGGTCGACCCGTACACGCAACCCATCACCGTCTTGGCGTCCACGAACAACTCGAAGGCGCTGAACGACACCTGCTCGGCCGGCGACCCCGCCCCCACGAGCACCGCCGTGCCCCCCCGCCGCACCGCGGCGAAGGCGGTGCGGATGGTGTCGGCCCGGCCCACCACCTCGAACCCGAAGTCCGCACCCCGGCCCGCGGTGTGGCCGCGCACCGCCGCCACGGCGTCCTCGGCCGACGAGTCCACCACGGCGGAGGCCCCCATGGCCTTGGCCAGGTCGAGCTTGGACGCCACCCGGTCGACGGCCACGATGGTGCTCGCCCCGGCCAGCCGGGCCCCCTGGATCACCGACAACCCCACCCCGCCGCACCCCACCACCGCCACCGTCGAGCCCGGGGTGACCCCGGCGGTGTTCCACACCGCGCCCACCCCGGTGGCCAGCGCGCACCCCACCAACGCAGCCAGCTCGAGGGGGACCGACGCGTCGACCCGCACCACCTCGCCCTCGGGGACGAGCGTCTGCTCGCCGAAGGTGGCCGTGCCCAGCCCGCGCACCAGCTGGCTGCCCCCGACGGTGGCGTAGGGCCCCGACAACGACTCGGTCAGGCCCACCTCGCACAGCATGGCCTGGCCCCGCAGGCACCAGAAGCAGTGCCGGCACGCCGGCATCCACGTGAGCACCACATGGTCGCCCGGCACCACGCGCGTGACGCTCTCGCCCACCTCGACCACCACGCCCGCCCCCTCGTGGCCCAGCACGGTGGGGAACATGAAGGGGATCGTCCCCTGCTGCACCGACAGGTCGGAGTGACACACCCCGCTGGCCGCCATCTTGACCCGGACGTCGCGCGGCCCCACCGGGGCGAGCTCGATGTCCTCGATGACGAAGGGCCCACCCACCTCGTGCACCACCGCCGCTCGCACCGTCGGGCCGGCCCCGCTCATCGGCCCGGCCCCGACGGGGGCCCCGTTGACCCCGGCCCCGCGGCGCGGACGGTGTCGGTGTCGGCCCCCGAGCGCAGCACCGCGCCGGGAAGCGCCCCGGTGAAGGACCCGGCGCGCACGATCTCCTCGCCGTTCACGATGACGTGCTCGATCCCGATGCCCTCGGCGTACAGCCGGGCGGCGCCCCCGGGCAGGTCGTGCGCGCGTGCGCTCGGGCCCGTGGCCGATGCGCTCGGGGTCGAACACCACCATGTCGGCCCAGTAGCCCTCCTCCACCCGGCCCCGGCCCCGCAGCCCGTAGAGGCGGGCGGGGACGTCGGTCAGCTGGCGCACGGCCTCCTCCCACGACATCAGGTGGCGCGTCCGCACCCCGTCGCCCAGCATCGACGTGCAGTAGATGGCGCCGCACATCATGTCGAGATGGGCCCCAGCGTCGGACCCGCCCACCACGGTGCGCGGGTCGTTCCACACCTCGGCGCGCAGCTCCCAGTCCGCCTCGGACTCGCCGATGGGGGGGCGCAGCCCGGTGCGCAGCTCGTCGGCGATCACGATGTCGAGCAGCGCGTCGAAGGGCTCCTTGCCCGACGCCTTGGCGATCTCTCCCACCGACCGCCCCTCGCAAGCCGCGTTGGCGGGGGCGAAGGTCTCGTCGATGACGAGGTTCTCCCATCGGGCCAGGGCCCCGATGATCCCGGCCTCCTCGGACTTGGCCCCGGCGTCGAGCCGGGCCCGTTGTGCGGGGTCCGACAACACTTTGATGCGGTCGGGCACGGGCAGGGCGAACATCTCGCGCCACCCGGGCAGGCTGTCGAGGATGGCCCCGGGCTCGAAGCTGAGGCGCAGCTTCATGGTGTGGGGCAAGGTGAGCGCCACCACGGTGGCGCCCCGTGCCGACGCCGCCGTGGACGCCGCCAGCTGGTGCTCGAGACCCTTGGGGTTGAGGGCGGACACTCCCAACACGTTCCAGTTGGCCGGGCGGTCGGCCCGCAGCGACAGCGTCGCCATGAGGTCGACCTCGTCGTCGCTGAACCCGTTGATGCACCCCGGCACGATGAGCTCGAGGGTGGTCCCCGGATGCCCCGACACCGTGGCGCACAACGCCTCGAGCTCGGACCGGGCCGCGGCGCGCGACGGGACGGGCATGCCGTCGCCGTCGTTGTGGGTCTGGGCCTGGGAGGTGGAGAACCCGAGCGCCCCCTCCTCGAGCGAGCGGGCCAGCACCGACGCCATGGACTGCACCTGCTCGTCGGTGGCCACCGAGCCCACGGCGTCCTCGCCCATCACCACCCGGCGCACCGCCGAGTGGCCCACCAAGAAGCCGGCGTTCACGGCCACCGACCCGTCGAGCCGGCCGAGCCACTCCCCGAACGAGTTCCACGACCAGTCGAGGTGCTCGAGCGCGGCCAGGGGCATGCCCTCGACCCGGGCCATCATGCGCGCCAGATAGCGGGCGTGCTCGGGGCCGGCGGGGGCCAGCGAGAACCCGCAGTTGCCGCCGATCACCGTGGTCACGCCGTGCAGCGGCGAGGGGCTGGCCGTGGGGTCCCACGACAACTGGGCGTCGTAGTGCGTGTGCAGGTCGACGAACCCCGGCGTCACCATCAACCCCTCGGCGTCGATGTGGCGCGCTGCGGGCTCGTCGGTGGTGCCCACCGCCACCACCCGGCCGTCGCGCACGGCCACGTCGGCCCGGCGCGCCGGGGCGCCCGTGCCGTCCACCACCGTCCCGCCCCGTATCAACAGGTCCAGCATGCGCTCATCTCCTGGGGGACTCCGACGGTGCGGACGGCCTCGGTGAGGAGGGCCTCACCGAGGTGGTGCGGGGAATTGGAGGATGGTCTTGGGCCGGGTGAACGCCAGCATGCCCTCGGGGCCCAGCTCGAGGCCGTAGCCCGACTGCTTCCATCCCCCGAAGGGGGCCCGGTGGTCCATGGCCGAGGTCCCGTGGTTGTTGACGAACACCGTGCCCGCCTCGAGCCGGTGCGCCACGTCGGCGGCCAGGTCCTCATCGGCGGTCCAGATGGACGCGCACAACCCGTAGGGCGAGTCATTCGCCCGGCGCACGGCCTCGTCGACCTGGCGGTACCCCACGACGGGCAACGCCGGCGCGAACTGCTCCTCGCACACGATCTGGGCCTCGTCGGGGGCGCCCTCCACGATGGCGGGCGACACCAGATATCCACCGGCACCGGCGTCCTCGTCGCGCACCCGCCCCGGTCGGTGCACCGTGGCGCCCAATTTCTCGGCCTCGTCCAACATGTCCTCGACGCGTTGGCGCGCCGCGGGACGGTGGACGGGCCCCATGGTCACCTCGGGGGCGAGCCCGTCGCCCACCACCTCGGTGCCCACCCGGGCCACCAGCGCGTCGACCATGGCCCGCACCTTGTCCTCGGGGACGTACAGGCGCTTGACCGCCATGCACACCTGGCCCGAGGTGATGAAGGCGGCCCCGGCGATCTTGTCGGCCAGGACCTCGTCGATGTCGACGTCGGGGGCCACGATGGCGGGGTCGTTGCCACCCAGCTCGAGCACCACCGGCCGCACCGCCCCCGACGCCGCGGCCATCACGGCCCGACCGGTGGGGACGCCGCCGGTGAACGACACCATGTCCACACCGGGATGCGACACCAGCATCTCCCCGAGCTCGGGGCCCGGTCCGTTCACGGCGTTCACCACGCCCGGCGGCAAGGCGTCGGCCATGGCCGCCGCCACCGCCAGCACGGCGCCGGGACACGTGGGCGGGGCCTTCACCACGATGGTGTTGCCGGCCAACAGGGCGGGCAGCAGCTTGTTGCCCAGCACCGACACCGGCCAGTTGAACGGCAGCAGGGCGGCCACCACGCCGTAGGGCTCGTGCACCACCCTCGTCGTGCGCGCTCCCCCGACATCGACCGGGCCGCCAACGCCTCGGCCACCAACGGCGCGAAGGCGCCCGCCATCCCCCCGATGGTGCCGGAGTCGAACTGCGCCTCCCACAGCACCTTGCCGTGCTCGCGGGTGAGCAGGTTGGCCAGGCCCTGCGCCTCCACCGCCGCGCCGGCGGCGGCGGCCGCCTTGGCCACCAGCTCGGCCCGCTCCTCGGGCGCCATCTGTGCCCACGCCGCCGACGCGCCGCGCGCCGCCGCCACGGCCCGGTCGACCTGCGCGGCGGACGCCGAGGGGGCGTCCAGGACCACCTCGGCGGGACGGACGGGGTTGGTCACCGGGTAGGTCCCGGCCTCCCCCCGCACCACCGCGCCGTCGATCACGAGCCCGATCCCGTCGCCCACTTTTCGCCCTCCCGTCGCGGAGAATGCCGTTCTCCGGCGGATGATAGTTTCCGATCCCGATGGCGTCAGGGGCGCGGGACATGACGAGCGCCGAGCCGGTCGAGACCGGTCGAGCCGGGCTGCGCTCGCTGCCCGAGGCCGGCGCCCGGCACACCGAGGTGACCGGCCGGCTGGTGGAGGCGGCCCGCGCCCTGGTGTGGGACGCGGCCGGGCCCACCTTCACCGTGACCCAGGTCGTGGCCGGGGCGGGCACGTCGCTCAAGAGCTTCTACCGGTGCTTCGCGGGCAAGGACGAGCTGCTGGTGGCCCTGTTCGAGGACGACGCCCGGCGGGGCGCCGCCGCGCTCGAGTCCCTGGTCGACGCCGAGGCCGACCCGGTCGAGCGGCTGCGGGTGGCGGTGGTGGGGCTGTTCCGGTTCCTGACCGTCGAGGGACGTCTGCCCTACGCGGCGGCCCTGGTGCGCGAGCACCTGCGGCTGGCCGAGTCCCATCCCGACCAGCTCCGGGGTGTGCTCGACCCCTTCGTGGGCGTGTTCGAGGATGCCGTGGCGGCCGCCCAGGCGCGTGGGGCGGTGCGCGCCGGCGACGCCCGGCGCGACGCCCGCACCCTGTTCCATCTGGTGGTGTCGCACCTGCACGCCCTGATCTGCCACCAGATCGAGGACAGCCCGACCGAGGTGGCCGACGACCTGTGGGCGTTCTGCGCGGCGGCCCTGCGGCCATGACCAGCGAGGGGGTGCTGCTGCCCGACCCTGCGCCGCGCCCTATCCGGGTACCGGTGATCTCCGTCGACGACCACCTCATCGAGCCCCCCGACCTGTTCGAGGGGCGCATGCCCGCCCGGCTGGCCGAGCGCGCCCCGCGCATCGTCGAGGGTGACGACGGCGAGCAGCACTGGCTGTACGAGGACCGCGCCTACCCCAACATCGGCCTCAACGCCGTGGCCGGCCGCCGGCGCGACACGTGGAGCATGGACCCGTCGCGCTTCGACGAGATGCGGCCGGGGTGCTTCGACATCCACGCCCGAGTCAGTGACATGGACATCAACGGGGTGTGGGCCTCGCTGTGCTTCCCCTCGCTGGTGGCCGGCTTCTGCGGGTCGGTGTTCTCGCGCTCGGAGGACCCCGAGCTGGGCCTGGCCTGTCTGCGCGCCTGGAACGCCTGGCACGCCGAGGTGTGGGCCGGGACCTACCCGCAGCGCATCATCGCCCTGCAGCTCCCCTGGCTGGTCGACGTGGCGCTGGCCACCGAGGAGGTCCGGCGCAACGCCGAGCTGGGCTTCAAGGCGGTCAGCTTTCCGGAGTTCCCGGCCCGCTTGGGGGTGCCCTCGATCTTCTCGGGCGCCTGGGACCCGTTCTTCGCCGCCTGCGAGGAGACCTCCACCGTGGTGTGCCTGCACACCGGGGCGTCGGGGTGGGCGCCGTTGGCGTCGCCGGACCCGCCCTTCGAGCTGTTCCCCACCCTGTTCCCCGTCAACGCCCTGCTGGCGGCGGCGGAGTGGCTGTGGTCGGGCGTGCCCCTGCGGTTCCCCGACCTGGCCATCGCCATGTCCGAGGGAGGGATCGGCTGGGTGCCCATGCTGCTCGACCGGGCCGACTACGTGCTCGAGCACTCGGCCTCGGGCTCCGAGAGCACGGCGTGGCCGTCGGAGATGCGCCCCAGCGAGGTGCTGCGCCGCAACTTCTGGTTCTGCACCATCGACGACCCGTCGACGGTGGAGCTGCGACACCGCATCGGCGTCGACCACATCATGGTGGAGAGCGACTACCCCCACGCCGACTCCACGTGGCCCGACACCCAGCTGGTGCTGGAGAAGACCCTGGGACATCTTCCCGACGACGAGCTGCGCATGATGGCGGCGGGCAACGCCGCCCGGCTGTTCCGCCACCCCATGCCCCCCGCCGACGACTGGCGCGCCCTCCCCTGAGTCCGTGAGCCCTCCCCCTGAGGTCGTGGTCGACGCCGACGGACACGTCGTGGAGCCCCGCGAGGCGTGGAGCGCGGTGCCCGCCGAGTACCGGCCCACCATCGAGCACGACACCCACGGCTACGAGCACGTGGTGGTGGACGGCAAGGAGATCCTGGCCGTCCCGCTGGGGTCCCTGGCCACACCGGGCGCCCGCTTCTCGGACCCGGACTCGTTCCTGGCTCTCGAAGAGGCCCATCGCGGGGGGTGGGACCCGCTGTCCAGGCTGGCCGACATGGACGTCGAGGGCATCGACCAGGCCGTGCTGTTCCCCTCGGTGGGGCTGTACTTCTGGGCCCTCGACGACCCCCGCGCCGCGGTGCCCATCGCCCGCGCCTACAACGACTGGTTGGCCTCGTACTGCGCGGCGGACCCCACGCGGCTGTTCGGCGCGGCCATGCTTCCGGTGCAGGACCCCGCCGCCGCCGTGGCCGAGTTGCGCCGGGCGCGTCACGAGCTGGGCTTCGTGGCCGCCTTCGTGCGGCCCAACCCGTGTTGCGGGCGTTCGCTGTCCGACCGCGCCTACGAGCCGTTGTGGGACGCGGCCGAAGAGTCCGCCATGGCCATCGCCGTGCACGAGGGCAGCTCCGTCATCGTCCCCACGCTCGGGTCCGACCGCCCCTTCAACCCCCTGGTGCTCCACGCCGTGTCGCACACCTTCGAGGAGATGCTGGCGTGCGCGCAGCTCATCGCCTTCGGTGTGCTCGAACGCCATCCCGCCTTGCGGGTGGTCTTCCTCGAGTCCAGCGGCGGATGGGTCCCGTTCTGGCTGGAACGCCTGGACGAGCAGACCGAGAGCTTCGGGAGCTTCTGCCCCGACCTGCGCCTGGCGCCCAGCGAGTACTTCTCCCGGCAGTGCTGGATCAGCTACGAGATCGACGAGCACACGTTGCCGGCTCTGGCACCCGCCATCGGCGAGAGCCGCATCGTGTGGGGATCGGACTATCCGCACCACGACGCCACCTTCCCCGGTGCCGTCGACACCCTGCGCCGCACCATGGCCCCGCTCCCCCCCGACGTGCAGCGCCTCATCCTGGGCGCCAACGCCGCCGAGCTCTACGGGCTGGCACCTCGGCAGCCTTCGCAGCCTTCGCAGCCTTCGCAGCCTTCGCAGCCTTCGCAGCAGCCGAGGCGGCCGGGTCCGGCGGGGCCGGGCTGACGGTGCTGGGCTGACGGTGCTGGGCTGACGGTGCTGGGCTGACGGTGCTGGGCGAAATCGTCGGCGAGGCCGCCGCCCGTTACGCAGACACCGCGCTGTACGTCACGCCCGACGGGCGCGCCCTGTCCTACGAGGCGTTGCACCGGTTGTCCGACGACGTGGCCCGAGGCCTGCGGGCCCGGGGGGTGGGCGCCGGCGACGTGGTGGCCCTGGTCCTGCCGTCGGGGCCGGCCTATGCCGTCGCCTACGTGGCGGCGGCCAAGATCGGCGCCGTCACCGCCGGGGTCAACGACCGGCTGTCGCCCCCCGAGCGCCTTCGCTGCCTGGCCGTGGCCCGGCCCCGCCTCGTGGTGGCCTCGCCCGAGCTGGCCCGCGACACCGCCCTGGCCGAGGTGGCCGAGGTCGACGACGTGGTGGAGGTCGACGTCGAGGCCGCCCCCGAGGACACCCTCGGGGAGCTCCGCCGGACGCGCTCTGCCGCCGGCCCTCTCATCGGCACTGCGTTCGACACACCCGACGCGCTCGAGGGCCCGGACCGGCCGGTGGCGGTGGTGTTCACGTCGGGGACCACGGGCGAGCCCAAAGGCGCGCTGTTCACCTGGCGCCAGCTCGAGGCCATCAGCGAGGTCGACGGCGGCCGGCGCTGGGGCGGCGGAGGGCGGGGCCTGTCGGCGACGTCGTTCGCCCACCTGGGCTACATGACCAAGCTCCCCCAGACGTTGCGGGGCGGGGGGACGACGTACCTGATGGGGCGGTGGTCGGCGGGCGAGGCGCTCGAGATGGTCGAGCGCCACCGTGTCACCGGCCTCGGGGGCATCCCCACCCAGGTGGCCCTCATGCTCCGCCACGAGCGGTTCGACGCCACCGACACGAGCAGCGTGCGCATGATCGCCATGGGGGGCGGGCCCTCCACCGCCGCGCTGGTGCGCGAGGCGCGGGCGCGCTTCGGCGTGCCCGTGGTTGTGCGCTACACGTGTACCGAGGCCGGGGTGGGGGTGGGGACCGCGCCCGACGACCCGCCCGAGGACGCCGAGCAGAGCGTGGGCCGGGCCCGCAGCGGCGTCGAGCTCACCATCCGTTCCGAGGACGACCGGGCCCTGCCGGCGGGCGAGCTCGGCCAGGTGTGCCTGCGCTCGGGGGCGGTGATGCAGGGCTACTGGCACGACCCCGAGGCCACCGCCGCGGTGTTCAGCGCCGACGGCGCGGTGCGCACCGGTGACCTGGGGTTCGTGGACGAGCGCGGCCGGCTGCACCTGTCGGGGCGCTCCAAGGAGATGTACGTGCGCGGCGGCTACAACGTGTTCCCCCTGGAGGTGGAGAACGTCCTCGCCGATCACCCCGGCGTGGCCCATGTGGCGGTGGTGTCGCGTCCGGACGCCGTCATGGGTGAGATCGGTGTGGCCGTGGTCGTGCCGAGGCCCGTCGGTGAGGCGCCCACGCTCGAAGCCCTGCGCGCCCACGCCCGGGGGCGGTTGGCCTCCTACAAGCTGCCCGAGGCGATGGTGCTCGCCGACGACCTGCCCCGCACCGCCATGGAGAAGATCGACCGCGCCGCGCTGGGCGCCATGGTGGCGGCTACAGCTCCCGACCGGCGATGAGCAGGTCGTCGTCGGTGGTGGGGTCCAAGACGACGTCGATGATGGCGTCGGCCATCTCCCGGGACTGCAGCACCTCGTAACGCAGCAGCCCGTGCTCCATCCAGTGCTCGAATGCCTGCGTGGCCACCTCGGGGTCCCAGTTGTCGGCGAACGACGACGCCGTGTTGCCCACCGCCACGCACACCACCCGCAGGCGGGGCTCCTCGCCCCGCAGGGCCCGGGCGAGCTCGGCCAGCGCCGCCTTGGTGGTGCCGTAGACGCCGAGCCACGGCCACGGGGCGCCCATGGAGTGGGTCGTCACCACCACCACGGGGTCCGGGGACGCGCGCAGGTGCTCGAGCGCGGCGCTCACGACCAGGGCCCCGCCCACCACGTTGGTGGCCAGCATCTGGTGCCAGAGCGCGGCCGAGGCGTCGGCCACCCGCACCAGGGGTGAGGACCCCGACAGGTACAGCACAACGTCGATCCCGCCCAACCAGGCAGCCGCCTCGGCGACCAGGCACCCGCAGTCGGCCTCGTCGGTGACGTCACAGGGCCAGGCGCGCGCCGTCCCCCGGCGGCACGGATCTCGTCGGCGGCCTCCTCGACGAGGGCCAGTCGCCGCGCCGCCAGCGCCACGCGCGCTCTCTGGGCGCCGGCGCCGATGGCCAGGGCGCGCCCGATGCCCGACGACGCCCCCACCACCAACACCCGGCGGCCCTCGAGACTGGCGGCAGCGCTCACCGGCATCTCCTTGTCATCGGGTACACATGGTTGCTCATCGGGTACACACGGTCTGATCGGAGGCCTGCACCGGCGGGGCGAGCGTAGCCCCGCGAGGCTGACGGCGCCGTCAGGTTCGACGCCGGTGACGTAGCATCGCCCCGTGACCCACCCCCCTCAAGGCGCGACGGCGCGCGGCCCGGCCGTGCGCGTCCTTCCCCGCCTCGACGACACCAACCGGTTCTTCTGGACCTCGGGGGCGGACGGCCGGCTGCGGTTCCTGCGCTGTGGCGGCTGTCGCCGCTACGTGCACCCCCCGGCGCCGCGCTGTCCGTACTGCCTCGAGGCCGCCTTGGCCCCCGCGCCGGTGAGCGGCCGGGGCGTGGTGCACTCCTTCACCGTCAACCACCAGCAGTGGATCCCGGGATCCGACCCCTACGTGATCGGCTTGGTCACCATCGACGAGCAGGACGACGTCCGGCTGACGACCAACCTGGTGGACTGCGCGCCCGACGAGGTCCGCATCGGGATGGTCGTGGACGTGACCTTCGAGCAGGCCGAAGACGTGTGGCTCCCCTTGTTCCGGCCGGCGTCGGGCCCGTGAGCCCCCCCGAGCGCCTCGAGCGCCGATCGGTCATCTCGGGCATCGGCCAGTCCGACGTGGGCCGCCGTCTGGGGCGCGGCGAGCTCGACCTGACCGTGGACGCCTGCCTGGCCGCCGTGGCCGATGCCGGGCTGCGGCGCGAGGACATCGACGGGCTGGCCACCTTCCCCGGTGCGGGAGTGGGCACGGGGGGCTTCGCCGGGCCGTCGACCCCCGAGGTGCAAGACGCCCTGCGCCTCCGGCTCAACTGGCACGACGGTGGGCTCGAGGGGCCCGGGCAGCTCCGGGCGGTGTTCGCCGCCTGTCTGGCGGTGGCCGCTGGGCTGGCGCGCCACGTCTTGGTGTACCGCACGGTGACCGAGTCCAGTGCCCAGGGCGAGGGCGGGCGCCAGGGGATCGGCGCCGTGGGCGGGGGAGGCGGCGGACGAGGGGTGCCGCGCTTCGCCGGCGTAATGCAGTGGACGCTTCCTTACGGGGCGGTGTCAGCGGCGAACTGGCTGGCATGGATCGCCCAGCGGCGCATGTACGAGTACGGCCTCACACGCGAGCAACTGGCGTGGATCGCCCTCAACGCCCGCAGCAACGCCATGCTCAACCCCAAGGCGCTGTACCGCCAGCCCATGTCGCTCGACGACTACCTGGGAGCCCGCATGATCTCGACGCCGTTGTGCCTCTACGACTGCGACGCGCCCTGCGACGGGTCGACGGCGGTGGTGGTCTCGCACGTCGACTACGCGCCGGACACGCCCAGCCCCGCCTGTCACGTCAACGCCATCGGGACAGCGCTGCGGGGACGGCCCAGCTGGGACCAGTTCGACGACATGACCACGTTCTCCGCCCGCGACGCCGCCGCCAGCATGTGGGAGCGGACCGAGCTTCGCCCCGGCGACGTCGACGTGGCCGAGCTCTACGACGGGTTCAGTATCCTCACCATGGTGTGGCTCGAGGAGCTCGGACTGTGCGGCAAGGGTGACAGCGGCCCCTTCGTCGAAGGGGGCAAGCGCATCGCCCTCGACGGCCCCATGCCGCTGAACACCAGCGGCGGCCAGCTGTCGGCCGGGCGGTTGCACGGGTTTGGGATGCTGCACGAGGCCTGTGTCCAACTGCGCGGCCAGGGCGGGGCACGCCAGGTGCCCAAGACGCCCGAGGTCGCCGCGGTGGCGGCCGGCGGCGGGCCCATCGCCGGCTGCATGCTGCTCACCCGGGGCCTGTCGTAGCCTGGCGCGGCCTGCGACCTCTTTAGCTGACGCCGACGTCAGGCAGCTACGATCCGGCTGTGCGCCTGCACTACGACGAGGAGACCGAGGCGTTCCGACGCGAGCTGCGGGCCTGGATGCAGGACAACCTCCCCCCGCCGTCCGAGCGCGCCGAACGGGTGACGTCCTCGGCCCACATCCCCGAGTGGGCGCGGGCCTGGCAGCTGAAGCTGTTCGAAAACGGCTGGCTCGTGCCCGGTTGGCCCCCCGAGTACGGCGGGCGCAATGCCACCCCGGTGCAGCAGATGGTGTACTTCGAGGAGCTGGCGCATCTGGGCGTGCCCCGGAGCTGCAACCCCCAGGGCCTGTCCATCATCACGCCGTCGATCCTGGACTGGGGGACCGAGGAGCAGAAGGCGCGCTACGCCCTGCCCACGCTGCGGGCCGAGATCAGCTGGTGCCTGGGCATGAGCGAGCCCAACGCCGGCAGCGACCTGGCCGGGCTGCGGACCCGGGCCGAGCTGCACGGGGACCACTTTGTGGTCAACGGCCAGAAGGTGTGGACCTCGGGGGCGCACCACGCCGACTACTGCTTCTGCTTCGTGCGCAGCGACCCCGAGGCCCCCAAGCACGCCGGCATCAGCGTGCTCATCATCGACATGAAGACGCCCGGCATCGAGACCCGGCCCATCGCCGAGCTCACCGACCGCGAGCACGCCGATTTCAATGAGGTCTTCTTCACCGACGTCGAGGTGCCCGCGGAGAACCTCGTGGGCGAGCTGCACCACGGCTGGTCGGTGGCGGGGGGCTCGCTGGCGCACGAGCGGGGCATGTTGTGGATCAACGAGGCCACCGGCACCGAGAAGATTCTCGAGCGCGTGATCACCACGGCCACCACGCCACTGCCCGGCGGCCGGCGCCTGGCCGACGACCCCGCCTTCCGCACCACGGTGGCGCGCGCCTACATGCAGACCCAGGCGTTGAAGCTGCTGGGATATCGGGGGTTCGCCAAGTTCGCCAAGGGGACCAAGCCGGCCGAGCACTCGGTGCTCAAGCTCCTGGGCAGTGAGTTGCGCCGGGGACTGGCGCTCGACGTGGGGGAGGCGCTCGGGGCCACGGGCCTCGACATGTCGCGTCACGAGGCGCCGTCGGTGGGCCGCGGGGAGAGCGAGGCGTGGCTGGTGCACTGGCTGCAGAGCTTCTCGGGCACCATCGCCGGGGGGACGTCGGAGATCCAGCGCAACATCATCGCCGAGCGCGTGCTGGGACTGCCCCGTAAGTAACCGCGCCGCTACACCCGGCGCACCGTTGCCGGATCGAGCCGTATACCGAGCCGTACACACCGAGTCATACCGAGTCAGACCGGGAGGGACCATGCCGAGCTACGGACCCGAGGTGCTGGGGCCGCCGCCCCGGGACCCGGAGCAGAAGTACTGGGACCCAGAGGTCCAGACCATGGACCCCGAGAAGATGCGGGCGCTGCAGAACGAGCGCCTGGCCACGCTGCTGCGCAAGGTGTTCGACAATCCCGTCCCGCTGTTCAGGGACAAGCTGACGGCAGCCGGGATCGCCGCCCCCGAGGACGTGAAGACCGTCGACGACCTGCGCCACGTGCCGCTCACGGTCAAGCAGGACCTGCGCGACTCCGAGACGGCGCACCCGCCGTTCGGCCAGTACCGGTTCACCGATGCCCGCTCCGCGGTGCGGGTGGGGACCTCCACGGGGACGACGGGGATTCCCACCATCTCGTTGTGGACCCGGCGCGACATCTGGATCGAGTACGAGTCCTCGGCCCGCACGTGGTGGCGATACGGGTACCGGCCCGGGATGATCGCCACTCACGCCCATCCCGCCTACCTCTACGGGGGCGGGCCCATGCTGTCGGGCTCCTACGAGTACTTCGGGATGCTCAACATCTGGGTGCCGCCGCCCGACACCGACGAGGCCGCCGAGCAGGGCCTGCGGTTCTGGACCCGGGTGAAGCCCGACATCCCCTTCATGGGGTTCTCCACCGGCCGGTTCTTCGAGGTGGCCGCCAAGCTGGGCATCGACCCCAAAGACGCCGGGCTCGAGTTCAAGGGGATGCCGGGGTTCGGCATGGGCAAGGGCATGCCCCTGATGACGGCCGGGGCCGAGTGCTACGCCTACGTGGGGGGCGCGTGCGGACAACTCCCCGGTGCCCACATCAACGAGGACTGGGGCATCGTGCAGGCCGTGGACCCCGCCACCGGGGAGGAGGTCGCCGACGGGGAGTGGGGCGACCTGGTGGTGACCACCCTGGACCGCGACAACGGGCTGCTGCGCTATGACCTCGAGGAGGCCTGCGCCATCCTGCGCGAGCCGTGCCCGTGCGGTGAGACCAGCATCCGGGGGCTGTGGGGCGGCCGCTTCAAGGACCTCATCTCCGTCCAGGGCACGCGCTTCCAGGCCAACGAGGTGGAGTCGGCCCTGCGGGGGGTGCCCGACGTGACCGAGCCCACCCTGGAGTGGCAGATGGTGCGGCCCACCGATGAACAGCGGGCCGTGACGGTGCGGGTGGAGCGGGGCTCGGGTGCCCCCGCCGATGACGCCGAGGTGGCCCGCAAGTGCGCGGCGGCGCTCAAGGAGCGGTTGGGCATCGAGACGACCATCGAGGTGCTCGAGCGCGAGACCATCCCCCGTTCGGGGTACAAGGCGGCCCGAGTGGTCGACGAGTGAAAGACGACCTCCACGACCTCACCCTGGCCGACGTCCTGCGGGGCCACGCCAGCACGCGCCCGGGCGACCTGGGCGCGGTGTGCGGCGGGTACCGGCTCACGTGGGAGGCGCTCGACGGGCGCGTCAACAAGCTCGCCAACGCCCTGGCCGCCTCGGGGGTGGGCCCCGGTGACCGGCTGTTGTGGTTGGGCCAGAACTGCCACCGCCTGCTCGAGGGGTTGTTGGCGGCGGCCAAGCTCGGCGCGGTGTTCTGCCCGGCCAACTGGCGCCAGAGCGCGGCCGAGTTCGTCTTCGTGATCACCGACAGCGACCCGGCGGTGGTGTTCTTCCAAGAAGCCGAAATCGGCGACACCCTGCGCCAGGCGCGCCACGACAGCGGGTCCAGGGCGCGGTGGATCGGCCACGACGTCGAAGGCGACCAGGGCTACGAGGCGTTCCTGGCCTCGGGGGCCGACGACGACCCCGGCGGGGACGGAGACGAGCGCGCCGCCGTGCTCATGATGTACACCGCGGCGTTCACGGGGAGCCCCAACGGGGCCCTGCTGTCGAACCGGGCCCTGGTGGTGCAGGGGTCGTTGATGGCCCAGATCCAGGGGGTGGGTGCCGACTACGTGTACCTCGACTGCGGGCCGCTGTTCCACGTGGCCACGTTCATGACCACCCTGGCGACGCTGCTGGCCGGGGGGGCCAACGTGTTCACGCCCCGGGCGGACGCCGAGGAGCTGTGCCGGCTGATCGCCGAGGAGCACTGCACGGGCGCCTTCATAATGCCGCCCACCATGGACCAGATCGTCGAGCTCAACGCCGACGGGCGCTTCGACCTGTCGAGCTTGCGGGGCTTCCCCGGCAAGCCGCAGTGGACGGCGATGATCACCGTGGACGACAGCCCCTGGGGCCGGCGGCCCGCCGGGTACGGCCAGACCGAGGTGATGGGGCTCGCCACCTTCAACGCCCTGCAACCCAGCGTGGGCACGAGCGGTCGGCCCGCACCCTTCGTGCGCATCGCCGTGCTCGACCCCGACGGGGCCGAGCTCGGGCCGGGCGAGACGGGCGAGATCGCCGTGCGCGGTCCCACGGTGATGAACGGCTACTTCAACCGCCCCGAGCTCAACGAGCAGCGCCAAGCGGGCGGGTGGCACCACACCAACGACCTGGGCCGCATCGAGGCCGACGGGTCGCTGACCTTCATCGGCCCCAAGACCAGGCTGATCAAGTCGGCGGCCGAGAACATCTACCCCACTGAGGTCGAGGGGTGCCTGAAGTCACACCCGGCGGTGGCCGACGCCGCGGTGATCGGCGTGCCCGACCGCACCTGGGGCCAGAACGTCACCGCCATCGTGGTGCTGCGCGAGGGCCAGGAGGCCGACGCCGAGGAGATCATCGGGCACTGCCGGGAGCGGATCGCCTCGTACAAGAAGCCCAAGGCGGTCGTGTTCACCGACGCGCTGCCCCGCAACGGCTTCGCCATCGACTACGACTCGCTGGACGCCAGCTACGGTGGCGGCGGCTACCCCGGCACCGGCCGCTGATCCACTGATCACCGGCCACTGACGAGCCGCCAATCGAGCACCGGACCCACAGGAGGGCTCAGCGTGCAGGCATCGCTCCGCACCACCGGGCTGGTCCTCTTGGCGGGGGTGGTGCTGAGCGGCGTGGTGCTGGGCGCGTGCAGCGGCACGCGCAACTCCGGGACGACGGCCACCACCGACACGACGTCGGGCGGCGGCGCCACCACGGCGCCCGGCTCGTCCGACGCCGGCGAGCTGGGCGCCCTGTCGTCGTCGGTGCAGGCGGAGCGCGCGCCACGTTCAAGGCGGTGTACACCTCGCACAGCTCCACCGGGCCGTCACAGACGATCACCATCGAGCAGATGCCGCCGAAGTCGGTGTTCGCCTTCTCGAGCGGGTCACTCATCGACAACGGGACCGACAGCTACCTGTGCACCGCTGCCGGGGGCCAGAACGATTGCGTGGAGGAGTCGTCCACCGGCCCCAACCCGTTCGCGTCGATCACCGACGTGTTCAACCCCACGAACCTGATCAACGAGTTCCGCGCCGTCGAGGCCACCGCCGCCGCCCACACGGCGGGCTACAGCGTGGCCTTCTCCAATTCGACCTACGCCGGCCTGTCGGCCAAGTGCGTGAACTACACGAGCTTGGGCCAGACGGTGAAGTACTGCGTCACCGACTCGGGGATCCTGGCCTTCGCTCAGGCACCGGGGGGGACCTTCCAGCTGACGAGCTACTCGTCGTCGCCCCCCGCCAGTGACTTCGCCCTGCCGTCGGGGGTCCCGGTGATCACCCTCCCGTCGGTGCCCGTCACCAGCCTGCCCTGAGGAGCCGGGCCTCCTGAGTGCCTACTGAGCGCTCACAGGCCGAGCAGGTGCGACAGGCGCTCGAGGTGCTCGGCGCCGGTGCCGAAGAGCGCGGCGCCCGCTTTGGCCCGCTTGACGTAGAGGTGCATGTCGTGTTCCCAGGTGTAGCCGATGCCGCCCAGGCACTGGATGCCCTCCTGGGTGACCAGTCGCTGACAGTCACCGACGCTGGCCTTGGCCATGGCGACGGCCACGTCCAGGCGCTCGTCGGACTCGGCGATGGCGGCCGCCGCGAAGTAGGCGGTGGCACGCGCCGACTCGAGGGCCACGAACATGTTGGCGAGCTTGTGCTTGATGGCCTGGAAGGACCCGATCTTCACCCCGAACTGCTCGCGCTCTTGGACATAGGCGTGCACCATGTCGAAGATCGCCTGGCACGTCCCCACCATCTCGGTGGCCAGGGCCACGGTGGCCTGCTGGACCACGACCCGCAGCACCGAGCCGGCGGCGCCGGGCTCGCCCAGCACCCGGTCGGGCCCCACCCGCACGGCGTCGAGCACCACGGTGACGTAGCTGCGGCTGGCGTCGAGCCCCCGCATGGGCTCGGTGTCGAGCGACGCCCCGGGGACGACGAACAGGCCGATGCCGTCGTCGCCGGTGGTCCCCGGTAGCCGGGCCGCCACCACGACCTCGTCGGCGACGTCGGCGTCGAAGACGAAGCACTTCTCGCCGTCGAGCACGAAGCTGTCCCCGTCGGGCGTGGCCAGCGACACGATGCCCGACGCCTCGTAGGTCCCGGGCCCTTCGGCCACGGCCAGGGTCCCCACGGCGCCGTCGCGCGCCACCGCGCCCACGAAGCGCTCGCGCTGGTCGTCGCTGCCCGCACCCAGGACGGCCCCGACGTACTGCGTCGCCGTGGCCAGGAACGGGGCCGGGCACAGGAACGCGCCGAGCTGTTCGCACACCACGGCCAACTCCACGAACCCGAGCCCCAGCCCGCCGTAGGCCTCGGGGACGGCCAGGGCGGGCCAGTCGAGCTCGACCATGCGGGTCCACAGCGCCTCGGCGTGCTTGTGGTCCTCCACCACACTGCGCACCAGCGACATGGGGCACTCGCGCTCGAGCACGGCGCGCACCGACTCCTGCAGTGCCTGTTGGTCGTCGGAGAGCTCGAGCTGCACGGCCTAGCCCGCCGTGACCACGAGGGAGTCGACGGCCACCGCCCCGCGGCGCCGTACCACGACGGGGTTGAGATCGAGCTCGACGAGCCGGTCGCCGCACGCCGCCGCCAGGCGGGCCACGGCCAGGACCACGTCGACCAGTGCCTTCACGTCGCCGCGCTCGCGGCCCCGGGCGCCGGCCAGCAGGGCGAAGCCCCGCAGGCCCTCGACCATGTCCTGGGCGTCGCGCCGGTCGATGGGCAGGGGCCGCACGGCCACGTCCGCCAGGACCTCGGCGAACACGCCGCCGGTGCCCACGAGCACGGCCGGGCCGAACACGGGGTCGCGGGTGATCCCCACGATCATCTCGGTGCCGCCCTCGACCTGCTCTTGGATCTGGACCCCCTCGATGCGCGCCGCGCGCTTGGCCCGCCGGGCGCGCGCCACGAGCTCGCCGTAGGTCGCCCGGGCCTCGGACGCCGAGCCCACCGACAGCCGCACCAGCCCGGCGTCGGACTTGTGGGGGAAGTCAGGCGAGGCGATCTTCATGACCACGGGGAAGCCGATGGCGCTGGCCATGCGGGCCGCCTCGGCGGCCGAGTGGGCCACCCCCTCCCCGGCCACGGGGATGCCGAAGGACTCGAGCAGGCGCCGCGACGCGTCGACACCGAGAGGAGCAGGGCCGGTGCCGGCACCGTCGGTGAGTGCGGCCGCCGCCTGTGGAGACAGGCGGCTCGACAGTGCTTTGCGGTGGCGGAACGACGCCGACGCCTTTTGGTACCGGTCGAAGGCCCGCATCGCCGTGAAGCAGTTGCGAAACGACCGGAACAAGGGCACGCCGGAGTCGACGATGGTGGTGAATCCCTGCTCGTCGGTCTTGAACGAGTTCCACGTGACCACCACCGGCTTGGCCAGGTCGTCGACGAACGCCGCGATGTCCTCGGCGAAGCGGTCGGTGAGCCGTCCCAGGGCGCCGGTGAGCCCGATGACGATGACGTCGACGTTGGGGTCGGCGGCGACGAGGTCGAAGACGCGCTTGCGGTCCTCCACGGGGGCCGACACCAGGAACTGGGCGCCGTTGTCCACGGGGTTGGCCACGGTGAGGTAGTCGGGGATCATCTCGCGCAGCCCCGCCTGGGTCTTGGCCGCCAGCACGGGCACGGGGACCCCGTTCGACTCGGCCACCTCGGCCATGAGCGTGCCCGACCCGCCGGAGATGGAGTACAGACAGCACCTCCCCCCGGTGCCCGGGGGCAGCTTGGCGAACAGGGCGGCCGTCTCGAGCAGCTCGTCGAGGTCGCGCACCCGGGCCACGCCGTACTGGGCGAACAGTCCCTCGACCACGGCGTCGGAGCCGGCCAGGTGCCCGGTGTGTGAGCTGGCCATGCGCGTCCCCGCCTCGGTGCTGCCCATCTTGAGCGCCACCACCGGCTTGCCCTGGGCGTTGGCGGCCTCCAGGGCGCGCCGCAGCTTGGCGGGGTCCTTGAACCCCTCGAAGTAGCCGGCGATCACGGCGGTGTCGTCGTCGTAGGCGAAGTACTCGATGAAGTCCGCCGCCTCGAGGTCGAGCTCGTTGCCGGTGGGCACCCAGCGGCTGAAGGCCACGCCGAACTCGGTTCCCTGCACCAGCGGACGCCCCTGGTGCCCGCTCTGGGTCACCAGGCCGATGCGGCCGCCGCGGCGCCGGGGGGGTTGGGGGAGCACCTCGAAGGCGTTGGTGTTGGTGTTGGGGCCGAAGACGCGGATGCCGTAGCGGCGGGCCATCTCGCCCACCTCGCGCTCCAGGGCGGCACCGGCCTCGCCCATCTCGCTGAACCCGGCGGTGAAGATCAGGACGTAGGGGACCCCGTGCTTGCCGCACTCCTCCACCGTCTTGGTCACCAGCCGGGTCCCGACGTTGACCACCGCCAGGGTGATCTCCGAGGGGATGTCGGTGACGTGCTCGTAGACGGGGATGTCGCCGATGGTGCCGCCCTTGGCGTTCACCAGGAACCACCGGTCGCCCCAGCGCTCGCCGTAGGCGGCCCGCAGGCGCTCGGGCTTGGCATTGCGGTTGACCGAGCCCACGAGCGCGACCGCCTTGGGGTGGAAGAACTCCTCGAGATCCCCCCGTTGCTGGGTCACCCGCGCCCGCCTCGCTCAGCCGGCCGGGGTCTCACCGGAGAGCACCGAGAAGTCCAGGCGCGACGTGAGCATGCCGGCCGAGAACCCGCCGTCCGCGTAGACGTTGGTCCCGGTGATGTAGGTCGCCGCGTCGCTGTTGAGGAACACCACCAGATGCCCCTGCTCCTCGGGGGTGGAGTTGCGGCCCCCCAGGGGCTTGGGGAAGCGGTCCATGAAGTCCTTGCCCATGTAGGCCTCGAACGAGGGCATCATCGGGGTCTGGGTGGGCCCCGGGCTGGTGCAGTTGACGCGGATCCCCCGGGGTGCGAGGTCCAGGGCGGCGTGCAGCGTCCAGATGATGATGGCCTGCTTGGACAGCAGGTATCCCTCGCCCACCACCTGGGGGTGGTCCTCGCACCACTGCCGGGCCTCGGCGTACCCGGGGGTGTCGAGGAGCGGGGACAGCTGGTCCATGACGTTCTCCCACCCGAAGGCGCCCGCCGAGGAGATGGTGCACACCGCCGAGCCTTCCGCCATGTGCTCGGCCGCCAAGGTGGTGAGATGGCGCGCCGCGATGAAGTTCACCAGCATGACGTCGAGGCCCGAGAACGGAGGGCCGGGCAGGCCCGCGCAATTGAACAGCGCGTCGAGGGGGCCACCCAGCTCGGCCACGGCCGCCTCGATGGCGCCCGGGTCGCGCAGGTCCACGGAGCGGTAGCTGGCCACCTTCGACGCCGGCTCTTTCACGTCGAACACGTGCACCTCGGCGCCGAGCTCGAGCAGGTCGCGCACCGCCGCGGCCCCCATGCCGGCGCCGCCGCCCCCGCTCACCAGCACCCGCTTGCCCTCGTAGCTCCACACGCTTGCCATGTCGTCCTCCCCATCGTCGCGGGCGCCCCCCGGGGCGCCGACCGGGATCAGCCGCCCAGCTGCAGACCCGGGCGCGCGACCCGAAGACATGGGCGTTGACCGCCGGGCCGATGTCCTCGGGCTCCCAGCGGGCCGGCTTGCCCTTGGTCTCCACGGTGACACCGAGCGTCCAGGGCACGTAGTGGCTGATGCGGTGGCCCACGGCGCGAAAGACCTGCCCGGTCACGTGCAGGGCGTCGTCCGACGCCAGCCAGGCCACCATGGGCGCCGAGTTGGCCGGGTTCATGGGGTCGTAGTCACCGTCATCGAGCTGGTCGGGCTCGCGCACCTCGGCGTCCTTGCGCAAGGTGGCCGTGATGCGGGTCATGCCCCCGGGGGCCACGGCGTTGGCCCGCACCCCGTAGCGCGACAGCTCGAGGCTCGTGATCACCGTCAGCGCGGCGATGCCGGCCTTGGCCGCGCCGTAGTTGGCCTGGCCCACGTTGCCCTGGAGCCCCGCCGAGGACACCGTGTTGACGATGGCGGCCCGGGGCTGCCGTCCCGCCTTGGACTCCTCGCGCCAGTGCACCGCGGCATGGTGGGTGGTGGCGAAGGTGCCCTTGAGGTGCACCCGCACCACGGCGTCGAAGTCGCCCTCGGACATCGAGAACAGCATGGCGTCGCGCACGATGCCGGCGTTGTTGACGAGGACGTCGAGGCGGCCGAACTCGTCGACGGCCTGGCGCACCAGGTTGGCGGCCCCGGCCCAGTCGGCGACGTCGTCGTAGTTGCCGGCGGCCTCGCCGCCCCGGCCCCGGATGATCTCGGCGACCTCCTCGGCCGAGCCCTTGTCGACGCCTTCGCCGCGCACCGACCCGCCGACGTCGTTGACGACGACCTTGGCCCCCTGCCGGGCGAGCTCGAGCGCCTCGCCGCGGCCGATCCCGTGGCCGGCACCGGTGACGACGGCCACCTTGCCGTCGAGCAGTCCCATCGTGCGTTGCCCCTTTCGCTTTCCAGCCGCGCGCCATCGGCGCGTGGTGCCCGTGCATGTCCGCGGGCCCCCGGAGATCCGGGTCACCTCCCGCGGTGGTGGGCGGCTCAGCCCAGCCGGTAGAACTCCCGGGCGTTGTCGCACACCATGCGGCGCCGCTCGGCCTCGGGCACGCCCCCCATGGACTCCTCCACGATCCGCCGGCTGTAGGGCCAGTCGTGGCGGTGGTGGGGGTAGTCGGTGGACCACATCAGGTTGTCCACGCCGATCCAGTGCCGCACCGCCACCGCGAACGGCTCGCGAATGAACGTCGCCTTCCAGTTCCGGCGGAAGTACGCACTGGGCAGGAGCTGGAGCTTGGAGCCGGTCCACGTCCGGTTGCGCCAGTAGTGGTCGTCCATGTGCTCGAGGAAGTGCGGGATCCAGCCCACCCCGCACTCCACCGCCACCATCTGGAGGTCGGGGAAGCGGTCGTAGATCCCCGAGTAGATGAACTTGGACATGAACTGCGAGGCGTCGCCCACCGGCCCGCCCATCTCGGCCAGCCCGATGGCCCGGCCCGCCGAGGCCGCCGCCTTCTGGAACGACCCGGCCTTGCGCTTGCCGGCCTGGCGCAGGCCGCTGTGGATGTGGACGGGCATCTGCTCTTCCTGGGCCGCCTCCCAGAAGGGGTCGTCCTCGGCCGAGAGATCGGAGCTGCCCGACGGGTAGGCGGAGATGATCACGCCCCGGTACCCCGCCGCCTTGGCGTCGCGCAGCCACTTGATCGACGTCTGGAGGTCGACGCCGGGCATCTGGGCCAGCCCGATGAGCCGCTCGGGATCGGCAGCCATGAACTCGTCGTGCATCCAGGTGTTGTAGGCCTCGAGCCCGGCCAGGTGGTAGTCGTCGTCCTCCTGGGCCATGAAGGCGGCCATGGTGCGTTGCGAGGGGAACAGCACCTCGGCGTCCACGCCATCGAAGTCCTGCTCCTCGAGGCGCGCCTTGCCGACGAACGAGCCTTGCAGGATGGAGTCGTAGGTCGAGCCGAACCACTCGAGATCCTCGTAGCGCTTGCCGAAGCGCCCGGCGTTGGTCACCAGTCCGAGGGGCATGGGCGGCGTCCCCGGGACGAGCTCCCAGGCGTCACCCCCCTTGACGTCCTTCACCAGCTTGGGGGCCCGGTCGTGGAATTTCTTGGGCAGGTACTTCGTCCACATGTCGGGCGGCTCGACGACATGCCCGTCCGCCGAGATGAGCCGGTATTCGCGAGTCATCGCACCTCCCTGCCGCCCTCCGGTGGAGGGACCCGCCGCGCCGAGCACCACGGCGCGGCATTCTCTGACTTTCGTGTCAGCTTAGACCCGGGCCCGCGACGAGGCGAAGTGGCCGGGCGCCGTCCCCGACCGCTCGCCGCCTCCCGTCAGTACCCCTTGAACTCCGGGGCACGGCGCTCGGCGAAGGCCCGCAACCCCTCCCCGGCGTCGGCCGTGCCCACGATGAGCTCCTGGGCCCAGGCCTCCTCGTCGAAGGCGGAGCGGCGGTCCGAGTCGAGTGACCGGTTGAGCAGCCACTTGGCCATGCCGATGGCCTTGGTGGGCCCCGACGCCAGCCTTCCGGCGAGCTCGCCGGCGGCGTGGTCGAGCTGCTCGCGCGGCACCACCCGGTTGACGAGGCCCAGGGCGGCGGCGTCGGCGGCGTGCAGGTCGTCACCAAAAAAGATCAGCTCCTTGGCCTTCTGGAGCCCGATCAGCCGGGGCAGGAGGTAGGCGCCGCCACCGTCGGGGGAGATGCCCCGCCGCACGAACACCTCGATGAAGCGGGCCCCCTCGGCCGCCACCACCAGGTCGCAGGCGAAAGCGAGGTGCGCCCCGATGCCGGCCGCCGTGCCGTTCACCGCGGCCACCACGGGCTTCTCGCAGTCGAGCACGGCCGAGACCAGTCGCTGGGCGCCGCGGCGGATCATGCGCGAGGCGTCTCCCATGATCCTGTCGGGGGCGCCTTCGGGGCGCGCCGCCGCCGGGGGGCGGCCGGCGCGCAGGTCGGCCCCGGTGCAGAACCCGTCGCCGGTGGCGGTGAGCACCACCGCCCCGATGTCGACCTGGGCACTGGCGTCCTCGAGGAGCCCGATCACCCGCTCGCGCTGGTCCGGAGTGATGGCGTTGCGCACCTCGGGCCGGTTGAGCGTGATCCACGCCACGCGGTTCTCGACACGGTGGAGCACCTGCTCCTCGAGCGGCTGGTCCGGCACGGCCTCGTCCTCCTCGGTACGCGGGCGGTCGCCGCAAAGTGTGCCATGTGGCATGTGTGGACTGACACGTGTGTCAGATCACCGGCTAGGGTCGAGCCCGTGAGCGAGGCGAGCGCACGGCGCATCCCCGTTGTCGACTACCTGGTGCTCGAGGGTGACCCGCACCTGGTGGCCCGGGCCTGTACCAGCTGCGGGGCCCTGTTCTTCGACCGCCGCAATGCCTGCGCCCGGTGCGGCCAACGGGAGTTCGCGCCCCAGGCGCTGGCCACCACGGGCACGCTCCGGTCGTTCACGATCGTGCACCGCGCCGCGCCCAACGTCCCGGTCCCCTACGTGTCGTCGGTCATCGAGCTCGACGGGGGCGGCGTGGTGAAGGCCAACATCGTCGACGCCGGCTCCGACGCCGAGAAGTTCGAGCTCGGGATGCCCGTACGGCTCACGACGTTCGTCTGCGGCCACGACGAGGAAGGCACCGAGGCCGTGGCCTTCGGCTTCACCCCCGTATAGGACGGCGGCACTCCCGCCCGCGCAGATTCACTCCGGTCGCACAGAACCGTCGCACAGAAGGAGCCACACATGGCAGGAGACGCCTGGATCATCGGGGCCTCGATGACCAAGTTCGGCCGCTACCCCGACAAGGACTCCATCGACCTCGCCAGTGAGGCCGCCCTCGACGCCCTGGAGGACGCCGGGGCCACCATCCAAGACATCCAGATCCTGGCGGCGGGAAGCCTCATGGAGGCGTCGAACATGCTCGGCCAGCGCCTCCAGAAGCAGATCGGCCAGACCGGCATCCCCGTCTACAACGTGGCCAACGCCTGTGCCACGGGGGCCACCGCGGTGCGCACCGGGATCATGGCCATCAAGGCCGGCGAGGCCGACATGGCCCTGGCCGTCGGGGTGGAGCAGATGGGCAAGATGGGACTGCTGGGCAGCGCCGGCCAGGCCCGCTCGGCGCCCAAGGGCTTCGAGCCCTCGGGCCGCTACGGCTCGGTCATGCCCGTCGAGGGCGTGCTCGGGACCCAGCTCATGCCGGGCGTGTTCGCCCAGGCGGGTATGGACTACGCCTCGCGCCACGACGGGGTGGGCTTCGAGCAGTTCGCCAAGGTGGCCGAGAAGAACCACGCCCACTCGTCGTTGAACCCCCTGGCGCAGTACCGCAAGGTGTTCAGCCTCGACGAGGTGATGGAGGCGGCCATGGTCGCCTATCCCAACACGCTGCTCATGTGCTGCCCCACCGGGGACGGGGCGGCGTCAGTGGTGCTGTGCTCGGACGCCAAGCTCAAGACCCTCGACCCCGAGGTCCGGCGGCGGGCGGTCAAGATCACGTCGTCGGTGCTCACGTCGGACCCCTACGTCGAGTCCGACATGGCCCAGCCCGACGTGAGCACGCTCACCAAGCTCGCCGCCGCCCAGGCCTACGAGGAAGCCGGGGTGTCGCCTCAGGACCTCGACCTGGTCGAGCTGCACGACTGCTTCGCCACCGCCGAGCTCATCCACTACGAGAACCTGCAGCTGTGCGAGCCCGGAGGAGCCGGCGACTTCATCGACCGGCGGGGCCCGTGGCGCGACGGGGACATCCCCGTGAACGTGTCGGGAGGGCTCATCTCCAAGGGCCACCCCATCGGCGCCACCGGCGTGGCCAACCTCTACGAGGTGGCCACCCACCTGCGCGGTGAGGCCGGGGACCGTCAGGTCGAGGGCGCCCGGGTGGGCCTGACCCATGTCATCGGACTGGGATCGGCCTGCGCCGTGCACGTCCTCGAGCGCGCCGCCTCGTAGCGCCCGAGCTTCGCCGTGCCGGGCCAAGGGGTCGAGCCCGAAGCGTTGTTGGCCGGCTTGCGCGTCGTCGACGTGGCGGGCGAGCCGGCGGCGATGACGGGGCGCATCCTGGCCGACCTCGGGGCCGACGTGGTGAAGGTCGAGCCGCCCGGCGGCGACCCTCTGCGGGCCGTGCCCCCGCTCGGCCCCGACGGCACGTCGCTGCGCTTCGTGGCGTGGAACGCCGGCGAGGCCTGCCTCGAGGCCAGCGCAGCCGACGACCCCCGCCTCGACGAGCTCCTCGGCGCCGCCGACGTGGTGCTGGCCACACCGGGCTGGCCCGGCGCGCTCGACCTCGACCCGGGCCGCGCCCCCCAGGCGGTGTGGGTCCTGGTCACCCCCTTCGGGCGCGACGGCCCCCGGGCGCACTGGAGGGCGAGCGACCTGGGCGTGATGGCCTCGACGGGGAACATGTACTGCACGGGTGACCCCGATCGGGCCCCGGTGCGCTGCACCGAGCCCACGGCGTGGGCCCACGTGGGCCCCGAGGCCGTGGTGGCCACGCTCAGTGCGCTGGCCACGGGGCGCCCCCAGGTCGTGGACGTGTCCGCCCAGGAGGCGGTGATGATCGCCTCGATGGGCCACGTGGGCCGCTTCCCGCGCACCAAGGTGCGGGGCAAGCGCTCGGGGGCGAACATCGGGACCACCCGCGAGATCTGGCCGTGTCAGGACGGGTTCGTGTCCTTCGGCCTGCGCGGCGGCAAGGCCAGGGTCGCCAACTTGCAGACCATCACGCGGCTGGTGGCCGAGGACGGCCTGGCCACACCGGCGCTGACCGAGCGCGACTGGACGACCTACGACCACAACCGGGTCGCTCCCGAGGAGCTCGAGGCCATCGCCGCTCCCATCGCCGAGTACTTCCTGGGTCACACCATGGGCGAGCTCTACGAGATCGCCGTGCAGACCAACCTCATGCTGGCCCCGGCCAATTCGCCCCGCCAGCTCATCGAGAGCCGCCAACTCGAGGCCCGCTCCTTCTTCTGCGAGCTGGGGCCGGCCGCGCACTTCCCCCGCTCGTTCGTCCACGTCACCAGCCCCGACGACATGGTGGCCCCGCCTGGGCCCTCCGGCCCGGCGCGTGCCTTCGACGACACAGACGCCCGGCGCGCCCCGGCACGCCCCGCTCGCACTCCGGCACCCACACCGGCGCCGGCGGTGGCACCGGCCTCGCCGGCGTGGGCGGGCACCAAGCTCCTCGAGTTCGGCGCCGGCGCGGCGGGGCCCATCGCCGTGCGCTACTTCGCCGAGCACGGCGCCACCGTGGTGCGGGTGGAGTCGCGATCGCGCCCCGATTTCCTCCGCACCTACGGCCTGGCCCCGGGCAAGCCGTGCGGTCTGGAGGGGTCGGACATGTTCGACGCCCTGAACGTGGGAAAGCTCGGGATCACGCTCAACCTCAAGCACCCCGAAGGTGTGGCCCTGGCCAAACGGCTGATGCAGTGGACCGACGCCGTGGCGGAGAACTTCGCCCCCCGGGCCATGCGGGGCTTCGGCCTCGACTACGCGTCGATGGTGAACGAGAAGCCCGACCTCGTGATGGTGAGCTCGTGCCTGCAGGGACAGACAGGGCCGCACAAGGACTACCCGGGATTCGGCGGCCAGGGATCGGCCCTGGGTGGCTACAACCTCCTCACCGGGTGGCCCGACCGCGAGCCGGTGGGGCCCTACGGGACGATCACCGACTCCCTCGCCCCGCGTTTCGCGGCCAGCGCGCTGGCGGCGGGACTGCTCTACCGGCGCCGCACGGGCCGGGGCGTGCACCTCGACGTGAGCCAGGTGGAGGCGGCGGTGTACTCGCTCACGCCGTGGGTGCTCGACTACGACGTCAACGGGAATGTCGGCTCGCGCCAAGGCAACCGTTCGACGCGTGCCGTGCCCCACGGAGCGTTCCCCTGCGAGGGCGAGGACCGCTGGGTGGCCGTGGCTGCCTGGGACGACGACGACTGGGCCCGCCTGGCGAGCGTCATCGGCGTGGACGACGCCACGGCACGCCGGCTCGCAAGCTTCGAGTCCCGCCGACGCGCCATCGACGAGGTCGAGGCGCTGGTGTCGGCGTGGACAGCGGGCCGCAGTCCCGAGGACGCCGCCACCGCGCTGCAGGGCGCCGGGGTCGAAGCCGTGCCCGTGGCCGACCTGGGCGACGCCTCGGCCGATCCCCAGCTGCACCACCGCCACCACTTCGTCACCCTGGAACACCCCTGCATGGGCGAGTGCGGCTACGAGTACAACGGCTTCCGCCTGAGCGAGGCCCCCACCACCTTCACGCGGTCGAGCCCCACCCTCGGAGAGCACAACGAGTACGTGCTGGGCGAGATCCTCGGCCTCGGTACCGCCGAGCGCCGCCGCTTGGCCGACGACGGGGTCCTCGAGTGACCGGTCCTCGACTACGCGAGCTCTAGAGCAGCGTCCCCACGCCTCCCAGGGCGCGCAGCAGGTCGTTGAGATGCGTGCACGAGGCGATGCCGGTCAGGGTGTCGGGCACCACGGTGGCCAGACGACGCACCTCGGAGCCGACCAGGCCACTCACGGCGTCGGCCGCGGCGGGGCACTCGGGGAACGGCAGCACCCGCGGCTGGGCCTCGATCGAGCGCACCACGCCGTCGACCCCCTCCACCTCCACGGCGTACTCGTGGAGCACGACCTCCTCGCCCCCGCCCTCGCTGACGGTGTCGCGGAACATGGCCCAGATGGCGAAGGTGCCGTCCGGTGAGACCTGGACGTCGATGCAGCGCCGGCGGCGCATCCAGTCGCGCTCGAGCTCGCCGACGGCATGCCAGGCATCGGGGTCGGGCCCGGTGAGCGGCGGCGCCGGGGGGCAGTCCTGCATGGGCACGCCGTGCCCGGCGGCGGTGCTGAGCACGGCGGTGCCCCCGCGGCGCCACCCCGAGCACAGGTCGGTCATCCGGTCGAGGGCCCCCGACGGCATGAGGGTGCCGGGGTGGTGTCCCTGGCGGCGCGCCATGCGCATGAGCCCGTACCCCGAGATGAGGGCGGCGGCCGGCATGTCGTCGAGCACCTGACGCAGAAGCGAGCTCGCCTCGGCCGCCGGGACGACCTCTTCCAGGTGGCGCCGGAACCCGCCGCCGGCGCGCGTGCCGATGATGGCGTCGGTCCACGGCGCCGCCGGCGACGTGGTGAGCCACTCGAGGCGCCGGGAGATGTCGAATCCCGCCGTGACGTGCACTTCGGCCAGCACCGTCCCCGGCCGGGGCGCCGCGGCCGGGGCGCCCCCGGGGTCGTCGGGGCCGGTGCGCAGGTCGCGGGCGGCGCCTTCCATGGCGAGCGGGGAGCTCCACTCCCCTCGGGGGCCCACGTCGACGTGCATGGTGCGCCGCACCGACCCCGGCGCCCGGGGCGGGACGTCACGAAGCGGGGCGCGCAGCGCCACCGGCGTGCCTTCGGTCATAGGGCCACGCTACCCTTCAGCGCGTTCTCCGACGCCGGTGTCAGGTTTCTGCGCGTGCCGGATGACACCGCGAAAAGACGAGAAAGGGACCAGATGGCGAGACGGGTGGCGATCGTGGGGGCGGCGCTGTCGGACTGCGGCCGGGTCGACGACAAGTCGGCGTTCCAGCTGCACCACCAGGCCACGACCCGGGCCCTCGCCAACGCCGGCATCTCCCGGAACGAGGTCGACGGGTTCATGTCACACGGGACGGGGGCACTCCCGCCCATCGATGTGGCCGAGTACCTGGGGATGGCGAACCACGTCAACTACATCGACTCGACCGGTGTGGGTGGGTCGTGCTGGGAGATCTTCCTCGAGCACGCCGTGGCCGCCATCGCCCAGGGCCTGGTCGACACCGTCCTGCTGTCCTACGGGTCGACGTCGCGGGCGGACCTCAAGCGCAGGTCCCGAAGGGCCAACCTGTTCTTCGGCAACCAGGGCCCGATCCAGTTCGACGCCCCCTTCGGCCACACCCTGATCGCCAAGCACGCCATGTCGGCCCGGCGCCACATGCACGAGTTCGGCACCTCCATCGAGCAACTAGCGGAGATCGCCGTGTCGGCCCGCTACAACGCCGGGCTCAATCCCGACGCGTACTACCGCGATCCCATCACCATCGAGGACGTCCAGTCCTCGAGGATGATCGCCGACCCCTTGACCAAGCTGCACTGCTGCATCCGGTCCGACGGCGGGGGGGCCATCGTGCTCACCCACGAGGAGCGGGCCCGGGACTGTGCCGCCACCCCCATCTGGGTGCTGGGCACGGGCGAGGCCATCTCCCACACGACGATGAGCGAGTGGCCCGACTTCACCGAGTCCCCGTGCGTGCGCTCGGCCGAGAAGGCCTTCGGCCAGGCCGGCGTCACCCCGGCCGACATCGATGTGGTGGAGGTCTACGACAGCTTCACCCTCACCGTGCTCCTGACGCTGGAGGGTCTGGGCTTCTGCAAGAAAGGTGAGGGCGGCCCCTTCGTCGAGGGTGGCACGCTGCGGGTGGGCGGGGCGCTGCCCACCAACACCGACGGGGGCGGCCTGTCGTCCTGCCAACCGGGCATGCGGGGCATCTTCTTGTTGGTGGAGGCGGTGAAACAGCTACGCGGGGAATGCGGCGATCGTCAGGTCGAGAACGCCCGGTTGGCCGCCGTGAACGCCACCGGGGGTTGGATCTCCTCCACCGGCACCGCCATCCTCGGGCGAGAGTAGAGGCCCTCTCTCCTTTCACGCGTGCTCTCGGCGCGTGCTTTCGGCGCGTGCGTCGTGGTGCGCCCCGCTCGTCGTCAATCCGGATGACGGCTGTGAATGGGCTGCACTCCCGCACGGGTGGTTCCTTCTCGATCCACCCGACCTCGATCCACCCGACCTCGATCCACCCGACCTCGATCCACCCGACCTCGATCCACCCGACCTCGATCCACCCGGGCTCGATCCACCCGGGCCGAATTCGGCTCGGCCTCCGTCTCCTGCAGACCGGCGTCAACGGCGCGCCGGGCCGCCCCGGCGATCACCCACCCGGGGTGATCAACGCGGAGATAGTTCTGCGGGCCCACACGAGATGACCGTCCGAACTTTCTGAGCATGCCGAGCCGGACCAAGCGCTCCAGTTCCTTGGCGACTTCTCCCGAAGAGCTGTATTCGACTCCCTTGGCCGCCTCGGACTGGTTGAACACGTCGCGCTGTTCGTCGGCCCACAACAGGACGCGCAGGCGAATGCGGCGTCCGAACAGTTGATCGCCGTACTCGTCGAGCGCATCCACGGCTGCCCCTCCTGTGGGTCTGCCATCCTCTGCTCACTAGTTTGTAGTGAGTAAAAATCGGAATTGCCAGAGGGGACGGGGAAAACACCGGCTGGCCAGGGGAAAGACGTAGTCAGAGTTCGCAGCTCAGCGAAGGAACAACACGGATGTAATTCGCCTCGCCACAGAACCAGGGCCGACGAGGCGATGTTCCCAGTCGGTCAGACGGGGTCGAACCTCGGGTGGGCTCGCCGCCCCGAGCTCGGAGCCCCCAAAGTGTGGGCGGACCTTGCGGCGTCCGGGTTCAGCGCGCCGGGAGGGCGATGGCCTTGGTCTCGAGGTACTCCTCGAAGCCTTCCACCCCGTTCTCCCGCCCCACGCCGCTCTGGCGGTAGCCGCCGAAGGGGACGTCGGGCGCGTTCCAAAAGCCCCCGTTCACCATGAGGGTCCCGGTGCGCACGCGCCGGGCGACGGCCATGGCGCGCTCCTCCGATGCGCTGGTGACCGCGCCCGACAGTCCATAGATGGAGTCGTTGGCGATGCGCACGGCGTCGTCGTCGTCCTCGAAGGCGATGACCGCCAGCACGGGCCCGAAGATCTCCTCCTGGGCGATGGTGGCCGAGGGGTCGACGTCGGCGAACAGGGTGGGCTCCACGAAGAAGCCCTTGTCGAACTGGGTCGGCCTCGACCCGCCCCGCACCAGCCGGGCACCCTCGGCCTTGCCCTTCTCGATGTACCCCATGACCCGGTCGCGTTGCTTGGCGCTGATGAGCGGGCCCTGGAGGTTGGCCGAGTCCCACGGGTCGCCGTAGGTCACCCCGGCCATCATGGCGTCGGCCAGCTCCACGAACTCGTCGTAGCGCGAGCGCGGGACCAGGAGCCGGGTGGTGATGGCGCAGCCCTGCCCGGAGTGGGTGCACACGCCGATGGCGCTCACGGCGATGGCACCGCCGGGGTCCGGGGCGTCGTCGAGGACGATGTTGGCGGACTTGCCGCCGAGCTCGAGGAACACGTTCTTCACCGTCTCCGATCCCTTGGCCATGATGCGCCGACCCGTGATCGTGGACCCGGTGAACGTGATCATGTCCACGCGGGGGTCGGTGGTGAGGACCTCGCCCACGAGGTGGTCCGACGACGCCACCACGTTGACCACGCCGGCGGGGATGTCGGTCTCCTCGGCGATGATCCGGCCCAGGACGGTGGCCGACCACGGCGTGTCGGGGGCGGGCTTGAGCACCACCGTGTTGCCCGCCGCCAGGGCCGGTCCCAGCTTGGCCAGGTTCAGGTTGAGCGGGAAGTTCCACGGGGTGATGGCGCCGACCACCCCGACGGGCTCGCGCCGCACCAGGCGGCGCTGGGGCTGGCCGAAGACGTCGCGCTCGGGGAGCCAGTGCTCGTACTCGTAGGACACCGGCTTGTCGACCCAGAAGGCGAGGTCCTCGATGGGGAGGTCGACCTGGTTGGCATAGGTCAGGGCGATGGGGCTGCCCACCTCGGCCACGGTGACGGCGCGCAACTCCTCGATGTGGGCCAGGGTGGCGGCGTGCAGTTGCTCCAGGCAGCGGCGGCGCAGCTCGTGGTCGGTGGACCACGTCGACTCGTCGAAGGCCCGGCGGGCCGCCGCGATGGCCGAGGACATGTCTGCGGCGGTGCCGTCGGCGGTGTCCCCCAGGACCTCCTCGGTGGTCGGGTCGATGTTGGCGAACGTCGCCCCCGAGCTCGCCTCGACGAGCTTGCCGTCGATGAGGAGCCGGGCTTCGCCCCGCACGTCGTGTGCCTCGGTCATGTCGTGGTCTCCCCTCCACCGGCCGGGGCCGGTTGCATCCGCTCTTGGCGCAGTCTGGTCTTGAGCACCTTGCCGTTGGGCTCGCGCGGCAGCTCGTCGACGAACTCCAGCGTCCGGGGGAGCTTGAAGTCCGCCAGGCGACCGGCCAGGCGCGCCGTCAGGGCGTCGGCGTCGCGTGGCGCCGTGGGGCGCAGCTCCACCACGGCGTGCACCTTCTGGCCCATGCGCTCGTCGGGCAGGCCGATCACCGCCGCGTCCACCACGTCGTCGTCCTCGATCAGCGCCGCCTCGACCTCGGCCGGGTAGATGTTGACCCCGCCGCTGATGATCAGGTCCGTGCGCCGGTCGGCCAGGAACAGGTACCCGTCCTCGTCGAGCCATCCCATGTCCCCGACCGTGAAGTAGTCCCCGTGCCAGGCCGACTGGGTCTTGTCGGGGGCGTTGTGGTACTCGAAGCGCTGGCCGGCGAAGGCCGACACGTACACCGATCCCACCTCACCCGGGGCCAGCTCGGCGCCGTCCTCGTCCACGATGCGCACGCTCAGGCCCGGGAAGGGACGTCCCACCGTGCCCGGCTTGGCCAGCCACTCCTCGGGCGAGACGACCGATGCCATCCCCTCACTGGCGCCGTAGTACTCCCACACCGTGCCCGGCGGGAACACCTCGATGATCCGGCGCTTCACTGGCACGGGGCACGGCGCCGCCGCGTGCAGGACCTTGCGCACGCTGGAACGGTCATAGCCGCGCCAGTCGGCCTCGAGGATGCGGATGAAGTTGGCCGGGACCATCTGCGCCGTGGTCACCCGCTCGGCCTCGATGAGCCGCAGGCACTCGGTGGCGTCCCACCGGGGCATGATCACCACGGTGCCTCCTTCGCCCAGGCTCATGAGCGCGTAGGCGCTCGGGGCGGTGTGGTACATGGGCCCGGCCATGAGATGGACGTCGTCGGGACCGAAACCCCAGAAGCTGGCGAAGGGGTTCGGCGGCGTGTGGCGCGCCGGGGCGGGCGCCGCCCGGGCGATGCCCTTGGGCCGCCCCGTGGTCCCCGAGGTGTAGGTCATGGCGATCACCGGGGTGCCCAGGAACTCCTCGGTGGGCGGCCCGGCCGCACCCGCCGGCGCCCCCGAAGCATCGAAACCCGAGACGTCGAGCCCCGGGACCCCGGCCCGGGCCGCCGCGGCGCGGGCCACGGGCGACCCGTCGTGCACCAGCACGGCGGCGCCCGAGTCCTCCACGATGTAGGCCACCTCGCTCTCGGTGAGCCGTGTCGAGATGGGGACCACGAGGGCGCCGAGCCGGGTGGCGCCGTGCCAGACGGCGAAGACCTCTGTCGAGTTGCCGAGCATGACCGCCACGCGGCCGCCGGGGCGCGACACGTACCGGGTCAGGGCGTAGGCCATGGCGTTGGCGGCGGCGTCGAGCTCGCCGTAGGTCGTGCGCCGGTCGCCGAGCACCAGCGCCACCCGCTCGGGGTCGGCCCCGGCCACGGCGGCCAGTCCTCGGGGCGCGTCGGCGGGCATCGGGCGGAAGTGTAGGACCGCCCGCCGTCCTGTGCCTGACACGGATGTCAGGTATATGATCGCCAGTCGTGCGTGGACGTTGGGGGAGGGAGCGCGATGCAAGCTGAAGATCTCATCCTCGTGAGCGTCGACGACCACGTCGTCGAGCCTCCGGACATGTTCGAGGGCCGCGTCCCGGCGAAGTGGAAGGACCGCGCCCCGCGCATCATTCACAACGACGACGGCACCGACGTGTGGTCGTTCGAGGGCAACCTCATCCCCAACGTGGGCCTCAACGCCGTGGTGGGGCGACCCCCCGAGGAGTACGGGATCGAGCCCACCTCCTTCGAGGAGATGCGCCCGGGCTGCTACGACATCAACGAGCGAATCCGGGACATGAACGCCAACGGCGTGCTGGGGTCCATGTGCTTTCCCTCCTTCGTCCAGTTCTGCGGCCAGCTGTTCGCCCGGACCGACGACAAGGAGCTGGCCATCGACATGCTCCGGGCCTACAACGACTGGCACATCGAGAGCTGGTGCGGCGCCTACCCGGGCCGGTTCATCCCGCTCGCCATCCCCCCCATCTGGGACCCCGCCCTCATGGCCTCGGAGGTGCGCCGGGTGGCGGCCAAGGGGTGCCACGCCGTGACCTTCTCGGAGAACCCCTCCAAGCTGGGGTGGCCGAGCTTCCACTCCGACCATTGGGACCCCTTCTGGAAGGCATGCGAGGAGGAGGGGATGGTGGTGTGCCTGCACATCGGCTCCTCGTCGCAGCTGGCCATCACTGCGCCCGACGCCCCCTTCGACGTGCTCATCGCGCTGCAGCCGGTGAACATCATCCAGTGCGCCGCCGATCTGCTGTTCTCCCCGGTGCTGCGCAAGTACCCCGCCCTGCGCATCGCTCTGTCCGAGGGTGGGATCGGCTGGATCCCGTACTTCCTCGAGCGGGTGGACTACGTCTACCAGCACCACCACAAGTGGACGGGACAGGACTTCGGCGACATGCTCCCGAGCCAGGTGTTCAAGGAGCGCATCGTCACCTGCTTCATCGACGACGCCTTCGGCGTGGAGAACCGTCGCTTCCTCGAGCTCGACAACGTGTGCTGGGAGTGCGACTACCCCCACTCCGACTCGACGTGGCCCAATGCCCCCGAGATCGCCATGAAGTACCTGGCCGGGGTACCGGACTCCGACGTCAACAAGATCACCCACGAGAACGCCATGCGCCTGTTCCGCTTCGACCCCTTCGCCCAGCGGCCCAAGGACCGGTGCAAGGTGTCGGCGCTGCGGGCCGAGTCGGCCGACGTGGACACCTCGATCCGGCCCCGACGCCACACCGGCGAGCGCAAGAAGACCCTGGCGGCGGACCTGGGCGCCCTCGCCGAGAAGCACGACTGAGTCGGCTCCACCGACACATGGCGCTCGAGCAAGGCGGGTGACGGACTGGAGCCGGGTCCCCGTGGTGGTGGGCGCCGGCCAGGTCACCAACCGAGAGACCGATCCCGGCGCGTCGCCGGACCCGTTCGCGCTGATGCACGACGCCGCCCGGCGCGCCGCCGACGACGTGCCCGGGGCCAAGGCCGCCAACCGGGCCGGGGGCGCCGACTCGCTGCTGCGTGACCTCACGCACCTCTACATGGTCCATTCCCTGTCGCTTCGCCACGGCGACCCGGCGGCCGAGCTGGCCCGGCGCATCGGGGCGCGCCACGCCGAGGTGCGGTGCTCGGGGATGGGGGGGTCGATACCGCAGTGGCTGGTGAACCGGGCCGCCGAGCTGGTGGCCGCCGGGCGGCGGCCCCGGGTCCTCATCGCCGGGGCCGAGGCCCTGGCCACGCGCCGACGTGCCCGCAAGCAGGGGGTCGAGCTCGACTGGCCGACCTCGGAAGGGTGGCCCGAGACGTGGCCGCCGCTCGAGCCCGACCTCGGGGTGCACCCGGTGGAGCGCGCCCACGGGCTCGTGCAGGCCACCACCATGTACGCGCTGATGGAGTCGGCCGTGGCCCACGGCGCCGGCCATGACCCCGCCACCCAGCGGGGCGCCATCGGAGACCTCATGGCGCGCTTCAACGCCGTGGCGGCCGCCAACCCGGTGTCGTGGTTCCCCACGCGGCGCGACGCCGCGCAGATCATGACGGTCACGCCCGACAACCGGATGATCTTCTTCCCCTACCCCAAGTACGTGAACGCCGTCATGGACGTGGACATGGGCGCGGCGGTCATCGTCACCGACGCCGCGACGGCACGGTCGTGGGGGCTGGGGGCCGACGAAGTCGCCTACATCGGGGGATGGGCCGACGCCCATGACGTGTGGTACCTGTCGGAGCGGCCCGTGCTGCAGCGCTCGCCCGCACTGGCCGAGTGCGCCCGGAGGGCGCTCGACTCGGCCGGGGTGACCATGGACGAGGTCGAGGGCCTCGACCTCTATGCCTGCTTCCCGAGCTCGGTGGAGGTGGCCAGGGACAGCTTCGGCATCGCCGCTGACGACCCCCGGCCGCTCACGTTGACCGGCGGCCTGCCCTATCACGGCGGGCCGGGGAGCAACTACGTCACCCACGCCATCGCCAACGCGCTGCACTGGTTGCGCCAGGGACACGGCGAACACGCCCTGGTGCACGGCAACGGCTACTACCTGACCAAGCACTCCGTGGGGCTCTACACCCGGCGCCCCCCCGACGAGGCGCCCCGGCCACCGGAGCTGCTCCAGGAACATGTGGACACCTTGACGAGCGCGCTGGTGGTGGAGCCCTCGGTCGAGTCCGGCGACACCGGCACCATCGTGGCGTACACGGCCGGCTACGACCGCGACGGCGTCGCCCAGCAGGCCATCGGTCTCGTCGACGTGGGCGGTCGTCGGACGGTGGCCCGCGCCGACGAGTCGCTCACAGCCGCGCTGCTCGACGGGGACGGCGTGGGGGTCGGCGTGGTGTTCGGCGCGGCCGCCGAGGGCAACACCATGCGCAGCGCCTGAGCTACGGCTCCAGGGTCAGGGCGTGCTCGGGACAGTTGTCGACGCCGGTGCGAGCCTCGTCCTCGTGCCCGGCGGGCACCTCGTCGACGAGCAGCACGCAGTGCCCGAGGTCGTCGGAGTCGAACAGGTCGGGAGCCAGCGTGTAGCAGCGGCCGTGGCCCTGGCACAGCCCGGTGTCGAGCGTGATGCGCATCCCCCGGATCAGCCGGCCGGCGGGAATTCGATCGGCAGGGTGGTGAGGGACCGCAGCCCCGGCGTGTAGGCGAGCACGGTGCCGGGCTTGAGCCAGTAGTCGGGGATCCGGCGGTGGAACTCCCGCAATGCCACCCGGAGCTCCACCCGGGCCAGGTGCGACCCCAGGCAGCGGTGCACCCCGCCGCCGAAGGCCAGGTGGGGGTTGGGGTTGCGTCGCAGGTCGACGGAGTCCACCCCGGGATGGGCGGCGTCGTCGGTGTTGGCCGACCCCAGCAGGAGCATGACCTGCTCGCCCGCTTTCACCGGGCAGCCTTCGTACTCGACGTCCTCGGTCACCACCCGGGGCACGGCCGGGACGGGGCTCTCCCACCGCAGCAGCTCCTCGACGGCGGAGGGGATGGCCGACTCGTCCTCGACCAGGAGGCGTCGCTGGTCGGGCTCCTGGGCCAGATAGGCGAAGAAGCAGTCGAGGGAGTCGGTCACGGTGTCGAGCCCGGCGATGATGAACAAGAAGCAGATGTCGAGCACTTCCTCGTCGGTGAGGCGGATGCCGTCGACCTCTTTCTCCATGATCTGGCCGAGGAGGTCGTCGGTGGGCGGCGCCGTGCGGCGCTTCTTCACCTCGGCGTCGAAGTAGGCGTAGACGGTCTCCCCGGCGGCCTTGCGCGCCGGAGCCTGCTCCTCCATGGTGAACCCGGGGGGCCGGATGATGTCGTCCTTCACGGCCAGGAAGACGTCCAGGTCGGCGAGGGGCAGGCCCATGAGCCGCAGAAAGACCCGGCAGGGCAGGGGAACGGCGAATTCCTCGTGCAGGTCGCACGAGCCGCGGGCTGCGAACTCGTCGACCAGCTCCTTGACCAGGGCCACCACCTCGTCCTCGAGCAGCGCCATCTTCTTGGGGGCGAACAGGGGGTCGAGGATGCGGCGGTACTTGACGTGCTGCGGGGGGTCGATCATCAGGGGGATGAGGGGCCTGATGTTGCCCAGGTCCATGGGGACCTCGCTCCAGCAGAACAGCGCCGACTTCCTCAGGGCGTCCTCGACGTGCTCCCGGCGGGTCAACAGCGTGAACATGTCGTCGATGCGCAGGACCGGGGTTTCGCGCAACGAGCGGGATATGGCGCGCGGATCGTCCGACGAGGCCAGATCGGCCACCATGCCTGCCGAAGTACCCGACGCCTCTTCGTCAGCCTGCATCCGTACTCCTCTCGCACCGGGGCTCCGGCGGCAACTGCCTCGTACCGAGGCCTCGTGCGAGTCACCCAGGACGTCCGATGTCACCCAGCGCTACGGCCCCTGAGAGCAAACGTTAGCTGTTTCCTGACGCAACTGTCAGCTAAGAGGCCCACGTCGGGGGAATCGGGCGGGCGGGCGGGCGGGCGGGATTCCCTTTTCACGATGTGCGGTGAGCCAGCCACCCATGGTGCCCGGCACTACAGGCGGGGTTGGTCCAGAATGCGCCCGGGGATGATAGGAAGTGCCCCCCTGCGGGGTCGGCATCCAGGACGGCGCCCCACGCGCCGATGACATCCGAAGACCTGGATTGCAAAGTGGGCAGTACGATTTGGGGGGCCGTAGGGAGGGCACACGTGGTAACCGCAGCCAGCGACAAGAGGATGCGGCGCCGCGGGGGACGACGCCAGCAATCGGGCTCGACGCCCGCCGCCGTGGGAGCCGCGTTGCGCGGGGCCCGAGAGGCCACGGCCGCCGGCCTCGAAGAGATCCACGACCGCACGGGCGTGCCCTGGAAACAACTCGAGGCCCTCGAGGCGGGCGACCTGTCCCTGTTCCCCGACCTGCGCTCGGCCGTCACCGCCGTCCGGCGCTACAGCGACCTCATGCAGCTCGACGTGGACGGGTTCGTGCGGGTGACCGAGGACCACTGGGGCCCCGGCCAGACCGGGGGTGAGAACGGCGGCGGCGCTCGGACCAGCGGTGCGTACCTCACCGCCTCGGTCCCCACCGGCCATCTGAGCCGCTACCCCGGCGACGGCACCCACCTGCGGGCGTTCACCCAGACCGACGAGGTGCCCGGCGTCCGGCGCTCGGACCCCCCCGTCGGCAACGGCCACGGCGCCAACGGGCAGTTCAGCACCACGAGCTCTTTCCCCGCCGCGCCGGCGACATACCTCGGCGTCCGCCCCGCCCCCGTGCTCCTGCAAGGCGCGGTGTGGCTCACGGCCATCCTGCTCGCCGTGGCCCTGGGCGCGTTGGCGGTCCAGCACTACCAGCCCAAGTGGCTCGCCGACATCCACGTGGTGCACCGCCCACTGGCCTTTCCCCCGACGTCGAGTGCCATTACCACCCCGGGCACTCCCGGCCAGCCGGCGAGATCGGGGCCGCCCTCGCCGGTGACGCTCGCCGACACGAGCCCGGGGAGCGCCACGGTGTCGGTGCGGGGCGCGAACTACAGCGTGGTGGTGGCGGCGTGGGCGCCGTGTTGGACCGAGGTGCACACCCCCCAAAGCTTCTCGCCCGTCTTCGCGGCCACGATGCAGCAAGGTCAGGTCAAGGTGTTCGACCCCGCCGACGGTCAGGTGTCGGTGAGCATGAGCGCGTCGCTGGTCACCGTGCAGGTACGGATCAACGGCAAGACGGTGCCAGGGTGGCTGTTCAAGCCCACGACGGTCCCCTTCGTCCTGAACTTCGACTCGACCACCACGTCGTGAACCTGGCGGCGAGGACGCCGCCCCCCGGTCAGGCCAGCCGTGTCTGGGGGACCGACGCCACGTGGCCCTGGTCGCGGATCTCCCGCACCGCCAGCACGGGGTCGGGGTCCGAGAACAGCAGCTCGTCCCCGTAGTCGGCGGGACGGCCGGTGGCGTCGAGCGCCCACCATGACGCCTCGAGGGCGATGCCGTTGGGATCGGTGAAGTAGATGGAGCGGATGAAGCCGTGGTCGACGACGTCGGTCACCTCGGACCCGGCCGACTTGAGGCGGTCCCGCACGTCGAGCAGGGCGTGCTCGTCGGGCAGGTTGAACGACAGGTGGTCGAACTGCACGGCCCGGGGATCGGGCACGCCGGCGGGCTTGGCGAAGGTGTCCAGGGCCATCCCCGTGTACTCGAAGAAGGCCACGGTGTTCTGGGCGCCGAACTCGAAGAAGTAGTGGCGGAACTGCGGGGTGCCGATGGTGGCCACCAACCGGGCGCCGAGGACGCCATGGTAGAAGCGGACGGTGGCGTCCATGTCGTCGGTGATGAGAGCCAGGTGGTTGATCCCCCGCCAGCGCGGAGCCTCGGCATCGTGGGTCTCGGTCATGTGCGTCCTCCGTGCCACCCGTGGGCGTGGTACCCGCCCTCCACGCTAACGGCCCGGGACCGGTTCAGCGTTGCTCGGGGTAGATCGACGGGTCGTCGAGGGGCAGGCACAACCACTGGACCATCTGCCGCAACTGGTCGTAGGCGTCGAGCCGTGCTTCGGTCGTCGCCGTCCGCTCGGCCCGCTCGATGGGCTCCCACAGGCGACGGGCCATCGTCGGGCCGAGCTCCAGCAGGCCCCCGCTCCCGCCGGTGGCGTACTTCGCCAGGACGTAGTGCACGAGCGCCCCGACCGGAACGCCGAGGTTGGCGCTGAGCGTGCGGAGGGTGACCATGGGGTCGACGTGCGCGTACAGCGCCACGTCGGCCTTGAAGTTGGCGTCGGGGTCGTCGTCGGCCCACGGCCCGGTGAAGGGCTCAAGCTTGACCATCTCCGCACCAGACACGGCCCCATCCTGCCCGAAAGGCCGTGCGCCGAGCGGCGCACCTGTCCGGCTACGAGGCGTTGTCGAGCTGCGTGCCGGGGGCCGGCGCGGGGCTCACACCCTCGAGGCCCCCCTCAGGGGCGACGGTGTCGGCGTCGACCTCGGAGGTCGCATGCGACGGCGAAGCCGACAGGGCGACCGGGACACCGTCGTCGACCATGGTGGCGCTGAGGCTCTCGGCCGCCCCGACCAGGGCACCGGCGGCCACGGCCCCGCCTGACACCGACGCCAGGCCCGCCAGCGTGCTGACGGCCACCTTGGCCGAGCGCGCCCGACCCGACCGGGCGCCCTTGATCTTGGTCAGCTCGTCGGATTGCAAGGCGGCCAGCACGGTCTCGATGGCCTCGCTGTCGAGCTCGGAAGGCCACCCCCGCTCCAACATGATCGATTCCAGCAGGGCCTCCAACCGAGCGGGCGCGATGCCCGAGATGGGCAGGGGCGCCGGCGCCCGCTCCTGGTCCCACTCGGTGAAGACCTTGGTCGGCGTGCGCATGAGCTCCACGATCTCCGCCGCGGGGACCGGAGGGCTGAACCGGAATCCCTGGACCTGGTCACACCCGTGGGCGTCGAGGAACTGAAGCTGCTCGTCGGACTCGACGCCCTCGGCCACCACCACCAGGTCGAGGCTGTGGGCGAGGGCGATGACCGCTCCCACGATGGGGGCACCACCGCCATCGCCGTCGATACGCTGCACGAAGGACCGGTCGATCTTGATGGCGTCGATGGGCATGTCGGCCAGATAGGTGAGCGCGCTGTATCCCGTGCCGAAGTCGTCGATCGAGCAGCGCACGCCGAGGGCACGCAGCTCGTTCAGGCTGGCGACCACCTCGTCCACGCGCTCCATGAGCACGCTCTCGGTCACTTCGAGCTCCAGCAGCGTCGGGTCCAACCCGCTCTTCTGGAGCACACGCGACACCATCTCGACCACGGGCTGGTGGGCGAATTGGCGGGGCGAGAGGTTGACGGCGACGGGCATCGCCGGCAGGCCCTGGTCCTGCCATCCCCGAGCTTGGCGGCAGGCCTCCTCGAGCACCCACTCGCCGAGCGTGGCCACCAGACTGGTCTCCTCCGCCAGGGGGATGAACGCCCACGGCGGGATGAAGCCCAGCTGGGGGTGGCGCCAGCGCGCCAGCGCCTCCACTCCGACGATGTCACCGGTCGCCATGGCCAACTTGGGCTGGTAGTGCACGGCCAGGCGTCCCGTCTCGACGGCGGCTCGAAGACTGTCCTCGAAGGCGAAGCGCAGGCGCGCCCGTGCGCTCATACCGGAGTCGAAGATCTGATACGTGTTCCGGCCCGCCGCCTTCGCCTGGTACATGGCGGTGTCGGCGTGCTTGAGAAGGGTCTCGGCGTCGGCGCCGTCCCACGGGGAGACGGCCACCCCGATGCTGGCCTTGACCGTCAACTGGCGACCGCCGACGTTGAAGGGGTCCTCGAAACGGTCCAGGAGGCGCTCGGCGATCTCGACGACCAGCCCGTCCTTCCCGCCACTGTCGGGGATCAGGAAGGTGAACTCGTCGCCGCCGAATCGAGCCAGGGTGTCGTGCTCCCGCAGGCATCCCTGGAGGCGCTTGACCACGGACTTGAGCAGCTCGTTCCCCACGGCGTGACCCAGGCTGTCGTTGATGTCCTTGAAGCGGTCCAGGTCGAGGAACATCACCGACACGGCGCTGTTGGTCCGCTCGGCCTGCCCCAACGCCAGGTGCAGGCGGTCCTCGAAGAGCAGGCGGTTACAGACACCGGTCAGCGAGTCGTGCTGCGCCCGGTACTCCGCCGCGGCGTGGGTGAACACCTGGTGCAGGAGGTAGAGGACCAGGAGCGAGGGAAGCAGGGTGGAGCCGATGAGCAGGACCGGTTGGTGGTCGGAGATCCCCATGACGGACCCGGCGCTCAACACGCCGGGGACCACGAGCCCCACGGCCACGAGCATGGCGACCCGCACCCCCCGGGGTCGCACCGATCGCAACGGCACGGGGTCGAAGGCGGCCTTGAGCGACGGGTGCAGGAACGCCGCGGCCCACACGCCCGCCCCCACCAGCGCCGTCTTGGCCACCAGCCCCGCTGACCCGGTGCCGGCGCCCAGCGACTGCGCCGCGTAGCTGGAGTTGGCCACGAAGAGGAACGCGAATCCGGCGATCAGGAAGCGGTAGCTGGTCGGATGCCGGTCGGTGAGCGATACGAGGCTGCAGGCGAGCCACAGAAGGACCATGTCCAACAGCGGCGCCACGACGGCGGGGACCTGGCGTCCGGGGTCCCATCCCTGTGAGGGAACGAGGACGAGGGACAGGATCACGAACCCGATGGCCAGGGTCGGGAGCATGGCTTCCGCCAGGGAGTCCGTGGAGCGCTCCGGCAGCCGCTGGTGGATCAGCGAGACGAGCCCGACGATGGCCAGGACGTCTCCCACCGTGTTCGTGACCATGGGCGCGCCGAACTGCGTAGGGGGCCCACCGGCGTGCAGCGTCTGGAGCAGGTCGCCCACCACGAGGCAGAGGAGCCCCGATCCCAGGCACCACCAGGCGGCACGCCACGGCGGCAGGTGGAAGCTCCTCTTCGACCGGAGCCCGTAGCCCACGGCGACGACTGCGAACAGGCCGATCACGACGGCGTCGGTCGACGGGTTGAAGACGGCCGCCCCGATGCTGCCCGCCAGCGAGCCCGACGAGAACACGGTCATGGGACCCCGACGTCGGACGTGCCGTCCGTGCTCCCGCCTGGGGTAATAGGTGGCGCTGCCACGACCGCACCTCCGGTGTCCACGTGTCTTGGGATCTCGTCGACGCTCAACTGGGCGCGTCTTTCAGCACCACGATCTGTTTCGGCGCCGATCGACCCGGCCTTGAGCCGACCGGGGCCACGCATCGTGGCCATCGGCCGTGCCTGGGTGCGGGGCAGGCGTTTGTCAAGGACCTGGTCGGGTGAGCCGATTAAGGCAGTACCCATGGCCTCCAAAATCGAGAAGTCGACCACCAAGGTGAAGGGCGAGGACGCCGAGCCAGGCATCGCGCCGATGGACGCCGACCCCGGCGCGGGCGAGGACGCGGACGCCGGCGCGGTCGAGGAAGCGGGCGCGGGCGAGACCGAGCGTGTGGTTCTGGCCGTGGGGTCGACCTACTTCCACAACGGCCGGGTTAGCCCTGAGCACTACGCCTCGGACCTGGCCCCCTCGTTTCTCGGGGCCATCGCCGCCAGCCACACCCTCCTGAGGGAGTTGTTCAACGAGATGGGGGCGTCGGAAGGAGCCTCGATCCAGGCACAATGCGATCGTTGGCACCTCCGGTACGGAACCGACGTCGGCCAGGCCCAGTTCTCCGTCGAGGACGTGGCACCCGCCAATGCCAACGGCACTCGGTCGGGGTCCGGGGACCCCGACGGGTGGGTCCGGGGGCTGGTGGCCTCGCGCGACGCCGACCACGCCCAGGCGCTGGCCTCCTTCGAGGCCGAAGCGACCGAGGCCGCCGCCGCGGGCGCTCCCCAACGAGCGGCCATCGCCTACCGCGCCGCCGCGGCCGCCGCGCTGGCGGCGGGCCGGGGCGATTCCGCCAACCGCCTCCAGAGGCTGGCGGGAAAGGCCTACATGGAGATCGCCGAGAAGCCCGACACCCTTCCCCAGGGCGTGTTCATGGCCTATCGGGAGAGCGCCCGGTGCTTCCTCGAGGCCGGCAACCTGCCCCTGGCCCACAAGTGCCTGTCCAAGGCGATCGCCATCGGCGAGACCCTCGGGTACACGGAGTCGGCGTGAAGATCTATCTCTCCACCGAGGGCACCTATCCGTTCGTCCTGGGGGGAGTGTCGACCTGGGTCGACATGCTCGTGCACGGCCTGCCCCAGCACGAGTTCGAGATCGGGGCCCTGGTCGACAACCCTCACCACCGGATCAAGTACCGCCCCCCGGCCAACGTCACCCTGCAGCCCATCCCGTTGTGGGGGCTGGAGCTGGCCGAGGAGTACCTGCCGCGGCGCGACGGCTGGCGCCGGGCGTGGAGAACGACGTCGCCCGTGGTCCGCCATCAATTCCTCCCGTCGTGGGAGCACCTGGTCGACTGCCTGGCGGCGCCCGAAGCGGACCCACAGGCACTGGGCGACAGCCTGTCCGAGGTGACGCGTTTCGCCGAGCGCTACGACCTGCGCCGGGCCCTCGGGGACGCGGCGGCGTGGGCGCTGTTGCTCGACCGCCTGCAGACGAACCCCATTCACGCCCGCACCGGGCTGGCGCCCGCCATGGACTTCGCCCGCACGCTCTACCGATACCTGCTCCCCCTCACCGCCCCCACCCCGGTGTGCGACGTGGCCCACAGCTCGGCGGCGGCGTTGTGCGCCCTGCCGGCCATCGTCGCCAAGTACCGCTACGGGACCCCGTTGGTGCTCACCGAGCACGGCATCTACCTGCGCGAGCGCCTGTTGGCCATGTCGACCGAGCCCTTCGGGACCAAGCTGCTGTTCGCCAACTTCTACCGGGCGGTGGTCGAGCTCGCCTACCGCGAGGCCGACGTGCTCACGCCGGTGTGCGGGTACAACGCCGAATGGGAGCAGGCGCTCGGCGTCGACCCGGCCCGCATCCGGGTCATTTACAACGGCGTCGACCCGGCCCGCATCGACGTGTGGCCCGAGCCCGACGACGCTCCCACCATCGGCTTCGTCGGTCGTATCGACCCGCTCAAGGACCTCCTCACCCTGATCCGGGCGTTTGCCCGAGTGCGGATGGTCATCGGCGGCGCCCGTCTTCGCCTGTGGGGGCCGGCGACGTCGCCGGCCTACCTCGAGGAATGCAAAGCCACCGTGACCGAGCTCGGCCTGTGGGACTCGGTCACCTTCGAAGGCTCGACCAACGACATCGCCGCTGCCTACGGCAGCTCGCACGTGATCGCCCTGTCCTCGATCTCCGAGGCCTTCCCCTACACGGCGGTCGAAGCGATGTTCGCGGCGCGCCCGATCGTGGCCACCGATGTCGGAGGGGTGGCCGAGGCGATCGGTCCGGCGCAATGCCGGGGGACGTCCATGGTCGTCGAGCCCGGAGACCCCGGGGCCATGGCCGACGCCCTCGTCGCCGTGCTCGGCGCCTCGTCGGCTGAGCGCGCCCACCTGGGCACGTGGCTGCGCAACCGAGCCATGACGTTGTTCACCGCGCAGCGACTGTTCGACGATTACGACGACGTCTACCACGGACTGTTCGACCAGGCGTCGGCGAGAACGGCGTCTGCCGGCCCGGCGTCGGCCCCGATCGGCGATGGTGCGCCTGTTGCGGACAGGGCCCTGGTGCATGCGGTCTCATGACCCCCACCGCGCTGCACAACACCGAGGCCGGTGAGCTCGGCCTCCATATCGCCGCCCGCACGGTCGTCGGCCGGTGCCCGGCACCACTCAACGCGGTGGAGGTGGCGGTGGTGCTCGAGACCTGTGGCTATACCGCCCGGCGCGCCCGCGCCCTGGGGTCCGACGGGCTCAACGCCCTGTCCGAACGAGTGTTCGCGCTCGTCCCCCTGTACTCGCCCTCGCTGGCGCGCCAGGCCCTGGCCCCAGTGGCCCTGCGGGCCCGGCCTCCGGGGCCACTGGACCTCGCCCGGGGCCTCGCCTACTCCTCACCGTGGTTGGTGAGCCTGGCCACGCTGCTCATCGCCGGGGTCTCGTTCTGGTCGTCGAACATCGCCATTGCCCCCGTGGCCAACGCGGTGACGTTGGCCACCGCCATTGCCCTGCTCGTCACGGGCCCGTTCATCCAGGCCTTCGGACGACGGGCGTCGTTCTACATCGGTCTCGAGGACCAGGGCATGGTGGTACGCATCACCCGCTTGACCCTGGAGGCCGGGTTGGCGCTGACCGTCCTGGCGTGCCTGGCCTTGTACCTGCTGCGCGACCACATCCTGCTCGCCGGCACGCCCGCCACCGCCCGGCTCGGGCTCGCCGCCGGCGTCAGCATCGCCAGCTTGCAACTCGGCTTGGCGGCGTTCTACGTCCGACGCGCCTTCATCTCCATCGGAGTCATCGTGGGTGGGGGGGCCCTGGTCCTGGTGGGGTTCGTGAGCCAAGCCGGGTCCTACCTCGACCCCACCACCTTGATCGTCTGGCAGATCCGTCTGGTGGCCTTGATGGCGGCGGTGTGCTGGGTGTGCAGTGCGTGGTGGCTTCTCCGTGTCGACTCCTCGGCACCGGCACCGCTGTGGCGACCCTCGGGGTCGGCCCTACTCCGGGCGGTGGCACCCTACGGGCTCTACGGCCTGGCCTTCTTCGCCATCGTGGTCGTCCCCCAGCTCGTAAGCGGGGGGCTGCTCGAGGGCCACTACAACTTCAACGCGGCGTTCGCCATGGCCAGCGGTGTCGCCATCGTCGTCCTCGTGCCCTTGCTGGCGCAGACCGTGGCCACCAGCGAGCATCTGTTGGCGCGCCAGTTCCCGGCGTGGCTGTCGCGCTTCACCGTGGCCCAGACCGACGAGTTCCGTCGTACGGTGCTGCGGTACTGGCGCCAACAGCTGGCCGTGCTCGGGGGGCTCAGCGTGGTGGCCGGCGCCCTGGTCATCCTGGGTGCCCCCCGGCTGGGACACGCCTTCCCCATCCTCGAAGACCTCGCCCGGCACCCGGGCCTGCTCGCGGCGTGCACCGTGGGCTATGTCCTACTCGGCACCGGGCTGTTTTCCTGTCAGCTGCTCTTCGCCCTCTCCGCGCCGATGGGCCCGCTCACCGCGGCGTGGTCGGGTGGCGTCGCCCTGGCTGCCGTCTCGATCGGCGCGGCCTGGGCCGGACCGACGGTGTCCGCCGTAGCGGGGCTGATGGTCGGAGCCGGCGTGTACGCCTCGGTGGCCGTCGTGCTCGCCTACCGGGCCTTCGCCCATGCCGACCTGACCTTCTACCGGACCCTCTGAGGACCGAGGAGCGCCGTCAATGGTCATCCAACTGTCCCCGGTCTCGCGTCCGCCCTACCCGCACACCGGTCAGGGCCACGACCGACGCCGCCGACCTCGTCGGGGCGCCCGGGCGCGCACCAACCTGTGGCGGGTCGAGGTCGCCGCCATCGCCGTGGCCCTAGTGGTGGGCACCATCGCCCTCACGGCGTGGCCGGGAGCGACGCCGCCGCGTCCCATGCCCGTGGGCCTGTCCCTGGTGCACTCAGGCCTGGCCATGGCCGATCCGTTCCAGACCTCGGTCCCCGACCGTGACCTCCTGGACCACTACGTCTTCAATGGCTCGGCCGCCGCCGGTGTCGGATGGGTCCGGGCCACCGCCCAGGGGCTCGACGTCGGCGTCCGTCCCCACGCGGGGTGGGCCGGATGGTTCGCCGTGACACTGCCCGCCGCCGGTGTCGACACGGTATGGCACGCGGTGGTGTCGCGACCTTCGAGCCCCGTCGGGTCGGGAGTGGGGGAGGCGGTCTTCGCCGTGCAGTCAGCTTCCACCCAGCACAACGGGTCCATCAACTACGTCGTCGTCTCGGCGCTTTCGACGCGCGGCAAGGGGACCTGGCAGGTCGGCGCGGCCCACGGGTTCGTCGCCGACGCCTTCACCCAGCGCCTGTGGGAAGAGCCTCTGCGCGCCGGCGCCCCGGCGACCGAGCCGGTCACCATCCGGACCGACGGCCGCCACCGTCTCACCGTGTGGCTGGGAGACCGGCAGGTGTTCTCGAGCGACCGCCTGCACATGCACGATCCCGCTCCCTTCCAGGCCTACCTCGAAGTGCAGGGCCGCGGCATCGGGTACGTGTCGAACTTCAAGGACTTCTGGGTCACCAGCGACGCCCCGGTCACCGTGACGGGGGTTCCACCGGGGTCCCATGTCACGCTCGGCACCGGCCACGGTGACGTGCACGCCACCGCCGCCGCCACCGGGCGGGCGGCGCTCAATGTCCCGGCCCCGGCGCTGGTGGGCACGGGCACGCTGACGGTGGCCGACCGGTCGGGTGTCCGCCGTTTCCCCGGCCTGCACTACGCGGGCGGAGACGTCGTGCAGGTTGCGGCTACAGGTTGAAGGCCGAGCCCATGCTGTTGGCACTGTCGGCCATTCCCAGCAAGGGGAGCCCGAGGAGCTCTTCGGTGGTGCGCAACAGCGAGTAGTGGTTGAACAACACGGCTGACTGCGTGCCCGGCGACGTGCTCGGGCTGGCCACGAGGGTGGGGACGTGGCACCCGATATCGGTGGTGTTGGAGGCGCAGTCGTCGCTGAGGTCGACCCCGCCCTCGTCCCACGTCACGAACACGACGACCTGACCCGCCTGGTAGGAGACACTGTCGAAGATGGTCGGCAGGTTCTCGGCCAGCCAGGCGTCTCCCTGGGCGGTGCTGCCGTTGTGCATGTCGTCGGTGAGGTTGGGGGTGATGAACGAGAAAGCGGGCAGGGCGTTGTCGGCGAGGTCGGTGGCGAGCTGCGTGTAGGGCACGTCGTAGCTCACCCGCGGGCCATGGCGATAGGCGCGCTTGAGCTTACAGAAGCTCAATGTGCGGTAGTAGGGCGGCGGATTGTGCCGCACGGCATACTCGGCCGAATTCCGGTGAGAACAGTCCGATCCCATCGACTCCTCGTACGCCTTCCAGGTCTCGCCCTGCCCGAAGATGCTGGACACGTTCGTCGAGCACCTCCGACTGGGGTTGCAGTCGCCGGAGAACATCCCGAGCGAGTCCAGGGCCAGTCCCGAGGTCGCCGCCACGTAGTTGGGCAGACTGGGATGGGTGATGTTGTGGTAGTTCGTCGCCAGGCCACAGGACCCGGCCAGGCTGTTGATGTAGGGGGCATCCGAGGACCCGATCACGTCCGAGTAGCCCCGGTTCTCCATCCACACCCAGATGACATGTTGGTAGTCCGTGCTCGACAGCGACATCGTCCCGCACGGACCGGGTGAGGCGCCGGCCTTCGACGGGCTGAGCCCGACCGGTGAGACGAAGGCGGCCACGATGAGAATCCCCGCGCACACACCCAGAAGTCCCTTCACCCGGCATCACCCCCGACCCACGGCGCCCCGCCCCCCGCTGCAAGCAGGTGCCAGGCTACCCGGGCGAGCCGAGTCCGGCTCGCTCGACAGGGGCGCCGGGACCGAGCAACGACGTGGCATGCGCCGCGACCGTCTCATCTGAATTGACTAGATCGACGGGAGCAGCCTCTCGGAGCTGATTTTTCGTGGTGCAGAGGGGTGGTTCGTGTCACCATGCTTCGATGACCGATCGGCGTTATGACCGCAGACAGGTACTGGCCGGAGGCGCCACGGCGGCGATGGCCCTGGGGATATCCAAGTCCAAGCTGCTGCGCAGACACCATCGCAACCTGGTGCGGGCGGCGGCGGCGACACCGGCGGCTGGTTCGGACTTGGGGGCGGTCGAACACGTCGTGTTCCTCATGCAGGAGAACCGGTCCTTCGACCATTACTTCGGCGTGTTGGGAGGCGTCAACGGGTTCGACGCCGGTTCGCCCGCGTTCGCACAGAACTGGCCCGGGGGAGCCAATCCGACATTGCTCCCGTTCCATTTGGACACCCTGACGACGAACGCCGATTGCACATACGACCTGTCACACACCTGGCAAGCCGAACATGATTCCGTGCACGGCGGAGATATGAGCCAGTTCGTCTCGACTCACGTGTCGAACGAATTCGAGGGCCAGGAGTACGGCACCTTGACCATGGGCTACTACGACAGCAACGACATCCCCTTCTACTACGACCTGGTCCAGAACTTCACCATCTGCGACAACTACTTCTGCTCGGTCCTTGGGCCCACCCATCCCAACCGCCTGATGCAGATGTCGGGGACCATCGACCCCGCCGGAGTAAAAGGCGGGCCCATCCTCGTCACCAACGACGAGGTCGACCTGGAATACACCTGCTCGTGGACGACCATGCCCGATCTCCTCACGGATGCCGGGGTGTCCTGGAAGGTCTACAACCCCCACGGGCCGTCATATCAGCCTCGCCATCCAAACTCCATGCTCCTGTGCAAAAACGTCTTGATGTACTTCGCCCAGTTCAACCAGAAGGGTCACAGGGCGGAGCACACAAAGGCCTTTGGGAACTACGGGCCGAACGTCCCGGAGGGGACACCCTTCTCCACGCCGGGCAAGGACCACTTGGCGCACGACGTCAAGAGGAACGAGCTCCCGGCGGTCTCGTGGATCATGGCCCCCAACGGGTACGACGAGCACCCCCCCGCACCGTCCGCCCTCGGCGAGTGGTACACCGCACAGGTGCTGGCCACCTTGATGTCGAACCCGAAGGTGTGGGCGAGCACCGTGCTGTTCATCATGTACGACGAGAACGACGGGTGGTTCGACCACGTCCCGCCGCCGATGCCTCTTCAGGGAACTCCCGGCGAGTACCTCACCGACAACCCCCTGTCAGCGGACGCCGGCGGTATCACCGGGCCCGTCGGCCTGGGGGTCCGGGTCCCCATGATCGTGGTCTCCCCCTTCAGCGCCGGCGGATGGGTGTGCTCGGACGCCTTCGATCACACCTCCCAACTGCAGTTCATCTCGCAGCGCTGGGGCGTGCCGGTCCCCAATGTCTCGGAGTGGCGCCTCGGCGCCGTCGGGGACCTCACCGCCACACTGCCCACCCTGTCCGCCCCGAACACGACCATCCCGACCTTGCCGGCGACGTCCGACAGCACCACGACCGGCCTGATCGCGATGGAATGCGTTGGACAGCAACTGGTCGAGAAAAATTACCTTGCTCCGGAGTACCCGATCCCAGGAATCCCGGGTACCCAGACCCAGCCGACGCAAGGGCCGAACACCCTCACCCCGACCCCGACCTAGCGGGCCGGGCGGAGGGTACTGGTCTTCTGGCGACCTGAGGTCCGTACCAGACGGTCAGCCGGGGACGTTGGGCGGAAGTGGTGGGGCTAGCTGGAATCGAACCAGCGACCTCAGCATTATCAGTGCTGCGCTCTAACCGGCTGAGCTATAGCCCCGTCTAGTGCAACATCTCGGACGATCCTGTCAGTCCGTCGAGCGCCGTGCACTCGAGGCGAGCAGCTTACCGCCTAGGCCGGGGAGCGAATGAACCGGTGCGCCGGGTGGCGGGTCACCCGAACACCTTCTCGAACTCCGCCAGAGAGTTCGGGAAGGTGCCGTCGAGCAAGTTGTTTCGGTACGTGGAGGAGTTGTCGTAACTGAAGTTGTCGGTGAAGGCCACGTCGTTGGCTACGAACCAGGCCGCCATGTTGTCGATAAAGGACGGATCGTCCCCGAACCCATGCCCATCGGTGCGGAACTCGTCGGACCACTCGGCGATGGCAATGGCCTTGTGGTGGGTGGCGGCGAACGACGCCAGCCAGGTGAGGCCCCACTGTTGCGACAGGTCGTTGGCCCAGCCGTTGGCGGGCGTGAACGGCGTGAACCAGGAGTTGTCGTACTGGTCGACGCCGACGTAGTCCACGTAGGCGTCGCCCGGGTAGGCCTCGTCCGTGGTATAGCTCGTGGGGCTCGGCCCGTTGGGGTTCCAGAAGTACTGGAACTGCTGACCGGGCACGGCCCGCATGGTGGTGACGATCTGGCGCCAATAGGCCGCGAAGTTGGCGGCGTCCGTGGTGGTGGCGACGCTCCACGGATACCAGTTGCCGTTGAACTCCCATCCCAGGCGCAAAATGGTGTTGGCCAGCCCCATCTGCACGAGGTTCTGGCCCAAGGTGGTGAAGTACGTGTTGTAGTCACCGGCGGCCCCGTCCGCCAACGTGGCTCCGATGCCGCTGGGGATGATGGGGACGGCGAGCACGAGTCGGTACCCCGAACCGGTCCAGTCCACCATGTTGCTGGCGCTGTCCATCCCCGCCCAGCCGTCGCCATAGTCGCCGTAGTCGACGGCGAGGGTGGGGTCGGTGCCGGTGGACTGTGCGTAACTGGCGATGTCCGGGGGGTCGCCCCCACCGTCGGGTGGGTAGACACCCAGGGGGATGACGCCCGGGGTGGCATCACTGGCCGTCACGCCGAAATGGTCCGCCGGCGCGTTGACCACGGACGGGGCGCCCCCGGTGGTGACGGTGACATCGACGGTGCCGACGGAGGCCGGTGGCGCGGTGGCAGTGATCGACGTGGCGCTCGTGACGGTGAAACTGGTGTCGGGCACCGAGCCGAAATCGACGACGGTGGCCCCGGTGAAGCCGGTGCCGGTGATGGTCACCATCGTGCCGCCACTACTGGGCCCGCTGTTCGGGCTCACGCCGGTCACCGTGGGCACCGGCGGCGGGGCACCGCCCGAGGCGCTCAGGAGCACCCCCACCGACGTGGACACCCCCGCCGGGGACTGGGTGGCCGAGGGCGAGACCGAGCCCGAGACACTGGGGTCGTAGGTGACGGCGTTGCCGTCGTTGGTCACCACCGAGGTGAAGCCCGCAGTGTTGCCGGCCGTCGCCGCGTTGGCCACCTCGGCGTAGCCGAAGTACAGCTCCCCGGTGCCACTCGGGCTCAGGCTCGGGAACGGCACCGTGGTGGAGGAAGGACCGTTGGAGGTCCCGGACTTGTCGAGGGCCCACACTGTGTTGGGCCCCCGGCCGGCGCTGAACTCCTGGGCCCCGTACTCGGCGAAGTGCCCGGCGATCGACGCCGACCAGCTGAAGGTGATCGTGGCGGACCCCGTCGCGGTGACCTTGCCGAACCAGATCTCGGTGTCGACTCCGCCCGTCCCGGCGAACTGCACGGCTTTGGTCCAGGTGGCCACCCCGCCGCCGGACACCGAGGACACCGTGGGTCCAGTGGCGCTCACCTCGGCAAAGGCCACGAAGACGTCCCCGAGCGTCACCGGAGTGACCGCCAACGTGTTGACGGCAGTCCCCGCGTTCGAGGTCAGCGTCCCCACCGCCGTGATCACCACCGTGGCCAGGGTGACCACGAACTGATCGGCGGGGGCATTCACCGCCGAGGTGCCCCCCGGGGTCGTGACGGTGACGTCCACCGTGGACGCGCTCTCCGCTGGTGAGGTGGCGGTGACGGAGATGTCGCTGTTCACGGTGTAGCTCGCAGCTGCCGTGGTCCCGAATTTCACGGCGGTGGCCCCGGTGAAGCCCGTGCCGGTAATGGTGACCGTGATTCCCCCCGTGCTGGGCCCCGTGCTCGGGCTCACTCCTGTGACGGCCGGCACCGGCGGGGCCACGAACATGAACTGATCGGCGGGGGCGTTCAGCGCCGAGGTGCCCCCCGGCGTGGTGACGGTGACGTCCACCGTCGACGCACTCTCCGCCGGGGAGGTGATGGTGATCGAGGTCGAGGAGTTCACCACCAGGCCCGTGCCCGCCACCGTGCCGAACTTGACGACGGTGGCCCCGGTGAAGCCGGTGCCGCTGACCGTCACGGTGGTGCCTCCCGCCGTCGAGCCCGAGGTGGGGCTCACCCCGGTGACGGTGGGCACCGGGGGGGCCACGAACATGAACTGATCAGCAGGGGCGTTGACCGCCGAAGTGCCGCCGGGGGTGGTGACAGTCACGTCCACGGTGGACGCGCTCTCCGCCGGGGAGGTGATGGTGATCGACGTCGACGAGTTGACCACCAGGCCCGTGCCCGCCACCGTGCCGAACTTCACGACGGTGGCCCCGGTGAAGCCCGTGCCGGTGACCGTCACGGTGGTGCCTCCCGCCGTCGAGCCCGAGGTGGGGCTCACCCCGGTCACGGTGGGCACCGGGGGCGGGGCCCCGGCCGAAGCATTGAGCAGCGCCCCCACGGCGGTGGACAGCCCCGCCGGGGACTGGGTGGTGGTGGGCGAGACCGCCCCCATGACATCGGTGTCGTAGGTGACGGAGTTGCCGTTGTTGGTGACCACCGAGGTGAAGCCCGAGGAAGCGGCGGTGGTGGCCGTGTTGGCCACCTCGGCGTAGCCGAAGTAGAGCTCCGGAGAACTGGTGGGGGTCAGGCTCGGGAAGGACACCGTGGTGGACGAGGCCCCGTTGGAGGTGCCCGTCTTGTCTGTTGCCCACACCGTGGAGGCCCCCAGGCTGGAGCTGAACTCCTGGGCCCCGTACTCGGCGTCGAACCCGGCGATGGAGCTCGACCAGGTGAAGGTGATGGTCGATGCCCCGGCGGTGGCGACCTTGCCGAACCAGATCTCGGTGTCGACCCCGCCCGTCCCGGTGAATGCCACCGCCTTGGTCCACGTGGTCACCCCACCGCCCGACACCGAGGAGACGGTGTGCCCGGTGGTGCCCACCTCGGCGAACACCACCAGCACGTCGCCGACGGTCTTGGGAGAGACCGCCAAGGTGCTCAGCGCGGTGCCGGAGTTGGAGGTGAGGCTGCCAACGGCGCTGATGACCACCGACGGCACGGTGAAGGTGAACTGATCAGCGGGGGCATTCACCGCCGAGGTACCCCCCGGGGTCGTGACGGTGACGTCGACGGTGCCCAACGACGCCGACGGAGAGGTGGCGGTGATCTGGGTGGCGCTGTTCACGGTGAAGCTGGCCGCGGTGGTGCCGAACTTCACGGCGGTGGCCCCGGTGAAGCCGGTACCGGTGACTATGACCGTGGTGCCGCCGTTGCTGGGCCCGCTGGCCGGGCTCACGCCTGTCACCGTGGGCATCGGCGGCGGAGTCCCCCCCGAGGCGCTCAGGAGCACCCCCACGGCGGTGGACAGCCCGGCCGGGGACTGGGTGGTGGTGGGCGACACCGCGCTCGAGACGTTGGGGTCGTAGGTGACGGAGTTGCCGTTGGTCGTGACTTCCGAGGTGAAGCCCGAGGAACTGGCCGTGGTGGCGGTGTTGGCCACCTCGGCGTAGCCGAAGTACAGCTCTCCGGTGCCACTCGGGGTCAGGCTCGGGAACGGCACCGTGGTGGACGAGGCCCCGTTGGAGGTGCCGGTCTTGTCCGCCGCCCACACGGTGGCGGACCCCAGTCCGGCGCTGAACTCCTGGGCCCCGTACTCGGCGCTGAACCCGGCGATGGAGCTCGACCACGTGAAGGTGACCGTGGCGGCTCCGGTGGTGGTGATCTTGCCGAACCAGATCTCGGTGTCGACCCCGCCCGTCCCGATGAACTGCACGGCTTTGGTCCACGTGGTCACCCCACCCCCGGAAACCGAGGACAAGGTGTGCCCGGTGGTGCCCACCTCGGCGAACACCACCAGCACGTCTCCCAGCGTCTGGGGTGTGACCGCCAGGGCAGAAAGCGCCGTCCCGGTCTTGGAGGTGAGCGTTCCGACCGGGTTGGCGGCGGCGGCGGCCACACCGGCGGGCTTCCCGGCCAGGACGGGCAGGACCACGACCACCATGGCCGTCATCACGGCGATCCCCGTGAGCCCGCGCAGCCCGAGCCTGGACACCCGCCGACGTCGCGGCCGTCCCGAGTCTTTGGACAGATGCATGCCGGCGCTCTTCATGAGCTCCCCCGGGGACCAACCATCGTGAACGCGAAAGGTCCTCTCCCGCCTCGTCCAGAGTCAGACAACAAGGTCAACCACTGATCCACGAGGCCTCAAAACCAGACCAACCTCCCAGGCCGGGGCCTCGTCCGCCACTTCCACCCTCACCCCGTGGCGCTCAGGAGCACCCCCACGGCGGTGGACAGCCCCGCCGGGGACTGGGTGGTGGTGGGCGAGACCGCCCCCATGACATCGGTGTCGTAGGTGACGGAGTTGCCGTTGTTGGTGACCACCGAGGTGAAGCCCGAGGAAGCGGCGGTGGTGGCCGTGTTGGCCACCTCGGCGTAGCCGAAGTAGAGCTCCGGAGAACTGGTGGGGGTCAGGCTGGGGAAGGGCACCGTGGTGGACGAGGCCCCGTTGGAGGTGCCCGTCTTGTCTGTTGCCCACACCGTGGAGGCCCCCAGGCTGGAGCTGAACTCCTGGGCCCCGTACTCGGCGTCGAACCCGGCGATGGAGCTCGACCAGGTGAAGGTGATGGTGGAGGACCCCGCGGTGGTGACCTTGCCGAACCAGATCTCGGTGTCGACCCCTCCCGTCCCGGTGAATGCCACCGCCTTGGTCCACGTGGCCACCCCACCGCCCGGACACCGAGGACACGGTGTGCCCGGTGGTGCCCACCTCGGCGAACACCACCAGCACGTCACCCACCGTCTTGGGGCTGACCGCCAAGGTGGTCAGGGCGGTGCCGGAGTTGGAGGTGAGGCTGCCCACGGCGCTGATGACCACCGACGGCACGGTGAAGGTGAACTGGTCAGCGGGGGCGTTGATGGCTGACGTTCCGCCGGGGGTGGTCACGGTGACGTTCACCGTCGACGCGCTCTCCGCCGGTGAGGTGATGGTGATGGACGTCGAGGAGTTCACCACCAGGCCCGTGCCCGCCACCGTGCCGAACTTCACCGCGGTGGCTCCGGTGAAGCCGGTGCCGGTGACCGTCACGGTGGTGCCTCCGGCTGTAGAGCCCGAGGTGGGGCTCACCCCGGTCACGGTGGGCACCGGTGGCGGGGTGAAGGTGAACTGATCAGCCGGGGCATTGACCGCCGAGGTGCCCCCCGGGGTGGTGACGGTGACGTCGACCGTGGAGGCGCTCTCCGCCGGCGACGTGATGGTGATGGAGGTCGAGGAGTTGACCACCAGGCCCGTGCCCGCCACCGTGCCGAACTTCACCACGGTGGCCCCGGTGAAGCCCGTGCCGGTGACCGTCACGGTGGTGCCTCCGGCGGTCGAGCCCGAGGTGGGGCTCACCCCGGTCACGGTGGGCACCGGGGGCGGGGCCCCGGCCGAAGCATTGAGCAGCGCCCCCACGGCGGTGGACAGCCCCGCCGGGGACTGGGTGGCGGTGGGCGCCACCGCCCCCGAGACGGCGGTGTCATAGGCGGTGGTGTTCCCGTTGTTGGTGGTGGTGTAGGTGAAGCCCGGGGTCGACCCCCCCGTCGCCGCGTTGGCCACCTCGGCGTAGCCGAAGTACAGCTCGGGGGAACTGGTGGGGGTCAGGCTCGGGAACGGCACCGTGGTGGACGAGGCCCCGTTGGAGGTGCCCGTCTTGTCGGCCGCCCACACCGTGGAGGCCCCCAGGCTGGAGCTGAACTCCTGGGCCCCGTACTCGGCGTCGAACCCGGCGATGGAGCTCGACCAGGTGAAGGTGATGGTGGAGGACCCCGCGGTGGTGACCTTGCCGAACCAGATCTCGGTGTCCACCCCTCCTGTCCCGGTGAATGCCACCGCCTTGGTCCACGTGGCCACGCCACCGCCGGACACCGAGGACACGGTGTGCCCGGTGGTGCCCACCTCGGCGAACACCACCAGCACGTCGCCCACCGTCTTGGGGCTGACCGCCAAGGTGGTCAGGGCGGTGCCGGAGTCTGGGAGGTGAGGCTGCCCACGGCGCTGATGACCACGCTCGGCACGGTGAAGGTGAACTGATCAGCGGGGGCGTTGACGGCTGACGTTCCGCCGGGGGTGGTGACGGTGACGTTCACCGTCGACGCGCTCTCCGCCGGCGAGGTGATGGTGATGGACGTCGAGGAGTTCACCACCAGGCCCGTGCCCGCCACCGTGCCGAACTTCACCGCGGTGGCCCCGGTGAAGCCGGTGCCGGTGACCGTCACGGTGGTGCCTCCGGCTGTAGAGCCCGAGGTGGGGCTCACCCCGGTCACGGTGGGCACCGGTGGCGGGGTGAAGGTGAACTGGTCAGCCGGGGCATTGACCGCCGAGGTGCCCCCCGGGGTGGTGACGGTGACGTCCACCGTGGAGGCCGATCTCCGCCGGCGAGGTGATGGTGATGGAGGTCGAGGAGTTGACCACCAGGCCCGTGCCCGCCACCGTGCCGAACTTCACCACGGTGGCCCCGGTGAAGCCCGTGCCGGTGACCGTCACGGTGGTGCCTCCGGCTGTCGAGCCCGAGGTGGGGCTCACCCCGGTGACGGTGGGCACCGGGGGCGGGGCCCCGGCCGAGGCATCGAGCAGCACCCCCACGGCGGTGGACAGCCCCGCCGGGGACTGGGTGGTGGTGGGCGAGACCGCCCCCATGACATCGGTGTCGTAGGTGACGGAGTTGCCGTTGTTGGTGACCACCGAGGTGAAGCCCGAGGAAGCGGCGGTGGTGGCCGTGTTGGCCACCTCGGCGTAGCCGAAGTAGAGCTCCGGAGAACTGGTGGGGGTCAGGCTCGGGAAGGACACCGTGGTGGACGAGGCCCCGTTGGAGGTGCCCGTCTTGTCGACCGCCCACACCGTGGAGGCCCCCAGGCTGGAGCTGAACTCCTGGGCCCCGTACTCGGCGTCGAACCCGGCGATGGAGCTCGACCAGGTGAAGGTGATGGTGGAGGACCCCGCGGTGGTGACCTTGCCGAACCAGATCTCGGTGTCGACCCCTCCCGTCCCGGTGAATGCCACCGCCTTGGTCCACGTGGCCACGCCACCCCCGGACACCGAGGACACGGTGTGCCCGGTGGTGCCCACCTCGGCGAACACCACCAGCACGTCACCCACCGTCTTGGGGCTCACTGCCAAGGTGGTCAGGGCGGTGCCGGAGTTGGAGGTGAGGCTGCCAACGGCGCTGATGACCACCGACGGCACGGTGAAGGTGAACTGGTCAGCGGGGGCGTTGATGGCTGACGTTCCGCCGGGGGTGGTCACGGTGACGTTCACCGTCGACGCGCTCTCCGCCGGTGAGGTGATGGTGATGGACGTCGAGGAGTTCACCACCAGGCCCGTGCCCGCCACCGTGCCGAACTTCACCGCAGTGGCTCCGGTGAAGCCGGTGCCGGTGACCGTCACGGTGGTGCCTCCGGCTGTAGAGCCCGAGGTGGGGCTCACCCCGGTCACGGTGGGCACCGGTGGCGGGGTGAAGGTGAACGGCGTCTGCTGCGTCCCGCTGCCCAGCACACCCGAGGCCGCCACCGTGACGGTCCCGCTCCCGGTGGGGACGACGACGGTCGCCGAAGTGGCGGTGGCCGAGACCACCTGGGCGGTCGCCGCGCCGAACGTGATGGTGGCGTGCTCCAGTCCCAATCCGGACACGGTCACCTGGCTTCCACTGGTGCCCGACGACACCGCGGTGACCTCGGGGCACGAGAGCCCGGGCGCGATCGGTGACCCGAGGCCGGTCGCCACGTCGTAGCCGGTGGTGGCGGGATAGTCGGCGCCGCCGTAGGTGCCCGTCAGGTCGTTGTTCCCCGAGGTGATGTCGGTGAGCCCCGTGCCGTACAGGCCCTGGGCCGCCGCCCCGTACAGCGTGGGTGCGAGGTCCGCCGTGGGGGTGGCGCAGCCCTCGTTGCGGTCGGCCACCAGCCCCGCCACCAACGGTGCCGCCAGGCTCGTCCCCCCGACCGCCGTCCAGGCGCCGCTGGTGTAGATGATCATGCCCACACCGGCGTTGGCGGAGATGTCGGGGACCTGTCGGCAGTCCTCGCCACACGCATTGCCGGTCGAGGTCCAGGCCCACACGACGGGCTGCCAGCTGGGAACGGCGAAGTAGCGGGAGATCCCTCCTCCACCGGCCGCTCCGTTGGCGTTCCACGCCACCTCGTCACCGGGCCCGAACAGAGACGTGCCGCCCACGGCGGTCACGTTGGGGTCCGAGGCCGGGTAGTCCACCTCGAGGGTCGTCGACTTGTTGCTCTCGTAGCAGTCCTCCGAGCCCGAGTCACCCGCCGCCGACAGCACGGTCTGGCCCTGGGCGGCTGCTTCTTGGAACAAGGTGGTGAACGACGAGATGTAGCCGGCTGACTCCGACAGTGGCTCGCACAGCCCCCAGCTCGTCGAGACCACCTGGGCGGCGTCGGCGGTGACGATGGCGTTCCAGGTGTCAAAGGCCCCCGAGACGGTGTCGTTGGGCCCTTCGTAGGAGATGATCGACGCCTCCGGCGCCTGGGTGGAGACCTGCTCGATGTCGGCGTCGGCTTCCACGGTGCCGTTTCCCCCGGTGGCACCTCCTCCCCCGTCCACGGCGACGGTGGAGATCGGGTTGTTGAGGCCGAAGCAGCTCTCGTAGGTGGAGACGTCGGACGTCGAGTGCGACGCCAGCTCGTAGAGGCCGATGGTCTCCCCGTGACCGTTCAGACCGTCCGACAGCAGCGTGCCGATCCCGTAGGCCGAGCCGAGCGCGTCCAGGGTGTAGTAGCCCGGCGCTGCGGCCGCCTCGGCCGCCGCGCAGGGCGTCAACCCGTCGGCGTTCGGCTGGAGCGCCAGCCCGCCCGACGCCGCCGGCGTCAACGTGTTCTGGGGTTGGAACTGCGCAACCGTGTTGAGCCCGAGGATCGCCGAGATGGTGCCGGAGGCGAGCGTCGACGGGACGAGGGGCGTCTGCTGGGCGAGGTACCCGGTCGTGCCGGTGCGCGTCCGGTACCGCTCGAACGACGTGCCCAGGGCGGTCGCGATGCGGCCCGCCGGCGCCGTCACCTTGACCGAGTACCCCGACAGCGTCGAGCTCAGGCCCTCGCCCCCGAGCCAGGACTCGACGGCGGACACCGCCGCCGGAGAGGGGCCGAAGCGTTGGGCGAACTGCCCCGGGGCCAGCCACTGGTGGTACTGGGGGGACGCCGGGTCGTAGAGATTGTGGAGAAGGACCTGCAGCTGGCTCTCGTTCGACGGCGCCACGACCACCCCGAGGTCGAGCTCCTGAGCCGCCGGCAGGGATCCCAGGTCCGTCGCCCCCGCCGGGGCGGGGCCGGGTGCCAAGGCGCCCGGTCTGACCAATGTGGGCGGGGCGCCGTCCGCCCGTGCCGGCGTCGCCCACGCGGTGACGGCCAACGCCGAGCCGGCCAGGGCCAGGGCGAGGACCATCCGCCCGCCGCGGTGGTGGCGGACACCGTGTTCGACCGTCCGGTTCGACTCGTTCACGTGCTGGCCTCGACTCGTTGTCGACAGTTCGCGGGCGCGCCCCAGGGACGAGCGTCCCGCGCCGAGGGAATCATGCCGCCCGCTCTACGGCGCAGTCTTGTCGGGCCACCCCATTGCCGGCTCAAGCGAGGCCCAACACTTGGCCAACGACACCGAGACGCACCAGGACACACCGGGGCGACGCCGTCTGACCGAAACGAGGTGGGCGGCCTGCCAGACTGAGGGCGACGGAGGCTTCGTGGGAGGGGGTGTGGTGGCCGACACGGACCAGGTCGAGGACGACTCGGACATCTACGACTACTGGGCCGAGTGCCGGCGCGACCAGCCGGTGGGCCGGTTCGGGGGCCCCGGCTCCGACATCTGGCTGGTGACGAAGTACGCCGATGTGGAGCGCGTGCTGCGCGATCCCACGCGCTTTTCGAGCCGCGTCAACGCCGACACCATGGGCCCCGTCATGGGCACCGTGATCCTGGCCATGGACGGCGAGGAGCACCGCCACTACCGCAACCTCGTGGCCCACGCCTTCCGGCCCTCGGCCCTGGCCCGCTGGGAGAGCGAGCTCATCGCCCCCACCATCCACCGGATCATCGACGGCCTCGACGGGCGCCGGCGCGCCGACCTGGTGGTGGAGATCACCAGCCGGTTTCCCGTGCAGGTCATCGCCGGTGTCCTGGGGGTCCCGTCCGAGGACCACGAGCGGTTCCACCGGTGGGCGCTGGACATGAACCAGGGGCCCGACAACTACCCGGTGTCCATCGCGGCATCGACGGCCATGCGCGAGTACCTGACCCCGATCGTCGAGGACCGCAAGACGAACCCCACCGACGACCTGGTGTCCGACATCGTCAACGCCGAGGTCGACGGGGAGCGCCTGGACGACGAGCACATCTACGGGTTCCTCCGCCTGCTGCTCCCGGCCGGCGCCGAGACCACCTTCGCCGCCATGGGCAGCTGCCTGTTCGCCCTGCTGAGCCGACCCGACGTGCTCGAGCGCGTGCGCGACGACCCGACGCTCCTCGACGCCGTGGTGGAGGAGACGCTGCGCTGGGAGACGTCGGTGACCATGGTCAACCGGGAGACCACGTGCCCGGTCGAGATCGACGGGGTGACGGTCCCCGAGGGTGTGTCGCTGGTGTGTGCCACCGGGTCAGCCAATCGCGACGAGTCCCGCTACGGCCATCCCGAGCGGTGGGACCTCGACCGCCACGAGCCGCCCCACATCGCCTTCGGCACCGGGCGACACCAGTGCCTTGGGATGCACCTGGCCCGCATGGAGCTGCGCATCGGTCTCGGGGCTCTGCTGCAGAGGCTCCCGGGCCTTCGCTTCGATGACGCCGCGTCCGGCGACGGCGGCCCGGTGCGAATCGAGGGCCTCGCCTTTCGCTCGCCGCCCCGGCTCCCGGTGGTCTTCGACGCCGTGGCGCGCGCCGTCTGAGCCTTATTCGTCCTCTTCGCCGGTGACGGCAGCCACGGCGGCCACGCTGTGGCCCTCTTCGAGGCTCATGAGCCGCACCCCGGTGGCATCGCGGCCCTGAGCGGCGATCTCGCGCACCGCGGTGCGGATCACGATGCCGCCGGTGGAGATGAGCAGGATCTCGTCGTCGAGGCCAGCCATGAAGGCGGCCACCACCCGGCCGCGGCGGGCGGTGAGCTTGATGGCCCGCACACCCTGGCCCCCGCGTCCCTGACGGCCGAAGTGGTCGGTCTTGGTGCGCTTGCCGTAGCCGGCGTCGGTCACGATGAGGATGTCGTTGTCAGGACGCACCACGTCGCTCGACACGACCTCGTCACCCGCGCGCAGGCGCATGCCCCGCACGCCCGCGGCGTCGCGGCCCATGGGCCGGACGTCGGTCTCGGAGAACCGGATGCCGCTACCGTTGCGGGAAACCATGACGATGTCGTCGTCTCCCGAGGTGGCCACCACCCGGACGAGCTCGTCGCCGTCGCGAAGGGCGATGGCGATGAAGCCTTCGCGCCGAGACTTGTCGTACTCGGAGAACGCCGTCTTCTTCACCTGGCCCATCTTGGTGGCGAAGGTAAGGAACCCCCCGGAGTCGAAGTCGCGGGTGGCCACGATGGCCTGGATGGTCTCGTTGGGGCCCAGGGGCAGGAGGTTCACCACGGCGGTGCCCCGGGCCGTGCGCTCTTTCATGGGCACCTCGTGGGCGCGTAGGCGGTAGACGCGTCCCCGGTTGGAGAACAGCAGCAGAAAGGCCAGGGTCGTGGTGTGCACCACGTCGTCGACGAGGTCCTCCTCTTTGAGCCGGGCCCCCTGCACGCCGCGCCCGCCCCGGCCCTGGGTACGGAACGAGCCCGCCGGCACGGCCTTGATGTAGCCCGCCCGGGTCATGGTGACGACGATCTCCTCGTCGCTGATGAGGTCCTCCACGCCGAGCTCGCCGGGATCGTGGGTGACCTGGGTGCGGCGTTCGTCGGCGTACTTGGAGCGGATCTCGCCCAGTTCGGTGACGATGACGGCGCGCAGGCGGGCGGGGTCACCCAGGATGGCCTCGAGCTCGGTGATGGTGCGCAGGAGCTCCTGCATCTCCTCCTCGAGGTTGGCGCGCCCCAGGCGGGTGAGCCGGCCCAGAGTCATGTCGAGAATGTGCTCGGACTGCTGCTCGCTGAAGGAGAAGGGCTCGGCCATGAGGGCGGCGCGCGCCGCCGGGCGGTCCTCCGAGGCGCGGATGGCGGCGATGACGGCGTCGAGCATGTCGATGGCCTTCAACAGACCCTCGACGATGTGGGCGCGCTCGCGGGCTTTCTTGAGCCGGAACTCCGAACGACGGGTGATGACCTGGATCTGGTGGTCCGCGTAGTGGGAGACGGCCTGGGCCAGGTTCAGCGTCCGGGGCACCCCGTCCACCAGGGCCACCATGTTCACCGGGAAGTTGGTCTGCAGGGGGGTGTGCTTGTAGAGGTTGTTCAGCACCACGTTGGCGTTGGCGTCGCGCTTCAAGGTGACTACGAGACGGGGCATCTTGCCGGCCGAGTCGTTCTGGACGTCGGAGATGCCGTCGAGGGCGCCGGCATTGGCGAGCTCGCCGATCTTCTGCTCGATCACCTCGATGGAGGTCTGGAAGGGGATGTCGGTGACCACGATGCGGGTGGTGCCCCGGCTCTCGTCGACCTCGGCCACGGCGCGCATCTTGATGGACCCCTTGCCGGTGCGATAGGCGTCGAGGATCCCCTGGCGTCCGAGGATCTGAGCCCCAGTGGGGAAGTCGGGCCCCTTCACGAACTGCATCAGGTCGTCGGGCGTGGCCTCGGGATGCTCGAGCACGTGGACCACGGCGTCGATGACCTCGCCCAGGTTGTGGGGCGGGATGTTGGTGGCCATGCCCACGGCGATCCCTTGCGAGCCGTTGACGAGGAGGTTGGGAAAGCGCGAGGGGAGCACGACGGGCTCCTCGCTGGAGCCGTCGTAGTTGGGGACGAAGTCGATGGTCTCCTCGTCGATCCCCGCCAGCATCTCCATGGCCAGGGGCGCCAACCGGCACTCGGTGTAGCGCATGGCAGCAGGGCCCTCCTCGGGGCCGCGCCCGCCGAAGTTCCCGTGGCCGTCGACGAGCACGTGCCGGAGGCTGAAGTCCTGGGCCATGCGGGCCAGGGCGTCGTAGATGGCGGTGTCGCCGTGGGGATGGAAGTTCCCCATGACCTCGCCCACGGCCTTGGCGCACTTGGTCCGGGACCGGTCCGGGCGCAGGCCCTGTTCGTACATGGAGTACAGGATCCGGCGGTGCACCGGCTTGAGCCCGTCGCGCACGTCGGGCAGGGCCCGCGACACGATGACGGACATGGAGTACTCGAGGAACGAACGCTCCATCTCCTCCTGGATCTCGATGGGCTCGATGGCTGCCGGAGTGGGCTCGGGTACGTCGGTGCCCGTGCCGCTGTCTCCCTTGCTGCCGCGCTTGGCCATGTGGGGCTGATCCCTCCGTGGAAGATCTCGGTGGCGGTGGCCACCGGGCGCGCCCTCGTCAGATGTCGAGGAAGCGCACGTCCTTGGCGTTGGTCTGGATGAAGTGGCGACGCTGTTCGACGTCGTCGCCCATGAGCACCGAGCACACGTTGTCGGCCATGGCGGCCTGCTCCACGTTGATCTGCAACAGCGACCGGCGACCGGCGTCCATGGTGGTGTCGCGCAGCTCCCCGAAGTCCATCTCGCCCAGGCCCTTCAGGCGTTGGAAGTCCTGCTTGTGGTCGGGGTGCTCGACCAGGAAGGCGGTGCGGGCCACGTCGTCTTTGAGATAGACCTTCTCCTTGCCGATGAGCGTCGAGTACAGCGGCGGCTGGGCCACGTAGACGAACCCGCCCTCCACCAACGGCTTCATCTGCCGGAAGAAGAACGTGAGCAACAGGGTGCGGATGTGCGATCCGTCCACGTCGGCGTCGGCCAGGATGATCACCTTGTGGTAGCGGATCTTGTCGACGTCGAACTCGTCGGCCAGCCCGGCCCCGATGGCCGAGATGAGGGCCTGGATCTCGGCGTTCTTGAGCATCTTGTCGATGCGGGCCCGCTCGACGTTGAGGATCTTGCCCCTGATCGGCAAGATGGCCTGCAGGCGCGGGTTGCGGGCGTCCTTGGCCGAGCCCCCGGCGGAGTTGCCCTCCACGATGAACAGCTCGCTCTCACGCGGGTCGCGCGACGAGCAGTCCACCAGCTTGCCGGGAAGGCCCGCCCCCCCGAGCGCCGACTTGCGCCGGGTCAGGTCGCGCGCGGCGCGCGCCGCCACCCGGGCCCGGGCCGCGGTGGTGGACTTCGCCACGATCTGGTTGGCCTCGCGGGGGTTCTCCTCCAGCCAGTCCACGAGCTTCTCGTTGGTGGCCCGCTCCACCAGTGACCGGATGGAGACGTTGCCCAACTTGGCCTTGGTCTGGCCCTCGAACTGGGGATCGCGCAACCGCACCGAGATGATGGCGGTTAGGCCCTCGCGGATGTCCTCGCCGAGGAAGTTGTCGTCCTTCTCCTTCAGGGCGCCCTTGGCCCGGGCGTAGCGGTTGACGGCGTTGGTGAGGGCCTTCTTGAAGCCCTCCTCGTGCATGCCGCCTTCGATGGTGGAGATGCCGTTGGCGAAGGAGTGGATCGACTCGTGGAACCCCGTGTTCCACTGCAGCGCGACCTCCACCTCCTGGTCGTCCTCTGACTGGGCATAGGAGCACACCCTCCGGAACAGCGCCTCCTTCGAGGAGTTGAGGTGCTTCACGTAGTCGACGATGCCGCCCGAGTACTTGTAGGTGACCGGCGGTCGGTCCGTGTCGCGCTCGTCGGCGAAGCGGATCTCGAGGCCCTTGTTCAGAAAGGCCATCATCTGCAGGCGCTCGAGGATGGTCTGGGCGCGGAACTCGGTTTCCTCGAAGATGGTGGCGTCGGGCCAGAAGGTCACGGTGGTGCCGGTGCGGTCCCTCGGAGCGGGCCCGGTCGCCTTGAGCTTCTTCTTGATCTCCCCGCCGCCGGCGAACTCGGCGACGTGGTGCTTGCCGCCCCGGTCGATCTCGAGCACGAGCTTCGTCGAGAGGGCGTTCACGACCGAGACGCCCACCCCGTGCAGGCCCCCCGAGACTTTGTAGCCCGAGCCCCCGAATTTGCCCCCTGCGTGCAGGGTGGTGAGCACCAGCTCGGCCGCCGAGAGGTCGGGGTACTGCTCGTTGGGCTCGACGGGGATGCCCGCCCCGTTGTCTTTGACCCGGACCCCGCCGTCGGCCAGCAAGGTGACGTCGATCTGGGTGGCCCTGCCCGCCATGGCCTCGTCGACGGCGTTGTCAACGACCTCCCATACGAGGTGGTGCAGCCCGGTCGGCCCGGTCGACCCGATGTACATGCCGGGGCGGGCCCGGACCGGGTCGAGGCCTTCGAGAACGGTGATGTCGCTGGCGTCGTAGGAGCCCGCGGAGCCGTTACTGGCGGCTCCCACATCTGTCTTCAGCGCCACGCGCGCGCCCTTTCTCGTCCTCGTTGACCGGGGCGACGCACCGTCCCGACACAGCCCCGCGAGGGCCTGTTTTGCGTGCGTTGCCGACGGCTCTCAGTCTACCAGGAGGGGGTCACGCGCCCAGCCCAATCGGGGTCGGAGACGACGTCCGAACCAACGCTCTGAGCAGGGTGTTTTTTCGACCCGCCGCGGTGCTCACCGACGCACGCGCACCTCGAGGCGTTCGAGCGCTTTCTCCACGCCGCACACTTCGGTCAAACGGGTGAGGATGTCGGGCGCGAGATGCCGGATCTGTGTCGCCCAGGCGGGGTGATCGGCGCTCACGATGAGCGTCACCCCGTCCACGCGCACCGGGCTCACGTGCGCGGCGACCGCCGGTCCCACGATCTCGTCCCACCGGCCGAACACGGCCCCCACGACGTCGGCACGACCGGCACCCAGGTGGCTGGCGACCTCGCCCAGGGCGTCACCGACGCGCACCGGGCCGACGTTGGACCGGCCGCGCCCGTCGCGACGCGGCGGGCGACGCGGCGCATCGCCCGGGGACCGGTTCACGGAGCGCCGCCCGCAGAGCTGAGCGTGCCCCCGGCGACCTCGACGACCCGGTCGGCGCGCACCACCGGCGGCGGGTCCACCGCCGTGGTGAGAAGCACCTGGCCGGGGGGGAGCAGCTCGACCAGCGCGGTGGCCCGATAGGCGTCGAGCTCCGAGAACACGTCGTCGAGGAGCAGCACGGGGGCTTCGGCCAGGTCGCGCCGCCGCAGCTCGTGGGTGGCCAGGCGCAGGGCCAGGGCCACGCACCGCTGTTCGCCCTGTGAGGCGTGGGTGCGCGTCGGGCGCGCCCCGATGGAAAGCTCGAGGTCGTCTCGGTGCGGGCCCACCGAGGTGACCAGGCGGCGCAGGTCCTCGGATCGGGTGGCGCGCAGGGCGTCGGCCAGGTCGCCCTCCCACGACCGCCGGTAGCGCAGAGCGACGGGGTCGGGGCGGGCCGCCAGGAGCTCGTAGGCGCCCGAGGCCGGGGCCGTGAGCTCGGCGGCCAAGGCCTCGCGCTCGGCGGCCAGGGCGGTGCCTGACGCCGCCAGGCGGGCGTCCCACACGTCGAGGGTGGCCACCACGGTCTCGTCGGGTCGTCCCCCGGCCTGGCGCAGCACCGCGGCGCGCTGACGCAGGATCCGGTCGACCTCGGTGACCAGGGCGTCGAGGCGGGCGTGGCGGGCCACCAGCACGTCGTCGAGGTACTCCCGCCGCGTCGCCGGGCCCTCCTGGACCAGGTCGAGGTCGTCAGGGGAGAACACGGTCACGTTGAGCGCCCGGGCCAGTTCCGACCGGCGGCGGACGGGCTGGCGGTTGACCTGGCAGCGGGCGGTGCCGGTGACGGGGATCTCGGCCTCGATGAGCACGGCGCGCGACCCGACGGTGGCCTCGGCGCGCACCACGGCGCGCGACGCGCCGGTGCGCACGAGCACGTCACGGGCCGCTCCCCGCATGGAGCGCTGCGTGGCCAGCCATCCCACCGCTTCGAGCACAGAGGTCTTGCCGGCGCCGTTGGGGCCCCGCAGCACGGTCAGGCCACCGGGGTCGGGTTGGAACTCGACCTCGTCGAAGCAACGGAAGTCGGTGAGCCACAGCGTGGAGATGGCCACGGAGAGGGCCGGGGTGTCGGTGGAGCCGGGGTCTGGGTCGCTACGACACCCTGACGGGCATGAGGAGATACCGGTAGTCCTGGTGGTCCGGGGCCCGCACCGTGGCGGGCTTGGTGGCGTCCACGGTCTCGAGGACCACCTCGTCGCCGAGGACGGCCTCGACCCCGTCGATGAGGTACGAGGGGTTGAACGCCACCGTGAGCTCCTCGCCTTCGTACTCGGCGTCGACGTCCTCACTGGCATGGCCGACCTCCTGGGACACCACCGTGAGCTCCACCGACCCGGGCCGCATGGACAGGCGAACCGGGGTGGTGTTGTCGCGCACCAGGAGCCGCACCCGGCGCAGGGCGTCGAGCAGGGCGTCGCGGCCCACCCGCAACAGGTTGGGATACCCGGGCGGGATGAGCTGGCGGTAGTCGGGGAAGCGGCCGTCGAGCAGGCGGGTGGTGAGGCGCACCCCGCCCACGGTGAAGGTGGCGTCGAGCTCGCTCACCGAGAAGCCCACGGTGGCGTCGCCGTCCTCCTTCGATCCCGCCGCCGGCATGAGGCGTTGCAACTCCACCAGGGCGCGCGCCGGCACCAGGATCTGGTCGGCGCCTTCGGCCAACGGACCCGCTCCGGCCACGTCGCGCAGGGCCAGGCGGTAGGAGTCGGTGGCCACCAGCCGGGTCCCGCCCTCCTCGGCGGCCACCAGCACCCCGGTGAGAAGCGGGCGGGCGTCGTCGTTGGAGGCCGCCCGGACCACCTGGCGCAACGCTTCGGCCAGGGCGGGGGCGGGCACGGTCACCTGGTCGGGGCGGGGCTCGGCCAACACCGGGAAGTCCTCGACCGGGTAGGTGCGCACCACGAAACGTGACCGGGCGGCGGAGATCTCGACCTCGTCGTCTCCCCCCTCGAACGTCACGGCGCCGGGCTCCAGTGAGCGGACGATGTCGGCCACCAGGCGCGCCGGGGCCACCAACGAGCCGTCGTCGAGGCCGATGGCCTCCACCTCGACGCGCACGGTCAGGTCCAGGTCGGTCCCCACCACGGTGAGCCGGTTCCCGGCCACCTCGATCCGCAACCCGTTGAGCGCGGGCGTGGTCGAGGCCCGCGACGTCACGGCACGACTGGCGGTGGCGAGGGCCTCGACGAGGGTGTCTCGCTCACAGCGGTACTTCACACAGGGTCCTTTCCTACAAGGAATTGAAATTCTGACAGTGACGGTAATAGGGGCTGTGGATTGTGGATGACATCCTGTCCGACGAGGTCAGCGGGGTTGTGGTCGCCCACAGCCCTGAGGACTTGTCCACCGCGCCGAGGCGGCGCGGCCCGAGGTGCCGATTCTGTCCACCGGGTGTACGGGCGAGTCCACAGGGCTGGCGGTGTTGCCCACAGGGTCATACACCGCTCTTGATCCGGACGATCAGGTCGTTCACCTGGTCGAAGATCTGGCGGCGTTCGCGCATGAGCGAGGAGATCTTCTCCACGGCGTGCATCACCGTGGTGTGGTCACGGCCTCCGAATTCCCGGGCGATGGCCGGGAAGGAGTAGTCGGTGAGGTCTCGGAACAGGTACATGCCGATCTGGCGGGCGATGACCAGGGGCCGGCGCCGGCTGGGCCCGCACAGGTCCTCGATGCTGAAGCCGAAGGTCGAGGCGGTGGTCTCGAGGATCTGGCTGGGGGTGATGGGACGGGGTTGGCCCGCCTTGACGATGTCGGACAGGACGTGCTCGGCCAGCTCCCGGGTGAGGGGTTGGTTGTTCAGGCTGCCGTAGGCGGTCACCCGGATGAGGGCCCCTTCGAGCTCCCGGATGTTGTCGGTGACGTTGGAGGCGATGAAGTCGAGGACCTCGTGGGGGACGTGCGAGGGGTCGCGCTCGAGCTTCTTCTGCAAGATGGCCAGGCGGGTCTCGAGCTCGGGGGGTTGGACGTCGGTGATGAGGCCCGACAGGAAGCGGCTGCGGAGCCGGTCCTCCAGCGTGGCGATGGACTTGGGAGCCCGGTCCGAGGTGAGGACCACCTGGCGCGACGCCCCGTAGAGGTGGTTGAAGGTGTGGAAGAACTCCTCCTGGAGGGCCTCTTTGTTCTCCATGAACTGGACGTCGTCGATGAGCAGGACGTCGCACTCCCGGTAGCGGCGCTTGAAGGCGGTGGTGGTGTTGTTCCTGATGGCGTCCACGAATTCGTTCAGGAAGGTCTCGGTGGAGACGTAGCGGACCCGGCTCCCGGCGAAGTTCTCCCGGACGTAGTTCCCGATGGCGTGCAGCAGATGCGTCTTGCCCAGCCCGGCGTCACCGTGGATGAACAGGGGGTTGTAGGACTTGGCGGGCATCTCCGCCACGGCCTGGGCAGCGGCGTGGGCGAAGCGGTTCGACGACCCGATGACAAAGGCGTCGAAGGTGTAGCGGACGTCGAGGCCCCCGACGTCACGGTCGTCACCGGCCTGGGCCCGCCGGTTGCCGGGGTGGCGCCCCGCCCGGGTGTCGGCCTGGTCCGGGGAGGTCGGGGAGATGGGGGTGGGGGGCTGGTCGTCGAGGAGCGAGGTGAGTGGGCCCTCGACCGACATGGGCCCCACGTCGAGGCGGACCTTCACCTGCCGGGAGGTGATGTCGGTGGCGGCCGCGGCGATGAGCCCCAGGAACCGGTTCTCGACGCGGTCGCGCACCAGCGAGCTGGGCGCCCGCAGGACGAGGAGGTCGCCGTCGAAGGATTCGGGGTTGAGCGCCTGGAGCCAGGTGCGCCAGGTCGCGTCGGACAGCTGCTCGCGCAGCGCATCTCCACAGCGCTTCCACACGTCGTTCATGTCGTTCACCAGGGCCTCCGCCGTCCCGCCGCCAAAATTGTCCACAAGCACATCCACATCTGTGGATTCGTCCGGGAAGTTGTCTGCCGTCCACCTACGGCCGTCGTCTGGTGGCCCCGGGGAAGGAGGACCCTGTTTGCCGTGCGAGCCCCCTGGGGTCACGCACCGGTAGCGACGAACGGTACACCGGCGGGTCCGGGGCTGCTAGTGGCGACAGTGCCCTGGTGGGGTGGTCCGGGACCGCTGCCACCAGGGCCGTTGTGCGCGCCGGGTCCTCAGAAACTCTGTGGAAAATCGCGCCCCCACCCCCGGGGAACGGGCCTCGAGCTGTCTGGTGGGTGGGTGGGGACGCGCCTAGCATGGATGGCCAGGCACTCGGGGCGGGCACCTGTTCGCACGGCGCCCCGGCAGAAGAGCCGCGCCGCAACCGGCCTCGAGCAAAGGACGAGAGGGAGTGAAGAGGACTTACCAGCCCAACACCAGGAAACGGGCCAAGAACCACGGATTTCGGCACCGGATGTCCACCCGGGCAGGCCGGGCCATCCTCCGTGCGCGCCGGGTCAAGGGTCGCCACCGCCTCTCCGCGTGAAGGGGGCGGGCCCCCCGTGGGCTGGCGAATCCGGGACAGGACCACGTTCGAGGCGCTGCGCCGTCAGGGGCGCCGGAGCACACGAGGCCACGTCACGGTGACGTTCGTGGCGGTCGGTGACGCCGGCGTTCCCCGGGTGGCCTACGCCGTGGGGAAACGAGCCGGTGGCGCCGTGGTCCGCAACCGGCTCCGACGACGCCTGCGGGCCTCGGTGGCCGAGGCCACCCGGTCGCTGGTGCCGGGCGCCTACCTGGTGGCGGCGGGACCCGAGGCCGCCGACCTCCCCTACGAGGACTTGAAGGCACAAGTGATTGCAGCGATGACATCGGCTTCGTCGGACCGGCGCCCGTGAGCGCCCCGGTGATCGCGCCCGCCGACGGTGGTGTGCGCCCGCCCCGGACCTCGCGCCCCAGCGCGGCGTTGATCCGGGTCATCGGCCTCTACCAGGGACTTCGCGCCGGACGGCCGTCCCCGTGCCGATTCGTGCCCACGTGCTCGGCCTACGCCGCCGAGGCCATCGAACACCACGGCGCCGCCCGGGGGTCGCTCCTGGCCCTGCGCCGGGTGACGCGTTGCCACCCGTGGGGCCACCACGGATTCGACCCGGTGCCCGAGTGAGCACCCCCCCGATGACTCGGTGGATCGCATGATCGCCGTTCTGGTGTTCGCCAGCACTCTGGGTCAGATCTTCAAGCCCCTGTACGAGGCCCTGGCCTGGATCATCGCCGTCTTCTACGCCTTCATCCCCAACTTCGCCATCGCCATCGCCCTGCTCACGGTGGTGGTCATGATCGTCACCTCGCCGCTCACGGTGAAGAGCACCCGGTCGACGATCAAGATGCAGCGGGTCGCCCCCGAGCTCAAGAAGATCCAGCAGAAGTACAAGGGCGACCGGGTCGCGCTCAACGAAGAGATGATGAAGCTGTACAAGGAGCACGGCATCAATCCGGCCGGCGGATGCCTGCCAATGCTGATCCAGCTTCCCGTCTTCGTCGTGCTGTATGGAGTCATCCGAGGGCTGACTTCCACCGTAAAGGAACACGGCAAGCTCATCGCCCGGCCCGACTACGTCTCTCACACCACGCGCCTGTACCACGACCTCATCGCCGCCAACGGCCACATGAAGGCTTTCGGCCTTGACCTGGGCAACAACCTGTTCTCGCACCACAGCTCGTGGGTGGGCGCCATCCCCTACGCCGCTATCGTGGCGGTGGCCATCGGCCTGCAATACCTGCAAATGCGCCAGCTCAATAGCAGGAACCCCGGCGCGGCCCAGGCCAATCCGCAGATGCAAATGATGCAGCGGTATATGCCGCTCATCTTCGCGGTCATTTACATCCGTATCTCGGCGGGCGTGAACATCTATTTCGTCGTGTCCAGCCTGTGCCGGATCGGGATCCAGGAAGCGATCTTCCGGTCGGGGGTGCTGGACAAGGCCACCACGACCCGTGAGGGTGTTCTCCCGTCGCGTGGTGGTGGGAACGGCGCGGCCCCCCGACGATCGATCATGGAGCGGCTGGCCGACGCCCAGCAGCGTGCGCTGGAGCAGCAGAAGGCCCGCCAGGCCCCGCTGCAGGCCGAGATCGACAAGGCCCGGCCTCTCAAGGACGGACAGGGACAGAAGGACGGATCGAAGGTCGGACAGGGACAGAAGGACGGATCGAAAGAAGGGTCGAAGGACGGGCCCACCAAGGCCGCCGGGTCTTCCAACGGAGCCGCCTCGCCCAACGGGACGGGGAAGCGGCCGGGCGGCGCTCAGGGTGGGCGGGCCAAACCGGCGGCCAAACCGGCGGCCAAGCCCTCCAGCAACGGCGGGGGCCAGCGCGGGCCGGCCAAGGCCCGGAGCAACGGCGCCTCGGAGCCCAAGCCCCAGCCCCAAGGCCAACCTCGATCCGCCAAGAAGCGACCGAGAAAGGCGCGTTGAGCGATGGAATGGGTCGAGACGACCGGCCGGACGATCGAGGAGGCCAAGGATGCCGCCCTCGACCAGCTCGGCGTGGACGAGACGGATGCGGAATTCGTGATGGTGAGCGAGCCCCGGGCCGGGCTGTTCGGGCGGATGCGGGGAGAGGCCCGGGTACGGGCCCGGGTACGCCCCACCAGCCCCCGGCCCAAGAGGGCCCGGACCCGACGCCCGGGCTCGGAGCAGCGCGAGGGGGCCAGGCGCAGCGGAGGATCCGATCGCGGGGGTGGCCGGGGGCGGGCGCCCGCCGGTGTGGCCGTCGCCGAGGGCGGCCCCGACGTCGAGGCGGGGGAGGAAGCCGGCCACAGTCCCTCTCCCAACGGATCGGGTGAGCAACGCAGCCCCCGGCGCCGGTCCCGGTCGCGTGGCGGCGGCGCCCGGAGCGGCGTTTCGGCCGGCAACGGAGCCCGGGCCTCGGGCCCCGGGGAAGAGGCGGCCAACCCGCCCAGCACCAGGAGGAAAGGGTCCCGGCCGTCCGGGTCGACGAAGGAGGAGGCTGTGGGCGAGACGCTGACACTCGAGGAGCAGGGGGAGTCGGCGCGCGAGTTCGTCGCCGGGCTCATCGACGAGCTCGGCCTGAGCGCCGATGTTTCCACCCGGCTGGTGGACGAGGAGACCGCTGAGGTCGTGGTGGAGGGCCAGGAGCTGGGCGTGCTCGTCGGGCCCGGGGGAGCCACCCTGGCGGCCTTGCAGGAGCTCGCCCGGACCTACGTCCAGAAGCGCACCGGTGGTCAGAGCAGCCGGATCGTGGTGGACGTGGCGGGCTACCGGGCCAAGCGCACCGCCGCCCTGCAGCGCTTCGCCCAGCAGATCGCCGAGGAGGTCACCACGTCGGGCTCGGAGCGGGCACTGGAGCCCATGACGGCCGCCGACCGCAAGGTGGTCCACGACGCCATCAACGAGATCGAGGGCCTCGCCACCCGGTCGGAGGGTGAGGAGCCCCGGCGTTACGTCGTCATCTCTCCGCAGGGTCACGCGGCCGAAGCCGTGGCGCAAGACGCCGAAGCCTGAGCTGCTCGGGGTCCTCGAGGAGGCCCGTGCCCAGGATCTCCTGGGCACGATGGAGCTCGAGAGACAGATCGACCACGCCCAGGGCTTCGCCCGTGCTTACGGCGAGGCCGTGGGCGCCCACGGGGACCTAGGCCCGGCCTGCTGGATGGACCTGGGATCGGGCGGCGGCCTCCCCGGGCTCGTCCTGGCCCAGTGCTGGCCCGGGTCGGAGGGGGTCCTCCTGGACTCCTCCGAGCGTCGGACGGCGTTCCTCTCGGGGGCGGTGGTTGCCCTGGGATGGGAAGGGCGCGTCCGGGTAATACGGGCCCGGGCCGAGGACGCCGGCCGGGCCCCTGACCTGCGGGGGGCCTTCGAGGCGGTCTGGGCCCGGTCCTTCGGGAGCCCGCCGGTTACGGCCGAGTGCGCCGCCCCGTTCCTGTGCCCCGGTGGCCTCCTGGTGGTGTCCGAGCCTCCCGGGCCCGAGCCTGGACCCACGTTCGGTGCCGATGGCCAGGAGCAGGGGCGATGGCCCCGGGACGGGCTGGCGTCGCTCGGCATGGAACCCCTGGTGCGGGTGCGGGACCGGTTCGGCTATCAGGTGGTCCGCCAGGCCGGTCCCTGCCCGGACCGGTTCCCCCGGAGGGCGGGCGTCGCCGCCAAACGTCCCCTGTATCGCGTCGTCGAGCACTAGCCCCCCAGATCCCCAATTCTCGGTGCCGCCGGAGATCTCCCTGGCAGCGAGGCCAAAACCCTAATGTTCCACGTGAATCCTTACGGTGAAACACCCCAGGCGCGGCGCAACCCCTCGGGCCCGTGTTTCACGTGGTACCTTACGGTGAAACACCCCTGACAGGCACGGGAAGGGTCGGACGATGCCCACCGAGTTCGAGAAAGGCGTGCTGGTCGGCCTCCTGGTGGGAGAGGGCCACTTCGGCGGGGACGGCCGGCAGCCCCAGGTCACCCTGCGGATGCACGTCCGGCACGAGGCCATCTTCCACTGGTTGGAGCGGGTGTTCCCGGGAGGCAAGCTCTACGGCCCCTACCACCACGACGGCCGGCACTACTTCCAGTGGATGGCCCGGGGCTCCTACCTGCGGGATCACCTGCTCCCGGTGCTGCTGGAGGCCCTGTCGCCCGAGCTCGACGCCCCCAGCTTCGAGCGCCTGACCGAGATGCGCCAACGCTACGCCACCCGGCTCCAACCTCCGGGGGCCGAGCCCGATGGAGAGGTGGCCTGATCCCCGTCAGGCGCGTGGAGGCCCGAAATTCCCCCAAAACACGGGAAGATTCGCCGCCTCACTATTGACCCCGGCTTCACGGATGGGGAGGATAGGGGGCCGTGAGCCACAACCGTCGGGAGGGCTGACCGTGCGCGTCCGCATCCGGGGCAGGGACCAGCGGCCTGAACAGGACAAACATTGGCCAGAGGAGCCCCAGGTGACCCCCCAGCCCCAGGGCGGGGCCGCCGCCGACGGCACCGGCCAGTCGAACACCACCCCGGCCCCAGACGCCTCCGAGGACCCCATCACGGTGGCCGACGAGATGTACGAGGACGTGTCCCCCGCCCCGGTCGAAGCCCCCGAGGCCCCGGCGGCGCCCGCTCCACAGCCCCGGCGGCCCGGCGTGGACTGGTCGGACGTCCCTGAGCCCGACCCCGGCGCCGATCTCGCCTACGTGCCTCGCCCCGTGCCCCGGATCATGGCGGTGGCCAACCAGAAGGGCGGGGTGGGCAAGACAACCACCGCGGTCAACCTGGGCGCCGGCCTGGCCGAGATCGGCTTCCGGGTGCTCGTGATCGACCTGGACCCCCAGGGCAACGCCACCACCGGCCTGGGCATCGATGGCCGCTCCTTCGAGCTCTCCATGTACGACGTGGTCATGCGGGACGCCAAGCTCGAGGACGCCATCGAGCCCACCAGCATGAAGAACCTGTTCGTGGCGCCCGCCACCATCGACCTGGCCGGAGCCGAGATCGAGCTCGTCCCCACCTTCAGCCGGGAGCTCAAGCTGCGCCGGGCCCTGGAGTCCGTCGTGGGGGACTTCGACTACATCCTCATCGACTGCCCCCCCTCACTGGGGCTGATCACCGTCAACGGGCTGGCCGCCGCCGACGAGGTGCTCGTCCCCATCCAGTGCGAGTACTACGCCCTGGAGGGCCTGGGCCAGCTCCTGCGCAACGTCCATCTGGTGCAGGCCAACCTCAACGAGAAGCTCGAGGTGTCCACCATCGTCCTCACCATGTACGACGGGCGGACCAAGCTCGCCGAGCAGGTGGCCGAGGAGGTGCGCACCCATTTCGGGAACAAGGTGTGTCGGAACGTGATCCCCCGGACGGTGCGGATCTCCGAGGCACCGTCGTTCGGACAGCCCATCACGGCGTTCGACCCCACCTCACGGGGGGCCATCGCCTACCGGGAGCTAGCCAAGGAGGTCAGTGGTGGCGCGTCGTAGCGGACTGGGCAAGGGCCTGGGGGCGCTCATCCCGACCGAGGCCCGGGATCGGGACTCGGCCCTGCGGGTCGTGCCCATGACCAGCATCAAGCCCAACCCCTTGCAGCCCCGGACCCGGTTCGACGAGGAGGCCATGTCCAACCTGGCGTCCTCGATCCGCGAGGTGGGGGTGCTCCAACCCATCCTGGTGCGCGAGACCGGTGAGGCCGAGTACGAGCTCATCGCCGGCGAGCGCCGTTGGCGGGCAGCCCGCCGGGCCGGTTTGCAGACGATCCCGGTGCTCGTCCAGAGCGTCTCCGATGTCCACAGCCTCGAGCAGGCCCTGGTGGAAAACCTGCACCGCGAGGACCTCAACCCCCTCGAGGAGGCCGGGGCGTTCCAGCAGCTCGTGGACGAGTTCGGCTACACCCACGAGCAGGTCGCCTCCCGGGTGGGCAAGAGCCGGACGGCCGTCACCAACACCCTGCGGCTCCTCCAGCTCCCGGCCGGCGTGCAGCGCGCCCTCGCCGACGGGGCCATCTCGGCCGGCCACGCCCGCGCCCTTCTGGGGACGCCGGACCGCAGCTTCCAGGAGGACCTGGCCAAGCGCATCGTCACCGAGGGCCTCACCGTGCGGGCCATTGAGGAGGCCGTGCGCCGCCACGCCTCGGGGGCCGAAGCCGACGCCCCCACCGGGAACGGGAGCCACGTCGCCCCGGTGCCAACGACCACCGACTCGGGGCAGGCCGGGACGGCGACCCCCGCCGTGCGGCGGCGCCTGCCGGCACCGGGGGTGCTCGAGCTCGAGGACCTGCTGTCCAACCACCTCAACACGAGGGTCAAGGTCGAGATGGGGGCCAAACGAGGGAGGGTCGTGATCGACTTCGCCACCCTCGAGGACCTCGAGCGCGTCTACAAGCTGATGGTTGGGGGCGTGACGGCCTGAGGGGATCCACCTTGGGCCTCGACCTCACCGGCTGTGGCTGGACCCGGGAATCCGTCTTTCTGACCTGGGAATTCTCACGGAGGGTGATGGTCTAACCCTCCATGGAACGTCCAGCTGCATCCACAACCTGTGCATGAGGCTGTGGAAATCTCACCGGGAGGGTGAGCGGACCCGGTCCCGGTAGAGAGTTGGGGGGCGGCGGCTCTGCTCAGTCGACGGGGGTTGCCGCCCAGGCCACCAGGGCCCGCACCAGCGCCTCGGCCAGCGCGCCGGCGTGGCGCACCACGATGGCCGGCGGCCCCACCTCGCACACGACGGCAGGCATGCGGGTCTCGCGTAGCACGGCCAGGGTCATCCCCTTCACCCCGTCGGCGGGCACCCCCAGCGCCGCCGCCGCCAGGGCGTGGATCAGCTCGGCCAGCTGCTTCCCGCCCGCCGACTCGTAGCGATATCCCGAATAGTAGGCAGTTGTGCACCCTGTGCGGTCAGGATCCAGGCGCAGTCCCAGGTAGACGTCGGCGTCGGCGGCGTTGGCGGCGGCGGCACGCGTGGAACCGTCGGGGTGCAGGAGGGGGATGACCTGGGCCCCGGTGGCCACCAGGGGCCGGCGCACCGCCGCCACCAGGGCGTCGAGGCCGCCCTCCTCGCCGATGGCGATGCGCCGCCCCAACAGGGTGCGCGGGGCCCGCCGCAGGCGGTCGCGGTCCCGGACGGTGCTGACCAGCTCGGGGTCGCCGTGCCGGGGCGCCACCCGGCGCAGCTCCCGGAACGTCGACGCGCCGAGGATGCCGTCCACGGGGAGCCCGGTGTTGCGCTGGAAGTCGGCCAGCGCCTGGGAGGACAGCTCGCCGAAGATGCCGTCGACGCGGCCGGTGTCGAAGCCCAACGCCGACAACCGTCGTTGCAGGTCGGCGACGTCGTCACCGCGCAACATGGGCCGGCGCAGGTACAGGAATCGGTCTCCCAGGCGCACGCCCGCCTCGACCACCGCCGCCCACGTCTGGGGGCCGCACTCCCCGTCGACGCGCAGGCCCCGGCGGTACTGGAATCCCTCCACCGCCGCCTGGGTGCCGGCCCCGAAGACGCCTTCGGCGTCGGGCGCGGTGGGTAGGTCGAGGGCCGTCAGCCGTCGTTGCAGGTCGGCGACGGCTTCACCTTTGTCCCCCGAGGCCAGGGGGAGGTTGTCGCCAGGCGTTACAGGTACGCCTGCAGCTCCTGGAGGAGCTGCGCCTTGCCCCGGGCGCCGATGATGCGCAGCTCGGGCTCCCCGTCCTTGAACAGCATCAGGGTCGGGATGCTCATCACCTCGTACCGGCGCGTCACGTCCAGGTTCTCGTCGATGTTGAGCTTGGCCACCTGGATCTTGCCCCCGTGCTCCGCCGAGATCTCCTCGAGCACCGGGCCGATCATCTTGCACGGACCGCACCACTCGGCCCAGAAGTCCACCAGCACCGGCGTGTCGGCGGCCTTGACATGCTCGTCAAACGTAGCGTCGCTCAGAGTCGTGATTCCTGCACTCATGAAAAGGCCCTCCCCTGGCACCGGCTGAGGTGCATTTTATCGAACGTAGTGGCAACACCGGTGCCTCACCGGGCATTCCCCCGGCTTCGGGGTGCCGGCGCCGAAGCTGCGCTCAACCCCGCCCGTGTGACTCGAGCCACCGCTCGGCGTCGATGGCGGCCATGCATCCCGAGCCCGCCGCGGTGACCGCCTGGCGGTACACGTGGTCCTGGACGTCCCCACAGGCGAACACGCCGTCGACACTGGTGCGCGTTCCGTCGGTGGTCCGGATGTAGCCGGCTTCGTCCATGTCGAGCACCCCGGCGAACACGTCGGTGTTGGGCACGTGGCCGATGGCCACGAACACGCCCGCGGCCTCCAGGGTGTCCTGCTCCTTGGTGACGAGGTTGGACAGGACCACGCCGCTCACCTTGCCGTCGCCGAGGATCTCGGTGACCACCGTGTCCCAGCGGAAGTCGATCTTGTCGTTGGCGAAGGCCCGATCCTGCATGATCTTCGACGCCCGCAGCTCCTTGCGCCGGTGGACCACGGTCACGCTGTCGCCGAAGCGCGTGAGGAACGACGCCTCCTCGATGGCCGAGTCCCCCCCGCCCACCACCACGATCTTCTGGTTGCGGAAGAAGAACCCGTCGCACGTCGCGCACGTCGACACGCCGTGCCCGAGCAGCCGGGCCTCTCCGGGCACGTCCAGCATGAGCGACCGCGCCCCGGTGGCCACGATGAGAACCTCGGCCCGGATGTCGGGCTCGCCGTCGGTGGACTGGGTCCACACCCCGAAGGGGGGAGACGACAGGTCCACCCGGCGGGCCTTGTGGGTCAGGAACTCGGCGCCGAAACGGGCCGCCTGATCGCGAAAGCCGGTCATCAGCTCCGGGCCGAGCACGCCGTCGACGAATCCGGGGTAGTTCTCCACCTCCGTGGTCAGCATCAGCTGCCCGCCCGGCTGGTCGCTGGTGGACGACGGTTCTCCCTCCACCACCAGGGGCCTCAGATTGGCGCGCGCCGCGTAGATCGCCGCCGTGAGCCCGGCCGGGCCCGACCCCAGGATGACCACCGGTCGCGTCTCGGGCATCTCAGCCCTCCTCGACGCTCCGGGCCCCCCGCTTGGACCACGCGAAGACACCCGCCGCCACCAGGACCGCCCCCAGCAGGGCATCCGATGCCCACACCCGGCCCCCGAAGGCGTACACGTCGAGCACCCGGACGACGGCCACGACCGCCAGCACGGCCAGCACGAGCGCCATGACCACGATGATGATCCCGAACACGACCCCCCGGGCCACCAGGGTGAGCGGCCGCACCAGGCGGTCGTGCACCGACTCGACCACGTCCTCGATGGTGTCGGCCACGCGCGCCGGCCACTCGGCCTGCGAGGCGCCCGGAGTGACAGGCGCGGGGGTCACAGGCGCCGGCGCGGGGGTCACAGGCGCCGGCGCGGGGGTCACCGGAGGCGCAGCCGCGGGGGTTACCGCAGGCGCCGACTCGGGGGTCGGCACCGCGGGCTCCTGGTTCGTGGCCTGGTCTTCCATGGACCGGAGACTAGTCGGGGACCTCTCGCCCTCCGGCGGGCTGCGCGCTCAGGGGGCCTTCTTGATGAAGCACACGCCCACCGACCCCGGCCCGGCATGGCTCCCCACCACGGGCCCGAGGTCGCCGACCACCAACTCGTGCTCGGGCTGGGCCCGGCGCACCATCTCCAGCACCTCCTCGAAGTCGCCGGCGGCGCCGTCGGAGATGCCCAGGCGCTCGAGCGGCCCGGCCTCGACCGCCTTGTCGGCCAGGTACTGCAGGGCGCGCGAGCGCGTCCGCTGCTTGGACTCCACCTCCACCACGCCGTCTTTCACGTGGATCACGGGCTTGATCGACAGCAGCGAGCCCACCAGATGGGCGGCCCCGCCGATGCGACCGCCGCGGCGCAGATAGTCGAGGCTGTCCACCACGCCGTACACATGGGCGCGGTCCTTCATTTCCTCGATCGACGACGCCATGTCGTCGAGGGCGGCCCCGCCCGCCGCCATGTCGGCGGCCGCCAGCACCAGCAGGCCCTGTCCCAGCGTGACGCTCTGGGTGTCGACCACCCGCACGGCGATGCGGTCGGACACGGACTCCGCGGCGGTGCACGCCGCCTGGTAGGTGGCCGACAACCCCGACGAGATGGTCACGCACAGCACCCCGCTGCTCCCCGCGGCCTGCGCCTCGAGGAAGGCCTCTTGGAAGGCGCCCGGCGACGGTGCCGCGGTGGCCGGCATGTCCGGTCCGGTGATCACCCGGTCCCAGAATTCCTTGCTCGACAGTTCCTCGCGGTCCACGAGCTCTTCGGCCCCGAAGCGAATCGTGAGCGGGACCACCCGCACGTCGTGCTCCTCGGTCGTCGCCGGCATCAGATCGCAGGCGCTGTCGGTGACGACCTGGATGCTCGCCATCGGTCCTCCCTCTCTCGGTATAAGCGAGTCTGCTACAGCCCGGCGTCGTCGTGCCGCGACCCGCCCGGCTCCGGGGCGCGGGTGGGCCCCAGCCGCGTCGGGCGTATGGGGGGCCGGCCCGCGGGGGGAAGCGGCCGGGGCCGCGGTGGGGCCCCCGGCCGCCGGCGCGGAGGTTTCGGCCCCGGACCGGGCCCCGGTCCCGGAGACAGCGGTGGGGGCGGGTCCGCACCCCGGTCCCGAGCGGCGCGCCGCCGGCGCCGGGAAAGCTCGGCCAGGCCGCCCCCGGCCAGTACGTACGCAGCCCCACCGGCGGCGGTACCCAGGGCCACGCGCCCCAGCAGGACGGGCGTGGACTCGGATCCCGAGACGCTGCTGCCCAACACGGCCCCCACCACCAGGGCGGCCGTCGCCAGCACCACGTGCCCCAGGGGCCGGCCCAGCACGTCGCCGGCGAGGCCCTGGAAGCGGGTCCGCACGTAGCCCAGCGCCACCAGCGCGGCCAGCGTGTAGGCGATGGAGATCGACAGCGCGATCCCCCGCACCCCGAAGTGCCCCGCCAGCGCCACCGCCAACACGATGTTGACGCCGTTCTCGAAGGCGTACAGCCAGAACGCCGAGCGCAGGTCCTGCACGCTCTGCAGCACCCGCACGGCATAGAGGAAGGCGCAGAACCCCGGCAGGCCGAGCGCCAACATGGCCAGGGACTGTGCCGTCAGCGTGGTGTTGTGGGCGGCCCCATGGGCGGCCACCAACGCCACCAGCGGCCGGGCCAGGACGACCTCGCCGGCGGCGGCGGGGATGACGATGGCCAGCATGGTCCGCAGCCCCGTCCCCATGCGCCGGCGGAACGCCACCAGGTCCCCGGTGGCCCACCGGGCCGCCAGCTCGGGCGACGTGGCACTCATGATCGACACCGCCACCACCCCGTAGGGGAGCTGGAAGAAGATGTACGAGTACGTGTAGGCGCTCACCGCTCCCGGCCCCACCTTCTCCGACAGGGCCAGCACCACCAGTAGGGCCAACTGGTTGGCCACCACCAGGCCGAAGGTCCACCCCGACAGGCGCACGATGGTGCGCACCGCCTCGTGGCGGAATTGGGGCCTCCAGTGCAGCTTCAGGCCGGCCCGCCGCAGGCTCGGGACCATGAGTGCCGCCTGGGCCACCACCCCGGCGGTGGTACCCAGGCCCAGCAGGAGGAGCTGGCCCCGGTGGGCGGCCACCCCGGCCAACGAGGCGTGGCGCACCGTGGTGCCGAACACCAGCAGCATGGCCACCACCACCACGTTGTTGGCGATGGGCGTGAACATGGGCGCCCCGAACCGCCGGCGGGCGTTGAGCAGGGCGGTGCCCACGGCGATGAACCCGTAACAGGTCAGCTGCGGCACGAACAAGAACAACAGGTCCTTGGCCACTTCCCGGCTCTGGGCGGCCTGGGAGCCGTGGTTGAGGGAGGTGGTGGCGTCCACGATGAACGGCACGGCCACCAGGAACACCAGTGACGCCAGCGCGATCACGATCACCGTGACGCTCACCACCGCGGAGAGGGCGTCCCACGCCTCGTCGTCGGCACGCGTGGTGAGCCGGTGCACGAACACCGGGACGAACGTGGCCGACAGCACACCCCCCAACACGATGTCCTGGACGATGTTGGGCATGGTGTTGGCCAGGTTGTAGGAGTCGGCCAACACCAACGTGCCCACCGCGTAGGTGAGCGCGAAGATCCGCAGCACCCCGGTGGCGCGCGACAGCACCGTCCCCACCGCCATGACGGTGGTGGCCCGGCGCAGCCCGGGGCCCTCGGTGTCGTGGGTGTCGTGGGTGTCATCGTCCGACCCGTCGGGAACGTCCACCTCCCCCATCGGCGGCCCACCGTCGGCCGCCTCTTCGTCGGGCGCGTCTTCGTCGGGCGCGTCGTCGTCGATCGCCGCGTCAGTGGGTGGGGAGTCAGCGGGTGGAGCGTCAACGGGCGCCGCCAGCTCGAGCTCCTCGGTGGGCGGCAGGTCGTCGTACTCGGTCACGTGGCGGCTCGCTTGACCCGGCGCAGGGCGTGGGCCCCCCGGCGCGCCGTGCCCCGCCACACCGTGCGCCCCCACCACGCCAGCAGCACCAGGACGGCCGCCACCGACAGGGCGATGGCCACCGCCGAGGTGGACAGCGAGCGCACCGTCAGCTGGCCACCGGCCAGCACGAGGTTGCCGTCGGGGCTCGTGAGCGCCACGGTGACCTGGAAGTCCCCCGAGGCGCGCGACTGCATGTTCACGTACATGGCGTTGGTGGGGTGGTCGAGCGTGCACAGCGCCGAGAAGCTCGACCGTTCGGCCGAGCTCTGCACCCGCGGCGACCGGCACAGCGCGCCCGGCACCTGCGTGCCCGCCCGCGGGAACCGGAGCTTGTCGCTCGTCAGCCGCACCACCACCGTCACCGGGTACGTCGTGTTGCGCAGGAGCGTGATGGGCACGTCGGCCGCCCCGGCGGTGAGGCGGATGGTGTCGGTCCGCACCGACAGGTGATGCAGCTGGCGGTCGAGTGCCGCCTCGTACCCCGACACCGCGGCGTTCTGCTGGCGCGCCGTCAGCAGGCTCGACTCCGCCGCCAGCAGCAGGTCGCCCAGCGACTGCGCCGTGGCCACCCCGGCCGTGCCCCCGGCCAGCGCGCTCTGGAATCCCTGTTGCCGGGCCCGCGCCGTGCGCAGCGCCCGCACCGGAGGTGCCGGCGTGGTCGTCGGAGCCAGGGGGTGGCGGGCGACGGGTTGATCGTCGGCGCCCACCGGGACCTGGGCGAAGAGCTGGTCGAGGGTCACGGGCCGGATCACCGGGTTGCCCTCGAGGTCGCCGAGCACGGTGGACACGAAGGTGGCGCTCGGGTCCCACGACAGCGGCGCCACCGCCACCACCCCCCGCGGCGCCAGGGTGTTCCCCGGCCCCCGCAGGTTGGGCACCTCGTAGTAGATCAGCGAGGTCTCCGCCAGCAGCTGGACCGCCGTCAACGCGGGGTCAGCCCCCCGCCCCGCCGCCAGCAGCGCCCCCAATCCGGGGTCGGACACCGCCGCCGTGGGCCCCGTCGCCGGTGACCCCGATGACGGTGACCCCGATGACGGTGACACCGTGAACGGCTGGGTCGTGGTGAGCGGCCCCATGGGCCCCGACACCGCCCCCGGGGGCACCACCAGGTGCGAGTAGTCCGGCACCAACTGGTCAACGGCGGCCTGGTCGAGGGCCGTCCTGGCCACCCACGTGCCCTTGGTGGCGTGCACGCCCAGCGCCGGGGACCCGAGCACATCGGCCCCCCGCAGCACCTGGGCCCGCAACTCCCCGGCCAGCCCGCTCCCCACCAGGTCGCCGGCGTCGACCGCCACATAGGGCCCCTCCAGGGTCTGGCGCACTGACGACACCGACAGCGCGGCCACGGCGGCCACGGTATGGGCCCGGCCAGTGGCGGCCAGATGCGCGAGGGTGGCGGCGTCGGGCTCCAACGTCACCGGCACCGTCGGCGACCCCGCCACCTCGTCCACCAGGTTCTCGAGACCGGCCACGGCGGTGGGGCTCGCATCGGGGACCTGACCGTCGGGGTCGGCGACCGGCGGGGACAGCCCCAGGGGGACCACCAGCGCCAGTCGCAGCGGCTGGCCGCCCGGGGACGGGTCGTCGTACACCAGGTACGTGATCAGCTGGGCCCCCGAGCCCCCGCCCGACGCCGCCGAGTCGGTGAGGGTGACCTTGACCGGGTACACATCGGCGCAGCTCCCCGGCCGGCACTGCAGGTCGGCCGTCCAGTTGCCCGTGCCCGTCGGCACGCTGTCCCCGTCGACGGGGATCGTCACCTTCACCACGCCCTGGGCGTCGGTCGAGAAACTCGACAGGGCCAGGGCCGGGGACTGCGCCCGCACCGACCCCAGGCCCTTCCCGCTCAAGGTCTCGTCGAACCCCGAGCGGGTGGTCAGCGGGTCGTACACCGTGAACGTGAGCTTCAGGGCGGAACGGGGAGCGCCGCTCTGGATCCGCAGTCCTATGGTCAGGTCCTGGTCGGGGGGATCGGGGCCCACCCACGGCGACTGGCGCACGAGGGTCAGGTGGTCGGCACCGTGCGTCGCGGCGGCGGCGGCGGGACCGGCCAGCACGCCGGGCACCGATAGCCCCACCAGGACGGCAACAAGGGCCCTCGCCCACCGTGAGCAGCAGCGGGGCCCCGCCGCGCCCGGGTCAGGAGTGCGGTCACCGCCGCGTGCGGGGGCGATGCTCGCCTCGGTCCGGTCCACCTCGGCGTCGAAGCCTAGGGCAGCGCCGGCCCTCGACCCCGAACCGTTCCTAGAGCCCGAACCCGGCGGCCCGCAGCGCCTCGACCGCGGGCGGAGAGCCCCCCAACTCCACTTGGGCGGCGCTCTTGCGCCCCGAGAGGAACAGCACGATCTCGCCGGCCGGACCCGTGATGGTGGCCACCGAGGCTCCCGGCCGGGCGTGGATCACGTCGCCGTCGGGCCGCACCAGGTCCACGCCGGTGTCCTTGACCGGACGGGTCATGAACTTGGCGCCGCGCCGCAGCATCTTCCACAAGGCGTCCTCGATGACCGCGCCCTCGACGCCGGTGCGCGCCGTGTTGTCCCCGCCGCCGCGCCGGACGTCCTCGTGGTGCACGAAGTACTCGGTCAGGTTCATGAGCCCGTCGAACGGCGCCGTCCACGGCGGCGGGCCCCGGCGCACCCGGTCCACCAGGTCCGCATAGGAGTGGCGCTGCTTGGCGCGCTCGAGGATCCGGGCCGTCAACCGGGCCGCCGCGCCCCCCATCACCAGCCCCGGCCCCGACAGCGGCTTGTGCTCGCGGATGAACAGATGGGCGGCCAGGTCGTAGGTGGCCCATCCCGCGCACAACGTGGGGGCGTCCGGTCCCACTTCCCCGAACAGGTCGCACAACGCGGCGCGCTCGGCGCGCGAGGGAGTCACGGTGGCCATCGCGCCGGACCCTACGACCCCGAAAGGCCTCGGTCAACGGCCGCACTACCCTCGACGCCCGTGATCCCCGAGCGGTTCCGGCCCCTGGTCCACGACACCGCCGAGCTGGCCCGACGGTTCGAGAAGGCCGACCGGAGCCTCTACATCGTGGGCGGCTCGGTGCGCGACGCCTTCGCCGGTGACGCGCCGGCGGCGCCCGGCGACCTCGACCTCACCACCGACGCCCCCCCTGACCAAGTCGAACGACTGGTCAAGGGCTGGGCCGACGCCTTGTGGCTCCAGGGCAAACGCTTCGGCACCGTGGGGCTGGCCAAGGACGGGCGACGTTTCGAGATCACCACCCATCGGGCCGAGGTCTACCGACCCGACTCCCGCAAGCCCCAGGTCTCCTTCGGCGACTCCATTGAGGTCGACCTGTCCCGGCGGGACTTCACCGTCAACGCCATGGCCTTGCGCCTGCCCGACCTCGAGCTCGTCGACCCCTTCGACGGGCTCGCCGACCTCGCCGCCCATCGCCTGCGCACCCCGCTGTCGCCGGAGACCTCGTTCACCGACGACCCGCTGCGCATGCTGCGCGCGGCCCGCCTCATCGCCGGCTTCGGCCTCACCCCCGCACCGGAGATCACCGCCGCCGTCGAGGCCATGCACGACCGGCTGTCCATCGTGTCCGCCGAGCGCATCCGCGACGAGCTCGACAAGCTCGTGGTGGTCGAGCGCCCTTCGCCCGGCTTGTGGTTCATCGTCCGCACCGGCCTGGCCGGCGAATTCCTGCCCGAGCTGCCCGGCCTGGCCCTCGAACAGGACCCCATCCACCGCCACAAGGACGTCCTGGCCCACACCCTGGCCGTGGTGGACAAGACCGGCCCCGACCGGCTCCTGCGCCTGGCCGCCTTGCTGCACGACATCGGCAAGCCCCGCACGCGCGCCATCGGCCCCGGAGGGGTCACCTTCCACCACCACGAGGTGGTGGGCGCCCGCATGGCCCGGGAGCGCCTCACGGCGCTGCGCTACCCGCAGCACGACGTCGACGTCGTCACCACGCTGGTGGAGCTGCACCTGCGGTTCCACACCTACCGGTTGGGGTGGACCGACCGGGCCGTGCGCCGCTACGTGCGCGACGCCGGGCCCCTCCTCGACCGGCTCAACGAGCTCACCCGGTCGGACTGCACCACCCGCAACGCGGCGCGCGCCCGCGCCCTCGAGCGGCGCATGGACGAGCTCGAGCGCCGCATCACCGAGCTGCGGGCCCAAGAGGAGCTCGACGCCGTGCGGCCCGAGCTCGACGGCCGCCAGGTGATGGACCACCTCGGCGTCCCCCCCGGGCGCGACGTCGGTGCCGCCCTCGAGTTCCTTCTGGAACTACGCCTCGACGAGGGCCCCCTGGGCGAGGAGGAGGCCCGCCGCCGCCTCGACGCCTGGTGGGCGGCTCAGTCCTCGGGGTAGTCCGGCGTGGCGTCGCCGGCGGCGAAGGCCTCCACCAGTCGGTAGGCCTCGTCGTCGTGGTACTGCACCGGCGGGGACTTCATGAAGTACGCCGAGGGCGCCACCAGCGGCCCGCCCATGCCGCGGTCGAGGGCGATCTTGGCGCACCGCACGGCGTCGATGATCACGCCGGCCGAGTTGGGCGAGTCCCACACCTCGAGCTTGAGCTCGATGTTGACGGGCACGTCGCCGAAGTTCCGGCCCTCCATGCGGATATACGCCCACTTCCGGTCGTTGAGCCACGGCACGTGGTCCGAGGGGCCGATGTGGACGTCGTCGGCGTCGAGGACGTAGTTCTCCACCTGGCTCGTGACCGCCTGAGTCTTGGAGATCTTCTTCGACTCCAGGCGCTTGCGCTCGAGCATGTTCATGAAGTCCATGTTCCCGCCGAAGTTGAGCTGGTAGGTCCGGTCCAGGGCCAGGCCCCGGTCCTCGAACAGCCGCGTCAGCACCCGGTGCACGATGGTCGAGCCCACCTGGCTCTTGATGTCGTCACCGATGATGGGCACGCCCGCGTCGCGGAACTTGGCCGCCCAGGTGGGGTCGCTGGCGATGAACACCGGGATGGCGTTCACGAAGGCCACGCCGGAGTCCAAGCAGGCCTGGGCGTAGTGGCGCTGGGCCTCCTCCGATCCCACCGGCAGGTAGCTCACGAGCACGTCGGCGCCCGCCGCCCGCAGCGCCTGGGCCACGTCCACGGGCTCGGCCGGCGACTCGTCCACGATGTCGCGGTAGTAGGTCCCCAACCCGTCGAAGGTGGGACCCCGCTGCACGGTCACGTCGACGTGGCCCACCGTGGCGAACTTGATGGTGTTGTTGTGCCCCGCCAGGATGGCCTTGGACAGGTCCACGCCCACCTTGGTGGCGTCCACGTCGAAGGCGGCCACGAACTCGACGTCGCGCACGTGGTAGCCCCCCAACGTCACGTGCATCAACCCGGGCACGATGTCGTCGGGATTGGCGTCCCGGTAGTACTCCACGCCTTGGACAAGCGAGCTGGCGCAGTTCCCCACACCGGCGATCGCGACCCGAACCGTGCTCATCTGGTGTCTCCCTCTTCGCGAACTTCATGCACCTTCTTGTTGCCCACGACCACCTCCGCCCTCGTCGTGCCCGGCGCCGGCGCCTCCTTGGCCCGCTCGGCCTCGATGAGGCGGTCCAGCCAGGCGATGTCGCGCTCGGTGGACTCGGCGGTGTGCTCCATGAGCGAGCGCGCGTAAGAGTCGAGCCGTCCCTCGGCCGCCGCCACCGCCGTGCGGGCCTCGGCCAGACGTTGGAACAGCTGGCCCCGGCGGCGCTCGAGGAGCCGCAGGCGGGCGTGCGGGGGCAGGTAGCGGGCGAACACCAGACGCAGGCTGAAGTTGCGGGCCTCGTCGTTGCCCCCCGCCTGCTCGCTGTCGAGGAGCTCGGCGAACTGTCGGCGCCCCTCCTCGGTGATCCGGTACACCTTGCGGCTGCGACGCCCCAGCCCGGTCCCTGAGCGCCGGGCCCGTAGGGCGGCCCGCTCGCCGCTCAACGACCCCGTCATGGGGACCGGTGCGGCGCTGCGCCCCGGGTCCTCGGTCCCCTCCACGGCGCCCGACCGCTCCAGGCGGGACAGCGCCGGGTACAGGGACCCGAACGACACGTTGGAGAGCTGGCCCAGCTCGTCGCGCAGGCGCTTGCGGATCTCGTACCCGTGCATGGCCTGGCCTTCGAGCAGGCCCAGGATGGCGAGCTCCAGCATCTACCCCACCCCGTCCCGAGCCGAGAGGGCGGTCACGTCAGGCACGGTTGCGTGTTCCCAATTCATCCTAGATGTATCGTATCGATACATCGATGCCACTTCAAGTCACCCGGTCGCGCCTCCCCGGACGGGGTGGGTCGACCGGTGCCCCCCACCTCCCCCGGGGACCGTCGCGACTCCCGAGACCCGGCCACCGAGACCCGCTCGTCGAGGCGCGACCACCGTCGTCGGGGGGTCGTCGGGGATGCCGGGACCGTGGCACGGGGGAGACGGGGGAACAGCGCGCCGCGAATCGGACAATTCAAGGGGGAGTCCCGACGGTGCCGACGGTACCCTTGTGACGATGAGCTTCGGGCCGTCGGCCTTGCGAGGGTTCCCCGTCACCGGCACCGGCGGCCGTGTGGAGTACCGGCTCGCCCGCAACGCCGTCGTCAGCGAATTCCGCAAGGGCCGCCTGTCGAGGCTCGACGTGTGCGACGCCCACCCCGAGCTTCTGCGGGCGGCCCGCAACGTGGGCGTGGTGCTGGCGGAGGACTGCCCCATCTGCGAAGAGACCGCCGTGGTGCACGTCACCTACGTCTTCGGTCCCCGGCTCCCCAAGAACGGCCGCTGCCCGACCAACCCGACCGAGCTCGCCCGCCTGTGCCGGCGCACCGACGAGGTCGTTTGCTACGTGGTCGAGGTGTGCCCCAAGTGCTCGTGGAACCACCTCGCCCGGATGTACCCGGCCGGCGGTCGCCACCGCGCGACGGCCTCACGGGCCCAGCGGGGCAACGGCTGAGCACACCTCTCCCACGCGCCCGACGGGACTGGCGCGCCCACTTCCGGCACGCCGTGGGGCAGCATTGCGGTGCTCCGCACACGACATAAGGGGACTCCAGACTCATGAGCCAGGTGCAATCAGGCGGCGGATCGGGGCAGCGCCCCGGGTCTCAGGCACGCAAGGCGTCCCCGGCCAAGCGCCCCGCGGCCGGCGGTGCCAAGGGTCGTCCGCCGACGAGCGGAGCCAAGGGCCGCCCCCGGCCGGCGGTGCCAAGGGCCGTGCCCCCCGGCAGAACATGAAGATCACCGCCCCGCCCCCCCGCCGGTTCTCCCCCTCCACCTTGGCCTTCGTGTCCATCGCCGTCGTCGTGGTGATCGTGGTGGTGTTCGTGGTCGTGAAGGTGACCGGCTCGAACTCGCCCTCGACGTCGGCCACCTCCACCTCGGCCCCCGTGCCCGCCTCTGCGGCCGTCGTCGCCGACGTCACCAGCGTCCCCGCCTCGGTGCAGGCCACCGTGGGCCTCGGCCAGGGGATCACCGCCCCCCAGGTCCTCAAGAACCAGCCCAAGCTGACCTCGGGCGGCAAGCCCGAGCTGCTGTTCATCGGGGGCGAGTTCTGTCCCTACTGCGCGGCGGAGCGCTGGGCCATGGTCATGGCCCTGAGCCATTTCGGCACGTGGTCGGGGCTCGACGAGACCACCTCGTCGCCCTGGGACGCCTACCCCGAGACGGCCACCTTCTCTTTCCGCAACGCCACCCTGACGAGCCAGTACCTCTCCTTCGTGGCCGTCGAGCACGAGACCAACGACATCAACGGCCTGGGCACGCGTAAGCTCCTCCAGCCGCTCACCAACGCCCAGCAGAACCTGTGGTCAAAGTACTCGGCCCAGTTCGGCCAGAGCACGGGATATCCCTTCCTCGACTTCGGGAACAAGGTGTTCGTCATCGGGCCGAGCTACGTCCCCGACGTCCTCCAGGGGCTCAACCAACAGCAGATCGCCGCCAAGCTCACCAACCCCAACAACGTCATCACCCAGCGCATCGTCGGCACCGCCAACTACCTCACGGCGGCCGTGTGCGCCGAGACCGGCGACCAGCCGGCCACGGTGTGCTCGATGCCCGGCGTCCAAAAGGCGGCCGCCGCCATGAAGCTGAGCTGATCGGGCCCCTGCCGTGTCCGACGTGCGCACCGACGCCGACCCCGACACCCTGGACTACGACGACGCCGGCGACGACTACGACGTCGAGGACGACGCCGCAGACGGCGTCCTGGTCCCCCGGTGGCGTGGGTATGTCGCCCTGGCCCTGTCGCTGGTGGGATTCGGCATCTCGATGTACCTGACCGTCGACCACTTCGAGGGGATCGCCCCCATCTGCTCGTCCCAGGGCTTCGTGAACTGCCAGCTCGTGACCACCAGCTCGTACTCCTACATCTTCGGGGTGCCCGTCTCGTTGCTGGGACTGCTCTTCTACACGGTCATGGTGGGCATCAACCTGCCCCCCCTGTGGCGGGCCCGGTCGGTCTGGGTGGCCCGGGCGCGCCTGGCCCTGGCCTTCAGCGGGGTGGGGTTCGTCCTCTACCTCCTGGCGGCCGAGCTCTTCAGCATCAAGGCCATCTGCCTGTGGTGCACGGGTGTCCACATCACCACGTTCCTCCTCTTCGTGCTCATCGTGGTGTCGTTCCCCCTCATGTCGGGCGGGGATCGGGCTCCGGAGTGGGCCGAGGACGTCGACGCCGACTGATCAGCGCCGGTCAGCGCCGGCCGGGGTGCAACCCGACCGGGCCCGGCGGGGTTGAGAGGGTGTGGTGGCACCGCGCGGCGACAGCGCCGTTCTCGACGGCCTGGCCCGTGACCTCGACACGGGCTACGAGGCCTTCGTCCGGGCGCACGCCGCCACCGTCTTCAGCACGGCCCTCCGTCTGAGCGGCTCACGCGCCGAGGCCGACGACCTGGCCCAGGAGACCTTCGTGCGCGCCTACCGGGCCCTGGGGCGTTTCGAGGCCGACCAGGTGCGCACCCTGGAGTCGCGCCCCTGGCTGGCCACCATCACCCTGAACCTGTGGCGCAACCACCTGCGCCGCGCCGGGCGCCGACCCCGGGAGGCCGGTGCCCACGGCGCGCCCGACGTGGCCGACCCCCGACCCGGCCCCGAGGCGGCGGCGGAGGCGTCCGAAGAGGCCGACGTCCTGGTCGGCCTGTTGGGGATGCTCCCCGAGCACCACCGCGTGCCGGTCGTCCTCCGGCACGTGGGAGGCCTCTCGTATGCCGAGATCGCGTCGGTGCTCGGCTGTCCGGCGGGCACCGCCAAAGCCAACGTGGCCCGCGGCCTGCACTCGCTGCGGGCCCTGTATCGCAAGGAGGCTCCATGACCCCGAACCCGTCCCCCGTCAACGTCGCCGCGCTGCGCCGGTTGCGCGTCGACGCCCCCCCCGGCTTCGTCGACGCCGTCATGGACCGCCTGGGCGTGCACGCCGGCGACCGGTTCGTGAGTGTGGCCAGCCCGGCCGGGGACCTCTTCGTGGCCTTCAACGACGGCGGCATCAGCGCCGTGACGCCCACCGCCGTGTTCGGCGGGAACGTCCAACGGTTCGCCGACCATCACCGCCGGGAGACCGGTCGCCCCCTCGTCGGTGAGGGCCGCCCCCCGGCCGGCCTGGCCGCCGCGCTGCGCACGGGCCGGGCCAAGAGCCTGCGCTACGACCTGTCCGGGCTGACCCCGTTCGAGCGCGCCGTGCTCGCCAAGACGCTCGAGATCCCCTCGGGCGAGGTCCGTCCCTACGGATGGGTGGCGCGCGAGATCGGCCGGCCCCGCGCCGTGCGGGCCGTGGGCTCGGCCCTGGGGCGCAATCCGGTCCCCGTGCTCATCCCCTGCCACCGCGTGGTGCGCAGCGACGGGCACGTCGGGAACTACGGGCTCGGCGTCCCCATGAAACGGGCGCTGCTCAGCGCCGAGGGCGTCGACCTCGAGCGCCTCGAGCGCCTCGCCGACGCCGGGGTCCGTTTCATCGGCAGCGACACCACCGCCGTGTTCTGCGTGCCCTCGTGCACCCACGCCCGCCGGATCCGCCCCGCCCACGAGGTGCGCTTCCGCACCGCCGCCGCCGCCCTCGACCAGGGATACCGGCCGTGCCCGCACTGCACCCCGGCCTCGGTGCGCGCCGCCTCGTAGTCACTGCTCCCGATCCTCGGCTCGATCACCGGGCCCACACCTGTCCGAGCCAGCGCCCCGGGGGGCTGCGGCGGGCGAGGCCCTGGCCGAGGCGCGACGCGGTGGCGGCCACGGCGCGGGCCCGTCCCGGCGACGCCCCTTCGAGGAGCTCGTTCCAGAAGATCGACCACCCCCCGGCCAGTGCCCCCCCGACGAGGGGGTGGGTGAGCACCCTGCCGACCGCCGCCGCCGCCGCCGGCCGGGCCACCAGCGTCGCGTGGGCGGCGGCGGCAGTGCGGTGGTAGTCGAGATGGGCCTGACCGAGCCAGCCGCGATAGCGCGCCGCCGCCGTGCCGGGCCCGGCCAGCACGGCCTCGGCCACCGCGCGACCGCTGGTCATGGCGTGGGCGATGCCCTCGCCCTGGAGGGGGTTCACGAGCCCGGCGGCATCGCCGGTCAGAAGCACGTTGCCCGCGGCGGGGACGGTGCCCACCATGCCCATCTTGAGCCAGCCCCCGAGGCGTCCCGGCCCCGACCCGTCGCCGGGGTCGGTCACGAGCCCCAAGCGCCGCAGATGCTCGAGGAATCCCGGGAGGAGGCGCACCGCCGCGGATCCGGCCCGGCGCTCCGACAGGGTGCCGATGCCCAGCCCGGCATTGGCCCGGCCCTCGGGGCCCGGGAAGAGCCAGCCGTAGCCGGGGAAGACCCGTCGGGGCTCGGGCTCCCACAGAACGATGTGGGGAAGCGCCACCACCTCGTCGAGATAGGCCCGCACCGCGAACCCCCACAGGACCCGTCGAGCGTCGACCAGCCCAGCGGCGTCGGCCACGCGGCTCGTCGACCCGTCAGCGCCCACGACCACGTCGGCCCCGACCCGCCGCCCGTCGTCGAGCACCACGCCCCCGTGACCGGGTCGGGCGTCGAGGCCCTCCACACGACCGGTCACCGGCGTGGCCCCGGCGTCGAGGGCCTTGCCCGCCAACCACGCGTCGAGCCCGACGCGGGGGACGGCCACGCCGTAGCCCGGGTAGTCCATGCCCTCGAAGCACGGCAGGCGGAGCCGCCGCCCCGACGGGCCCACCACCACCATGTCCCCGAGGCGGGTGCCGTCCTTGATCTCGTCGGCCAGCCCCAGGTCGTCGAGCAGGGCCACCCCCCGGGGCCCGACGGCGTCCCCGCACGCCTTGTCCCGGGGGAACGCCGCCTTGTCCACGAGCGCCACCCTGGCCCCGGCGCGGGCCAGCACCAGCGCGGCGATGCTGCCGGCGGGCCCGGCGCCCACCACCGCCACGTCGAAGTCCTCGGCAACCACGGTTCCTCCACGTCGGCGGGCGTTCTGTGCGATTGTCGCACCGTGCGCCCAGACCCGTCTTCTTCCGGTGCCCGCAACAGCCGCTTCGCCCGGCGTCTGTTCTCCGGGCTTCCCGAGCGCTACGACCGTCTGGCCGAGTTGCTGTCGCTCGGTCAGAACGGCCGCTGGCGCCGCGCCATGGTGGACCGCATCGTCCCCGGCGAGCCGCGGCTCATCCTCGACGTGGCCACCGGCCCGGCGGGCGTGGCCCTGCAGCTGGCCGCCCGCACCGGCGCCCACGTGGTGGGGGTCGACCTCACCGAGGCCATGATCCGACAGGGCCAGGCCAACGTGGCGCGCGCCGGCGCCGAGAAGCACGTGCAGGTGGTGCTGGGCAAAGGTGAGCAACTCCCCTTCGCCGACGCCACCTTCGACGCCCTCACCTTCACCTACCTGCTGCGCTACGTCGAGGACCCCCAGGCCACATTGCGGGAGCTGGCCCGGGTGGTGCGGCCCGGGGGGACCGTCGGCAACCTCGAGTTCCTCGTCCCCGCCAGCCGGTTCTGGCGATTCTGGTGGTGGGGCTACACCCGGCTCCTGCTGCCGCTGGGCGGTGCGGTCACGGGAGGCCGGGAGTGGTTCCGGGTGGGCCGGTTCCTGGGGCCCAACATCTCGGCCCACTACCGCCGCTACCCCCTGTCGTGGACGGTCCAGGCGTGGCGCGACGCCGGGATCACCGATGTCGGGGTGAGGACCATGAGCCTGGGCGGAGGCCTCGTGATGTGGGGCAGCCGGGCCGGTGGCTGAGGCCCCCCGACCCGCCTTCTACGCCGCCCGGCGCGGCGGATGGCGCGACTGGTGGACCCTGCTGCACCCGCCCTACACCGCCTGGCACCTCTCCTATGTCGTGCTCGGGGCTTCGCTGGCGCCCCGGGTCCACGTGTCTCGTCTCGTGGCCGCCGTGCTGGCTTTCTTCCTGGCGGTCGGGGTGGCCGCCCACGCCCTCGACGAGCTCCACGGCCGGCCGCTGCGCACCCTCATCGCCGGTCGCGCCCTCGTCACCGCGGCGGTGCTGTCGCTGGCCGGCGCGGTGGCCATCGGCGTCGCCGGCGTGGTCACGGTGGGGCCCGTCCTCGTGCCCTTCATCGTGGTGGGCCCCCTGCTCGTGGTGGCCTACAACGCCGAGATCTTCGGGGGCATCGTGCACACCGACGCCGGCTTCGCCGTGGCGTGGGGCGCCTTCCCGGTGCTGACCGCCTATGTGGCCGAGGCGGGTACGTTGGCGTGGGCGCCGGTGCTGGTGGCGGTGGGAGCGTTCGCCCTGTCGTGGGCGCAGAGGGCGCTGAGCACCCCGGCGCGCCTGTTGCGGCGTTCGGTGCAGCGCGTGGAGGGCTCGCTCACCATGGCCGACGGGACCGTCAGGCAACTGGATGAGCGGTTCCTCCTGCTCCCGCTGGAGCGGGCCCTGCGGGCCATGTCGTGGGGGCTCGTCATGGTGGCCGCCGGTCTGGCCCTGGCCCGGCTCACGTGACGACGAGAGGGTTGCAGGGCGGCGACCAGCTCGTTCACCGATGCCGTGTCAGCAGAAGACAACCCGCAAACTGTGAAGCCCCGGCCGTGACCACGGCGACCTCGGGGTTTCCGACCACCTGACGTTCGTCGCCCTCGTCCCACAGTTGGAGGCAGGCTTCGTAGAAGTGCACGTAACCATGCACCCGACCCGCCGATAGCTGCCCCCCACCGGTGTTCATGGGAAGTGCACCACCGGTGAGAAAGCGCGAGGAATCCGAGAGAAAGACGCCCCCCTCTCCCTTCGAGCAGAAGCCCAGGGCCTCGAGCCACAGCAAGGTGAGGATGCTGAATCCGTCGTAGATCTCCGCGATGTCCACATCCGCAGGGCGCAGGTCGGTCCGCTGCCACAACATGTTGGCACTTCCTTCGTAACCCAGAGCGCTTCCCACCGCCTCGACGTGCACCGGGTCCTTGCGAAGATCCGGGGCGGTGAGGATTTCCGACACCACCACGGCGATGCTCCCGTCGACGGGGACATCGCAGTCGAAGACACACAGAGGTGACGAGATCATGCGACCGCCGAGATAGTCCTGCAGTGTCATGGGATCTCGGTAGACAGCAGCCGGATTCAGAGCCGCATAGTGACGATCGATCAGGGCCACCTGACCGAGTTGCTCTCTGGTGGTGCCGTAGCGGTCGAAGTGACGTTGTGTCATGAGGGCATAGCGGTTCAGTGCCGTGGCCCCGAAGGGGGCGGTCCACTGCCGGGCCGGCTCCACTCGTACCCGCTCATGCGCCGTTCCTCGCCCCGTCACGACCGATGCCCGCCCCGCCGTCCCTTGACCGGTCGCCTCCCACACCGTGCGGAAACAGAGCACATGCCGTGCCAGCCCGGTGGCGACCGCCATGCAGGCATTGATGACCGATCCCAGTTGGCCCGGGACCTCGTCGCCACCGGTGTGCCAAGAGAGACTGAGGCCCAGCATCCTCTGCACGTCGTAGACCCCTGCACCGGTGAAGCCGGGCGACAGCGACATTCCCGTCGACGCCCCCGGGAACGTCGACAGACCATCGATGTCCTCGGGTCTCAACCCGGCGTCGGCCATGGCGGCCATACACGCCTGGGCAGTGAGCTCGAGAGGGTCGCGGTTGAGCCGGCGACCGATGTCAGACCGGCCGATCCCGCTCACCACGGCGTGATGCTCGAAACGCGGGCCCACGGTCATGGTTGGACCTCATCGCCGAGCACGCGAAAGACAGGAAGGTAGATCTCTTCGTGGTTGGCGAAATCGACCGTGACGGCCATGCCGACCTTCACGTCGTCGGGCGGAGAGCCAACCACGTTGCTCAACAGGATGAGGCCCGCCTGCTCCGCCAGTTCGATCTCTGCAATGACGTACGGCGGATCGATGGCCGAATACCACCGGTGGTAATTGACAGTGAGGCACCTCACGCGCCCCCGACCGGACACCGCCTCGGGCCGGACCTCCATCGAGCGGCATCGGGGGCAGATCGGACCGGGCGGGTGAATGTATCGTCCGCAGCTCGAACATCGCAGGATCCGCAGCCGGCCGTCCTCCCCGGATCTCCAGAAGAAGTCGTTCCATCCGGTCAAGCGCGGCAGGGGCCACAGACTGTCGCCGGCGTGGGCATCGGCGTCGGGCCGTTCAGGGCTCAAACCCCACTCCCCGGGGCCCTAGTGCCGATACGCATACTAATTTAAGGAAGATAGCCATCATGATGTACCCGAACGTGCACCCCGCGCCGAGCCAGTGTGCGAGCGGGACACGCACTGGTTTCCTCGCAGAGCCCCCAGAGGAGAGGCGTTGACGAACCCCTCCAAGGGAACTCCCGGCTCGGAACGCCGGGCTCCTTTTCTCAGCGGGTTGCGAGTCCTGGAGATCGCCGACGAGCTGGGGGAGTACTGCGGAAAGCTCCTCGCCGGCCTGGGCGCCGATGTCGTCAAGATCGAGCCACCGGGCGGCGAGGGCACTCGGCAGCACGGGCCGTTCTATGACGATCGGCCGGACGGCGATGGCAGCCTCTATTTCTGGCATTACAACTTCGGCAAGCGCGGCATCGTCGTCGACTTCGACGACGATGCTGATGTCGAGAGGTTCCGCCAGCTCGCCTCGAGGGCAGATGTCCTCCTCGACACCCGCCCGCCGACGTTCTTGGCCTCGCATCGATCGGGGTTCGAAGAGCTTCGGGCCCTCAACCCTCGACTCATCTATGCACGGATCTCGCCGTTTGGTGACGACGGGCCGTGGGCCGCCTTCCTCGGCAGTGACCTCGTCCATCTGGCTCTGGGCGGGGTCATGATGAACTGCGGGTACGACCCCGAGCCCTCCGGCCACTACGACTGCCCCCCTATCGCACCGCAGATGTGGCACTCGTATCAGATCGCCGGGGAGATGGCCGCCATGGGGATACTGGCGGCCCTCGTCAATCGCACCGAGAGCGGCCTCGGGCAGACCGTCAGCACGTCGGTGCACGAGGCCGTCAGCATGAACACGGAGTCCGACATCCCCAATTGGGTGTTCCTCCGGCAAGAGCACCACCGCCTGACGTGCCGGCATTCATTGCCGACAGCCAACAATGCCCTGTCGTTGTCGATGACCAAGGACGGCCGGTGGCTGTTGCCATACCGGACATACCTGCACGCCCGGGCAGACGACTTCGACAAGACACTGCGACTGCTCAAGAAGTGGCAGATGCAGGCAGACCTGGAGGACGCCAAGTACGAGGATCAGCAGTACCGCCTGACCACGGCGGCCCGCATGCACATCGCCGACGTCACCGACATCCTGGTCGGGAAACTGAAGTACGAACGCGACCTCTGGCGTGATGCGCAAGACGAGGGCATGACGTGGGCTCCGGTCGCTCGACCGGAGGAGAACATCGAGAGCCGGCACTGGAGGATGCGCGGCGCCATCGTCGATGTGCCGCATCCCGAGTTGAACGCAGAATTCAGCTATGTCGGCTCACGGTGGTACTGCGCCGACACGCCGTGGGGGAGCAGCCGGCGCGCCCCGATGCTGGGTGAGCACACGACCGAGGTATTGGCCGAGCGTCGTCCTGAAGCTCAGCCGCCTTCAGTTGGTGCCGCCTCTGTGCCCCCCGATCCCGCCTTTGCCCTCGCGGGCGTCCGCGTGGTCGATCTCTCCTGGATGCTGGCCAGTGCCGGCGCAGGGCGGTATCTGGCGGCGCTCGGTGCCGAAGTGATCAAGGTCGAGCACGAGTCCCGATGGGACCGGATGCGGTGGGGTCAAGGGACTTGTCCTCCCGGCGGTCGTGAGCAACGCGAGCAGGCGACGTCGCCCATTCCCATCCCTCATGACAACGACGACCCCAACCGCAGCGGCGCCTTCTCGGAGATCAACGCCGGGAAGCTCGCCGTCAGCCTGAACCTGAAACATCCGCTCGGCAAGGAGCTCCTGACACGGCTGATCGAGGTCTCCGATGTCGTCGTCGAGGGGTTCTCGCCCGGGACGATGGACCGAATGGGCTTCGGATACGACCGGCTGGGCGAGATCAATCCCAAGGTCATCTACGCCTCGCAATCCGGGCTCGGCTACTTCGGGGAGCACGGCAGTACTCGCACGTTCGGCCCCAGCGCGGCCGCTTTCGCCGGCATCAGCGATATGTCCGGCTTGCCCGAGCCCTATCCGCCTGCCGGGATCGGCTACTCCTACCTCGACTGGTTCGGCGCCTACAACCTGGCCAATGCCGTGTTGGCGGCGCTGTACCGGCGGCGCGTCACCGGCGAGGGGGCGCACATCGATTCATCCCAGGTCGAGGCGGGGATCTACCTGACGGGGACGGCCGTGTTGGACTTCTCGGTGAACGGCCGGCGCTGGCAGCGCTACGGAAACCGTTCGCCTTACAAGCGGGCTGCTCCGCATGGCGCCTTCCGGGTGCAGGGTCCCGACCGCTGGATCGCCATCGCCTGTTTCGACCAGGTGCAGTGGGAAGGCCTGGTGTCGGTGTTGAGCGACGGGTCACTTCAAACCGACCCCCGCTTTACGTCGCTCGAGGGGCGCCTCGCCAACCAAGATGCTCTCGAGGTCGCGGTGGAGAAGACGACCCAGACGTGGGAACCGTACGAGCTGATGCTGCGGCTCCAGGCCGCCGGAGTTCCCGCCGGCGTCTGCCAGACCGCCCAGGACCGCTGTGAGAGGGATCCGCAGTTGGCGCATTCCCAGTGGATGGTGGAGCTGGCGCAATCCGAGATCGGTACCTGGCCTGTCAGGGATCTGCCCTTTCATCTGTCTCAGACGCCGGCCCGCATGGGGGGTCCGATCCGTCGCGCCGGACCGAATTACGGTGAGGACAATGACTACGTGCTGGGGGAGCTCCTCCACCTGACGACACCGGACATCGAGGCGCTGCGCTCCGAGGGGGCGATATAGCTCCCGGCTGAGGCCTCAGATGACGCTGCGTTGGCGCAGGTCCGCCAGCTCCCGGTCCGTCAGGTGCAATTCGTCGCGCAGGACCTCGTTGGTGTGCTCTCCGAGGGTCGGCCAGCGCTTCACCGGCCCCTCGGACATCTTCGACATCTTGATGGGGTTCCCCACCACGAGAAGGTCGGCGCCGCCGTCAGGGCGCGGGACCTCGATCAACATGTCGTGGGAGCGCACATGGGGATCGGCGATGACATCGTCTGGGGCGTTGCTCGGCCCGGCCGCCACACCGGCCGCGCACAGGGCTCGAGCGCACTCGAGCTTCGCCTTGTCGGCCGCCCAGGCTTCGATCGCCGGTCGGATCACGGACTCGAGCTTCTCGGCCCACTGGTCCCTTCCGTGGAATTCCGGGTCATCGGCCCATTCGGGATGGCCGATGACGCGGGCCATCCTCTCGAACTGATGCTCGCGGACCACCTCCAAGATGAAGTACCCGTCTTTGGCCGCGAAGCTGTCGACTATCCCCGTGGCGCCCCGCTTTCTGCTCAGGACGTTTCCCCGCACCCCCATCGACCACATGAACGGCACCATGTCGGCTATGGCCACCATGGAGTCGAACATGGAGACGTCGACGTATTGTCCTTCGCCGGTACGGTCCCGGTACCGCAGGGCGGCGAGGACGCCGACGGTGGCGAACAGGGAGCTCCCGATGTCGCCGAGCGACCCGGCCACTCCGATGCGCGGTGCCTCCTCCGGTGAGCGGCGAGCGGCCTCGTACAGGCCGGCCATGGCCTCCACGATGGGTGCATACGCCGGCCATTCGGTGTACGGGCTCGGGCTCAGGTTGCCGAAGCCGGACACCGACACGAAGATCAAGGGCGGATGGAGCGCTGACAGCGTCTCGTAGCCGATCCCGAGCCTCTCGAGCGTCCCCGGCTTGAAGTTCTCCGCCACCACGTCGAAACGGGGTACGAGCCGCTTGAACAGCTCCTTTCCCTCGGCCGACTTCAGGTCGATGGCGATGCTTCGCTTCGACAGGTTGTTCCTCAGGTAGGTCGCGCCCACGTCACGGCCGTCGACGTCCGCGACGGTTGGCCGCGATCCCCTCGCCGAGTCTCCCGTCGACGGGTTCTCGACCTTGACGACATCGGCACCAAGATGCGCCATGAGCTGGGTGGCATAGGGAAGGGCTTGCATCTGCTCGGCCGCCAAGATCCGGATCCCCTCCAGAGGCTTGCCCGACCCACCGTCCCTCGACTCGACGACCTGGCCGATGCGCATCGCTCCTCCCGTTCTCTCGAGGACGGACGGTTCGAACGTCTCAGCCGGCGGGGGAGAAGACCGGAAAGGCGAGCTCGTCCGTCGCTCTGTGAAATGTGACCTGGAGCGCCATCCCCACCTCGAGTTGCTCGAGGGGGCAGTCGACGACGTTGGACATCATGCGCGGGCCCTCTTCGAGTTCCACGATGGCAGCGACATACGGGACGCGCGCCGCGAAGGGCGGGAGATCGTTCTGGTATACGACCGAGTACGTGTACAGGGTCGCCCGGCCGCTCACCTCGAACCATTCGACATCTGCGCTCCAGCAGACCGGGCAGAAGGGGCGGGGGTAGAAGTGCACCTCGCCGCACGTGCGGCACCGCTTGGCCAAGAGCCGGCCCTCGTTGGCGGCATCCCAAAAAGGCCGGCTGGCGTCGTCCAACGTCGGGAGGTCATAGCGGGGGGTGTCGCTGGCCACGTCAGGGCCCACCTTTGCCCGTCCTCACCAACGACCGGCCAGCTTGGGACAGAACCATGATCATCATGATGATAACTGGAGGGGGAGTGGGTTGGCAAGGGGGTGCACCCCTCACGGGGCGACGCCCAGGGCAACGAGCTCCTCGTCCAACCAGGCCACGCCCCTGGTGATGACCGCCTCGTACCCGAGGTCCTCGGCGGTGGGTCCGAGCACCTCGAGATCGAAGGCGCCGTCGTAGCCGGCCTCGAGCAGATGGCCGATGATGCGGCGCAGGGGGATGTTGCCGTCCCCGGGCACCACCCGGTCTGGTGTGCAGCGAGTCCCGACGACCCAGTCGCTTATCTGGACGGGACGGAACCGGCCCGTGGCGGACGCCAACGTGGCGGCCAGGTCGCGCTCGTTCCAGCAGGCGCTCACGTCCATGCACACGCCCATGCCCATGCGCTCGGCGACGTCCACCGTGTCCGCCAGGGTGTGCAGGAAGCTCACGTCCATGCGCAGGGCGTTGGTGTGCTCCAGGGACAGGGAAACTCCTCGGCCCCGAGCAGCCTCGACAAAGCCCCGAGTCGCCTCGGTCAGAGCGTCGGCTGCATCCTCCCAAGGCATGGGCCAGGCCGGCCCGCTCAGTGCGACGAGGCACTCAGCCCCGATCGCCGCGCCGACTCCGACGGCGGCTTGCAGGCGCTCCTGCTGGGCCGGCCACGTCTCGGGCGCGGCCAGGTTGAACACCCCCAGCCCGAGCATGTTCGTCACTCTGAGCCCAGCGGCGCCGATGCGCGTGGCCACTTGCTCCACGCGGTCGAGGTTGCCGCCGGCCGCCCCCAGGAGCTTCTCGAAGGAGAGGCCGACCTGAGAAACGCCCAATCTCTCGTAGCAGGCCAGGTCCTCGTCCAACGACCATTGGGCGGAGCACATGGCGCTCACCGATATACGGGGGTGCATGGCCGCACCCATCACTGCCACTCGATCATCTGCTCGAGCGGGCTGATGGCCTGTTGGTTCACGGCGTAATGGCCCATGTGGCGCGTCATGAGACTCAAGGCTTTCTCCTCGTCACCGTCGATGATGGCGCGGATGACGGCACGGTGCTCTCGCATGGCCTGCCTGCGGAGCTCAGGCACGAAAGGCGAATTGAGGACCCGGCTCAAGAACGCCTCGATCAAGCCTTGCGCGATGAGGTTGAGCACACCATTGGAAGAGCTTCCACAGATCGCTCGGTGGAACTCCATGGCGACGTCCGTGTACTCGCGAGAGGCGTGGTCCATGTCCACCTCCTGCATCCGGGGGAGCAGCAATTCGAGGCGGGCGATCAGTTCGGGATTCCGCTCTCTGGCCGCCACCTGCGCCATCATCGACTCGATCACCCGCCGCGCCTGGAGGAGCGAGTCGAGACTTGCGCGGGTGGCTTGAAGGAACAGCGCGGTCATTCGCCCGAATTCGGCGGGGCCCACGTCGCACACCACGGGCCCGCCCTTGGACCCCGGACGCAGGGAGATGATCCCGTGGACCTCGAGGATGCGAAGCGCTTCACGCACCGATCCCCTCGCCACGCGGTATTGGACCTGCATCTCCGCCTCGGACGCCAACACTTCCCCGGGCGAGAGCTGCCGGGCCGTGATATCCCGCAGGATGTCCATGGCCACGAGTTCGGCCTTCTTCGGTACCCGGTTCCCGCTCAGGAGGCGGGTCTTCGGAGTTTGCTCCATGTCTTGTTGAGTCACGTCTGCCTCGCTGGCGTCTTCAGGTCACCCTCGAGCAGGAGCGGGGGCCCCTGCGGGTGACTTCTTCCTCCGATGGATCAGCGTCGACCGGGTCGTGACCACCGGTGCGTCCCGGTCATCGGTCCACACCACCTCCGAGACGCAGAAGGTCATGAGCTGGACTCCGGACTCGCGCTGATAGACATCGATGATGCGACCGTCGCTCGCCAGCTCGTCACCGACTTCGACGGGCCGGTGGTAGATGAACTCCTGCTCCCCGTGGAGGATCATCCCGCCGACCTCGGCCCGCAGCTCCTGCAAGGCGGCCACCGCCGGGTCCTTCGTCGCCGCCGGTTGTGGTTGAAGTTCTCGGAACGCCCCCCATGAACCCATGACGAAGGCAAATGTGGGAGGAGCGGGGATGGCATCGAACCCGGCTCGACGGGCCACTCCAGTATCGAAGTAGACGGCGTTGTCATCACAGACCGCCGAGGCGAATCGCTGCACCGCAGATCGCTCGACGACCACCCGCTGCCTTGGAAGCGGCGTGCCGATCAGGTTCTTGTCCACGGGCCCTCCCGCTTTCTGGCTCACAGTTCGACGCTCCTGAGCTTCGCCGCCACGTCCACCTGGTCGGGAGGGCCGGAGGCGATCACCCGGCCGACGTCGAGGACGATGACGTGGTCGGCGAGCTCGATGGCGTCCTCGATGAGCTGCTCCACGAGCACGATGGCCAACCCTTCGTTTCGAAGGCCGCCCACGACCTCGAAGACCTCGGCCGCCACCACGGGCGCGAGCCCCGCTGAGGGCTCGTCGAGAAGCAGCACCTTCGGGTGAGCCAACAGAGCCTGGGCGATCGCCAGCATCTGCTGCTGACCACCGCTGAGGGAGCCGGCTTGCTGGTCGCGGCGCTCAGCGAGGATGGGGAAACGGCTGTAAGCCTCTTCGATGGTCTTGAGGTTCCGTCGTCTGGAACCGGGCAGGGAATAGGTGCCGAGGACGAGGTTGTCCTCCACCCGGAGCTTGCGAAAGATCCGCTTGCCCTCCTGGACGAGGGAGATTCCTCGGGCGACTCGCTCGTGCGGACTCGTGCGGGTGACGTCGTCGCCTTCGAACAGGATTCGACCCTTCATCGGCTTGAGGATTCCCGCTACCGCGCCGAGCGTCGTCGTCTTGCCGGCGCCGTTGCGTCCGATGATCGTGACGAGCTCGCCGGGGGACACTTCCAGGGAGATCTCCCACACGGCGGTCATCGACCCGTACCCGACGGCCATCTGCTCGACGCGCAGTGTCATACCTGCGGCCTCAGTCCGTCGTCTCCCAGAGCAGGCTCCGCCTTGAGGCGGTGACGGACCGAGGACCCACCGAGATAGGCGGACATGGCCCTGTCGTCCTCGATGATCTGCTGAGGGGTGCCGGCGGCGATGACGGTGCCGCGGTCGAGCAGGTATATGTCGTCGGCCAGGCTGAGAACGAATCTGAAATTGTGTTCGACGAGGACCACGGTCTGACCGTGCGCTCGAAGCGTCTTGAGGCTCTCGGCGAGCTGCTCGATCTCGCCCGTCTCAAGACCCGAGGCGGGCTCGTCGAGGAGGATCACGCTGGGCGACGCCGCCAGCGCCCGGGCCACCTCGACGAGTCGCTGGGTGCCCAGTGAGAGCGAGGTGGCGATCTCGTCCGCCCGGTGATCGATGCCCACGGTCCGGAGGGCGGCCTCTGCCACCCGTCGGTCCTCGGCGCTCACCTTGTTGTAGCTCGGCAGTCTCAGGGCGGCCGCCAGGATGCCGACCCGGGGCCGGACGTAGCGCGAGCCGGACACGACCTCCCACACCGGCAGGGACTGGGGTATGGCCGGAGTCTGGAAGGTGCGGCTCACCCCGAGGCGGGCGATCCGGTGCGAGGGTTCCCGCGATACGTCGGTCCCGCCGAGGAACACACCGCCCGAATCGAAGCGAACCAGCGCGCTGATCCCGTTGAGCATGGTCGTCTTGCCGGACCCGTTGGAACCGATCAGCGCGGTGATCCGCCCCGGATGGGCCACCAGCGACACGTGGTCCAGCGCCTGGATGCCGCCGAAGCGCTGGCAGGCGTCTTTGACCTCGAGCTCGAGGCCACTGCCCCCCACCCAGTGGGCAGCCGGGGCAGCGGGAGGGACCGGCGACTCGTCCTGGGCCGCCAGCCCGGAGTCGAGGACGCTCGCCCGGTAGTGCCATCCAGGTTGGCGTCCACCCGGCTCGGCGCCGAGCCGGCGGGAGACGACGAGGTCGACGTACGCCATGGCCCGGCGGCCTGCCCCCGCCAGCCCACCGGAGAAGGCGATCCCCCCGACGATGAGCACGGCGCCGTAGACGATCGACGAGTACTCGCTGAAGTTGCTCGCCTGTTGCGGTCCGATCTGGAGCAGGGCGCCTCCCGCCAGCGCGCCGTAGACGCTGTCCACGCCTCCGATGACCGATCCCGCGATCACCCCGACGGCTGCGGTGAAGGTGAAGGCGTCCGCGGAGACGAATTGCTGCTGATAGGCGAACAGTACCCCGGCGAGCCCGGCGGGTATGGCGCCCAAACCGTAGGCGGTGACCTTCAACCGGTAGACGGGCACTCCGAGAGACGCGGCGAGGACAGGGCTTACTTTCAACACCCGCAAAGCAGCACCATGGCGGGATTCGACGAGGTTGCGCAAGAACAGCAGCCAGCCCAGCAGGACCACAAGGGTCGCCCAGTACAGCTGACGGGATGTGAGGGTGTGCCCAACAAGCTTTGCGGCCGGGATTCCGGGGAGCCCGTTGTAGCCGCCCGTCAGGCTGGAGAGGCTGAGGACGATGTCCGGGACCAGCAGAATCAGGAAGAACGACGTCATGGCCAGGGCCCAGCCGCCCAGTCGCATTCCCGGCATCCCGGAGATGACACCGATCAGGCCCGCCGTAACACCGGCGGCCATCAAGGTGAGCAGAAGGTCGTTCACCCCGTGGAGGGCCATGTACGCGCCCAGATATGCGCCCACGGCGTAGACGGCGATCTGTCCGAGGGCAAGTTCGCCGGCGTAGCCGTAACTCAGATTCAAACCACTGATGATGAGGGCGAGAATCGCCATCTCTTGCACCTGGATCGTCCAGTACGCGCTCAGGCCCAAGCTCGGCGCGACGGCCGCGAGCAAGATGATGGCCACGAGCGCCAGCCACGTCCGCCGCGACCGGTGAGCCCGTGCCAACAGAGCGATGGCGGTGAGGTGCAGTCCGGTCGTCTTGCTCTCGGAGGCGGGTTGGATCGTCATACGACCCGCACAGAGCCACGCCCGAACAGACCCGTGGGTCGGGCCATGAGGATTACGAGAAGGAGGCCGAAGAGCACCGGGAAGTCGTAGTTGACGCCTACGTAACGCTCCGTGAACGCCTCCACCACGCCGATGGTGATCCCACCGAACAGCGCCCCACCAAAGCTTCCGTAGCCGCCGATGGCCAGTGCCAGGAAGCCGAGAAGTGCGAAGGAGTCACCGGCGTTGTAGACGGCGAACGTCTGAGGGCCCACGAGCACGGCGGAGGCTCCCCCGAGCGCGCCGGCAGCGGCAAAGGCGATGAGGCCGAGTCGTTGCACATTGATGCCGCGCAACTGGGCCGCTTGCCGGTCCTCGGCCGTAGCCAGGCATGCCAAGCCGACCTTGGTGTGGTGGAACAACCACCGCAGTCCGATGACGATGGCCAAGCTCGCCCCGAGGATGAAGAACACGACCGGCAGTACCCGACCCCCGAAGATGGTGAGCACGCCCGTCGGACCGGGGAACGGCACCCGTATGGGGTTGGATCCCCACACCACGAAGGCGATGCCGTCGAGCATGATCGCCACGCCAAGGGTTGTGACCAGCTCACCGTGGGCGGTCGTCCCACGGCCTCGTCGCAGGGGTCGCACGGCGACGATCTCCTCGATGCCACCCATCAGAGCGCAGGCGGCAGTGCTGGCGATGATGACGACGGCCACCGGAAGATGCAGTGTCGAGCCGAACAGCACGACCATGAAGGTTCCCATTGCGGCCAGCTGGGCCTGGGCGAAGTTGAAGATTCCGGCCGCCGTGAAGACCAGGTTGTACTGGATCGCCACCAAGCCGTAGATCGCCCCCGTACCGATGCCGGCAAACACCAGCGTCAGCACAGTGATCGAGCCCTACCTACCGGCCTGGGACATGCCAGGGACTGCCCAGCATGCCGGAGGACTCGGCCGCGTCGCCTGCTCGAGAACGTCGGATCACCCCCGCGTGTGACGACAGGGCCGTGCCCTCGATCCAATACGGATCGAGGGCACGGCCATCCGCAAATGCGTGACTCCGGCCGGCACCTAGCCGTTGAACATCCCGTCCTTCACTGAGCTGTTCGCCGGGGCGAATATGTAGTACTGGGGCGGCGCCGCGGGAGCGTGGAGCGTCGAGGTGTAGGTCATCACGGGCAGCGATATGTACGGAGGATTGCTGACCGCCTTCAGATGGTTCAGAGCCCTCACGATCGCCGCCGTCTGGATCGACCCCGCGTTCTTGGCGGCCAGCGCCACGAGCTGCAGAGCGTCGTACGACAGCGAGTACGTGTAGATCGGCTGCGTAATCGGACCCTGTGCCAGGATCGCCCTCAGTCCCTTTGCGACGTTGGCGGTTTGTTGGTCGATCGGCTTGTACTTCTGCAAGATCAGGGCGATGAGCTGCGTGTTCGACAACTCGTTCAAAGGCACCAACGTGGTGAGTGGTGTCGCCGACACGGCCAGGTTCCCGACGACGGGCACGTTCCATCCCAAAGTCGTCAAGTTGTTGATGATGTGAGGGATCGGTGTCCCATAGCCGATTACCACGAGGCCGCCGGCGTTGGTCGCCTTCAGCGCCTCGAGTTGGGGTGTCATGTCCAATGCTGTGTCGGAGTACTGCTGAATCGAGTATGTGATGCCCAGCTTCTTGAAGGCGGGCTCCATGAGCGCTATCTCCGACGCCCCCAGTGCATCGTTGGAGCTGATCACTCCGACGGACTTGATCCCCTTGCTCTGGAAGTAATCGCCGATGGCCGTGTACTCGTAGCTCGGCAGGGGCGCGGTGGTGAAGTTGTACGGGAAGGTGGTCCCGTCGCTCAACTGGGTCGACCCACCCTGCTCCACGGAGAGGATCTTTTTCTGGGTCAGGATGGGGAGGAGAGCCAAGTTCTCAGTGCTCGACCCACCGGCGTACACGAGGTTGGGTGTGGGGCCCGAGGACAGACTGGCTTGCAGGATGTTGACGGCGTCCTGCGGGCTGGCCTGGTCGTCCTTCGACGTGAGCTCGACCTTGTGCCCGAGGATGCCTCCCTCGGAGTTGATCACCGATACGGCGGCGTTCATACCGGCCAGGTTCCCGTTCCCGATCGGGGCGAAGCCCCCCGAGAGCCCGTCGATGAAGAGGACTCGGAACGGAGTGCTGCTGGAAGCCGCCGGTGTCGCGGGCGACGAGCTGCACGACGCCAACACCAACGCAACAGTTCCACACGCGGCGAACACCCCCAGTGCGCGCCGCCGCGTCAACCTGCTGACGGCCCTGGCCTGTGACGGGACCCTACCGTTGTTGTTCATTCGCTCTTCCCTCCTGGTGTGACTTTTTGGCGTCCATTGCCTATGACTCGATCCGACCTCTTCAGAAGACTGCGATGGGATTCACCGGGCTACCCGTGCCCCCGACGATCCGCAGCGGTGCGATAACGAGCAAGAACTCGTAGACGTCCTCCTCTCTGCAGAGTTTCACGAGATCTGTCAAGTGGCAGTTGTCGATCAGGGCCACCCCGTAAGAAAACAGGGCCGCATGCACTCCGTACGGGAAGCCGTACTCAGCGGCACACGGGCTCGCGTCGAGGAAGTCCCAGCACAACACCGATACGTCGTGGTCGCGGAGGAACTCGAGGCAGGACATGTGCAGACCCGGCCTGACCTCCTCGTTCATCCAAGTCGGATGGTCCCGCTCCCATATGTCGCGCCCGCCGTAGACGGAGATGGCATCGCCCGGTCCGAGGTCCGTGTTCCGTCCGGCCAGGATCGACTCGAGCTCGCTTCCATGAACCGGCCCGCCGGCCACGATGGTGTCCTCTCCCCGCCAGCCGGGGACGTCCAGGAGCACGCATCTGGTCACGATCCCCGCGTGCCATTGTTCTACGTCGGCCCAGGTGCACACACCGCCCGCGAATGCATCTCCCGGGTCACGCCCTCCCCACATGCCCGCTGAGTCCCACAGGTGGCACATGGCGTCGATGTGAGTGGAAGTGTGCCCGTGGATGTCGAGGGCGCAGTAGTCGAGCGCGACACCGCCTCCTCTCGAACTGGTCCTGGTGGACAGGAGGTGGTGAGCCGGCTTCGGGTTTCCCGGGCCCGGGCGGGTGGGGACCTGGCGTGACAGGGAGACGGTTCGCCCCCGCGTGACCAGCGAGCACGCTCGCGCCACGCGATCGGGGGTCACGAGGTTGAGGGCGCCGAGTTGCTCGCTCGCGGCCCAGCGTCCCCAATTGCGCCGCTCCTCCAGCTGGTAGGCGAGCTGTGCCCTCGTGGGTGCCTGGACATGCTCGGTCATCGGAGGGGCCCCCTGACGCCCGTCGGCCGCACCAGGAATCGGGCTCGCTCAGGCTCGCTGGGGCGAGGGCCGAGGTGGAGAAAGGGCCAGCCCCCCGCCGCCCCCCGGCCGTTGGTCCTGATGCCCAGGGCGTGCCGTTTTGAGCCCCAAATCCCTGATCATCATGATATGGATACTAGGGAAACCGGGGGGGTGCTGCAAGGGTCCCACAGGGAATGTTGTGACAACGACCATTGCCTCGCTCGGCGGGTTTGGCGACCACTTTCGAACACCCTCAGCCGATCACTCCCCGGCCTCGCAAACCGTCGACGTCGTCATCGGACATCCCGAGCAAGTCGACCAGGACGGAGTCCGAATGCTCGCCGAGGCGGGGCCAGCGTCGCTCCCAGCGTTCGGTCGGACACCCGGAGAGTCGAACCGGGTTTCCTACCACGAGCAAGGGCTCTCCCCCGAGGGGCCGCTCGACCTCGAGGACCATCTCACGTTTGCGGAGCTGCTCGTCGGCGACGACATCGGCGGCCCGGTGGCACGGCCCGGCGGCGATGCCCGCCTCGCACAAGGCACCCGCCGCCTCCAGCTTGGTCTTGTCCCGAGCCCACGCTTCAATGGCAGGACGGAACACGGACTCTGTGTTGGCACCCCACGTCGAGCGCACCGACAGCCTCTCGTCGTCGATCCATTCAGGATGTCCCACGGCGGCCGCCAGTCGGGCGAACTCCTCTTCCCGGATGACCTGTACGACGAAGAACCCGTCACTGGCCTGGAAACTGTCGGCCAGGGCGGCGCCGATCTTCCCCCCTGTGGGCACGCCCATGGACCACAGGTTGGGGATCATGTCGGCCAGTGCGACCATCGAGTCGTACATCGAGATGTCGATCACCCGGCCGTGGCCGTCGCTGCTTCGTTGCCACAGAGCAGCAAGGATCCCGACGGCGGCGAACAGCGCGGTGCCGAGATCACCGAGAGAACCGGCCGAACCCAGGCGTGGGCGTTCGCCCTCGGGCCGGGTCGCCTCCATGAAGCCGGCCATGGCCTCGGCGATGGGCGCATATGCAGGCCACTTCGAGTAGGGCCCCGGCTCGACCTTGCCGAAGCCGGAGATGGACAGATAGATCAGGGAGGGCTCGACCGCGAGGAGTGCGGTTGCTTCCAGACCCAGCCGTCGCATGGCGCCGTCACGCAGGTTCTCGGCCACCACGTCCACGTGGGGTAGCAAGCGCATGAACAGCTCGTGGCCTTCGGGCGAGCGGAGGTCGATGGCCACGCTCTTCTTTCCGATGTTGGTGCGTACGAAGGTCGCACCGACGGAGCTGCCGTCGACGTCTTCGACGAAGGGACGGGCGCGGCGGGCGGTGTCGCCGGTGTCGGGTACCTCCACCTTGATGATCTCCGCACCGAGCCGTCCGAGCAGCTGGGTGGCGTAGGGGAGCGATTGCATGACTTCGACGCTGAGCACTCGGACTCCGTCGAGGGGCCAGACGCGCTCGCCCGCGAGCGGGGTTGTCGGTGGGGCACCTGCATCCTGAGCATGCCAAGTGGTGCCCATCGGCCATCCCTCCAATTGACCATTATCATGATAATCATGGCTGGGCATGTCAATGCGTTCGCTGCCAGGCGTCGTCACCGCCTTGTCGAAGCCCGGGCGCAACGGCTTCGAACATGAACTTCTGCTTCCCCGAGGAGTGCGAACAGTTCCGCCGAGCAGTGCGAACGGCGCTCGGCGACCACCTGCCTTTCGCCCGTGTCATGGACGGGGCGGACACGCCGGGCGTCCACACCGATGATCTGTGGGTTGTCGGCGTGGCCAGCGGCTGGACGAGGATCGGCATCGCCGAGGAAGACGGCGGCGACGGGGGCGGATATCTCGAGCTGGCGGTCCTGGCTGAGGAGCTGGGCCGGACACTGGCACCGATCCCGGCCTTTCCGTCCATGTTCCTGGCCGCTCCGTTGCTCTCCCTGGCGGGGGACGCCGACACCAGGCCCGAGGTGCTGAGGGCCATGGCACAGGGGTCGATCACCACGTGCGCCGTGCCGCTTCGTTCGGGCACCCGTGCGCTTGAGATCGGCGATGGGCGCGTGTCGGGATCGGTTGTCGCACCGGCCCTGAGCTCCGCGGCGTTCCTCCTGCTGACGGCGGGCGCGGTGGCGTACCTGGTTGACCTGCGCCCCGGACCGCTCTCCACCCAGCCGGAGCCGTTCCTCGACCTCACACAGCCCCTGGAGCGGGCCATCCTCGAGGACCGTCCATGCGTTCGGCTGGGCCCACGCCACGGCAACGTCGATGCCCTGGTGACACTGGCCATGTACGGAGGGCTGGTGATGCTGGCATTCGAACAGCTGGGCGGGGCACGAAAGGCACTCGAGCTCGCCGTCGAACGGGCCAAGGAACGCCACCAATTCGGCCGACCCATCGGGTCCTTCCAGGCGATCAAGCATCGCCTGGCCGACATGGCATCCGCCGTCGAACTGGCCGGGGCCAATGCTCTGTTCGGCTTGTGGGCGTTACAGCAGCACACCACCCGCGCCACCTCGACGACTGCGTCGGATCTGGCTGGTTGCGGCGATCTCCGTGAGGCGGCCCAGACCGCGTTCATCGATGCCGCCCAGACCTACCAGATGGTCGCCCGAGAGAGCTTGCACATCCACGGGGGCAGCGGCTTCACCTGGGATGGCGGAATCCACCTGTTCCTGCGACGCAGCTATGGACGGGCGATGCTCCTCGGGGGGCTGTCGCATTTCCGTCGCTCCATCGCCTCGGCGGTCATCGAGCGTGGCGGCAGCTCCGCGGGGCGATCGGCGCACCCCGGTTGGCTGGGGGTGGACGACGGGACCGCCATCAGCCTCGCCGATACCGAGGGGGAGGCCCGATTCCGCCGGGACGCGCGCCGCTGGCTCGCGTCCCGAGCGCCCGGGCACGGGCCCGTGCCTTCGCACACGCTGCGCTACGACTCCGACACGGTCTCGTCGGCGAGAGCCTGGCAGGCCGCCAAGGCTTCTTCGGGGTGGGCCGGGCTGACCTGGCCGGCCGAGCACGGCGGGCAGGGACTGTCTTCCATGCACCAGCTCATCTGGGACGAGGAGGAAGCAGAGTTCGCGACACCTCCCAACCTGTTCGGCATCGCCACGCGCATCGTGGGCCCCACACTCATTCGACACGGAACGATCGCCCAGCATGCGCGTTTCCTGCCGGCGATCCTGAGCGGTGAACACATCTGGTGTCTGCTCCTCAGTGAGCCCGATGCCGGTTCGGACCTGGTGTCGCTCACCACCAGGGCCTCTTTCGACGACACCACGGCGACATGGCTCCTCAATGGGCACAAGACATGGGTGTCCGGGGCTCAGGGCGCCGACTTCGCGCTGGCGCTGACTCGCACCAGTCCTCGAGGCCGTGGCGCTCCGGGGCTCACCGTCTTTGCGCTGGACATGAGGCAACCGGGGATCTCGATAGCACCAATACGACAGATCGCGGGGACCTCCCATTTCTGTGAGGTGTTCCTGGACGATGTCCGCGTGCCCGACTCCGGGCGGGTGGGCGAGCTCGACGGGGGTTGGTCGGTCATGGCGACGTCCTTCGCCAACGAGCGCCTGTTCATCGCCACCCGGAGCGAGAGCGACGCATCAGCCGTCCTGACCCGTTTGGCCCGACTAGTTGGCACCCTGCAGGTCAACGGCTCACCGGCAGCGGCCGATCCCGGTGTCCAAGAGGAGCTCGGAATGCTCGCCGTCAGAGCCTCCGCTCTGCGAAACCTGGAGTACCGGGCCGTCAGCGCCCTGTCGGCTGCCAAGCAGCCCGGTCTCGAGGGCTCCATCGGCAAGTTGGCCAACGGTGCACTGGTCCAATCGATGGCGACCTTCGGCGTCGAGATGTTGGCCGGCGCGGGCACGATCGGCGACCCAGCGTCCGAGGCGCGCCGTCAGGAGGCCGAATGGTTCGAGCTTTTCCTACGTGCGCCCGCTTTTCGGATCGGCGGTGGAACCGACGAGATTCAGCGCAACATCATCGCCGAGCGAATGCTCGGGCTCCCGAGGTCCTGAGAAATGCCCCTTACCGCTCGCCAAAGGGTCGAGGCGCTGTTCGACGGGGGTGACTTCGTCGAGTACGGCTCGCGCGCACGTCCCGCCCTACCGGAGCTGACCGCACCGGCCGACGGAGTCATCACTTCTTTCGGGGCGGTGCAGGATGTCACGGTGGCCGCCGTGTCCTACGACTTCCGCTCGATGGCCGGCAGCCAGGGCTATGTCGGCCACCTCAAGGTCGATCGCCTCTTGCGCCTTGCCACCCTGCGGAAGTGGCCAATCGTGTTCTGTCTCGAAGGAGGCGGCGCTCGGGTCCAGGAATCGACCATCGGGCTCGGACCTCCACTGACCACGTTCTCCTCCCTAGCGCGCTTGTGTGGGACGGTCCCCACCGCCGCCGCCATCCTGGGCAAGGCCTTCGCCGGTCACGCCAATCTGGCGGGGTGCTGCGACTTCGTGGTGGCCACCAGAAGGTCGGCTCTGGGACTGGCCGGACCGCCCCTTGTCGAAGCAGCCATAGGCCAGCGCCTCGAGCCGGAGGAGATCGGCGGGGCCGGCGACCAAGCCCGCGCTGGGTCGATCGACGCCATCGTGGACGACGACGTTGAAGCCATACGCCAGGTGCGGAGGTACTTGGGCTACTTCTTCGGTGCCTCGGCACCACGGCCCCCCGAGACCGATCCGTCTGTCTTGCGCACCGTGGTGCCGTCGAGCCCGAGTCAAGGCTACGACATGCACACGGTGATTCGCGCCCTCGTCGACGAGTCCACCGAGATGGAGCAGCGAGGGGCTTACGCTCCCAACTTGATCACGGCACTGGCGCGTTTCGAAGGTATACCGGTCGGCATCGTGGCCAACCAGCCGTCCTTTCTGGCGGGCGCGATCGACGCGGCAGCGGCCGACAAGTTCACCCGGTTCGTCCGGCTCTGTGACGCCTTCGGCTTGCCCATCGTGTTCCTGGTGGATACACCGGGGTTCATGGTCGGGCCGGACGCCGAGCGTTCCGGCCTGGTCCGCAAGAGCGCAGAGGCGCTGCTGGCCGTCGGGAAGTGCTCGGTGCCGTTCGTTACCGTCGTGGTGCGCAAGGCCTACGGATTCGCCAAGAGCATCATGGGCTCGGGCGCCTTCGACCCCTTGGCCTATCTGGCGTGGCCCACGGCGGAGTTCGGTGCCATGGGCCTGGGCGGGGCTGCGTCGATCGTCAACAAGGAGGCCCTGGACGCCGCCGACGACCGGCGTCAGTTGCGGGACGACCTGGCCGGTCAGCTGCGCTCGAGGGACACGCTGCGCCACCGGGCCGAGCGCTTCAATATCGACGACGTCATCGAACCGCAAGACACTCGGGACGTCGTCGTCCGGTGTTTGGCCGCTGCTCGTTGAAGACCTAGGTGTAGGTCCTAGGCGACGACGTGGGTCTCGGCCCAGGCCCGTCGGATCAGCAGGAAGTCGCATCCTTCGGGCCCGGCGGACTCGGCGCCGTACACGGTGCGTGCGTCGTTGTAGGCCATGGCCCCTGGTCCGAGCTCCCGGCCGGCGAAGTTGGCCGTGCCGGCGAGGATCATGACGAACTCCCCGTCGGTGTGCCAGTGCCGGGCGAACATGAAGGAAGGGGGGAACCGGATGATGGAGATCGGGAACCGGTCATCGCCGGGGAGCGGGTAGATCAGCCCCTTCTCCAGCAGCCCGCCCTCCACGACCGGCCGGCGATCGTCCTCGGGGAGCAGGGGCGCACGGCCCTGCACCGGGCGTTGCAGAGTCATCGTCCAAGGGATTGCTCCGGTGTCGAACAGGTGCACACCCCGAGCGGCGTGCGAGGCCGCCAGGGCGTGGCCTCCGGGATCGAGAACGTCGTCGGGGACGTCGGGCTCACGTTCGAGGGTGTGGGTCTCGGCCCAGGCCCGCCGGAGAAGCAGGAACTCACAGCCCTCGGGCCCTGCGCCGATGGGACCGTAGACGGTCCGGGCGTCGACGTAGGCCATGTCGCCTCGGCCCAACGTCCGGCCCCCGATGGTCAGGCTGCCACTCCGCACGCACACGAATTCGCCGTCGGTGTGCCAGTGCCGGGGGAATGTGTAGCCGGGTGGGAACTTCACCACCGAGATGGGGAACCTGTCCTCTCCGGGCAGGGCGTACACGAGAAACTTCTCCTGGACAGTGTCAGGGTCACCGGGTCGGTGATCTTCGCTCGGTGCTTGAGGGGCGGCGCCGAGCACCGGCCGGCGGGCCGGTGGTCGCCACTGCATGTCGTCCGGCTCGAGCAGGTGCAGTCCACGCTCGCTGAGGGTCGTGGCCACGATGTCGTGGCCGGCGTCGATCACGCCGAGATCTGCAGTTGCCTCTCCGTTCCCGGTCACTTGCGAGCCTCCTTGTCCAGTGCTTTGGACCGTCAGTCCAGTACGAGCCGCAGCTCTTCGGTCCCGCGCTCGTGGCCGGTGAACCGGAGGGGCTCGGTACCCGGTCTGATCCGGTACGTGGGGATCGACCGGTGAATTTCCTCCAGGGCGACGCCGAGCTCCATACGCGCCAGGTGGGAGCCCAGGCATCGGTGAGGGCCGGCGCCGAAGAGAAGGTGGCGGGTCGACCTCCGGTCAAAGTCGACCTGGTCAGGGTTCTCGAATTGCTCGGGATCCCGCCCCGCCGAGCCGCACAGCAGGAGCACCTTGTCGCCTCTCTTGATCGTCTGCCCCCCGATCTCGACATCTTCGAGAGCGACCCGCAGTTGGGCGACGATCGACTCGTACCGCATCAATTCCTCGACGGCGCGGCCTATCTGGCTCGGCTGCTGGACGAGGCGGTCGCGATGCGCAGGATGCTGAGACAAGAACCACACCATGTTCATGAGCGTGTTCGTCGTCGTGTGCAAGGCGGCGTTGTAGATCACCAGGACGAGATTCAACATCTCGCGCTCTGTCATCCTCCTCTTTCCGTCGATCTTTGCGGCCACCATGGTGCTGATGAGGTCGTCTCCGAGGCCCCCGGTGCGCTCTCGCTCCTCGAAGATCTGGCGAAAGCATTCGACCTGCCGTGCCCGGGTCCGCCTCATCACTTGTAGCCGTTGACCGGGGTCAGTTATGGCAGCGTGGTGCCGCTGCTCTTCATCCCATGCCAGGTTCACCAGCTCTTGGGCTTTCTCGGGGTGGACTCCCATCATCGGAAGCGTCACTGCTGCCGGGAACGGGATGGCGAAATCCTGGAGGAACTCGCATTGGCGTCGATCGGCGATCGAGTCGAGCAGTCGCCGTGCCGTCGTCCGGGCGAGAGGTTCGAACTCCTTGGTTTTCTTCGGGGTGAACGACGGAGCCGCCAGCTGGCGGAAGGCCCAGTGTTCGGGGTGATCCGATTCGATCAGGAGGCTGGGACCCAGATCGCTGCGCACACCGTTGGGGTCGCCATACTGGTTGGAGAATCGGGCTGCATCTGTGAAGATCGAGTGCACATCGCCGTAGCGGCTGATCAGCCAGTAGCCCCGGCTGGCATCGCTGTGAGCCACCGGGCACTGCTTCCTCAGCCGATCGTAGAGAGGGTAGGGGTCGTTGTTGACCGATGGGTCGCCGAAGAAGTCGAGCTCTCTGACCCATGCGGGCATCTGCGATGCCATGGGGGCGCCTGCCACTTCGGGGTCCCTAACCGGCGCTACCGCGGGCCCGGAACTGCGGGATGGTCAGCTCGTCGTCGATCTTGGTGAAGCAGACCTCGACCGGCATGCCGATCCGCAGCTCCTCGTCGTCACCCACCAGGTTGCTCACCATGTAGGGCCCCTCTTCGAGCTGGACCACCACCACGTTGTACGGAGCCCGACCAGAGAATGCGGGGAGCACCGGTGGATGGCAGATGGTGAAGGAATGCACGACCCCGGCACCGGTGCAGCGGGCCCAGTCGAAGGACGATGAACGGCAATTCGGACATCGCGGGCGGGGGTGGTACCGGTGCAGGCCGCACTGGCTGCAACGTTGGATTCGCAGCTCTTGGCTCCGACAGAACTGCCAGAACGGTTCGCTGTCGGCGTCCTGCACCGGCTTCGGGTAGTCGTCTCGTGTCGTCACCGTTCCACCTACCTGCTGAGCAGGACCGCGCCCGAGCTATCCGTGATCGAGCCGTTCACGAATGCGATCTCGGCGCCCTGGACCTGATTGGCCGCCGTGCCCCTCAGCTGCCGTACCGCCTCGGGAAGGTGGTTGAAACCGTGGATGAAGGCTTCGCCGTTCGAGCCTCCGTGCGTGTTCACCGGCAGGGCACCGTTCGGCCAACGCGTCGCCCCCGACTCGATGAAGGCCCCGCCCTCACCTTCCCCGCAGAAGCCGTACTGCTCGAGGGTGAAGGGCACGGCCATGGTGAAGTGGTCGAACACAAGGGCCACGTCGACGTCTCGGGGCCGCACGCCGGCGCTCCCGAAGAGGCGCGGGGCGATCCCCCAACCGCCGTTCTTGGGGCCTCCGTAGTCTCCTGTCTCTGAGAAGTACACGGCCAACTGGGTATGGATCGGGTGTTCGCCCTGCGCGCCGGCGAGCACGTAGACGGGCTCTTGGCGCAGATCTGCCGCTCGTTCCGTCGTGGTCACGATCAACGCCACCGCCCCGTCGTTCTCGAGCGAGCAGTCGTACAGGTGGATGGGATCGGCGATCATGCGTGAGTCCCGCCACTCGTCCAACGTGATGGCGTTCTTCATGATGGCGGCCGGGTTGGTGCTGGCATGGCTGCGCTGGGCCACTGCCTGCATGCCGAAGTGCTCGGCGCGTGTCCCGTAGACGTGCATGTGGCGACGGGCGATCAGCGCCATCTCCTGTGCCGGGCTGGCCAGTCCGAAGGGGTGGTGGTACTGGTTGGGTCCGGCGACGAGCGAGCCCTTCTTGGCCCACGGCCGGCCCCCCTGGTACGGACCGGGGCCGAAGGACGAGCGCGCCCCGCGCCGGCGTGCCCGATACGACACCACCGACGTCGCCATCCCGGTCTCCACCGCCATGGCCGCCAGAACGATCGTGCTGGCCAGGCCGCCTCCACCCGACGGCGTTCCGGCGAAGAAGCGCAGATGCGGTATCCCGAGCGAGTAGATGACGTCCCACTCCGTACTCTGCTCCACGTCGTATCGCGTCATCCCGTCGATGTCGGTGACGGGCATCCCGGCGTCCTCGCAGGCGGCGAGAATCGCATCGCAGGCCAGCGCCAGCTCGCTTCGATCGATGGACTTGGCGTACTCGGTCTGGCCGATCCCGACGAGCGCGGCCCGTCGGCCTGGCTCCACTCCGGCGAGCATCTCAGTCCCCCCGTCCGTCTTCGGGAGCAGGGCGAGAAGCCTCGACCATTCGCCGCAGCCGCATCCGGTCCACCTTTTCGCCGACCGAGCGCGGGATCTCCTCGACGACGAGGAGGTCCTCAGGGAGCTTGTGCTTGGCCAGACGGCCCTGGGCAAAGCCGCGTAGGTCTTCCAAGGTCGGGGGTTGGTCCGCCTGACGGACCACCACCACGGCCACCCCGATCTCCCCCATGACATCGTCCGGACGGGGGACGACGGACACCTCGGCCACCGAGGGATGGTCGACGAGGACGCGCTCGACCTCGTTGGGGAACACGTTGTAGCCGCCTCTGATGTACATGTCCTTGCTACGTCCCGCCAGGCGCAGACGCCCCTTGTCGTCCACCCACCCGATGTCACCGGTTCTCACGGCACCGTCGTCGGTGAAGACCTCGGCCGTCGCCTCGGGGTTGCGGTAGTAATAGAGCATCGAGGCGTCTGATTTGAGGCACACCTCGCCCGTCTCCCCGTCGGCGAGCCTCCGCCGCTGCTCGTCGCGGATGGTGAGCTCCACACCCTTGCGAGGCCGGCCCACGCTGATCTCGGCGTCTTCGGGTGGGTCGTCTTCCGACGTCCCGAGCCCGATGCCCGCCTCGGTGCACGAGTACCGCACGAGCACCGGCACCCCCACGCGTTCGCGGGCTTGTCGGACGAGGGCCGGAGGGGCCGGCGCGCCGCCGAGGACGATCCTCTTCACTGCCGAGAGGTCGTAGTCGCCGAAGTCCGGCAGGCGGAGCATGAGCGCCATCTGCGTCGGGATCCCGCCGATGGTGCTGAGGTGGTGCTTGGCCACGAGCCGGAGCGCCTCCCGTGCGTGCCACTCCTGTGTCAAAAGGAGCGTGCAACCCTGCTCCAGGTAGCTCTCGAGCTTGGTCATGAACCCCAACAGGGCGAGAGAGGTGCCCACCATGGTGCTGGCGCGCAGGTGGTGGCCCCCGGCATCGGCCGCCGCGATGGCGCGGAGTTGGCGGTGCCCGAACGTCGCCCCCTTGGGCAGTCCGGTGGTACCCGAGGTGAACACGATGGCGGCCGGGGACTCGGGAGCCACGTCCAGCTGGGGCGGAGACTCCCCTCGACAGCGCGCCGAGGTCAGCATGGAGTCCGGGTCGCTGACCGGTTGCACCGAGACGATCTCAGCCGATCGGGGCGGCTCGTCGGGCACGAGCTCTTCTGTGGCCATGATCAGCCTCGGCTCGACCAGGGCAACCAGCCCGGCGCGCTCGGCCGGCGACAATCGGGCGTTCACGCCGGCTCCGATGGCTCCGACCTTCTGCGATGCCACGTAGGCGATCACGTACTCGGGCACAGAAGGCAGAATGAGCAGCACCACGTCCCCGGGCCCGATGCCGCGCAGGCGCATCCACACGGCGACCTCGTCGGAGAGCCTGTCGAGCTCGGAGAAGCTGAGGGTGTTGCCCTCTCCCCACGTGCACAAGGCGAGGTCACCATACGTCCGCGCCGCCTCCCGGGCAGCGCTGGCCAATGCCGGTTCCATCGTCAGCTACTCGACACCGAGTATCACCGTGCCCGTCGTGGTGAACCATCCACCTGTGCCGTTGACACAGGCCAGTCGGGCCCCGTCGACCTGGCGGGCACCGCACTCCCCGCGCAGTTGCCGAACGGCCTCGACCAGGAGGAACATGCCGCGCATGCCCGGCTGACAAGCCGACAGCCCCCCGCCGTCGGTGTTGGTGGGCAAGGCTCCGCCTACTCGCAGCTTGCCGTCCTCGACGAAGGCACCACCCTCGCCTTTCTTGCAGAATCCCAGGCCTTCGAGCGTGAGAAGAACCGTCGCCGTGAAGGAGTCGTAGACCTCGCACACGTCGATGTCGGCAGGGGTCACGCCGGCCTCGGCGAAGGCGGTCCGGCCCGACCTGACGCAGGGGGACTCGGTGAAGTCGCGCCATTCACTCATGGCGACGTGAGACGTGGCCTCGCCGGCGCCCAGAACGAGGACAGGCTTCGTGGCGCAGTCCATGGCCCGTTCGGCACTCGTGACGACGATCGCCCCGCCACCGTCAGAACGGATACAGCAGTGGAGCTTGGTGAACGGATCTGCCACCATTGCAGCCGCCTGCACGTCTTCGATGGTGATGGGGTCGCGGTAGTACGCCTCGGGGTTGAGCGAGGCGTTGTAGCGGGCGGAGACGGCGATCTCGGCGAGTTGCTCGATGGTGGTGCCGAACTCGTACATGTGTCGCCGCGCCACCATGGCGTACTTCGAGATCAGCGTGTGTCCCCACGGCGCACCGAATTGCGATGGCCCGCGCGCGCTGAACGGCAGGTTGGCCGTCCTCCGCCCTTTCTTCAGGTTGGCCCGTGTCGTCGAGCCGTAACTCATGACCACGACTTCAGCCTGGCCTGAGGCGATCGCGCCTCGGGCGTGGTTCACGAAGAACTCCCAACTGCTCCCGCCCAGCTGCGTCCCGTCCACCCAGTTGGGCCGTAGTCCCAGGTACTCGCACACCTCGACCGGAGCGTGAAACCCGGTCCCGCACGACATGTAGCCGTCGATATCGGATTTTTCGAGGCCGGCATCGGCGATAGCCCGGCTCGCAGCCTGGTAGTGAAGCTCGAACTCGTCCTTGTCGTCGACCCGGCCGCAGTCCGACAGCGCCGCCCCCACGATCGCCACGCCTTGTCCTTTAGCCATTTTCCCCCCCGCTCGACACCGATGCCGGCAAACCTGCCTCGCCGGGACCGCTCGGTGGACGCTCTCCCCACCGAAGCCAGGGGCCGGCACGCATGTGCTGCAGGACCCGGTCACAGGCGACCCCGTCGGCGAACGACGGCGCCTCCTGGCGCCCGGCGTCAGTGGCGTCTCGGATGACCCTCGCCCACGCGACCATCGCCCTCATGTGCCGTTCTCCTTCGGGGGCGCGCCACCGGCGGACGGATCCGTCGGCGCCGGTCACCGTCACCTGGCGGTCGTCTGTGCACTCGGCGACCCCGGCGGTGCCGATCACCAGGATTCTGGCTTCCACCGATGCCTGCGAAGCGAAGGAGCTCGTGAGTACCGCCACTCTGTCGTTCTCCGTGACGAGGAGGGCGCACAGTGAGTCCTCGGCTTCCACGCGCTGAGAAGCGCCGGCGCTGTCCGGGCGTTGACCGATGAGCGTTCCCTGGACCGCGTCCGTGTGACGAACCTCGCCCAAGAGCCATCGCACGGTGTCGACGGCATGAGACGCCCATGCGCCGACCCAGCCACCTCCTTGGGCACGATCGAAGAGCCAGCCGAACGGGCGCAACGGCTGGGCCGTTCCGGTGGAGAAGTGGCTCCACACCAGTTCCACCGGCTCTCCGATCTCGCCCGACGACATGATCGACTGCAACTCCTGCCTGGCGTCGAGGTAGCGGAACTCGAAGTTGACGAAGTGCAGCGTCCCGGACTCCTTGGCCGCTTCGAGCATCTGGGTCGACTCCTCGGGGTCGAGCCCAAGCGGTTTGTCGCACAGCACGGCACGGGGATGGCTCTTGTCGAGGGCGAGACGTACATGGCGGGCATGGAGTGAAGGTGGCGAATGGACGCAGACCAGGTCCAAGTCGGATCTCGAGCACAGCTGCGCCACACCGTCGTCGTCGCGCGCCGATACCACCTCGACGACCTCGGCGCCGGCGAGAGCGGAGAAGGCAGGTGCCACCACGCGACGCCCGAAGCCGGCACCGATGACGCCCACTTTGAAGGTCACGGCTCGTCCAATGTCCACAGGGGGAGCGTGATGTCCTCGGTCACCGTCTCGAAGGTCACTTGCACCGGGCTGCCCACGACGAGCTTTGAGGTGTCGACCGAATTGGGTGCATTCGAATCTCCGGAGACCAGGTTCCCGACCATGCGGATGCTCTTGTCCTCGGCGAGCTCGACCACGATGACGTTGTACGGGGTGAAGGCCAGGTAGGCGTCGAGCACCGGTGGGTGGGCTATGACGAACGACCAGATCGAGCCTTTTCCCGACATCGTGTGCCATTCGTCCTCGGCGCTGGTGCAAGCCGGGCAGTACGGCCTGGGGGGGAACCGAAGGTGACCGCACGTCGCGCACGCCTGGACCCGAAGCTTCCCCTTCTTGGTCCCCTCCCAGAAGGGGGCGCTGTAGAGGTCCACGACGGGAAGAAGCCTCCCCTCGGTCGTGCTCGTCGCGCCGTGCGGGGTCACCGTCTCACCTATTCCGATCGCAGCAAGAGGGCGCTCGTCGGCACTCCCTCGGCGCTGGCCACCAGGCACACGCCCGCCCCGTCGACCTGGTTCGTCGAGGTCCCTCGGATCTGCCGGACGCCTTCGGTGATCAGGTTGAATCCGTGGATGTACACCTCCGACAACCCGCCCCCCGAGGTGTTCACCGGGAGTGCCCCGTCAGGCCATTCGAGGTTCCCACGGCTGCTGAAGTCTCCGGCCTCGCCGCGTGCACAGAATCCATAGGCCTCCAGCGACCACAGCACGAGAGGGGTGAAGGCGTCGTAGAGCTGGACCACGTTCACGTCTCGGGGTGTGAGGTCGGAGTGCTCCCACAGGGTTTGCGCACATGTGTGCGCCGAACCATCGAGCGGATCCGGACAGAAGAAGTTCGTCATGGGCTGAAGCTCGGTGCTGATCGCCTGCGAGAAGGCATGCACGTAGACAGGTGGTTCGGGGCAGTCCACGGCGCGCTCGGCGGATACGATCACGCACGCCACCGCCCCGTCACTCTCCAGGCAGTTGTCGAACAGGCACAAAGGCTCCGAGATCAAGCGGGCGTTGAAGTAGTCCTCACGGCTCATCGGGCGATCGTGCATGAGTGCATCCGGATTGCGATTTGCATGCTTGCGCTGGGCCAGGGCGACATTGGCGAGATGATCCCGGGTGAGCCCGTACTCGTGCATGTAGCGGCGGGTCATCATCGCCACCTCGTCGGCCGGACGCAGCAGCCCCCATGGCCGGGACCAGGCAGGCGGGCCCTCGATCGCCTCGCCGACATTCGCCCAAGGCCGGTTGGCGGCGGATCCCCGCTTTCGCGACCGCCAGGCCACCGCCACGCGCGCCTGTCCGGTGGCAACGGCGAGCGCCGCGTGGCCGACCACCGCACACCCGGCTCCCCCCCCATATCCCACCTGGTCGAAATAGCGGATCTCCCGCATCCCGAGGTTGCGCGCCACCTCGATCTCCACCAACGGCTCCAGCGTGTACGAGCACAGGCAGTCCACCTCCGACGCCGCGATGCCGGCGTCGCCGAGCGCGGCGCGGATGGCCTCACACGCCATGGCCACCTCGGAGCCGGTGAGCTCCTTGGCGAAGCGGGTCTGTCCGATGCCCACGATGGCGGTGGCGTCCTTGAGCATGCGTGACCCCGCTACTCGCCCATGAACTTCGGGGCGCGCTTCTCGTTCAAGGACTGCACTCCTTCGACGCGATCGGCGGTGTCGGAGATCATCGCCACCGCCGCCGCTTCCTCACGGAAGGCTGTCGCCATGTCCGACGACAGTGCTCGTCGATACAGCGCCTTGGCGAGACCGAGGCTCCTGGTCGGCCCCTCGGCCAGGCGTACGGCGAGCTCCTGCGCGGTCGTCATGACGTCTCCGGGCTCCACCAGGCGGTTGATCACTCCCCATCCGTCGAGATCCTCGGATGTGAAGCGCTCGCGCAGCATCGAGGCCTCGGCCAGGCGGCGGAACGGGAGCACCCGTGACAAGAAGTAGGGGTCGCCGGCGTGGGGCACCATCCCCCTGTCGGCGAAGGCGTGGACCCAGCGAGCCCCTCGGGCCGCCACGACCAGGTCGGCGAGCAAGGCGAGCATCCACCCCATTCCGGCTGTGGTGCCGTTGACGGCGGAGACGACAGGGACCTCCAGCTCCCAATAGGCACGAAAGAGCTCCTGGAACTTCGCCACCGGCCGACGGCGGTCGAGGGTGCTGCGCCGGGCCGGAGGGGAGGAGGACCCCTCCGCGGCGTCACCACCGGCTGCGGCCGGTGGGGTGAGGTCCCCGCCGGTGCAGAAGTCCTTGCCCGAACCGGTGATGACCACGGCTCGCACGTCGCGGCGGGTCTGCAGCGAGTCCATGAGGTCGAGCAGTTCGTCGCGCATCTGCATGTTGATGGTGTTGCGGGCCTCGGGACGGTTCAGTGTGACCAGCAGCACCGAGTCCTTCAAGGACAGGAGCAGTGTCTGGCACTCCTTCACGTCAGGCCCGACGCCGTCTCATGCCCTGAATCAGCGCCCTCGTGGACGGCCTCGGCCCTAGGCATTCGGCCGTGCTCCGGACTTCGCCGCCTCGGCCGTCGCCTTGAGCCTGCTTATGGCCCCGAGCGGGCTCTGTCCGAGCCAAGCCATCCGATCGGCGATCTCGTCGGGCGTCCAGCGACCCTCCTTCAGAATGGCCCTGGTCTCCTGGGGAATGCTCCACAGAGCGATCTTCCCGCCGGCCACGGAATAGACCTGAGCCGTGACGTCCCGGGCCGCATCGGAAGCGAGATAGACGATCATGGGCGCAACATCCTCGGGCTCGCCGATGTCGGTGAGAGCCGTGGGGACATCAGCCGACATCCGTGTCCGAGCCGTCGGGGCGATGGCGTTGACCGTGACGCCGTACTTGTACAGGCCCGCCGCCGCGCTGCGGACCAGCGAGACGATGCCGCCTTTGGCCGCGCTGTAGTTGGCCTGGGCCACGCTGGCCACGTATGCACCGGAGGTGATGCCGATCATGGAGCCCGAGCGTTGCTCACGCATGACCGGGGCAGCCGCTCTGAAGACGGTGAAGGTTCCCTTCAGGTGGGTGGCGATCACGCCATCCCACTCCTCCTCGGTCATGTTGAAGAGCATCCGCTCTCTCAGGATGCCTGCCGCGCACACGACGGCGTCGATACGACCCCATCTGTCGATGCCGGCGTGGACGATGGCGTGACCGCCTTCCATCGTGGTGACGGAGTCGGTCACGGGCAGCGCCTCGCCCCCTTGCTGCGTGATCTCGGATACGACCTCGCTCGCCACCGAGGTGTCGGGATCGTCTCCGTGGGCGCTGACCCCGAGGTCGTTGACGACCACACGGGCACCGCTCTGCGCAAGGGCAAGAGCGGTGGCCCGGCCAATGCCTCGACCTGCTCCGGTGACCGCTACGACCTTTCCGTCAAGTGAGATGGCCATGGTCGTTCATGCACGCCTTTCTGCGGCCCGGACACATCGGGCAAGCGGTCGTCCCCGAAGTTGACGGGGCGGCTAGCGAATGGCCCCGGGTTCCTCGAGCCAGCGGTTCATGGCGACGGTCCGGGCGTTTCGCACGAGGAACGTGTATTGGACGGCTCGACGGATGCGCCGCTGTTGGTCGGAAGTGACCGCCACGCGCCGGAGCAGGTAGTCGGCCATCCGACCGTGGTCCTCCTCGGCGTATGCGTGGACCCTGAAGTTCTCCACCTCGACGCCGTATTTGTCCCGTAACCCCTCGTAGAGCTTCTTGGCGTACCCGGTACCCGCTGCTTGGCGCTCACCGGACCAACCCAGGCTGGCGAGGCCCTCTTCGTAGGAGCGCCTCATGTAATACAGAGCGGTGAAGACGCAGCCGACGGACTCGGGCATCGGCACGTAGTCCAAGAGCTCCTGGTCGCTGATCCCCATCTGGTGAGCCCATTCGACCTTCATGTCCACGTGGTTCGGGTCGCCGGCGAAACCCATTTCGTCCGAGAGGTTCTGTGCCCAATGCAGGAAGTGCTCACTGGTCCCGGCTTGAAGCGCGTCGTTATCCGGCGCGTTCGCCACGAGAGACCCGAATTCCATCGTGTAGAACTTGCCGAGCCAGTAGTACTCCTTCGCAAGGCGATGGACGAACTCCAGGGACAAGGTGCCGTCCTCGACCCGGTCCCACACACGGTTCCGCTCGGCCATGAACTGTTTTTGGAGTCCGGCCAGCTGGTCCATGAACTCGTCGACCGGCAAACCGACGAGTGGCTCTTCTCCGTCGCTCTTCCGAATGTCCTTGAACTCGCGTACGGTCATGATGCCTCCAGTAATCCTTATCATGATCATCATGGCTGGGGGTGTCAACCCAAGGGGAGCCCGGCGCGGAAGTCCATGTTTTCCTTGGTCAGGGCTTCGCCGCCCGGCGGCGGCCGAAGACCCAGTGGAGCCGGAGGAGGGGACCCTGTGGGGACCTCGCTACAGCCGGTCAGGGTCGTCGAGGTGGCGCCGCAAGCCGTTCACGGTGGCGTCGACGACGCGGTCATGGCCCCAGCGCATGAGGGGGTGGGCGAAGCGCGCCGCCAGGCGCAGGGTCCGCTGCGTCATCTCGATCCTCCAGGCCACCTCGGCCGAGGTGCCCTCCTTGGTCGGCTCGAGCACGAGACGGGCGGTGCCCTCGAGGTCACCGTGGACGGTGGCGTCGATCCGTGACGGCACGGTGCAGCGATCGAGTAGGACCCTGATGCGCATGGTGTAGGGGACAGGCGGTGACACCACGCCGTGCATCACCGATCCGGCCCTGAGCCCGGGCCCCTCGAGCCGGAACTCGCGCAACCATGACCACCAGTTCTCGAAGCGCTCGCAGTGCTCGATGGCGCTCCAGATCTCGGCGGGGGCGACGTCGAAGGCGAAGTGTCCCCGGTAGTCGATGACATACGGCGATCCCACGGCCGTTCAGTCCCCGGCCGGCTCGTGCGGGTACAGGGCCCGGCACGCCGCGCACCACCGCTCGACGTCGGGCATGGTCGCCGCCGGGCGCAGGTTCCCGTCGCCGTCGGCTTCGAGGTAGATGCGGTGCACGAGCTCGAGGGGCCCGTCGACCCCGCCACAGCTGTCGCACGTCGTGGCTGGTGGCGCCCCGTTCTTAGCCACGGCGGAACGGTACACTGGACCCACCAACCGGTCCCGCCGCCGCCGGCAGCCATCGTGCGCTGGACGGCAAGGAGGCCTCACATGACACCCAAGGTCACGGTCCCCGAGGTCCGTTCCCGAAAGCGCGCGCGCGGCGCCCAGCCCCTGGTGATGCTCACCGCCTACGACACCCCCGGGGCGCGCATCGCCGACGCCGCCGGGGTCGACGTCATCCTGGTAGGCGACTCGGTGGCCAACACCGTGCTCGGGCTCAGCGACACCCTGCAGGTCGACGTGGGGGTCATAGCCCACCACGTGGCGGCGGTGGGCCGAGCCCACCCCCGGGCCCTGGTGGTGGGGGACATGCCTTGGCTCAGCTACCACGTGTCGGTGCCCGACACCATCGTCAACGCCGCCACCCTGGTGCGGGCGGGCGCCCAGGCCGTCAAGCTCGAAGGCGGCCGGGCCCGGGTGGGCATGATCGAGGCCCTCGTCGCCGCCGAGATCCCCGTCATGGGCCACCTCGGCCTGACCCCGCAGTCGGTCAACGCCATGGGTGGCTACAAGGTCCAGGCCAAGGCGGCGGCGGCCGCCGACGCGCTGCTCGACGACGCCAAGGCCATCACCGCCGCCGGGGTCTTCGCCATGGTCCTCGAAGGGGTGCCCGACGTGGTGGCTGCCCGGGTCAGCGCCGAGGTGGACGTGCCCACCATCGGGATCGGCGCCGGGGCCGGGTGCGACGGCCAGGTCCTCGTTTTCCACGACCTGTTGGGCCTGGGGGAGGGCCCGGTCCCCAAGTTCGTCCGCCGCTACGCCGACCTGGCCTCGGCCGCGGTGGAGGCGGTGGCCGCCTGGGCCGCCGACGTGCGTGGCGGGGCTTTCCCGTCGGATGCCGAGACCTACCACCTGCCCCACGAGCCTGGTCCCGGGGGCCCCTGACCCACCCTTCGGGTACCATGGCCGCTGGCCTCGGGCCGGATCACCAGTCCGGGACGGGCCTGACACGCACCCTGCTCCGCCGGGGGCGGAGCCCCGTGTGCCGAGTCGCCGGGGTCCAGAGGGAGGTGAGCCGCGCGTGCGGCCCTACGAGACAATGATCATCTTCGACCCCGAGGTCGAAGAGGCAGCCATCCAGGAAGCCCTGGACCGGGCGCTCGAGGTGGTGCGGTCCAACGGGGGCACCACGGGGACCGTCGACCGCTGGGGGCGGCGCACCCTCGCCTACGAGATGAACAAGAAGCGCGAGGGGTATTACGTGGTGGCGGAGTTCAGCGGGGAGCCCAAGACGGCCGCCGAGCTCGACCGGTTCCTGGTGCTGGCCGACGAGGTCATGCGCCACAAGATCATCCGGGTGCCGGAGAAGGCCACCGGCCAGGCACGGCCGAAGGCTCCCGCCCCGGCCAAGGTGTCCGCCGGCGACACGGGCCGCAGCGCCGGCTGAGCCGGCAGCGGAGGAGGAAACAGACATGGCGAACGGGAACAACATCGTGCTCGTGGGGAACATCACCCGCGACCCGGAACTGCGCTTCACCCCCACCGGACAGGCCACGGCCACCTTCGGGTTGGCCGTGAACCGGCGGTGGCAGAACCGCCAGACCCAGGAATGGGAGGAGGCCACGTCGTTCTTCGACGTCGTGTGCTGGCGCGAGATGGCCGAGAACGCCTCGGAGAGCCTGGCCCGGGGCTCGCGGGTGATCGTGACCGGCCGTCTCGAACAGCGGTCGTGGGAGACCCAGGACGGCGACAAGCGCTCCAAGGTGGAGGTCGTCGCCGACGAGATCGGCCCCAGCCTACGGTGGGCGACCGCCCAGGTGACGAAGAACGAGCGCCGGGGCCCCGGCGAGGCGGCGCCCCCCCGGGGCGGTGGCGCCGAGCGCCAGCCAGCCGCCCAGGGAGCGGGAAGTGGCTACGGCTTCGACGAGGAGCCGTTCTGAGCCATGGCGCCTAGCCCCCAGAGAACCCCCCGCCGACGGGCCAAGGCCTCGGCGCGAGGTCCTGCGCAGAAGCCCTGCACCTTGTGCAGGGAGAAGGTGAGGTGGGTCGACTACAAAGACGTCACCCTCCTGCGCCGCTACCTGAGCGACCGGGGCAAGATCCGATCTCGCGGGGTGACGGGGAACTGCGCCCAGCACCAAGGCGAGATCGCCAGCGCCATCAAGACGGCGCGCCAGCTCGTCCTGCTCCCCTACGCCCAGCGCACCGTGACAGAGCGACGCGTCGCCGGCGGCCGCGAACAAACGCCGCTCCCCGGGGCGCGCCCCATGGCGGGCTCGGCGGGGGGTGGTCGGTGATGAAGGTCCTGTTGCGCAGCGACATCGCCGGTGTGGGGAAGAAGGGTGACATCGTCGAGGTGGCCAAGGGGTTCGCCCGCAACTACCTCTTCCCGACCGGCAGCGCGCTCGTCGCCACCGGCGGCGTGGAAGCACAGGCCGCCTCCATGCGAAAGGCGCGTGCGCTGCGCGACGCCCAGGACAAGGAGTCCGCGGAAGCCGTGGCCGGAGTTCTCCGGGCCGCCACCGTGACCATCACCGCTCGAGCCGGGCCCGAAGGGCGTCTGTTCGGTTCGGTGACCGTGGGAGACGTCGCCGAGGCCGTCGAGGCCCAGACCGGGGCCGTCGTCGATCGCCGCAAGGTGCAACTCGCCGAGCCGATCAAGACGGTGGGCACCCACGTGGTCCCCGTCCATCTCCACGCCGAGGTCGACGCCGAGGTGACGATCGAGGTCCTGGCCGGCACCTGACCAGCCAGGCGCCGGTGCGCGCCCGGTGTTTCCGGCTCGCTGTCACAACCACCTGTCACGTTTTCCCGGGTGCGACGACGACGCCACCACTCCGGGTGTTCGGGGTTATCCCCAGCCATTGCCCCTCGATCCGGTGGTCGTCCACATGGTTGTCCACTTCAATTCCCGGGGTTGCACCCCTCGTTACCCCCAGGCCCGGTAAGCGAGGGTAGAAAGCAATGACCCAGGCGATCGAAGACGCACGTCCCCCCCGGCTCCACGTCGTGGGTGGACGTGTCCCCCCGCACAACCTCGACGCCGAGGAGTCGCTGCTGGGTGCGATGTTGCTATCGCGCGACGCCATCGCGGCGGCGCTCGAGTGCTGCGTCGCCGAGGACTTCTACAAGCCGGCTCACGGGCACGTCTTCGCCGCCGTCACCTCTCTGTACGCGCGCGGCGAGCCCGCCGACCCGGTGACCGTCGCCGACGAGTTGCGGCGCTCAGGGTTGCTCGACGCCGTGGGCGACGCCTCGGTGTTGATCTCGCTCCAGGTGAACACGCCGTCCACGGCCAACGCGTCGCACTACGCCCGCATCGTCGAGGAGCACGCGCTGCTGCGACGGCTCGTGGTGGTGGCCGGCGAGATCGCCGAGCTCGGGTTCAGCCTTCCCGAGGACGTCTCCGCCGTGGTCGACCGGGCCGAGGCCATGGTGTTCGAAGTGGCCCAACGCCGCGTGGTCGACACGATGGCGCCGTTGCGGGAGCTCCTGGCGGCGAGCCTCGACCACCTCGAGAACCTCTTCGAGCGGGGCGAGACCATCACCGGTGTACCCACCGGCTACGGGGACCTCGACGACCGGTTGGCCGGCTTGCAGAAGTCGAACCTGGTCGTGGTGGGCGCCCGCCCCGCCATGGGCAAGACGAGCTTCGCCCTGGGCATTGCCCAACACGCCGCCGTGCACGCGCGGGTTCCCGTGCTCGTGTTCTCGCTCGAGATGAGCCACCTCGAGCTCACCCAGCGGCTGTTGTGCTCCGAGGCCCACGTCGACGCCACGCGCATGAGAAACGGCCGCCTGCTCGAGTCCGACTGGCCCAAGATCTCCGACGCCATCGGCCGCCTCGGCGACGCCCCCATCTACATCGACGACAACCCCAACCTGACCGTCATGGAGATCAGGGCCAAAGCCCGGCGCCTCAAGGCCCGCGAGGGCCTGGGCCTCGTCGTCGTCGACTATCTCCAACTCATGAGCGGCCACAGCAAGAGCCGGGCGGAGAACCGTCAGGTGGAGGTGTCCGAGATCAGTCGCGGGCTCAAGGTGCTGGCGCGCGAGCTCGACATCCCCGTGGTGGCGCTCTCCCAGCTGTCACGGAACCTGGAGATGCGCCAGGACAAGCGTCCGGTGTTGGCCGACCTGCGCGAGTCGGGGTCCATCGAGCAGGACGCCGACGTGGTGCTGTTCATCTACCGCGACGAGATCTACAACCCCGACTCCCCCGACCGCGGCACGGCGGAGATCATCATCGCCAAGCACCGCAACGGGCCCACCGGCGTGACCCAGCTCGCTTTCGTCGACCGCTTCACCCGCTTCGCCGGCATCGCCCGGGTCTGAGGCGCCCCTAGCCCTGTTGGCCGTGGTGCGGTTGTCCGGGCCCGACGGCGACGGCACCGGGCGAGGGGGCCGCCTCCGCCTCCGCCAGCGGGATGCGCACCCAGAACGTGGCCCCGGGCGTGTCCCCGTTGGCCGCCCTCGACACCACGCCGACGGTCCCCCCATGGGCGTGGGCGATGGCCGACACGATGGTCAGCCCGAGGCCGGCGCCGCCGGTGGAGCGCGCCCGGGTGGGGTCCGAGCGGTGGAAGGGTTCGAAGATGTGGGCCTGTTCCTCGGGGGCCACGCCGTGGCCGCGGTCGGACACCTCGAGGTAGGCCATCGTCGGCTCGGTGCTCACCCGCACGGCGATGGGCGAGCCCTCGGGAGTGTGCTGGACGGCGTTGGCGAGGAGGTTGTCGACCACCTGGCGCAGGCGCGCCTCGTCTCCCACGACGGGGAGAGGACCGGGCGCCTCGAGGCTGATGGCGCGCTCGGGTGCGCTCACTCGCGCCGCGTGCACGGCCACGGTGACGATCTCGGTCAGGTCGGTGAGCTCGAGCGCGAGCGGGCGTTGGTGATCGAGCCGGGCCAATAGCAGCAGGTCGTCGACGAGTATGCCCATGCGGTTGGCCTCTTCGCGGATGTGGCGCATGGAGGTGGCCAGGTCCTCGGGCCGGTCGCGCGCGCCGCGGTCGAAGAGCTCGGCGTAGCCGCGGATCGACGTCAGCGGAGTGCGCAGCTCGTGTGACGCGTCAGCCAGGAACCGCCGCAGGCGTTCTTCGGAGGCTTCCCGGGCGGCAAAGGCACCTTCGATCCCGGTGAGCATGGTGTTGAGGGCCTGGCCCAGCTGGCCCACCTCGGTCCGCTCGTCGGTGGAGTCGACGCGCCGCGACAGGTCACCTGCCGCGATGGCCCCGGCGGTGGCGGTCATCTCGTCGAGGGGGCGCAGGCCCCGGCGCACCATCCACCACGCCAGGGCACCCAGACCCACGAGCACGGCCGCCGACACCAGCAGTTCGATGAGGATCAGGCGACCGAGGGTGTGGTTGATGTCGTCGAGCGGCAGGGCCACGATCACCGTCCCGAGCTCGCTGCCCGCCACCTGGATCGGCTCGGCCAGCACCCGGTAGGTCACGTTGGTGGATCCCCCACTGGAGGAGTCGAAGAGGTCGGGCGCGCTCGAGGCGCTGCCCGACCCGGGCAGCTGGAGCGGGAGAGTGGGAGCCGCCAGCGGGTAGGCCTCGGGCAGGTTGATGACGTTGCCGCTCTGGTCGCGCAGCTGCACCCAAAGGCCGGGAGGGGGGAACACCCTGGCCACCGGGGAGCGTTCGAAGGGCCGCGACAGCAGGTCTGCCACCTGGGTCCCGATGGGGATGGCGTCGTCGCGCAACTGGGAGTCGGCCTGGGAGAACAGGTACGAGCGCAACGAGGCGTAGGTGGCCACGTCCGCCACCAAGAGCCCGGCGGCGACGATGCCGACGAGGACGAGCAGCAGCCGCAGCCGCAGCGTCACGGTCTACTCCGGAGACGGGCGCAAGGAGTAGCCCACGCCGCGCACGGTGTGGATCAGGCGGGGGCCCGCGGTGTCGATCTTCTTGCGGAGGTAGCTGATGTAGATCTCCACCACGTTGGCGTTGCCGTCGAAGTCGTAGTTCCACACCCGGTCCAGGATCTGCGACTTCGACACCACGCGCCCGGCGTTGAGCATCAGGTAGTGCAGCAGCTTGAACTCGGTGGGGGTGAGCTCGATGGCGGTCGTCCCCCGGTGGACCTCGTGGCTCTCCTCGTCGAGGCGCAAGTCGCTCACGTTGAGACGCCCGTCGTCACCTTCGCCGTGCGCCCGCCGCAGGATGGCCCTGACCCGGACGATCAGCTCCTCGACGCTGAAGGGCTTGGTCATGTAGTCGTCGCCGCCCAGGGTGAAGCCCCGCAGCTTGTCGTCCAGGGTGTCGCGCGCCGTGAGGAAGAGGACGGGCAGTCGCCCCCCGATGCGGTCGCGGCCCATGCGCTCGAGGACCTCGAACCCGCTCAGGTCGGGCAGCATGATGTCGAGGACGACGAGATGGGGGCGGAACTTGGCCATGGCCTCGAGCGCGTCACGGCCCAGGTGCGACACCTGGACCTCCATGCCCTCGTAGCGCAGGGCCATGGAGAGCAGGTCGGTGATGCTGGGCTCGTCGTCGACGACCAGGATGCGCGAGGGCTCGGCCATAGGGTTCGGCTCCAGCCTGCGCCCCGATTCTGAGGATTTTCTGTGAACCGCGCCGAAGGAGGGCTCAGAAGCCGGCGGCGGCGATCTCCGGAGGCGGTCCGGCCGGCGGCGCTCCCCGGCGACGTGCCCAGGTGGGGTCGACCGGGGGAGCCAGGGGGATGACCGTGGACAGCGGGGCGTCCGGATCGGCGACGGCGAGGTCGGCGAGGGCGAGGTCGGCCAGGGTCTCGTCGATCAGCCTGACGATCTCGTCGCAACGCTCACCCAGGTTCACGGGAACACACCCTCCTGTTCTCGGGGACCATCGACCCCGCCGGGCATGGGCTGAAGCACCGGGCCGCGGTCCGGTGCCACCCGGGATGCGACGGGGGCTTTCCCACTGTTCGTGCCCTTGAGCAGGCCACTGAGCGTGGCGGGCACCGGAAAGAACAGGGGCCGTGGGCGAGGCATACGATGCGGCCGCCGTGGACCCCACCCCCGTCCCAGACGACACGCCCCGAACCGTGGCGGAGCGCCTGGCGCTGCGGCTGTTGGTCGACACCTACGCGCACCACGTGGACCGGGCTGACGCCGAGGCCGTGGCCGGGTTGTTCAGCGCCCAGGGCCGGCTCGTCGCCCATTTTCATTACCGCCGTGACGGGTCGCCCATCGTGCGGACGGGCCGGGCGGAGATCACCGCCGCGCTGGTGGCGGGGTGGGCCCCCTACCTGGCGACCACCCATGTGGTGGGCGGCCAGGTCGTCGACGTCCACGGCGACCGGGCCCAGGGCGAGACGGTGTGCCTCGCCCATCATGTCTACGAGCGCGACGGCGTCCGCCGTCTGCTCGTCATGGCGGTGCGCTACGCCGACGACTACGTGTGCGAGTCCGGGGTGTGGCGCTTCGCCGAGCGCCAGCTCCGCCTGGACTGGCGCCACGACCACCCCCTGGCGGACGGAGAAGGAGGTCGAGAGGCGTGAGCATCGTCAAGGTGGCGGCCCTGCCGCCCGTCCGGGCCGGGGTGTGCGCCGATCCCGATTGGATGGCGGGCTTCGCCCAGCACATCGAGGGGCTCGGCTTCGAGTCGGTGGTGGTCGTCGAGCACCCCCTCGTCATCGGGGACTACACGAGCCGGTACCCCTACGCCCCGTCGGGGCGCATGCCCCTTCCCGACGACTGCGCCATCCCCGACCCCATCGACCTGTTGGCCTTCCTCGCCGGCGTCACCACCACGCTCGGGCTCGCTACCGGCGTCGTCGTCCTGCCCGCCCACCACCCCGTCATCATGGCCAAGCGCCTGGCCACCGTGGACCGTTTGGCGAAGGGCCGCGTGCGGTTGTGCATCGGCGTGGGTTGGATGCGCGAGGAGATCGAGGCGTGCGGGGTCGCTTTCGACAGCCGGGGACGGCGCACCGACGAGTGCATCGACGTGATGCGCGCCCTGTGGGCCGACACCGAGCCCGACGGGGCCTTCTTCGACGGCGAGTTCTTCCACTTCTCCCACGCCCACACCCACCCCAAGCCCTGGCAGTCGGGAGGCGTGCCCATCCACATCGGGGGCCACAGCCCGGCGTCGATCAGGCGGGCGGCCCGGCGCGGCGACGGGTGGCAGCCGCTGGGGTTGTGGGGCGACGAGCTGGCCGCCGCCCTGACCCGCCTGCGCCAGGAGACCGAGGCGGCGGGGCGCGACGGACCGGCGTTGGAGCTGACCATCAGCGCCATGTCGGCCCAGGCGACGCCCGAGACCCTCGACAAGCTCGCCGCTCTCGGTGTGGACCGGCTGATGGTCACCTGCGGGCACGCCGATCTCGGCGCGGCGCGGGACGAGATGTCGGAGGTGGCCGCCCGCCTGGCGCTGTCGGCCCCCTGAGGTGCCGGCGCCGCCGGTGCCCGTAGTGTCTGGGGCGTGTGGCGCGAGATGGTCGGCATCGAAGACGTCCGCGCCGCGGCCCGACGGCTCGCCCCCCTCGGCGTCCTCACCCCGCTTCAGCTCAACGAGCGGCTGTCGCAGCGCTACGGCGCCACCGTCTACATCAAGCGAGAAGACCTCCAGGTGGTCCGCTCCTACAAGATCCGCGGGGCCTACAACTTCATCGCCGCCCTCGACGAGGAGGCCCTGCGCTTCGGCGTGGTGTGTGCCAGTGCCGGCAACCATGCCCAGGGGGTGGCCTGGAGCTGTCGCCACCTGGGGGTGCGCGGCGCGGTGTTCCTGCCCGAGCGCACGCCGCGCCAGAAGGTGGCCCGCATCCGGGCTCTGGCCGGCGAGCTCGTCGACCTGCACTTCGCCGGGGAGAACTTCGACGACGCCCTGGCGGCGGCGGCGGCCCACGCGGCGAAGACCGGGGCCACCGTGGTCCCCACCTTCGATCACCCCACCACCATCGCCGGACAGGGCACCGTGGCCCTCGAGACCGTGGAGCAGCTGGGCGACGCTCCCGACTTCATGGTGGTCCCCGTGGGCGGCGGTGGGCTCATCTCCGGCGTCGCCGTGGTGATCGACGGCCTCGGCGCCTCCAGCGAGGTCGTCGGGGTCCAGCCCGCCGGGGCCCCCGCCATGGTGCGCTCCCTGGAAGCGGGGCGCTGCGTCACCATCGACATCGAGGACGACTTCGTCGACGGTGCCGTGGTCCGCACGCCGGGCGAGCTCACGTACTCGATCGTGGCCGACCTCGTGCCCCGCATGATGGTGGTGGAGGAGGGGCGTGTCTGTACCGAGCAGCTCGACCTCTACCAGGTGGACGGCATCGTGGCCGAGCCCGCCGGTGCCCTCTCCGTCGCCGCCCTCGACGCCTTGGACAGCGACGTGGCCGGCCGGACCGTGGTGTGCGTGCTGAGCGGAGGGAATAACGACGTGGCCCGCTACGGCGAGATCATCGAACGCAGCCTGGTGCACCAGGGCCTCAAGCACTACTTCCTGGTGGACTTCCCCCAGCGCCCCGGCGCCCTGCGCCAGTTCCTCGACGAGTGTCTCGGGCCCACCGACGACATCGTGCTGTTCGAGTACGTCAAGAAGAACGACCGCGAGTTCGGGCCCGCCGTGGTGGGCGTGGAGCTCGCCGCCCGCAGCGACCTGGCGCCCCTGCTGCAACGCATCGCCTCGTCGGGCCTCGACGTCCAGCTCCTGTCGCCCGAGAGCCCGCAGTTCCGCCTGCTGGTGTGAGCCGGCTGCGGTCGCGGCCCCGGCGACCACGTGCTACAGCGCCAGGTCCTTGTTGGGTCGCACCACAAGCTCGGCCAGGTGGACGCCGGCGGGCCGGGTGACCGCCCACAACACCGCCTCGGCCACCTCCTCGGGCCTGAGCAGATGCTCGGCCATCGACTGCTGGGCCTGGTCGAGCACGTCGTCGGGCAGGCGCTCGCCGTGGGTGAACTGCCCCGGTTCGGCGTTCCCGCCCATCGAGCTCACCATGAGCTCGAGCACCGCCGGGTCGAAGTTGCGGGCGAAGCTCGTGGCGATGGCCCCGGGCATGATCGTCACGACCTGGATGGGGTCGTCGAGCAGCTCGCGGCGCAACGACTCGTTGATGCAGTTCACGGCGTGCTTGGTGGCGCCGTAGACACCCGACGCCGGGTTCAGGGCCGCCACCGAGGAGATGTTGACGATGTGGCCCTCCGCACCGCAGGCGCGCATGGCCTGCACCGCCGCCTGTGACCCCACCAGAAGAGCCAGGACGTTGGTCTCGAGCATGACCCGCCAGTGCTCGGGGTCGCCATCGATGATGGGCTCGGGAAAGCTCACGCCGGCGTTGTTGACCATGACGTCGAGGCGTCCGCTCGACGCCACCGCCCGGTCCACAAGGGCGCGGGCGTCGGCCACCACGCGCACGTCGTGGACGTGGGCCTCGGCGGTGCCCCCCGTCGCCGCGATGCGCTTCACCGACTCGTCCATGGCCTGCTTGGTGCGACCCCCGAGCACGACGTGGGCGCCGGCCCCGCCAAGAGCCTCGGCGATGGCCCGCCCGATGCCGCTCGAAGCTCCCGTGACGACGGCGCTGCGCCCCGCCAGGGGCTTGAGCGGTGCCGTGACCGATGACATGCGGTCCTCCTCTGCGCGCTGAAGGCCTCACTGTAGGGCCGCCCCCGGGCCGTCCCCACGGGCGCCGCCGGGCGACGCCCGGTTCGTCGGGGCGCCACCCCGCTCGGTACCATGCCGAGGTGAGCGACGTGCTGCCCCACCCCGCCGACACACCCGGCGCAGGGTCGACGCAGCCACCGCGGCCCGCTCCCGCGCCGTCTCCCACCACGGCTCCCCGGCCCGTCCAAGGTCGCTTCTCGGCCTGGGTCGAGGTGCTGCGCACCACCAACCCGCCCAAGGGACGTCCCCTCGACCCGGTGTCGCGCTGGCTCGTGCTCACCCGCGCCGCCGTGCTTCCCATGACGCTGGTGGCCGGGGCGGTGGCCACGCTGCTGGCCGTCCACCGCCACGGATTCCGGCCCGGCCTGGTGGTGCTAGCGCTCGCCGGCCTGCTGCTGGCGCACTGCGCCAACAACCTCATGAACGACCTGTTCGACGCGGAAGTGGGCGCCGACACGGCGTCGTACCCCCGGGCCCTGTATGCGCCGCACCCCGTCCTGTCGGGGATGGTGTCGCGCCGACGCCTGGCCCGCGCCGCCCTCGTCGTCAACGTCATGGACCTCGCCATCCTCGTGGTCCTGGCCATCTTCCGGGGCTGGCCCGTCGTCGGGTTCGCGCTGGGCGGCTTCTTGCTGTCGGTGGCCTACACCGCTCCTCCCCTTCGCCTCAAGAAGCGGGGCCTGGGCGAGCCCGACGTCTTCTTGGTGTGGGGCCCGCTGATGGTGGGTGGGACCTACTACGCGGCCGTGGGCCATTTGCCATGGCAGATCGTGGTGGCGTCGATCCCCTACGGACTGTTGTGCACCGCCGTGCTGATGGGCAAGCACATCGACAAGGCCCCGTTCGACGAGCCCTTGGGCATCCGCACCCTTCCCGTCGTCCTCGGTGAACGCCGCGCCCGGGCCGCCACGCTCGGCCTCATGGTGGCGTTCTATGTGACGGTGATCGTGTGCGTGGTACTGGGCGCGCTGCCCTGGCCGGCGCTTCTCAGCCTGGGGGCCGTGCCCAAGCTCGTCCAGGCGTGGAAGGCGTTCAGCCAGCCCAAGCCCGACGAGCCCCCCGCCGGCTTCCCGGTGTGGCCCCTGTGGTTCGCGGCCGTCGCCTTCGTGCACACGCGGAGGGCGGGCTCACTGCTCGTGCTGGGGCTCATCGTGGCGGCCGTCGCCGACATCCACTGAGTCCGGCTCCGTCGGGCGCCTCCCGGCGCTCACACCATCACCGGCTCGCCGCCCACCGAGCGGCGCAGCGCGGCGTGCAGGGCCTCGGGGGTGAGCACGCCGAGGTAGTGGTCGCGATCGAGGACCGCCACCCAGCCGGCGTCGTGCTGGAGCATCTCGGCGAAGGCGGCCTTGAGCGACTGGTCGAGCGTCACCTTGGCCTCTAAGGGACGGGCGTGATCGGCCACCGTGTCGCCACCGCCCGGCGTGTCGCCAGTGCGCAGCGACCGCGCCCCCCACCGTCGGGTCGCAAGGCGTCGGGCTCGACCCACCCCACCAGGCGCCCGGCGGCGTCGACCACCATCGCCCAATGGTCGCCGCTGGCGGCCACCGCGGCCCGGGCGTCGGCCATGGGCGTGCCCGGGGCGAGCACCGGCGGGGTCTGGAGGTCGGTGACCTCGATGGGGGTGACCGCCAACCGGCGCAGCCCGCGGTCGGCGCCGACGAAGTCCGCTACGAAGGGCGTGGCCGGGTGGCCCAGGAGCTCGGCCGGCGTCTCGTACTGCTCGAGGATGCCGCCCTGGCGCAGGACGGCGATGCGGTCCCCGAGGGTGATGGCCTCCTCGATGTCGTGGGTCACGAAGATGACGGTCTTGTGGAGCTTGGCCTGCAGGCCCAGGAACTCCGCCTGCAGGCGGCCGCGGGCGATGGGGTCGAGCGCCCCGAAGGGCTCGTCCATGAGCAGCACCGGGGGGTCGCCCCCCAGGGCGCGCGCCACCCCGACCCGCTGCTGCTGGCCGCCCGACAGCTCGTGCGGATAGCGGCGGGCATAGAGGTCGGGGTCGAGCCCGACCAGCTCGAGCAATTCGTGGACCCGGGCGCGTGTGCGGGCCTTGTCCCATCCGAGTAGGCGCGGCACGGTGGCCACGTTGTCGGCCACCCGCAGATGCGGGAAGAGCCCCGCTTGTTGGATGACGTAGCCCATGCGCCGGCGCAGGTCCACGGGGTCGACGGTGGCGATGTCCTCGTCGTCGAAGAGGATGCGGCCCTCGGTGGGCTCGACGAGCCGGTTGACCATCTTGAGGCTGGTGGTCTTGCCGCACCCCGACGGGCCCACCAGCACACACAGCTCGCCCGAGTTCACCACCAGGTCGAGGTGGTCCACGGCCCAGGAGCCGTGCCCGTAGCGCTTGGCCACCTTGTCGAACTTCAGCATCGCCGGGCCACGCTATCGACCGGGCTGCACCGGCGAAATCTTGGGTAGCGTCGCCGGCGTGCTGGGTGTGAACGACCCACTCGTGCAGTGGAGCTGGGTCTCGGCGCACCTCGGCGAGATCGCCTCCGCCCTCGGACAGCACGTCGAGCTCACCGCCATCGCCGTGGGCGTGGGGTTCGTCATCGCCATGCCCCTGGCCATCGCGGCGTGGAAGGTCCCGACACTGCGGCCGCCGCTGGTCACCGCCTCGGGGCTGCTGTACGTGATCCCCTCGGTGGCGCTATTCGTCTTGGTCCAGCCCATCACGGGGTTCTTCTCGCTGACCACGGCCGAGGTGGCGCTGGTCAGCTACACGTTGCTCATCCTGGTGCGCAACACCTTGGCCGGGCTCGACGCCGTGCCCGACGAAGTACGCGAAGCAGCCCGAGGGATGGGCTACGGCGCTCTGCGCGAGCTCGTGCGCGTCGACCTCCCGCTGGCGCTGCCGTCGATCTTCGCCGGGCTGCGGGTGGCCACCGTGACCACTGTGGGCCTCGTCAACGTGACCGCCTTCATCGGCCAGGGCGGACTCGGGCAGCTCATCATTCAGGGCTTCGACGAGAACTTCCATTCGCCCATCGTCGTGGGCCTCGTCCTGTCGGTGGTGCTGGCCGGGGTGGCCGACGCCGGCCTGGTCGTGGTCCAACGCTTCGCCATGCCGTGGGTCCGGCTGCGCCGGGCGGTGTGAGATGCACTTCCTCTCCCAGGTGGGGCATTGGCTCGCCGACAACGCCAGTGGCCCCAACGGCATCTGGATCCGCAGCTTCAACCAGATGGAGCTGTCGGTGGCCGTCGTGGTGGCGGCCGTCGTGGTCGGGGTGGGGGTCGGCCTCGTCCTCGGCCACAGCGGCCGCGGCGGGTTCCTGGCCGTGAACTCGGCCAACGCGGCGCGCGCCGTCCCCTCACTGGCCCTGCTCACGCTGCTCGCCATCCAGCCCGCCATCGCCTTGAAGGGCCAAGGGTTCCTGGCGTCGTTCCTGGCGCTGTTCGCCCTGGCCGTGCCGCCCATCCTCACCAACGCCTATGTCGGGGTGCGCGACGTCGACCCCGGGGCACGCTCGGCGGCGCGCGCCATGGGCATGACCGGGGCCCAGGTGTTGCGCCAGGTGGAGGCGCCCCTCGCCCTGCCGCTCATCATGGCCGGCGTCCGCACCGCGGCGGTCGAGGTGGTGGCCACGGCCACGCTGGCCGCGTACGTCAGCTTCAACGACCTGGGGTCGTTCATCTTCGCCGGGCTCAACACCCAGGACCACGTGCAGACGTTCGCCGGGGGACTGCTCGTGGCGGTCCTCGCCCTTGTCACCGACCTGGTGCTGGCCGCCGCCCAGCGCGCCCTGACGCCGGCGGGACTGCGCCGCAGCGCGCAGGCGGCCCGGACCCGGGGCGTGGGCGCCGATGCCACCACCGTGGTGCGCACCGAGAGGCCCGCCCCGGCGCGTTGACCGGCTGACCCGGTGCGGATGGTCCGCTCAGTTGGCGTTGAGGTGGGTGCGGGCGTACTCGGCCGTGCCGGCCAGGAATCCCTCCACGTTGGCGGCCTTGCCCGAGGCGACGTCCCCGAACCATGCCGGCACGTAGACCTGGGCCACCCCGGCCGCAAGGGCCTCGAGGATCCGGGCCACGGCCTCGTCGACGGTGATCGCCTCGACCTGGGCCACGAACGGGTCGTTGTCGGGCAGCGTGAACAGCTCGGTGTCGACCACCCCGGGATAGACCACCAGCACTTTCACCCCGCTGTCCCACAGGTCCACGGCCATGGACTCCGAGAACACGGTCAACGCCGCTTTGGTGGCGGCGTAGGCGGCCTCGCCGGGAGGGCTCAGGGTGGCGGCCACCGATGACACGTTGACGATGCGGCCCTCGCCCCGAGCCAGCATCTGGGGGAGCAGCGCCAGGGTGAGGCGGACCGGGCTCGAGTAGTTGATGTGCATCAAGGCGTCCACGGTGGCGGCATCGAGGCGCGCCACGTGGCGGCGCTTGGGGATGCCGGCGTTGTTGACGAGGACGTCGACGCTGCCGAGCTCGTTCAACGCGGCGGCGGCGAGCGAGTCTACGGCCGACGGATCGGCGAGGTCGGTCACCCACATGCGCGAGGACGGTGAATGCCGCCGGCAGCGCTCGAGCACCTCGGCCAGGCGGTCCTGGCGCCGGGCGCAGATGCCGACCACGGCCCCCGCCTTGGCCAGCCCCTCCGCCAGCCCGGCGCCGATTCCCGACGACGCGCCGGTGACGAGAACATTTCGCCCTGCGACGTCATAGGTCACGGCGCCCCCCTGGATGACGGAATCTGGACGTTGGTCAGATGAGGTGCTTCTGCTTCAGCCAATTCTGGGCCACGGTGGCCGGGTCGTCATGGTCCACGTTGACCATGATGTTGAGGTTGGACAGCTCGTCAGTGGTGAGCTTGGCGGACAAGCCGTTGAGCGCCACCGCCACCGCGGGCGTGTCCACCGACTTGCGGATGACGGGGATCAGGTAGTCGGCGGGCTGCAGGTGCTTGTCGTCGGTGAGCTGGACGAAATGGTTCTCGACGATGTTGCCGTCGCTCGAGAACAGCTCGGCCACCTGGACCTCGCCGGACTTGAGCGCCGACACGGTGATGGGGCCGGCCTCGTCAAGTGACGTGAAGGACTTGAAGTGCAGCCCGTAGGTGCTCTGCAGGCCGAGCAGGCAGGTGGGACGGGTCGGGCACTCCGGGGGTCCGCCCAGGATCAACTTGCCCGCCACCGCCTTCAGGCTCGACAACGTCGTCAGGTGGTACTGGGTGGCGGTGGCCTGGGTCACGGCGAACACGTTGGTGTCGATGGCCGGGGCCGGGTTGAGCACGGTGGCGCCCTTGGTGCCCAGCAGTCTCTTGAGGGCCGGGACCGCCGTGGACGTCTGGGTGGCCGCCTGGGTGTCATTGGCGTTGAGGAAGATCAGCAGGGTCCCCGCGTAGTCCGGGTAGAGATCGAGCTGCCCGGCCGCCAGGGCCGGCTCCACCGCCTCGCGCGTGCCCAGGTTGGCGCGCAACGTGACCTTGGCGCCGGCGTGGGTGAGCACGTCGGCGTACATGTTGGCCACGATGAGCTGTTCCTCGAAGTTGGTGGATCCGATAGTGATGTTCGGGCCCGAGGCCGCCTTCGGGGTCGTCGACGAGCTGCACGCCGCCGCCACCACGGCGATCACCACGGCGCTGAGCAGGAACCGGGTGCAACGCATCATTCCTCCTGGGGTGCGCAAGCCCAGGAAGCTACCCCGCGCCGGAAGCCGGGTCGAGCGGCCGCCCCGCCTACGCTCGGGCTGATCGTGACGAGGAGGGGGACGTGAAGACCAAGGTCACCGACATGCTCGAGGTGGAGTTCCCGATCCTGGCCTTCAGCCACTGTCGCGACGTGGTGGCCGCCGTCACCCGGGCCGGGGGGTTCGGGGTCCTGGGGGCGGTAGCGCACACTCCCGACCAACTCGACGTCGACCTCACGTGGATCGAGGAGCAGACCCGGGGCGGGCACTACGGGGTGGACCTCCTCCTCCCCGCCAAGTACGCCGGTGCCGAGGAGGGCGGGCTCGACGCCGAGGCCGTGCTCCAACTCCTGCCCGCCGCCCAGCAGGAGTTCGTCGACGACATCCTGCGCCGCTACGACGTCCCGGAGATCCCCCAGGACCTGCGGGGGTCGGAGCGCAACGTCCTGGCCAACGTGGCCGCCAAGGGCTACGAGCCGCTGCTCGACGTGGCCTTCGGCCACGACATCGCGCTGATCGCCAGTGCGCTGGGGCCCCCTCCCCCCTCGGTCATCGCCCGCGCCCACGATGCCGGCGTCCCGGTGGCCGCCCTGGCGGGCACCTTGACCCACGCCCAGCGCCACCAGGCCTCCGGGGTCGACCTCATCGTGGCCCAGGGGACCGAGGCCGGGGGGCACACCGGCGAGATCTCCACCATGGTGCTCGTCCCCGAGGTCGTCGACGGCGTGGCGCCCACCCCGGTGCTGGCCGCCGGGGGCATCGCCCGGGGACGCCAGATCGCGGCGGCGTTGGCGCTCGGCGCCGAGGGCGTGTGGTGTGGCTCGGTGTGGTTGACCACCGAGGAGGCCGAGACCCACCCGGCGGTCAAGCAGAAGTTCCTCACCGCCACCTCCCGCGACACCATCCGGTCGCGATCGTTGACGGGGAAGCCGGCCCGCATGTTGCGCAGCGCCTGGACCGACGAGTGGGAGCGCGCCGACGCGCCCGGCGCCCTCCCCATGCCTCTGCAGAGTGCGCTCGTGGCCGAGGCGCAGCATCGCATCAACCGCGTCGCCGCCACCGAGGGGTCCGGCGCCCAGAAACTGGCCAACTACTTCGTGGGCCAGGTCGTGGGCCAGCTCGACCGCATCCGGCCGGCGCGCCAGGTCGTCCTGGACATGATGACCGAGTACGCCGAGGTGGCCCAGCGGACAGCCGAACAGGTGGCCGAGGAGTCCACTGCCTAGTACGCATCATGCAAACGGGTGATCTCGATCGGCCGGAGAGCGCTGGTTGGCCCGTCAGGGTGCGCAGAACCGGCATTTGCGAGTCCTTTTCGTGGGCATTCTGCGCCGAGCCCAATCGTGAATCCCTGCTGGGCATTGCCAAGATCCTGAGCTAATCCGTGAGGCTCACTCCAACAACGTTGGCGATCCCCTGGACAAAGTGTCCGCCCGAATGATTGAACCTCTTGGGCGTCGAACTCTCGGCTGTGATGATGCCGCGTATCCCGCCGGGGCCGAAGATCGGCGCTCCGATTGCTGACGCCGTCTGGAAGTCAGCCTGAGTGGGCGTGATCTCGAATCTTCGATCGTGGTGCGCGTTGTCAACCACCACAACTTTTCTGGCAAGAACGACGTATCCGGCAAACGAGCGGCTCCCCGACGGGAGCACGGTGGGTTCATGCATGCGTGGAGACATTGCTCGCACCTCAAGGGTCCCTGTCTTTGGCACCACATCGATGATCGTGACAAGGTCGGCTTCAAGCACCCGCCTCATCGTCTCGAGAGCCTCCGTCACGATGTGATCCCGGACAGCCCGGCTACTTGCCTTTTGGTATAGAGCTTGGACTCCCAGCAGCGCCAGTGTCTCCATCTGTGTTTCGAGCGCCCGTCTCTCATGTTGGAGCCGAATGTGTTCGGTTTGGTCGGTAATCACCGCAGTGATCCCGAGCAGGTCTCCCTTATCATCGAACGCCGGTGCAGCCTTGAGGTGAGCTATGAACTCAGTTCTGTCCATACGAGTTAGTTTGAGATCCCCGGAGAAACGCTTGCCGGCGAGCAGCCTGAAATGAACTCGGTCTGCCTCTTCGGAGGCGTCCGGGGAGGCCATAAGGGCACGGCCGTCCCTGCCGATGACTTCGGCCGCCCGCCACCCGAAGAGACGTTCGGCGGCGGCATTGACATATACCAATTTTCCGTCCGGATCAGCGGCGGCTACTGCTTCGCCGATTGAATCAAGAAGCGCGGATCGGAATCGTGCTTGGGTCTCAAATTGTGCTTCGGTTTCGATGTTACGGATCAGTGCCACCGCACCTTCGTATTGGCCGGATTGATTGATCAGCGGAGCGGTGTCGATTCGGGCGAGAAATCTGGAACCGTCAGCTCGACGAAGTGTCTGAGTGAATTGCAGACGGTCGCCTCCCCTCACCATCGCGGCGCGCTCCTTTGTGGACGCCAGGTCGTCAGGGCCGTGAAACTCGAGAACCGGTGTGGCTAGGAGCTCGTCTACCGAACAGTGCATGAGTTCGGCCATCCTCCGGTTGACGTATCGGGTGCGCCCCTCACGTGAGACCCAGATGCCTTCGCCCGCGACCTGGAGGATCTGCCCATAGAGCAGTGCTTCTCCTTCACCTGCGGGCTGAGCGCCAGCTCCGACGCTTGACACTCGGGCGATGGCAGCCGACAGCGTCAGGCCCTCTGACACCAAGCGCAGCACGGCATCGACTCGATCAACGTCGCTCTCGAGATAGAGCCGGTGACCGGCCGAGGAACGTTCGGGCTGAAGGAAACGAAATCGGCTCTCCCACGCCCGCAGGGTGCTCACTCCGACGCCCGTCCGCCGAGCGAGCTCACCAATTCTGAGTCCCATCCTCTCAAGGTACGCGCCCTCTACAAGAAGTACAAGGATTCCTCCACTCAAGAGAGCGGGATTGCTTGATTCTTGTTCCAGCTGGGTCGAGAGTGACGAACGCGACCGTCTTCTCGACCAAGGCGGTGGCCCCGTGACACGCGGCGAAGGGCTCGTGAAAGGACAGCGTGGAACAAAGACCCGACACAGAATTCCGCAGGCGGGTGCCCCGAATCGCGACAACAAGCTGGTCTGGCCGCTACATCGTCGAGGATGACCCGGCATCGGAATGGAGCGAGTGTCGCGTCCTCGACATCTCCGTCCTGGGGGTTGGACTCGAACTCTTTCCGATCGATCACGACGAAGACTCGGGCCTGCTCGTCGGTCACCGACTCGTCGTTCTGGTCCAAGCCCCGGTCGGCGAATCCATCAGTGTTCGCCTCATGGGGACGGTAAAGAACGTTGGTGGCGGCACTCAGGGTGGAGTCCGAGCCGGCTTGGAGTTCGTCGGACTTTCTGACACTGAGCAAGCGATCGTCAAGGTCATCGAGCAGCTGCAGGTGGCCTGGTGATCCGGGATCGTGCAACTCCCATACATCGGTGACGGCATGAGACTCGCGAATCAATCCAAGAGTGCAGAGACATCCAGCGAGCCTCCTGGCGCACTCTACGCGAGGGTCTCAACCCTTCATGTCGAGCAAGACCACATGCCCTCCGTGATCGAAGCCCTGAATCACTCCTTCGCGAAACTCGATCACAGCCCCGGCTACAAAGGACTCTTGTGTCTCCAACATGATGGTGTCCGTAATCAAATGATCATCATCACGCTCTGGGAGTCGGCTGACGCCGCTGCGACGGCGCATAGAGCCGAGGAGGCCTTGGCCATGATCTCCGATGCGACCGACACCGGCGTCGCCAGCCGGGCGTACGAGGTACTCGCCTTCATTCCATGTCCCGACGGAATCCCAAGGGTGGCACTTAGGGTGAACTAGCAGCGTGACGAGTCAAAGTCTTCTTTCGCCACAGCACGGGGGTTGTGATGGCAATTGGTGTGCAACTCGATTTCCGGGGCGCCACACTTGACCAGTACGACGAGATCGTCGAATCGATGGGCTTCCTACCTGGTGGCCCGGGCGCGCCGGGCGCGCTCTTCCACTGGGTGACAAAGACCGACACCGGGATTCGTCTCGTTGACGTGTGGGACAGTCGGGCCGCGTACGACAGGTTCGTGGAGAGGTGTCGCCCGATGTATCAAGCGGCGGGGATCAACGATCCACCCGAAGTCCAGTTCCACGAGGTGCATAACTGCCTTGCCAGCTGGCGACGTTAGGAGAGTTTGCAGCGGTAGGCCCTATCGTTTGAGACTCGGACATCGCAGGATCCGAAATCGGCATCAGACGCTTTACGGTGGTTCCGGCATCACATGTGAGTCGACGGGCGCAATGACCGCTGCTGGGGCGAGCGTTATGGTCCAGTCATGAGCCGAGCCGTCATCCATGAGTCGTTCGGCGGTCCCGAGGTGCTCGAGCTGCGCGAGGTTCCGGAGCCGCACGCCGGCCCCGGCGAGGTTCGCGTGCGCGTCGCCGCTGCGGGTCTTAATCCGATGGACTGGTTGCTCGCCTCGGTGCCCGAGGTGGCGCACGCCTTCGGATACACGGTGCCGTCCGGTTTCGGGCACGATCTGGCCGGCGTCGTCGACGAGGTTGGCGAGGGCGTGGAGGGCTTCGTCGTCGGCGACCGCGTGTATGGCGGCGCACTCGGGGCTGCCGTCGCCGACTACGCCGTGTTGAAGCCGGAGGCCGGGCCGCTGTTGCATACACCTGAGGGCGTCAGTGACGAGGTCGCGAGCACGCTGCTGGTTGCCGGTCGCACCGCCGACGCTGCGCTGCACGCCATCGGCTTGCGGGCCGGTGACACCGTCCTGATCGGCGGCGCCGCCGGGGGCGTCGGCGTGTTCGCGGTACAGCTCGCCAGGCTCGCAGGGGCCACGGTGATCGGAACCGGATCGGAAGGCACGTTCGCGTTCCTGCGAGAGCTGGGTGCAGAGCCCGTCGCGTACGGCGAGGGACTGGCCGACCGGGTGCGCGCCCTCGCGCCCGACGGCGTGACAGCAGCCACGGACCTGGTCGGCACGGAGACGGTCGACGCCGCGTTGGCGCTCGGTGTCGCGCCCGGGCGGATCTCCACCATCGCGGCGGGACCGACCCCTCCCGGCGGTGTGCGCGCCACCGGCGGGCGCGACGCCCCACCGGACGCGCTCGATCGGATCACCGACGCGATCACCGCCGGCACGCTCTTCGTGCCGATCGCCGCCACCTTCCCGATCGAACAGATCCGCGACGCCGTGAGGCTGCAGCGCGGCGGCCACGTTCACGGCAAGGTCGTGGTCACGCTGTAGAGACGGCGCGGGGTGAGTTCGGGGCTCAGCCCCCCACGGCCGCCGTCGGGGTGAAGGTCACCGGCAGGCTCTCGAACCCGACGATGAAGTTCGACACCCGAAGGGGTTGCTCGACCTCTTCGGCCAGGCGGAGATCGGGCACGCGGTCCAGGATGCGGTCGACCATCCCGGAGATCTCGGCGCGCGCCAGGCGGTGCCCGAGACACAGGTGCGCCCCGAACCCGAAGGCGACGTGGTCGTTGGGCTGGCGGCGGATGTCGAAGGTCTCGGGGTCGTCGAACACCGTTTCGTCGCGATTGGCCGACGGGTAGAGCAGCAAGACGTTCTGGCCGGCCCCGATGGTCGCCCCGTGGAGCTCCACGTCAACGGTGGCCGTGCGGTTGAAGTTCTTGATGGGCGTCACCCACCGCAGCATCTCCTCGACCGCCCCCGGGAGCAGGGCACGGTCCCGTCGGAGGTCGTCGAGCTGGGCGGGGTCGCGCAGGAAGGCCTCCATCCCCCCGCTGATCACGTGGCGCGACGTCTCGTCTCCGCCGACGAGCAGGAGCAGGGCCTCATAGACGATGGAGTCGTCGTCGAGTCGCTCGCCGTCGACCTCACCCTGGACGAGCACACCCAGCAGGTCGTCGCTCGATCCGCTGGCGCGCCGCTGTTCCATCATCTCCCGCACGTAGGCGTTCCACTCCACGAAGGCCTCGGTGGCCCTGGTGATGGCGTCGGGCGCCGTCGAGCCCTGGGACATGAGCATGGTGTCGGACCATTCCAGGAGCCGCTGCCAGTCCTCGGGGGGGAACCCCAACATGTCGGCGATCATCACCAGCGGGAGGGGGGCGGCGATGTCAGCGACCAGGTCACAGGCGCCCTTCTCGCACACAGCGTCGAGGATCTCGTCACACGCCTTGCGGATGCGGGGCTCGTGGTCGCGAATCGCCTGGGGGGTGAAGCCGGCGCTTACCAGGCGACGGTGGCGCCGGTGCTCGGGGGCGTCCATGTCGATCATGTAGGGCAGGGGGGTGCCCGGGCGCGATCCGCCCGTGCTCGAGAACCTCTGGGGATCCTGCCCGATGGCCCGCACGTCCTCGTAGCGGCTGATGCCCCAGATGTCGTTGGGCCCGTCGAAATAGGCGGGGGCGTTGCGGCGCATCCAGGCGAAGCTCGGAAAGGGATCGCCGGCGTAGAACTCCCCGCTGAGCAGGTCGATGTCCGGAGCCCCGGCGTCAGTCATCAGGATCTGCCTCCCCTGGAGTTCCTCACCACGCCCAGTGGCCTCTAGACACGGGGCAGTGGTCGGGCGTATCGTTCAAACCGTCGTCAGCGGCTTGTCCACCGTAGGCGATATGGGGGATGCGCGGGACGGGGCCGTCTCGGTTCTGAGCGGTTCCTGGGGGGACCCGTCCCGCCGCCTTCCCAGGCCCGGCCACGCGTGCATCGGGGTCGCCACCGCCTCAGGGCGCGATCCCCACCACCGGTGCCGCCAGCTGCACTCCGCCCTCCGAACCGAAGTAGGGGGCGTCGAAGGCGAAGACCCCCCCGTCGGCACCGACCTCCCAGTACCCCCCGGTGTACGGGTCCCGGGTCATCCCTACCACCGGTGCCGACAGTCGTTGACCGCCCTCGGAGCCCAGGTACGGCGCGTGGAAGGCGAAGACCCCGCCGTCGGCGGCGACCTCCCAGTAGCCGGCGGTGGCGGGATCGGCGACGAGGCCCACGACGGGGGCCGACAGGGGTTGCCCGCCCTCGGAGCCGAAGTAGGGCGCGTGGAAGGCGAAGACCCCGCCGTCGGCGCCCACCTCCCAGTAGCCCCCCGTCCATGGGTCGAGCGCCATCCCCACCACCGGAGCGTCGAGCCGCGCCCCTCCTTCGGAGCCGAGGAACGGCGCGTGGAAGGCGAAGATCCCCCCGTCGGCGGCGACCTCCCAGTAGCCCCCGGTGGCGGGGTCGGCGGCGATGCCCACCACCGGCGCGTCGAGATGTTGGCCGCCCTCGGAGCCGTAGAACGGGGCGTCGAAGGCGAACACCCCGCCGTCGGAGGCCACCTCCCAGTAGCCCCCCGTCCACGGGTCGAGCGCCATCCCCACCACCGGCGCGTCGAGCCGTGCCCCTCCCTCGGAGCCGTCGAAGGGCGCCCCGAAGGCGAAGAGCCCGCCGTCGCGGGCCACCTCCCGGTACCCCCCACTCGCCGGGGAGGCGCTGGGGGTCACCGGCCGGGTGGTCACCGGAGGGCTGGTCACCGGAGGGCTGGTCACCGGAGGGCTGGTCACCGGAGGTGGGGGCCGTCCGAGGAAGGGCACCACGTCGCCCGCCCACGTGAAGGCCAGCAGGGCACCGGGGTTGGTCGGCTCCACGAAGACCGCCGCCATCGACGACACGCCGTCGACCACGCTGAACCCCGCCCCGACGATGCACGTCGTGCACGAGCCCTCCGACAAGATGTTGTTGCGGTGGATCCAGCAACCGGTGGCGCCCACCGACCCGCAGTCGATGTTCGGGCTGCCGACGCCGTCGTCGTACATCCACACGAAGTCCGCTTCGAGGGCGCTGTGGAAGTCGCCGGCGCCTCCGGCCCATTCGGTGGCGATCCACGGGTTCCCGGTGGGAGCGGGCGGGTCGGTGTTGTCGAACGCCCCCACCTGGGCGTCGACGTCCCAGGCGAAGTTGAGGCCCAGGAACGGTTGCAGGCCCCGCGCCACCCGCTCGAGGTCGACGACCACGAAGATCTGCTCGGGCACGCTGAGCGAGGCCCAGTTGCTGGGCAGCGTCATGGGCGCCAGGCCCTCGGTGGCGAGGCCGTAGTCGATCTCGGCCAGCAGGGCCTGGGTGCAGCCGGCGGAGTCGTCGATCGGCACGGCCTGGCAGTCGGCCTGCTCGGCGCTCACCAGGGCCGGGGGCGCCACCACGTTGGCGGTGGGATCGGCGGGCGGCAGAATCGGCGACGCGTGCGCGATGGTGGCGAACGCCACCACCCCGGACACCACTGCGAGCGCCGCCGCCGCCAGCGACCCAACGGACCGTCGTGTCATGTCCCCCCTGGACAGCCTGCTTAGCCCAGGGGGCGCGACCTGGTCCATTGTTGAATTTGAGGGCGCCACCGCGGTGCATCGGGCCTCCCGGGCCCACCCCCCGGCCAAGTACGCCGGGACGAGGGCGTCCCACTAACGTGCTGGCCCGTGGTGCTCTCAGACCGGTCGATCCGTGAAGAGATCGATGCCAAACGGATTGTCATCGACCCGCTCGGCCCCCAGTGCATCCAGCCGTCGTCCGTCGACCTGCACGTCGACCGCTACTTTCGGCTCTTCCGCAATCACTCCATGCGCGTGATCGACGTCCGGGAGGATCTCGAGGACCTCACCGAGCTCGTCGAGGTCCCCGACGGCCAGGCGCTCATCCTCCACCCCGGCGAGTTCATCCTGGGATCGACATTGGAGCGCGTGGGCCTGCCCGACGACCTGGTCGCCCGCCTCGAGGGCAAGTCCTCGCTCGGGCGACTGGGGCTGTTGATCCATTCCACGGCGGGATTCGTCGACGCCGGGTGGGACGGCCATCTCACCTTGGAGCTCTCCAACGTGGCCAACCTGCCCATCACCGTGTACCCCGGCATGAAGATCGGGCAGATCAGCTTCCTCCGCATGACCACGCCCGCCGACCAGCCCTATGGCACGGCCGGCCTGGGATCGAAGTACCAGGGCCAGCGAGGCCCGACCCCCAGCCGGTACTTCGAGAACTTCCGCCCCTGATCCCCCCGGAGGAGACGTTGCCCATCAGGATCGTCCTCGGCCTGGCCGCGACCGTCGTCGCCTTCAGCATCGCCGGACGGCGCTTCGCCTACCTCTTCCGGCTCGTGGGCAAAGGCCGGCCCGACCCCAAGCGCTTCACCCAGGTTCGGGCGCGCCTGTGGGCCGAGCTCTCCGAGGTGGGCGGCCAGCGCAAGCTCCTGCGCTGGACGGTCCCGGGCATGGCGCACGCCTTCACCTTCTGGGGATTCACGATCCTGATGTTCACCATCCTCGAGGCCTACGGGGCCCTGTTCGACCGGGACTTCTTCGTCCCCCTCATCGGCCGGGGCCGCGCCCTGGGGTTCATCGAGGACTTCTTCGCCGTGGCCGTGCTGGTGTCGTTGTGCGTGTTCACGGGCATCCGCTACGTGAACTCACCGAAGAAGAAGGACAGGCGGTCGCGGTTCTTCGGGTCGCACACCGGCGCCGCCTGGCTCGTGCTGGTGATGATCGCCCTGGTCATGCTGACCTTGATCGGGTACCGCGCCGCGCAGGTCAACACCGGCAACTTCCCCTACGGCCGGTCGTGGTGGCCGTTCGCCTCGCACGCCGTGTCCCGTCTCTTCGTCCATTTCGGGCCGGGTGTCAACTCCGACCTCGAGACGGTGCTCCTCATCCTCAACATCACCGTCATCGTCGGGTTCGCCGTGTTCCTCTCCTACTCGAAGCACCTGCACATCGCACTGGCCCCCATCAACGTGGCGACGTCGCGCCGGCCCCGGGCTCTGGGCCCTCTCTACAACACGCCGGACATGGACATGGAGAACGTCTCCGAGGACACCGTCTTCGGCGCCGGCCACATCGAGGACCTCTCCTGGAAACAGCTCCTCGACACCTTGACGTGCACGGAGTGCGGGCGCTGCCAGAGCGTGTGCCCGGCGTGGACCACCGGCAAGCCGCTCTCCCCCAAGCTGCTGATCATGGCGCTGCGCGACAACCTGTTCGAGTCCGCCCCCCGGCTGGTGGGTGCCGCCGCCAGCCCCGAGCTCGGGACGCACTTCGACCCGGCCGAGGCGGCCGCCGAGGCCCGGGCCGATGCCCCTACGCTCGTCCCCGCCACCATCGACCCCGACGTGCTGTGGTCCTGTCTCACCTGCGGGGCGTGCGTCGAGGAATGCCCGGTCGACATCGAGCACGTCGACACGATCGTCGAGATGCGCCGCTTCGAGGTGCTCATGGAGTCGCGCTTTCCGAGCGAGGCTGGGCTGATGCTGCGCAACATCGAGAACCAGGGCGACCCGTGGGGCCTCGGCGGGGCCAAGCGCACGGAGTGGACCGAGGCCCTGAACTTCGAGGTACCGGTCGTCACCGGCTCCATCCCCGACGACATCGAGTACCTCTACTGGGTGGGTTGCGCCGGAGCGCTCGACGAGCGGGCCCGCAAAGCCACGCAGGCCACGGCCCGCCTCCTGCACCGGGCCAAGGTGCGCTTCGCCATCCTGGGCCCTCGCGAATCCTGCACCGGCGACCCCGCCCGGCGGCTGGGCAACGAGTACCTCTACCAGGAGATGGGCAAGGCCAACATCGTCACCCTGGAGGAGGTCGGCGCCAAGAAGGTCATCGCCTCGTGCCCACACTGCTTCAATTCACTGTCGCGGGAGTACCCCGCCCTGGGCGGGAACTTCGAGGTGATCCACCACTCCCAGTTACTCAGCCATCTGGTGGAGCAGGGCAAGCTCACCCCCGGCACCATGGACGCCAAGGTCACGTACCACGACCCGTGCTACCTGGGTCGCCACAACCGTGTGTTCGACGAGCCCCGGTCTGTCCTGGACTCCATCGACGGGGTCGAGCAGATCGAGATGAAGCGCTGTCGCGAGCGCAGCTTCTGCTGCGGAGCGGGCGGGGCCCGCATGTGGATGGAGGAGAGCATCGGCAAGCGGGTCAACCTCGAGCGAACCGACGAGGCCCTGGGCACCGGCGCCGACGTGGTCTCCACGGCCTGCCCGTACTGCCTCATCATGCTGGACGACGCCGTGCGGGCCCGCTCCCGCGAGGACGACGTCAGGGTGCTCGACCTGTCCCAGGTGGTCGAGGCCTCGCTGCCGCCCGCCGAGCAGGAGTAGCCGGCCTCGTCCCCGGGACTCGCCGGGCTAGTTGACCGACTTGGCGTCGGCGTCGCGCAGTCGCTGGGACATGGCGACGAGGAGCTTGCGGGACAACGTCGGCATCTCGTCGAGCAGACCGTTGAAGCGGCGCTGCTCGAGCACCAGGAGTGTCATGGGGGTCTCCGACACCACCGTGGCCGAGCGCGGCATCCGGTCGAGGAGCGAGAGCTCCCCGAACCACTTGCCCGGGCCGAGGGTGGTGACCCGCCGCCCGTTGTGCCGCACCGAGGCCGTGCCTTCCACGATGAAGAAGAACTCACGGCCGAGGGTGCCCTCTTCGCACAGGACGCGCCCGGCGGGCACGACCACCTCCTCGACGGCCTTGCGGATGGTGCGCAATTGGCTTCCCGAGCAGGCCGAGAACATCCAGATCTTGCTGAGGTCGAGTTCGTGCTGTCGCGCCATGGCGAGAGGCTACCGGCGGGCGTGGGTCGGCGCAGGTGACGCCGCTACCATCTGCGGATCGTGATCGCCGAGGAGCCGACAGCCCCTGCTGGGCCCCCCGGAGCCGGCTCCGAGGCGCGCCACGGGGAAGGGAGTGTCCCCGACACGGCCCTCACGACCCTGCGAGGGGCCGGCGTGGAGGTCGACGTCCGCCGCCTCGGTCGCGTCGTGGTGGGGGGCTGTCTGCTCACCGTGGCCGTCCTCGCCGCCGTGTTCTTCGTGGTCGGGATCCACAAGAACGCGCAGATCACCAGTCTGCGGCGCCACGGGGTGGTGGTCGACGTCACGGTGTCGGGGTGCAGCGGGCTCTTGGGGGGCAGCGGCAGCAATCCCGTCGGCTACGCGTGCCGGGGAACGTTCCCGCTCGGCGGCCATCGCTACGACGAGGCCATACCCGGGGACACTCTGTACCCTCCGGGAGCGCGCGTGCGGGCCGTCGCTGTCCCCGGCCACCCGCCCCTGCTGTCCACGGTCCGTGCCGTGCGCAGCGAGCACGCGTCATGGCGGGTGTTCATTCTCCCGACGTCTCTGGCCGTCGTCCTCGTCGTGGCGGTGGGAGCGCTCGGCATCAGGCGTCGTCACCTCGGCGGCGCGTCGGCTCCCCGTTCGTGGCGCGCTTCGCCGTAGGACGACGCGCCCGCTCCGCCTCGCTCGGCGGCGATGGGGCGCGCTAGCCTTCCCCGATGCCCGGAGGTCGCGACCCCGATGACGCGGAGGGTGGCGCCCCGCCCCGGCTGAGCCTCCGGCACCGTTTGCTGCTCTCCCTGCCTCACCTGCGCCGCGACCCCGACAAGGCACCGCTCGGGGAACGGCTGCGCAATGCCCTGGTGAAGCCGGTCGAGCCCGGCGCCGGCGCCAAGGCGAAAGCGGCGGACAAGCCCATGTCGGTCGAGGAGCTCGAGGACGCCGCTCGCTACGCGGATGACAAGGAAAGGCTCACGGGCCTCCTGTTGGCGCCGGTCTCCGCCGCCATCGGGATCCTCGTCATCAACGACCTGATCGCCCACGACCCCCCGGCGGGGAACAAGCTGCACGTGAACGTCTCGCTCTACCACGAGCTGTCCCTGGTGCTCCTGGGCCTGTCGGTGCTGATGCTGGCCACGGCGTTCTTCCGCAAGCGCTTGTACCTGGGCATCGTGATGGCCCTCTACGGGCTGGCCATCTTCAACCTCCACTACTGGGGCTTCGGGATCCCGTTCGTCCTGGTGGCGGCCTGGTTGCTGGTGCGGGCCTTCCGGCTGCAGCGCGATCTGCGGGAAGCCACCGGCGACTCGCCGCGGGCCGCGGCCCAACGGCGTCGGCGCGCCGCGGCGGAGCTGTCGCGGCCCCAGCGCAACAAGCGCTACACGCCGCCCACCTCTCCGCCCAAACGGTCGCCCCCCAAGCCCGAGAACGAGCAGAAAGCGGGCTGACCGGCGCGGGTGACCGCGCCTGTGGATGACGACCCGGGGCCCCGACGGAGCCGCCCCGACCACTCAATCGGCGTCGCCGTGGCGCCCCCCCAGGGACACTCCCTGGACCGTGTCCAGTTCACGCGCTGGTAACACGCGCGTGACCGTGCCGAAACTCCCGGGTTGCATTCTTTCGGCGGCAGGGCGACCCGGCCTGCCGTGGACGGGGCGCACCCAGTGTCGGGTGTTGCTGTGGCCATGGCTCGGGGAGCCGGAACGCATTGACCGCACGAGAGGAGCACCCGAACCGTGCTAGGCGCAGTAGTTCCCGTTCCGTATCCCAGTTGGCTGAACACGGGCGACAACACGTGGCAGATCGTGGCCGCCACCTTCGTCGGCCTGATGAGCCTCCCCGGCCTGGCGGTCCTCTACGCGTCGATCGTCCAGAAGAAGTGGGCGGTGAACGTCCTGGCCATGATGTTCGCCGGGTTCTCGCTCGTCCTCATCGCCTGGGTGTTGTGGTCCTACAAGATGGGCTTCGGTGCCACCTCGATCGGCGGGGGGGTGAGAAACGGGGTCCAGACCCAGCTCACGGGGGTGGGGTGGGTCAAACACTTCTTCGAGAACTTCGTCGGGAAACCGGGGGGCATCACCAGCAGCGTGGGTGAACAGGGCCAAGCGGTGTCGGCTGCCAACACCGCCATCCCCTTCCACTTCCCCACGACGTCGCTGGCCTACTTCCAGTTCGTCTTCGCGGCGATCACCCCCCTGCTGTTCCTGGGGAGCGTGCTGGGCCGGATCAAGTTCAGCGCCTGGTGCCTCCTGGTGCCCCTGTGGTCGACCTTCGTCTACGGCGTGGACGGCTTCTTGCTGTGGGGCGGCGGCTACTTCGCCCAGGAGGGCTCGCTCGACTTCTCCGGTGGGTTCGTCATCCATATGTCCGCCGGTGTGTCGGGCTTCGTGGCGGCCTGGGTCTTAGGGCCCCGGCTGGCGCGAGATCGCAAGAACGCCATACCCAACAACCTGGTCATGGCAGCCGTGGGAGCCGGCATTCTGTGGCTCGGCTGGAACGGTTTCAACGGTGGTGACCCCTATTACGCGGGAGCCGACGCCGCCGCGGCGGTGGTCAATACCAACGTGGCCACCGCGGCGGGCGTGCTCACCTGGATCGCCATGGACGCCTGGCTCTCCAAGCAGAGAAAACCGACCTTCCTGGGCGGCGTGAACGGCATGATCTGCGGCCTGGTGGGGATCACGCCCTGTGCCGGCTGGGTCAACGGCCGGGGGGCGATCTACGTGGGGGTCATCGACACCGTCATCGTGTGGATCGCCTGGAACTTCCTGTCCAAGGTGCGGCCCTTCTCCAAGGTCGACGATGCGCTCGGGGTCGTCTACACCCACGGCATCGCCGGGTTGTTCGGTGGCTTGCTCCTCGGCGTCTTCGGCGATCCGGGCATGATCGAGTACGGCTGCGGCCATCTCGACGCCAACGGGCAGGTGGTCAACACCACGGCGACGGCCTACGCCACGTCCACCGCCCATTGCGTGCCGTTCTCGGTCAACGGTTTGATGTATACGGGCTCGGCCCATCAGCTGTGGGAACAGTTCAGAGCGGCCCTGTTCGTCATATTCTGGTCGGCGCTCATAACCTTCATATTGATGAAGGTCATCGGGTTCGTCCTGCGCGGCGCCCGCTACCCGGACGAGATCCTCGAGATCGGCGACCTGGCCATCCACGACGAGGAGGCCTTCCCCGACGAGACCCTCGCCGAGCGTGTGGGCGGCGGCAGCAGCAGTGCCTTCGAGATGGCCGGCCTGACGGGCGGGTCGAAGGCACCGCCCGGCGTGGCCGAGCCCCCTCCGGCAGGCGATCGATGACCAGGCCGAGCTCGACGAAAGGGAGCGCACAATGAAGCTGGTCGTGGCAGTCCTCAAGCCCTTCAAGCTCGATGAGGTCAAGGAGGCCCTGAAGACGCTGGGTGTCCAGGGCATGACCCTCACCGAGGCCCAGGGCTTCGGCCGCCAGCGGGGCCACACCGAGGTTTACCGAGGTGCGGAATACGAGGTGGACTTCGTCCCCAAGATCCGCGTCGAGGTGCTCGTCGACGACACCCAGGCCGACGAGGTGGTCGACGCCATCGTGACCACGGCCGGAACCGGCAAGATCGGTGACGGCAAGGTGTGGGTCATCCCGGTGGAGTCGGTGGTGCGGGTGCGCACCGGGGAGAGAGGCCGCGACGCCCTCTGATCCCCATATGGTCTGGCCCTCTGGCCGGCGCGGCCCGCCTCCCCCCAGGCGGCCGGCCGGCCGGGGGGTTCAGCCCGCCTGGCGGCGCACGGCCTCGGTGGCGGCCCGGATGGCGTCGGGATCACCGAGCTGGCGGTCCTCGACGACTTCCAGCTGATCGTCGAGCCGGAACCACCAGGGCACGCCCGTGGGCACGTCCAGCCCGACGATGACGTCGTCGGGGATGTCCTTGAGGTACTTCACCAGGGCCCGGATGGAATTGCCGTGGGCCACCACGAGCACCCCCGGATGGGTCCGGAGATCGCCGGCGATGGCGTCCTCCCAGTAGGGCACCACGCGCACGACCACGTCGGCCAGGCACTCGGTGTCGGGCAGGGCGGCCGGCGGCAGGTCCCGGTAGCGGTCGTCGTGCACCGGGTGGCGCTCGTCGTCGCGCGGCAGCGCCGGTGGCGGGGTGTCGTAGCTCCGGCGCCACACCTTCACCTGGTCGATCCCGAACTCCTCGGCCGTCTGCTTCTTGTTCAGCCCCTGGAGCGACCCGTAGTGACGCTCGTTCAGGCGCCAGTGGCGCCGCACTGGCAACCAGCTGCGGCCCAGCTCGTCCAAGGCCAGATTGGCGGTGCGCACCGCCCGGGTGAGGACGGAGGTGTGCACCACCTGCAGGTCGAGCCCAATGCGCTGCTCGGCGGCGAGCAGCGCACCGGCCTGGCGCGCCTCGTGCTCACCCTTGGCCGTGAGGTCGACGTCGGTCCATCCGGTGAACAGGTTCTCGGCATTCCAGGTGGACTCGCCGTGGCGGAGCAGGACGAGGTCGGGCACACTCCGAATCTAGCCAGCCGTCCGAACCACGAAGGTGCCCGAAAAGGGGGGCGGGGCGGGGCCCAGACCCCCTAGACGCCCGCCCAACACCCCCCCAGATCGTCCAGGCGGAAAACCATGGACGAGTTCGAAACGCTACCACTGTGGGTGCTCGCTCCACCTGGGCGCGAGGACGGATTTCGGCGGCACCGGGGCGCTGAGCCCAGCAGCGAACGAAGCAACCGGAAGCCAGACGCCCCCGTTGCCGGAACGCCCCGATGCCGCCTCCGTACGGTACCGCCGGGACGGGCCCGATGTCAGTCAGGACTGCCATGGCGTCGTCCCTACCTGACATCCCGCCCACTCTGACGGGCCGGCGTTCTTCTCGATTTTTGTCGGTCGACTTGATAGGAAGGCGCTCAAGTTCGCTATACTGGTGACAGTCAAGTTGGCCACCACCAAGGCCACACAGAGTCTCATAGTCATAAAAGCCCAGGTGAGAGACACCGGGGCCGGAAACAGATACGGAGGCACCACCCATGCCCAAGGCCGTCGGAATCGACCTCGGCACCACCAACTCGGTGGTCAGCGTATTGGAGGCCGGCGAGCCGGTCGTCATCCCCAACGCCGAAGGGGGCCGGACCACCCCGTCGGTGGTCGGCTTTTCGAAGTCCGGCGAGGTCCTGGTGGGCGAGGTCGCCAAGCGCCAGGCCATCACCAACCCCGACCGCACCATCCGGTCGGTCAAGCGCCACATGGGGACGTCGTGGTCGGTGGACATCGACGGCAAGAAGTACAACGCCCAGGAGATCTCCGCCCGCATCCTCCAGAAGTTGAAGCGAGACGCGGAGTCCTACCTCGGCGACAGCGTCAACCAGGCCGTGATCACCGTGCCCGCCTACTTCGACGACGCCCAGCGCACGGCCACCAAGGAAGCGGGCCAGATCGCCGGCCTCGAGGTGCTGCGGATCATCAACGAGCCCACCGCGGCTGCCCTGGCCTACGGGCTGGACAAGGAGAACAAGGAGCAGACGGTCCTGGTGTTCGACCTCGGCGGCGGCACCTTCGACGTGTCGATCCTCGAGATCGGCGAGGGCGTGTTCGAAGTGAAGTCCACCTCGGGCAACACCCATCTCGGTGGGGACGACTGGGACCAGCGGATCATCGACTGGCTGGTCACCGAGTTCAAGAACACCGAGGGCGTGGACCTGTCCGCCGACAAGATGGCCCTCCAGCGCCTGAAGGAAGCAGGGGAGAAGGCCAAGATCGAGCTGTCGACGGTCCAGGAGACCCAGATCAACCTGCCGTTCATCACGGCCACCTCCGAAGGCCCCAAGCACCTCGACCTGAAGCTGACGCGCGCCAAGTTCAACGAGATCACCGCCGACCTGGTCGACGCCTGCAAGGGCCCCTTCGAGCAGGCCGTCACCGACGCCGGCCTGTCGAAGTCCGACATCGACCACGTCGTGCTGGTGGGCGGCTCGACCCGGATGCCCGCCATCCAGGACCTCGTGCAGAGCCTGTCGGGCAAGGAGCCCCACAAGGGAGTGAACCCCGACGAGGTCGTGGCCATCGGCGCGGCGGTGCAGGCCGGTGTGTTGAAGGGTGAGGTGAAAGACGTCCTGTTGCTCGATGTCACCCCGCTGTCGCTCGGCATCGAGACCAAGGGCAGCGTCATGCACCGGCTCATCGAGCGCAACACGACCATCCCCACCAAGCGCTCCGAGGTGTTCACCACGGCCGAGGACAACCAGCCGTCGGTGGAGATCCACGTGCTGCAGGGTGAGCGCGAGATGGCCATGTACAACAAGACGCTGGGCAAGTTCCAACTGGTGGACCTGCCTCCGGCGCCGCGCGGCGTGCCGCAGATCGAGGTGACCTTCGACATCGACGCCAACGGCATCGTGCACGTCTCGGCCCGCGACACCGCCACCGGCAAGGAGCAGTCCATGACCATCACCGGCGAGTCGTCGCTGGCCAAGGAGGAGATCGACCGCATGGTGCGCGACGCCGAGGCCCATGCCGACGACGACCGTCGCCGGCGCGAGGAGGCCGAGGTCCGCAACAACGCCGACACCCTCGTGTACCAGACCGACAAGCTCCTGCGTGAGCAGGGCGAGAAGTTCGAGGGCGACGAGAAGGACAAGGTGGAGGGTGCGCTCAAGACGCTGAAGGACGCCTTGGCGGGCACCGACGTCGAGAAGATCAAGGACGCCACCGAGGCTCTCGTCAACGCCAGCCACGGCTTCACCCAGCGCCTGTACGAGCAGGCCTCGCAGGCCGGTTCCGGTGCCGGAGCCTCGGCGCCCAGTGGCGGGGACGGCCCGGCTCCCTCCGACGACGAAGTCGTCGACGCCGAGATCGTCGACGAGCCCGGCGCATGACGCCCCCGACCGGACCGCCGGGCGGCGCCCAGTCGCCCGGGGGGCCGCGTCCGCAGAACCCGGGTAACCCAGGCAACCTGGGTGCCCCGGGCGCGCCCCGCCGGGAGAAGGGTGTCGACCCCCGCGTCGAGTCGGCGTCGAACCACGTCCTCGATGACGAGGACGACGGCGTCGTCGACGTCGTCGTCGACGTCGTGGCGGGGGAGGCCAACGACACCGTCGAGGACGACATCGACGTCCTGTTGATCGCGGCCCGGCGCGAGCGCGACGAGTTCCGCGAGATGGTGCAGCGCGTCCAGGCCGACTTCGAGAACTACAAGAAGCGGATGCTGCGCCAACAGACCGACCACCTCGAGCGCGCCGCCGAGGACCTGGTGACCAAGGTGCTGCCCGTCCTCGACGCCTTCGACCTGGCGCGCGCCCATCTGGGCGCGGGAGACGACCTCTCCGCCGAGGGCAAGGCGCTGGTGGCCGGGTCGACGCTGCTGGCCGACACCCTGGCGCGCGAGGGCCTGGAGCGCATCGGCGCCCCCGGCGAGCCCTTCGACCCCACCACCCACGAGGCGGTGGACCACGTGTCCGACGAGGGCGCGTCGGCGCCGCCGGCCGGTGCCGCTGGTGGCGCCGGAGCTGCTCCCGGTATCCACGGTGAAACCGGTATTCCCGCTGCAGGCGCGCCGTCGGGCCCGGTGGTCGACGACGTGCTGCGCGCCGGCTACCGGTGGAAGGGACGCGTCATCCGGCCGGCCATGGTGCGGGTGCGGGGGTAATGGTCGCCCAGCGCGAGTGGTTGGAGAAGGACTACTACCAGGTCCTGGGAGTCTCCTCCACGGCGACCGACAAGGAGATCACGCGCGCCTATCGCAAGCTCGCCAAGCAATTCCATCCCGACGCCAACCCCGGCTCCGAGGACCGCTTCAAGGAGATCTCGGCCGCCTACGACGTGCTCGGTGACGCGGCGAAGCGCAAGGAGTACGACGAGGTCCGGCGCCTGGGCGCCTCGGGGTTCGGCGGCTTCGGCGGCCCCGGTGGCTTCGGCGGGCCGGGCGGCCCGGGCGGCACCTTCCGCATGGAGGACATCGACCTCTCCGACCTGCTCGGCGGGCTGGGGGCCACCTTCGGCGGTGGCGGCGGGCGGCGCGCCCGCAACGCCGGGCCCCGACGCGGCGCCGATGTCGAAGCCGAGCTGTACCTCACCTTCGAGGACGCCGTGCGCGGCGTGACCACGTCGGTGAACGTGGCCGGCGAGGCCCGGTGCGAGACCTGTGGCGGGTCGGGCGCGGCCCCGGGCACCTCTCCGGTGACGTGTCCCACGTGCCACGGCCGGGGCGAGCTCGACGACAACCAGGGGCTGTTCTCGCTCAGCCGCGTGTGCCCCCAGTGCTCGGGCCGCGGCACCGTCATCGAGAAGCCGTGCAAGACGTGCCGGGGCTCGGGGGTGGTGCGGCGCACGCGCGAGGTGAAGGTGCGCATCCCCGCCGGGGTGGAGGACGGCCAGCGCATCCGGGTGAAGGGTCGGGGCGCGCCGGGGCGCGCCAACGGGCCCGCCGGCGACCTCTACGTCACCGTGCACGTGGGGAACCATCCGCTGTTCGGCCGGCGCGGCCGCAACCTGACCCTGAACGTCCCCGTGACGTTCCCCGAGGCCGCCCTGGGGTCGACGGTGACCGTGCCCACGCTGGACGAGCCCGTGACGCTGAAGGTGCCGGCGGGGACGTCGTCGGGACAGACCTTCCGCGTCAAGGGCCGCGGGGTGCCCGGCCACGGCCGGACCCCCAGCGGGGACCTGCTGGTGACGGCCGAGGTGGCCGTGCCCAAGAAGATGACCGACGAGCAGCGCGCCGCCGTGCAGGAGTTTGCCCGCGTCTCGACCGACGAGCCGCGGGCCCATCTGGAGGTGAACATCGATGACGCCACCAAGAGCTGACGACGACCGCCGACGCGGCTCCCGCGAAGCCCACGAGGCCCGCGGCGCCCGCGGCGCCCGCAAGGCCGCCCTGTTCGGGGGTGACGGCGCCGGGCGTGCCGTGTACGTGATCTCGGTGGCGGCCGAGCTGGCCGGCGTGCACCCCCAGACGTTGCGCTTCTACGAGCGCAAGGGGCTGGTGGACCCGTCGCGCACCGTGGGCGGCAACCGCCGCTACTCGCAACGCGACATCGAGCGCTTGCGCCACATCGGGGACCTCACCAGCTCGGGGCTGTCGCTCGAGGGCGTGCGCCACGTCCTGGACCTCGAGGCCGAGGTCCAGCGCCTGCGCATCGAGCTCGAGCGCGTGACCCAAGAGGCCCGCGACACCATCGAACAGACCCATCGCCACTACCGACGCGACCTGGTGCCGCTGCGCCAGGCCCTGGTGTGGAAGAGATGAGGGGGAGGTAAGGACATGACACTCGATCCCAACCGGTGGACGCTCAAGACCCAGGAAGCCCTCCAGGCCGCTACCGAGCGCGCCCGGGCCCAGAACAACCCCGAGGTGACCCCCGACCACCTCCTGGCGGCCATGCTGGGCCAGCCCGACGGCCTGGCCATTCCCCTGTTGGCCAAGGCCGGGGTGGAGCCCGCCGTGCTCACCAACCGGGTGGCGGAGCGGCTGTCGGCGCTTCCCAAGGCCTACGGCGGCAACGACGTGTCGTTGTCGCGCGACACCCGGGACCTGCTCGAGACGGCCGACGGCCTGCGGGGCGACATGGGCGACGAGTACCTGTCGGTCGAGCACCTGCTGTTGGCGCTGTCGGACCTCATCGGGGTCAAGCGCGACCAGCTCCTGGCCGCCCTGCGCCAGGTGCGGGGCTCGCACCGGGTGACGTCGCAGAACCCCGAGGAGCAGTACCAGGCGCTCGAGCGCTACGGGCGGGACCTCACCGAGGCCGCCCGCCAGGGCAAGCTCGACCCCGTCATTGGCCGGGACGAGGAGATCCGGCGCGTCATCCAGGTGCTCAGCCGCCGGACGAAGAACAACCCCGTGCTCATCGGCGAGCCCGGGGTGGGCAAGACCGCCATCGTGGAGGGCCTGGCCAACCGCATCGTGGAGGGGGATGTGCCCGAGGGCCTGCGCGACAAGCGGGTGGTGGCCCTGGACCTCTCCGCCATGGTGGCCGGGGCCAAGTACCGCGGCGAGTTCGAGGAGCGCCTCAAGGCGGTGCTCAAGGAGATCACCGACGCCGAGGGCGAGGTCATCACCTTCATCGACGAGCTCCACACCATCGTGGGGGCGGGCGGCGCCGAGGGGGCCATGGACGCCGGCAACATGATCAAGCCCATGCTGGCGCGCGGCGAGCTCCGGCTCATCGGGGCCACCACCCTCGACGAGTACCGCAAGTACGTCGAGAAGGACGCGGCGCTCGAGCGCCGCTTCCAGCCGGTGTTGGTGGGCCAGCCCACGGTGGAGGACACCGTGGCCATCCTGCGGGGGCTCAAGGAGCGCTACGAGGTCCACCACGGCGTGCGCATTCAGGACGCGGCGTTGGTGGCGGCGGCGGTGCTGTCGGACCGCTACGTGACGGGCCGCTTCCTCCCCGACAAGGCCATCGACCTCATGGACGAGGCCGCCAGCCGGCTGCGCATCGAGATCGACTCCATGCCCACCGAGATCGACGTGGTGACGCGACGCATGCGCCAGCTCGAGATCGAGCGCATGGCCCTGGCCAAGGAGAAGGACGACGCCTCGAAGGAGCGCCTGGCCCGCCTGGAGGAGGAGCTGGCCAACCTCAAGGAGCAGGCCGACGCCATGACGGCACGCTGGCAGGCCGAGAAGGACGCCATCTCCGAGATCCGGGCGCTGAAGGAGGAGCTCGAGACGCGCAAGGGCGAGGCCGAGCGCTTTGCCCGCGACGGCGACCTGACGCGGGCCTCGGAGATCCGCTACGGGGTGGTGCCCGACATCGAGCGGCGCATCGAGGACGCCACCAAGGCCCTGGCCGAGCTGCAGAGCTCGGGGGCCATGCTCAAGGAGGAGGTCGACGCCGAGGACGTGGCCGAGGTGGTGAGCCGCTGGACCGGGGTGCCGGTCACCAAGCTCCTCGAGGCCGAGCTGGCCAAGCTGGTGCGCATGGAGGAGGCCCTCCACTCCCGGGTGGTGGGCCAGGACGAGGCCGTGCGGGCGGTGTCCAACGCCATCCGGCGCAGCCGGGCCGGGCTGTCGGACCCCAACCGGCCCATCGGGTCCTTCCTCTTCCTGGGCCCCACCGGCGTGGGCAAGACCGAGCTGGCCCGGGCCCTGGCCGAGTTCCTGTTCGACGACGACCGGGCCATGATCCGCATCGACATGGGCGAGTACCAGGAGAAGCACACGGTGAGCCGCCTGGTGGGGGCGCCCCCCGGCTACGTGGGCTACGAGGAGGGCGGCCAGCTGTCCGAGGCGGTGCGGCGCCGGCCCTACGCCGTGGTCCTGCTGGACGAGATCGAGAAGGCCCACCCCGACGTGTTCAACGTGCTGCTCCAGGTGCTCGAGGACGGGCGCCTCACCGACGGCCAGGGCCGCACCGTGGACTTCAGCAACACGGCGCTGATCATGACGTCCAACCTGACCGTGGACCCCCAGGACTTCTTCAAGCCTGAGTTCTTCAACCGCATCGACGAGGTGGTCCGCTTCGGCCGGCTCACCCAGGCCGACATCCGCCGCATCGTGGACCTCCAGGTGGACCGGCTGGCGGCCCGGGTGGCGGCTCGCCGGCTCACCCTGGTGGTCACCGACGGCGCCCGGGACTGGCTGGCGGCCGCCGGCTACGACCCCGACCTGGGGGCCCGGCCCCTGCGCCGGGTGCTCCAGCACTCGGTGGAGGACCCCCTGGCCCTGGCCCTGCTCGAGGGCCGCTACGTCGACGGCGACACCGTGACCGTGGACGTGGCCGAGGGTGCCATCACCCTGCGCTGAGGGGCGGAGCGGGCCGCCGGAGTCGTCCCTGGTCCGGGCTACAATGCGGCGTAATCCGGTGTCTGTGTGACGGAGGAGCGCGTCGTGCCCGCAACCGTGGTGGTCGGGACACAGTGGGGCGACGAGGGCAAGGGCAAGCTCACCGACCTCCTGGCCAGGGACATGGACATGGTGGTGCGCTACCAGGGCGGCCACAACGCCGGGCACACCGTGGTGGTCGACGGGGTGTCCTTCGCCCTCCAGCTGGTGCCGAGCGGGGTGCTGTACCCGCACATCACCCCGGTGATCGGCAACGGCGTGGTGGTGGACCCCGGGGTGCTGCTCACCGAGCTCGACGTGCTGGCCGGCAAGGGCATCGACACCAGCCGCATGGTGGTGAGCGGCAACGCCCATCTGATCATGCCGTACCACACCGAGATCGACCGGGTCACCGAGCGCTACCTGGGCAAGAACGCGCTGGGCACCACGCGCCGGGGCATCGGGCCGGCCTACGCCGACAAGGCGGCGCGCGTGGGGTTGCGGGTCCAGGACCTCCTCGACGGCAAGATCTTCCGCCAGAAGCTCGAGGTGGTGTTGAAGGAGAAGAACGCCATCCTGGCCAAGGTGTACAACCGCCTCCCCCTCGACGCCGGGGCCATCTGCGACGAGTACCTCGACCAGTACGCGCCGCGCATCGGGCCCATGGTGGGCGACACCGTGGGCCTGGTGCACGACGCCCTCGACGCCGGGCACAACGTGTTGCTCGAGGGTGCCCAGGCCACATTCTTGGACCTCGACCACGGCACCTATCCCTTCGTGACGTCGTCCAACCCGGTGGCCGGGGGGGCCTGCACGGGCTCGGGGGTGGGGCCCCGTCAGATCGGCGAGGTCATCGGCATCGCCAAGGCCTATGTGACGCGCGTGGGGGCGGGCCCGTTCCCCACCGAGTGCCTCGACGAGGCCGGCGAGGTGTTGGTGGAGCGGGGCCACGAATTCGGCACCAACACGGGACGGCGCCGGCGCTGCGGGTGGTTCGACGCCGTCATGGCCCGCCAGGCCGTGCGCCTCAACTCGTTGTCGGAGGTGGCGTTGACCAAGATGGACGTGCTCGACACCTTCGACACCGTCAAGGTGTGCGTGGCCTACACCTCGGGGGGCGAGCGCTTCGCCTACCCCCCGTATCACCAGTCGGTGCTGCACCAGGTGGAGCCGGTCTACGAGGAGCTGCCCGGATGGCGCACCGATCTGTCCGGCGCCACCGAGCTCGCCGACCTCCCCCCGGCGGCGCGCGCCTACGTCGACTTCCTGGCCGAGCAGATCGGGGTGCCCATCAAGCTGGTGGGCGTGGGCCCCGGGCGCGAGCAGTTCGTCCGGTTCGCAGCGTGAGCGCCCGCTCGTGAAGGCCCAACAGTGAAAGTTTGCGTGGTGGGCTCGGGCGGCCGTGAGCACGCCCTGGCGCTGTGCCTGGCCCGCACCGCCGAGGTGGTGGTGGCGCCCGGCAACCCCGGGATGGCGCCCCAGACGCGGGAGGCGGCCGAGTCGGCCCAGTTCTCTGCCCACGACGCACGCCCCGGCCACGACGTCACCGTCACCGCCGATGCCCCCGAGGACATCGACGCCGACCTCTTCGTGATCGGCCCCGAGCAGCCGCTGGTGGACGGCCTGGCCGACCGGTTGCGGGCCGATCGTCGCCTGGTGTTCGGGCCCGGCGCCGACGGGGCCCGCCTGGAGGGGTCCAAGGCCTTCATGAAGGCGGTGCTGGCCGAGGCGGGCGTGCCCACGGCCCGCTACGGCGCCTTCGACGACGCCAAAGAGGCCAATGAGTTCCTGCGCCAGCTGCCCGGCCCGTGGGTGGTGAAGACCGACGGCCTGGCCGCCGGCAAGGGGGTGCTCGTCACCGACGACATCACCGAGGCCGAGCAGGACATCGAGGCCAAGCTGTCGGGGGAGAGCTTCGGCGACGCCGGGCGCCGGGTGGTGGTCGAGGAGGGCATGACGGGGCCCGAGTGTTCGCTGCTGGTGCTCTGTGATGGGAGCCGCATCGCGGCGCTGGCACCGGCGCAGGACTTCAAACGCGTGGCCGATGACGACGAGGGCCCCAACACCGGGGGCATGGGCGCCTACTCGCCCGTGCCCATAGTCGATGACCGGCTCGTCGACGGCGTGCTCGACCGCGCCGTGGAGCCGCTGGTGGGCGCGCTGCGCCGCCGGGGGATCGACTACCGCGGCGTGCTGTACGCCGGGCTCATCATCACCGTCGACGGCCACGCGCGTGCTCGAGTACAACGTGCGCTTCGGCGACCCCGAGACCCAGGTGGTGTTGCCCCGGCTCACCGAGGACCTCACCGGGCTGCTGGCCGAGGCCGCCGCCGGGCGGCTGCGTACCGAGCCGCGCTTCTCGAGCGAGGCGTCGGTGTGCGTGGTGCTCGCCTCGGAGGGCTATCCCCACACGCCGCGCACCGGCGACCGCATCGACGGGCTCGAGGCGGCCGTGGCCGTCCCCGGCGTGACCGTGTTCCACGCCGGGACGGCCCTCGACGACGAGGGCCACTTCATCACCGCTGGCGGCCGGGTCCTGGACGTGAGCGCCCTGGGCCCCACCATCGCCGAAGCCCGGGCCCGCGCCTACGCCGCGGTGGACCGCATCGGCTGGGAGGGGATGCAGTACCGCACCGACATCGCCGCGCTGGCCGCCGAGACGGCGCCCGTGCTCGGAGGGGCTGTATGACCAGAGAAACACGATGATCCCCCGCTACTCGCTGCCGGAGATGGCGGCCCTGTTCACCGACGAGGCCCGCCTGGAGATGTGGCTCGAGGTCGAGCTGCTGGCCGTCGAGGGCTGGTCCGAGGTGGGCGTCATCCCCCGGGAGGCGGCGGCGGCGGTGCGGGCCCGGGCCCCCAAGGTGACGCCCGAGCTGGTGACGGCGGTCAACGACCGCGAGCGCGTCACCGACCACGACGTGGCCGCCTTCGTGGACGTGGTGCAGGACGCTATCGGTGCCCCCGAGGGCTCGTGGGTCCACTACGGGCTCACGTCGTCCGACGTGGTCGACACCGCATTGTGCGCCACGTTGGCGCGCGCCGCCGATCTGCTCCTCGACGCCTCGGACGCCTTGGTGTCGGTGTTGAAGGCCCGCGCCCTGGAGTTCATGGACAGCCCCATGCCGGGCCGCACCCACGGCATGCACGCCGAGCCCACCACCTTCGGAGCCAAGCTGGCGTTGTGGTGCCTGCAGGCCGACCGTGACCGGGGCCGCCTGCGCGCCGCCCGGGACGGCATCGCCGTGGGCAAGTTGTCCGGGGCGGTGGGAACGTACTCCAACATCGACCCCCGGGTCGAGGCGCACGTGTGTGGCGCCCTGGGACTGCGGCCCGTACCGGCCACCCAGGTCATCGCCCGGGACCGCCACGCCGAGCTGTTGTGGGCGTGTGCCGCCGGCGGGGCCACGCTCGAGACGATCGGCACCGAGATCCGGCACCTGGCCCGCACCGAGGTGGGCGAGGTCGAAGAGGCCTTCGGGCCCGGGCAGAAGGGCAGCTCGTCCATGCCGCATAAGCGCAACCCCGTTCTCTCGGAGCGTCTGAGCGGCCTGGCCCGGGTGTTGCGGGGATACCTGGGGGCGGGGCTCGAGGACGTGGCGCTGTGGCACGAGCGCGACATCTCCCACAGCTCGGTGGAGCGGGTGGTGCTGCCCGACGCCTGTCTGCTCACCTACTACGTGCTGCGCCGCGGCGCCGGGCTGGTCCAGAACCTCGTGGTCCACACCGAGCGCATGCGCGCCAACGTGCTCGAAGGGTCCTTCGGGCTCGTGTTCAGCCAACCGGTGCTGCTGGCCCTGGTGGAGTCGGGGGTGGAGCGCGACGTCGCCTACCGCATCGTGCAGCGCGACGCCCGGGCCGCCTGGGAACAGCGCCGTCCGTTCCGGGACGTGCTCGAGGCCGACTCCGACGTCCGGCTGGACACCGCCGCCCTCGACCTGGCCTTCAGCCTGGAGAGGGCGCTGCACCACGTGTCGAAGTTCAAAGAGGCGATCGAGGAGGTCGAGGAGTGAGTCTGACGTTGGTGCACAGCGGCAAGGTACGCGAGCTCTATGACGCCGGGGAGGGCCGCCTGCTCATGGTGGCCTCGGACCGCCTGTCGGCGTTCGACGTGGTCATGGCCGAGCCCATCCCCGAGAAGGGCCGGGTGCTCACGGCCATGACCGTGCACTTCCTGCACGAGCTGGCCGACCTCGCCCCCAGCCACCTCATCACCGCCGATCCTGCCGAGCTCCCGACCGAGGCCGCCGAGCTGGGCGGTGACGCCGGCCTGGCCGGCGTGGCCGGGCGGGCCGTGCTGGTGCGCCGGGCGGACATGCTCCCCATCGAGTGCATCGTGCGGGGATACCTGGCCGGGTCGGGGTGGAAGGAGTACTCGGCCACCCGGACCCTGCACGGCATGTCCCTGCCCGCCGGGCTGGAGCAGGCCAGCCGGCTGCCCGAGCCCATGTTCACGCCCTCGACCAAGGCCACCGAGGGACATGACCTCAACATCTCCTTCGACGAGGCCGCCGAGCTGGTGGGCAAGGAGATGGCCGAGAAGGCTCGCGACCTGTGCGTCGAGGCCTACCGGCGCGGGGCGGCCGCCGCCCAGCGCAACGGGATCATCGTGGCCGACACCAAGTTCGAGCTCGGCATCATCGACGGCGAGCTGGCGTTGTGCGACGAGGTCCTCACCCCCGACTCGTCGCGCTTCTGGCCCGCCGATGAGTGGCGCCCGGGCACCAACCCCCCGGCCTTCGACAAGCAGCCCGTGCGCGACCTGCTCGAGGGCAGCGGGTGGGACAAGACCCCGCCTCCCCCGCCGCTGTCGCCGGAGATCGTGGCCGAGACCAGCGCGCGCTACATCGAGGCCTACGAACGGGTCAGCGGGCGCCTCTTAGCCGACTGGTACGGTGCGGGCAGGTGATGCAGGCGTGAAGTACGAGGTGCTGGTCGAGGTGAGGCTGCGCCCCGGGATCGCCGACCCGCAGGGCGCCACCATCGAGCGGGCGCTGCCGGCGCTGGGTTTCTCGGCCGTCGACGCCGTGCGCGTGGGCAAGGCCATCCGGCTTTCGGTCGACGCCCCCGACGAAGCCGCCGCCCACGAGCGCGCCACCCTGGTGGCCGAGCGCCTCCTCGCCAACCCCGTCATCGAGGAGTCCGTGGTCACCGTGATCGGCGTGGCCGAGCCCGCCGGCCGCAACGGGGCGCGCCCATGAGCGCCCGCATCGGCGTGGTGGTGTTCCCGGGCAGCAACTGCGAGCACGATGTGGTCAAGGCCCTGCGATGTCTGGGCTCCGGCGCCGAGGCCGAGGCCGAGCTGGTGTGGCACGGGGAGCGCACGGTGGCGGGCTACGACGCCGTCGTCCTGCCCGGCGGGTTCGCCCACGGCGACTACCTGCGGCCCGGCGCCCTGGCCCGGTTCTCGCCGGTGATGGAGGCGGTGTCGAAGTACGCGGCGGACGGGGGGCCGGTGGTGGGGATCTGCAACGGATTCCAGGTGCTGACCGAGGCCGGACTGTTGCCCGGGGCCCTGCAGAAGAACGTGGGCCTGCGGTTCCTGTGCAAGACGGTGGCGGTGCGGGTGTGCACCACGCGCAGCGTGTTGACGGGCGAGACCGTCCTCGGCGAGGAGCTGGCGCTGCCCATCAACCACTTCGAGGGCAACTTCACCTGCGACGCCGCCACCCTCGAGGTCCTGCGCGCCGAGGACCGCGTGGTCCTGCGCTACACCGACAACCCCAACGGCTCGGTGGACGACATCGCCGGGGTGTGCAACGAAGAGGGCAACGTGGTGGGGCTCATGCCCCATCCCGAACGGGCCTGTGACGCCATGACGGCATCGACCGACGGCACGGGACTGCTGCGCTCGCTGGTGGCGGCGGCCACGCGCCACACCCGGCTGGCGGTCTGAGCGGGCCGCTCAGCTCCTCTTGACGCCGGCGCGCTGGAGCACCGCCGGGCTGACCCCGGTGGCGCGCCAGGTGGCGTAGTCGATGCCCTTGCGCCGTCCGTAGGCGGCGGCCACCTTGACGAAGGCCTTCTCCAATGCGGCCAGGTCGTCGGCCGACGACGTCCGGGCCAGCTCGGCCTGGAGGTCGGCCTTCTCCTGGAGCAGGTGCAGGCGCGCCAGCGGGTCGGCGTCCTCGAGGCGCTTGTTCACTGTGGCCAGGCGCTTGGCGATCGACTCGGGGGTGCGCCGGCGTCCCCGCTTGGGGCGCTGGTGGTCGACGGCCTCGAGATAGCGTCGCACGGCTCGCCCCTCGTCGCGCCCTTTGGCCAACGCCGCTTTGTGCGCGCTCGACATGGGACGGCGCTTGGGGCTCGCCTTGGCGTCGGGCATGGCCCGGATTATGCCCGAGGTCGTGCCGGGTACGGTGACGGTGATGGAGCTGCACCGGGCGTTGGGGCTGAGCGACGACGAGGCGGCGCGCATCGTGGAGATCCTGGGGCGCCCGCCCAACGACCTCGAGCTCGCCATGTACGCCGTGATGTGGAGCGAGCACTGCTCCTACAAGTCCTCGCGCCTGCACCTCAAGCGGCTGCCCACCGAGGGGCCCCATGTGCTGGTGGGACCGGGCGAGAACGCCGGGGTCATCGACGCCGGCGACGGCATCGCCGTGGCCCTGCGCATCGAGAGCCACAACCACCCCTCGGCGGTGGAGCCCTACCAGGGGGCGGCCACCGGGGTGGGGGGCATCCTGCGCGACATCTTCACCATGGGGGCCCGGCCCATCGCCCTCATGGACCCGCTGTTCTTCGGCCCTCTCGACGACGCCCGCAACCGGTGGCTGACCGAGGGCGTGGTGGCCGGCATCTCCGGCTACGGAAACTCGGTGGGCGTGCCCACCGTGGGAGGCGAGCTCACCTTCGCCTCGGGGTACGCCCGCAACCCCCTGGTCAACGTGCTGTGCCTGGGGGTCATGCCCAAAGAGCGCCTGGTGCTGTCGGCCGCCACCGGCGAGGGCAACCTGGCGATGCTGCTGGGGTCGACCACGGGGCGCGACGGGATCGGCGGGGTGAGCGTGCTGGCCTCGGCCGCCTTCGGGTCCGAGGAGGGCGCCGACGCCGCCAAGCGCCCGAGCGTGCAGGTGGGCGATCCCTTCGAGGAGAAGCGCCTCATCGAGGCCTGCCTCGAGCTGCTCGACCGGGGTCTGGTGGTGGCCGTCCAGGACCTCGGCGGCGCGGGGCTCACCTGCGCCACCTCGGAGACCGCCGGGCGCGGCGGTACGGGCATGGACGTCGAGGTGGACACCGTCCCCCGGCGCGAGCCGGCCATGGAGCCCTTCGAGGTGATGACGTCGGAGAGCCAGGAGCGCATGCTCGCCATCGTGACGCCCGCCGATCGCGCCGCCGTGGAGGAGGTGTGTAACCGGTGGGAGGTGCGGGCCACCGTCATCGGCACCGTCACCGGCGGGGGGAGGTTACGCATCCTCGACGCCCGTGGGGCGGTGCTCGCCGATGTCCCCGCCGCCTCGCTGTCGGACGACGCCCCGCTCTACGACCGGCCCCGGGCCGCGCCCGCCGGCCTCGAGGCGCGCCGCTCCGAGAACCCCGGCCCCGCCCTCTCGGGACACGCCACCCCCGAGCAGGTCGCCGCCGACGTGCTCGCAATGCTGGCCGACGCTTCGTGGGTCTACCGCCAGTACGACCACCAGCTCTTCCTCAACACCGTGGTGGGACCGGGTGGCGATGCCGCCGTGCTGAGGCTGGCCGCCCCCGGGCTGCCGCCCAGTGACCGGGGACTGGCCATCTCCACCGACTCCAACCCCCGGTGGTGCGCGTTGGACCCGCGCCGGGGAACGGCCATGACCGTCGCCGAGTCGGCGCTCAACGTGGCCTGCGCCGGGGCCCGACCGGTGGCGCTCGTGAATTGCCTCAACTTCGGCAACCCCGAGCATCCCCAGGTCATGTGGCAGCTGTCGGAGTCCGTCGACGGCATGGCCGAGGCGTGTATCGCCCTCGACATCCCCGTCATCGGCGGCAACGTCAGCCTCTACAACGCCAGCGCCGGCACGGACATCGACCCCACGCCGGTGGTGGCCGTGCTCGGGATCATCGACCGCCTCGAGCGCCAGCCGCCGGGGATCGGCCACGCCGCGGGGTCGTCGCTGGTGGTCCTGGGCGAGGTCGACCCCTCACCGGCCGGCTCGCGCTGGGCAGTGGAATGCCACGGGCAGCTCGGGGGGACCTTGCCGGCGCTCGACCTCGACGCCCACGGCCGCCTGCTGGGCTTGGTGGTCCAGCTGGTCTCCACCGAAGGGCTGCTGACCTCCGTCCACGACGTCTCGGGCGGCGGCCTGGCCCTGGCGCTGGCCGAAGGGGCGGTGCACTCCGGGGTGGGGTGCACCGTGGGCGGCGTCGACGGTGCGGGCGCCTTGTTCTCCGAGTCCCCGTCGCGGGTGGTGCTCGGCACCGAGCACCCCGACGACGTGCTGGCGTTGGCGAAGGACGCCGGGATCTCGGCGCGCCTGTTGGGGTCGGCGGGCGGTGACCGGGTGGTCGTCGACGGCCTGCTCGACCTGGCCGTGATTGACGCCGCCGAGGCCTGGCGCGCCGCCCTCCCCGGCGCGCTGGGCGAGCCCGTCGCCGCGACCTGACTCCTACCCCGGCGCGGGCTGGGCGCTGGGGGCGCGGTGGCGGATGAGCGAGACGTCCTCGGCGCCGAGCGCCTCCTCCTGTTCGCTGTCCACGATGACGGGCTTGAACAGCAACTGGGCGATCACGGTGGGGACGAAGGCGGACAGGATGACCACGCTGATCAGCTCGGTGTACTGGGTCTCGTCGATGAGATGGTGCGTCAGGCCGAACAACGCGGAGATAGACCCGAAGGTGAGCCCGGTGGCCATGAGCAACGTGGTGTAGGAGCGTTCCCGGCTGGGTAGGCCGAAGGCGGTGGCCGTGGGCCACACCCCGGCGAACTTGGCCACGAGCTTCACCCCCAGGAGCAGGGCGATGATCCCCGCTCCCGACACGAGCACCGGGGCCGAGATCAACGTCCCGGCCCGGAGGAAGAAGAAGGGGGTCAACAGGGCGAAGGCGATGGCGCGGAGCCGGTCCATGAGCACGCGGTCGTGGAGGAACACCCCGGCCACCACCAGCCCGGCGACGTAGGCGGGGAGCACAGCCTCGCTGCCCGCCTGGGTGGCCAACCCGCCGAGGGCGAGCAACACCACCAGGAGGAACTTGATCTCGGGCTCGCTGATGCGGTGCCCGAACCACGCGATGATCAAACGGGTCAGGCGGGGGAGCCCGAACAAGGTGACCACGGTCACCATCGCGAAGAGGACGAACAGCCACCCGTACTGGGCGAAGAACCCCCCCAGGGCGAGCACGGTGCCGAGGTCGGTGACGAAGCAGGCGGCCAGGATGAGCTTGCCGATGTCCTGGCGGTTGAGCCCGGTCTCCACCATCACCGCGTACACCACCGCCACCGAGGTGGTGCTCAGCGCGATGCCGCCGATCTCCGCGGCGTGGAGATGCCAGTGCAGGCCCCATCGGCACACGGCGAAGGCGCCCACGAAGGGCAACAGGAACGAGACGAAGCCGATGGACAGGCTCGCCTTCCAGTGCTTGCGCAGCGACACGGGGTCGATCTCGGCGCCGGCGAGGAAGGTGAGCAGCACCGACCCGATCGACGCCAGGAACGTCGTGTACGAGGTCTGTTGGACGTGCTCTTTGATGCCGGGGATGTTCCCCGCCAGCGCCCCCACCACGATCTCGACGAGGGCCACCGGTAGGGCGATGCGGATGCTCACCGTCGACGCCAACAGCGCCATGCCGAGCCAGATCGCCGCCACGTAGTAGAGGTTCATCGGTTCCTCCTGCTCGTTGTGGCCTGGCAGAAGGCCGACGGTCGACCCCCACCAGGATCTTGCGGTCCTGGTAGAGGCCATCAGCCCTAGGGCGGTTCGGACCCGGAGGCCCGCCGGAGCCTCATCCGGTCGCGGCCACAGTAGCGGTTTGCACCCCGGGTCTCGGTGGGCGGGACTAGCCCAGGAGGATCGGGCCCGCGGGGCTCGACAAGGCCAGGGCCCGGGGACCGACCCCGCCGCCGGGACCGGGGCCGAGCACCACCCCGGCTGGCACGCTTCCTCCCAGCCACGTCACGGCGTCGGCGTTCTCGGGCACGGCCACGTCGAGACGGGCGAAGCCCGTCGCCCCGTTGGAATGGCGCGCCCCGGGACGGGCCGGGTGGGTGGCGGGGTCGTCCCACGCCATGAAGGCACAGCGCCACGGCTCGGCCCACGCCACGTCGACGGCCACCGACCGCCAGCGGACGGTGACCCCGTCGGGCCGGAGGCGGTTGCGGTGCTCGACGGGGTGCCCGACCCGGGTGGCGGTCTTCTCGATGTAGGAGACCTCCACCGACCAGCGAGCCAGACCGGGGCCGCGCTCGGACAGCGCGGCCAGGACAGGGCGGCCCTGCACCGACGCCCGGGCCTCGGCCTCGTCGACGACGGCGAGCAGCTCGAGGTACTGCTCCCCGAATGGAACGATCAGGTTGGCCGTGCCGCGCCCGGGGTGGCGGCCACCGTCGAGGACCGTCAAGCCCCGCCCCTCCATCTCCGCCCGGGCGGTTCCCAAGTCGTCGACCAGGACGATCACCTGCACCAGCCGGTCGGACACGACCGTGATTCTCCTCCACCCGAGGCGTCCCGGGCGCCCATCAAGTACAGCCGCCGATGTGTCGATGATTGACCGTGAGTCCCCGGTCGGTCGTGACGATCCCGTCACGACGGGCGCCCCTCGTCTTCTGCGTGATCGTGGGCGCCGCCGCCACCGCCGTGCTGCCCTGGGTCTCCCACGTCTTTCCCTCCAAGGTCAGCTTCCTGCCCACCGTCTTCGGCGTGGTGGCGTGCTTCGACCTCATCTCGGCCTACCTGTTGATCCACCAATTCCTCTCGGAGGGCGATCCGAGGACGCTCGCCATGGCCAGCGCCTTCACGTGTTCGCTGGTGGTCATGCTCGGTTACGCGACCACGTTCCCGGGCATCCTGGCTGCCCGTCCGCCCTTCGAGACCACTCCCTCGGTCCCCCCGTGGTTGTGGGTCCTGTGGCACACGTCGTTCCCCGTGCTCCTGGCGGTGGCGTGGGCCCCGTGGCCTCGCCGGTTCAGCGCCAAGTGCTGGCCCGAACGCCGCCGCAACCTGGCGTGGAAGTCCCAGACGATCGGGCCGATCATGGCCGCAGCGGCGGTGGCGGCGGTCATCGTGAACGGCCACCGTCTCCCGGTGGTGATCCACGGTGTCGACACCGGCCGGCTGACCGACCTCACGGCCCCGATCGTGATCCCTCTGGTGGCACTGTGCGTGGCGAGCACGGCATGGGCCCTTCGCCGGCGAACCGGTCCCGAGCGTTGGACCGCCGTGGCGGTGTGGGTCTCTCTCGTGGACGTGAGCCTTACCTACGCGGGGAACTTCCGTTTCAGCGTCGGTTGGTACTCCGGCCGGTACCTGACCATGGTGTCCGCCGGTGTCGTGCTCTTCGCCATGCTGCACGAGACGACCCGTTTCAAGATGACCCTGCGCCGTGCCCTGGACCGGGAGATCCAGGTCGAGCAACTGCAGCGCACCATCCTGGACAACCTCAGCCAGAGCGTGATGGTCACCGACTTCTCCGGCCAGGTGGCGATGTTCAATGCTCCGACCCTGGCCTTGTACCCCTACATCGAAGTGGGTAAGGCCCTGGCGCCGCTGCCTCTGCATGACGAGTCGGGCGAGGTCATCTCCACCGAGGAGCGACCGGCGGCGCGCACGGCGCGCACCGGGAACCCCCGGCGTGACGAGGTGGTCGTGGTGACGGCGCAGAGTGGAGAGCAGGTGTGGCTGTCGGTGAACTCCGCCATCATGCCCGGGCCCGACGGTGCCCCCCGAGGTGTGCTGTCGTCCTACATCGACGTCAGCGAACGTGAGCGGACGCGCCGTGAGCTCGAGGTGACCGCCCTCCAGCTCACCGCCGCTCGTGACGACGCCCTCGCCGCCACCACCGCCAAGTCGGGATTCCTGGCCACCATGAGCCACGAGATCCGGACCCCGATGAACGCCGTGATCGGGATGACCGACCTTCTGCTCGACACCGAACTCGACCCCGAGCAGCGGGACTTCGCCGAGACGGTGCACAACAGCGGCGAGGTCCTGCTCGGGGTCATCAACGACATCTTGGACTTCTCCAAGATCGAAGCGGGTGAGCTCGAGCTCGAGCACAGTACGTTCGACCTGCGCGACTGCGTCGAGGGTGCCCTGGCCATGGTGGCGGTCGCCGCCGCCGGGAAGGGCCTGGAGCTGGTGGCCGACCTGACCGACAGCTGTCCCGCTCTGATCGTGGGTGACGTGACGCGGTTCCGGCAGGTGATCGTCAACCTGCTCAGTAATGCGGTGAAGTTCACCGGCAGCGGGGAGGTCGTGGTCTCGGTCAGCGCTCGGGCTCTCGGCGTGGGCCCCGACGCCCCCTTGCGCCTCGAGCTGTCGGTGCGCGACACCGGCATCGGCATCCCCGCCGATCGCATGCACCGGTTGTTCCAGTCCTTCAGCCAGGTCGACTCCTCGACGACCCGCCTCTACGGCGGCACCGGTCTGGGGCTCGTGATCAGCCGGCATCTGGCGCGGGCCATGGGTGGCGACGTGGTCGTCAGGAGCCAGGCCGGGAAGGGCTCGACCTTCACGTTCACCGCCGTGGTCGGCACCGGCGTCGACCAGCGGGGGCCCGCCCGGATGGCCACCATCAGCCTCGTCGGCAAGTCGGCGCTCATCGTGTACGACAACGCCGCCAACCGCCGGGTTCTGCGGCTGCTCCTCGAGAGCTGGGGCATGCCCTGTACCGAAGTCGCCTCGTCGTCGGCTGCCCTCGAGTTGTTCTCGGTTCGCTCCAGCTTCGACATCGCCATACTCGACATGGACATGCCCGGTATGACCGGTCCGGAGTTGGCCGGCGCCCTCCGGGAGCTGCCCATGGGGACGGACGTCCCCCTGGTCCTGCTCACCAGCCTGCAGGGACGCGTCGACCACCAGCACCGGTCGTTGTTCGCGGCGACGATCACCAAACCGGTCAAGCGGCGCGTCCTGCTCGAAAAGATGCTCGCGGTGCTGGCGCCCGCCGAGTCGGCACTGCTGGCCATCGAATCGGCCGGGGGCCGTCGCGATCAGGACGGTGGCGCCGTGACCGACCGGCCACTGCGGATCCTGCTGGCCGAGGACAACCCGGTGAACCAGAGGGTGGCGCAGCTGATGCTGGCCCGGCTCGGCCACCAGGTGGACACGGTTGGAACGGGCTTCGCCGCCGTGCGGGCAGTCCGACACACCGACTACGACCTGGTGTTGATGGATGTGCAGATGCCCGAGCTCGACGGGGTGGGCGCCACCGAGATCATCCGGGCCGAGCTGCCGTCGAGTCGCCAACCTCCGATCGTGGCGGTGACGGCCAGTGTGCTCGCCGAGGACCGCGCCGCCTGCGCCCGAGCGGGGATGGACGGGTTTCTCACCAAGCCGATCCGGCCCCAGGCGTTGGAGGCCGTGCTGCGCACCTACGCCGACCACCGCCACACCCCCGATCCCGCAACGGTGACCGCGGTGGCGCAGGGGTGAACGTCTGACGCCCGAAGCTCCCCGGTTGTTGACATGTGACTGAATAGTCACCTATTGTCCACCGGGTGGACGACGTGTTCAGGGCCCTCGCCGACCCGACCAGGCGGAGCCTGCTCGACGAGCTCTTCCGCCAGGACGGGCAGACGTTGCGGGCGCTCGAGGAGCGCTTCTCGATGACCCGCTTCGGGGTCATGAAGCACCTCAAGCAGCTCGAGGAGGCAGGCCTCGTGGTCACCAAGAGGCGAGGGCGGGAGAAGCTCCACTTCCTGAACCCGGTCCCGATCCGGCTCGTCCACGACCGGTGGGTGAGCAAGTACGCCGAGCCCTGGGCCGCAGGGCTCAGCGACCTCAAGACGAGATTGGAGAGCCCGATGGAGAAGGTGTTCGAGATCTACATCCGCACCACCCCCGAGCGTCTGTGGGAGGCGATCGTCGATCCCGAGATCAGGAGCAAGTACAACTTCGGTGCGGCCATGGTCGTCGCCGACCTGAAGCCGGGCGCTCATTTCGAGATGACGGCCGCCAAGGCGGAAGCGGTCCTGGGCGAAGGCGAGATCCTGGAGGTCGACCCGCCCCGGCGTCTCGTCCACACCATGGCGGCCTACTTCAGCGACGAGGCCAGGGCCGAGGGGACCTCCAGAGTGACCTGGGACATCGAGCCCATCGGTGATTCCTGTCGCCTCACCTTGACCCACGACCAACTGCGCGAGGGTGCCAACGCCCAGCTCTACGGCGGTTGGCCCATGGTCCTGTCCGGCCTCAAGACGTGGCTCGAATCCGGTGAGCTGCTGACCACGCCGGGGTCGCTCATGTGGGGTTGAGGGGCTGTTTTCTCGTGCGCGTCCCGGGCGAGCACAATGGCCGGTCATGGGAGACGTCTACACCCACGGCCATCACGAGTCGGTGCTGCGCAGCCACAACGCCCGGACCGTCGAGAACTCGGCCGCCTACCTCCTGGACTCCCTCCGACCCGGACAGCGCCTGCTCGACGTGGGGTGCGGGCCGGGGACGATCACCGTGGGCTTCGCCGCCAGGGTCGCCCCGGGACGGGTCACGGGAATGGACGCCGAGCCGGCGATCATCGACGAGGCCCGCACCCGCCACCAGGCCCAGGCGAACGTCGATTTCGCCACCGGGGACGTCTACCGCCTCGACTACGAGGACGCCACTTTCGACGTCGTCCACGCCCATCAGGTCCTGCAGCACCTGACTGATCCGGTCGCCGCCCTGCGGGAGATGCGGCGGGTCCTGTGTCCGGGAGGGATCTTGGCGGTGCGTGACGGCGACTACGCCGCATTCACGTGGGCCCCGACCGATCCGTTGCTGGAACGGTGGCGAGACCTCTACCACCAGGTGACGGCGCACAACGGCGCCGAGGCGGATGCCGGGCGCTATCTCCTGGCGTGGGTCCGGCGGGCCGGTTTCGAGGAGGTCGAGGCGAGCAGCTCGACGTGGACGTTCGCCGATCCCGACAGCCGGGCGTGGTGGGGTGGGCTATGGGCGGACCGGGTGGAGCTCTCCGCCTTCGCCGAGCAGGCGGTCGACTACGGGTTATCGGACCGCGACGAGCTGGCCGCCATCGCCGACGCCTGGCACCGATGGGCGGAGAGCCCCGACGGCTTTTTCGCCGTCCTGCACGGTGAGGTCCTGGCCCGCCGCTAGGTGTGTCGCTATCGCGTTCCGGTACTTGGCCCGACCGAAGTAGGTTCACCGACATGGCGGAACCGAGCGTGGCCGGAGACTACGACTACGAACGTGGCGGACAGGAGTACGCCAACGTGCGGCGCACCGATCCGCGCATCGCCGCCATGGTGCACGAGGCGTTGGGCCCGGCGCGCACCGTCCTCAACGTGGGTGCTGGTGCAGGGTCATACGAGCCGACGGATCGCTACGTCGTTGCCGTGGAGCCGTCGGCCACCATGCGGGCGCAACGCTCGCCGCACGCGGTCCCGGCTCTGCGCGGTGTGGCTGAGGAATTGCCGTTCGATGACGATTCCTTTGACGCGACCATGGCCATGGTGACGGTCCACCAGTGGCGCGACGTGGAAGCGGGTCTGCGAGAGCTGCGCCGAGTGACGCGGGGCCCGGTCGTGGTGCTCACCTTCGACGGCGACGCCCTCGACCGTTTCTGGTTGGCGGACTACGTGCCGGAGCTCATCGAGGCCGAGCGCCGGCGGTATCCGGGGCTCGGCCTCATTGCCGAGACGTTGGGCGGTGGGGCCACGATCCGAACGGTTCCGATAGCCAAGGACTGCTTCGACGGGTTTACTGAGGCCTTCTTCGCCCGACCCGAGGCGTTTGTCGAGGAAGGGGTCCGTCGAGGTCAGTCGGCATGGGGATTCGTGGAGGGGGGCGTCGAGCAGCGATTCGTTGAGCGCCTGCGCGGCGACCTCAAGTCCGGATGGTGGGACGCGCACTACGGGGCTCTGCGTCGTCAGGATTTCTTCGAGGGGTCTCTCCGACTGGTCGTCCAAGGCTAAGTGACAAGGTGGTTCTGGTTCAGACCCCGTCGAAGCCCCAAGGATGGTGGTTCGACACAAACGCAATCCAGTATTGAGTGCGTTCGCTGATGTCCCTAGCGTTGATGACGATGCCGGCGACACAGAGCCCTCGTGAAGGTAGTTCGTCGCAATGGCTTCGAGCACACGGATCTCGCCGGGCGCCGACACAAAGCGGATCGTGTCAGTCATCGAGGCGCCCGGCGATTGCACCAGCTCGGCGAGTCTGGGGACCAGTCGGTCGAGATCATCGGGATGGACATAGCGCAGGCCGGAGGTCCCCAGAGCGTCCCCGGCGGGGATGCCAAAGGCTGCCTCGGTAGCCGGGTTGGAATAGATCACGACTCCCTGTTCGTCGAGGACGATGATGAGATCCGACGACCGTTGGACAAGCGCCGAGAACCATTCCCGGGGTCGACCCGTGTTCCTATTGGTTCAATAGCACCATGGGACGTACGTCGTCAGCGAGAAGTCTCGGCAACAGCCTTCAATGCGGTCGTCGAACAACGATCGAACAACATTGACGCCCTGAGGCACCTGACCGCTGCGACTCTGAATCCAGGCAGTTCCGGATGCCCTGTCCTAGCCACAGACGTCCAACTGGGACGCCTCGGAAGCGGCCCGAAGAAGCAGAACCAGCATGCGGATGTGGGCGAGACCTTCGGTGCCCAGGGGGTGATGTACCGCGTCTCGGGCCTATGTCAGGTCTGCTGGGTGCTCTTCCGATTGCTTCACCTGATGAACAGCGATTGTCGATCTCGTGACTCAGTACCTCCATCTGCTCATTTTGCTCAACACTCGAGGTTCCGATGCCGAAACCCAGTGGAGAGCTGCGCCGAGTCGGCTCTAGGCGGTTCCCAGGCTGGGAAGCCAAGAGCGTTGACAAGAATCGGGACAGAGGATGGCGAAAACAGGTTCCGTCCTTTACTTCGGGGTGAAGAGTGGAATGGGTCACCGAAACCAGGCGGACGCCAGTCATGGATCGTGAAGTCCATCTCGATCCTGCCGGTGGAGCGGTCGACGACGACGAGTGGGAGTATGCACTGTGGCGCCGGCACCTCTTCATGGGGATCGGCTCCTTTACCCTCGGTGCCGTACTCCTCTTGGGGTACCTGCTGCTGACTCCTCACGGCCCCCATCGTGGTCTGCTGATGGCGATCGACGCCGGCGGGGTCGCGTGCTGGTTGGGGGTGTTCGCTCCGGTTGGATCTCGGGTGCTTCAGACGAAGTGGCGTGTGCCCTTCTTCTGTCTCTGGTCAGTCACGACACTGGGATTGATCGCGGCGGCCGCCGGTCTCGATGGTGGGGCCGAGAGTCCGATCACGGGCATGCTCGTCTTGCCGGTGCTCTTCGCCGCTCTCGTCTACCCGTTGCCGACGGTGGCCGCGCTGGCGGTGGTGGCAGAGGTGTTCTACTCGATTATCGCTGCCACCGGCGCAGTCGTGAGCACCTCAAAGGTGGCCATGACCGGGGTGGCCCTCGGTCTGGCCGGAGGCATCGCAGTCATGGCCGCCATCAACCGCAGTGCTCAAGACCGCGACCGGCGGCGGTTGACGGCTCGACTGCACAAGCTGGCGACTCGCGATGGGCTCACCGGATGTCTCACCTATCAGGCGTTTCAGGACGCGTTAGAGGCCGAGGCGGCTCGTGCACGACGCCACCACCGGCCATTCAGCGTGGTGATGGTGGATCTCGACTCCTTCAAGGACATCAACGATGCGCATGGCCACGACGTGGGCGACGCCACGCTCCGGGGTGTTGTCCAGGCACTCTTGGCAGCGGCCCGCACCACCGACATGGTGGGTCGGCTCGGCGGGGATGAGTTGGCGGTGCTGTTGCCCGAGACCGACGCCGCCCAGGCGCCGCTCGTGGCCGAGCGGTTCCAATGGCATGCTCGCTCGGCGCAGACCCCTGTCGGGGTGACGGTGAGCTTCGGCGCGGCGACGTGGTCGGACGACTTCGAGAGTCCCGCCGAGGTCATCCGGCACGCCGATCAGGCTCTCTATTCTGCAAAGCGTGCCGGGAGGAACCGGTTGGTCGTCTGGGAAGCGGAGCGTCGAGCTGGATAAGCGCCGATCAAAATTGAAGGGTCTGTGAGGTTGAGCGCCCTGGCCGAAGGAGGGCTGCAGCTGCTTCAACACCACTGACGATGATTCGTGCTGTCGATCCAACCCATCCGCAACCGTGGCGATGCCGGTAACTCAGCTTCGAAAACGAACCGCTCTCAGTATTCGCGGCTTGAGTCCCAGAGCCTGCTCCGCCCTCGGCGCAAGATGACGGGCAGCACCCGAGCCTTACGATGGGCGCTCTTCAGAAGATGGAAAGGGAGGCGGGCTCGATGCGGAGGGAGGCGGGCTCGGTGCGGAGGGAGGCGGGCTCGGTGCGGAGGGACGCCAGGGTGAGGACGCCTGGATCGGCGGGTTCATGCTGGCCGAGAGCCGGTCGTACGCAGATCGAAGTGACGACAGCTCCGTCTCGGCTCTGTCCGCTCGCGATTTCGCCCTCGACCACAGCACGATGAGCCAGACGATCACTGCGAGGAAGATCACGAGGAACAGGATTCCGGCTGCGGGCGCATGCCTTGTCGCCGCCAGGAGCACGAAATGAGAGATCGTCATGCGCACCTCACGCTGAAGCTGTCATGTGGAGCCTGCCCAATCGGCCGGTGAGACGCAAGGGCTATCCCCTGAGCCCGGGGATTCTTCAAGGACGTGAACTCGGGTTCCGCTTAAGCCTCACTGATGTCGGGGCCGGGAAGACCCGAGTCACGGACCAACCTGACTGCGCGGAACGTGCCTGATTCGTTGTCAGCACCTTTGGCTAGATGGCAACCCGATCGGTATCCGCGGTCCACAGGGACTCGGAGACGGTTCTCAGGTCACTGCTTGGTTTTCGTGGCCGTGGCCGAGCAAGCCGTGTGGCGGTTAGACGTTCTGATCGTGACACAGATCCTGCCGCATATGAGATTCCCGAACCATCAACCCGAGCGATCTGATGTCGGGCGGGTTCGATCCTTTCCTCGCAGTCCTCCTACCCAAGCATCTTGATGTTGGCTGGCTGGTGTTATCCGAGGTCCCGCAGGGCGGTGGTGGGAGACAACCGAGCCGCCCTCCAGGCGCCGGCCAAGCCTGCGAGTAGTGCGCCGAGGACAGCGAGGACGGCGGCAGCCACGACGGTCAAAACCGAGATCGACGTGTGCAATTTGACGGTCTTACCCACCGAGGCAGCCGCCGCGGTGGTGGCGTGCAGAAGGTTACTGGCCGAGGAGGAGCCGACCACGACGCCGGTGGTGCTGTAGGCGAGAGTCGGGCCAAAGGTATTCACCGCGAGGCACACCCCCAGGCCGACCAGCACTCCGAGGGCGGCACCCACGATTCCGATGCCCAGCATCTCGGCCAGGATCTGGCTGACCACCCGGCCGCGGGACCAGCCCACAGCCCGCAGCGTGCCGATCTCCCGAACCCGCTTGGCGATGGACGAGAGCGTGAGCAGGGCGGCGATCAGCAGGGCGGCGATGAGGATGATGATCCCCAGGGCGACCCCGAGGTCAGAAGCCAGCTTCTTGGCGTTCAATAGGCTGCCGTTGACCTGACCTGCAAGCTCCTTGGACGTGAGGATCGTCGCGCCCGGGAGCTCCTTCTTGATGGCCGTGGCCACGGCGTCGACGTTGGTGGACTTGTTGACCTTGACCAGTACCTCGTTGATCCGGGCTGGCTGCGAGGACGCCGACTGCAGCGTGGCCAAGTCGAAGTAGATGTCCGAGGTGTCGCCCGTGAGGGTCGGGTCGACCAGGCCCACGACCTTGTAACCCGTTTTGTTGATCGTCCAAGTCTGGCCCACCTTGATGTTGTTGGTGCTGGCGTACGCGGTCGAGACCAAGATCTCGTTGGTCGGCGTCGAAGTGAACCAAGTCCCCGAGACGAGCTGTGCCTTGGTGATGAGGCCTGAGCTCGAGTTCAATGGGTCAACACCAGCCACCGCATAACTCCTGGTCTCGGTATTGGTGGCTGGCGGGTCGAGGACCTTGGTGATGGTCTGCTGAGGCACGACGACCGAGGCCACGTACTGCTGGAAGCTCGCTGGCAAGCACTTCGTGAAGGCGGCGCCGAAGGCGTCGACCTCACGGCCGATGATCGTGGCCACGGCGCCCGGGTTCAGAGTCACGGTGGACCCACCCGGCAAAGAACCGCCGCCGGGCGGCGCCGGGATCACACCGCTTTTCTCCAGACACGTCTCGACGGCCGCCACCTGCGCCGCGGTCGCTGGGGGAAGGGTGACAGTCTTCGTCAGGGTCTGCCCGCCTGTGGTGACGGTGTCGGTGATGGTCGGCACGGTGCCCGTCTCGTGCAGCGCCTGCAGCGACAGGGCCGGCACGGCGGCCTCCACGCCCTTGATCTTGGCTACGTCGGAGACGGCCAGCTGCGGGAAGGTGATGAGCGTCCCGTTCACGAAAAAGTCGTTGCTGAACTGGGTGCCCGGGGGCCCGAGCTTGGAGAGGTCTGTGAGGACGGACGAGTTGTTGCTGGCCAGTGCGGTGCTGTCAGACGCATTGGCAGCCGCAGCCCCGCGACCGGCGAAGAATCTGCCGCCACCGCCACCGCCACCGCCACCGCCACCGCCACCGCCAAATCCGGGCGTGGTGGTCGTCGTGGTCGAGGAGGAGGTATGGGCGACACCCACGGTGCGCTCGACCAAGATGCTGGTCCCCACACTCGACAGCGGGGACAGGACCTGTTCCTGGGCGTTCGAGAGGCCGTTTGAGACTCCCACGATTCCCATGACGAGCCCCACGCCCACGGCCAGCCCGAGGCCCGTGACGAAGGTCCGGCTCCAGCGCCGGCGCAGCTCGTCCCATACGTAACTCAGTGAGAACACGAACATCCCCTTTGTGCCCGCGCTTCAGCGTAGGGGATGCACGCCTCCGCATTACTTCGCTCCTATTCCTGTCAGAAGACTGTGAAGCGTTGGCATGCCGTGTGAACGCGACGGCCACCAATTGGAGTCCACAACCTCGGACTCTGTATGGCTGGGCCACACCCAAACGTTTGGCGGCCGGGCGTTCCGTTCCGGGGCGACAACCGCAGAGGCCTGAGAGGGCCTCAACCCCAGAGGCGCGCGCCGTTGGCACACGGTGTGCGGTTACCGAAGTCGATCCCGGATGCAGGTTTGCGTTCAGTGTTGAGCTCGTCTGCCCGGCGCCCGGTGGCTTCCCCATAACACAGGTCGCAGACCCGAGCGGGGGTTCGACCGAGCGTCCGCCCAGGTTGGGGGCCAGCCGCCGCGTTGCTAGGCTAGGCATGGCCACAAGGCGTGACGAACATTCACGGAGGTGAAACGGTGCCGCACGCTCTCCGATGCCGCCCTGGAGCTCGATGAGAGGGATCCGGAGCTACGCCGCCTATATCCCATATCGTCGGCTCGATCGCAAGGACGTTGCCTCCGTTTTCGGCGGTGCCTCGGGTCGGGGCCAGCGGACCGTGGCCTCGTTCGACGAGGACACCACCACCATGGGGTTCGAGGCTGCCCGCCTGGCGCTGAGGGCTGTGGGTGGGGCGTCGCCCGACGCACTGTGGTTCGCCACCGCCGAGCCCGCCTATCTCGAGAAGACCAACGCCACCGCTATCCACGCCGCCCTGCGCCTCGATCCCACGGTGTCGGTCATGGACGTCAACGGCGCCGTGCGGTCAGGGGTCGGAGCGTTCCTCGCCGCCTCGCGCGGTGTCGACGAGGTGCTTGTCGCCGTGGCCGGCATGAGGGGCGGCTTGCCGTTGAGTGCCGATGAGGCCGAGGGGGGAGACGGGGGCGCCGCCCTGCTCGTAGGTAACGACAGCGACGGTCCAGTGATCGCTGAGTATCTCGGAGGTGCATCCGAGACAGAGGAGTTCGTCGACCGCTGGCGGACGCCGGGCTCGCCGCGACCTCGGCGATGGGAGGACCGCTTTGGCGAGACCGTGTACCTGCCTATGGCGGAGCGGGCCTGGAACGCCGCCCTCAAGACCTGTGAACTGAACCCTGACCAAGTCGACGTCGCCGTCGTCACCGGATCCCACGCCCGGGCGGTCCGTGCGGCCGCCGGCAGGCTCGGCGCCAAAACGGTCGCTGACAACCTCGGTGTCGTAGTGGGAAACACCGGAGCGGCGCACTTTGGCGTCGTGCTCGCCGACGTGCTCGACAAGGCTGAGCCCGGCACGACGATCGCGGTGGTAGCTCTGGCTGATGGCGTCGACGTCCTGCTCTTCCGGACTACGGACGCAATTGCATCATTCTCCCCATCCAAGTCGGTCGCCGACCAGATCGCACGGGGCGCGCCGGTCCCGTACGGCAAGTTCTTGACATGGCGGAACATGGTCGATGTCGAGCCACCCAACCGGCCCACCCCCAACCGGCCGTCTTCTTCAGCGGCGGCCCGCTCGACGGACTGGAAATTCGGGTTCGTCGGCTCTCGCGATCGACAGACCGGCATCGTCCACCTGCCGCCGCAGCGGGTCGGGATCCACGGCGGTACGACGGACGACATGGAGCAGGTACCGGAGTCCGAGACGTTGGCGACCGTCGCCACCTATACCGTCGACCGGCTCATCTACTCGGAGAGCCCGCCGGTGATCTTCGCCGTGCTCGATTTCGACGGCGGGGGCCGGTTCCCGTGCCAGCTGACCGATTGCGATGTCGACGACGTCGAGGTGGGCACGCGGGTGGAGATGACTCTCCGCCGGCTGTTCACCGCCGATGAGATCCACAATTACTTCTGGAAGGCTCGTCCCATCGGAACGAAGGAGTCACCTTGAGCTCGAACGGCATTAAGGACCGTGTCGCCATTGTCGGCATGTCGTGCACCCCGTTCCGGGAGCACTTCGATCGTAGTCGAGACGATCTGTTGATCGACGCGGCCGACGAGGTGCTGGCATCAGTGGGCGTCACCAAGCAGGATATCGATGCCTACTGGATGGGCATGGCGATCTCAGGGAGTTCGGGGATCGTGCTCGCCTCCGCACTCAAGCTTCATGGCAAGCCGGTGACGCGCGTCGAGAACTACTGCGCCACCGGGTCCGAGGCGCTGCGTCAAGCGGCTTACGCCGTCGCCAGCGGCGCCTACGACATCGCCATGGCTATCGGCTGTGACAAGTTCAAGGACACGGGCTTCGCCGGCACCAACGCCAGCCTTCCGCCCAACGACGGCACGGCCCGCACCCTGACGGCGGCGGCGATGTATTCGATGATCCTGCCGGCCTATGCCAAGAAGTACGGCGTCGACCCAGCCGAGCTGCGGCTGGCGACTGCCAAGATCGCCGAGAAGAACCACCGGAACGGTGCCCGCAACCCACTGGCGCAGTTTCGTAAGGAGACGTCGGCCGAGGACATCCTCAAAATGGCTCCCGTTGCCGGTGAGCTCTCGGTTTTCGACTGTGCCGGCGTAGCCGACGGCGCCGCCGCCGCCATCGTCGTTCGGTCCGAGGACGCCCATCGCTACACGGACAAGCCCCTGTTCATCAAGGGCATGTCGGTTGTCGCTGGCGACGGCTCCGGTCTCGTCGACCCGAGCTACGACTTCACCACATTCCCTGAGGTAGTCCTGGCCGCCGAGGACGCCTACCAACAGGCGGGGGTCGACGACCCCCGCTCCCAGGTTGCCATGGCAGAAGTCCATGACTGCTTCACACCGACCGAGCTCGTGCTTATGGAGGACCTCTCCTTCGCCGAACGGGGTACGGCGTGGAAGGAAGTCCTCGCCGGGACGTACGCACTCGACGGCAGCCTGCCCGTCAACACCGATGGTGGTCTGAAGAGCTTTGGGCACCCCGTGGGCGCCTCCGGATTGCGCATGCACTACGAGTGCTGGCTCCAATTGCGCGGCGAGGCGCCCGAGAACCGGCGCATCGCCAACGACCGCAAGCTTGCCGTGGTGCACAATCTCGGGGGCTACCCGGGCGAGATGGTCTCGTTCGTCTCGGTCTTGGGTACCGAGCTGGGTTGACGGCGGCGGCGTAGGTTTCGCCGACAGGATCTGACCCAGCATCAGTCGGAAATCTGCGTTTTGCACCGATGTCGTGCACCGCTGACTGAGTTGTCGCATACGGTGATGCCCATGCGAACCCGGACCCGCACGTAAGCCAATGATCGAGTCGAAGCTGAGCGACGAGTGGGGCCTCCGCCCGGTCCCGCAGGTGCTGGCCGATCGCTACGTGGACGCAGGTTGGTGGCGAGACGACACCGTGGGCCACATGATCGCCGGTGCCATCGGCGAGAGGCCTGAGCTCACGGTCAAGATCCGCTCGTCGGTGCGGCCGTGGACGGGGACGTTCGCCGACGTTCTCGATGCCGCAGGCCGCATGGCAGGCGGGCTGCGGGCTCGTGGGATCGGTGCCGGGGACGTGGTGGCATTTCAGCTACCCAACTGGGTTGAGGCGGCCGTGAGTTTTTGGGCGGCCGCCCTCCTCGGTGCCGTGGTGACACCCATCGTCCATTTCTATGGCCCCAAGGAGGTCGCCTACATCCTCCGACGCACGGAGGTTCGGGCTTTCATCACCGCCGATCGCTTCGGTCACCAGGACTATGTGGCCGCGCTCGAGGAGATGAGAACCGGGGCCCCTTCCCTCGAGCTGGTGGCGGTCGTCGGCGAAGGTCCGGTCCCATCGTGGGCGATCCCCTTCGACCGGTTGCTCGAGGGCGAGCCGGTGACCGCGCCGGCTGCGGTGGACCCTTCCTCGCCGGCCCTGGTCGCCTACACGTCGGGCACGACGGCCGACCCCAAGGGCGTGGTGCACTCCCATCGCACCATCGGCTTCGAGATCCGGCAGTTGGCGGCAATGCAGTGGGGTAATCCACCGCTGCTCGTGGGAGCGCCCGTGGGACACGCCATCGGAATGCTCAGTGGCCTGCTTCTCCCCGTATGGAAGGGCGATCCCATCAATCTCATCGACGTGTGGAACCCGGGTGCCGTGCTGGCCGCCATGCTCGAGGACCAGGTGGCGTCGGGCAGTGGCGCCACCTACTTCCTGACCAGCCTGCTGGACCACCCGGATTGCACGCCCGAACACCTCAAGCTGATGAGCCGGATCGGCCTCGGAGGGTCACCGGTGCCGGCCGCCGTCACCGAGCGGATGGCGGCGCTCGGGATCTCGGCCATCCGGTCCTACGGGTCCACCGAGCACCCCTCCTCCACCGGGAGCCGACACGAGGAGCCTGAGGCCAAGCGTCATTACACCGACGGCCGGCCTCTGCTCGGCGTCGAGCTTCGCCTCGTGGACGAGGACGTCCGCGATGTGGCATCCGGCGAGCGAGGGGAGATCCTGAGCCGTGGCCCCGACTGCTGCATCGGCTACACCGATCCGGCCCTGACGGCGTCGAACTTCGACGCCGAAGGGTGGTTTGCCACCGGAGACGTCGGGGTGCTCGACGAGGACGGCTACCTGACCATCGTGGACCGCAAGAAGGACATCATCATCCGAGGGGGTGAGAACATCAGCGCGCTGGAAGTCGAGGAGATGCTGATGCGCATCCCGGGAGTGGCCGAGGCCGCGGTGGTGGCGGCCCCCGACGAGCGCCTCGGGGAACACGTGTGCGCGTTCGTGCGTCTCACCGAGGGGTCGATGCCGGTCGATCTGTCCGACGTGCGGGCTCAGCTCCAAGACGCCGGCTTGGCCAGGCAGAAGTGGCCCGAGGAGGTGAGGCCGGTCCCGGAGCTTCCCCGGACGCCGTCGGGCAAGGTGAAGAAGTTCGTCCTGCGCGACCAGCTTCGTTCAGAGCAGGTCCCACCGGAGTGAATCGCTCATCAAGCCGTAGCCGCTGGTCCACCCTCGCCGATTAGGTGTTGCCTCCTCCGCCCGGCGCAATCGGCGGTGAGGGGGTGGGCGGCGTACCGAACGTGAGCGTCTGTGTGGTCACGCCGTTGGCCGTCGTGATCTCCGCCGCGGTGGCATCCAGACTTCCCGGCCACCAGGCAACGAAGTATCCGTTCCCGGCGGTGGCTTGGACATGCTCGCCGTCGCTGAGCACGAGGGTCACACCCGTGACACCCTCGTCGAGCTGGCCCTCGATGACGGTATAGGCGCCCTGGCCCGTCGATGCGAAATGACTCAGCGTCACATGTTCGAAGCTTCCCGAGCCGCTCGTGCTGAGCACCGACGAGCTGCCGATGGAGCTCCACCCGCTTATGCGTCCCGAGGCGCTCCCACCTCGCGACACTGTCAGCGATCCGCCGCCGGCGGTGTTTTGAGAGACGAGCGTCATCGACGGCCCCGAAAGGCACGTCGCGCTGTCACTGCCGTTCTGATCGATCTCGAGGGTGAACGGCCCCCGAACGTCGGTGGCCACGACGCGCCATCCACCTCCTGGAGCCACACCCGACGATATCGGCGGCGCGGTGGCGAGCACCGACAGGCAGGCGGCGCCAGCGGCGGACGTCTGCCCGGTGGAGGCGAGAGAGGGTGACGGGCTCCAACCGGCAAACGCCGCTTGGGGCCCGGCGAGCACGAGGGTGAGGGAGAGACCCAGAGCGACCGCGAACCCCGGAACCCCGATCCGCACGACCCAGGTCCGGGTTCGACGAGATCGCCGGCGCTCGAGGTCGGACGCGATGGCGTCTCGCAGGTCGGTGCGAAAGCGCTGCAGATCAGGATGGAGAGTGTTCATGGTCAGAGACCTCCCAGAGCCAATTGGAGACGACGGATCGAACGTGAAACCCGCAGCCGGGCTGCCACCGGCGTGCAGTTGAGGCGGCGGGCGATCTCCCGGTAGGGGCGGTCCTCGACGAGACGAAGCACGAGGAGTTGGCGTTCGTTCTCGGGGAGGTTGGCGAAGGCGCACAGAACGGCCGAGGGGAACGACAGGCGCTCTTCGATCGCCTCGTACCCGTGCTCCTCCATCACGGTGGCGGCCAGCCCCAGGCGCGCCCGGGCCGAGTGCTCGACCTGGCGCTTGCGCACCGAGGATCGGAGGACGTTGTGGGCGATCCCGAGCAACCACGGCAGGGCTGACCCGTTGACCTGGTCTTTGAACCGTCCCCGGCTCCGCCACGCCTGGGCGAAGACCTCGGCGGTCAGGTCAGCGGCGTAATCCCCGACCCGGGAGGACGCCCAGGCGAACACTTTGGGGGCGTGTCGGTCATAGACCGCCGCGAAGGCGTCGGGATCGTCCAGGCGCAGGAGCTCGGCGTCGGACAGGTCCTCTGGGAGTGGCCTCACACCCTATAGATCACTCCTCGGAGGAAAGTGTGTCACGTCGCCCGAAATGATCGTCGGGGCGCTTCGACGTGATCAGGGCATGAACGAGTCGAGAAACGCGTTGCTGAACACCCTGTACGGGTCATAGGCGTCCAGGGTGGCGAGCGCCGAGTCCCAGTTGTCCCCCACGCTCTGGCCGATCCGCAGAGCATTGGGAATCGTGCTCGTGAGCATGGTGGGGTCGGCCCAAGCGGAGGTGGAGGTGTACCCCCATCCCTTGGACCACTCCGGACGCACGGCGGCATAGGCGCCGGTGTAGTTACTGAACATCCATTGTTCGATGCCCCGGTAGAACTGGTCTGAGTAGGGCGTGCCCGGCATGGTGAGAATGTCGAACCAGACGGCCACGTTCCAATCGGGCTGGTCGGGTCGGAGTCGCAGCGCCGAAAGCTGGGGGGACGTCGCCGACGTGATCTCGACGTCGGTTGGAGTATCAAGTCCCGTGACGCGGATCTCGACCGGGCCGTTCATGGGGTAGTTCCCCTGCGCCTGATAGGAGGCCACTTGGCTCTCGTAATAGACCGTGAAGTCGTTGATCACCTGTTGGACATTGGCCCGATTGGTCAGTACCGCATAGCCGTTGGCGGTGACTCGGAGAGTGGTCGGCTTGACGTACAGCAGGAGATCCTTCGCCCAACCCCAGATATCCGAAGTGAGAGTGGCGAGCAGACCGGCCGCCACGATGGCGAGCTCGGCTTGTCCGAATGTGGGGGTGATGGCGACGTCTCCGGCCAGGATCTCCTTGATGAGGTAAGACAGTGTTTGCGGAATGACGTCGGCGAAGACGTAGTTGTAGGGCGTGGTCACCGGCCGTGAGAACAAGGGCTTTTGGGGAGAGATGGTCCACACCTTGAGCCAAGGCTCGGGCGTGGAAGGGAACCAAATGGTTTCAACTCGACCAGATTGTTCCAGGTAGCTGTCGAAGGTCTGAGAACTCGAACCAGGTGGGCCGAACAGTGCGCTGGCGGGAACATTGACGAAACTCTGGCACCGGAGTCGGCTGTTGGCGCCGACTTGGAGAGTGACCTCCGTGATGAAGGTTCTCCCGAGGTGGGTCAACAGAGGTTGAATGGCGGGATCGGCCCGTTCGAAGGTCTGAAGGACGTACTGGCTTTGACCAGGATTCCAGACAACCGCCGTGAGAGAGAGGATGAGATTGCTCACGGAACCGTAGGTGTGGCCCGGAATGATCGTTTCACCGGCAGCCGGTACGGCGGTGCCGTGGCCATCGATCGCAATCGCTCCACCGATGGTGATGTCTCCGGGAGCGGGATGGGCGGTGAGGCCCAGCCCGGCATTCTCCAAGTCCTGGAGGAGCACGTCCATCGTGACCCCGGTCTGTGCGGTCACAGTGGCTGGTGAACCCGAAGCATTGACGGTGACCGCCGTGAGGAATCTCGTGGTGTCGGCCAGAACGAGGTTGTTGCCGTCGGACCCCACCGGCATGACCAATGGCGACCAGTTGTGCATCATGCCCCGGGCTCTGACCTGATAGCCCACTGGGTAGGCCCAGTTGGCAAGGGTGACGACGTCCGCATCCGTCTGCGGGGCACAGGTCCAGGCATCGTCGAGCACGATCTCGCCCGACCAGTTCTGAAAGGCCTGCTGATAGAGCGGGATCGTGGGCGGGAAGTTCGGGGGTGGCGGTAATGTGCTGTCTGCACTCGCGGCGGGCACCCGGAAGACCGGAGTCCATTCGAGCACTCCCAAAGCGGCCGCACCCGCCGACGCCGCCAGGAACTGACGTCGCGACCATCGGTGCCCCGACGATCCGGGAGTTGGGTCACGGCGAGTGCGCTCGATTCCCGCCATCCCGACCCCCGATCAGCGCTGGACCTGTCTTGATCTGCGATTTCATCAATCGCCGACATGCCTGAGGCCCCAGCAACCCCCGTGCCCGCTGTCAGTATTGATTGGCGCCACTGGGGACGACAGGGAGGAATCACCTGGACCGCCTAGGTGATCCCACCTATTGGGAGCCGGCCCATTTTGTGAGTCAGCTCAGATGGCCTCGGGCGCGTCGAGGTCGAGGGCGTGGCGGGCATGACGCTCGGCCATCGTCAGGAACATCTGGTCACCACGTGCCGTGCGCTCGACGAGCATGGAGGCGGCCACGGCCATGATGAGCCCGGACCAGGTGCCTCGCCGGTAGTCCAGCCAGCACCGCTCCCAGGTGTAGTCGTGGACGCCGGCCCTGACGAGGGCCGCGTGATAGCCGCGCACGAGATCGGCCTCGGCGGATCGCCTCTCGTCCACGCCCAGTCCGGCGCCGATGAAGTACGCCACGTCGTGCATGCCAGGGCCGTCCGTGCACAACTGCCAGTCGACCACGGCCACCGGGGTCCCGCCGGGAGCGGGATCGAAGAGCAGGTTGTCGAGCCGGTAGTCGCCGTGGACGACGGTCGAGGGTCCCGGGTCGGCCAGCAGGTAGGCCTCGATCTGGGAGAACAGGACCGTGCCGGCTCGGGTGACGTCGACACCGAGATCCGTTGCGTACCGATCGAGGAAGCCGTCCCACAGCCCCGGCAGGAGTATGCCCAGGAACTCACGGTTGGCGGTCTTGTCGCCATGCAGCCACTCGATATCGGCCAGGGTCGGGTCTCCCCAGCGCGCCGCGTGCAGTTTGACCAGCTCCTGGAGGGCGATCTCCGCCTGCTCGGGTGAACAGCCGCGGAGCTGGTCGCCCTGCTGGGCGGGGGCGAGGTCCTCGAGCAACAGCACGAAGCTGGCCGACTCGACGTCGATGTCGGCGTAGTACGCCCGTGGCGTGCGGATGGGGAGCTCGGGAGCGAGTTGCTGGTAGAAGCGCACCTCGTTCTCGTAGCTGCGCAGTGCCTTGGCGGTGGCCCGGCTGGTCTCGTCGGCGGCGGGCAGCTTGGCCACGATCGTGCCGGGGGCGTCGGTCGGCCGGTCGTAGTGGACGGCGAGCCGGACGCAGTCGCACATCTGGCCGGTGCCGATGGGTCGGGAGGTCGCCTTCACGACCTGGGCGCCCTCGAGAATCCGCGTTGTCGTCAGGGCGGCGGTGAGCCAGCTGGGGGTGAGGGCCTCGGGCGTGTCGGCGATGGGGATGGCGCCACCGGTCATGACGGGAGTGTCCCGTCCACCACGGTGTCGGGGAAGTAGTGGTGATGGTGAGAGCCGGTGACCTCGTAGATGGCCGTGCCGTGCCGGCCGTCGTCGGTGCGCACCCGCATCTGGTTGAGGCCGCCGCGGTGGAAGGGCTCGTAGGGGCGGTCGAAGGTGCCCTCGCCGTCGACGACGATCCGTTGCCCGCCCTCGAGGGTGAAGACGCACTGGCCGCCCAGCCCGGTGACCGCATCGCCGTGCTCACCGAATCCAACTGGCGCGCCGTCGGCCCCCGTCCACTGCATGGCGTGGGTGAAATCGACGACTGGCACCGGATCGGTGCCGTCGGTTCCGGCCCAGCAGCCGTCGGTGTACACCCGGGTGCCGTTGGCCAGTTCCCAGTGCCACACGCCGAGGAAGCCGTCGGGCAGCTGGATCTGGAACCACAGCCACAGGGGGCAGCGCCCGTGGTTACGGATGCCCCACGAGTGATCGCGTTGGCCCCACCAATCGTCGACCTGATACGTGACCCCGCCGGCACTGTACGTGCCGTGGTAGGTGCCCGACTGGAGCATGTGGCTCTGGTCCCAGATGATCTCGTCGCCGGCCCGCATGGTGCCGCGCCGCAGGCCGTAGGGCTTGGTCCGGGCTCGGAAGATGAGGTCCATGCCGATCTCGCAGCGATCGGGATCGGCCCACAGGTGCAACTCCTCGAAGGGGCGCACCACCCGGACGCGCGCCGCCCCCACGTCGGTAGTGTGCGGGTCCCCGTCGTACGGACGGGAGTGGTGGCCGATGAGCTGGACAGAATCGACCCGGCCCATCTGGAGCGAGTCCATCGTGGTGTGCTGGGGATAGTGCGCCAGCGTGAGGAACACGACGTCGCCCAGGGCGTCGGGCCGGTGGACGGCGAAGAAATAGCTCTCGCGCCAGTGGGGGTGGTGCAGCACGACGTTCGGCAGTGGTTCGGGAATCTGGTGGATGAAGTGCTCGTCCATGGCGGTCAGAGGCTGGGCCATGTCAGCGGGCTCCTCGCAAGAGTTTTCCTAGTCGCCGGCGCGGCCTCTTGGGTGTCGTCGTGAGAGATGGCGGTACCTTCGTGGGCCACCAGAAGCGGGTTCCCATGTCGGCGACGAGGGTGGGAAGCAGGATCGTCCTGACCAGGAACGTGTCGGCCAGGACACCGATGGCGACGACGATGCCGATCTCCCTCGACGCCACGATGGGCAAGATGGCCAACACCGAGAAGGTTCCCGCCAGGATGACGCCGGCGGAGGTGAGGACGCCGCCGGTGCTGGCCACGCCGTTGCGCACGCCGTCGGTGATCCCGTCGCGCTTGACCTCCTCGCGCACCCTGGTCAGGAGGAAGATGTTGTAGTCGACTCCCAACGCCACCAGGAAGACGAAGGTAAGAAGGGGAACGGTCGGATCGATCCCCGGCAGGCCGAGGAGCGGGACGAAGATGGCCGAGGCCAGGCCGAGCGCCGCCGCGAACGTCACCACCACCGTGGCCACTACCACCAACGGGCCCAGCACCGCCCTGAGCACCAACCACAACACGATCAACACCACCGCCAGCGCGGCGGGGACGATGAACAGCGTGTCGTGATGCGAGGCGATGGCGGTGTCGAGGTCCTCGGCTGTCTGGCCGCCCACGAGCACGTGGTTGCCGGTAACGGCGCCGGCGGCTTGCCGCAGCTCCCGTATGGCCGCGAACCCTTCGTTCCCCGTGGGTTTCACCGACAGGATCAGATCGAAGCGCGCCATGTCGCCGGCGTGCTCGGCCGGCCCCAAGGCGGCGGTGACGGGGAGCTTGGACAGGGCGTTGCGGACGACGGGGAGATAGGCCGAGTCGGTCACCACCACGTCCACCGGCGACACCTCACCGGCGGGGAAATTGCCCTCGAGGAGGTCGTAGCCCTGCACCGAAGCGGCCGACGAGGAGAGCTCGCTCAACGACGAGACGTTGGTGTCGACCGTGATGAGCGCGATGGCCGCGCCCACCAGGAGCACGAAGCCGGCAACCCACACCGGCCGACGACCTTGGCTGACGATTCGCCCGAGCCTCATCCACGGGCCCCGCTGGACGAACCCCGGGGCGTGGCGCGGAACGGCGGGCCAGAACACCCGTCGTCCCATGACCAGAAGAAGGGCCGGGTAGGCGCCGAGCACCACGACCGCGGCGCTGAGCACGCCCACGATCCCGACCACGCCGAAGTCCGCCGTGAGGCTCAGGTTGGCCGGCAGAAGGCATGCCAGGGTGGCGGCCACGGTCAGCGACGACGCCGCGATGGCTCCCGCCGCTCGTCGCCACGCCACCATCATGGCCACGCGATGCTCGCTGTGGCGCCGCAGCTCTTCGCGGTAGCGGGCCGTGAGCAACAGCGCGTAGTCGGTCCCGGCACCGAAGACGATCACCGTGACGAGCGCCGTGCTCTGCCCGTTGACGGTGAGGCCCGCCCGCCCCAGGGCGTAGATGATGGCCTGGGCCAGGGCTTCGGCGATGCCCACACACGCGATGGGCACGACCCACAGCACCGGGCTGCGATACGTGGCGGCCAGGAGGATCACGACCAGCCCGGCGGTGGCCACCAGCAGCAGGGTGCTCGCCCCCGAGAAGGCACCGAGCAGGTCCGCTTGGATGGCGGCTTCCCCGGTGACCCGGATCTCGAGGCCGCCGGCGCCGTTGCCCAGGGTGGACCGCATCTGGGTGAGGGTGTGCTCGATGGCGAGCTCACCTCCGGGGACGGGCGCGGTGACCACCGCCACCTTGCGGTCCGGAGCCACCACAACACCCGAGGGGCGCCCGATGACGGTCGAGAACCGGGCCACGAGGTGCGCTCTGTCGGCGTTGACCCGGGCCAGGTCGGTCGGGGTGAGCCCCGAGCGCCGGAAGAAGACCACCTCCGCCTGAAGCGCTCGCCCCGAAGGGAATCGTTGGTCCAGCTCGAGGGCCCGGGTGGACGGCGCGCCAGATGGGAGGAACTCGGTCAGTTTGCTGGTCTCGACCGAGCCCAGCTTGGCGGCGAACGGTATGGCGGCGGCGACCACCAGCAACCAGAAGGTGACGCCCATCCAGCTGGCCAGGCGCCCGGTGACCAGCGTCGCCAGACGGTCCACGCGGCGACGGGTGGTGGGCGCGGTGACCGGGGCCATCAGTCGAGCATTACACGGCCAAAACGAGCCCCTCCATCGGACCGGGGCGCAGGACGGCTTCTACCGACGAGCACCCGGACCGAGACGCGTGCGAAGTTCGGCTTCGTACTCGCGGATGGCAGGTCCGGCGTACTGCTCTTTGAGGGCCGTGAGATTGGGGTAACCCTCATCGCGCTCGGCGTCCCACTCATCGGCGAACCGCCCGCTCTCGATGTCGTCGGCGAGGGCCCGCATCGTAGGAAGCAGCTCGAGATGGTCGTACCGGCCTCGTCGGGTGAGCTGGCCATACTGACTGGTCGGCGAATGGTACTCCGACTGCACGGCGTAGCCGACCTCGCGCAGCAACCGATAGGTCCGCTCCACCTCGCCTGACAACACCAATTCGGTGATCACGGCCTCGATGGGTATGCCGTGCTCGACCATGGTCTGGACGAAGGCGGTGCTTACCGTCGTGAGCGCCGGTGACAGCACCTGCTCCACCCCGAGGTCCAGGACCGCCTCCTGCATGGGTGTGAGCTCGATCCCGCCCTGACGCAGACCGCCGATGGCCCGCGCCACCGCCAGCACGAGAGCAAGAGCACTGCCCGTTACGTCCTTGTGGACGCCCACAGCGGAGATGAACCCCACGCCTTCCTCGTAACAGCGTCGCACTTCAGGCCCGAGCATGCGGGGGGCGACCATGCCGGCATCTCCCGCCGGCGCCAGACGACCGAACGCCAGGGTGTAGCCGGAGGCCACGATCACACAGGACCGGGGACCGGGCGTGAGCCCCAACAGGGGTATGACATCGTCGGGCACGAGGATGCAGATGACGTCGGCGTCGTCGGCGGCCTGAACATCGTGGGTATCGAAACCATCCAGGCCGGCCTGGTCGCGAGTCGCATCGCGTCGGACGCACACCACGGGCTCGCACCCGCTGTCTCTCAGGTTGAGGGCCCAGGAGCGGCCCTGGTTGCCGTAACCGATCACGGCAATCGTCTTCTCGGCCAGGGCGCCGGGGTCGGCGTCGTCCTCGTGGTAGATCATCGTCATGGCGTGATTATGTCGCGAGGGTCCGTGGTGCGACCAATAGAGTTCGCGTTGAGAATGCCTGCTGACGACGCTGATTCGAGCCGCATCAGGGTAATCCCTGATTGTGGGCCGCCGGTCAATCCCGCACCATGCACCCGATGTGTGAGCTACCGGTCCAGGCCTCGCCGATCTCCGCCCCACCATGGGGTACTCTCGTTCCAATAGGACAGGACAGGTCGGACGCACCCTCAGCGTCTGTGCACGCGCTCGAGCGAAGGCGCCCGCCGGCCCCCCAGCGGTCGTCGGTCGTTCCTGACGCCACCCACATCAACGTCGACTTCGTGGAGTCGGTCAAGGGAGTCGAATGAGCACCACAACACTCTCGTACAGTCCCGAAAACCGGACCGCCGGAAGTGAGTGGGCCGTCGAGACCCACGGGTTGACCAAGCGGTTCGGGGCGACGGTCGCCGTGAACGGCGTGGAGCTTCTCATCCCCCGGGGATGCGCCTTCGGTTACCTGGGCCCCAACGGGGCCGGGAAGACCACGCTCATCCGGGTGCTCCTGGGCTTGACCCACGCCGATGCCGGCACGATGTCCTTGCTGGGATATGCCGTCCCCAAACATCGCGATAAGGCGCTGGCACGGGTCGGTGCCATCGTCGACGAGCCCCGGTTCCACGGACATCTGACGGGGCGGCAGAACCTCCTGCTTCTGGCGGCCGCACGCGAGCCGGCGGCTCGGGGCCGCATCGACCCGGCACTGGAGCGCGTCGGCATCCTCCATCGGGCCGACGACCGGGTGTCGAAGTACTCGATGGGGATGCGCCAGCGCCTCGGGGTGGCCGCCTGCCTGTTGGGAGATCCCCAGCTGCTCATCCTGGACGAGCCCATGAACGGGCTCGACCCGGCGGGCATGCACGAGATGCGCGACATGATCCTCTCCCTGGTGGCCGAGGGCCGCACGGTGGTGCTGTCCTCGCACCTCCTGGACGAAGTCGAGCGGACCTGTGATGCCGTTGCCATCGTGGACCGAGGCAACGTCATCCGCCAGGGACCGATCTCCGAACTCCTGGCGGGGGCATCGCTGGTCGTCCATGTCGAGTGCTCCGAGCCCGATCGGGCCCGCGCCCTTCTCGAGGCCACCAACATCGGGGCCCAGGTCGATGTCGGTATGGAGGGCCTCGGGATCACCCTGCCCACGGGGACGTCGCGCGACGTCATCGCCGAGATCAACCGGGTGCTGGTGCAAGGCGGGATCTCCGTGTACCGGCTCCAAGAGATCCAGGCGTCGCTCGAAGCGTGGTTCCTGCAGGTCACGAGTCGCTTGGGGGCCCCGGAATGACCACCATCTCCGACGTGGGCGCTAGCACTCCGGCCCCGGTTCCCTCTGCCGCCGCGGTTGGAGGACCGAACGACCGGCGGGGATCGTGGATCCCCACCTGGAGCATGATCACCACCCGGTTCATGGAGCTGCGCCGGCGGCGCGGGCTCATGATCGCTCTGATGCTGGTGACCATCGGGATCCCGTTCGTGTTCCTGCTCGTCCGGCTGCTGCTGCATGCCTTCGCCCCGCACTCCTACGGGCCGGCGGGTGGCTACGACATCTTCCAGGGCCTGGTGGCCGGCGTGCTGTATGTCTTCGGCTTCATCATGGCGGCCACCTTGGGTTGCACGGCGGGATCGATCGACCTCACCGAGGGGATGTTCCGGCACCTGGTGGTGACAGGCCGTTCCCGGTTGGCTCTCTACCTGGCTCGGATCCCCGCCGGGTTCGCCATCATCGGGTCGTTGATCGCCGCCGGCTTCGCCATCGTCTGCTTGGTGTGCGTCTTCGCCGCCCCGACCACCATCAATTACGACGGCGCCAACGTTCCCGCCGGACTTTCGCTCTCCGCTTTCGAGACGTGGGCCGGAAGCCATGTCAACGAGGTGTTCTGCGACTTCCCCTACAACGGGCCCACGCCCGCCAACATCCCCTGTGGCAACGGCCCCGGCGGCGGCCCCGGCGGCGTCGTCGTCAAGGGACCTCCCGGGTCAGTGGCCCCCGCACCACAGACCGCCGCCCAGCTCAAGACTCAGGCCATTCAGTTCGCCCGGCAGGACTACTCGGACTACAACAAGATCTTCCTCTACCCGTCCACCTCCTTGATGGTCAAGACCGGGTTGTGGATCGAGCTCGAAGCGCTGGTCGGGTTCATGGTGGGGCTCGGGCTGGCGTCGCTCATCGGGCAGCGAACGGTGGCGGTGATCCTGATGATCGTGCTCGAGATCGTGCTGACGCCGATCTTCTCGCGGGCGCACATCCCTCATCTGATCAACCTCCAGCGCGGCGTGGTCGGCTTGGCGGTGGCCCATCTCCAACCGGCCGGGCTGGGGTTCGTGTTCGGAGGAGGGGGCGGAGGCCCCAACGGAAACCAAGGGACGATGCGGCTCATCCCCGAAACCCACACGGTGGCGGTGTGCGTCATCGTGGGCTGGTTGGTGGTGTGGTCGGTCCTCGGGGCGTGGCGCATGATGACCAGGGACGCCTGAGCCGGGATCTCGGGGTGGTCCGGTGAAACCCTCGTCGCCGGCCCGGCGTCGTGTTCGTGTCCTGATCTTCGTGGTCCTCGTGGGAGGAACGCTGGTGGCGCGGCGTCTGGGCTACAAGATCGGGGGCAACACCGTCGTGCGGTGCCGACAGGGCCACCTCTTCACCACGATCTGGATTCCCGGGGTGTCGTTCAAGGCGGTTCGATTCGGGTGGTATCGGCTGCAACGGTGTCCGGTGGGGGCGCACTGGACGCTCGTCGTGCCCGTCAAGGACCAGGACCTGACCGACGAGGACAGGCGGATGGCGCAGCAGCATCACGACGTGCGGATCCCCTGACCCCAGGGTCGCCCGCCGCGGGCGCCGGTGTCAGCTGACGGCGCCCACCTGGTGGAGCTCGACGGCGTTGCCGGCCGGGTCGTTGATGAAGGTCTGGCGGTTGGGGCCCACGGCGACCGGATCGGCGACCTCCAGCCCCTTGGCGCGCAGCTCCTTCACGGCGGCGTCGAGGTCACCTACCCGGATGGCGAAGTGCTGGCCGTAGTTGGGCGGGACGGGAGCCTCGATGAGGTGGACCTGTTGCGTGCCCAGGTTGATCCAGGCGCCGGCGATCCCGAGCTCGGGACGGTCGTCGCGCACCGTGCCCCCCAGTACTCCGGTGTAGAAGGCCACACCCTCGTCGACGTCGGGAACATTGAGAGACACGTGATGGACAGCGAGGGGCTCCATGGAGAGAAAGTCTTGCCGATCCGGAGGTCGGGTGCACAAGGTTAGGGTCGGCCCGGTGGGCACACATTTCCACTTCGACCCCGCGACCTACCTCGACATGGTCCGAGACGAGGTGCCGGCCTACGACCGCCTGCAGTCGGCCTTGGCCGAGGCGACGACGTCCGTCGAGGCTCGGAGGATTCTCGACCTCGGCTCCGGTACCGGGGTCACCGCCGAGCGGGTCCTGTCTGTGCACCGCGGCGCGCAGCTCGTCGGTATCGATTGCAGTGGGGACATGCTCGCCCATGCCCGCCGGCTCGTGCCCACTGCCAGGTTTGTCACCGCCCGCCTGCAGGACCCCTTGCCATCAGGGCCGTTCGACTTGGTGGTGTCGGCGTTCACCGTCCACCACCTCGACCGAGCGGAGAAGGCTGACCTCTTCGCTCGGGTGGCCGCAGTCCTACGACCGGGCGGACGGTTCGTGTTGTGCGACGTCGTAGTCCCCGAGCAGCTGGTCGCACGCCCGGTTCCTCTGGACGACGGATTCGACCTGCCGAGCACGGTTGGGGATCAGGTGGCGTGGCTCACCGAGGCCGGGCTTCGACCGGAGGTCGTCTACGCCCAGGACGACCTGTGCATCCTCAGCGCCGACCGTCCCATTCCGTAGTCGTCCGATCTTTCGTTGACGGGAACCGGCTTGGGGGCCCGGAGCGTCGAAACGGTGGTGGGGAGACGGGTTGTCGTCGCAGCCGTGGTGTTAGGTGTCTGCGTGGCGGGATGCAGCCCCGGTCCCGCCGCCGATGGGGTGCTGACCGGACGAGCGGCGGCCTGCGTGGGCCCCGGCGGCATGAAGCCCCCCGCCCGGGTGGACGTCTTCCGGGGTGGCCGGCTCGTCGCCACGGAGGTCGTGCCCGGTGGCGGCATCTATCGCTTCGTGCTGGCCCCGGGCCGGTACATGGTCAGCAACACCGGTGTCCCCGAACCGGGCCGGCCGCAGCAGGAGGCGTCGGTGGCGGTCGGCTCCACCGTGCACATCGACATCCCCGACCTGTGCAAGTAGCGGTGACCGCCGTCGAGCAACATGGGCCCGTGGCCCAGCGACTGGAGTGGCGTGGCGAGCTCACCAACGAGATGGTGAACGTCCTGCACGCGCAGGCCTTCGGACACCCCGGGGTGGATCATGACTGGCGGGCACAGGTCACCGGGCACAGCCTGGGTTGGGTGTGCGCCTTCGACGACGATGGCCAGGGTGAGCTGGTGGGCTTCGTCAACGTGGCTTGGGACGGCGCTCGGCACGCCTTCATCGTGGACCTGGCCGTCGCCGCAGGGTCCCGTCGACACGGCGTCGGGACGAGACTGGTGGCCGTGGCCGCCGAGCATGCCCGGGCGGCCGGTTGCGAATGGCTCCACGTCGACTTCGAGGACGGCGCGCTGAGCCGTTTCTACTTCCAGGCCTGTGGCTTCGTGCCCACGGCGGCCGGCCTCCTGGCGTTGAACGGTCAGGCGCTCCCGTTGAGGACGTAGGTGTGGGTGGCTCCGACGGTCGCATTGCGGATGTCCAGGTCGATCAGCGACAAGGTGTCCGCTTTGTGTCCGGGGAAGTGCTTCTTCCACACCTCGGGGTAGTTCAGGATGTTTCTGTTCCCGGTGGCGATCCATCCCAGCGACGGTGCCAGCGTGGCGTAGTAGGCGAACACCGTCGTCGGGGGCTCGGGGCTGGTGAAGCTCGAGGTGACGCCGGGGCCGCTCCAACCGCCCCCGCTGAAACCGGGTGGGATGTAGCGGGCCGGGGTCCGCACGATCGGCCCGGTCCGCTGGGCGTCGGGCGGGAGAGTCCGGAAGATGGGGTCGGCCCGCAGTTGGTCGAGGTGCCGGTTGCCCGGGTCACCCCCCGGCGGCAGGCCGGCGCCGCACCCCGCCAGCAGTCCCAGCACCGCCGCCGTCAGAACGAAGACGAGAACACGAGTGGTGCGGGCGGCGCGCCGGTGCACGTTCTTCGACATTGTCACCGCTACGACATTGTCACTGCGGGCGAACCCGGTCCCGGCGCGCCTCCAGGGCGTCGAGCACGTCGTCGGGGACGTCGAGGTCGCCGCGGCCGCTGCCCACATACAGGCCGGGCTTGAACGTGCCGTGGAAGTCCGATCCTCCCGTGGCCACCAGCCCGGTGCGCGCCGCCATGCGGCGCAACACGGCCCGTTGGTCGGGGTCATACGAGGAGTACGTCGCCTCGAGCCCGTCGAGGCCGCCGTCGGCGAGCTCGGCCACCAACCGCTCGAGCTGGCGGGGGCCGAGCCCGGTGGACAGGGGATGGGCCATCACGGCCACGCCCCCCGAGCCGTGGGCCAGGCGGGCCACGTCGGTGGGGTCGAGGCGGGCCTTGGGCACGTAGGCGGGCCGCCCGTCGGCCAGCCACCGGTCGAAGGCGTCGTCGATGTCCTGCGCCGCCCCCGCCCTGACCAGGGCGCGGGCGAAATGGGGCCGGCCCATGCCCCCCTCGTCACCGGCCTCGGCCAGGACGTCCTCGTAGGTCACCCCCGTCCCCAGCTCCCCCAGGCGCGCCGCCAGCTCCCGGTTGCGCACCGCCCGGTCGGCGCGCAGCTTCACCAGCTCGTCCTGGAGCGGGCCCGGCCCGGGCTCGACGAAGTACACGAGCACGTGCACCGACCCCTCGATCCTCGGCGCCCCGGGCGGGGGGGACGGTTTGCGACACGACACCTCGCACCCCGGCACCAGCCGCACCCCCAGTTGCGCGGCGGTCCTCCCCGCTTCGGCCAGCCCGGCCAGGCTGTCGTGGTCGGTGAGCGCCAGCGCCGAGCACCCCGCGGCCGCGGCCAGCTCGACGACGGCCCCCGGGGTCTCCGAGCCGTCGGACACGGTGGAGTGGGTGTGCAGGTCGATCACGCCTCGATCACCGGCCGAGGCTACCCGGGCACCCGCCACCGCCCCCGGACCTGCGGGTTCTCCCCGTTCAGGCACGATCCGAAGAACCGACACGGCGATGTGGGAGGGTAGGCTCGTCAACGCGGCGAGCAGATGCGTCGGGGGAACCGGGAGTCCCCGCAACGTCCGGCGCAGTGAGGGCAACGCGATGAGGGCCAGGTGAAAGAAGCCTGCGGTGTCTTCGGTGTGTACGCGCCGGGAAAGGCCGTCGCCCAGCTCACCTTCGACGGCATGTTCGCCCTCCAGCACCGCGGCCAGGAGTCCGCCGGCATGGCCGTCAGCGACGGTGAGGCCATCACCGTGGTGCGCGATATGGGCCTGGTCACCACCGTGTTCGACGAGCGCACCGTGTCGTGTTTGCCCGGCGCCCTGGCCATCGGCCACACCCGGTACTCCACCACGGGGGCCTCGGAATGGCGCAACGCCCAACCCGTGTTCCGTGCCGTGGGGCGCGCCGGGTTCGCGCTGGGACACAACGGCAACCTGACCAACACCGCCGAGCTGGCCGCCCAGGCCGGCATGCTGCCCGGGGTGGTGGCCTCCGACAGCGACCTGGTGGCCGAGCTCCTGGCCCTGCGCTTCCCGCCCGCCTCTGCCTGGGACGCCGGCGCCGACTCCGCCGACCATGACGGGGACCTCGAGGTTGCCGCCGGAGTCGGTGAGGGGCTCGACGCTCCTGACGACTCCCTCGAGGACGCCTTGCGCGAGGTGCTCCCCATGCTCGAGGGGGCCTTCTCCTTCGTCCTGGTCGACGCCACCCACCTGGTGGGGGTGCGCGACCCCACAGGGCTGCGGCCGTTGTGCCTCGGGCGCCTGGGGCCGGCCGAGGCCCCCGAGGGTTGGGTGCTCGGATCGGAGACCCCCGCCCTCGACATCGTGGGGGCCACCTTCGTGCGCGAGATCGAGCCCGGCGAGATGGTGGTGGTGGACTCCAAGGGGGTGCGCACCGAGCAGCTGTTCCCGGCCGAGCGGGTGGACCCCCATCTGTGCATCTTCGAGTTCGTGTACTTCGCCCGACCCGACAGCCGCCTGTACGGACGCGAGGTGCACAGCGCCCGGCGCTGCATGGGCGAGCTGCTGGCCTCGCAGACCCCCGTCGACGCCGATCTCGTCATGGGGGTGCCCGAGTCCGGGGTGCCGGCCGCCGAGGGCTACGCCCGCGCCAGCGGCATCCCCCACGGTCAGGCGCTGGTGAAGAACCGCTACATCGGCCGCACCTTCATCACCCCGGGACAGGACGCCCGCGACGCCGGGGTGCGGCGCAAGCTCAACCCCCTGCGCGAGAACATCGTGGGCCGGCGCATCATCGTGGTCGACGACTCCATCGTGCGCGGCACCACGCAGCGGGCCGTGGTGCGCATGCTGCGCGAGGCGGGGGCCGAAGAGGTCCACCTGCGCATCTCCTCGCCGCCGCTGGCGTGGCCGTGCTTCTTCGGGATCGACATCCCCGACCGCGACGAGCTGGTGGCCGCCCAGCACTCCGTGGCCGAGATCGCCGCCTACCTCAACGTGGACTCGCTCGACTACCTGTCGCTCGACAACCTGGTGGCCGCCATCGACGCGCCGGGCGCCGGGTTCTGCACGGCCTGTCTCACCGGCGACTACCCCGTGCCCATCCCGGTGGGGCTGTCCGCCGGGCGGGGCGGTGCATGACCAAGAAGCGCCCGGGGGCCACCTACGCCGGCGCGGGGGTGGACATCGACGCCGGCGACAGCGCCGTGGCCCGCATCCGTGACCTGGTGGCCTCCACGGCGCGCCCCGAGGTGATCGGCGGCATCGGCGCCTTCGGCGGGAGCTTCGCCTTCGACCCCGCCCGCTACCGCCAACCGGTGCTGGTGTCCTCCACCGACGGGGTGGGGACCAAGGCCCTGGTGGCCGCGGCGGTCGGTCGCTACGACACCATCGGCATCGACCTGGTGGCCATGTGCGTGGACGACATCGTGTGCGCGGGGGCCGAGCCGCTGTTCCTCCTCGACTACATCACCACCGGCAAGCTCGACCCCCAGCAGATGGAGGACCTCGTGGCCGGGGTGGCCGCCGGGTGTCGCCGGGCGGGCTGCGCCCTGCTGGGCGGCGAGATGGCCGAGCACCCCGGCACGCTCCCCCTCGGCCAGTTCGACCTGGCCGGCTTCGCCGTGGGGGCGGTGGAGCGCGACGCCATGCTGGGACCGGGTCGTGTGGCGGTGGGCGACGTGCTGGTGGGGCTGGCGTCACCAGGCCTGCGCTGCAACGGCTACACCTTGGCGCGCCACGTCCTGCTCGAGCGGGCCGGGCTCCGCCTCGACGGTCCCGCCTGGTCCGGTGCCGACCACACCCTGGCCGAGGAGCTGCTGGAGCCGTCGGAGATCTACACCCCCGCCGTGCTGCGCGCCCTGGACGAGGTCGACGCCCACGCCGTGGCCCACGTCACCGGGGGGGGCATCCCCGGCAACCTGGTGCGCGTGCTCCCCGCCGACGCCGACGCCGTGGTGGAGCCGGTGTTGTGGGACGAGCCCCGGATCTTCGGCGAGATCCGTCGCCACGGCGACGTCGACGACGCCGAGATGGCCCGGGTGTTCAACCTGGGCATCGGCATGGTCATGGTGGTGGCCGCCACCGACGGGCCCGCGGCGGTCGAGGCGCTGGAGGCGGAGGGGAGCCCGGCCGTGGTCATCGGCGCCGTCACCGAGGGCTCCGGCCAGGTGCACATGGGAGGGCGGCGGTGACGCTCGAGGCGCTGCGCGACCACCTGCTGGCCCATTCGGTGAAGACGGGGGACTTCACCTTGAAGTCGGGGCGCAAGTCCACGTGGTTCATCGACTCCAAGCAGACCGTGTGCCGTCCCGGCGGCATGCTGCTGGTGGCCGAGGCCGTGCTCGCCGCCCTGCCCGACGAGGCCACCGCCATCGGCGGGCTCACCATGGGGGCCGACCCCGTCGCCTTCGTCACCGCCGGGGTGGCCGCCACCCGGGGCCGGGCACTCAAGGCCTTCAGCGTTCGCAAGCAGGACAAGGACCACGGGGGCGGGGGCCGCGTGGCCGGGGCGCTCGACCCGGGCGACAAGGTGGTGGTCACCGAGGACACCGTCACCCGGGGCACCTCGCTGCTCGAGGCGGTCACCGCCGTGCGCGGCGCCGGGGCCGAGGTGGTGCTGGCGTTGGCGGTGGTGGACCGGGGCGGCGCCGCGGAGAAGCTCCTCGGGGGCGAGGGCGTCACCTTCCGGGCCCTGCTGGGGGCGCCCGACCTCGGCTTCGACTACGACGAGCCCTGATAATGCTGAGGTCGCGGTTCGATTCCAGCTAGCCCCACCAGAAAGCCACAGGCAGCGAGGGGAAGGAAGACCCTTCCGTATTTGACCGAGACGTGGCGCGTTTGAGTTCTGTCCGAGGGTTGGTCGCCGCCGCCCGGCGAATCGCTGGGCTGTCGTCCCGATTCGTTGTCCGTTGATTCACTGTCATGAGATCTCCAAGCTGCTGACATAGCCGAGACGGCCGAAGGGGGGCAGTCGCGGCCACCGGTTCCCGGTGTCAGTGTTTCCCGACGTCGACACCCAACGGGTATCCCTCTAGGGCATAGGGATTCAAGATCGCCGACCCCCAGAGGTTGTCCCGCTCGATCTTCGTGAGTCGCGCTGCGTCCGCCGCTTCCGCGCACTGCGTCCGGATCACCTCGAGGTGGCCGTCGATGATCTCCTTGGCCTCGGCCGGGCTCAGAAAATAGGTCTCGGCCTGCGGGACGCAGCCGGCGAGCTGGCTCATTTGATAGCCGTCGCGGCCGATGGCCATCGCCTGGCGTGCCTCACCGCCGGTCCGGACGATCGGGGTCAGGTCATAGGCCGGGGTTAGCTCGAGCATCTTCCCGTCCCAGAAGGCGGAGTGGTTTTTGGCATGGTCATCGGTGTTGCCAACGCAGATGTTGAAGACGATGCGCGAGAACAGTTCTCGCAGCGTCGCCTTGGCGTTGACAAATCGGGCCCGTATCACATCGGCCAGGTCGAAGTAGGTGGCATAGCGACCGTTCATCTCGTCAAGCTCGAGGATCGTGAGTGCCGAGACCATCATCCTTCGCTCGCCGGGCGTAGCGGTCCGGTCAAAGCGCTCGGCAATGAGGACGTCGCGCCCCAGGCACTCGACCACCTCGGTATTCGCGACGGTGAGCCCGACCCGGCGCGCTAGCTCCAAGGCCATGCCCTCGGCCTTCACGACCGGATAGCGGTCCTGCACCGACGAGAACTTGGCGATGAGCTGGCGACCCTGCTCGTCGATCAAGGTCGCCTTCGGGCGTGCACCACCCAGAGACGAGCCTCCTAGGAGCGCGGCGTCCAACTCGGGTGACAAGGGCTCACCGGCATCGAAGCGCTCGGCCGCTGTGAGCAGCTCTTGGAGCGTCCCACCCGACTCCCGGGCCACGTACTCCTCCGGGCTTGTCTGGAAGTCGAGGGCACCGGTGCGGTTGGAGGCCGACTCGAGTAGGTAGGTGAGCAGGCCAAGCTCCGCCGGGTCGTCCCCATGGCGCGCCCGGCCGAGCAGGCGGTGCATTAGAACACGCTGGCCCCACGAGTCCGGCCCGGCGTCCTGGATGACCCCGGCGACCACCATGCCCCCGGGCGGACGCTGACGGCCCTGTTGGAGCGGCAGCTCGGGATAGAGCGCAATAGCGTTAGAGCGCTCCAGGTAGCTACGGCCGTAGGTGAATTCGAAGAGCTCACCGGCGGGCTCAAGGACCCCTGCCACTACCGGCTCGGTGGTGTCGGGCAGCCAGGCCCAGATGTAGGCGCGGGCGGGCTCAGAAGGCATCATGGACCTCGGCCATGGGCTGGCGGACCCGCGCTGGCAAGAGCGCCAGGCGCTCGCGGCCACGGGTGGTCAGCGCGAGAAGCTCCTCGCGGGAGGCACCGAAGAGGGGGATGCCCAGCAACGTCGCTACTTCAAAGGCGGTGCCGAGCGCCACAGTCGGATCACCGCGCTCCACCTTGCGCAACGTCACCACCGAGATCCCGGCTCGCTCGGCGAGGTCCGCCGCGGTCCAGCGTCGGGCACGCCGGGCCCGGGCGATCTCGAGCCCGAGGAGGCGGGTGGCCTCGAGTGTGGCGCGAGAATGAGCGTGTGTCTGGCGCATGATCTCCCTCCTTGGATAGACAATAAAATAGCAGTTAGCTGTCTAAAAGACAATATATTGTCTACGCCGGGTGGCGTTTGCCGATGAGATCGAGGCCTCGATGGCACCCTCGGTCCAGGGCGGCCTTAGGGCGGTGCCCACGCCAGGCAGTGCCCAGAGCATGGGCATCTTGCTGGAGCGGATCGCCGAGGTGAACGCCCAGGGCCGCGCAGCGACCGCCGCCGAGGTGAGCCGGTCCGCCAAGGAGGCCGGGATGGACCCCCGAGGGACGGCGGGCTACTACGCCGCCGCGCTCCTCGTTCTCAAGAACGACGGCCGTTGGCTCACCGAGGCGGGCAGGAGCGCCTCGAAAAGCTCCAGCAGGGCGCGGCCTGAGCAGCCCGATCCCACCGTTGAATCAAAGGGCCGCCCCGCGGGGCGGCCCTTTCGCGTATGGCAGTCCCCGGCTCCAACTTGATGAACGGACTCACGAGATCTTCGACCCCACCCTGGTCCCCTGCAGAGCAACTCGGTCACCGAGGCGAGAAAGCCGGTCTTTCCCGATGCTCCCTCGTACACCGAAGAATGTGACACAGATCTGACACGCGAGGGCACGGCGGCATTTCGAGCGTCGCCGCAGGTCGGAGATCAGGCCGAAGACGCATTGACGGCGTCTCTTCACCGCCATCACGACGCTGCTGCCATCACGAAACCAAGTCGGTGAGCGCCGCCTCCACGGCCCGGTGAAAGGTCGGATAGGCGTAGATCATCTGCCGAAGCCGCGCCACGGGAACCTCGGCGTGGATGGCCAGGGTGAGCATGGACAGCACCTCGCCGCCGGCGGGCCCGGCCGAGGTGGCGCCCACCAGCACGCCGCGGCCGGTGTCCTCGACGAGCTTGATGAAGCCCTGGTTGCCCACCTTGTGGATCCATCCCCGCGTCGACTCGGGCACGGGGTAGATCCCCACCCGCACGGCCAGGCCCTGGGCGCGCGCCGCGGCTTCGCTCAGGCCCACCGAGCCCACCTCGGGGTCGGTGAACGTCACGCGCGGCAGCGCCCGGTACTCGGCCGGGGCGGGGTCCTCGCCCAGGATGTCGCGCAGCGCGATGTTGGCCTGGTACATCGACACGTGGGTGAACGCCCCCACGCCGGTGACGTCCCCCACGGCCCATACGCCCTCGGTGACGCGCAGGTGGTCGTCCACGGCCATCCCGTGGGCGTGCTCGTTGACGCCGATGCTGGCCGCGTTGATGGCCGCCAGGTCGGGGCGCCGGCCCGTGGCCACCAGGAGGCGCTCCCCGCTGACGGGGGCGTCCCCGTCGAGCTCCAGGGTGAAGCGCCCCCCGTCGTGGTGCACGGCGGTGATGCTCGCCGAGGTGTGGAGCTCGAGGCCCTCGCCCCGCAGCACCTCGGTCACGAGCGTGGCCGACTCCGGCTCCTCCGGGGCCAACAGCCGCTCGGCGCCCTCCACGATGGACACCTCGGTGCCGAAGCGGGCGAACATCTGCCCCAGCTCCACCCCGATGGCCCCACCCCCCAGCACCACCAGCGAGCCCGGGAGGGCGTCGGCCTCGATGGCGTCGCGGTTGGTCCAGTAGGTGCCGGCCAACTCGGCCAGGCCGGGGATGGGGGGCGCCCACGCCTTGGCCCCGACGGACACCACCACCGCCCGGCGCGCCTCGTAGGCGTCGGTGCCCACCACCACGCGCCGCGGCCCGTCGAGGCGACCCCAGCCCCGCACGAACCGCCCGCCCTTGCTCACGAAGCGGTCCACGGCCACCTGGTCGTTCCAGTTGTCGGTGGCCTCGTCGCGGATGCGCCGGGCCACCGGCGTCCAGTCGGGGGTGACGGTGGAGGCCCCCGCCATGCCCGGCACCCGGCGCGCCTCGGCCAGGAGGTTGCCGGCCCGGATCATCATCTTGGAGGGGACGCACCCCCAGTAGGGGCACTCCCCGCCGAGCAGCTTCCCCTCGATGCCCACCACCTCGAGGCCGGCCTGGGCCAGGCGCCCGGCCACCTCCTCGCCGCCGGGCCCCAGACCCAGCACCACCACGTCCACCACGTCGGTCACGGCGTCTCCCCCGGTCCGGTCGGTCCCCGGGCCGAACCTACCGAACGCCCGGTGAGTGGGGTCGTTGGCCTCTAGCCGGGTCGGCGCAGGGAGGCCAAGGTGGATCGTGTGCTCACCGACACCGAGGGCCTCGAGGTTCTCGTGGCGGAGCAGTGCCTAGAGCTGTTGGCCGGCGCGCGCCTGGGGCGCGTGGCGGTGACCGTCGGGGCGGTGCCGGCCATCTTCCCCGTCCACTACCGGTTGCTCGACGGGCAGGTCGTCTTTCGTGCCGGGGATGGCACCGACCTGCACGCCGCGGTGGCCGACACCGTGGTGGCCTTCGAGGTCGACGACGTGGACCCCGACTGGACCGGCGGGTGGAGCGTGCTGGTGGTGGGGGTGGCGCGCGACGTCCGCGACGTCGACGCCGTGGCTTCGGCCCTGGAGCGGGCCCCCGACCTGTGGGAGCCCGGCCCCGGGGCCCACGTCATCGCCATCCTCCCCGGCATGGTCTCCGGGCGGCGCTTCAGCCGGCGGTCTCCTTGGCCCGTCCCAACGCACTCATGAGCTCGATCCACCCCGCCAGGTCGCTGTTCTTGTAGTCCACGTGCACCTTGAGCTCGGCGGGGACGAAGAACTCGACGCCCTCGGTCTCGAGCGCGTCGGCGATCCCCGCCGCGCACTGCTCGGCGCTGACAAACTCGGCCCCGGGCAGTCCCGGGAGCTCACCGGGCTGGGGTATCCAGATCTCGGTGGCGATGGCCCCGGGCTGGATCAGCTTCACCTCGATGGGCGTATCGGCCAGGTCCATGGCGGCCACCTCGGTCCAGCCCGTCATGGCGAACTTCGCCGCGCAGTACGCCGACTCATGCACGATCCCGAACCGGCCCCCGCCACTGGCCACGTTCACGATGGTCCCCGAGCCGCGCGCCAGCATGAGCGGGAGCACGGCCAGGTTCATGCGGATGGGCGACATGAAGTTGGTGCGCATCACCACCTCGAGGTCCTCGGGGGTGTGATCGGCCACCAGCTTGCGCTTGCCCAGCGCGGCGTTGTTCACCAGGCAGTCGAGCCCCCCGAAGGCGTCCCAGGCGTCGTGTACGAGGGCCACCGCGGCGTCGACGTCGGACAGGTCGACCACCCACAGGCGCGACCCCGGCGCGTGCTCCCGACAGCGCGCCAGCGTCTCCTCGAGACGATCGGCCCGGCGCGCCGCGATGCCCACGGTGGCACCGCGCGCCGCCAATAGGGGAGCCAGCGCTTGGCCGATCCCCGATGACGCCCCCGTCACCAGGATGTGCGCGCCCTCGATCTTCATCGCCGTCGACGAGCCCTCGGGAGAGCTCGTGCGCCGTTACCGCCGGCGGGCGGTCGTCTTCTTGGCGGTGCGACGAACGGTCGTCTTCTTGGCCGTGGTGCGACGGGCCGGAGCCTTGCGGGCGGCGGTCTTGCGGGCCGGCGCCCGCTTGGCGGTCTTGCGCGCCGGTGCGGCCTTGCGCGGCGCGGCGGCGGCCGCCGTCTTCCCGGCGGCCCGCACGGCCTCGTCACTGGTCGGGAAGGCGCCCCGCTTCAGGCGCGGCGCCGTGGCCGGAGCCATCACGGCGTCCTTGAAGGCCTTCACCGGTGTGATGCGCGCCTTCTTGGAAGCCTTGATGCGGATGGCTTCCCCGGTGGCAGGATTGCGGCCCATACGGGCGGGGCGATTGACCTTGACGAACTTGGCGAACCCGGTGATCGCCACCGGCTCCCCCTGAGATACGACGGCGGTCACGACTTCGGTGAAGCCTTCGAGGACAGAGGACGTCGTCTTGAGGTCCACATCCGCGTGCACGGCCACCGCTTTGGCAAGCTCTCTCTTGTTCATGGGGGCCTATTGTTGTCTACGCGCGGGGCGACGCGCCAAGTGAGATCGCGTTTTTCCCAAGTTTTTTTCGAATTCAGCGTCCCAGCATCCATCGTGCGGTTCGTGCGGCGCGCACCGCCAACGCGCCCCCGAGCCCACTCAGACGAGATCGCACATCACGCCGGCGCCGTGTCACCCCGGCGTAGGCCAGCGCCACGACCACGCGGCGTGGTGTGCTCAGCAGCACCAGGAGCACCAGACCGAGGATCACGAGCGCACCGCCCAGCAGCGCCGTCCAACTGACGCCGTTCCCGGGGCCGGTGAAGGCCAGCGAACTGCTCGACACCGACGGCGTGGCGCTGCTTCCCGAGCTCGAGCTGCTTCCCGAGCCCGAGCTGCTTCCCGAGCCCGCCGCCGCTGCCACCGCCGCCGTCGTCGTGGTGGAGGCGGGCCGTGACGTCGTCGTCGACGCCGCGCCCGTGGTCGTCGTGGTGGCCGCGCCCGTGGTCGTGGTGGTGGGGGGAGTCGTCGTTGTGGTCGAGGTCCCCAGCGTGGTCGTCGTTGTCGGCGCAACCGTCGTAGTGGTCGTCGAAGCCGTGGTCGTGGTGGTCGGCGCCACCGTGGTGGTGGTGGAAACCGTCGTGGTCGTGGTGGTCGACGTGCCCGTCGTCGTGGTGGTGGAAGCCACCGTGGTGGTGGTCACACCCGTCGAGGTCGTGGTGGTCGGCGACGTCGTGGAGGTCGTGGTGGTCGGCGAGATGGTGGTGGTCGTGGTGGTCGTGGTGCCGGGTTGGGCCAGCGACAGGATCATGCCGCCCCCCGAGGGGTCGGACCCCCCGGCGAAGCAGATGGCGGTCGAGGGGCACTGCAGCGGCCCCACCATGCCCGACGTCGACGGGACGACCTGGTCGGCCCAGACCGAGCCGCTGTCGGTGCTGGCGAGGATCTGCCCGCCGCCCCCCGCCGCCGCCACCAGCGCCACCATGGCGTTCTCGCCCCTGACCTGGTCGGCGAGCGCCCGGGTGCGCAGGGCGCCGGCGAGGATCGAACGGCCCCGCAGGGTTCCCGCCCGCACCGCCGCGCTGTGCAGGGCATGGTCGAGGAGGGGGGTGGAGATCGCCGCGACGTCCCCGGCCTTGCTCGCCGCCAAGGTCTGGCCCCCGGCGAAGCACAGCGAGGCGGTCGGGACGCACGCCACGCCGCTGAGCAAGCCGGCGTCCGCCGGGAGCACGGCCGAGCTCCAGGCCACCCCGCCGTCGGTGGTGTTCACGATGACGGCGGAGACAGAGCCGAGGGCGGTGGAGGATCCCTGTCCGGCCGATACGCAGATGGAGGAGGACTCACAGGCCACGGCGGTCAGGTCTCCGACGCCGGCGGGAACCGTCCTCGCCACCCAGGTGGTGCCGCCGTCGGCGCTGGAGAGGATCTCACCGGACTCGGCGCCCGTGGCGTTGGCCACGTATCCCACCGCCAGGCATGCCGTGGCCGAGGTGCAGGTCACGGCGGTGAGGGGCCCGGTCGTGGTCGGGAGGGCCTGGACCACCCACGTCGTCCCTCCGTTGGAGGTGGTGAGCACCTCACCTTGGGTGAGCGTCGGACTGGCGCCCACGGCGATGCACGTCGTGAGCGACGTGCACTCGACGCCGTCGAGCGGGCCGGCGGTGGTGGGCAGGGTCTGGGTCGTCCACGTGGTGCCCCCGTCCGTGGTGGTCGCCACCGCGCCCGACAACGAGAAGCTGTTGGCGCTGGCCTGCTCGGCTCCGATCCCGACGACGACACAGTTCGTCGCCGACGGGCAGGCGATGTCCGACAGGCCGGGGAGGGCCGGCGGCAGGGGGTGCTCCGCCCACGTGGTGCCGCCGTCGGTGGTGACGTCGACGATGCTGCCGCTGGTGGCGTCGGCCAAGGCGAAGCACGTGTTGGCGGTGGCACAGCTCATGGCGCCGAACGCCCCGGTGCCGGGGGGAAGGGTCTCCGACGTCCAACTCGCCCCGCCGTTGGCGGTGCCCAGCACGGCGCCCAGGCCGACGGCGTCCGACCCGGTGGTGACGCAGGCGGCCGCCGAGGTGCAGGCGATGGCGTCGAGGGAGCCGAGGGTGCTGGGCACGGGCTTGTCAGCCCACGCCGTGCCGCCGTTGGCGGTGGCGATGGCCACCACCGCGCTCGAGTCGAGGTTCTCGCCCACCGCCTCGCAAGCCGAGGCGGAGCCGCAGCTCACCCCGACGAGATATCCGACGTCGGCCGGTGCGGTCTGGACCTTCCACGAGGTGCCGCCGTTGGTGGACCCCACGATCACCGCGGCGGTGCCCGCGGCGTTGCTCCCCCCGGCCTCGCACACCGTCGCCGACGGGCACGACACCCCCGAGAGGTCCCCGGCCTTGGCCGGGGTGGTCCGGCTCGCCCACGTGGCCCCCCCGTTGGCGCTCGAGATGATCACCGCGGCGGAGTCATCGGCATTGGTGCCCACCGCCACACACGTGGCCGCGCTGAAGCACGACACCGCCTCGAGCCCCCCCACCGTGGACGGTGGGGTCTCGCTCACCCACGTCGTCCCGCCGTTGGAGGTGGTGAGGATGACCGCCGCCGATCCGTCCGGCGTGCTCCCCACCGCCACGCACGATGTGGCGCTGAAGCAGCTCACGCCGGCCAGTGCGCCGGCCGAGGCGGGGGTGGTCTCGTTGGTCCAGGTGGCACCGCCGTTGGTGGTCGCCGCGATGCTGGCCACCGTGAAGGTGGGGTCCGATCCCACCGCCACGCACGTCGCCGCGGTCCCACAGCTCACCCCCACGAGCGGTCCCGTGGCGGAGGGCGCGCTCTGCATCGCCCACGTGGAGACCCCGCCCGTGCTGGCCACGATCTGCGCTCCCGATCCGTCGGCGTTGGCCCCCACCCCGACGCACATGGTGGCCGTGGGGCACGACACCCCGGGGAGCTCGCCCACCGGTGCGGTGGCGGAGGTGCTCACCTGCCAGCCCGACGGCGCCGCCCCGGCCAGCGTGGTGGCCAGTAGCCCGGTGCCGATGGCGATGAGCGAGGCCGCCAGCACCTGGCCCACGAGCCGGAACCGGTGCACACCGGCCAGGCGCCGCGCGCCCATGCGTGCCGGGACGTCCCGCCTTGGTCGACCCATGGTCCCCACCCCCCCGGCGAGGCCCCTACCAGGGGCGTTTGCTCGGTGGGGGAACGCTACCGGGGTGCGGGCCAGCTTTCAATCGGGTGCCCGGCGACCGCCGCGGCGTGGTCACCGGTCTGTGTCGTGGTCGGGACCGGCGTCGATCCGGTGACCTCACGCTTTTCAGGCGCGCGCTCTACCAACTGAGCTACCCGACCGCATGCCGGGGAGGGTCTCCTCGGCGGCGGTCCTGACGGGATTTGAACCCGCGACCTCCGGCTTGACAGGCCGGCGTGCACTCCAGACTGCACCACAGGACCCCGGTCAGCGTCGCCCCCACTCGCTGCACCCCCAACGGGATTCGAACCCGTGTTACCGCCTTGAAAGGGCGGCGTCCTCGGCCACTAGACGATGGGGGCTGGACCGATCAGGGCTTTGGCAGGTTAGCAGGGTCCCCCTCGACGCTCACCGGGATTCACCGCCGTCGGGGAGCCGCCACGCCGAGCCCTCGGGGGTGTCGTTGATCTCGACCCCCAGGGCCACCAGGCCGTCGCGCACGGCGTCGGCGTCGGCGAAGCGCCGTTCCCGGCGGGCCGAGTCCCGCAGCGTGAGGGCCAGCTCGACGTAGGGCCCCACCACCCCGGCCGGATCGCGTGCCCCGGTGGCGGCCAGCTCGCCGAGCTCGGCCACCATGGCTCGCAGGGCGGCGCGCCCCCGGTCGCGCTCGTCGGACTGCATGGTGTCGGCGCTCCACGCCCACAGCTCGTCGTCGAGGCCGAGCAGCGCGCCCACCATGCCGGGCACGTCCGACGCCGCCCGGGCCAGGCGGAAGGACTCCTCGAATCCCCGGATGGCGCCCAGCAGGGGCGGCCCGTCCGACGGCGGGAGCACCATCGACTCGGGCTCGGGTATCCCTGTCTGCGTGGCCGAGCCGGCCTCCACTTGGGCGCGGCGCGGGCCCGAAGCCAGGTCGGCCGCCAGCTCCACCAGGCGGCCCAATGCGACGGTCTCCCCCGACTCGAGGCGCGTCGAGCGCCCCCGGACCCGGACGGTGACGCCCCCGTGGCCCGCCACGGTGGCCCGCTCGGCGTCGAGGTCGATACTCAGCGCGCTGTGCTCGTCCACGCCCAGCACGAAGGTGCCCTCGGGCAGCTCGCCCTCGAGCCCGGCCAGGCGCTGCTCGCCCAGGTAGCAAAAGCGTGTGTCGTGGGTGCCGCCCTCGGCGTTGTCGTAGTGGGGGATGAGCGCCACGGGCAGGCCGATGGCCGCCAGCAGGTCGAGCCCGGGCACCCAGCGGGGGTCCTCCCCGACCTTGTAGACCTCATACACGGGCACGGTCACGACCCCCAGGGTCAGCGCGGCGGCCGACGCGAAGGTGAGCGCGCCCCCGAAGGTGAGCTTCTCGGCCAACAGCGACGGGACCAGGGTCCCCTGCCACTGGCGCAGGGCGTAGGTGGGGCTCCCGGGCCCGGCGAACACCAGCGGGGCGGCGGCCAGCTTGGCCACGATGGCGTCGCCGGCGGGCCCCTCGAGGTCGGCGGCCCGCCGCAGGCCGGCCACGTCGAGGTCGGCCCCCACGCTGTCGCGGAAGTAGGTCACCGCCCGCGAGGCGATCTCCGAGGCGTTGGTCTGGAACCCGAAGGGCGTGTCGAGCATGAGCCCGTGGACGGGGCCCGGCCCCAGCTGCTCGACCACGGCACGGTGCACCTTGACCATGGTGGGCGCCGTCTCGCCCGATCCCATGATGGTGAGCAGCCGGGGCGTCACCTCAGGTGCCGTCCCGGGGCAGCGCGGCGGCCAGGGTGTCCACGATCTCGTTCTGGAGCATGCTCAGGTACTGGTACACGGTGAATTGGTCGGCGCGCGGGTCGGCGGGGTCGACCTCGGTCATGTCCTCGCTCACGTCGAGCTGTGTCCCGAGCAGCAAGCGCAGGACCTCCACCGCCCCCAGCCACCCGTGCAGCTCGTCAGTGTCGATGGTGGCGGCGTCCACCGTGGCCAGCAGGATGTCGAGCGCCTGCTGGTGGTGCTCGAGGAGCTGTGTGCCCATCATCTCCCGGTAGTCGGTCTGGGCCGCCTCGTCGTCGGGGTAGGCCACGGGGAACAGGCGCTGGGCGCTGTGGTCGTCGTGGGCGACGAGCTCGCGGGCCTGTTCGGGGAGCATGCGCAGCAGCTCGCGCTCGGGAGCCTCGAGCCCGGGCCGGATGCGGCCGTGGCGGTCGCGGGCGAAGCGCCGCCGCCCGATCACGACGACTGCTCCATGGTGGCCCACAGACCGTGCTCGTGGAGCCGGAACACATCGAGCTCGGCCCGCTCGCGCTGCCCCGAGCTCACCACGGCCCGACCCTTGTGGTGCACGTCCAGCATGAGCTTGGTGGCCTTGGCCCGGCTGTAGCCGAACAGCTTCTGGAACACGTAGGTGACGTAGGACATCAAGTTGATGGGGTCGTTCCACACGATCACCAGCCACGGTCGGTCGACGAGCACGTCCTCCCCGGAATGGGGGTCGTCGATCTCGACGGGCTGGACCTCGGTGCCGGGCCCCGTCATCGGGGGACCGGGGTGGCGCTCTCGGCGACGGCGCTGTCGGAAACGGCGCGCGCCACGGTCGGCGCCAGGTGGTCGGAGGCCGGGCCCGGCCGGGCGATGAGGGCGCCCCGCTGGGCCAGCCCGTCGCGGAACCACAGCATGGCGCTCCACACCACCGTGGCCCCGAAGACGTGCACGCCCACGAGGAGCGCCGGCAGGTGGGTGAAGTACTGGGTGTAGCCGATGGCGCCCTGGAGCACCATGGCCCCGATCAACAGGCGGGCCCGCTCGAGCACCGAGGCCGGCGCCCCCGTGCGGTCGAGGAGATAGAGCAGCACCAGGGTGAGCCCCACCACCACGATCACGATCCCGGAGTGGATGCGGGCCATGTCGGCCAGGGCGATGGAGACGCGCTTGGCGCCCTTGCCCCCGGCGTGGGGCCCGGCCCCGGTGGTGGCCGTGCCCGCCGCGATGGCCAGGGCCAGCCCGGCGAGGATCACCCGGCTGAGGAGCCGCTCGCGCCGCCCCACCTTGGGCACCGGGGCACCGGGACCGGGTTGGCGCCCGGCCCGCAGCCCCAGCACCACGGCGTCGGTGAGCAGGGCGATCCCCACCATGAAGTGGGCCATGACCACATAGGCGTTGAGCTTGGTGTAGACGACGACGGCGCCCAGGACGGCCTCGCCCAGCACGCCGCCGAGCAGTCCGGCCGATAGCCACACGAGGTCCCGGCGCGGCGGCACCCGGCGCAGGGCGGCGAGCACGGTCAGCGCCGTGAACACGCACAGGACGACGACCACCATGCGGTTGCCGAACTCGACGGCGGGGTGGAACGACATGGCCGGCGTGAGGTGGTGCTGTGAGCACGTCGGCCAATCGGGGCAGCCCAGCCCCGAGTCCGTCAGGCGCACCGCCGCGCCGGTGACGATGTTCAGCACCACCAGCACCAGCGTGATCTGGGTGATGCGGAGGAAGGCCCGGGGGGTGACGCCGGTGAGCTGCACCGGAGGACCATGGTACCGGTGGGGCCGACACCGCCTTCGGGTCACGCTGCCTCCGGGCCACATTGCCTTCGGGTCACGTTGTGAGGCTCGCCGCCTCGCCGTAGGCTCCGCCCGATGTCCTCGCTCCCCCCTGCGGTCCCCCGCGCCATCCGGGCCGGCGGGGCGAGGGCCCGCAGCTACGTGGCGTTGACCAAGCCGCGCATCATCGAGCTGCTGCTGGTGACCACGCTCCCCACCATGCTGGTGGCTCGCCGCGGCGTCCCGTCGGTGACGCTGATGCTCTACACCCTGGTCGGCGGGGCGCTGGCGGCGGGTGGGGCCAACGCCTTGAACATGGTGCTCGACCGCGACATCGACCGGGTCATGCACCGCACCCGGCACCGCCCCCTGGTGACCGGGGAGCTCACGCCGCTCGCCGCCACGGTGTTCGCCGTGGTGCTCGAAGCGGCCGCCTTCGCCGAGCTGTGGTCGTTGGTGAACCTGCTGAGCGCGGTGCTGGCGGTGGCGGCCACCGCCTTCTACATCGTGGTGTACACGCTGTGGCTCAAGCGCACCTCCACCCAGAACATCGTGATCGGAGGGGCGGCCGGGGCCGTGCCCGTGCTCGTGGGGTGGAGCGCGGTCACCGGTCGGCTGGGGTGGGCGCCGTTGGTGCTGTTCGCCGTGATCGTGATCTGGACGCCCCCGCACTTCTGGGCGCTCGCCATCCGCTACCGCGAGGACTACGCCGCGGCCCAGGTCCCCATGCTCCCCGTCGTCGCCACCCTGCGCCGCACCGCCGGGCAGATCCTGCTGTACTCGGTGGTGCTCGTGATCGTGACCGTCGTGTTCGCGGCGGTGGGCCACATGGGGCCGCTCTACCTGGCGGGCGCCCTGGTCCTGGGCGCCCTGTTCATCGCCTTCGCTCTGCGCCTGCGCCGCCAACAGACCGACCGCGCCGCCATGGCCCTGTTCCGCTACTCGATCACCTACCTGACCCTGTTGTTCGCCGCCATGGCCGGCGACGTGCTCATCCGGTTCCATTGACCCAACCCCTCGGCGTCCCAGCCCCCCCGGGGACACGGCGCCGGTGGGTGGGGATCGTGGTGGGGCTGGCGGCCGCCGCAGGGTTGGTCATCGGGCTCCTGGTCACCGGGGGCAGCGGACCGCAACGGGCCCCGGCCTTCTCGCTGCCGCGTCTGGGGGGTGGGCCGTCGGTGTCGTTCCCCCTCAAGGGGAGCCAGGCGCACCGACCGGTGGTCCTCACATTCTTCGCGTCGTGGTGCGGCCCTTGCCATGCCGAGCTGCCCGTGGTGGCCCGCGTCGCCCGCCAGGAGCTCGCCGCCGGTGACGGGGTGGTCTTCCTGGGCGTCGACGGCAACGATGATCCCGCTAGCGGCCTGGCCTTCGCCCGCAAGAGCGGCGTGTCGTTCGTGGTGGGGGCCAACGCCGATAGCGCCTTGGCGCCGCGCTTCGGCCTGGTCGGCTATCCCGGCACCGTGTTCATCGACGCCTCGGGCACCATCGTCCAGACCGTGCGTGGCCCGGTGAGCCGGGCCACGTTGGAACGCTTCGTGACCGGCACGTCCCGCGCCTGACGGGCGCGGCTGCCGGCTCAGGAGGCGACGACGGCGAAGCGCGGGGTCACGCCCAGGAAGCGTTCGGGGAACCGGTGCTCGAGCGTTGAAGCCCACTCCACGTCGCGCAGGCGCACCAGCCGGGGCGCGCGCCAACCGGCCTCGCCCACCAACTTGGCCACGGCCCGGGGATGGGTGCCCGTCCCCAGGGGCAGGGCGCCGCGCACCTCGGCCGGATAGGGCCCGTGGTGGTCAGGGGGCGTGCCCCGCCGGCGTTGCACGAACTTCCACGCCCGGCCCCGCAGCGCCTCGAGGGGGTCGGCGTCGCCCCACAACGACTCGATGGCCACCAGCCGTCCCGCCGGCGCCGCCTGGCGCCAGGCGCGCAGGGCGGTGGTCGGGTCGGGAAGGGTCCACAGCAGGTGGCGTTCCATGACGACGTCGAACCCGCCCGGGGACTCATGCGCCGGCGCCCGCACCACAGCGATGTCGAGGCCCTCGGCCGCCGCCGATGTGCTCAGCCGGGCCAGCATCTTCGGCGACAGGTCCAGGGCGGTGACGCGGTGCCCGAGGCGCGCCGCCATGAGGCTCAGGAACCCCGTGCCCGCCCCGCAGTCGAGCACCAGCGCCGGCGGCGGGGGCAGGAGCGCTTCGAGCGCGGCGGTCCAGGCCGCCTGGGACGCGGGGCTGGTCGGCCGGTGGCCGGGGGCGTCGTCGTAGGTGGCGGCGTCGTCGTCCCAGAACCGCCTGATCTCGTCAAGGATGGTCATGATCGTGTTCTACTCCGGTGAACGGAAGTGCCACGACCGATCGCCCCGACCCGAGGAGGGCCCATGAAGATCGAAGGATCGCGGGTGCTCGTCACGGGGGCGTCGTCGGGGATCGGCGCCGCCCTGTCCCGCCGGCTGGCGCGCCGCGGGGCCACGGTGGGCCTGGTGGCCCGGCGCCAGGAGCGCCTGGCCGATGTCCTCGCCGACGTGCGCGCCGACTCCCCCGACTCGCGCCTGTGGGTGGCGGACCTCGCCGACGTGGAACTGGCCGGGCGGGTGGCGCTCGAGGCCTGGGAGGCGTTCGGGCACCTCGACTGCCTGGTGAACAACGCCGGAGTCCCCATGCGCCGCCACACCACCCGTCTGGACCTTGGCACCCTGGAGTGGGTCATGCGCGTCAACTTCTTCGCCCCGGCCCACATGACCATGGTGCTGCTCCCCGAGATGACGGCGCGTGGTGAGGGGATGATCGTGAACGTCTCGAGCGTGGCGGGCCGGCTGGGCAACGCCAACGAGGCCGCCTACTCGGCCAGCAAGTTCGCCCTGTCCGGCTGGAGCGAGGCCATCGCCGTGGACCTCTACGACAGTGGCGTCAAGATCCGGCTGGTGAACCCCGGGCCCATCGACACCGAGATCTGGGACCTCGCCGACAACGACGACCCGCTGTACTCGGGGCCCAAGATCACGGCCGACGAGATGGCCGAGGGGATCGTGGCTGCCATGGAAGGCGACACCTTCGAGCACTACGTCCCCGACATGCGCGCCATCGTGGAGTCCAAGACCACCGATCCCGACCCCTTCATCAAGGGCATGGCGGCCATGCTCCGGTCGGCCCAGCACTGAATGTGCCAGCACTGAATGTGACCGGGCCCGGCTCCCGGGCTCGTCATCGGGTGCCGCCCCGGCGCCTCAGGTGCGCTCGGCGGCTTCCAGGAATTGCTCCAGGCCGGTGGCGATGCCCTGGGCGGCCAGCTGGCGCCACTGGGCCTCCTGCACCAGGGCGGCGTCATGCGCGTTGCGCATGTTGGCGCACTCGATGAGGACCTTGGGCACCGTCGACAGGTTGAGCCCCCCCAGGTCGGAACGGAACACGATGCCGTCCTGGCCCGTGTAGTTCGAGGGCGGCTCACCGGTGGCCGTCTCGAAGGCGTTGCGCACGTCGGTGGCCAGCTGTGTCGACGGCCCCACGATGGCGCGGTTGTCGGAGATCGAGCTCACTACGGCGACGGGGGTGTCGACGGCGAAGCCGACACCTCCGGGCGGGCCGCCGTCGGCGTGGATCGACACCGCCACATTGGCGTGCAGCGCGTTGGCGATGGCGGCACGCTCGTTCACACAGGGCCCCACGCCGGTGTCGGTGTTGCGGGTGAGCACCACGCGCGCCCCGTCGGCTTCCAGCAACGACCGGGCCCGCAGGGCCACGTCGAAGTTGAAGGCGTGCTCGGGGTAACCGTTGTCGGTGGCCGTGCCCGTGGTGTCACACGGCTCGGTGAACCCGCCGCCGTCGATGGGCTGGTTGACCACCGCCGGATCGGCGCCGTTGCCACCGTCGTGGCCGGGGTCGATGACCACGGTGAGGCCGGCCAAAGCGAGGACCGAGACCGATCCCTGGTACTGGGCGTCACCGAACGGGTAGACGCCACCGTCGCCACCCACCAGCCAGTACCCCGCGCCGTCGCCCGTCACGGCCATGGCCACCACCGCCCGGGGCAGCACCTGGCTCCCCGTGGACCCTTGGTAGGGAGCGCCGAAGGAGAACACCCCACCGTCGGCGCCCACCAGCCAGTACCCGCTCCCGCCGCTGTCGACCCCCATGCCCACCACCGGCCGGGTGAGGTGCAGCGCCCCCGTGGAGCCGTGGAATCGGGCGTCGCCGTAGGAGAACACCCCGCCATCGGAGGCCACCAGCCAGTAGCCGGCATCGTCAGGGGTGGCGGCCATCCCCACCACCGGAGAGTGGAGCTTGAGGGCACCGGCGGACCCGGCGAAGGGAGCGTCGAAGCTGAACACCCCGCCGTCGGCGGCCACCAGCCAGTAGCCGCCGGTGGCGTCGTCCACGGCCATGCCCACCACCGGCCGGGTGAGGTGCAGCGCCCCCGTGGAGCCGTGGAATCGGGCGTCGCCGTAGGCGAACACCCCACCGTCGGCGGCCACCAGCCAGTACCCGCCGCCGTCGGGCGTGGGGGCCATTCCCACCACGGGAGAGCTCAGGGCCAGGGCCGCCGCCGACCCCACCACGGGGGCGTTGAAGCCGAACACCGCGCCGTTGGAGGCCACCAGCCAGTACCCGCCCGTCGGGGCGTCGGAAGCCGCGTCCACGATCGGTGCGCCGCTGGTGGGCACGGCCGGGGTGGACGCCTCGCGCCCGGAACGGTTCGAAGCGGCTTTCGCATGTCCGGGTGAGGAGCCCGCGCCCACGGCGGGGGCGACGATGACGGCCACGGCGAGAGCCAGAGCTCCCAACCCGGCTGCTCCCAGAAAGCGCCGCATCGTGTTCATCCTGACGTCTGCGGCGGGGCCGCGCTAGAAGCGTTTCGCCAACCCGAGGGCCAGTTCCACCGCCTGCGCCGGGCTCTGGGCGAGCACGACCGCCTCGACGGGACGGCCGCCGTGGCCCAGCTCCCAGGTGTCGAGACCCACGACGGGTATCCCGGCCTGCAGGGCCAGGGCGATCTCCGACAGGGTGCCGTACTCGCCCGACAACGCCACCACGGCGTCGGCGGCGCGCACCACCAGCGCGTTGCGCACCTCGCCCAGGCCGGTGGGGACGGCCACGTCGACGTAGCGGTTGGCCTCGGCGCGATCGCGGCCCGGGAGGATCCCCACGGTGAGCCCGCCGCCCTCCTCCGCGCCGCGACAGGCCGCTTCCATCACCCCGCCCAGCCCGCCGCACACGAGCACGGCGCCGGCCTCGGCGATGGCACGCCCGACCTCCCGAGCGGCGCGACGCGTCGAGGCGGGCAGGTCGTCGCCGCCGCCCACCACGGCGATGTACGGGCCGCGTATCACGGGCTCACTCCTACCGGTCACTCCCACCGGAATGTGGCCGCCGCCGCCAGCGGCGCGGCAGCGGCCCACACGACGAGCACCACCCACGCCCCCCCCGGCACCGCCGCTCCCAGCCCCAGGGCGCTGTGCAGCGCGTCGGACAGCGCGGCGGCGGGCAGGGCCTTGGCCACGGCCTGCAGTCCGCCGGGCAATTTCGTCAGCGGGGCCAACATGCCGCTCACGAGCAGCAGCAGCAGCCACAGCCCGTTGGCGGCCGCCAGGTTGACCTCGGCCCGCAGCACGCCCGCCAGCAGCAGGCCGATGCCCCCGAACCCGGCGGTGGCGAGGACCACCACCACCACGGCCCGGCCGACGCCGCCGGCGGTGGGGTGCCAGCCGAGGCCCAGGGCGACGGGGACGAGGACCAACCCCTGGACGGCCTCGACCACGAGGACGGCCACGATCTTGGCTCCGAGCAGGGCGGGACGGCCCAACGGTGTGGCGCCCAAGCGCTTGAGCACGCCGTAGCCGCGCTCGAACCCGGTGGCGATGCTCAGGTTGACCAGGGCCGTCCCCATGACGGCCAGGGCCAGGATGCCCGGCGCCAGGAACGACACCGGATGGGTGGTGCCCGTCGGGAGCAGGTGCACCTCGGAGAAGAACACGAGGAGGATCACGGGGATGAAGATGGTGAGCAACAGCGACTCGCCCCGCCGCAGGGTCATGCCGACCTCGGCACCGCACTGCGCCACCACGCGGCGCACCGCCGCCGGGAGCTCTCGGGGCCGCGCCCGCGCCGCGGTGCTGCTCATCGCCGGCCGCCCGCTCCCGGCGCGTCGGCCGGGTCCAGGGGCGGGCCCGTGTCGCCTTCGCCCTGCGTGACCCGGAGGTAGATCTCCTCCAGCGATCGACGTCCGGCGCGCAGCTCGGTGAGGGGGAGGTCGCGCTCGTTCATCCATCCCGCCAGGGCGGCCAGGCGCGTGGGAGTGGCCTCGCCCGCCACCCGGTACTCACCGGGGCGCTCCTCGGTGACGGTGTCGGGCCCGGCGTCCAGGGCGCGGGCCAGCGCCCCCAGATCGAGCGCGGGGGGAGCCTCGAAGCGGATGCCGCCTTCGCCCCCCGCGGCGGCCAGCTCCGCCACCGTGCCCCGGGCCACGGCGTGGCCCCGGGCCATGATGACGACGTCGTCGGCCACGCGCTCGGCCTCGGGCAGCTCGTGCGTGGTGAGCAGCACGCACGCCCCCCGCTGGCGCAGCTCGGTGATCACGCGCCGCACGGCGATGCGGCCCTCGGGGTCGACACCGGCGGTGGGCTCGTCGAGGAACACCACCTCCGGCCGGCCCACGATGGCGAGCGCCAGGGAGAGGCGTTGCTGCTCGCCCCCCGACAGCCGGCGCCACGGCGTGCGGGCCACGGCGACCAGGCCCACCAACTCGAGCAGGGCCTCGGGGTCCTCGGGGTCGTCGTAGTAGTCGGCGAAGAGCCGCAGCACGCGGCGGGCGCCCATCACCGGGTACACGCCGCCGCGCTGGAGCATGACGCCCATGCGCGCCACCAGCCGGCGATGGTCTGACACCGGGTCGAGGCCCAACACCCGCACCGTTCCCCTCGAGGCGCGCCGATATCCCTCCAGGGTCTCCACCGTCGAGGTCTTGCCCGCCCCGTTGGGCCCGAGCAGCGCGACTACCTGGCCGCGCTCGGCCGACAACGACAGGCCGTCGACGGCGGTGACCGCCCCGTAACGCACGACGAGGTCTCGACACTCGACGGCGGGGCCCTCGGTGCCGTGTTGCGCCGGGGCCGCCCCGGGCACCGACGAGATCGACATGGCGGCGAGGCTACCGTTGCCCCCCATGATCGACATCCGCCTGGCCAGGGAGAACCCGGGTGCCGTGACGGCCGCCATGGCCCGCCGGGGGGTGGACCCGGTCGAAGTGCAGCGCCTGCTGGACGCCGATCGCCGGGCCCGCCAGGCGGTGGGAAGTCGTGACGAGGAGCGCGCCAGGGTCAAGGACCTGTCCCGCCAGGTGGGCGAGGCGCGCCGCAACGGGGACGAGGCGCTGGCCGCCGAGCTGGCCCAGCAGAGCCGTTCGCTCGGTGAGGCCGAGGCGGCGTCGGACGCGCTGGCTAGCGCCGCCCAGTCCGAGGTGCGCGACCTGTTGTTGAACCTGCCCAACCTGCCCGCCGCCGACGCCCCCGACGGAGTGGGGCCCGAGGACAATCCCGTGGTGCGCCGGTGGCCGGAGACGGCCCGGAGCTACGAGGAGCATCAGCGCGTCCCGCACTGGGAGGTGGGCGCCGCACTGGGCATCCTCGACCTCGAACGCGGCGCCAAGTTGTCGGGCTCGATGTTCCCGCTGTACCGGGGGCCCGGCGCCCGCTTGATCCGGGGGCTCACGTCCTTCGCCCTCGACCACCACGCCGAGCTCTACGAGGAGATCCGCCCGCCCACCCTGGTGCGCACCGAGACCATGGTGTCGACCGGTCACCTGCCCAAGTTCGCCGACGACGCCTATCACCTCGAGCGCGACGACCTGTGGGCCATCCCCACCGCCGAGGTCCCGCTTACTTCCATGTACCGCGGCGACATCCTCGAGGAGGCGGACCTCCCGCTGCGCCTGACGGCGGGCACGGCCTGCTACCGGCGCGAGGCGGGCTCGGCCGGGCGCGACACGCGCGGGCTCCTGCGCGTGCACGAGTTCGACAAGGTGGAGCTGTTCGCCTACGCCACGGCCGAGCAGTCACCGGCCGAGCACGAGCAGATGGTGCAGCGCGCCGAGGCTCTGCTGCGCGAGCTCGACCTCGAGTACCGCGTCCTCGACCTGTGCACCGGCGAGCTGGGCAACGCCGCGGCGCGCACCTTCGACATCGAGGTGTACGCACCGGGGTGCGACATGTGGCTCGAGGTGTCCTCGGTGAGCTGGTGCACCGACTACCAGTCGCGCCGGGCCAACATCCGTTACCGGGCCGACGGTGGCGGCCAGCCTGTCTTCGTCCACACCCTCAACGGGTCGGCCATCGCCTGGGCACGGGTGTGGGCGGCGTTGGTGGAGACCGGCCGCCAGCCCGACGGGTCTGTGGTGCTGCCCGCCGTGCTCGGCGACTACCTCGGAGGGCACACCGTCATCAGCGGCGCGTGACGATGAGGAGATGGGCGCTTATCCCCAGCAGCGTCGGCTCCGCCTCGACGCACCGGGCCGAGAACATGATGGTCTCTTGACCCTCGGGCGTGGCCCACCGCTCCTCGAGCTGGGGAAGCCAATTGGCCAGACCCTCTACGCCGACGAGGTCGACGACGTCGAGCCCGCAGTCCTGCGCCTCGGCCCGCAGCTCGTGAGGATGGTGGAAGTAGGCGGTGGTGAACCACTCCGGTCGGTCGGTCGGGTTGCGGTGCTGGCCCTCGGCCAGGTCGCGCTCGGCCGTCTTCCTGAAGTCGGGGTCGAACAGGAACTGGCGCGCCAGGCCGTCGAACAGCGAGGCGAAGCGCGAGATGGCGGCGCCGACGACGTACCCGCCCGGCCGCACGGCGCGCCGGGCCTCCGCCCAGGCGCGTCGGCGGTCGTCTGGATCGGTGAGGTGATAGAGCGGGCCCATGAGTAAGGCGGCGTCGAAGCTCGCGTCGGGGACCGGGAGCCGTCGGGCGTCACCGACCTCGGCCGTGATCCGGCCCGGGCCCGTCACCTGGTGGCCGGCTTGGGCCACGTGACGGTCCACGAGGTCCACCACGTGCACGTCGTAGCCGTCGGTGGCCAGCCACGACGCGTGCGCCCCGGTGGCCCCGCCCACGTCGAGGATGCGGGCCGGCGGGTCGGGAAGGTGCCGGCGCAGCACCTCCTGGGTGCGCAGCAACTCGAGGCGCCCGAAGCCCTCGGTGATGCGGCGGCCTTCGTCGGTGCTCTGGTAGTGCCGGACGATTTCCTCGGGGGCCCTGTCCATCGGCCCGAGCCTACGAACCCCCGCCTCAGTGGTGGAAGCCCACCTTCGGCGAGGCGGCATGAGGAGCGCCCAGGCGCGCCACCACGGCCTTGAGGCCGTCGACGAACAGGGCGGCGAGGTCGCGGCTGAAGCCGTTGCGCACCACAATGCGCAGCACGGCGACGTCGTCGAGCGCCGGCGGCAGGGCGTAGGCGGGGACGAGCCAGCCGTGCGCCCGCAGTGCGTCGGACACGTCGTAGACCGTGAAGGGGGCCCGACCGACCTTGAAGGCGAAGGCGGGGATGCCGTCGCCTTTGGACACGAGCTCGAACGGGTCCAGGGCGCCGATCTCCTCCGCCAGCCACCGCGCCGTGTCGCGGCTGGTCTGTTGGACCTGGCGGTACCCGTGGGCGCCGAGGCGCAGGAAGTTGTAGTACTGCGCCACGATCTGTGCGCCGGGGCGGGAGAAGTTGAGGGCGAAGGTGGGCATCTGGCCGCCCAGGTAGTCGACGTTGAACACAAGCTCGTCGGGCAGCGCGGCCCGTTCGCGCCAGATGATCCAACCCACCCCCGGGTACACCAGCCCGTACTTGTGGCCCGAGGCGTTGATGGACTGCACGCGCGCCAGCCGGAAGTCCCACTCGATCTCGGGGTCCAGGAACGGCGCCACGAACCCTCCCGAGGCCCCGTCCACATGGATGGGCACGTCCACGCCCCGGGAGCTCGCCAGGTCGTCGAGGGCGGCGGATATGTCGGCGACGGGCTCGTAGGCGCCGTCGTAGGTCGACCCCATAACGGCGACGACCCCGATGGTGTTCTCGTCGCAGTGGGCGGCGGCCTCCTCGGCGCCCAGGCACGACGCCACGGGGCCGACGGGCACCAGCCGGGCTTCGACGTCCCAGTAGCGGCAGAACTTCTCCCAGCACACCTGCACGTTGGCGCCCATCACCAGGTTGGGGCGGTCAGTCGGCTTGCCGGCGGCCTGGCGGCGCTGGCGCCAACGCCACTTGAGGGCCATGCCCCCCAGCATGCAGGCCTCGCTCGAGCCCGTGGTCGAGCACCCTGTGGCCCCGCCCTCCTCGGTGGCGTGCCACAGGTCGGCCAGGATGTTGACGCAGCGCCGCTCGAGCTCGGCGGTCTGCGGGTACTCGTCCTTGTCGATCATGTTCTTGGCCGAGCACTGGGCCATCAGGGTCTCGGCGTCGCGCTCCATCCAGGTGGTGACGAAGGTCGCCAGGTTGAGACGGGCGTTGCCGTCGAGGAGCAACTCGTCGTGGACGATCTCGTAGGCGGTCTCGGCCGGCATCCCGCTCGGTGCCAGCCGGAGCTTGGGGACCTCGCTGATCTCGCCCAGCTGGGAGAACTGGGGCCGGACCTGCAACTCGTCGGCGGCGCTGTCGGTCTCGTGCACATGGAGGGGCATGGCCCGGACCGTAGTCCCGTTGTCAGGGCCGGGACCGGTCGACCAGGACGCAGCGGGTGCCGCTGTAGATGGTGGGCATGCACTTGTTGCAGTGGATGCACAGCGACGAGGCCGACGTCCCGGCGCGCATCTTCGACACCAGGTCGGGCTCGCGCAGCAACGCTCGGGCCATGGCCACGAACGAGAACCCCTCGGCCAGCGCCTGGTCCACCGTGGCCAGCTCGTTGATCCCACCCAGAAGCACCAGGGGCATGTCGAGGGCGGCCCGGAACTGCCGGGCGTAGGGGAGGAAGAACGCCTCCTCGAAGGGGTAGTCCGGCATGAACCGGCGGCCGACGAGGCGGAAGCCGAGGCGCGGCGGCGGGCGGCAGCGTGGCGGCGAACTCCTGGCGCGGCGCCTCGCCCCGGAACAGGTACATGGGATTGGCGAGGGAACTGCCCCCGGTGAGCGTCAAAGCGTCCAAGGCGCCGTCGGCCTCGAGCAACCGCCCGACCTCGACGCTGTCCTCGAGCCACAGCCCTCCGGGGACCCCGTCGGCCATGTTGAGCTTGGCCGTCACCGCGCATCGACCGCCCACGGCGGCGCGCACGGCGCGGACGACCTGGCGGGCGAAGAGGGCGCGGTTCTCGACGCTGCCCCCCCACTGGTCGTGGCGGTGGTTGAGCTTGGGGCTCAAGAACGCGCTCAGCAGGTAGTTGTGGCCGAGGTGGACCTCGATGCTGTCGAAGCCGGCCTCGACGACCAGGCGGGCGGCGCGCCCGTAGTCCTCGGTCACGCGCCCGATGTCGGCCTCGGTGATGGCGCGGCTCACCGTCCCGAGCGGGCTCACGTGACGCGACGGGGCCAGTGCGGGGGACCGGTTCGAACGTGCGTTGGCCACCGGGCCGGCGTGGCCGAGCTGGGCGGCCACGGCCGCGCCGGTGTCGTGCACGGCGTCGGTGAGGCGGCGCAGTCCGGGCAGCACGTCGTCGTGGACGACGATGCAGTGCCGGTCGGTGCGGCCTTCGGGTGACACCGCCAGGTAGGCCACGGTCGTCAGGGCCGCCCCGCCCTGTCCCACGCGGCGGTGGAAGTCGATCAGGGCGTCGGAGACCTGGCCCTTCGGGGAAGACCCCTCGAAGGTGGCCGCCTTGATGAACCGGTTCCTGAGGGTGAGGGGCCCCAGTCGGGCCGGCTCGAAGGGGGTGGCGCTCGCTGAGCCCTCGGGGCTCACCCGTCGGCGGGGATCTCGAACCGGTACCCCACCCCGCGCACCGTGGTGATGATGCTGGGCGCCGAAGGGTCGGCCTCGACGTGCGTCCGCAGCCGCTTGATGTGGACGTCGAGGGTCTTGGTGTCGCCGACGTAGTCGGTGCCCCACACCCGGTCGATGAGCGTGTCGCGGGTGAGGACTCGTCCGGCGTTCTCGACGAGGAGCACGAGCAGTTCGAACTCCTTGCGCCGCAGGTGGACCTCCTGGCCCCGGACGAACACCCGGTGGCGGTCGGGGTCGACCCGGATGTCACCGACTTCGAGGACCGTGCCCTTGTCGACGGGCTCCTCTTCGGCGATGGGGGTGCCGGGCATCCCGAGCGGCGAGCGCCGCAGCACGGCCCGCATGCGGGCGACCAGCTCCCGCAACCGGTAGGGCTTGGTCACGTAGTCGTCGGCACCGACTTCGAGGCCGACGACGGTGTCGATCTCGGTGCCCTTGGCCGTGACCATGATGATGGGGACGCGCGACCGGGCACGGATGGCGCGGCACACGTCGACGCCGGACATCTTGGGCAGCATGATGTCGAGCAGCACGAGGTCGGGGTCAATGGAGTCGAACAGCTGGAGGGCCTCGGGCCCGTCCCGGGCCACCGAGACGTCGAAGCCCTCGCGCCCGAGGCCGATCACCAGGGCGTCGACGAACGACTCCTCGTCCTCGGCCACCAGGACGGTGACGGGCCGGGCGCTGTCGCGTCCCCGGTCCGACGCCTCTCCCGAGCGCTCGCCCCGTCCGGCGCGCTGCGAGGCGCGCGGCGTATGGGTGGAATGGGTGCCTGCGGCGCTGCCCACGGTTTAGACGACCTCTGAATGTGTCGGGAGGATGAGCCGGAACGTCGAGCCCTCACCCTCGCGCGAATCGACCTCGACGTGCCCCTGGTGGTTGGCGGCCACATGACGGACGATGGACAACCCCAGGCCCGTGCCTCCGCTGTTGCGGCTCCGGCCTTGGTCGACCCGGTAGAAGCGCTCGAAGATGCGGTCGAGGTCGCGGGCCGGGATGCCCACGCCGTGGTCCTCGACATCCAGCCGGACCTGCCCGTCGGCCACCCGGCCGGCGAAGCGGACCGAGCTCCCGTCGTAGGAGAACTTCACGGAATTCTCCAACAGGTTGTACAGCGCCGAGACGAGCTGGCGCCTGTCGCCGAGCACCGTCACCGGCGGTGTGGGCTCCTCGAGCTCGATCTTGACGTCGCGCTGGTCGGCGGCGGCGCGCATGCGCTCGACGGCCTCGGCCATGATGAGGTTCACGAGGACAGGCTCGCGCGGGGGAGCCTCCTCGGCCTCGATCCGCGACAGGTCGAGGAGGTCGTCGATGATCCGGCTGATCCGGAAGGCTTCGGTGTGGATGCGGCTGGCGAGGCGCTGGGCCACGATGGGATCGGTCTCCGCCGAGAGCGTCTCGGCCAACAGTCCGATGGCACCCATGGGGGTCTTCAGCTCGTGGCTCACGTTGGCCACGAAGTCGCGTCGGATCTCCTCGAGGCGCCGTCGCTCGGACACGTCGTCGATGGCGGCGATCACCCCCAGGGTGCGCCGGCCGTCGTCGATGAGCTGCGTGGAGACTGCCAGGGTCCGACGGGGCGGACCGTAGAGGTCGAGGCTCTTGAAGGCCGAGCCCTGCTTCCAGGCGTCCGCCAGCAGGTCGACCACGGCCTGGGCGGCCAGGGCGTCGCCGTGGCGTCCTCCCATCAGCCCCACGGCGCGCGCATTGCGGAACACGACCGTGCCGTTCTCGTCGCACACGATGACGCCTTGGGGAAGCGTGTCCAGGGCGCGCCGCAACCGGATGGCGTCGGCTGAGGACTCGGCCACCGCTTCGGCGGCACGGTCGGTGACGAGCTCGAGGTGGTGCAGCGCCGGCTCGATCCCCATGCCGCGGTCTTCGGCCGGCGCGTCCACGCCCAGCCGGGATGCCAGTGCCGACAGGCGCTGCTCGAGGGAACGCCGTCCCGAACGGCGTCCGAGGATGGTGGCCACCACCACGCCGATGATCGCCACTGCGCCCAGTGCGATGAAGCCGACGACGGCCACATTCGAAGACACGGTGCTGGCGCCGACCACGGCACAAGCATGACAGGCCCGGACACGGCCGGGCCGTCTCCGGGCTCCCCGGCGGGGCCGTCGCGCCCTCGGGAGGAAAAGATATAAAAAGACATGAAAAGCCTTGATCGGGTCGATGGCCGCCCGTACCCTTTCGAGACACGACGCCGGGCGGGATCCGACGCCGCTGCCGGCGGGCGCGACGAGGACACGCCACGAGGAAAGAGGAGACGGTCGTGGTGCTAGGGGCGATGCATGCGGTGGTGGCGACGGTGACGCTCAACCCCGACCCCAGCAACCTCCCCGGTGGAGCCGTGCTCCAGCAGCTCACCAACGGGCTTGGGGGGTGGGCCCTGATCCTGGCGCTGGTGGGGCTCGTGATCGGTGCCGCCGCGTGGGCCCTGGGCGCCCACGCCCAGAACTATCAGCAGTCGTTCAACGGCCGCCGGACCGTGCTCGTCTCCGCCCTGGCCGCCCTGCTGATCGGAGCCGCCCCGGCGATAGTGAACTTCTTCTTCCACGCCGGGCAGGGGGTGCACTGACCGTGCTCGAAGCATTCCCCCTGTGCCCCGGATCGCTCCCCGTGATCGGCACGGCGTGCAACACCGTGTCGGGCGCGGCCGGCAGCGTGGCCGGTGCCGGGGTGGGCGCGGTGTTCTCCGAGGCCGTTCAGTGGGTGGCGTCGGGCGCGGTGTGGTTGATGGCCGAGGTCGGCAGGGCCATGTCGGCCACCACGTCGATCGACCTCGAGCGCGCAATGGTTCACGGCCCACGAAGCGCTCATGGCCAGCCTGGCGGCGGCGGTGGTGCTTCCCATGTCGTGCTGCGCCGCCATCCAGGCGGTCTACCGCCAGAGCATCTCGACCCTGCTGCGCACGTTCTTCGTCCATCTCCCCCTGTCCCTGCTGCTCACCGGGGTGGCCGTGACGCTGGTCCGCCTGGCCCTGGCGGTCACCGACGCCCTGTCGGCCCGGGTCCTGGCCAGCGCCGGTGTCGACACCACCAACCTGTTCTCCGGGGTGACCACCTTCCTCGGGCCCGCCGCCCTGGCCGCGGGGCCCGGTGTGCCGGGCTTCGTCGTCTTCGTCGGTGCCCTCCTGGTGGCGGTGGCCGCCCTGGTGCTGTGGTTGGAGCTGGTGGTGCGGGCCGCCGCCGTCACCGTCGCCGCGTTCTTCCTCCCGCTGTCGTTGGCGTCGCTCGTGTGGCCCTCGGTGTCGCACTGGTGCCGGCGCCTGGTCGACACGCTGGTCGCCCTCGTCCTGTCGAAGTTCGTCATCGCCGCCGTGCTCTCGCTGGCCGCCGGCGCCATCGCCGGTGGGCTGGGGCTGTCGGGGAGCGGCGACGGCGGGGGGTTCGGGGCGGTGGTGACGGGGATCGCGCTCCTCGTCGTCGCCACCCTGGCGCCGTTCACCTTGCTGCGGTTGGTGCCGGCGGTGGAGGCGGGGGCCACCGCCCATCTGGAGTCGACCCGTCACCGCCTGCAGGGCGCGGCGCGCGCCCCGGTGCGGACGGCCGGGAACCTGGCCCTCGACCACATGCGGGGCCAAGGGGACGTCGAACCCGGCGGCGGGGACGCCGGCGCCGTGCGTTCGGTGGGAACGGGCCCCGACACGTCGAAGATCCCCATGATCGCCGGCACCGTGGTCGCTCCCGAGTTCACCGTGGCGGCCGGTGCCGGTGCGGGCGCGACGAAGGCCGCCGGTGCGACCGGTGCACCGGGCGTGGCCAACGCCGAGGCCGCTGTACATGCTGGGGACGCCGTGCACGCCGGGGACGACGGTGCCGCCCGACGCCCCGAGGTCGCCCCGCCGTCGCCGTCACCCGACAACACGGTGCGTGACGCCGCGCCGGAGAGCGACCGTGCCGGCGAGTGACGCCACCCCGACGCGCTACCGGTTCGGGCCGCTCGAGCGGCGCGGCCTCGTGGCCGGGTGGCGGGGAGGCCAGATCGGGGCGGTGGCGACGGCGCTGGTGGTGGGCGTGGGGGTGTTGCGGGCCTCGGCGTCACCGGCAGACGTGATCATCGCCTTGGCCGCGGTGGCGGTCGGGGTGGGGGTGGCGACGTGGCCCATCGCGGGGAGGACGGCGGAGCAGTGGGCACCCGACGCCCTGCGCCACGGGGCCGCCCTCGGTCGCCGGGCCCGTCGGCGGACCAACCCGTTTGCCGACATCCGTCTCATCGAGGTGGATGCCGCGTCGCCGGGGTCGGGGCCGGGCACCGGTGGTGTCGGGGTCCTGCACGATCGCTCGCAGCGGACGTTCACGGCGGTGCTCGGGGCGTCGGACCCGGGATTCGTGCTCCTCGGCGAGGACGACAAGGTGCGCCGCGTGAGCGCGTGGTCGGGCGTCCTCGCCTCGTTGGCCCGCGAGGGGTCGGCGGTCCACCGTCTGCAGTGGGTGGAGCGCGTCGTGGGCGTCGACGCCGCGCCGGGCCCCGTTCGCTCCGGTGCCGACGGTCCCGTCGCGTCGTACGACGCGCTGGTGGCGGCCGAGGCGCACGGCGCACCGCGCCACGAGGTGCTCCTGGCGGTGACCATCCACGCCGGTCGGGCGGCGCGGGCGGTGAAGGCCGGGGGTGGAGGCGAGAGCGGGGCGTGCGCGGTGCTGCTGCGTGACATCGCCGCACTGCGCCGGCGCTTGACCGATGTCAACATCGAAGTGGGTGCGGTGCTGTGGCCGGCGGCGCTGGCCACCGTGGTCCGGGGCTCCTACGACACCGGGGCCGTTCCTATCGGCACGACGTGGCCGTGGCCCATGGGGGTGGCGCCGCAATGGAGCTGCCTGCGAGCCGACGCCACCTGGCACGCCACGTACTGGGTGTCGGAGTGGCCGCGCACCGACGTGGGCCCCGATTTCCTGGGCCCCGTGCTGTTGTCGTCCGATGTTCGCCGCACCATGTCGGTGGTGATGGAGCCCGTCGGGCCGGTCGAGGCCTCGCGCAAGGTGGAGCAGGCGCGCACGGCCGACATCGCCGACGCCGAGCTTCGCCGCCGTGGGGGCTTCCTGGGCACCGCCCGCCGTCGGCGCGAAGAGGAGATCCTCGCCCGGCGCGAGGTCGAACTGGCCGACGGCCACGCGCACTACCGCTTCTCGGGATACGTGACCGTCAGTGCGGCTGACCCCGAGGCCCTCGAGGAGGACTGCGGGCGCGTCGAGCAGGCGGCGGGCCGGGCCGGGCTCGAGCTGCGACGGTGCTACGGGGACCAGGTCAACGCGTTCATGTGCACCCTTCCGCTGGGCCGCGGGCTTTCCTGAGCTCGGGGTGGATCATGGGGACCCCCGCGCACGAGGCCACCACCCGTCACCTGGGGGCGCTGTACCCCTTCGTGTCGGAGCCCGGGCTGGGCATGGGAAGTGGCGTGCTCGTCGGTCGCGACCTCTTGGGCTCGGTATTCCGCTTCGACCCCTTCGAGCTCTACCGGCGGGGCCAGCTCACCAACCCCAACATGGTGGTGATCGGACAGATCGGCCGGGGCAAGAGCGCCTTCGTGAAGACCTACCTGTGGCGGCTGGCGGTGTTCGGGCGCCGGGCCTGGGTGGTGGACCCCAAAGGTGAGTACGGCCCGTTGGCGCGCGCCTGGGGAGTGGAGCCGGTGGCGCTGCGCCCTGGTGGCTCGGTCCGGCTGAACCCGCTCGACGCCATACCGGGGGGAACGGGTTCGCACAGTGACGAGGACGTCCACCGGCAACGCTGCGAGTTGCTCGCCTCGCTGTGCGCCGCCAGCCTGGGGCGAACGCTTCTGCCCACCGAGCGCAGCGCCCTCGAGCTGGCCGTGGGCGCCGAGTCATCGCCACCCACGCTGCCCTCGGTCGTCGACGCCCTGCTCCGGCCCCGAGCGCACGCCGCTCGGGCGGTGGGCACCGACGTGGCGGGGCTGGCCGCCGACGGGCGCAACGTGGCCTTGGAGCTCCGTCGACTCGTGGCCGGTGACCTGCGGGGCATGTTCGACGGACCCACGTCACCGGGCCTGCGGCTCGACGCCCCGCTGGTCGTGCTCGACCTGTCGGCGGTCTACCACTCCGCCGCCCTGGGCATTCTCATGACCTGTGCCACGGCCTGGCTCCAAGCCGGGCTCACGGCCGGCCCCGACGCGGCCGGTGGTGGCGTGGTGGTGGTCGTGGACGAAGCCTGGGCCATCCTCGCCAACGTCGGCGTGGCGCGTTGGCTCCAGTCGTCGTGGAAGCTGTCACGCGCCCGGGGGGTGTCGAACGTCGCCGTGCTCCACCGGCTGTCGGACCTCGAGACGACCGGTGTCAGCGGGTCCGAACAGGTCGGGCTGGCGCGGGGTTTGTTGGCGGACTCCGAGACGCGCGTGGTGTACGCGCAACCGCACGGTGAAGTCGAACGGGCCGCGCCGCTTCTCGGCCTGTCGAGCACCGAGGCGGAGCTCGTCCCGCACCTGCGCCGCGGCGTGGCCTTGTGGAAGGTCGGGGCGCGCTCGTTCCTGGTCCAACACCGCCTGTCGCCGCTCGAACGGGTCATCGTCGACACCGACGCCCGCATGGACGGGCGGGGCGAGCAGGTCGCGCCGCTCGCCACCCGGAGCGGCCCGTGAACGGGCTCGTGCAGGTGATCGCCGCCGCCGGGGCCTTCGCCGGATGGCGCCTGTACCACGCGCCCATGGTGCGCCACCCCGGGGGCGACCGCCACGTCGGGCGGGCGGGCCTGAGAAGACCGCGCCGCACCAGGGGGGTCGAGAGCGCCCGCTGGGCCGGGCGGCGCGACATCCGCCACCTCGTGGTGGGGGCATCCCGTCGGGGCCGGTTGACGCTCGGGACCGCCCAGGGCCGGCTGCTCGCCGCCGAGCGCGGCCATTCGGTGCTGGTGGTGGGGCCCACGCAGAGTCGCAAGACGAGCGGCTTCGCCGTTCCCGCCATCCTCGAGTGGCAAGGTCCCGTGGTGGCCGCGTCGGTCAAGTCGGATCTCGCTCGCCACACCCTGCGGTGGCGGGCGAGCCAGGGAGCGGTGTGGGTCTACGACCCCACCGAGTCGACGGGCCTGGAGTCGGCGTCGTGGTCGCCGCTACAGGCCTCGGGGAGCTGGCAGGGGGCGCGCCGCACGGCGCAGTCTCTGACCGAGGTGGCCCGGTCATCGCCCGGCGCGCTGTCTGACGGCGACTTCTGGTACGCCACGGCCGCCAAGCTGTTGGCGCCCTTGCTCCTGGCGGCGGCGACATCGGACCGGACCATGTCCGACGTGGTCCGGTGGGTGGACACCCAGGAGGTCGACGAGGTCGTCCATGCGCTGGGCGACCCCGGCGCGCAACTTGCGCTGCAGGCGATGCAGGCCGCCTGGGGCCGTGACGACCGGCAACGCAGCGCCGTGTACACCACCGCCGAAACCGTGGTGGAGGTCTTCGCCGATCCCCAGGTGGCGGCCAGCGAGTGCGGTGGCCGGCGAGCCGGTCCCGGGAACCGCATCGACCCACTGCGGTTGGTGGGCGGGAACGACACCTTGTACCTGTGCGCCCCCGCCCACGACCAACGCCGCCTCCGGCCATTGTTCGCCACCCTCGTGCACCAGGTGGTCGAGGCCGCCTACCAGCGCGCCGGGCGTGAGGGCGAACCCCTCGACCCACCGCTGCTGGTGGTGCTCGACGAAGCGGCCAACGTGGCGCCCCTGGCGGAGCTCGACGTGCTGGCGTCGACGGCCGCCGGACACGGAGTGCAGCTCGTCACCGTGTGGCAGGACCTCGCCCAGGTCCAGGCCCGCTACGGCGCCCGGGCGGGCAGTGTGGTGAACAACCACCGCGTCAAGGTCTTCCTGTCGGGGATCGCCGATCCGGGCACCCTCGACCACGTCAGCGCGCTGATCGGCGAGACCGAGATGCGGTCGCAGGCGACCACGGTGGACGGTTCGGGCTCCACCTCGCGTACCGACTCGCCGGCCAACCGGCGCCTGGCGCCGGCCGACGCGCTGCGGCGGGTGGCGCCGGGAGACGCCGTGGTGGTGTCGGGACACCTCCCGCCCATCCGCCTGCGGCTGCGCTCCTGGCAGGACGACGCCACCTTGCGCGCCCGGGCCCTGTCCGGCCTCGACGGGCCCGCCACGTCGTGGTGGGCGCGCCGGGGTCTGGGTACGCTGCGCCCATGACGAGCGGGCAGCCGGTGGCGGGACCGGACCCGTCGGTCGCCGAGTTCGTGGCCCAGCGCACCGCCGAGTACAGCGAGGCGGCGCGCGCCGTGCGCGACGAAGCGGCCGCCTCGGGAACGCTGGTGTGGGACCCTTACGACCCGGCCTGGGTGGAGGATCCCTACGCCGTGTATGCCGAGTTGCGCCGGAGCAACCCCGTGCACCGCAACGCCCTGGGCTTCTGGGTCTTCACTCGCCATGCCGATTGCCTGGCCCTGTTGCGCGACCGCCGTTCGAGCAGTGACGGCCGCAACATCGAGGCCACCTCGTTTCGGGAGCTGCGGTTGGCCGACATGCCGCTGCAGCAGGGCCCCGAGGCCATGCTGGCGGAGATGGCCCCCTTCTTGTTCCGCGACCCGCCCGACCACACCCGCCTGCGGGGCCTGGTGCAGAAGGCGTTCACCCCGAGGGTGGTCGAGGGCCTGCGGCCGCGACTCGAGGAGATCTGTGACGGGCTGCTCGACGCTGCGCTCGAGCGCGGCGAGGTCGACCTGGTGGCCGACTACGCCTACCCGTTGCCCGTGCAGATCATCGTCGAGATGCTGGGGGTGCCCGCCGAGGACCACGAGCAGTTCCGGGTGTGGTCGCACGCGCTGGCCCGGGGCCTCGACCCCGACTTCCTCCTCCCCCCCGAAGCCGTGCAGCAGCGGCTCGGGGCCATCTTGTCGTTCGTTCAGTACTTCGCCTCGCTGATCGAGCAGCGCCGCCAGGACCCCGGCGAGGACCTCCTCACCCGACTGATCCAGGCCGAGGAGCACGGCGTGACGCTCACCCAGGGCGAGTTGTTGTCCACGTGCATCTTGCTCCTCGTGGCCGGCCACGAGACGACGGTGAACTTGATCTCGGGTGGAGCCCTCGCCCTCATGGAACGCCCCGACCAGCTGGCGCTGGTGCGCGACGATCCCGCCGTGGTGCGCAGCGCGGTTGAGGAGATGTTGCGTTACGTGTGTCCTGTCCAGCTGACCGGTCGGGTGGCGCTCGAGGAGATGGAGGTGGGTGGGGCCCGCATCGCACGGGGGGAGTTCTCGATGCTGCTCATCGGGTCCGCCAACCGTGACCCCGACGCCTTCGATGACCCCGAGGTGTTCGACGTGACGCGTGCCGACAACAATCACCTCGGTTTCGGCTTCGGCATCCATCACTGCCTGGGAGCACCGCTGGCGCGCCTCGAGGCGCAGATCGCCCTGCCGGCGCTGTTTCGGAGGGCGCCGCACCTGCAACGCACGACGGCGGAGCTCGCCTACAAGGAGAACATCGTGTTGCGGGGCCTCGAGTCGCTGCCCGTGCGGCTGTCGGCCTGAGCGTCACCGCGCGGGCCGACCCCCTCCCGACCTGGTTGTCAGGGGGCGGCCGGGGCGATGGGCAGCGGCTCATTGCAGGTCGGCGCGGTGGGTCTGCCGGCGAAGCGGTCACCCAGCCAGTCGACGACGGCGGGCGCGATGGTGGACGCCAGCGCGATGTGGCCCACATCGGCGAGCCACAACGACGTCAGGTCGGAATGCGCCGCACAGGCACGCTTGATGTAGAGCGCCGTGGTGTCGGGCAGCACCACCTGGTCGCCCAGGCTCTCGGCCACCAGCAGGGGCTGCGACGGCGACAACAGCGGGGCCGTCTCCTCCTGCGCAACCGCCTTCCACTGGGCCACGGTGACGAGGTTGACCTTGAAGAAGCGCTGCTTGATGGCATTGCGGACGAGCCCCTCCGCCGCGGCCGAGGCGACGCACTTCTGGGCGATGCGCTTGTAGTTGTCCAGGCCCGCGTTCGTGAGGACCGAATCGATCGGGAGGCCCGGGTAGGTGGCCGGCCACGACGTGAGCACCTCGGGGCCGATGACCCAGGCCAGTGCCGACTTGTAGGTCTGGGTGAACAAGGGCAGCAGCTCGGCGGCGGGCGCCGAGGCCACCGTGGCCACCAGGTGCAACTCGGGCGCATAGGAGTGGGCGCGCGCCGCGGTGAACAGCGCCGAGCTGCCTCCCTGGGAGTGTCCCCACACCGCGAACGAGGTGCCGGCGTGCGCCGATGGGATGTACTTGAGGGCCCGCACGCTGTTCAACACGTCGTTGGCCTCGTCGTCACCCACGAGGTAGCCCGAGGGCCCCGGCGTGCCGAGGCCGGCGTAGTCGGTGGCGGTCACGTCCCACCCGCGCGCCAACATCGACGACACCCAGGCCATGCCGGCCAGGGGCTCTGCCGAGCGCGACGGCGCGCACTTGTCCCCGAGCCCCACCGTGCCGTGGGCCCAGGCCACCACCGGCCGGGGCTCGCCGGCGGCGGTGTTGTCGGGGATGAACACCATCCCGGAGCTGAACGTCGGTGAGCCGTCGGCGCGTTGGGTCCGGTAGAGGATGCGCCACGCTGTGCCGTTGGCCACATCGACGCCGAGAGGCTTGCGCCGGACGACCTGACCCAAGGGGCCCGTGCGGGGCAGACCCGAGGTGTTGTAGAAGGGCGCCAGGGCGTTTTGTTGCTTGGTCGACTTGACCTGCGATCCGATGTAGAGCCCCACCACGATCAGGACGACGGCGAGCACGAGGAACGAGATCGTCCGCAAACCCCGGTGGCGGGAGAAGAACCCGGCTCGTGTCCGCACCATCACAAAGGTGCACCCGGCGCCACCAGCGGCCAGGGCCGCTCGCGCTCGGCCATGAGGGCGAGATCGAGGAGGAGCTCTTCCTGGTGGTGTCGGCCGATGACCTGCATCCCCACCGGGAGGCCGTCGAAGGTCCCCACCGGGATGGACACGGCCGGGTTGCCGGCGAAGTTGGCCGGGAAGGTGAGGTTCCCCTGGTTGGCTCCTACCCGAGTGATGTCGCCGAACTTCTCCATCAGGTCGACGTCGCCCACCTTGATGGGAATGGGGCCCTCGGCCCCGAAGGCGATGTCGGGGTTGGTCGAGCACAAGATGAAGTCGACCTCGTCGAGCAGGTTCGCCATCGCCTCGTGGGCGCCCACGCGGAACTGCTCGGCTTTGGCCGCCATGGCCAGGTCGTAGTGGTGCGAGGCGATGTTCATGCCCAGCATGATCTCGGGGGTCAGGTCCTGTTCGCACGCCGGGTACCGGTCGCCGAGATCGGCGGCCAGCGTCACCAGGTTGGACATGGCCCATTCGAACAGCGCCGGCGGGAACGACACCTCGATGTCCACCCGAGCCAGGCCGGCGTCGGCCACGAGCGCTTCGGCCCCCTCCACCACGAGGGCGGCCACCTCGGGATGCACCACCGCCACACCCAGGTCGACGGCGATGACGGCCCGCTTGCCCCGCAGGTGCTGGCGGTGGCGGCCGAGGCCGGACTCCCACCCCTCGACGCGAGGCAGGCTGTGGGTGTCATGGGGGTCGTAGCCGTTGCACACGTCGTACCAGCGCGCCGTGTCGCGCACCGACCGGCTGATGCACCCCACCGTGACCGTGTGGGGGATCTGGTGGGTGAACGGGCCCTTGGGGATGCGCCCGAAGTTCGACTTGAGGCCGAACATGCCGGTGAAGCCGGCCGGGATCCGGATCGACCCGCCGCCGTCTCCGCCCGATGCGATGGGCAGCAGGCCCCCCGCCACCGCTGCCGCCGTCCCGCCCGACGATCCGCCGGGCGTGCGCTCGAGGTTCCAGGGGTTGCGCGTGGTCCCGTGCAGCCGTGTGGAGGTGATGTTGATGCCGCCGAACTCGCTGGCCGTGGTCTGGCCGGCGAGGACCGCGCCGGCGGCGCGTAACCGGCGCACCTGGGTGGACGTGTGCGTGGCCACCCGGCCGGCGAAGACGAGCGATGCCTCGGTGGAGGGCCAACCTTCGACGGGCTCGAGCTCTTTGATCCCGATGGGTACCCCCCCGAACGGCAGCGCGATGTCCGCCTGCTCGGCGGCCCGGCGCGCGCCGTCGGCGTCGACGTGGCTGAAGGCGTTCAAGGCCGAGGCTTCGATGGCGCCCAGGGACAGCTCCAGAGCCTCGGGCGGGGTGATCTCGCCCTTGCGGAAGGATTCCACCAGTGCGCAGGCATCTCCGGTCCAGGCGGCGTCGACCATGGCACGGGAGGCTACCCCCGTGCGTGCGGTGAACGTCAGTCCTCGCTTGTAAGGTGCGAACGTGCTTCCCGGTTTCTACGACGTCATCCACAGCCGGCGGGACGTCCGGGCCGAGTTCAACGGGGAGCCGGCGGACGAGGAAGTGCTCGCCCGCGTGCTCGGCGCCGCCCACAGCGCGCCGAGCGTCGGCCTCTCGCAGCCGTGGGACTTCATCCTGGTGTCCGACGCTGAGGTCCGGCGCGCCTTTTGGACTCATGTCCAGGACGAGCGCAGCGAGTTTGCCGCTTCGCTCGAAGGTGAGCGTGCCGAGCGGTTCGCGGGCATCAAGATCGACGGAATCCTCGAGGCCAGCCTGTCGGTGGTCGTGACCTACGACCCGGCGCGCGGCGCCCCCGGCGTCCTCGGGCGCCACGCCATCGCCGACGCTGGGCTGTACTCGGTGTGCCTCGCCATCGAGAACATGTGGCTGGCGTGCACGGCCGAAGGCTGGGGGATGGGTTGGGTGTCGTTCTACCGGGAGTCGTTCCTGCGCGAGCTCCTCGGCATCCCCGGTCCGATCCGGCCCGTGGCGTGGCTGTGTGTCGGGCCCGTCGACGCCCTGCAGGAGGCGCCCGACCTCGAGCGTGCCGGCTGGCGGAGCCGGTTGCCCCTCGAGGCGGCCCTGCACCTCGACCACTGGGACCGTCGCAGTCCCGACATCATCACCGTTGCCGCCGGGAGCCGGGCCGTGGGCCCGGCACTGAGCACCGGCGCCCCCCATCCGAAAGGCTCGAGCCATGGATGACGCTCCGAACACCCCCGCTGCTCCGGCCTCGGCCAAGCGGCCTGCGGTCAAGACGGCGCGCCCCGCGGCTCAGGTCCCGCCCCCGGTGCCAGGGCACTCGCCCCAGGCGCCGTTCACCCTGGCCATCGACATCGGGGGCACGGGGCTCAAGGCGTCGGTGCTCGACGCCACCGGTGTCATGGTGGCCGACCGCGTGTCGGTCAAGACCACGTACCCGTGTTCTCCCTCGAAGCTGGTCGATGATCTGGTCGCCCTCGTCGCCCCCCTGCCGCCCGCCGATCGCGTGTCGGCGGGGTTCCCCGGGATGGTCCGCAACGGCATCGTGCTCTCGGCCCCGCATTTCGTCACGTTGAACGGCCCGTGCACCGCCATCGATGCCGGTCTCGTCAAGCAGTGGGCCGCCTTCGACCTCGCCGGCGCGCTGGCCACGCGTCTGGGCAAGCCGACCCGGGTGGCGAATGACGCCGACATCCAAGGGGCGGCCGTGGTCAATGGCAAGGGGCTCGAGCTCGTCGTGACGCTGGGCACCGGTGTGGGGACCGCCTTCTTCTACGACGGACGGCTCCTGCCGCATCTCGAGTTCGCCCACCATCCCTTCTTGAAGGGCGACACCTACAACGAACAACTGGGCGATGCCGCCCGCAAGGCGGTCGGCAACCAGCGCTGGAACAAGCGGGTACGCAAGGCGGTCGCCACGCTGCGGGCCCTGTCGTTCTTCGACCACTGCTACATCGGGGGCGGCAACGCCAGGAAGGTCCACGGCACCTTGGGTGCCGACGTCTCCATGGTGGACAACACCGCGGGCATCCTCGGCGGGATCAGGCTTTGGGACAAGTCGCACATCGGCGTGTAGCGCCACCCGCGCCAAGGCCGCTGCGGTTCGGGGCGGCAGGCGGCACGCCGTGACCGAGATCCCGGACGTGGGTCCCGACCACGACGAGATGGACCACGTGATGCGCCGGCGACGGCGGCGCGCCATCCGTGGTCTGTTGGCCCTGGCCCTCGTCGTCATCGTCGTGGTCTTCGTGATCCAGAACTCCCAGCGGGTGCCGGTGCACTTCTGGTTCTTCACCCACAGAGCGCCGCTCATCTGGGTGATCCTCGCCTGTCTCGCCGCGGGGACGGCCTTCGGGTACGTGCTGGGGGTGCCCGATCGGCGGGCCCGTCGTCGTCGGCGCAAGGCCGAACGCGCCGCCCGCCGGTCCCGATAGCCGGGATAGGGCAGCGACGCCGTGCGGGCCGTGACCATCGTCGACGGGGCGCTGCAGTGGAACGAGCATCCCGACCCCGAACCCTGGGACACCGAGTTGGTGGTGGCGGTGCATGGCGCCGGGATCAACAACGCCGATCTCATGCAGCGCCTGGGTTTCTACCCCGCACCTCCGGGGTGGCCGCAGGACATCCCCGGAATGGAATTCGCCGGCGAGGTCGTGGCCACGGGAAGGCGCTGCACACGGTTCTCGGTCGGCGACCGCGTCATGGCCGTCGTGGGGGGTGGCGCGCAGGCCGAGCTCGCCGTCGTCGACGAGAGCTGCGCCATGGCGGTGCCGCCCGACGTGGCCTGGCCCGAGGCGGGCGGATTCCCCGAGGCGTTCACCACTGCCTACGACGCCCTGTTTACCCAGTGCAGGATGGCCGTGGGCGATCGGGTCCTGGTCACCGGCGCGGCGGGTGGCGTGGGGAGCGCAGCGGTGCAGCTGGCCGCCGCCACCGGCGCGCGCTGCGTGGCCTCGGTGCGCCACGCGCCGTTGCGCGACGCCGTCGCCACCTTGGGGGCGACGGCCGCCGGCCCTGACGAGGCGTTGGGGCTCGGCCCTTTCGACGTCGTCCTCGAGCTCGTGGGGGCGGGGAGCTTGCCCGCCGTGGTCGCCGCCATGGCCCTCGGGGGGCGGATCGCGGTGATCGGCGTAGGTGGGGGGGCACAGGTCGAGGTCGACTTGCTGGCCATCATGCAACGTCGCCTGCACATCAGCGGCTCGACGTTGCGTTCCCGCTCGCTCGTCGACAAGGCCGTTGTCGCCGCCGCCGTGGAACACCACGTGGTGCCCCTGCTCCGAGCCCGGAAGGTGCGCGTGCCGCTGCAGGCGACGATGTCCATGGACCGCGCTGAAGACGCCTACGCCCACTTCGCCGAGAGCGGAAAGCTGGGGAAGATCGTCCTCGTCCCGCCGAGCCCTTAGCCTCGATCCACCGATTGAACGCCTGATCTGAGGCCCGCGTATCCGCGGAAAGTGCCTCTCTGCTTGGGAAAATGGCGGTGCTTGAAGTCGCCGTGATCCCCAACCAGGAGGCACTTTCAGTGAGCTCATCATCGCGCACGATCGACCGCGTCGCGGTGACCTTCGACGACCCGACGCTCGTGGCCGATGCCGGGCTTGTCGTGCCGGTGACGCTCATGGTGCGACTGGGCCTCGAGGACCTGGTCAACCGGCTGGTGCGCCTCACCGGACGGGTTGGAGGATCGCGTCCGGGGCGCAAAGTGCTCACCCTCGTGACCGCCATCCTGGCTGGCGCCACCCACATCGACCACGCCGATCGGCTCCGCGCCGGAGCGACCGAGAAGGTGCTGGCATTTCGGGTCATGGCGCCCTCCACCCTGGGCACCTTCCTGCGGGCCTTCACCTTCGGGCACATCCGCCAGCTCGACGCGGTGATCGCTGATGTCATCCGACGTGCTTGGTCCCTCGGCGCCGGACCGGGAAGCGAACAGGTGGTGATCGACCTCGACTCCACGATCTGCGAGGTGCATGGCAAGAAGAAGCAGGGCGCGGCTTACGGTTACACGAGGGTCCTCGGCTACCACCCACTGTTGGCGGTGTGGGCGAAGAGCGGCGAGATCCTCCACGCCCGGCTCCGAAAGGGCTCGTCGCAGCGCGGGGCCAAGCGCTTCTGCGAGGAGCTCGTGGCCCGGGTACGGCGGGCCGGGGCTGCGGGGGAGCTCGTGGTGCGAGCCGACGCCGGGTTCTTCTCCTGGGCCCTCATCGACACCTTTCGGCGCCTCGGGGTGGCCTGGTCGATCACCGTCAGCGGCAATCCGCAGGTCAAAGCGGCCGTCGAAGCCATCGGCGAGGACGCCTGGATCCCCATCGACTATCCCGACGACGGCGAAGCCCAGGTGGCGGAGACCACCTACGTGACCGGCGGCGGGGCGACGAAGCACAAGGAGCGCCGGGGGCGCCTGGTCGTGCGCCGCAGCCGGCTCAGCGACCCGACCCAGCTGGCGCTGTGGCCGAACTGGCGCTACCACGCTTTCGTCACCGACCTCGATCTGCCTGTCGTCGAGATGGACCGCTTCCACCGCGAGCACGCCACGGTCGAGCTCGCCATCCGGGACCTGAAGGAAGGCGCGGGCCTCGAGCACTGCCCGTCGGGGCGCTTCTTCGCCAACGCGGCGTGGCTGGCGTGCGCGGTGCTGGCGCACAACCTCGTCCGCTGGACCGTCGCCCTCGGCGACATCCATCCCGCAGAAGAGCTGACCGTCATGCGCACTGTGCGCACCCGGCTCTTCGCCCTGCCCGGCCGACTCGTGAATCGCAGCGGTCGGCTGGTGCTGCGCCTACCGCAACGCTGGCCTTGGGCAGCGTCGTTCACCTGCGGGCTCATCAGAATCCGCGCCCTGCCGTTGCTCGCCTGATCGAGAACATGGCGGACCGGCGCGGCCGCAGACGACCCTCCACGCGCTGACAACCGGACGCTCGCACGAGGTCTTGGTCGAACACGTCCATCCGTCCGCCGTCGGCAGCTACGTCATCCCGCTCCCGATGATCTCCGAGTTCGCCCAGCTACAGGTGTCGATCGGTGGATTGAGGCTTAGAGCTCCGGAGGCGCCGGGGGCACCGCGTCGTCGGGCGCCGAGGGCACCGCGGCGAGGGCATCGAGGAGCAGCGCGATGTGGCTCGAGGTGTGGGCGGCGGTGAGGCTGACGCGCAGGCGGGCCGTGCCGGGGGCCACCGTCGGGGGCCGGACGGCCGGTACCCACACGCCGTGGTCGCGCAGGGCCATCGACGCTTTGACTGCTCGCTCGTCGCTTCCGAGGATGATGGGAATGATCGGGCTCGGGTGCCCCGGAGCCACGCGCCTGATGTGGTTGGCGAGCCGCGTCCGCAGACGGTCGCCTTCGGGAGTCGATAACAGGCGCAGCGCGGCCAGGGCGGCGGCACTGTCGGGCGGCGAGGGCGCGGTGCCGAACACGTAGGGGCGGGCGCGGTTGATGAGGAGGTCCACGAAGGCGCGGCCTCCGGCCACGAAGCCGCCCTGCGACCCGAGGGTCGTCGACAGCGTTCCCACGCGCAGGACGTCGACACCGTCCACGTCGTCGCCGACGTCGGGGCCGAGGGCCACATGGGTCTCGTCGAGCACCAACAGGGCCCCATGGCGTCGGCACGCCGCCGCTACGGCACCGATAGGGGCGACGTCGCCGTCCATGGAGAACACCACTTCGGTGACGACGAGTGCGGGGCCCCTGGCCTCGCGCAGCAGCACCTCGAGGTGCTCGACGTCGCGGTGGCGGTACTCGACCACCTCGGCGCGCGACAGTCGAGCGCCGTCGACGATCGAGGCATGGTTGTGCTCGTCGGAGCAGATGCGCACCCCGTGGTCACCGAAGCTGTCGAGCACTCCGACGCCGGCGGCGAAGCCGCTCGGGAACTCCGCGGCGCGCTCGGCCCCCTTCCAGGTGGCCAGGGCCGATTCGAGCTCGGCGTGGACGGGGCCGCCCATGACGAGCCGACTGGCGCCCGCCCCCGTGCCCCAGCGGTCGAGGGCGTCGTGGGCGGCGGCCACAACGGTGGGGTGCAGCGACAGGCCGAGGTAGTCGTCCGACGCGAACGTCACCACCTTGGTGCCGTCCTCGACGAGCACACCTTGGGGACCCCGGCCGTCGAAGGTGACGGGTCTGCGCCACCGGGTCTCGGCCAGGCGCTGGCGGCGCGCCTCGACCAAGGACGACCACAGGCTGGTGCTCACGCGGTGCTCACCGCTGTCGAGTCTCCCCCTGCGACCGGGTTGGTCCAGCGCCACTTGGGGTCGGGCCGTCCCCGGGACCCCTTAGACCTGAGAGCGACCCCGGTCGACGACGTCTCGACGGCGTCGCTCGATGTCGTCGGGATCGACGCCGCCGCGTTGGAATTCGGCGGCGGCGCGGGCCTCGACGTCCCATGCCTCAGCTCCGGTCACCCGGCTCACCTCCTCGTAGGTGGCGAGGATGGCGCGCGTGGCCGGCTGGTCGTTCGAGACGAGGTGAGAAGCCAGCTTGTGGGCGGTGGCCAGCAGGTCGTCATGCGCCACGACGTGGTTGACGAGGCCCCACTCGAGGGCGGTTTGGGCGTCGACGAAATTCCCCGTGGCGCTCATCTCCCGGGCCCGTCGGATGCCGACGGCTTGGGGCAGCAGCACTGTCAGCCCCCACAGGGGGTGAACGCCCACCCGGGCGTGGGTGTCGGCGAAGCGAGCCCGCTCCGAGGCCACCAGGAAGTCACAGTTGAGCGCCAGCTCGAGGCCCCCGGTCACCGCCACACCGTTGACGGCGCCGATGATCGGTTTCGACGTGGGCAGCATCGTGCCCTTCCTGGCCCGTTGCGCGGTGGCGCGCACTGTGCCGTCGCCCTTGTCGGGCCCGCGCTTGAGTGGTCCGCCGTCGCGGCCCAGCTCCTTGAGGTCGAGCCCGGCGCAGAAAGCGGGATCGGCGCCGGTGAGGATGAGGGCGTCCACGTCCTCCCGGGTGTCGACGCCGCCGACGACATCGGCCAGGGCGGCGAGGAGCTCGCTGGACAGGGCGTTGCGAGCCTCGGGTCGGTTGAGCGTGACGGTGGCCACGCCGTCGGAGACCTCGAGGAGCACGACGTCAGGCACGGTGAAAGCTGTGGCTGCTAGGTGGTGACGATGACGCTGGACCCGTGGCCGAAGAGTCCTTGGTTGGCGGTGACGCCCACCCTGGCTCCTTCCACCTGGCGCCCGCCGGCGTCGCCCCGCAGCTGCCACACCAGCTCGCACACCTGGGCGATGGCCTGCGCCGGGATGGCCTCTCCGAAGCTCGACAACCCACCGCTCGGGTTCACGGGGATGCGCCCGCCGAGGGCGGTGTCGCCGTCGTGCAGGAGGCGCTCGGCCTCGCCCTCCTTGCACAGGCCCACGTCCTCGTACCAGTCGAGCTCGAGGGCCGATGACAGGTCGTACACCTCGGCCACGTTCACGTCCTCGGGGCCGATGCCCGCTTCTTCGTAGGCGGCGAAGGCGATCGAGCGGCGAAACGCCGGACCGTCGAAGGCACCCACGGCCACGGCGGAGTCCGTGGCGAAGTTGGGCATCTCGATGACGGTCTGGGGAAAGCGGGGCGTGACGGTCGAAACCGCCGGGATCGACACCGCCGTGGCCCGCGCCCCGTGGCGGCGGGCGTAGTCCATGCTCGACAGCACCAGGGCGGCCCCGCCGTCCGAGGTGGCGCAGATCTCGAGCAGGCGCAGGGGGTCGGCCACCATGGGGGACGCCAGCACCTCTTCGGCGGTCACCTCCTGGCGGTAGCGGGCGTTGGGGTTGGCCGCCCCGGCCCGGGCGTTCTTGACCTTCACCGCTGCGAAGTCGTCCTCGGTGGCGCCGAAGAGCTCCATGCGCCGGCGGGCGTACAGGGCGAAGTAGGTCGGGTTGGTGGCGCCCAGGAGATGGAAACGTAACCAGTCGGGATCGTCGCGGCGTTCGCCGCCCACGGGGGCGAAGAAACCTTTGGGCGTGGTGTCGGCCCCGACCACAAGGGCGACGTCGCACAGTCCGGCCAGGATCTGGGCCCGGGCGGCGGCGATGGCGGTGGCACCCGAGGCGCACGCCGCGTAGGCGCTGGACACCCGCGCCCCCGACCAGCCCAGCGCCTGGGCGAAGGTGGCTCCCGAGATGAAGCCCGGGTAGCCGTTGCGGATGGTGTCGGCACCCGACACGAATTCGACGTCGGTCCACGCCACCCCGGCGTCGCGCAGGGCGTCGCGCGCCGCCGCCAGCCCGTACTCGACGAAGTTGCGTCCCCACTTGCCCCAGGGGTGCATCCCCACCCCGAGCACGGCCACGCTGCGGTCGTCAGGCACCCGACCCTCCCGAGCCGGCGGCCAGCGGCCGCCACTTCCACACCAGGTACTCGTGGTCGTCGTCCTCGTAGAGCACGTCCACGACCAGCTCGACCTCGGTGCCCACGGCCAGGTCTTCGACGGTGACCTCGGGCACGACCTGGCCCATCACCACCATCTTCTCCTCGGCCAGCTCCACCGCGGCGATGCAAAAGGGCACGTACGGGTCCGCCGCCACGTAGGGGGCCGGGGGGGTGTAGCGGGCATCGGTGTACGACCACACCTTGCCGCGCCGGCTGAGCGGTACCTCGTCGAACTCGGTGCCCTCGCACCCCGGGTTGCCACAGAAGAACGTCTCACGGGGAAAGGCGTAGGTGCCGCAGCTCCGGCAGCGGCTGCCGAGCAACGCCGGGTTGTCGCCGTCGGTGGTGAACCAGCCCTCCACGGCGGGAACACGGCTTTTTGCAGTGGTCATCGACGCAGTCTAACGCTCCGTCAGATCGGGGCCCCGGGGCGGCGTACCATGATCCATGGACCTGACCGTCGTCGACTCATTCACCGACCGACCCTTCTCCGGCAACCCGGCGGCGGTGGCCGTCGTGAACGCCTTTCCCGACGAGGCCCGCATGCAGGCCATCGCCCTCGAGATGAACCTCTCGGAGACGGCCTTCGTGGTGGCCCGGCCCGACGGATCGCACGACCTGCGGTGGCTCACGCCCCAGGTGGAGGTCGACCTATGCGGCCACGCCACCTTGGCCGCCGCCCACGTCCTCGGGGGAGCCGGCCGGTTCCACACCCGGAGCGGCGAGTTGGTGTGCACCTCGTCCGGGGACGGCTGGATCGAGATGGACTTCCCCGCCGACCCGACCACCGCCGAGGCGCCCCCTCCGTCTCTTCACGGGGCGCTCGGCCTCGACTCCGCCGACGGCGTGCGCGTCTTCGCCCGCGGCCGCGCCGATGTGCTCGTGGAGCTGGCCGGGGCCGACACCCTGCGCGCCCTGCACCCCGATCTGGCGGGCGTGGCCGCGCTGGGGTCGCGCGGCGTCATCGTGACCGCGGCCGGCGACCGACCGGGTTTTGACTGCGTCAGCCGCGTCTTCGCCCCCAACGCCGGCATCCCTGAGGACCCCGTCACCGGCTCGGCGCACTGCACCTTGGCGGGCTACTGGGGCGAGCGCCTGGGACGCGACGAGCTCGTGGGGGAGCAGGCCTCGGCGCGCGGCGGGATGGTGCGCATGCGCCGCAACGGGGACCGCGTCGTGCTCGGCGGCCAGGCCGTGACGGTGTCCCAGGTGCGGTTGATGGTCTAACCGCTCGTCTTGCGCATGGCCCTGCGGTAGGCGCCCGGGACCAGGGCGCGCGCCACCGGCGCCAGGCGAGCGACGGGGGCGGCGTCGATGTCCAGTTTCTTCCCGCCCATGCGGGCCAGCACGAGCCGCGACACCTGCTCCTCGGTACGCCGGACGATCCGGGGAGGAGTCGGCATTCCCTCTTCGACGGCGGCGTTTCCCATGGCGGTGGGGACCCACCCCGGGTACAGGACGTGCAGGTGGACCCCGGTCGACTCGGTGTCGAAGGACAGGCCCTCGGTGAAGGCGCTGACGGCCGCCTTGGACGCGCTGTAGGCGGCCTCGTGCGGGCTCGGGGCCCGTCCACTGTCCGACGACACGTTGACGATCACCCCGCGGCGGCGCTCGCGCATCCCGGGGAGGACGGCGAGGGTGCCCGCCACCACGGCGAAGTAATTGGTCTCCATGACCTGTCGGTACACGGGGAGCCCGGGCTCGTCCTCACCGCGCGGTGGTCCCGTGCCGGCGTTGTTCACCAGGACGTCGACGCGTCCGTGCTCGCGCTCGACGTCTCGGAGGACGGAGACGTAGTGCTCGGTGTCGCTCACATCGCAGGTCACCGTGGACGAGGCCGGTGACGTCCGCCGCAGCTCTTCGCCCAGGCTCGCCAGCAGCTCCTGGCGCCGGGCGATGCCGACGACGGTCGCCTCGTGGGCCGCCATGTCCAGGGCGAAGCGCCTCCCGAGGCCCGACGACGCCCCCGTGACCACCACCACCGCTCCCCGAATGTCGAACATCGATCCTCCTGGCCGCTCGTAACATTGCCGCATGGACGCCCCCCGCACCGCCCGAGCCATGTGGAAGCTGTTCGAGCCCCTCCATGCCGTGACCTACTTCGCCGAGGAGTGCATCGAGGAGTACGCCGCCGCCGGCCTGAAGGGCTTCTGGATGGGCTACTTCGCCGGTCGCTCTGCGCCGATGGGGGCGGTGGGGCCCGCGGTCGTGGACGCCACCTTCTTCAACTTCAACCCCGACAGGGTGGCCCGGGCCCTGCCCGACGCCTGGTCCTTCGCCTCTCCCGAGGCCGTGCTCGAGGCCCGTCTGTCGGGAGTGGACCGGGCCTTGCGCCGCATCCTTGGTCCCGAGGCGGTCGGTCCCGACGTGGCGCGCGGCGCCGCCCTGGCCCGATCGGCGGTCGAGGGGCTCATGATCGACGGTCGCCCGCTGGCGGCCGCCAACGTGGCCCTGGCCTGGCCGACCGAACCGCACGTGGCGCTGTGGCAGGCGGCCACGGTGCTGCGCGAGCACCGGGGCGACGGCCATGTGACCGCCCTGGTCGCCGCCGGGCTCGACGGCCGTCAGGCGCTGGTCACCATGGCGGCCACCGGAGCGGTGCCGCGCGCCATGCTCCAGGCCGCCCGGGGATGGGACGACGACGCCTGGGACGCCGCGGTCACCGCGCTCATCGAGCGGGGGTGGCTCGACGAAGACGCCACGCCCACGGTGTCGGGCACCGTGGCGCGTCAGGAGATCGAGGACCTCACCGACCTGTTGGCGGCCGAGCCCTGGGAGCGCCTGGGCGACGACGGCACCGAGTCGCTGCGCGCCGTGCTCGGTCCACTGGCCGCCGCCATCGGCTCGACCGGGGCGCTCCCGACGCCCAACCCCATCGGGCTCCCGCCCCCGGAGTGACGAACGCTTCCCACCGGCTCACGGGCGTGCACCCGGCGCCCTAGTCCCAAAGATCGGCGGGCGCCTTCCCTAGCGGGTAGTGCCCGGGCAGCAACTCGCCCGAGGCGGCGCGCTCCATGCGCCGGCGCATGCCGTCAGAGAGGGCGTCGGCCCTGATCATCTCGATGAACAGGGACGTGGCGTTGCCGACGTCGAAGAAGTCGCGCTGCCACGACCACTGCCAGTTCCCGGCGTAGCGGAACCAGCTCCCACCGAGCCCGGCGATCACGTAGCGGCGACCCGTCGGGCCGCGTCGAGTCGGCGACCTGCTTCCACAGGCCGATGATCTCGCCCTGCTGGGGGTCGATGAGCACCTTCTGGTACGGGTACGTCCACCCGTCGAGGCCGCCCATCTCGAGGCCCAGCGCGATGTCGCGGATCTCGTCGCGCCCCACGGCCATGAACTCCTCGTGGGGCCCGATGTTCCAGCCGTAGGTGGCGTCCTCGGTGTACATCTCGGACATGGGCCGCCAGTCGCCGGCCTCCTGGGCGCGGCGGTTGACCTCCAGCCAGCGTTGCACCATCTCCTCGAGCTCGTCGTACGCGAACGCGGGCATGTCAGTCCTCCTCGATCCGTAGGGCATGGGTGGGACAGAAACTCACCGCCGCCTCGACCTGGGCGCGCAGGTCCTCGGGCGGCGACTCGTCGAGGATCTCGACGGTCCCCTTCTTCGACACCGTGAACACCGCCGGAGCCTCGGACTCGCACACGCCGTGTCCCTGGCACAGGTCGCGGTCGACGATCACCTTCACGGGGCGGACCCCGGGGTGCGGCGGTGGAACCGGGCCACACAGGGTTGGGCCAGCTGGACGACCATCTTGGAGTGGTCGTTGCGGTAGGTGTCCGACGGCTGGGCCAGTTCGAACTCCCAGTGACGCAACAGCACCGAGAAGATGGCCTTCAGCTGCATCATGGCGAAGGGCGCCCCCACACAGCGGTGGCGCCCCGCCCCGAAGGGGATCCACGTCCACGGGTTGGCTCGGTCCTCGGCGCGGGGCTCGAGGTAGCGCTCGGGCACGAAGGCGTCGGGGTCGGGGAAGTCCTCGGCGATGCGGTTCGACACCGCCGGGCTCGCTCCCACGAACTTGCCCGCCGCGATCCGGTACCCCTCGACCTCGAGCTCCTCCTTCACGACCCGCAGCACCAGGATGAGCGGAGGGTGCAGGCGCAGCGCCTCCTTGATGGCCGACTCCAGTCGGGGCATGTCCCGCAGCGCCTGGTAGCTGACCTCCTCGCCGTGGGCGTAGAGCTCGTCGAGCTCGGCACGCACCGCGTCGAGCTCGCCCGGGTGGCGCAGCAGCTCGATGAGCGTCCACGCCGCGGTGCCCGAGGTGGTGTGGTGGCCGGCGAACATCATCGAGATGAACATGCCCGTGACCAGGTCGGTGCTGAAGCGGGGCGTGCCGTCCTCGTCGCGGATCGACATCAACACGTCGAGCAGGTCGCGGTCGTCGTCGGTGGCGGCCGGGACCTTCGGCGCGGCGGTCCATGATCCCCTGGACGAGGTCCACGAGCCCGAGCCGGGCCTCGTCGCGGCGGCGGAAGCTCTCGATGGGCGCGTAGGGGTCGACGTAGGCGATGGCGTCGGTGCCCTGCTCGAGGTCGTGGTACAGCTCGGCGAAGCGGCGGTCGAGCTCGTGGCGGAACTTGCGCCCGATGAGACAGGCCGAGGAGGTGTAGATGGTGAGCTCGGCGAACCAGTCGAGGAGGTCGATCGTCCCCTCGTCGGCCCAACCCCCCACCATGGCCTCGACCTCCTCGGCGATGGTGGCGGCGTGGCCGCGCATGAACTTGTCGCGCAGCGCCTGGTTGTGGAGCATCTCGCGCCGGCGCTCGGGAGGTGCGTCGAAGACCACGCCCTCGCCGAAGATGGGTGTCATGAACGGGTACGCCTCGGCCTGGTCGAGCACCTCCTCGGGGGCCCGGAAGAACAGCTCGTTGGCCTCCGCCCCGGTGAGCAGCACCACGTCGCGATCGGCGAGGCGGAACTGGCCCACGTCGCCGCACTCGTCGCGCACGCGCCGCATGAGGGCGATGGGGTCGACGCGCAGCTCGTCGAGGTGGCCGTGTTCACCTTGTCCCCCCGAGACCTGGGGCGGCTCGCGCAGTCCGACGTCGACGGTCATGGTGTGCCTCCTGTGCTGTCGTCGTCCCACCCGACGGGTGCCTCGGGCTGGACCTCGATCAAGGGGAGATGTGTCCCCGGCGGCGTCGACACGGCCGCCAACACGGCGGCCGCCACGGCCGGGGGTCGCAGGAAATGGTCGTGGCGGGCGGTACCGAAACGGACCCACTCGCCGAGCACCTCGGCGGTCGTGTCGGGGTCCCAGTCCGTCCCCATCCCGGTGAGGGTCTGGCCGGGCCGGACGATTGTGGCCCGCACGCCGGTGCCCTCGAGCTCGAGCGGCGAGCGCCCGTACGAACCCCTCGAGCCCCCACTTCGAAGCCATGTAGGCGGCCATCAGGGGCCGGGGGGCGCGGACGATGTCGGAGCTGACGAAGACGAGGTCACCGTGGTGGCGCTCCACCATGGCGGGCCCGAGCGCGGCGACCAGACGGTGGGCTCCGAGGAGGTTGACCTCCACGGTGTGGGCGAAGTCCTTGGGGGCCGTGTCGAGCGCCGTCCCGGGCTCGGCGTGCCCGGCGCTGACCACCACGATGTCGATCGGTCCCACCGCCTCCTCGGCGACGCGGGCGAACTCCTCCACCGACGGCGCCTCGGCGAGGTCGAGCCGGAGCACGTGCGCCTCGCCCCCGGCGGCGCGGATGCCCGCCGCCACCTCCTCGCATTTCTCGACCCGGCGGGCCCCCAGCACCACGGGGTGCCCGGCGGCCGCCAGGGCTTCGGCGGTGGCGGCTCCGATCCCCGAGGAGGCGCCGGTCACCACCGATCGGCCGTCGTTCGGGGTGGGCGACGAATCGCGACCTGGGCATGGGCGGGGCAGTCTCTCTCAGCGCGCCGTGACGGTGGTGGGGAGGCTGGCGAACCCCCGCACGTTGATGGAGTGGACCCGGCGCGCCCCGGGGCCGTCGATGTCGTAGTCGGCCACCCGGGCCACCAGCTCCTCGAGCATGACGCGCGCCTCGAGCCGGGCCAGGGGTGCCCCCAGACAGAAATGTCGGCCGCCGCCGAAGCTGATGAGCTTGGAGGTGTCGCGGTCGAGGTCGTAGCGGTCGGGGTCCCCGAAGACCTCGGCGTCGCGGTTGGCCGAGCCCACCAGCAGCAGGACGCGCTCGCCCTCGGGGAGCACGGTGCCGAGCAGTTCCACGTCGCCGGTGGTGACCCGCAGCAGCATCTGCGAGGAGGTGTCGTAGCGCAGGGTCTCCTCCACCCACGCCGGGGCGCGCCGGGCGTCGGTCAACGCCTTGGCCTTCTGGTCGGGGAACCGCCAGGCCCAGTACCAGGCGTTGGCGAGCAGCTTGGTGGTCGTCTCGTTGCCGGCCACCACCATGAGGAAGAGAAACGAGATGATCTCGTCGTCGCTGAGCCGGTCGCCGTCGATGTCGGCGTCGATCAGCCCCGAGGTGAGGTCGTCGCGCCGGGCCGTGCGGCGCTCGGTGACCATGTCGGCGAAGTACCCGGCCAGCACGAGGGCGGCCTCCATGCCTTCGGCCGGCACGTCGAAGACCCCTTCTTCTCGGTGCACCAGCAGGTCGGCCAGGCGCCGGACCTCGGCCCGGTCGGCGGCGGGGACGCCGATCATCTGCGAGATGACGTCCATGGGGAGCTTGCCGGCCACGTCGCCCACCATGTCGAAGGACTGCATGTCGATGGCCGCGTCCAGGTAGTGGACGGCCAGGGCGCGGATCTCGGGCTCGAGCTCGGCCACCCGCCGGGTGGTGAAGGCCTTGGACACCAGTGAGCGCATGCGGGTGTGGCGGGGCGGGTCCATGGCCAGGAACGACATGGACTTGTGGGCGTGGGGGCCGTAGGCGGCGGGGTCGAGGGTCACGCCGAAGCGGTTGGACAGGTGGGCGGGGTCGCGGAAGGCGGCCAGCACATCCGCGTGGCGCGACAGGGCCCAGAAGTCGAATTCGTCGTTGCGGTACAGCGGCGCCTCGGCGCGCAGGCGCGCGTAGGTCGGGTAGGGGTCCTCGTGGACGGCGTAGTCGTAGGGGCTGTAGTGGACCCCGGCCCCGGCGTCGGCGTTCATGACGTCGGCTCCGGTCACTTCGCTCCCGCCAGGACCAGTCGGGCGGCGTCGGCGAGGGCCTCGGGCACGTCCTCGAAGTGGATGTGGCCCATGCCCGCCCACAGCATGGCCCCGCTGTAGGCGAGGTCGAGGGCCCGCAGCACGGCGGGGTCGGCGCCGTCGCCGAGGGCGGTCGCCAGTCGCTCGTGCAGCGCGGCGCCGAATGCGACGCGCAGCGCCCGCACCTCGGGCCCGCCGCCCAGCAGCGCCGTGGTGCACGCCGCCGCCAGGGTGGGGTCGTCGGCCACGAACAGGCCCAGCACCCGCAGCTCGGCGATCACGCGCTCGGTGGCGCCGGCGCCGTGATCGGGCTCGACGACGGGCAGCGCCTGGAGACGCCGCCACAGGACCTCGGCCAGCAGATGGTCCTTGGAGGCGAAGTAGGTGTAGGCGGTGGCCGGGGCCACCCCGGCCCGGCGGGCCACGTTGCGGACGGTGAGCCCCTCGTAGCCCCGCTCGCGCGCCTCGTCGGCGGCCGCCCCCACGAGCTGCTCGACCACGGCCACCTGGCGCAGGGTCAGGCGACGGCGCGAGGCCTCGGCGCCGAGCACCGTCACCGTCGCCTCGGTCACCGGCCTCCTCCGGTGGCGGCGGGGACATGCGGCGTGCCGTCTCGCATGGCGGGGAAGCGGAAGGTGGCCGCCGTGGTCATGCGGGTCATGGTGGTGATGTCTGCGACGGGGAGGGTCTCGGTGTCGTCGTCGATGACCACCTCCCACCGGCAGTGGGGCACCCGGTCGGAGGGGACCCGGGGAGGGCGATGGACGTGGCGGACGCGGGCCTTGGGGTTGACGGCCTGGGCCGTGACGTCGAAGGTGCCGTCCTCGATGGTGTGGCACATGCCCGTCACCATGCGCTCGCCCCACGGCTCCACGTCCATGAGCGCCCCGCAGCTGCGCAGCTCGAAGTACCCGAGGTGGTCGTCGACCACCTCGTAGTGGACGTCCATGTAGTGGTGCGGGAAGCCCGGGTCGAGCTGGAGCACCTTGAAGATGGCCTCGACCCCGTCGCCGTGCACCCCCATGATCTCGCGCAGGCGCTCGCCGTAGATGGGGCTGGCACCGCGCCACTCCTCGATGGCGAGCTCGTTGACCATGTCGGCGCCGTAGCGGATGCCGATGGCGGCGCACATGGACCGGTCCAAGAGGTGCACGATGAGGGCGTACTCGCGCACCAGACGGACGAGGGCCTCCTTGGACAGGTCCTCGTAGCGGAAGTCGGGGTCGAAGGGACCCGAGTAGTCATTGCGGTCGGCCATGGTGTCAGACTACGTTCCAGACACCTGTCTGACCAGAGGCAATCAAGGGAATCAGGGAAGTCATGAACGTCCGCAGGGAGGGCCGCCCGTGACCACCGTGGGGGTGATCGGGCTGGGCGACATCGGCCGGGGGGTGGCCGAGGCCACGGCGCGCGGCGGGCTCACCCTCGTGGTCTGTGACCTGCGGGCCGAGGCCACGGCGCCATTCGCGGCGACCGCCCACATCGCCCCGACCCCCGCCGAGCTGGGGGCCCGGGCCGACGTGGTGGTGGTGGCCGTGGTGAACGACCAGCAGGTCCTGGCCGTGCTCGACGGGGCCGACGGTGCCCTGGCGGGCACGAGCCCGGGTGCCACGGTGGTGATCGTGAGCACGGTGTCACCCGCCACCGTCGAGGCGGTGGCCGCCTTGGCGGCGCGCGTCGACGCCGACGTCGTCGACTGCGGCGTGAGCGGGGGGCCCCAGGCATCCGCCGCCGGCACCCTGGTGGCCATGGTGGGCGGCGAGGCCGCCGTCATCGAGCGCGTCCGACCGGTGCTCGACTGCTTCACGTCGTTGGTGGTGCACATGGGCCCGCTCGGCTGCGGTCTCAAGGCCAAGCTGGCGCGCAACCTCGTGCAGTACGGGTCCTGGCTTGCCGCCTACGAGGCGCAGATGCTGGCCGAGGCGGCCGGCATCGAGCTGGCCAAGCTGGCCGAAGTGATCAGGGAGAGCGACAAGTTGATCGGCGGCGCGTCCCGGCTCATGTTCCGCGACACCGTGGCGCCGTTGCCCCCCGACACCCATGCCCTCATCGTGGACGCCATGGCGGCCGGGGCCTCACTTGCTCACAAGGACCTGCGGGCCGCCATCGAGCTCGGCAGGACACTGGATGTCGAGCTGCCGTTGGCGGAGATGACCGACGAACGCTGTGACGCCGTCTTCGGCCTGGCCGGACGGACGGCACCATGAGCGCGTCGTTCGGTGAGGAGCGCATGCTCATCGACGGCGCCCTGGTGCCGTCGTCGACGGGAGCCGTGTTCGAGACGCTGAACCCCGCCACCGAGGAGGTCCTGGGCGTGGCCGCCGACGCCTCGGGCGAGGACGCCGAGCGCGCCCTCGGCGCGGCGCGGCGCGCCTTCGACGAGTCGAGCTGGTCCACCGATCTCGCCCTGCGGGTGCGGTGCCTGCGTCAGTTGCAGGCGGCCATGCTGCGTCATGCCGAGGAACTGCGGGCAATGACCATCGCCGAGACGGGGTCTCCGCTGTTCATGACCCACTCGGCCCAGCTCGACGATCCCGTGGCGTCACTGGGCTGGGTGGCGGACCTGGCCGAGTCCTATCCGTGGGTCACCGACCTCGGCACGGCCGAGCCCTTGGGGATGGCCGCTCGGCGGTGGCTGCGACGCGAGGCCGCCGGGGTGGTGGCCGCCATCACGCCCTGGAATGTTCCCCATCAGATCAACCTGGCCAAGCTCGGGCCGGCGCTGGCCGCGGGCAACACCGTGATCCTCAAGCCCGCCCCCGACACGCCGTGGTGCGCGGCGGTGCTGGGACGGCTCATCGCCGAAGAGACCGACATCCCCGCCGGCGTGGTGAACGTGCTGCCATCGTCGGACCCCGTCTTCGGGAAACGGTTGGTGACCGATCCCCGCGTCGACCAGGTGAGCTTCACGGGGTCCACGGCCACCGGGCGCACCGTCATGGCCGACGCGTCGCTCACGCTCAAGAAGGTGTTCCTCGAGCTCGGCGGCAAGTCCGCCTTCGTGGTGCTCGACGACGCCGAGCTGCGCAGCGCCTGCGCCGTGGCCGCCTTCACCGTGTGCACGCACGCCGGCCAGGGTTGTGCCATCACCACCCGTCTGGTCGTGCCCCGGGGTACCTTCGACGACGCCGTGGCGCTCACCGCCAAGACCCTGGCCAAGCTGCCTGCCGGGGACCCCACCGACGCCGCCACCATCTGTGGTCCGCTCATCAACGCCCGTCAGCGCGACCGGGTGGAGGGCTACATCGCCTTGGCCCGCGACGAAGGCGGGGAGATCGTGGCGGGCGGGGGCCGGCCCGCCGATCAGGCCAGGGGGTTCTTCGTCGAGCCGACACTGATCGTCGGGATCGGCAACGATTCCCCCGTGGCACGAGACGAGATCTTCGGACCGGTCCTGGTGGTCATCCCCCATCACGGGGACGACGACGCCGTGCGGATAGCCAACGACTCGCCCTACGGGTTGTCGGGTTCGGTGTGGTCGGGGGAGCGGGACCGGGCCATGGCTGTGGCCGGGCGTCTGCGGACGGGGACGGTGGGCGTCAACGGAGGGGTGTGGTACAGCCCCGACGTGCCCTTCGGGGGCTACAAGCAGTCGGGGTTGGGGCGGGAGATGGGGGTGGCCGGGTTCGAGGAGTACCTCGAGACCAAGGTCGTGGCGGAGCCGGCATGAGCGCCGAGCGAAGGCCGCCGTCGCCGGACCGGGCCAAGGGCATGGCCAAGATGCAGGAGGTCTACAACTTCACGGTCAACCCCGAGGACGTGCCCGGTGACTTCGTGGCCTACACCGTGGACAGCCTGTTCGGCGACGTGTGGTGTCGCCCGGGGTTGTCGGTGTTCGAACGACGGATGATGACCATCGGGGTGTTGGCCGCCCTGGGCAAGACCGACCTCCTCGACGTTCAGTTCCAGAGCGCCCTGCAGAACGGCGAGCTCGACGAGGACCAGGTGCGCGAGGTCGTGATCCATCTGACGCACTACGTGGGCTGGCCGCTGGCCACGGGGATCAGCGAGGCGGCCGAGCGCGTCATCGCCCGCCGGGCCAAGGCGACGTGACCAGCTACGACTTCGCCGGCAAGGTGGCCATCGTCACCGGTGCCGGTGGGGGGATCGGTCGGGCCTACGCCGAGGGGCTGGCCCACGCCGGCGCGTCGGTGGTGGTGGCCGACATCGACGAAGCCGGTGCCAAGGAGACCGCCGACGCGCTCGGAGCGGCCGGCGCCCAAGCCGCCGCGGTGCGCGTGGACATCGCCGACCACGACTCGGTGGCCGCCATGGCCGAGGCTGCCACCCAGCGCTTCGGGGGGATCGACCTGCTTGTGAACAACGCGGCGATCTTCGGCGGGATGAAGCTCGACCTGCTCCTCACCGTGGACTGGGACTACCTGCGGCGGTTCCTGGAAGTGAACCTCCTGGGCGCCTTGGTGTGCACGCGCGCCTGCTACCGGTCCATGGTGGCCCGGGGTGGGGGGGCCATCGTCAACCAGTCCTCCACCGCCGCCTATCTCTACGCCGGTTACTACGGCTGGGCCAAAGCCGGCATCAACTCCCTCACCCAGCAGCTCGCCCACGAGCTGGGCGGGATGAACATCCGGGTCAACGCCATCGCCCCGGGGCCCACCGACACCGAGGCGGCCCGCTCGGTGGTGCCCGACGACTACATGCGCCAATTGGTGGGGTCCCTGGCGCTCAAGCGTCAGGGGAGTCCCGAGGACCTGGTGGGGATGTGCCTGTTCCTGCTGTCCGACGAGGCCCGGTGGGTCACGGGCCACGTCTTCAACGTCGACGGCGGCCAGGTCATGCGCCCGTGAGCTCTGGGGTGATCGAGAAGGTCGACGACGCCGGGGTGCGCCTCATCCGGTTCAACCGCCCCGAAGCCCGCAACGCCTTCAACTTCGCCCTCTATGAGGCGGTGACCGAAGCGTTGACCGAGGCGGCCGGGGCAAGTGGATGTCACGTCGTGGTGTTGACCGGCAACGGCTCGGCCTTCAGCGCCGGGCAGGACCTCAAGGAGATGGCGGCGCTCGTGACCGGCGAGGCCGGGCCGGAGGCCGCCCAGGGTTTCCGGAGGTTGCTCGACGCCGTGCAGGGGTTCGACAAGCCGCTGATCGCCGCGGTGAACGGGGTGGGAGTGGGCCTGGGATTCACGCTGCTGGCGCACTGCGACCTCGTGTTCATGTCCGACGTCGCCCGCCTGCGGGTCCCCTTCGCCGAGCTTGGCGTGCCCCCCGAGGCGGCCAGCAGCTACCTGTTTCCCGCGACGATGGGGTGGCAGCGTGCCGCGCGGTTGCTCTTCACCGGCGCCTGGATGGATGCCACAGAAGCCGTCGACGCCGGGATCGCGCTGGCGCGGTTCCCCGCCGAGTCGCTGATGGGGGAGACCGTGGCGGTGGCCCGGACCATCGCAGCGATGCCGCCGGAGGCCGTCATGGCCGGCAAGCGCCTGTTGCTCGCCACCCGCAACCCCCACGTGTCGGCGGCGCGCCAGCGGGAGGACGCGGGGTTCGTCGAGCTGTTGGGCTCGGCGGCGAACCGGGAGGCACTGGAGCGGTTCGGGAGCAGCTCCAGCCCGTGAGGGTCGGGGGCGGCGACTCCCGGGGTCCCGATAGGATGACCGGCTGTCCCTGGAGCCCGACGGCGTGGCCCGGTCCAGGCGATCGGCGCTTGTAGCTCAATTGGATAGAGCACCTGACTACGGATCAGGAGGTTGGGGGTTCGAGTCCCTCCAAGCGCGCTGACCGGTTTGCCTCGCGTCCAGATCTCATGACGCCGCCGACTCGCACTCCAGCACACTCCACGACTTGAGGTCGTCGGTGGGGAACGCTCCGATGGACCTTGCCGACAGCGGCTTCCCGAAGAGATATCCCTGGGCCATGTGACATCCGAGGGACTGCAGTCTGGTCACCTGCGTGTGCCGCTCGACTCCTTCGGCGATGACCGAGAGCCCGAGGGATTCACCCAGCCCGATGATGGCCCGCACGATGGCGGCATTGTCGGACCGCTCGTCGAGGTCCTCCACGAAGCTGCGGTCGATCTTGAGGGTCTCCACGGGAAAGCGCTGGAGGTAACTGAGCGACGAGTACCCGGTGCCGAAGTCGTCGATCTCGATGTGCAGTCCGAGGTCCCGGAAGGCTCGCAAGACCACGACCGCCTCATCGGCATCGCGCATCAGGGTGCTCTCGGTGATCTCCAGCCACAGACGGTCGGGATCGATCCCGGATTCGTCGAGGGCCTCGACCACGTGTCGGGAGAACCCGGGGTCGGCGAGCTGGAGGGCAGAGACGTTGACCGAGATGTTGAGTCGGGCGTTGTCGTTGCCCGTGCCTTCCCGAAGCACTTGCCACGCTGAGGTCTGGCGACAGGCCTCCTTGAGGACCCAGACTCCCAGGGGCAGGATCAACCCGCTGTCCTCGGCCAAGGCGACGAACTCCTGGGGAAGGAGCAAACCTCGGGTGGGATGTTGCCACCGCACCAATGCCTCCATTCCGACCAGTGTCTCGGTGTGGAGGTCGACCACGGGTTGGTAGTGCAGTTCCAGCTCGTTGCGTTCGAGGGCTCGATGGAGCTCGTTAGACGTGCGTAGGCGACTTACGACATTGCGTTCGTCGTCGTCCCGGTAGATCTCGATGTGTGACGGGCCACGCTCCTTTGCCCGGTACATGGCTATGTCGGCGTTGCGCAGTATCCCGGGGCCCGACTCTCCCGCCCGTGACACAGCGATACCCACGCTGAGTGTGACGAAGACCTCGCCGCTGGTCAGGGTGAGGGGTTGGCTCATTGCCATGACGAGTCGCTGTGCCAATTCGAGGGAGTCGCCCTCACTCTTGACGTCGTCGCACAGGACGGTGAACTCGTCTCCTCCGAACCGAGCCAAGGTGTCGTTGGCGCGCATGACGCTGCTCAATCGGTCGGCCACGGCCCCGAGGATCTGGTCCCCGACGTCATGGCCCAGGCTGTCATTGATCAGCTTGAAGCGATCCAGGTCGACGAAGATCACCGCCACCTCGTGGCGCTCCCGGGTGACCCGGCGCAGGGCGACGTCGAGACGGTCCATGAACAGCTCGCGGTTGGGCAGACCGGTGAGCGTGTCATGGATGGCCGCATGCGCCAGACGCTCTTGCAGCGCCCGACGCTCCGTGATGTCTTCGATCTGTCCGATCATGTACAGCGGGTGCTCCTGCTCATCGCGGACACACGAAACGCTCGCCGAGACCCATACGTCGTGTCCGTCGCGGTGGATGTAGCGCTTATCGGTCCGATAGCCCAGGGATCCGGTGGACAGCCGTTGTATCTGGGTGGACGTTGACTCCCGGTCATCGGGGTGGGTGAGGTCGACGACGCTCACGCCGACCATGTCCGCCGGGTTCCGTCCCACGATGTTGCCGAGCGCAGGATTGGCCCGGAGGATCCTGCCCTCAAGGTCGGCCATGGCCATACCGATGGGCGCGTTCTCGAATGCCGAGCGGAAGCGTTCGTCGGCTTCGCGCAATTCCGTGATGTCGTGGAGGTTTCCCACGATTCCCCGGACGTCGGGGTCGTCCAGACGGTTGGTGATGGTCGTCTCGAAGTACCTCCAACCGCCCTGGGCGTCTTGAGCGCGCAGCACGGTACGGAGGACCCGAGTGGGGTCGACCAGCATCGGAGGAAATTCGACCGCCACGCGGGCAAGGTCGTCGGGGTGCATGAACGTCCCCATCGACGCCGTCCTGTAGGGGTCAGCCGAACGGCCCAGGATGCGCTCGAAAGCCGGGCTGACGTACTGCATGATCCCGGACTGATCGGTGACGACGATGATGTCCGCGGCGTTGGACACGAGAGCCCTGAACCGTCGCTCAGAATGACGTAGCTCGAGTTCAACCGTCTCGCGGCGGGCTCTGGTGTGCCCGAGCAAATCGATCACGATCAGCGCGCCCACCAGCCCGAGTGCGGCGATTCCGTGCACCAGCGGTTGATGGATCAAGGTGGGGGCGAGATGCAGGGCGATGGCCAGTTGGCCCGCCACCATGGCAACCGTGGTCCACACCAGGCAGGACCGCGTGGCTCGTGCTCCGAAGTTCTCGATGGCCGCGCCGGCCCCGAAGAGGAAGCCGATGGACAAGATCGGTCCCCAACCGGTGCTGTAGGTGACGATGCCGATCACCGCCGCGTTGGCGGCGACATGAGCGCTCAGGTGCCACCGACGTCGGGGCTCGGCCCACAGGGCCGATGAGAGAATGCTGGCCAGGCCGCCACCGACCACCACCCCGATGTACACCCAGTAGGGCTCCGAGGCGATGAGATGAAGCCATCGAAACAGGCAGAAAAGGGCGACGACGGGAGGGTTGGCCAGAAGGGTGCGGTCGAAGGCGCTCGTTCGAAGCCGGGCACGGAATGGCGCGACTGCGCCCGCGTCGTCTCCCTCTGTGCGTGCCTGGTCCACCTGGGGAACATCGGCATTCCAGGGGCCCATCCTGAACGCCACCCCGCGAAGGGTCATCTGTGCCTGCTAGGGGACCTTGAGTTGGTTGGTCGAGGGGGCGCCTGACCCCGCGGGTTCTTGCTCGGCGGCCCATGGTCAGGTGGTATCACCTGGCCCCAGACAGGTGGTTCCCCGCTGGTGGCACACCAACTCCCGAGTTGACACTGAGACAGGTTTCACTACGGGACTCCCCATACGGGGTCCCGTGGTGGAAGGGGAGTTCGAGGGGGTTGTCAAATGGGGCGCGGGTGCGGGGTCCGAGTTCGGGCGCGTCTGGTTGTCGTGGTGGTCACCGTGGCCGGGTTGCTGGGCGTGGCTGGGGTTGAGAGTGCCAATGCGCTCGGACCGCCTTTGCTCCTGACGGTCACGGTGTCGCCTACCGCAGCTTCGGTTGCGCAGGGACAAGCCCAGCAGTTCACCGCCACGGGTCACTACTCCGATCTGAGCACCGCCAACCTGACCGACTCCGTGACGTGGTCGTCTTCGTCGAGTTCGGTGGCCACGATCTCCAACAGCACGGGATCGCAGGGCAAGGGCACGGCCATCGGTGTGGGGGCGGCCACCATCACCGCCACCGATCCATCGTCACTGATCAAAGGCACCGCCGTCCTCACGGTGACGCCGGCCATTCTGGTGGCGGTCACGGTCGCTCCCACGGTGGCGTCGGTGGCCAAGGGCGACACCGAGCAATTCGCCGCCACCGGTCATTACTCCAATCTGAGCACCGTCAACCTCACCAACTCGGTCACGTGGTCGTCGTCGTCGAGCTCGGTGGCCACCATCTCCAACAGCACGGGGTCGCAAGGCAAGGCCACGGCAACCGGGGTAGGAGCGGCCACCGTCACGGCCACCGATCCGTCGTCACTCATCTCCGGCACCGCGGCCCTCACGGTGACGGCGGCGACTCTGGTGTCTGTCAGCGTCGCTCCGGTGGCGGCGTCGGTGGCCAAGGGCGAGACCGAGCAATTCGCCGCCACGGGTCTCTACTCCGATCTGAGCACCGCCGACCTGACCGACTCGGTCACGTGGTCGTCGTCGTCGAGCTCGGTGGCCACCATCTCCAACAGCCCGGGGTCGCAGGGCAAGGCCACGGCGACCGGGGTGGGAGCGGCCACCATCACCGCCATCGATCCGTCGTCGCTCATCTCCGGTACCGCTGTCTTCACGGTCACGCCGGCCGTGCTGACAGCTATCACGGTGTCGCCGACGCTGGCGTCGGTGGCCAAGGGCAATACCGAGCAGTTCTCCGCCACGGGTGTCTACTCCGATCTGAGCACCGCCAACCTGACCGACTCGGTCACATGGTCGTCGTCGTCGAGCTCGGTGACCACCGTCTCCAACAGCGCGGGGTCGCAGGGCAAGGCCACGGCGACCGGGGTGGGAGCGGCCACCATCACCGCCACCGATCCGTCGTCGCTCATCTCCGGCACCGCCGCCTTCACGGTGCTCCCGGCCGTGCTCACCGCCATCACGGTGTCGCCGGCGGTGGCGTCGGTGGCCAAGGGCGACACCGAGCAATTCACCGCCACGGGTGTCTACTCCGATCTGAGCACCGCCGACCTGACCAACTCGGTCACATGGTCGTCGTCCTCGAGCTCGGTGGCCACCGTTTCCAACAGCGCGGGATCACAGGGCAAGGCCACGGCCGCCGGCGTGGGAGGCGCCACCATCACCGCCACCGACCCGTCTTCGCTGATCTCGGGTACCGCGGCGTTGACGGTGCTCCCGGCCGTGCTCACCGCCGTGACGGTGTCGCCGTCGTTGACGTCGGTAGCCAAGGGACAGTCGGAACAATTCGCCGCCACGGGTCTGTACTCCGACGGGACCACCAAGGACCTGACCAGCTCGGTCACGTGGTCCTCGCTCCAGGGCTCTCTGGCCTCCATCTCCAACGCCGTCGGAACCCAGGGACTGGCCACCGGGCTGCTCCCGGGGGTGTCCACCATCAACGCCACCGACCCGTCGTCACTGCTCTCGGGCACCGCGGCGTTGACGGTGCTCCCGGCCGTGCTCACCGCCGTGACGGTGTCGCCGTCGTTGGCGTCGGTAGCCAAGGGACAGTCGGAACAATTCGCCGCCACGGGCCTGTACTCCGACGGGACCACCAAGGACCTGACCAGCTCGGTCACGTGGTCCTCGCTCCAGGGCTCGCTGGCCTCCATCTCCAACGCCGGACTGGCCATCGGGCTGCTCCCGGGGGTGTCCACCATCAACGCCACCGACCCGGCGTCGCTGCTCTCGGGCACCGCGGCGTTGACGGTGCTTCCGGCCATGCTCACCGCCGTCACCGTTACTCCGGCGCTGGCCTCCGTGGCCCAGGGCCAGACCCAGCAGTTCAGCGCCACCGGGCTGTACTCCGACGGGACCACCAAGGACCTCACCAGCTCGGTCACGTGGTCCTCGCTCCAGGGCTCGCTGGCCTCCATCTCCAACGCCGGACTGGCCACCGGCCTGCTCCCGGGGGTGTCCACCATCAACGCCACCGACCCGGCGTCGCTGCTCTCGGGCACCGCGGCGTTGACGGTGATCCCGGCCGTGCTCACCGCCGTGACGGTGTCGCCGGCACTGGCCTCGGTGGGCGAGGGCCAGACCCAGCAGTTCAGCGCCACCGGGCTGTACTCCGACGGGACCACCAAGGACCTCACCAGCTCGGTCACGTGGTCCTCGCTCCAGGGCTCGCTGGCCTCCATCTCCAACGCCGTTGGTTCCCAGGGACTGGCCACCGGGCTGCTCCCGGGGGTGTCCACCATCAACGCCACCGACCCGGCGTCACTGCTCTCGGGCACCGCCGCGTTGACGGTGCTCCCGGCCGTGCTCACCGCCATCACGGTGTCGCCGGCGCTGACGTCTGTGACCCAGGGCCAGACCCAGCAGTTCAGCGCCACGGGGCTGTACTCCGACGGGACCACCAGGGACCTGACCAACTCGGTCACGTGGTCCTCGCTCCAGGGCTCGCTGGCCTCCATCTCCAACGCCGTCGGTTCCCAGGGCCTGGCCACGGGCCTGCTCCCGGGGGTGTCCACCATCAACGCCACCGACCCGTCGTCGCTGATCTCGGGCACCGCCGCGTTGACGGTGCTCCCGGCCGTGCTCACCGCCATCACCGTCACTCCGGCGCTGTCGTCGGTGACCCAGGGCCAGACCCAGCAGTTCAGCGCCACGGGCCTGTACTCCAACGGGACTACCCAGGACCTGACCAACTCGGTCACGTGGTCCTCGGCCCAGGGCCTGCTCGCCACCATCTCCAACGCCGTCGGGTCCCAGGGCCTGGCCACGGGGGTGCTCCCGGGGCTGTCCACCATCACCGCCACCGATCCCACCACCCTCATTGGGGGCAGCGCCGTGCTGAGCGTGCTCTCCGCCCTTGACCCGCCACCGTCGAACCCGCCCTCCTCCCCGCTGTTGAGCCTGACCCCGGGGTCGGGCAAGAAGCGCAGCGCCGTGACGAGCACGGGCACGAGCTTCGTCCCGGGGGGGACCGTCATCGTCACCTACCTGAGCGGGCTGCGCGCCAAGAAGCGCGCCAGCACCGTGCTGTGTCAGGCCACCGTCGCCACCAACGGGACTTTCAGCTGTGGCGGCACCATCCCCCGCGCCAGCCGGTCGGGGAAGAAGGGCAAGCACACCATTGCGGCCACCGAGTCCTCGGCGGCCCAGGGCACGACGATCTTCACGCTCCTGCGGTGAGCACAAATCAAGCCATCCAGTGACGCTGGCATGGCCGACCGTCAGATCGTCAGCATCGTTTGGCACAGCCTGCGCCGCACCATCGACGTCCGATACGACAATGGTGACGTGGACCAGGTCATCGGGCCCGAGGCCATAGCAGTCGTGCTCGCCAAGGACGCCGGCTTACGGCTCGTCCCCGCCCCCGAAGGAACGCGTCACTGGGTCCGGGCTGCTGAGGCCGATTGAGTCTGGACTCTGATTGATTCGTTGGGCATGGGTCCCTGACGACCGTATGAGTGCTCTCGAGCCGTCGTTGGTGCTCAGAGCGCACGCAGCTCTCGTGTGAGCCGTGGCTCTCGGCCGGATATTCCTTAGGATCGGTCCCGGGTGGGGATTCGAGGAGGCACCATGGCCGACAACGAGCAGGACGACCACGGGCAGACGTCGGGCCCGACCGAGAGTGGGCCAAGTGCCGCCGGGCACCCTCCGCAGTACGCCCCGCCCCCCGTCTTCCCGGGTGCCGGCCTGCCTTGGCCGCCCCCGGTGCCCAGCTCCGATCGTGTGTATTACGCATGGCAGCGGCGCGGTGAGACGGACTACATCTTCGACTACTGGACCGCGCTGGGCTGGACCGTCCTCACGTTGGGGATCTATGGGTTGTACGTCTTCTACCAGCTCATCCGTCGCATGCGCGCCCACAACGCCCGCCGGGTCGAGCTTTTCGACGCGTCCCTGGCCTTTGCATGGGAGGAGGCCGGACGGCGGGGGTTACAACCGGAACTGACGCCGTCGTTCCAGCGGGCCAACGCCCACATGGATGCTCTGCGGCGTATGACCGGCGACTTCCGCGATCCGGTGGTGTGGCTGGTACTGGCGGTCGTCGCCCGCGGCATCGTCGAGATCATCGCCTTCGTGCTCTTGGACCAGGACCTCGTGAAGCACGATCGATCCGAGGTCGGCGTCGAGTACGAACTGGCGATGATCTTCGGGCGCTTCGGTCAAGCCGTGCCCCTACCCGACCAGTCTCGCGTCAAGGGCCAGAACAACTACGCCGGGCGGATCGTGGCCACGGTCTTCTCGTTGGGCATCTACCTCTTCTGGTGGTACTACAACCAGATGAACGAACCCAATCGTCACTTCCAGGTGAACTGGGCTCAGGAGGACGCCCTGGCCACCGCCGTGGGAGCGCTTCGGTGAGAAGCCCGTCAGAACTTCAGTCGACGACCCCGTCTTCGATCAGGAGGTCGATCTCGCTCTGAGCCAACCCCCAATGCCGGAGCGACTCGGTGGCGTGCGCACCCGGCTCGGGTGCCGGCGAAGGGACCACGGGGGGAGTGCGGCTGAAGCGTGGCGCCGGTGCCGGCTCCACGACTCCTCCGACGTCCACGAAGGTGGCGCGTTGGCGGTTGTGGGGGTGGGTCGGAGCTTCGCCCAGCGACAGGACGGGCGTCACGCACGCGTCGGTTCCCAGGAATATGTCGAGCCACTCGGCTCTCGTCTTGCTCAGGAAGATCTCCGCCACCCGGTGTTTGAGGGTCTCCCACTGAGGCTGGTCGTCCTGCGGTGGGATGCTTTCGTCGGGAAAGCCCAGTCCTCTCATGAACGACCGGTAGAAGCGCGGCTCCATGGCCCCGACGGACACGAACTGGCCGTCGGCCGTCTCGTAGACGTTGTAGTAGTGGGAGCCGCTGTCCATGGAATTGGTCCCCCGCTCGTCGTTCCACAAAGACAAGGCCCGGATTTCGTGGAACATCGTCGTGAGCAGCGCGGCGCCGTCCACCATGGCCGCATCGACCACTTGGCCAAGGTTCGAATGAGCTCGTTCGTAGATCGCAGCCAGGACCCCCATGGCCAGCAACATCCCCCCACCGCCAAAGTCAGCGACCAGGTTGAGCGGGGGTACGGGGGCTTGACCCCGGCGCCCGATGGGGTCGAGGGCGCCGGCAATGGCGATGTAATTGATGTCGTGGCCGGCCTCGTCGGCAAGAGGTCCTTCTCGCCCGTACCCGGTGATCCGTCCGTAGACCAGCCGGGGATTGCGCTCCAGACAGGTGGTCGGGCCGAGTCCCATTCGTTCGACGACTCCGGGGCGGAAGCCCTCCAACAGGACGTCGGCATGTTCGACCATCCGTAACACCAGCTCCACCCCGAGCGGGTGCTTGAGGTCGACCCCGATGGCCTGGCGTCCCCGGGTGAGTAAGAGCCGACGGTCCGGTGCACCGGCGCGCGGTCCCGGCATCCCGGTTCGCTCCACACGGATGACCTCGGCGCCCAGGTCGGCGAGCACCATGGCGCAGAACGGCCCTGGACCGAGCCCGGCCAGTTCGATGATGCGAAGTCCGGCCAGAGGGCCCGCCGGTCGTCGTTCCTCCGGGGTCACGAATCAGTCAGGTAGCGATCGATCATTCGGTGCATGTGCAGCACGTTGCTCTCCTGCCGGCGGTTGAGGCGCAGCCCCTGGCCTCCTCGAGACTTCATGCCGATCTGCACGTGCTCCATGTTGGCATAGTCCTGATTTGTGATGAGACCCCAGTCGCGTTCGGTCCAATCCGGGTAGAAGCGCTTCTTCGCCCGCCGGTGGGCCTCGCCGTCTCGGGGCCATTCGAGGAACCAGGTGTCCTTGATGGAACTGTCCGGATCGAGTCCGTTGGGCCGCATGCGGAAGATGATGGCCGTGCCCGGATAGATCGGCCCCACCATGTTGGGAAAGAACAAGACGTCGTCCGCACTGGTCAACTGGTCGTCAGCGAACTCCTCGACGGCGACCCCGCGGCTCGCCAACAGTTCGCGTCGCCCTTTCTGGTACCGGCCCAACAACGTCTCGCCGTCGGTCGGCGTCGAACGGACCCTGTCGATGAGGGCGCGTTCGTCATCGTAGAACAGGCCACCCAGTCCTTCGACGAACGACGACAGGATCTCACCTTCGTCGTATTCGCCTTCGGAGAGCCCGAGACGTGGGCTGGGCTGCAACGTGCGCCGTGCGTTGGGCAGGCGACCGTAATGCGAGTGGATGCCCAAGGGCTCGTATTCGAGATTGACGTCGTCGGTCCAAGGCAGGATCTGGGGGTGTGTGCCTTGCACGTGATAGCCCTCGTTGAAGGCGTCGACCACGACCTTCCAATTGGCCGGGAGTACCGTCGAGAGGTATGAGCGAATCCGCATCCGGTTGAGGTGGTACGGGGCCAACAGCGTGGGAAGCGGGTCGAGGTATTCGAGCAGGGGAGGGGCGGCCGGGTCCATACAGACCCACACGAATCCACCCCACCGGTCGACGCGCACCTGGCCGAGGCACACATCCGAAGGGATCGGAGCGAATTCCTCGGCATCGACGACCTCGATGAGGTTGCCGTCGAGGTCGTAGCGCCAGGCGTGATATCGGCACCGGATGCACTCGTCGTCGAAGTGACCATTGCCCGCCGCCAAGCGCGTACCACGGTGCAGGCAGGTGTTGTGGTACGCGCTGACGATGTCGGGGGCCGACCGCACGACGAGAATCGACTGGTCGCCGATCAGGTATTCGCAGTAGTCGCCCACCTCGTCGATCTCTTCCTGGCGGCAGGCCACCTGCCACACGCGCCCCCAAAGGCGCTCGAACTCCAGTGCGCTGAACTGGGCGCTCGTGTAGCGAGCACGGGGGACGACGTCGTCGTCACCAATGAGGACGCTACGAAGATCGATGTCCGTCATGCTCGCTCCATGTTAAGCGGCCGTCACGCACCGAACCGAAGCGGTCGTCCCGGCCCGGACACCCCGAGGTCCGACCTTGGGGACACTCCAGAGCCCGCCCGAGACGTCATCTGTCGGCGGGAGGCGAGATGGCAACGGTGGGAATCTATACTCACGACGCTTGTTCGAGGCCGTGCCGAAGGGAACGAATATGACAGAACCCGTGATCGTCGAGGCGGTGCGGACCGCCATCGGCAAGCGCAACGGAGCGTTGTCGGGAGTCCACCCAGCCGAGCTGCTCGGCGCCGCCCAGGTCGAGTTGATCAAGCGGACGGGCCTCGACCCCTCCGAGGTTGAGCAGATCTTCGCGGGATGCGTCACCCAGTCGGGCGAGCAGGCGTTCAACATCGCCCGCACGGCGTGGCTCAGTCAGGGCCTTCCCTACGAGGTCGCCGCCACCACGGTCGACTGCCAATGCGGTTCGTCTCAGCAGGCCAATCACATCGTGGCGGGCCTCGTTTCGAGCGGTGTCGTGGACGTCGCCATCGCCTGCGGCATCGAGGCGATGAGCAGGGTCGGCCTGGGGGCGAACGTCGTCAACGGTCCGGGCCGGCCGTTCCCGAGCGGGTTCCCCCTGGCCATACCCGACCAGTTCGCCTCGGCTGAACGCATCGCCGAGAAGTACTCGGTCAGTCGCTCGGACGCCGATGCCCTGGGGCTCGAGTCCCAGCGCAAGGCCGCGCAGGCGTGGGCCGAAGGTCGCTTCGAACGTGAGGTGTTCGCCGTCGAGGCGCCCGTCGTCGGCCCAGACGGCGCGACCGGCGAGCTCCAGGTCGTAGAGCGGGACCAGGGGTTGCGGGACACTACGGAGGCGGGTCTCGCCGCGCTCAAGCCCGTTCTTCCCGACGGCATCCACACCGCCGGCACCTCGTCGCAGATCTCCGACGGTGCCGCCGCTGTGCTGTGGATGTCCCAAGAGAAGGCGAAGGCGCTGGGACTGCGGCCGCGGGCCCGGGTCGTATCCCAGGTCCTGGTGGGGTCCGACCCCTACTACCAGCTCGATGGGCCCATTGCCGCCACCGCCAAGGTTCTCGCCAAGGCCGGCATGACCATTCCCGACATCGACATCTTCGAGGTGAACGAGGCATTCGCATCGGTCGTCTGCTCGTGGCAGAAGGTCCACAACGTCGATTGGGACAAGGTGAACGTCAACGGGGGGGCCATCGCGCTCGGTCATCCTGTGGGCGCCACCGGGAGCCGGCTCATCACCACCGCCCTGCACGAGCTCGAGCGCCGCGACGGCAATCTGGCCCTCATCTCGATGTGCTGTGGCGGTGCGCTGGCCACCGGGACCATCCTGGAGCGGATCTGACCAGATGACACCGGCCGGCATCAGCTGAAGTGGCCGAAGGCGTCGTGTTCGCCCCACCCCTCGGTGAGGTGCCTCTCCCCGCTCGGAACGTCGCCTCCCTCCTGAGACGCAACGCCTTCGACCCGAGCTCCGGGAGCCGCCCCGCGCTTCGTTTCGGTGATCAGATCTGGACGCACGGAGAGCTACTTCTCGAGGCCGAGCGGTTTGCCGCCCTGTACCGCGCCCGGCTCGACCCCGACCGCCCTCCTCATGTTGCCGTTCTCCTGGACAACACCCCGGACTACGTGTTCGCGCTGTGCGGCGCCGGGATGGTGGGTGCGGCCCTGGTAGGGCTGAACCACACCCGGCGCGACGAGCACCTAGCTCGCGACATCTCGCACACCGACGTCCAGCTCCTGATCACCGAGCCCCGTCACCAGGCCGTGCTCGAGCCGGTGACCGATGCGTTGGACCTGCCGGGCGGGGTGCTGGTCTCCCGGCGCTTCGCCGACGCCGACGATCCGGCCATGTCGGTGGGTGAGGCCTTGGACGACGCCATCGAGATCGCCGGCGAGAACGATCGTGCCGACCTCGGCTCGGCTCGTCCGCAGGGGACCGATTGCGGGGATGAGGTCCTGTGGGCGCTGCTGTTCACGTCGGGAACCTCCGCCGCACCGAAGGCGGTGTGCTGCTCGCAGCGCCGGCTGCTGACCACGGGCCAGCGTATGGCCACGATGCTCGCAGTGGGGCCCGACGACGTCGGGTACGCGGCCATGCCCCTGTTCCACGCCAATTCGTTGATGGCGGGGCTCGTGCCCGCGCTGGTCACGGGCGCATCGCTCTCCCTGGCCCGCCGTTTCAGCGCGTCCGGGTTCCTCCCCGATGTACGCCGCTACGGGGTCACCTGGTTCAACTACACGGGCAAGGTGTTGGCCTATCTGTTGGCCACTCCCGAACGGGCCGACGATGCCGACAACACGTTGCGGATCGCCTTCGGCAACGAAGGGTCACCCCAGGTGGTGGAAGCCGCCTCGAGACGCTTCGGCATCGACATCGTGGACGTCTTCGGCTCGACCGAGGGGGCCATCGCGCTGGACCGCTCGGGTGGGCCGCCCCGCGGCTCGGTCGGACGCCTGCGTCAGGGGATCGTGGTGGTCGACTCCGACGGTGGCGAGGTCCCGAGGGCTCGCTTCGACGGGGAGGGCCGTCTCCTCAATGCGCAGGAGTGCGTGGGCGAGATCGTCAACACACTCGGTGTCGGACCGTTCGAGGGGTACTACCACAACGACGAAGCCATGAGCCGCACCACCCGCAACGGCTGGTACTGGAGCGGTGATCTTGGCTACGTCGACGAAGACGGGTGGGTGTTCTTCGCCGGTCGCACCTCGGACTGGCTGAGGGTGGACGGAGAGAACTTCCCGGCCGCCCCGATCGAGGCGATCGTGGCCCGCCACCCCGACGTCATGATGGTTTCGGTTTACGGCGTGCCTGACGCCGAGGCCGGTGATCAGGTGATGGCGGCTCTGGTGCTGCGCGCCGGGGCCCGGTTCGACGGCGGGTCCTTCGCCGCCTGGCTCGACGGACAACCCGATCTCAGCCCCAAGTGGCGACCTCGCTTCGTCCGCCACTGCGAAGTGCTCCCCACGACCCCGACCAACAAGGTTCTGACGCGCGCCCTCGTCCACGAGAAGTTCCGTTCCGACCTCGTCGGTGACGACCGCATCTATGTTCGAGGGCGCGACGAGGAGTCCTACCGGCTCTTCACCGTGGAGGATGAGCGAGTCCTGGGCCGGGCCTTCGAGGCCAGCGGACGAAGCCGCGCCTGGGACCTCTGAGGCGCACGTCCTCGCTCGGGGGCGGGAGGTGGGCAGCCGCGCCGGCCTCGGGCTACCCTCGCCCGATGCCCTCCGCTTCCCAGCCCCATCCGCGTGACGAGGTCCAGGCCGTCATCGACCGCTACCACGAACTGCGGCGCCGCATCGACGACGGCCTCGAGCCCCACGGCTTCGGGGCGTTGGCCGACTTCTACACCGACGACGCCGTCTACGTGGACGCCGCCTGGGGCCGCATCGAGGGCAAGAAGGCCATCGCCCACTGGCTGGAGCATTCGATGGTCGGCCTGGGGGATTGGAAGTTTCCCGTCGAATTCACGGCCATCGAGGGGGACGACGTGGTCGTGAAATGGACCCAGATCATCCCCGGCACCCGGGCGGACGGCACTCCCTACACCCAGTCGGCCTACTCACGGCTGCGCTACGCCGGTGACGGCAAGTTCTGCTACGAGGAGGACACCTACAACATGGCCCACGTCTTAGAGGACGTGTCGGCCAGCGGGTGGGTGCCGACCGAGCCCATGAACATGCCCCCGCAACACCCCGATCGCAACTGGGCGCTGCCTGACTGAGGCGGCGCCCCCGCACCGGGTCATCACGAGGACGGCTCGGGGCGATCCACCGGTCGTCCGCCGGACGCCACTACCGAGACGCTCCAGCTGACCGGTAGGGGCGGGGTGTTGACGACCACGGTGGCCGTAGCCGCCTGGTAGGACCAGCCCGGTGCACCCGAGCCCGACGTCTGGAGGCTCAGCGGACGCCCGTTCAACGTCACCTGGGAAGGTTGGCTGAGATCCACCATCTCCAAGCGGTAACTCACCGCGGTGGGCTCGCCGGGGTAGTGCCCGTGGGCCGCCCCGATGGTCACGCCCGCCGTGGTGGTGGCTCCGCCTGCCGCCACCGACCCCAGGGAGTCGCTGATCGGGGTCTCGGTGTACTGCCCCTTGGTGTACCCGAGGCCCGTCCCGCTGTCGGCGTACAGACTGAAGGTCCCGCTCGCCCCGGAGAACATCTCGAGGGTCATATGCCGGGCGGTGGTGGGCGACGGTGTGGTCGACGACGGTTGCTCGGGGACTATCCCACCGGCGCGGACGAACACCGGCATGCGGCTGAGGGGCACCGACAAGGTGGTGGTCGTCGGGCCGGTGAACGTGGCCCCGGTGAAGTAGTCCACCCAACGGCCCGGTGGTATCCACACCGTGGTGTGGGCCACGCTCCCCGGAGACGTGACCGGTGCGACCAGCACGTTCGACCCGTAGAGGTACTCCCCTGGACTCGTGTACGCGGCCGCCTGCTGTGGGTAGTCGAGATAGAGCGATTGCGCCATGGGCAGGCCGTCTTGGTGCGACTGGGCGGCAAGGGTGTAGGTGTACGGGAGCAGGGCTTCGCGCAGGCGGAGGAACGAGTCGGTGATGCCCCGAACGGGCTGGGGGTACTGCCAGGGCAGTCGTTTCTCGTTGTTGGAGTGCAACCGCAGGATGGGCTGGAAGGTCCCGAACTGCACCCACCGGTCGTACAGATCGGCCGGGTCCTGGGTCCCCTGTGGTGGCGGGCCCAGGAAGCTTCCGATGTCGTCACTGACATAGGGTTCGCCGATCGTGGCTTCGTCCGGGGTGAGGGCCACCTCCTGAGCCAAGGTGTTCCACGTTCCCCAGGCGTCTCCGGTGAAGGCGATGGCCGAGGTGTGGTCGGACCACGGCCCCGCCGGGTACACCCGTTGGGGGTTGCCGTTGGACGACCCGATGCGCGCCAGCACGAAGCCCCGTTGGCCGTGGTCGACCATCTCCTGGGCGTAGAGGTGGCCGATCCACGCGTCCGGGGTCAACCCCGGCATGGACACCACCGACGCGTCACAGCACCAGTCCAACCACCAGAACGCCACCCCCTGGTGTTGAAAGCTCTGCTGCAGGGCGAAATTGGACTCGGCCTGGGGGACCGAGCTCCAGTCCCAGACCCGGCAGATGCCGGCCATACAGCTCGTCCTGGGTAGCGCCGTTCCGGCGACGCTCTGCGCAAGCGGCACCTTGGGGTCGTCGACGGCGATACTCGAGTGGATGTTCAAGGTGACGCTGATGCCGTTGGAGCGGGCCCACTGCACGAAATCGGCGGGGTGGGGGAACAGCGCAGTGTTCCATTCCCAACCGTCCCAATTGTTGGGCGACTTCCAGTCGGTGTCGAGCGACAACGTGTTGAGCGGCACTTGGTCTTTCTGGAAAGCGGGGTACAGCGAGTCCTCGATATAGCGGCTGGAATACGGGGTGTAGTCCGAGTACCACACGCCGAAAACGTCGCGGGGCAGGAGGGGGGCGGCGCCGGTCAATTGGGCGAACGTGCGCAGTGCACCGGCGTAGTCCTGGCCGTAGGCGAAGAGGTAGCCGTCCTCGAGGTCTCCCCCCTGTTGACGGCGTTGAACCCATCCCTGTGGCGTCCAGAGCGCGCTCTGGGTGTCGTCCAGCAGTCGCCAGCCGGCCCGGTCGAGCAAGCCGTCGGTGTGCAACGGCTCGAACGTGACCTGGCACGTGGCCCCGCTGGTGCCCGCCGCACACGGCTGTGCCGGTTCGTAGGTGAAGGTGTCGAATCCTCGGACCCAGCCACCCAGCGGGTCGGACGGCCCAGCCGCAGGCGCAGGCTCGGTGGTTGGGCTCAGCGACAGCGTGTCGACCTCCACGTTGCAGCTGTTCCCCGAGCCGCACAGCACCTCCACCGAATTGAAGCCCGCCTTCAGGGTGGTCGTGGTGGTGAAGGTCGACCACGGCTGTGCGCTGGTGGTCGGCGCAGCCACCAGTGTGGTGTCCAGATGACCGTCGACCATCAGGTCGAGCGAGCGCGGGCGGGCGGTGGAGGGAGCGCTCACCACGTCCGAGTAGCGGATGGACATGATCGTCGGCCCGCCGGGGGCCCCCAAGATGCTCCAGGTGGCGCCGGCACCAGGGCGGAGGAGCTCGCCCACATAGCCTGCGCTGCTCTGGTAGCCGCTCTGGTTCCAATTGAGCGACGCCCCGCCAGTCAGAACGGCCGCGCCGGCCTGGCATGTCTGGTCGAAGGGGCATTCCCAGTCCCAGGTGGGGTACGCGGTGGCTCGGCTGTTGCCGTTCGTAAATTGCAAGGAAGTGTTGGCGGCGGTGAAGGGCCCCGACCCGACCCGGTAACGCAAGGTGGCCCGGATTGTCCGAACGGTCAGCCACCCTGCTGACACTCGGGCGCTGTACTTCGGCACCGCCATCCTGCGGTTGATGGCATTGACGGTGGGGCTGTTCTCGAAGTTGTCGGTGGGCGAGTACTCGAGCCGTAGGAGGGTGGGGCTCAGCACCTCGATCCGGGCCTTGCCTGCCCGCACGATGGCGGAACGATGAGCCAGGCCGTTGGCCATGTCGACCGGAGTGGAGAGGTTCACGGGAGTGGTGTCGTTGCGCGCTGTGCCAGAGAGATTGGCCGCGACCACAACCAGCACGACCGCCATCAACACCAAGATCAACACGGCCACGAGCACGCGACGAGTCCTCGGGGTGTTCCCTCGAGCGCCATGTCGAAGCGGCGTCCTCACGCGGACACGTTACTGTGATTCCGCCGCTGCTCACCTTGACGTTCAGCGCCGACAAAGGGGGTCGGGCCCCTCGCGCACAGGGCACGCCGGGCACCTCCGGGTGGCGACCCCCGTCGCCAGGATTCCGAGACACGCACTACGATGACCGCCCTATGAAGATCGTGGTCTGCGTGAAATGTGTCCCCGACGGGCGTGCACGTTTGGATCCCGAGTCGAAGCGGCTCGACCGCGGCGGGGCACTGGAGATCAACCCCTTCGACCTCTACGCGGTGGAGGAAGCCGTTCGGATCAAGGAGGGCTCCGGGGCCGAGGTTGTGGTCGTCTCGATGGGCCCCGAGGCGGCGGCGGAGTCGTTACGGGGCGCGCTGGCGCTCGGGGCCGACCGTGCCGTGCTCGTGAGCGACCCCGGTGCGGTCGGCTCCGACCTGCTGGCGACGAGCAAGGTGCTCGCCAAGGCGGTCCAGCGTGAGGGTGCCGACCTCATCCTGTTCGGTCAGCAGACGAGCGACGGGGGTGGCGCCGCGCTGTGGGCGGCCGTTGCCGAGGGGTTGCGACTGCCGGCCATCTCCCAGGCCACCAAGCTCGAGATCCGGGAAGAGTCGGTACGGGTGACCCGGCAGACCGAGGTCGGTGACGACATCATCGAGGCGCCCTTGCCGGCGATCGTTGCCGTCACCGACGCCATCAACGAGCTGCGCTATGCCTCGCTCAAGGGTGTGATGGCCGCCAAGAAGAAGCCGCTCGAGGTGCTTTCCCTGTCGGATCTGGCCATCTCTCCTGTCGACGCCGGAGATGCAGGGGCGAAGACCGAGGTCCGCTCGATCGCCGACCCCCCGGCGCGGCCCAATGCGATCAGGATCGAAGACCACGACGAAGTAGCCCAGGTGATCGTGGACTTCCTGGAGCACAGAGCACTGCTATGAGCACCCTCGTCTATGTGGAGCATCGTCGAGACGAGCTCTGCAACGGCCCCTTGGGTGTGCTTGCCAAGGCCGCTGACCTCGACGACGACGTGGCGGCCGTCATCATCGGCGGCCCCGAGGTGAAAGCGCTCACGCCCGAGGTGGGCAGGTTCGGCGCCACCACGGTCTACGTCGCCGAAGAGCGACTCCTTGTTTCCGCCGCTGCCCCAGCCCCGGGTCGACGTGCTGGCCAAGATCGTGGGGGAGGGCGGGTACGACACCGTCCTGTTCTCCAATTCCGTACTCGCCGCTGATATCGCCGGAGGTCTGGCGGCGCGCCTCGACGCCGGGCTGAACTGGGACCTCGTCGACATCATCACGCGCGACGGTGACCTGATCGGCAAGCGGCCCGCACTGTCGGACTCCGTCCTCGTCGACGTGGGGTGGCGTTCGACGCCGCGCCTGGCGCTGTGCCGAGCGGGCTCGTTCCAATCGGTCGAGAGGGGTACCCAGCCATCGGTCCAACCCGTCTCGGTGGAGCTCGAGAGCCACTCCCGAGCTGCCCGGATCGTGGACCAGGTGACCCAGCCAGAGGGTGGGCCCTCTCTCGAGGCCGCCGAGGTGATCGTCACCGGGGGGATGGGACTGGGCGGGCCGGAGAAACTTCTCGCTTGCCGAAGACCTCGCCAGCGTCCTCGGCGGAGTGGTGGGAGCCACGCGTGCCGTCGTGTACGCGGGATGGTCCCCTCATTCGGCGCAGATCGGCCAGACGGGCAAGACGGTCTCACCCCGGCTCTACGTCGCGCTCGGCGTGTCGGGAGCGGTGCAGCACAAGGTCGGCATGCAAAACTCGGAGACCATCGTCGCGATCAACAAGGACCCCCGCGCCCCGATCTTCGAGTTCTGCGACCTGGCAGTCGTCGGGGACGTGCACAGCATCGTCCCCCAACTGGTCGAGCTCCTGCGACGACGCAAGGGCTCGTGATGGCGCGCCCCGCCGATTACCCGCCCCCCTTTCGGGTGGGCGAATTCATCGCCGAGCCGACCGACCCTGTCGACACCAGGATCGAAGTCGGTGTGCTCGTGGTCGGCGCCGGTCCGGCCGGGCTCGCCTGCGCCATTCGATTCGGCCAGCTCCTCCAGGAGGACCCGGAGACCGCCGCCGGTCTCGGCGACGTGCCTCTGGCCGTGGCCGAGCAGGGCAAACATCCGGGATCCCACCTTCTCTCGGGTGTGATCGTCAATCCGCGAGCAATCGAGCGGCTCTTCGGCGGCCGGCTCCGGATCGAGGACATTCCGGGGTACGGACCGGTACCGGCGGAGTCGGTCTGGGTTCTGACGCCCCGGCGGGCGTTGCCGATCCCTCCTCCCCCGCCCATGCGCAACCACGGCAATTTCCTCTTCTCGTTGTCAAAGCTCGGGCATTGGCTCGGCGAGCAGGCGGAAGAGGCGGGGGCGATGGTGTTGCCCGAGACGGCGGCCCGGACCTTGCTTGTGTCCGACGGTGTCGTCGTGGGGGTCCGCACCGGCGACAAGGGGCGGGGTCCCGGCGGCGAGGAGTTGAGCAACTTCGAGCCCGGTTCCGACATCGTGTCCAAGGTGACCGTGCTGGCCGAGGGAACCCAAGGCCACCTCACCGGAGTGGCCCTCGACCATTTCGACCTCCGTCCCGACCACCCCCAGGTGTGGGAGCTCGGCGTGAAGGAGGTGTGGAAGGTGGCCAGCCCGCTCCGGCGGATCATCCACACCATGGGGTGGCCGCTGCGGACCGGAGCCAAGTACCGGGAGTTCGGGGGCTCGTTCATCTACCCCATGGGCGAGGACATGTTGACGATCGGTATGGTGGTAGGCCTCGACTACCGCGACAGCGCACTGTCGGTCCACGACCTCCTCCAGGAACTGAAGACGCACCCGAAGATCCGCCCCCTCCTCGAAGGCGGAGAGCGCTTGGAGTGGGGAGCAAAGACCATTCCCAGTGGGGGCTTCTACTCGCTGCCGCGCCGGCTCTTCGCGCCGGGACTCCTGCTCTGTGGCGACGGGGCCGGAATGGTGAACATCCCCACCCTCAAGGGCGTGCACTACGCCATAGAGTCGGGACGACTGGCGGCGGAGTCGGCGTTCGCGTCGCTCAAGGACGGCGTGGCACTGAGCTCATACGACGACGCCGTGCGTTCCAGCTTCATCTCGAAGGACCTGCATACGGTGCGCGACATGCGTCATGCCTTCGCCCATGGTTTCTTCGCTGGGGGGGCACTGGCGAGCGCGATCGTTGGTCTCCAAAGGGCGGATCAGCATCGGCAAGCCCGCTCAAGCTGACGATACCCAGCCGCTGATGCACACCGATCGCGCCGCAGGCTACCCGCCGAGTGACGGCGTGCTGACCTTCGACAAGCTCTCCTCGGTCTTCGCCTCCGGGAACAAGACGCGCGACGATCAGCCGAACCACATCGTGCTCACGCAACGAGTTCCGGCCGACGTGGCGGAGATGTGGGTCCACCTGTGCCCGGCCCAGGTCTACGAAGCGGGCGCCGCGGACGGCGACGGCCTGGTGACGCTGAAGATGGCGCCGTCGAACTGCGTGCAATGCGGCGCCATCTCGGCCCGGGGTGGGCGCCTCACCCCGCCCGAAGGCGGCTCGGGCCCCGAGTACTCGTTGACCTGACCTGACCTGACCTGACCTGACCTGACCTGACCTGACCTGACCTGGCGGGGCGGGCTATTGCTCGCCCGTGGGCATTGCCCCGGTTCAGGCTCCGGCTGTCATGTCCAGGTCAGGCGGGGGCTGGTCGGGCATCTTCCAACGCAGGAACGCCTTGTCGTACTTCTCGTGATAGCCGTTGGCCGTCTCGATCATGGCCGCGAAGGCTGGTTCGAAGTTCGTCCCAGTTCTCGGACTCGATGCACTTCCTGACGGCCGAAACGCTCTCGGAGGTGAACACCTCCATGTCCTCGGCGTACTTGGGGCGCAGGATGGCGCCTTTCTCCATGAGGTTGACGGCCTCGGAGAGCTGGAATTTCGCCAGCGGCTTGTTCCGAGCTTTGCCGGCGTAGTAGCACTTCCAGATTCTCTCGCCGACGAGGGGCATGACTTCCGCCATCCCGGGGAGCAGCTGCCCGAGGTCGCTCAGCGCGATCGAGCCCCCCTTGATCGTGAACTCGTGTTCGTGGCCTGTTGACTCTGACATGGCGGCTACTTTAGGCGTCCACCCCGCCCCCGCCCACTTCGGCGCGACGTTCAGTAGGCCTCGTCCGTGGGGCTCACCCGGGCGGGCGGGTGGGCCGGTAGGGGTTCGTCGCCCGGGGACTAACCCCGGAGCTCGTAGGCCTCCCACGAGGGGGCCGCCATCTCGACCCGGAACCTCTCGAACGGCCAGGGCCAGACGGCGGGGATCCCACGGTCATCGAGGTACCAGCTGTGACACCCGGTCGCCCATACCGTCTTCTTGGACGCTTCGACCCGGGCTCTCTCGAATTCCGCCAGGGCCGAGGGAGCTGCGCTGACCTCTCGGCACTCCCCCGACCGGATCCGATCGATCAGCTGCATGATGTAGCCCAGTTGCAGCTCGGCCACTTCCACCAGGGAGAAGTTGCCGACGGGACCGTTGGGCCCGTTGACCATGAAGAAGTTGGGGTATCCGGGAACCGAGATCGAGAGGTATGCCTCTGGTCGATCGGCCCACTCGTGCTCGAGGTCCTGGCCATCTCGACCCACCACGGACATGGGACGGACGAAGGCGTCAACCTTGAAACCCGTCGCCAGGACCAGGACGTCGAGCTCGTGCAATGCGCCGTCGGCGGTGCGGACACCGGCGGCCTCGATGTGGTCGATGGGCTCGGAGGCCAGCTCGGCGGTCGGCTTCTGGATCGCCTGGTAGAACTCTCCCGACACGATGAGCCGCTTGCACCCGGCGCGATAGTCCGGTCGCAAACGCTCTCGAAGGCCTGGGTCGTGGACGTTGTTCTCGAGGTTTGCTCGGCAGACCTCCTCGATCATCTTCATCGCGGGCGAGTCGGAGTCGACGACGGCATCGGAGAAGGAATCGAACAGATGCGAGGCGCTGGCGCGCAGATGCATGATCAGGTCGTGGTCATCGCGAAAGGCCGCCTTCTCGTCGGACGTGTAGGCGGGGTTGGTAGCCGGCACGATCCATTGGGGTGTGCGCTGGAACAACACCAGCTTGCTCACCCGGTCAGCGATGGCTGAAACGATCTGCACCGCGGTCGAGCCGGTCCCGATGATCCCCACCCGCTGTCGATCGATGGGGACAGCGTGATCCCAGCGCGCGCTGTGGAACACGGCGCCGCCGAACGACTCGAGCCCCTTGATGTCGGGGTACTTCGGATGATGCAGCACCCCGGTGGCGGCGATGACGACGTCGGCTTCGTCGCCATGGCCTCCGTTCGTCGTCAGTTGCCACCGTCCGTTTCGAAACGCGCAGCTCACGACCTCGTCGCCGAACCTGATGTGGGGTATCACGCCATAGCGTCGGGCGACTGACTCGAAGTACTGCTGGATCTCCTCTCCGGGAGGATAGGTATGGCTCCACTCGGGATTGAGGGCGAACGAGTAGCAGTACAGGTGGGAGGGGACGTCACAGGTGAGACCTGGGTAGGTGTTCTCCCGCCACGTTCCCCCCAGGCGATCGGCCTTCTCGTAGACGGCGAAGTTTGTGATCCCCGCTTCTTTGAGCTTGACGGCGGCCAGGATCCCCGCCATCCCGGCGCCGATGACGGCGACCCGAAGACCGGGTTTGACTGCTATGGCGTCGGCCACGGCACTCAGAGCATCTCGGTGACGAAGTCCGGCAGCTCACCGACGATGCGGTAGTGACCGGCCAGGCTGTCGTCCCCGACGATCTCCAAGACGGCGTCGGCCACGTCCTGGGGCGACAGCAACGGGAGGATCTCCCGGGCCTGGCGAGCCCAGGCGGCTTCGGTGGACCCGTCGCCGGATTTTCGCAGCAGGGGCGTGTCGACCAGGCCCGGCAACACGGCGTTCACTCGGATGTTGTGGGTGCGCACCAGGGGGGCGCAGGCCCGCGTGAACATGACGACCCCGGCTTTGGTGGCGGAATAGCCGGGCTCGTCTTCCAGGGGGAGGAGCGCTCCCAGAGACGCAATGTTCACCACCACGCCCCCGCCCCGGGGCCCGAGGATGTCGACCGCCAGCCGGGTGCCGAGGATCACCGCTCCGAGGTTCACCATGACCTGGGACGACAGGAGCTTCGGGTCGGTCGCCGGCCACAGGGGCTCTCCACACACGATGCCGGCGTTGTTGCAGAGGATGTCGACCCCGCCGAACCGGCTTTCGGCCGCCCCGAACATGGCCGAGAGGTCCTCGAGTCGACTGACGTCAGCCCGAACGGACTCGGCCGTCCCCCCGCCCCCGGTGATGGCGGTGACGGTGTCGCGCCCGCCGCTCTCGTCGATGTCCGCCACCAGAACGGCCGCCCCGGCGCTGCCCAGGGCCCGGGCGCAGGCCCGGCCGATTCCCGACCCCGCCCCGGTGACCACGGCGACCTTGCCGGCGATCTCCATGAGGCGAGGATAGGGGATCGGCTCCAGGCCCAACACGCTGGCGTTCGCTGTCCCCGCACGTTCCATCGGTAGCCTCTCGACGCATGACCGCTCTTCCTCGGGTGAGTGTGTGTCCGGCGTTGTCGGGGCGTGTGTCTCGTGACGGCTGAAGCGGGCGCCAGTTTCGACGAACTGCTCGAAGCCAACCGCCGGTACTCGTCTTTCTTCGCTCTGGGCGGGGTCCCCGCCCAGGCCGCCAAGGGCTTCGGCCTGGTCACCTGCATGGACAGCCGGATCGAGCCGCTGGCCATGTTCGGCCTAAGGCCCGGCGACGCCAAGATCGTTCGCAATGGCGGCGGGCGAGTCACCCCTGATGTCCTGCGATCGTTGGTGCTGGCGACGTCCTTCCTGGCCGTCACGCGTGTGGCGGTCATGCATCACACCGATTGCGCACTTGCGAACCGTGAGGAGAGCGAGATCAGGTCCGGGTTGAGTCCAACGCAAGCCGCCCACGGCGAGGGCTGGAGGTTTCTTGCCATGCCCGACCCCGACGCCGCCTTGTGGGCGGACGTGCAATCGGTTCGGACCTGCGCCGTGCTCCCCGACGGTGTCCAAGTCGAGGGTTGGCGCTACGACGTGGACAGCGGACTGGTGAGCCGGGTCATACCCAGCGACGCTGCCTGAAGGCGCGTCGACACCGGAGACGTGGTGGCGGAGACGACCTAATGATGTCCGTGATGGGCCGGTGGCGACGTGGTGTCACCGGACGCCGTGGAGGTCGTGGTGGGGGCCGGGACGTTCAAGGCGGTCGCCAAGGCGGCCACGTCTCCCATCAACGTGGCCGCCTCGGCCGGGCTGGCCTGCCCGGACTGCGCGGCGCCGGCGACGGCTCCCTCCATCGCCGCCACGGCGCTGGACGCCTGGCCGGTGGCACCGGTGTTGCCGGCGGCCAGCGCCTGGCCCAGCTGGTCGAGGATCGTGGTGCCGACGTCGGAGCTCAGCGTCCCCGCACTCTCTCCTTGTTGCACGTCACGGGCGAGTGCAGCTGACGCGCCGCCGGGTGACGGGGCGACGGTGGTCGTCGTCGTGGGGGATGTCGTCGTGGGGGATGTCGTGGTCGGGTTGGTGGACGTCGTGCTCGACGAATTGGCCGCACGTCTCGGGGATTTGGGGTGAGCCGAGAGAGCCCAGTGCGACACGCCCAAGCCCAGGGCGATCAGGGCCAGGACGACCAAGACCGTGATCACGCGTCGGTAGCGGCGTCGCTTCGTCGACGGTGGGTCGCCGTAGGGGCTGGGTCCGCCTCCCGCCTGGCGAGCACGGTCTGTCGGATCCGCTCCCGGACTCCCGGAGGCGAGCCCGACATCGACGAGCGCGGTGTCGCTCCTCGGGATCTTGGCGGTAGGCCCCGGACCCATGGCGTCGGGTTTCCAGGGCCGGGCGAATGCCGGTGACGGCAGGATCTCGGCCACCTCGGATGCCTCGGGTCGGCGGGCGGGATCGTGATCGAGCATCGAGGCGACGAGGATGCGCCACGGGGTGGGCAAGTCGTCTGACGACGGCGCGGCCCCGGCCATGCGACGCGCCATGACCTCGGTGGCGCTGCCCTCGAAGCCACGCCGGCCGGTCATGCACTCGAGCAGGACGACCCCGAGCGCCCAGACGTCAGCGGCCGGCCCGACGCGGTGATGTTCGAGTTGTTCGGGGGCCATGTAGGCCGCCGTGCCGAGAGTCGTGCCGGTGAGCGTCAGCGACGAGGTGTCCACCAGCTGGGCGATGCCGAAGTCCGCCAGCCGGACCCGGAGTCCCGGCCCGAGCAGGACATTGCTTGGTTTCACGTCCCGGTGCACGATCCCCTCGCCATGGACGTAGGCGAGCGCGTCGGCCAGGGACGTGCCGAGGACTGCGCACCGGCTGGGAGAAAGCGGGCCCCGTCGCAGCACGGTGGAGAGTGCAGGCCCGTCGACGAGCTCCATCACCAAGAAGGCTTGGTCCCTCACGACTTCGGTGCCCAGGAGTCGCACCAGCCCGGGATGGTCGAACCTCGCCACGGCATCGGCTTCCCGGGCCAGTCGCCGGGCGAGCTCGGGGTCGGTGGACCGGACGAGCTTCACGGCCACCGCCGGGCCCCCGGTGGCGTCGGTGGCCAGGTAGACGTCGGCCATGCCGCCGCGGCCGAGCAGGCTTTCGAGCCGGTAGCGGCCGCACAGAAGGTCCGTGGCAGGGAGGGTCGGGGTCATCGCGGGTGGCGACATCGGCGAGACAGCCATCCTGGCACGCCTGCCCGGGCGCCGGCACGCCCCGGCTCCGTGGCCGGCTCCGGGCGTCTGAACAGGGAGAACAGGACCGGTTCTCTCGTTCGGCCATTCACGGTCGCGTGGGTTGGCGGGCGGGTTTCTGCAATGATGCGCCCCACGGCGAGGGATCCGCGCCGAGGCCGGCGGGGCATGGGGAGCACGCAATGCCGGGGATGGGAACGTACCTTCAGACCAGGAACCCCGTGGTCGTGTCGGCGTTCCACACCGCCCTTCTCCACCAGATGCTGCTCATCGGTCTGGTCATGGCGCTGTTGTCGGTGGTGTGGAACGTCCTGCGCACCACCCAGTACCGGCGATCGGTGGCGGCGGGTCACGTCCCGGCCGAGCCGAGCCCATGGCGCCTGGCTCCCGAGCCCGTGGCCCGCCGGGTGCTGCGGATCGGGTTCGGGCTGCTGTGGCTGCTGGACGGCCTGCTCCAGCTCCAATCGGCGATGCCGTTGGGCCTGCCGTCGAGCGTGGTCCAACCGACGGCGAGCTCGTCGCCGGGTTGGGTCCAGCACGTCGTGAACTTCGGGGTGAAGGTCTGGACCGACCATCCCGTCCAGGCCGCCGCCTCGGCGGTGTGGCTCCAGCTGGGGATCGGCGCGCTGCTTCTGCTGGCACCCCGGGGACGGTGGTCCCGGCTCGCCGGTCTGGCGGCGACGGGGTGGGGGCTCGTCGTCTGGGTGTTCGGCGAGGCGTTCGGCGGGATCTTCAGCCCGGGGGCCTCGTGGCTCTTCGGCACGCCCGGGGCTGTCCTCTTCTATTGCGCGGCCGGCGCCCTCGTGGCTCTCCCCGAACGTGCGTGGTCGGCCCCGAGGCTCGGCCGACTGGTGCTGCGGGGCACCGGCCTGTTCTTCGTGGGCATGGCCGTCCTCCAAGCCTGGCCCGGTCGGGGGTTCTGGCAGGGCGCGGTCCGGGGGTCGAGCCCGGGCACGCTGACCACCATGGTCCGCCAGATGTCGCAGACCACCCAGCCCGGTCCTTTGGCGTCCACCTTGCGGGCGTTCGGTCGCCTCGACTCGTCCCACGGATGGGGCATCAACCTCGTGGTCGTGGTCCTCCTGGCGGCGATCGGGATCGCCTTCTGGGTCGGGACGCCTCGAGTGGTGCGACCGGCCGTGTACGTGGCGGTGGCGTTGTGCGTGGCGGACTGGGTCCTCGTCCAGGACCTGGGTTTCCTCGGGGGCGTGGGCACCGACCCCAACAGCATGGTGCCCATGGCGCTCGTGTTCGTCTCGGGCTACCTGGCCATGACCAGGGTGCCGGTGCCGGTTCCCCTCCACGCCCGTGCTCCTACCGCCGTCGCCGGCGAGCACGCCGCCGGCGCCGGGGTGCCGTCCACCAGGCCGTGGTGGGACCGGGTGTCTCCCGGCTACCTCACGCGGGTCCTGGCCGCCTTGGCGGCGATCGCCGTGGTGCTCGTGGGCGCCGTGCCGATGGCGGCGGCGTCGGTCAACCCGAATGCCGACCCGATCCTGGCGGAGGCGGTGGACGGTACCCCCAACATCGTCAATCTTCCCGCTCCGGCGTTCCGCCTCCTCGACCAGGCCGGCCGCCCGGTGTCGCTTTCGGGCCTTCGGGGCCGGACCGTGGCCTTGACCTTCCTCGACCCGGTGTGCACCTCGGACTGCCCCCTGATCGCCCAGGCGTTTCGCGGCGCCAACGCGCTGCTGGGAGCCGACTCGGCCCGGGTGGTGTTCGTGGCCGTGGTGGCCAACCCGGTCTACCGCACCACCGCCCTGACCAGTGCGTTCGACCGTCAAGAGGGCCTCGAGCACATGCGGAACTGGTTGTTCCTCACCGGATCGCTGCCGGCGCTCGAGCACGTCTGGGACCAGTACGGCATCGAGGCCGACATCCTGCCGGCGGGCGCCATGGTTGCCCACAGCGACCTGGCCTATCTCATCGACGGCCGTGGTCACACCCGCGAAGTGCTGAGCGCCGACCCCGGCGACGGCTCCCCGTCGTCGTCGTCATCGTTCTCGGAGTACCTGGCGAGCGCGCTCGAGCGTGTGATCCACGCGTGAGGAGGATCACCGCCGGCGCGACATCTGTCAGGGCGACGACAGCGCTCTTGGCCGTGGTGCTCGGCGCGGCCGCCTGCTCGAGCGCCGCGCCCGGGACGGGGGCGGCCCCGGCCGGCTCGCCGCTTGCGGTGGGGGTGCCGCTCAACAGCACGCTCGCCACCGAGGCCTTCGGCGTGGCCGTGGTGCCCATGGGCAGATTGGACGATCGGGACAACACGTTCTGGCAGCTCTTCTTCCGATCCCCTGGCACGTCACGGTGGACGCTCGTGACCCCGCCCGGGGTCGCCGACAATGGAGGCCTCGTCGTGACCACGGGCCCGACCGCCGACGGCAAGGCCGCCTTCTCGCTGGTGGGATTCGAGCCGAGCCAGGATCTCGAATTCTCCCCACTGGCCTCGAGCGTCGACCAGGGAGGAACGTGGTCGCCCGGGCTCGCCCCCGGTGCTCTCGCCGCCGTGCCCGACTCCCTCGCGTCGTCGCCGGACGGGGGTCTCGTCGCCCTGTTGCGCCTCGGAGGGGGCCAAGTGTTCGAGAGCTCCGGGGACACCTCGATGTGGTCGAAGCTCGTCAGCCGACAGGCCCTCGCCTCGTCGGGGGCGGGCCGGAGCTGTGGTGCCGGAGAGCTCACCGCCGTTGCCCTCGACGTCGCCCGCGCCGTGCAGGTGGGGACGTCGTGCTCTGTATCTGGGGTCGTCGGCATTTTCGGACGCACGGGTGGCGTCTGGCGCCTGGTGGGGCCGCGACTCTCGGGCTCGCTGGCGACCTCGCCGACGAAGGTGTTGCGCCTGGTCGATCTCGACGGTGTGACCGACGCGCTGGTGGCGGTACGCAGCCGGGCGCAGGTGGGTCTCATCGGGGTCACGGGCACCGACGGTGGGGCATGGGCACACTCGGCGTTGCTCCCCCTCGGCACGGGTCGGATCGCCTCCACCGGTGTCGAGCCCGGGGGCGGCTTCGTGGTCATCGTTACCCGGGGGAGCGGGAGGTCGGCACTCGCTGCCGAGACTGGCCCCGGCGCTGGCTGGCACACGCTGCCGACGCCGCCGCCGGGGACGGCGACGGTGTCGGTGGACCCGGGAGGAGTGGTGGATGCGCTGGCCGTGGCCTCCACGCAGTTCACGGACTGGCGCCTCGACACCTCGGCCGGTAGATGGAGCAAGATCGGCACCGTGACGGTGCCGATCCAGTTCGGCTCCTCCTCGTGAGGGCCACGCCATGTCGTACCTGACCGGGCACTGGTCGTTCGACCCGTTCCTCGTCGTCGTCGCCCTGGTGGTGCTGGCCCACGAGATCGGGCTGGCCCGACTTCGGGCCCGCTCGGACGGCCGGCGGACGAGGGTGCGGCGTTGGCGCTCGCTGGCCTTCTACGGGGGCCTGGCCTGCCTGTTGGTGGCGGTGGAGTCCCCCATCGACTACTGGTCGGAGGACTACTTCTTCGTCCACATGATCGAGCACATCCTCATCTCTTTCTACGCCCCCATCCTCATCGTGGTGGGGGCCCCGTGGGTCCCGCTGTTGTTCGCGCTCCCCGTGGGGCCCCGGCGCCGCCTCGTCCGCGCTCTCCTCCTCGGACCGTGGTCACGGCCGCTGCGGGCCGTCGGTCGGGCGGTCCGCAGCCCTTGGACCGCACTGGGCGCCTTCAACGCCGTCATGGTGCTGTGGCACTTCCCGGCGCTGTTCGACCTTGCCGAGAACAACCAGCTCGTGCACATCTGGCTCATGCACGGAAGCTTTCTGGTCACCGGCGTCCTGTTCTGGCTCCAAATCATCCCCTCGCACCCGCTCAAGCCCCGAGCCTCGTTCGTGTGGCAGGGGGGCGCCATCATCGCCACCAACATCGTCATGTTCGTGCTGGCCATGTCCTTGAGCATCTTCACCAGCTCTTCGTGGTACCCCGTCTATGCGCATATCCCCGGGGTGACGCTGTCCCCCTTCGCCGACCAGCAGATCGGGGCGGCCATCTTGTGGGTGTGCGGCGACTTCTGGGCCGTACCGGCACTGATCGTGGTTTTCCGGCGGGCCATGGTGGCGGAGGGTGGTTTCTCCAACGTCCTCGACCGTGTCGTCCACCGCCTCCCGAGCGCCCCCCTGGCCCCCCGAAAGATCGTTGACGAGGGGGGGTACCGGGCCTAGCGTCTGCGCCTGGCGGCCCAACCGTCGTGCGGACTAGGGGCTGAGGGGGCTGTATGCAGGTCGACGCAGCCGGGTCCTTCGGGGCACCGAGGGGGTGAACGTGGGACGCGGAGGTCGCCTGGCCATCGTCGGTGTGCTGTTCGTCGTCGCCGTGGGCCTCGTCGTGTTCACGGTCATGGCGTTTCTCCGGTCGTCACCTCCGACGGTCGACTTCACGGTGGGGCATCAGCCGGGAGCCCCCGTCGACCTCACCGTGCAGACGGTGGGGTCCATCGGTTTCGGCCCCCACCCCACCTGGGTGTCGTACCTGACGGAGACCCCCAGTGGGCAGTGGGTCCACACCACCTTGTGGGACGTCCCTGCCCACACCCGGATCAACATGACCGTGTACCAGTACGACAGCGGCTCGCCACTGCGCAACCAGCAGTGGGGCCGGATCACCGGGACTCTCGGCGACGACGCCACGCTGAACGGGAAGACGGTGAGCGTCATCGACTCCAACTCGGGGAACGGCGTGGCTCATACCTTTGCCATCCCGACACTGGGGATCAGTGTGCCGCTGTACGGCAACAGCTCGAGTGCCAACCTTTGCGGACAGGCACCCTGCACGACCAAGTCACCGCATAACGTGATGACCTTCTCCTTCATGACCCCGGGGCCGGGCCAGTACCCGTGGCAGTGCTTCGTCCCGTGTGGGCTGGGCTACCTGTACGGCAACGGTGGGCCCATGTCGACGGTCGGGTACATGGGCGGCTTCCTCAAGGTCGAAGCGTGAGCCCGAGCGAGGAGACGCACCATTTTCGCCGACTGATCGCCATCTGGGCGGTCCTGGCCGTCATCGGCGACGTCGTCTTCTACTTCGCGCTCGGGCCGCACGTGCCTCCGGGCGCCATGACCTCGACGGCCAGCGGGCAGCAAACCGACTTCATCGTCCTGTTCATGATCGCCCTCCCGGTGATGTTGGCGGTGTGGGTGTACATGGCGTACGCGCTCATCGTCTGGCGCGGGTCGCGCGCCGGTGCGGAGGAGCCTGAGGGCGGGGCGGCGGCGCGCGGCCACTTCGGGGTCCAGGTGGGCTGGATCGTGACCACGACCGTGATCGTGCTCGGCATCTTCGTCTACGGCACCATCGAGCTCATCGTCCCGGCCGGGGCCGGCGGCGGGGAGGGACCGAGCCCCATCTGGACGCCCACGTCGCACGACGTGCTCCCGATCCAGGTCATCGGCCAGCAATGGGAGTTCACCTACCGGTACCCGACCTTCGGGGGCTTCGAGACCAGGGACCTCATGATCCCCGTCGACACCACCATCGCCTTTCACGTGACCTCGCTGGACGTCATCCATTCCTTCTGGGCCTATCAGCTGGGCGTCAAGGCGGACGCCAACCCCTCCTCGGACAACGTCGCCTACACCACGCCCAAGCAACTGGGCGCCTTCACGGTCCGCTGTTCGGAGCTGTGCGGCCTCTGGCACGGCGCCATGTACGACTTCGGGAAAGTCCTGACCAAGTCGCAGTTCTTCGTGTGGGCACAGTCGACCGAGCGCCAGAACGCGGCCAACACCAAGCTCCTGCCGGCCTTCTCCTACACCTACGTCCCTGACGCCAACGGAGCCGACGGCGGCTATTACCCCGACAACGTCGACCCGTACAGCAACGTGGAGACCTACGGCGCCACGAGCCCGGGCAAATAGGAAGGACGACTGAGGGCATGGCACTCGACATGCGTGCGGCGACCGGGTCCGATCATCCCGGTGACACCTCACCGCCGGCTGCTCCTGGTCGGCGCCGGCTGGGGTGGCTCGGCCCGAATGCCATCCGAGCATTGGTGGGGGCGGTCGCCGGGTATGCCTTCGGCCACTGGGTCGGCAACCTCATCGCCAGCGGCTACATCAACGTTCAGGGCAACGGGCAGAACGATGTGGCCACTGTCCTGGCTCTCACCATCGGCGTGGTGGGATGGCTCGCCGGCGCGGGGATGCTCGACTACCCGCTCGCCAAGATCGTCGGCCGCGAGCCGTTACCTCCGGCGCCCTCCAGGAGCTGGACCCGGTACTTCGGCCCTGCGCTCGACCACAAGGTCATCGGGCTGCAGTACACGGTGGTGGTCCTCCTCTTCTTCTTCACGGGCGGACTGCTGGCCATGGCCATCCGGACGGAGCTGTTGAGCCCGACCTCGCACATCTTCGGCCCCGGGACCTACATCTCGGTGGTCAGCGAGCACGGGACGATCATGATGATGATGGCGTCGTCGATCGTCATCGGCCCGCTCGGGAACTGGCTGGTGCCGCTCATGATCGGGTCCCGGCGCATGGCGTACCCACGGGTGGAGGCCTTCTCCCTGTGGATCTTCGCCGCCGGCTACCTCGTCATCCTGACGGCCCTCCCCCTGGGTGGCTTTCCCACCGGTTGGACGGGGTACGCGCCGCTGCAGACCCAGGCCGGCGCGGGGATGGACTCCTATCTGGTGGGATTCGCCGTCATCGGCATCGGCATGATCTGTGCCGGGTTCAACCTCCTGGCCACGATCATCAACTACCGCGCCCCGGGCATGACCTGGGGCCGGGTGCCGATCTTCGTGTGGTCCATCCTGGCCACCGCCGCCCTGTTGACGCTGGCCACGCCGACGCTCGTCGCCGCCGGGTTGTTCGGCGTCCTCGACCGGACGGCGCAGACCGCCTTCTACGTCAACGAGCACGGCGGGAGCTCGTATCTGTGGCAGAACCTCTTCTGGTTCTTCGGGCACCCCGAGGTCTACATCATGGCCCTGCCGGGCTTCGGGATCGTGGCCGAGATCCTGCCGGTGTTCACGCGAAAACCGCTCTTCGGCTACCGGGTCGCCGCGGCCGGGATGATCGGCGTGGCCCTGCTGTCGTTCTTCGTGTGGCAGCACCACCTCTTCCAGAGCGGGATCAACCCCGACATGCGGCCCCTGTTCATGCTCACGACCGAGCTGATCTCCATCCCGACGGGGTTCATCTTCCTCGTCGGCCTGGGGACGCTGTGGAAATCGAAGATCCGCTACGAGGTACCGATGTTGTTCGCCCTCGGCATGTTCTTCAACTTCCTCATCGGCGGCATCTCGGGTGTCTTCCTGTCCGACGTCCCCGTCGACGTCACCGTCCACGGGAGCTTCTTCGTGCTCGCCCATTTCCACTACACGATCATGGGTGGCCTGGTGTTCGCCTTCTTCGGTGGCCTGTACTACTGGCTCCCCAAGATGACGGGAAAGATGCTGAACCGGCGGCTGGGCAAGTGGCACTTCTGGACCATGTTCGTCTTCTTCAACCTGACATTCTTCCCCTTGTTCCTGGTGGGGCTGCTCGGGCAACCGCGTCGGGTGTTCGAGTACGCCCAGAACCTTCAGGTGTTGAACGACTTCTCGTCGGTGAGCGCCTTCCTCCTCGGAGCGTCGTTCGTCATCTTCATCGCCAACTTCGTCTGGTCGATATTCATCGACCCCAAGCCCGCTCCCCCCAACCCCTGGAAATCGCGGGGGCTCGAATGGCAGACGCCGACGCCCGTCCCGCCCTACAACTTCACCCGGATCCCCGTGGTGCTCGCTGATCCCTACCACTACGGCCGCAACGACACCCAGGCGGTGGCCGATCTCGGTCCCAAGACCCTCGAGGTGGTGGGAGCCCGGCCCGCCGAGGGCTCCGGCGCTCTCGGTCCGGACGCGGTGAGCGGCGAAAAGGGCTCCTCCGACCCGAGGCCACCGATCACATGACCACCGAACGCGTTACCCGCGACCCTCTGTCCCAGGAGCCCCCCGGGTTCCACGAGACGCCGGAGGAGATCGAATACGAGATGCGGTCCGCAGAGGGCGCCGTGTGGACCGGTGGGCGTCTCGTGATGGGCATCGTGGCGTTCTTCTTCGCATCGCTGGCGTTCGCCTACTTCTACCTGCGGTCGACCAACAGCGACGCCCTGTGGCGACCGCACAAGATCACCGCCCCCACCGGCACCGGAGCCGCCATCTTCGCCCTCGTGCTCGCCAGTGCCGCGCTGAATCTCTTCGGGACCGTGCGCCTGCGCCGCGGTGAGACCCTCGACTGGGAGGTGGCGGGCTGGACCGGGGTCCTCGGCGGGCTCGTGGCGATCGGGCTGCAGGTGTGGCAATTCACCCAGTTGCCGTTCTTCCCGGGATCGAGTGGCTATGCCTCGTGCTTCGTGGCCTGGGGGGTCATGAACGTCGCCCTGCTCCTGGCGGCGGTGTACTGGCTCGAGACCCTGCTGGCCCGGTGGCTCAGGCTGCGACGGGCCGTCAGCGAGGACGGCGGGGCCCTGCGCTCGACGCTCCCGGTGGCCCGATTGTTCCGGGCCAATCTCGAGGCATGCTCGAACTTCTGGGGCCTCGTCGCCCTCGTGGACCTCCTGTTCTGGCTACTGTTTTATGTGATCTGACCTGTGCGCCCCGAAGCCGGCTCTCCGCCGGGGGGTGCGCCGGGACGAAAGGTGTGTGCGCGATGCTCGGGACTTCCAGCCTCGTCGGGGCTCAGGCCCTCACCTTCGCCATTCCCGTGGGGACACTCGCCGTCGTGTGTCTGTGGGGCTTTTTCCAGCGTCGCCCCAACCGGTGACCGGGTGGGCCGCCGACGAGCGGCCCCCCGCACCCCCTCACGATCAGGGCACCCCGATCACCGGGGAGCGCCCGGTGCACCTTCGCCCGGCCCTGGCGCTCCTGGCCGTCGTGTTCCTGGTGGGCGCGCTGGTACCTCCGCTCTCGACCTCGGCCCGCCGGGTCGAAGCCCTCGAGGCCCTGCAATTCACCCTGTTGGCCTTGGGGGTGCCGGCGCTGGTGGCGTTGAGCGCCCCGTGGCGATGGCTCGGCCTGGCGGTGCGACCCGACGGCATCGCCGACGCCGAAGGGGTCACGGTCCTGGAGCGACCCCGGGGCGCCGACCGGCTGGCCGCGGCGCGTCGCCGACACCCCGAGTTGAACCGCAGCGTCACCTACCTCGGGCTCGACGTGACCCTGTTCGTGGTGTGGCGCATCCCAGCCGTGGTCGACGCCCTGGTCCGGGACCGGTGGCTGTCGTTGGTCGAGGCCGTGACCCTGGTGGCCGCCGGCATCGGGCTCTGGCTGGAGCTGGTCGAGTCGCCGCCGTTCTCGCCTCGCCTGGCCCGGCCCAAGCGCATCGCCGTCGCCGCCCTGGCGATGTGGAGCATCTGGATCGCCGCCTACCTGGTGGGCCTGTCCCACGCCTCGGTCTACCGTTCGTTTCCCCATGTGGCCGGTCGTGATCTCAGTGTCTCCGCCGACCAGGCCCTCACGACCGGCGTGCTGTGGTTCACCTCGCTGTGCGCGTTCGTCCCGGTGATCTTCTCGAACCTCTTCGTGTGGCTGCGCAACGACGAGGACCCCGACGACGCGCTGTACCGGTTGGTCCGCAACCGGCGCCGCAGCACCGGGGATCCCCCCGGGGCGGTGCGCTAGCGGGCCACAGAGGGAAGTGACTCGGTGGAGACGTCCAGTGTCGCCAACTTGGTCCTCAGGATCTTGCCGGCGGTGTCGATCTCGGCCGTCGCCTTGGCGCGGTCTTCGGCGAGCAGGCGCAGCTGGACCTGCAGTTGGGCCCGGGCTTTGTGGTCTGCCGCCCGCGACGACAGGGCCTGGACGTCCTCGATGGCACCCAGGGCGTCTGAGGTGGCCCACACCGTCACGGTGTTGACCGCCTGGCTGACCTGCTTGCCGGCCGCGGATCCCGACACGTCGATGTCCGACAATTCGAAGATGCTGTCGTCGGTGTACGAGCACGCTGTCTGGTCGTCGCGTAGGAGGGCTGGGATCTGGGCCCGGTTCGACGCGCTCAGCCTTCCCGAGGTCTCATCGGCGTAGAGCGTGAACGCCTCGCGGACCGAGAACAGGCAGGGGGCCACGTCGGCGTTGATCTCACCGATGACGGCGTTCTCCCCTTTGGCGTCGTTGGCCCGCGACGTGGGTGTGGGGAGATCGGTGAGGACGGCCACGCCGATCACCACCACGACCCCGACGGCGACGAGAAAGACCCGGTGCCGGTACCAACGGGTGGGTGTTCCGCGCTCGGGCGCCGGGGGAAAGCGGCGCTCGGTCGCGGGCGGGCCCGTCACGCCGCTCACGGGGTACCGCCGAGCAGCTGGCCGGCGTAGGTGGCGATGCCCTGGCCCCACCGGGCGACCGATGCCGCCGGAAGGCTGTAAGCACCGGTCGGGCTCTCGTCGGCGAAGGGCGTCGCCTCGAAGCGAAGCCGACCGGCGGGGTCGATGAAGTCCATGACGTCGTTGTGGGCGACGAGCCCCGAGGTTCGCGACACGTTGACCGACACGCCGTAGGCCTGCCACACGGCGTTGAGCGTGGTCAGGTTCGAGGTGAGGAAATGCCAGCTCGACAGGGCCCCCAGACCGGTGCGCTGCGCGGCGGTCGAGGCCGGAGCGCTCGAGAGCACCCCGGGGTCGGTGTTCACGGTGAGGAAGACGACCCGGTGGGCGGCGGTGCCCAGATCGGCGGCCGCCTTGAGGAGCTCGGCCGACAAGACGGGACAGATGTCCTGGCACGGAGCGTCGAAGAAGGTCAACACCACGGCGCTCCCGCGCTCGTCGGCGAGCGACACCTCGTGTCCCGACTGGTCCACCAGCGAGAAGTCCGGAGCAGGCGCCCCCGAGCGGGGCGTCATCCCCATGAACTGCGGGAGGGCCGCGCCCACCAGGGGAGTCGACGGCGACGAAGCCGGAGGCGAGACGAGCCCGGCGGCGGACGTCGTCGTGGACTGGCCGGTGTTGGTGGCACCGGGGTTGAGTCCGACGCTCGAGAGCACGTGTTCGAGCAGTACCCCGCCGATGCCGAGCACAGCCAGGACCGCCACCGCGATCAGGGCGAACTGGCGCGGCACCTTCGGGTCCGCGACGGCAAAGGCCGCGGCGCGCTCGGAGTCGGTGAGCATCGGCGGGGAAGGCTCGTCCTCGGGAGATCCGGACACAGGCGCGCCGGTCTCGTCCCAGCTGGTGGTGTCAGTGGACCCGGACGATGGCATCGACGCCCATGGCCACGAACAGTGTGGTCAGGTAGGTGATCGAGAAGCCGAAGAGTCTCATGGCCCGGCGCGAGCTGGGGTCGCGCGCCAGCGCCAGCGCGTAGACGAGGAACGCACCGCCCGCCACCAAGGCCACGGCGGCGTAGCCGAGGTTCAGACGGGCCACGGGCACGAGGACGAGGGACAAGACCCACAGCGACACGACATAGGCCGCGATGCGCCGGGTGACGGTACGCAGATCGGCGATCGACGGCAACATCGGCACCCGGGCGTGGGCATAGTCGTCGCGATAGCGCACGGCCAGCGCCCAGAAGTGCGGAGGGGTCCACAGGAAGATGATCCCGAACATCACGAAGGGAGCGAGGCCCAGGTGCCCGGTCACCGCGCTCCACCCCACCAGGACGGGGACGGCCCCGGCCGCCCCTCCGATGACGATGTTCTGGGGGGAGGACCGCTTGAGCCACAAGGTGTAGACACCCAGATAGAACGCCGTCGCCGATAGTGCCAGCCCGGCCGACAGGGGGTTCACGGTCCACCACAGCAGCGCGAACGCCGCCACCTCGAGCGTCACCGCGAAGATGGTGGCGGCTAGAGGTGTGACGGCCCCGGTGACCAAGGGACGGTTCTTCGTCCGCTCCATGAGAGCATCGATGTCGCGGTCGTACACCATGTTCAGTGCATTGGCACCGCCCGCCGCCAATGCTCCGCCGGTGACGGTCATCAGCATCAAGCGCACCGAGGGCACGTGGCGGGCGGCCACGAACATGGTCGGGATCGTGGTGACGAGCAGGAGCTCGATGATCCGGGGCTTGGTAAGGGCCACGTAGTTCTGCAGGCGCGCCCGGACACGGGTGCGGGGCCTCACCAGATTGAGCTCTCCGATCCCCAATCGGTTCAGCACGTCGGCGATGCTACCCCTCGACCATTTCCGGTGTCACGATCACACTGAGTCGCAAGACCCCTCTCGACCTGCCCGTTCAGAGCCGAAAATGAAGGCGCCGGCGGCGCCTGCGCTCAAGTGGTCTCGTCACTGTGCCCGCTCCAGCGCAGAATCAGCAGTCCGAGGAGGAGGAAGACGACCACGCCGACACCCACGCCGAGATCGATGAGAGTGTCGTGGTAGTCGGAGGTGGCCAGGTGGCTGCTCAGTGTCAGATGAGCAGAGGCGCTGAGGATGTCCCGTACGCCGGCCAGTATGCCGATGACGAGGAAGGGCCGGACCGTGAAGACCCACGACCGGAGGTGGCGAAAGACGGTGTGGACGATGTCGAGGAGGATGATCACCACCAAGATGCCGTCGATGGCCGCCACCACCGTCGCGGGGAAGGCACCCCAGTCGTCGAGAAAGCTGACGACCGTCCGGGCCAACACGATCCCGGCCACAATCAGCAGGCTGATCACGATGGCGTACTCGATGGCGACGATCACCCCGGTGATCAACGCGTCGGGTCCGGCATTGGTCTTCCCGGGTAGCGCGGGCCCGTCCGCCACAACCGTCACGATAGTTTCCTTCCCTTCGTTGTCAAGAGTCCACGATCACGTGCCGCACGGCAGCTCCAGTGTGGCCCGTCTACGCTGTGCGCCGTGCGGAAGCGCTGGTTCTCCCGCAGGGCGTTCCTGCTTCATTTCGAGTTCTTCTCTCTGGCATCGGCGTGCCTCGTCGCAGGATGGTGGCAGGTGACGAGGGCGCTCGGCGGAAACGGCCTCAGCTGGGTCTACTCCGCCGAGTGGCCGGGGTTCGCCATACTGGCCATCCTGGCGTGGTGGCACCTCATCCACGAGGACCCCGAGGCCTACCGAGCGCGCAAACAACGTCCCCCCGAGTGGGACGAGGTCGACGGTCTGGCCGATGGGTGAACGCGCTCAGCCGACCGCGGCCGGGCCTGCCACCGTCACGAGAGTGCCGATGGGGGTGAAGGGCCACAGGGTGCCGGCATTGGCGATGGACATCTCCACGCACCCGTTGCTCTGGGGGAACCCGTAGGTGCTGCGGACGAACCCGTGCAGGGCGTCCCCGTTGTAGAAGTAGCTCGCCCACGGGACGTCAGGGTCGTCGTAGGTCGAACCGTCGAGGTTCGTCCCCTTCATCTCCGAGGCGGTGACGTGTTCGAAGACGGGATAGGTGCCGTCCGGGGTGTCGACGCCGGGTACACCGGTGTTGACGGGGATGTTGGTGAACTGGGCCGTGCCGTTCACGTACAGGGTCAGGTTCTCCGGAAGCATCTTCGACACGTACACGTAGTCATAGGGCTTGGGGTCCACGGTCCCGGCCGAGGCGCTCTGGAGGAGCGCTGCCCACACCCGCGGTCCGGCGAGGCCGTCGACGGTCAGTTGGTGCTGGTCTTCGAAGGTCATGACAGCGCCCATGGTGATCACCCCCGTAAAGCCCGGCCCCCAGGTGTCCTCGAGTCCCGACAGGGAGCTCGCCCAGCGCCAGGCGAAGGTTCCCGGCTGCGGTTGCGCCATCTCCTTGGGCGCCGGTGCCGGCCCCGTCGGGGTGAAGCTCACGGGAAGGTACCCGAGGAGGGCGAGCAGTTGCTGGAGGCGCAGCGTGCTGGATGCCACCGTGAAGGAGATGGTCATCGGCTGGGGCAACGTCTGCCCCGCCGTGGTGCGCATGCCTCCGGGGCCTCCGGGGACGGTGAGCGTCTCGGAGGTCCCCGGGACGAGCGGAGCCGTCGCCTGGAAGGAAAGTGTCTTGGGCTCGACCTGCGCCCACGAGCCCGCCACCGGGGGCGTAAGCGTCGGCATGGGGCCACCGAGGTCGACCGGGTCCGTGAGCCGCAGCGTGATGGCACTGTCGCTGCTCACCCCGGTGGCGTCATTGGAGGGGGTGGTGGAGGTCAGCGCGAACGGCTCGGTCTGCCTGCCGGAGGTGGTTCCCGTACCAGCGCCGCCGGGGGCGACACCGCCTGTTCGTGTCGCCACCGCCAGGGTGACGCCACTCGCCATGGCTGCCACCGCCACGACCACGACGGCGGTCACGAGCCTGCGGTGGCGAGCCAGCCACACCCGGGTGGGGGAGTGTCGGTAGACGGACCTGGCCATGGTCAGCTCCCTGCCGACGCGCCCGCGGTCCTCAACCGACCGATGACGCGTCCCGAGTCAGCGCCTGATCGTCCAGGTGAAGGCGATGGTGGCGCTCGCCGACGTGTCGGAGACGACGATAGAGGTCGCCGTCCGGCCGCGTCCCGTCGGGGTGCCTGAGATCAGTCCCGTCGTGGCGTTGATCGTCAGGCCGGCCGGCAGACCGCTGCCGACGTAGGTGAGTGCCTGGCCCCGCACGTCGGCGGCACTGACCTGGAGGCTCACCGGGACTGCATCGGTGCCGCGTTGGCGGCCGGGGTTGGTGGTCAGGATGGGAGTGTGAGCGGTCTCGCATCCCCCTCTCCGGCCGAGGTCGTTGGCCCAGATCCCCTGCATGGCGAAGGTGCCGGTCGAGAGGGTCACGTACGTCGATCCCCCCGGAGACCCTCCGTCGAGGTTCTCGCATTTGTCGGCGATCTCGCCGCCGCGGCCGAGCCAACCCGAGAACGGGAACGGGTCGGTCAGGGTTTCGGCGTACTCGTGGCTGATGGTCTCGTCGGCGCCGTCGAGAACTCCCGGGACGGCGAAGGAGCTGCACTCGGCACCCACGTCGGGGACATACGGCATGTTGGTGTACGGCACGTCCGGCCCGCTGACCGGGGCGAGGGAGGGATCCTGCGTGTCGTCGTGGTAGGCGCAGTACCCGTAGCGGGGGTCGAGCCATCCGTCAGGGTCGCTGCCCGATGGCGACACCACGACGTACTGCGCTTCGGGAGGATTCGAGAAGCGCTCGGCGGCGTCGGCCGCCTCCTGGGCGATCTGCGTGGCGGTGGCCGCCGCCGGGGACGGGGCGGAGGTGTCCTCCCACACGCCGGCGAGCACGGTGGAGCTCGGGTAGGCCACGTGGTTCGATAACGGTGACACCGGACACGTCTTGGTCCCGGACGCCACCCCCTGGCAGTACTGGGTGAGGATGGCGCTCCACAGCTCGTTGTCGGTGCCCAACCCGTTGAAGAACCCTTCGAGGTTCGACGCCAGGCCGTCGGGGTCGCCGGACGGGGTGGCCCACTGCGACCCCCACAGCACCAGGTAGACCTTGGGTGAGCCGGTGATGACAGCCCCACCGTTGAAACGCACCGGCCCGCCCCGGCCGGTGCCGGCCTCGGCGTGTCTGACCGGGGCCGTCGACGTCGTGGTGGCGGTGGCGCTGCGAATGTCGGGTACCTCCGACGTAGGCGTCGCCCGCGCCCGCAGCGGGACGGCGCCGTGTCGGTAGGCGTGCCCGGCGGTGGGGTCCGAGATCGTGGCTTGCCCCTGGGCTCGCGGACCCGGGCCGGCGGCGGCGGCTCCCGCCGTGGTGGCGAGCACGAGCCCTGCCAGCAGCACCCCGGTGCCGAAGCCGAGGCTGCTCCGCCTCGCTCTGCGGTGGCGACGGACAGCCTCCGAGATCGGCTCACGCCGTGTCATGCCCCGCCTTTCCCCCGATCCAGGCGACGTTGGTCCCGTCCCCCTGGCCCTGCATCCGAACAATAGGAAGTTCGGGCCCCAAAAGCGACCGGGACTAGCCGGCCCCGGGTTCGAGCTTCAGCGTCACCAGCTGGAACGGGGTGAGCTCCACCACGACGTCGTGGTCAGCGGCCACGACGTCGTCGACCGGACGCTCGAGAAGGTCGGTGCGCCACGCCCGGCCGACGGGCCACGGCGCCCGCAGCGTCACCGGCCCCCGCCGGCCCCAGGCCTCGTACAGCCGCACGACGAGCGCCCCGTCGTCTGCGAGCTTGACCGTCTCGATGACGGCGTGCGGTGAGCTCACCGACAGGAAGGAGTGACTGGCGCCGAGCGTCCCGGGATGGGCCTGGTCGGGGAGGGCGCGTAGCGCCACGTTGAGGTCGTAGGCGGCGTCGATGACGCCCGCCTCCCGGAAGTCACCGCTATGGGGCAGCAGGCGGTAGCGGAAGTGGTGGCGCCCGCGGTCGGCCACCGGATCGGGCCACGTCGGCGCTCGGAGCAACGAGAGTCTCATGACGTTGCCCCGGATGTCGTAGCCGTACTTGCAGTCGTTCAACAGCGCCACCCCGTAACCGGGCTCGGAGAGGTCCGCCCATTTGTGGGCGCAGACCTCGAAGCGCGCCTCGTCCCAGCTGGTATTGGCGTGGGTCGGGCGTTCCACGTGTCCGAACTGGATCTCGTAGGTGGCCCGCGGGCTTCGTACCGCCACGGGGAAGGCCACCTTCAGCAGGCGGTTGTCCTCGTGCCACTCGACGCTGGTCTGGAAGTCGACGAACCGCGCTCCTCCGTGCAGCGAGATCATCTGCACGATGCGCGAGCGCCCGTTGCTGCGGGCCACCCGCAGCGTGCCGACCAGGGGGCCATCGGCCGCCACGGCGACAGACTCCAGCGTCCCGAACTCCTCCACCTGGTCGAAGCTGAACCGGTCCACGTCCCAGGCGTCGAAGAAGTTCGGGTAGTCGGGGTGCAGTTGAAAGACGTTGCCCCGGCCGCCCGGCGCCAGCACCTGGCGCTCGGCGTCATGGTCGTACACGGAGCTGAGAACGCCGTCGTCGTCGAACTCGATGCGGAGGTGCTCGTTCTCCAGGTGGTCCGGGGCGACGGTCACCGCCCTGGCGGCCGGGGTCGCCCCCCCGGTCACGAAGTCGTACACGGCGAACCCGCACGCCGGCACCTCGACGTGGAATTGGGCGCGCCCCTCCTCGTCGCGCTGGATCGTGCCCCGGCCTCCGCCGGGACCGACGGCGGCGTCGCAGTCGTCAGGGGCTGCGAGCGTGACGAGCTCGCGGCGCGGGTGCGAGAGCGAGTTGAACAGCACCACCGGGTGCGAGCAGCCCGAGGTGTCGGCCGCGGCGGCGTGGTCCTCGAGGGCCGTCGTCGCGGTCTGTTCGGCCTCGGCGATCACCTGGGCGTGGTCACGGGCGGTGTCCTGGTACACCCAGTGGATGGCCGACCCCGGGATGATGTCGTGGAACTGGTGCAGCAGAAGGAGCCGCCACGCCTCGCGCAGGTGGGCCTCGGGATAGGGCGCGCCGCGGTCGAGCGATGCCCACAGCTCGGCGTCGCGCAGGGCGAGCTCGCCGCGGCGGTTGCCGGCCTTGGTGGCCGCCTGGCTCGTGTAGGTGCCGCGGTGCAGCTCGAGGTAGAGCTCGCCGACCCACACCGCCGGGTCCCGCATGGTCGCCTCGACGTCGGTGAAGAAGGCTCTCGGCCCCTCCATCTGCAGGTGCGGAAGTCCGTCGCTGTCGGCGAGGCGCCGCGCCGATTCGAGCATGACGTCGGTGGGCCCCCCACCTCCATCGCCCCAGCCGAACAGGAACAGGGAGCGGTTCGACCGATCGTGGTCACGGAAGTTGCTGACGTTGAACCGGAGCTCGCGCACCTCCATCTTGGCGCCGTAGGTGTCCGCCGGGGGAAAGTGGGTGAAGACCCGGGAGCCGTCGATGCCCTCCCACAGGAAGCTGTGATGGGGGAGGACGTTGTACTGGTTCCACGACAGCTTCTGCGTGAGGAAGAAGCGGATGCCGGCCAGGCGCATGATCTGCGGGAGCGCGGCGGAGTAGCCGAACACGTCCGGGAGCCACACGTCGGTGGTCTCGATGCCCAGCTCGTCCAGGTAGAAGCGCTTGCCGTGCATGATCTGGCGCACCAGGGACTCCCCGGAGGGCAGGTTGCAGTCCGCTTCCACCCACATGCTGCCGGTGGGCTCGATGCGACCCTCGGCGATGCGCTGTTTCATCCGATCCCACAGGTCGGGGTAGTGGTCGCGCATCCATGCCAGCTGTTGCGCCTGGGAGACCACGAAGCGGTACTCGGGATAGCGGTCCATGAGCGCCAGCACCGTGGCGAAGGTGCGGGCGCACTTGCGCACGGTCTCGCGCAGGGGCCACAGCCAGGCCGTGTCCATGTGGGCGTGGCCCACGGCGCTCACGACGTGCGCTCGCGCTGCGGCCGGCTCGTCGAGCAGCTCCTTCACGATCGGGCTCGCCCGGCGCCAGCTCACGCCGACATGGGGCAACTCCAGCAGGTTGCAGGCCCGTTCGAGGCCAGCCCCCAAGCGCTTGACGCGCGGATCGGTGGAGGGGAGCTCCGTGAGCAGTTCCACCAGGATCCGGAAGTCGTGCCAGAACTCGTCGAAGGCGGGGTCCAACAGGTGCAGGTCGGCCCGCTCCAGCGTGAAGAGGGGGGCGCCCTCGGGATCGGGCAGGAGCAGGGGCCACGGGTTGGCGCCGAAGGGCGAGGGCGGGTTGGCGGCGGCCTCCACGTGGAGCTCGACCGGCTCGCCACCGCGGGAGTCGTCGGTGATCACGTACTCGCGGTGGTTGGGCGACAGGCCCTGCACCGGGCGGCCGTCGCGCCACACCAGGGCTTCGGCCCCGAAGCCGGTGTTGCCGGCGTTCCCGATGGCGAAGCCCAGCGCCACCGGACGGCCGGCCCATTCTTCGGGCACCCGGCCGCGCAGGCGGAACCACGTCGTCCCCCATGGCGGCCCCCAGGCTGCACCGAGGGCGAAGGGCTCGTACGTGGCGGCCTGCGCCACCGCCACGTCGACGGGCTCGCCGGGCACGTGGAAGGCCCCGATCTCGACGGCGACACGAGGTCCGTGGCGCGCCCGTCGGAGGAATTCGTTGAGCACCCGGACGATGCGACCGTTGCGGATGGACTCCTCGGGCGTCACGGCGGGCGAGCGTACCGGTCGCCGACGAAGCGGGGTCGCTCCCCGGCGCCCACCGCCCGCCCCGGCTTCCGGACATGGCCGAATTCGTGGGAATCGTGGCATTGACGCTATGGCCGGAGCGGTGCACGCTGGCGGGGTGAAGCGGCGCAGCGTGGTGATCGTGGCCTTCCCCGGCCTGCAGTCCCTCGACGCGGTGGGGCCCTTCGAGGTCTTCGCGGGCGCCACCCGGGCGGCGGACCTGCTCGAGCGGCCCGGCGGGTACCGGGTTTCGCTCGCCTCGACCGGCGGCCGGCCCGTCCGGGCCGAGAGCGGCCTGCGCCTGGGGACCGACCGCCTCCCCGACCCCGGCGAGCGCATCGACACCCTGGTGATCCCCGGCGGTGAGGGCGCCCAGTCGGCTCGCCACGACCGGGCCCTGTTGGCGTGGATCGCGGCGGCGGCGCCCCGCTGCCGCCGGGTGGCGACGGTGTGCACGGGCGCCTTCGTGGCGGCCGAGGCCGGCCTGCTCGACGGCCGCAGGGTCACGACCCATTGGGCACGGGCCCGGCAACTGGCCGACGAGTACCCGTCGCTCGAGGTGGACCCCGATCCGATCTACATCCGCGATGGCAAGTTCTGGACCAGCGCCGGGGTGACTGCGGGCATCGACCTGGGCCTCGGCCTCGTCCAGGACGACCTCGGCACCGACGTGGCCCAGACCGTGGCGCGCTGGCTCGTGATGTTCCTGCACCGTCCGGGCGGGCAGACGCAGTTCGCCTCGCCGGTGTGGGTACCCCGTGCCGAGCGCTCAACCGTGCGCGCCGTGCAGAACCTGGTCGAGGCGGCCCCCGGCGGCGACCACCGCCTTCCCGCCCTGGCGGCGGCGGCGGCGATGAGCGTGCGCCATTTCGCCCGCGTGTTCACCGCCGAGGTGGGCGAGACCCCCGGCCGGTTCGTCGAGCGCGTGCGCACCGAGGCTGCTCGGCGCGACCTGGAGACCACCGGCGACACCCTCGACGTCGTGGCGGCGCGCTGTGGCTTCGGCACCGCCGAGACGCTGCGACGGGTCTTCCAACGACGGCTCAGCGTCGCCCCCGACTTCTACCGGCGTCGCTTTCGCGTCGTCGACGACGAGAGGACACCAGCGTGACCGACACCAGCGTGAACCGACCCGGCGTGACCGGCACCGTGCAGGTGGCCATCCCGTTGTTCGACAGGTTCACCGCTCTCGACGGTGTCGGCCCCTACGAGGTCCTCCAGCGCATCCCCACCATCGACGTGACGTTCGTCGGGCACCGGCGCGGCGAGGTCCGCACCGAGAACGCCATGTTGGGGATCACCGTCGACGCCACGTTCGAGGAGCTTCCGGAGCCCGACGTCATCGTGTTCCCCGGTGGAGTGGGCACCCGTTCCCTGGAACACGACGAGCGGGTGCTCGATTGGGTGCGCCACGCCCACCGCAGCACGCGCTGGACGACGTCGGTGTGCACCGGGTCACTGGTGTTGGGAGCGGCCGGGCTGCTCGGGGGCCTCAGCGCCACCACCCACTGGTCGTGCTACCCCGAGCTCGAGGCGCACGGGGCGGTGCCCACCTCTCGGCGGGTGGTGGAGCACCCCGACGAGCGGATCATCACCGCCGCCGGCGTGTCGAGCGGCATCGACATGGCCTTGCGCCTGGTCGAGCTGCTGGTCGACCGCACCGCCGCCCAAGCGGCCCAGCTCATGATCGAGTACGACCCGCAGCCCCCGTTCGACACGGGCTCGCTGGCCAAGTCCGACGACACGATCCGGGCGCGCGTCGTCGAGTACGCCCAACGTCGCCAGTAGGCCCAGTCGGGCTATCTCGTGTTCTGCAGCAGGAAGGCGGTTGCCGTCGGGAGGCCCGCCGCCGAGGCGATCGCCCAGTACAGGCCCCGGACGGAATCGGCCAAGAGCGGGGGAGACGTCGCCACGCCGCTGGAGTTGGTCACGGCGGTGGCGGGGCCCCAGAGGTACGCCGATTGTGCGGTCACCGGCGGCAACGTGAAGGTCACCGTCACTCCGGGCACCCCGGCTCCGGTCGTGCCGGTCACCCTGACCTGGAGCGGCTTGGCGAAGAAGGTGTTGACCTTGGCCGACGCGTCGTACCCAGTCATGGCCGCGATCCCCGCCACGATGACCGGGCTGGGGGCGCTGCCCCACGACGGCGCTGACGCGCCGTCGCCCGAGTACGACGCCAGGACGCTCGGCGCCGGGGGAGCGGCACCGTTACAGCTGGCCACCCCGTTGGAGATCGTGGCGCTGCATGCGGCGTCGAGGCCGGCCGAGAAGACGACGGTACCGGTCGGCCCGGCCGTCCCGGTCACGGTGGCCGAGTAGGTGAAGGTGGTGCTCGACACCTGGTGCATCTGGACGGTGGTGGTGCTCGCCGTGAGCGAGGGGTCGGTCTCCACCACGCCCTCTCGACCTCCGGCGCCCAGGTACGTCCCGACGGCGATGCACACGCCGATGCCCGGGCACGCGATGGGGGCGAAGGAGGGATCCGAGCTGACGCTGGCGTCGGCGGGGAGCGGGGTGGCGGTGACGGACCACGAGCCCGCCGAGAGGTTCCACAACAACCCGTTCACGGTCCCGGCCACGTCGGACTGGCCGTCGGCCACGCACGTGCCCGCCGCCGGGCAGGCGACGTCATGGACCTCGATGTTGGCCGCCGGGGGTGTTCCCGCCGGCGTGGGTGCCACCGATGGGGTCCAGGGCCCCGAGGCCAACGTTTCGAAGATCCCCTGCTCGACCCCGGACTCGAGGTTCAGGCCCGTGGCCACGCACGTGTTCGGGTCGGTGCAGGACACCGAGGTGAGTTGCACGTCCGTCGAGGGTTGGCCATCGGGAGTGGCCACCGGCGTGGCGGTCCATGTCCCCCCCGACAGCGTGTCAAGGAGGCCCTCGTAGTTGCCGTCGAAGGTGGTCCCCGCCACCACGCACGACCCCACCGCCGGGCAGGACACGGCGAGGTCGTTGTTGGCGATCGAAGCCATGGAGGAGGTGCCCGTGGGCACCGGCAGGGTCGCCGCCGTCCAGGTTCCCGCCGACAAGGAGTCCGCCATGGGAAGGACGTTCCCAGCCACGAGGTAGGTGCCGGTGGCCACGCACGAGCCGGCCGCCGGGCACGACAGGGCCACGAACTGCGAACCCGAGGCCGCCGCGGGAAGCGGTGCGGCCGAGGAGCTCCAACTGCCCAGGACGTCGCTGTCGACGAGCGCCTGCTCGGCGCCCGAGCCCTGGGTGTAGAGGCCCAACGCCGTGCACCACCCGCTGGTCGGACAGGCCACCGCCGACAACTGGGCGTAGGCGGCATTCCCGGTGGCATCGGCGTCACCGGGCAGGGTCACCTCGGACGGCGTCCACACACCGTTCGCCAGCTGCAGGACCAGTCCCTGGGTGGCGTCACTGGCGTCGAGGTACCGACCGACGGCGACGCAGGAGCCCACCGATGCGCACGCCACGGCTTCGAGGTACGCCTGGGGGTCACCGGCCATGGCATTGGCGGGCAGCGGTGTCTCGGCGGCGCTCCACGATCCTCCCGACTCGGAATCGATCAACCCGGCCGAGTAATACGTGCCCCCCGCCTCTCCCAGGTAGTTACCGACGGCGATGCACCATCCGTCGGCGGGGCACGCGCTGGACGAGAGCGTCAGCCCCGCGCCGACGCCGCTCACGGCGTCGGGGGGGAGAGCGGGATTGACGGCGCTCCACGACACCCCGGCCACGGCCCTGCCGGGACTCGCCACCACGAGAAGGGCGCTCAGGCCCAAGAGGGTTGCCAGAGCAACCAGGAATGTGTGCCGCCGCATCACCGAGCTGACCATCTTGCCCCCATAGAACGACTCGGCCGGGTCGCGCTCTTCTTGATCGGGTTCGCAACCCGCCATGGTGGTATCCCCGGCGCCAAGTAGGTCAGGTCTCGGCCTCGGGCGCATCGTCACGATTGATGATTCACAGGTTGTGAACGACCGGCGCGCCATCTCGGTCACGACGTCGACGCGAGCCCGCCGTCGAGCCGAGGGCATGTGAACCACTGTGCCTACGGTGACGGATGAGGTGCCGTCTGGGTCGACCACGAACGGTGCAGTGCGGCCACGACATCACCCATCGCGGCAATCTGCTCGCGTGTCGTGGCAGGAGCGACCCCGGGCACGTGGACTCGCAGGTTGAGCGCGTCGACGCCGGCGGCGCGCGCCACGTCCTCCAGGTCGGCGGCGAGCGCGGCGGCGTCGGGGGACGTCACCATGTGCTCGCCCCGCCAGTGCGCCTGCGCGCCCGGAGCCGCATAGCTCCGGTACCGCTCGAGCTGCCGGTCGACCTGGTCCCTGGGTGGCTCCCCCAGCCACACCCGCCGCACCAGCACACACGGACGGTTCCCTCCCGCGTGGCGGTAGGCGTCTGTCAGGGCGCGGATCCGCTCCGGGGCCGACAACGAGTCGAACAACAGGCCCACGTCGAGCCCGGCGGCGCGCTGGACGGCGGCCGTGCTCATGGCCGCGCTCACCACGGGCACGGGGTCCCGAGCGCAGCGGGCGATGGCGGGGTCCCCCGACAGCAGTCCGGCGTCGGTCCCCGAGAGCGCCCCTGCCACCTGGCGCAATCCGGACGCGAAGCGCGCCGTGCGGTCGAGGTCGGTGAGACCCATGACGGCGAAGTCACCCGGCAAGGATCCCGCCGCCACGCCCAGCCCGACCCGTCCGGGAAAGCGTGCCGCCAGCCACGCCACCTCCTCGGCCACCAACGCCGGGGGTCGCAAGGTGAGAAGCAGTGGGCAGGGCGCCGCCCACCCGCTGTCCATGGACTCGAGCAACCACCCGGCCGCCTGGAGCGGATTGGGAATGTAACCCTCGAAGCCCCCGTGGTGTTCGCTGGTCATGACGCCGTCGAACCCGGCGTGCACCGCCAGCGCGCCCTGGTGGCGCAGCTCGTGCACCATCTCCTCGGGCCCGAGTCCGGTGTGGGGGTAGAGCCGAAGCGAGATCGACCCGGGGGAGAGGGGGCGGTTCGGGCGAAGCTCAGCCAACGGGGGTCTCCCCGTCGACCACCCAGCGCGAGCGGAGGTCTTCGAGCCAGTCGGGCAGCTCGATCTCCGGGTCGGGAAGGGCCTCGGCGCCACGCGCCGCCAGGGCCCGGCGAAAAGCGTCGGGATCGTCGCCCCACGACCGGGGGTCGCCCATCATGACCTCGAGCAACAAGGTCCCCGACGCACCGGCGACGAACGGGCCGAACGCCGCGCCCACGGGGAGCTCGATGTGGGTCCCGGCGGGGCAGTGCCGCTCACCGCACCACATGTCGCCTTCGATGACGAACAACACGTGCGGGCTGTAGTGGCCGTGGCGACGGACCACGACGCCGGGGTCCCACTTGGCGTACAGCGAGAGGTACTGGGGGTCTGGTGAGAACGCCAACCACTTCTCCCACACCGACGATACCGATCCATCGGCGTTACGGATGGCCTTGACCTGTTGCCAGCCGACCTTGGGGTCGTCGATGGAGCGGAACGTCGGCTCCAGCCCGGGGACCTTCACGTTGTGCCCGTCCTTATCGTCGGCGTCCACGTCGTCGGCCATCGCGAGGTGAACCTATCCGGCGCTGTCGCTCGAGCTCGTGGCGTGCTCGCCAGGCGGTCCGAAACACCACCGGTAGCGCGACAGCTCCACGAATCCCAGACGGCGGTAGAGGGGTTCGCCGGCGTCGGAGGCCTCCAGGACGATGGCCTGCGCCCCCAGGGCTCGTCCCGCTCCCACCGCCCAGCGGGTGCAGAGCTCGCCCAGGCCGCGGCCCCGCGCCCCGGGGACGGTCCCCACCAATTGGACGCCGGCCACCGCCCCGCTGGCGACGACCATGGCGGCTGCCGCGGGACGACCGTCCTGGCGCGCCACCACGGCCCGCACGTCGGGGCCGCGTACGGCGTCGAGGGTGGCCAGTTGCGCCTCGGCGGCGTCGCGGGGGAGGAAGGAGTCGGCGTAGGCGTCGACGGTGACGGCCAGGTAGTCGAGCCGGGCGTCGTCGTCGGTGACCTCCTCGAGGGTGACGCCGGCGGCCGGTACACCGGGGTCGAGGGGATGCTCGAGCGCCATGCGCGGTGCCCCCCGGGGCGAGACCGCCGCGTGCCCGGCCGCGATGGCGTCGTGTTCGAGGTCGCCGTCGGCGTGATCGGCGATCCACACGCAGTACCCCGGGCTGCGCCCGGCGAAGAACGCCCGGGCGCGCGCCAGCACCTCACCACTGGCCAGGGTGCGGTCCAGCCGCATGGCCCCGTTGTGGTACGGGCCGGGCCAGGTGCGCGAGGTGGAGTACAGCAGGAGGCGCCCGTCGTCCTCCATGACGGCGTCCGGCGCGGTGGCGGCGTAGAGGCGCATCGTGGTCGCCAGGTTGTGGTCTCCGGCCACCAGCAATTCGTCGCGATCCATCCCCGGCAACGTAGTTTGCAGGACGATGACGAGGATCGGGTTCGTGGGGGCGGGGGTGATCGCCTGGGCCCATGCCATCGGCCTGCAGGCCATGGCCCGGGCCGGGGTGATCGACGCGGCCGTGGTGGCCGTGCACGATGTCGAGGACGAGCGGGCCCGAGGGTTCGCGGCGGTGAACGGGGCCGACGTCGTGGCGAGCGTGGCCGAGGTGCTCGAGCACTGCGACGCCGTGTGGGTGTGCACACCCACCGCCGCCCATGGCGCCGTCGTCGAAGCCGCCGCCACACGGGGCCGCGCCGTGTTCTGCGAGAAGCCGCTCGCCCCCGACCTGGCCGGGGCCGAGGCCTTGGCGCGCACCGTGGCCAACAGTGGCGTGCCGGCGCAGGTGGGGCTGGTGCTGCGCCATGCGCCGGTGTTCCGGGCGTTGCGCGACGTCGTCGCCTCGGGCGAGCTCGGCGCGCCCATGACGGCGATCTTCCGCGACGACCAGTACTTCCCGGTGCAGGGTGTCTACGGCTCCACCTGGCGCGGCGACGTGGCGGTGGCGGGGGGCGGATGCCTCATCGAGCATTCCATCCACGACCTCGACATCCTGCGGTTCTGTCTCGGGGAGGTGACCCAGGTGTCGGGGCGCACGGCGAACTTCTCGGGACACGAGGCGGTCGAGGACGTCGCCACCGTGTCCCTGCAATTCGCCTCCGGGGCCTCGGCGCAGCTGGCGAGCGTGTGGCACGACATCTTGAGCCGCGGCTCCACGCGTCGGGTGGAGCTGTTCTGCCGCCAGGGGATGGCCTGGCTGGACAACGACTTCCTCGGCCCACTGCACGTCGAGACGCCCGACGGCCCCGAGGTCCGACCCTGCCCGGCACCGGGTTGGGTTCGAGAGCTGGCGCTCGGTGGCGACGACGTCGGCCTGGCCATCAGCGCCTACGTCGAGGCCGACCGGGCCTTCCTCGACGCCGTGTCGGGCGGGCGCGTCCCGCAGCCGAGCTTCTCCGAGGCCGTGGTGGCGCATCGTCTCGTGGACGCCGCCTACCGTTCGGCTCATGCCGGGGGCCTGCCTGTGACGCCCGGCTGACCCAGCCGGCATCTATCCCAGGGCGCTGAGCACCTCGGCGGCGGCACGCTGGCCCGAGGACACCGCCCCGTCCATGTACCCGGACCACACGCTGGCGGTCTCGGTGCCTGCCCAGTGCACCGGGCCCACCGGCTCGCGCAGGGCGGCGCCGTAGCGGGTCCAGACGTTGGGCCCGAACAACGTGCCGTAGCAGCCGCCGCTCCATGGCTCGGCCTGCCAGTCGAGCTCCACGAAGTCGTCCGGGTGGGCGGCCTTCGGACCGAAGTACCGCACGAAGGAGTCCAGGACGGCCTGGCGGCGAACCTCGGGGCTCGCTCGTCCCAGCCGGCGGGCCCCGTCGCCTTCGAGGAACCCGAGCAGGATCCCGGGCGTGGCGTCGGGAGGGGAGTTGTCGAACACGACGCGCGCCCCGTCACCGTCCCCGGTGGCCTGGCCGCTCAAGCCTTCGGCGCGCCAGAACGGCTCGGGGTAGACGGCGTTGCACTTGATGACCGAGCCCATCGGGGTCCGTTGGGTGAGCTGGGCGCGCCAGGCGGGGAGCAGCGGCCGGTAGTCGATCCGGCCCGCCAGCATCGGCGGCACCGACACGATGACGCGCCGGGACGTCCACGACCCGTTGTCCGACTCGACGGTCACCTTGTCGCCGGTGACGGCGATGCGCCGCACCGGTGCCTCGAGGGTGATGGTGCCCGGGCCCAGAGCCTCGGCCATCTTGTCGCAGACGAGTTGGGACCCGCCCACGAAACGGTCCTGCTGGGCCCCGCCTCCGGTGTCGATGGCCATCTGGAACGAGCCCGCCGAGTGGGCGTAGAACAGGACGTGCAACAGCGACACGTCTCCGGGCTCACAGGCGAACACGGCCTCGATGCCCAAAGCCAGCAGCGTCCGGCCGGCGGCGGTCAGAGTGTTGCGCCGCAGCCAGGTCTCGAAGGTCACGGCGTCCCACGCCTCGGCCTTGGCGGCCGTCCACGGGGCGTCGAGGGGCACTTTCCTGGCCAGTGACTCCAGGCGCGCCTGGGCGCGGCCCACGTCGGCGATGACGAAGGGGTTGATGCGGGGGATGGTCCCCTTGTAGGTGCCGCGCTTGCTGTTGAAGTGCAGCACCCGGGCTCCGGTGTCGTAGGTGGGGAAGGTCTCGACCCCGAGGTCCTTGGCGAGCGCCAGGACGCGGTCCTGGGTGGGGCCCACCCACTGCCCGCCCCCCTCGACGACCTTCCCGTCGCCGATGCTCTGGTTCTTGACCCGGCCGCCCACGCGATCGCGGGCTTCGACGACGGCAACCGACCGCCCCGCCGCCACCAGGTCCCGGGCGGCAGCCAGGCCCGCGAATCCCGCCCCCACCACCACGACGTCGACTTCGGTCATGGCCACCGCCCGGTTCTACCTCGCACCGGTGCGGCTCAGCATGTCGAAGTGCTCGTCGGAGAGCACCACCGTCGACGCCGCGCAGTTCTCCTCGACGTGCGCCACCTTTGAGGTGCCGGGGATGGGGAGCATGACCGGCGAGCGGCGCAGCAGCCACGCCAACGCCACCTGGGCCGGGGTGGCACCGACCGCCTCGGCCACCTCGGCCAGCGGACCGCGTCGGGCCGAGAGCGTGCCGTCGGCGATGGGGAACCACGGGATGAAGCCGATGCCCTGGGCCTCGCAGTGCTCGAGCACCGCCTCGGAGCGGCGGTTGGCCGCGTTGTAGAGGTTCTGCACCGACACGACGGGGAGCACCCGGCGCGCCGCCTCGACCTGGGCCACGGTGACCTCGGACAGGCCCACGTGACGCACCTTGCCCTCGTCGCGCAGCTCCTTGAGCACCCCGAACTGCTCGGCGGCGGGAACCTTGTCGTCGATGCGGTGCAGCTGGAAGAGGTCGATGCTCTCCAGCCGCAGCCGGCGTAGGCTCATCAGGCACTCCTGGCGCAGGTACTCGGGGCGCCCGACGGGGGGCCACTCGGCGGGGTCGGGGCCGATGCGGGTCAGCCCCGCCTTGGTGCCGATCACGAGGCCCTCGGGGTACGGGTACAGGGACTCGCAGATGATCTCCTCGGACACGTACGGGCCGTAGGAGTCGGCCGTGTCGATGAAGTCCACGCCGAGCTCCACGGCCCGCCGCAGCACGGCGACGGCCTCGTCGTGGTCCTCGGGCGGGCCCCAGATGCCCGGGCCCGTGATCCGCATGGCCCCGAAGCCCATGCGGTGGACGGTCAGGTCGCCGAGCATGAAGGTGCCGCTCGAGCTCACGGGCCGGTCCGTCTTGGGGGTCACGTCCACCTCCTGGCGCGCCCGGTGCCGGCGCGGCTCCATCCTTCCATCTGGGCCGCCGTCGGACCCCGCCCCGGTGCGGCTCGGGACCGTCAGTCGCTGCGTACGGGGTACCAGCCCACCACGGCGCGCTCGACCCGACGCCGCAGCTCGGCGCGGGCCCGTTGCGCCTCGGCGAAGTCCACCGGCTCGAAGCGCACGTCGTCACCCGGTCGGCACCGGCCGAGGATGCCGAGATCGGCGCTCACCACCGTGGCGACGACGGGGTAGCCGCCCACCGTCGCGTGGTCGCACAAAAGCGCCACGGGCCCGCCGTCGGGCGGGACCTGCACCGCCCCGGTGACCATCCCCCGCGAGGCGATGCCCGGGGCCGGCACCTCGAGGGGCTCTTCGGACCGCAGCCGCACCCCCATCCGGTCCGACGACGTCCCCACCTCCCAGGTGCTCGTGGTGAGGCGCTCGAAGACCCGTGCACCGAGCTCGTCGGGCCCGGGGATCACCCGCAGGACACGTCCTCCGGGGCCCGCCGCCGCCTCCACCACGTGACCCCGGGGCTGGTTCGGGGTGCCGATCCCGAGGACGTCCCCGGTGCGCAGGGCGCCGGGGCCGAGCCCGGTGAGCACGTCCGACGAGCGGCTGCCGAACACCGGGGCCACCTCCAGGCCGCCCGACACGGCGAGGTAGCACCGGAGGTCGCCCACCGTCTCCCCGATCCGCAGCACCTGCCCGGGTGCCACCGGGAACACGGTGTCGGGCTCCACCGGCCTGCCGTCGACGGTCACCGGCACCGGGCCCTGGCCGCGGCGTCCACCCACCACGGCGACATGGGCGGGCCCGTCGAAGCGAAGGCGCGGTCCCCGTGCGGTGACCTCGAGGGCGCCGGCGCCGTCGTGGTTGCCCACCAACCGGTTGGCAACCCTGAGGGCGAAGGGGTCGGCGGCCCCCGCCGCCGGCACCCCCCAGCGCGCCACCCCGAAACGGCCGAGGTCCTGCACCATCGACAGCAGACCGGGGTCCTCGACCACCACCGTGCCCGATGCGACCGAGCGCAGCGGTGGCCGGGAACGGGCCGGCGCCACCCCGGGGTCCTCCACGGCGCGCAGGTGGACGACGTCGCCGGGTTGCAGGGCCGAGAACGGCGGCGTGTCGGGGTCGAACAACGGGAAACCGGTGCGCCCCAGCAGCTGCCACCCCCCGGGGGAGGCCTGGGGGTAGATGCCGGCGAAGCCGCCCCCGATGCCCACCGAGCCCGCCGCCACTGCGGTGCGGGGAGTGGCCCGCCGCGCCACCGATGCCAGGGAGGGCGGCAGGCCGTCGAGGTAGGCGAACCCGGGGAGGAAGCCCAGAAAGGCGACGCGGAGTTCGGCTCCGGCCAGCTGCCCCACGACGTCCGACGGGGCCAGGCGCGCCCGCTGGGCGACCTCGTCGAGGTCGGGGCCGTCGAAGGCCACCGGGATCTCCACGCGCCGGGGTTCTCGGGAGTCGGCGAAGGCGCCCGGGATCCGGGCCAACTCGAGGGCCATGGCGCCCACGTCGGCGGCGTCGGGGTCGAACAGGACGGTGACTGACCGGTATCCCACCACCACGTCGGTCACCGCCTGCCAGCCCGGAGTGCCGGACACGGCGGCCGCCAGCCGCTGGGCGTCGGACACCGACTCGACCTCGGCCACCAGGGCGCCGTCGCCGAACCGTCGCACCGGCCTTTGCCGGCTCAGCTCGGTCACGACGCGAAGCCGGTCACGACACGAAGAGGGTCACGACACGAAGGGAAGCAGGGTCACCCCGGCGCCCTCGAGGGTGGTGCGGACCTGGCGCGCCGCCTCGCCCGCACCCGGGGTGTCGCCGTGCACGCAGATGGAGGACGCCGTCAGGCTGATCACGGTCCCCTCGACCGTGGTCACCTCGTGGTCGACGGCGAGGCGCAGGGCGCGTCGGGCCACCTCGGCGGGGTCGGTAAGCACGGCCCCCGGGAGCGAGCGTGGCGCCAGGCGGCCGTCGGACAGGTAGGCGCGGTCGGCGAAGGCCTCGGTGGCCACTCGTACCCCGGCCGCGCGCGCCACCTCGACCGTCCCCGACCCCGCCGGGGCCAGCAGGACGAGGTCACCGGCGCGGCGCAGCGCCTCGGCCACGGCCCGGGCGCACCGGGCGTCGTCGGCCATGTGGAGATACAGCGCCCCGTGGGGCTTCACGAAGCGCACGACCGTCCCACAGGCGCGTGCCACGGTGTCGAGCGCGCCCACCTGGGCCAGGACCTCCTCGGTGACCTCGGCCGGGGGCATGTCCATGGGGCGCCGGCCGAAACCCGCCCGGTCGGGGTAGGAGGGATGGGCCCCCACCACGACCCCGCGCCGGGCGGCGGCCTCGACGGTGCGGCGCATGGTGCCGGGGTCCCCGGCGTGCACCCCGCAGGCCACGCTGGCGCTGGTCACCAGGTCGAGGAGCACCTCGTCGTCCCCCGCCCCGCCGGCCCCCTCGCCTACGTCGGCGTTGAGGTCGACGAACACCTCGAGGCTCACCCGGGACTCAGCGGAGCACCGCCTCGACGAGCGCCGGCCCGGGGCTCGACAGGGCCCGCTCCAGCTGGGCGGTGAAGTCCTCGGCGCTCGAGGCCCGGGTGGCGGGTACCCCCATTCCCGTGGCCAGGGCCACGAAGTCCAGGTCCGGGCGCTTGAGGTCGAGCATCCCCCGGGCCCGGGGCCCCGGATCACCCGCTCCCACCCGGCTGAGCTCGAGCTCGAGGATGGCGTACGAGCCGTTGTTGATCAGGACCGTCGTCACGTCGAGACCCTCACGGGCCTGGGTCCACAGGGCCTGCAGGGTGTACATGGCGCTGCCGTCGGCCTCGAGGCACAGGACCTTGCGGTCCGGGCAGGCCACGGCCGCCCCCGTGGCCAGGGGGAGCCCCTGGCCGATGGCCCCCCCGGTGAGACACAGCCAGTCGTGGGGGGGCGCGCCGGCGGTGGCGCCCGACACGAATATCCCCGAGGTGTTGCCCTCGTCGCTGACCACGGCTCCCTCGGGCAGCAGGGCCCCGATGGCCGCCGCCATGGTCTGGGCGTCGAGCTTGCCGGCGGGCCGGCCGGGGCGAGACGGCGCCTGGAGCTCGGCGCCGTCCGCCGGTGCCCCCAGCGCCTCGGCGAGCGCCTCGAGCGCCGGGGCCACGTCGTCGGACCCCGTGGCCAGGGTGTGCACCTCACACCCTTCGGGGACGAGATACCCGGGCACGCCGGGGTAGGCGAAGAACGACACCGGGGCCAGCGCGTCGGCGAGGACCAGGTGCTTGGCCCCCTGGAGCTGGGCCATGGTGAACTCGGCCAGGTACCCCAGGCGCTCGACGGGGGGCAGGCCGGCACCGCGCTCGAGGCGCGCCGGGAAGGTCTCGCACAGCAGCTTGGCCCCCGTGGCCCGGGCCACCCGGCTGGCGGCCACGAGGCCCCGTCGGCGCAGGGCGTTGCCGCCCACCAGGACGACGACGGGCTCGCCCGACCGCAGGGCCTTGGCCGCCTGGGTGACGGCGTCCTCGGCCACGGTGGTGAGCACCGCGCCGGGCCGGCCTCCCATGGGGTCGCCGGCCTCGAGCCACGACGCGTCGGCGGGCACCACCAGGGTGGCCACGCCGCCGGGAGGGCCGTAGGCGCCCTGCACCGCCTCGGCGGCGTCGGCGGCCAGCGCCCGAGGGCCGGCCGAAGACCGGAACCAGCGCGACACCGGTCGGGCCAGGCTCTCGATGTCCGAGGTGAGCGGGGGGTCGTACCGCAGCTGCGTGGTGGCGTGGTCGCCGACCACGTTCACCACCGGGGTCCGGGCCCGGCGGGCGTTGTGGAGGTTGGCGATGCCGTTGCCGAGCCCAGGGCCCAGGTGCAAGAGCGTGGCCGCCGGCCGGCCCGCCATGCGGCCGTAGCCGTCGGCGGCACCGGTGACCACCCCCTCGAAGAGCCCGAGGACGGCCCGCATCTCGGCCACGTCGTCGAGGGCGGCCACGAAGTGCATCTCCGACGTTCCTGGGTTGGCGAAGCAGACGTCGACCCCGCATCCCACGAGCGTCCGGATGAGTGCCTGTGCCCCGTTCATGATCGCCCGCCCCTCCCGTCAGTCGAGGAGGTTGCCGGGTCCGAGGATCCCGTGGGGGTCGAACACCCGCTTGATCCCCCGCATCAGCTCCAGCTTCACCGGGTCCTCGAACTCCTGGAAGTACTGCTTCTTCTCCTTGCCGATGCCGTGCTCGCCCGAGATGGCCCCGCCCAGGTCGATGCCGGCCCGGAACACGGCCCGTAACGCCTCGCCCCGACGCTCGGGGTCGGGCTGGAACACCGACAGGTGGACGTTGCCGTCGCCCACGTGCCCGCACCCGGTGATGAGGGCGCCGTGCTCCTCGGCGATGGCCGCCACCGCCGTCATGTAGCGGGGGATGGCGGCCCGGGGCACCACGAGGTCGATGATGTCGTCCACCCCGTACGCCTTGGCCACGAAGAACGCCTTCTCCCGGGCGCTGATGAGCTGGGTGGCGGCGTGGGGCGGCAGGATGTAGGCGTCCATGGCGCCGAGCTCGACGAGCAGCTCGCCCAGGGCGGCGGTGTCGTCGTCGAGCCGGGCCTCGTGGGTGTCCTCGAGCACGATGACCAGATAGGCGAGCGCCGCGGCGCGCACCTCCTCGGGGACGCCGAGGTCGAGCCCCACATTGGCGGTGATGGCCGCCATGGTGATCATGTCGAGGTACTCGAGGATGAGCGGGCCCGTCCCCGAGGCAACCACCGGCGGCACCGCCGCGGTGACCTCCTCGAGGGTCTTGAACGGGGCGAGCACCGTGGCGGCGTGCGCCAACCGGGGGTGGAGCTTGAGGGTGGCCTCGGTGATCAGCGCCAGGGTGCCTTCGGAGCCCACCAGCAATTGGGTGAGGTCGTAGCCCGTCGAGGTCTTCACGAACTTGCCGCCGGTGCGGATCACCTCCCCGTTGGCCAGTACCGCCTCCAGCCCGAGCACGTGATGACGGGTCACCCCGTACTTGATGGCGCGCATGCCGCCGGCGTTGGTGGCCACGTTGCCCCCCAGGGACGCGCTCGACTCACCGGGGAACACCGGGTAGACGAGCCCGTGCTCGCCTACGGCGCGGTTGAGCTCCTCCAGGGTGACGCCGGGTTGCACCACCGCCACGTGGTTGTCCAGGTCGATCTCCACAATGGCGTTCATCCGCTCGAAGGACATCAAGATGCCTTCGGCGGGTGAGATGGCCGCCCCCGAAAGGCCGGTGCCGCTCCCCCGGGCGGTCACCGGGACATGCAGCTCGTCGGCCACCTTGAGCACCGCCGACACCTCGGCCGTGCACCCGGGGCGTACCACGGCCAGGGGAAAGCTGGGCGTGGCCGTGAGGGCTTCGTCGTGGGCGTAGTCGAGGGGGACGGTGTCGCCGGTGAGGACGTTCCCGGCGCCCACCACCTCGGCGAGCAACTCGACGATCTCGGCCACCGCTTCCTCCTGCTTTTCCTGGTCAACCCTACGACAGGTGGGTGCGCATGCACCGCGGCACATGTGGGGAAGGATCTATCCCGATGAACTGGGTTGACTTCGTGCTGCTCGCCGTGGTGGCGCTGGCGGGAATCCACGGGCTCCGACTGGGTGCCGCCATGCAGGTGCTCACCTTCGGCGGGCTCCTGCTCGGCCTGGTCCTCGGAGCCCTGGTGGCCCCCTCGGTGGCCAGGCTGGTGCACGGCGCCACCGCCAAGACGGTGGTGGCGTTGATCGTGCTCATCGGCGTGGCCACGATGGTGAGCGCGCTGGGCCGGTTGCTCGGGGCGCGCTCGGTCCACTTCTTAAAACGGCTCCGTCTCGGGCCTGTCGACTCCGCGCTCGGTGTCGTGGTGGCAGTGGCCTCGGCGCTGGTGGTCACGTGGCTGGTGGCCATCCTCTTGCAGCAGACCCAGTACGTCTCTTTGGACCGGTCGTTGCAGCAGTCGCGGATCGTGCGCGCCCTCGACGCCGTGCTCCCCCCCATCCCCTCGGTGTTCGCCGGAGTCGAGCGGTTCCTGGCTCAGAACGGCTTCCCCGTCGTCTTCGCCGGGCTCCCCCCGCAGACCGCCGCGCCGGTGAGCCTGCCCACCGACGCCTCGGCCCGGGCCGCCGTGCTGCGCACCGAGGGGTCCACCGTCCAGGTGGCCGGCCAGGGGTGCGGCGTCATCCAGGAGGGCTCGGGCTTCGTGGTGGCCCCCGGCCTCGTGGTCACCAACGCCCACGTGGTGGCGGGGATCCCGTCGCCCGACGTCATCGACTCCACCGGTCGCCACCCGGCCGCCGCCGTGTTGTTCGATCCCCGCCTGGACATCGCCGTGCTGCGCGTGCCCGGTCTGACCGATCCCCCCCTCGCCATCGACGACGCCGTGGTGGGACGCGGCACCACCGGCGTGGTCATGGGGTACCCCGGCGGCGGGCCCCTCACCCCGCGCAAAGCCGGCGTGGCTGCCGCCTTCGACGCCGTCGGGCTCGACATCTACGGGAGCTCGCAGACCACCCGGGAGATCTACCAGCTCGACGCCGTGGTCCAGCCGGGCAACTCGGGCGGTCCCCTGGTGGCCTCGGGTGACCCCACCATCCCCGACGGCACCGTCATCGGCGTGGTCTTCGCCCGGTCCACCACGAACACCGACGTGGGCTACGCGCTGGCCATGCCCGCCGTCCGAGCCGACGTGGTGCGCGCCCAGGGCACGACGGCGAGGGTGGGCACCGGCGCCTGTGTCTCCTGAGCTCCGCACCACGCCCTCGGGGGCCTCAGGCTAAGAATGACCCCGTGACGCTGCGTATCGAGGACTACGGGATCATCGGGGACACCCACACCGCCGGGCTCGTGGGCTGCGACGGTTCAATCGACTGGTTGTGCCTGCCGCGCTTCGACTCCGACGCGTGCTTCGCCAAGCTTCTCGGCGGGGACACCCACGGGTTCTGGCGCATCGCCCCGGTCACCGACGCCTACCAGGCCCGCCGCCGGTACCGCGGCGACACCCTGGTGCTCGAGACCGAGTTCGAGACCGCCGACGGGGTGGCCAAGGTCGTGGACTGCATGCCCATCCGCGAGAGCCACCCCCAGGTGGTGCGCATGGTCGAAGCCGTCCGGGGCGAGGTAGCCATGCGGATGGACCTCGTGATCCGCTTCGGCTACGGGTCGATGGTCCCCTGGGTGCGCCGCGTCGACGGACTGCTGAGCGCTATCGCCGGGCCCGACGCCCTGGCGCTGTGGACGCCCATCGAGACGCGCGGCCAGGACATGACCACGGTGGCCGAGTTCACCGTGAGCGCCACCGAGCACATCCCTTTCGTGTTGACCTGGTACCCCTCGCACGAGGCGCCCCCGCGCCCGGTCGACGCCAGTTACGCCGTCCACGACACCCAGATGTGGTGGGAGGACTGGGCGGCCACGTGCACCTTCCAAGGGGAATGGCGCGATGCGGTCATGCGCTCGCTCATCACGCTCAAGGCCCTCACCTATCAACCCACCGGGGGGATCGTGGCCGCCGCCACCACGTCGCTGCCCGAGACCCTGGGCGGTGAGCGCAACTGGGACTACCGCTACTGCTGGCTGCGCGACGCCACCTTGACCCTGGAGTCGCTCATGCGCGGCGGCTTCCACGAGGAGGCCCTGGCGTGGCGCGACTGGTTGATGCGCGCCGCCGCCGGCGACGTCTCCCAGCTCCAGATCATGTACGGGCCGGCCGGTGAGCGGCGCCTCATCGAGTGGGAGGTCGACTGGCTGCCGGGCTACGAATCCTCCGCCCCGGTGCGGGTGGGCAACGCGGCGTCGGGCCAGTTCCAGTTGGACGTGTACGGCGAGGTGCTCTCGGCGCTGTACGAGGCCTGCAACGTGGGCGGCCCGCTGAGCTCGTCGGCCTGGGCCCTGCAGATGGCGCTGGTGGAGTTCGTGGCCGAGAACTGGGAGCAGCCCGACGAGGGCATCTGGGAGGTGCGGGGCCCCCGGCGACACTTCACCCACTCCAAGGTCATGGCCTGGGTGGCTGTCGACCGGGCGGTGCGCACCATCCAGGAGTTCGGGGTCGAAGGCCCGGTGGAGCGCTGGAAGGAACTGCGCCAGACCATCCACGCCGAGGTGTGCGCCCAGGGGTACAACGTGAAAGTCGGGGCCTTCACCCAGTACTACGGGTCCGACGCGCTGGACGCCAGCCTCCTCATGATCCCGCTGGTGGGGTTCCTGCCCGCAACCGACGAACGGGTGCGCTCCACCATCGAGGTCATCGAGCGCGGGCTCACCGAGGACGGGTTCGTGCTGCGCTACCGCACCGAGGACACCGGGGCCGTGGACGGGCTGCGGGGTCACGAGGGCGCCTTCCTGGCGTGCTCGTTCTGGATGGCGGACTGCCTGTACCTCATCGGCCGCTACGACGACGCCCATGCCATGCTCGACCGGCTCATCGCCCTGAGCAACGACCTGGGGTTGCTGGCCGAGGAGTACGACGTGCGCGCCGGGCGCCAGGTGGGCAACTTCCCCCAGGCCTTCTCGCACGTCTCGTTGGTGAACGCCGCCTACAACCTCTCGGGCCATCCCGACGTGGAGGAGCAGATCGTCGCCGATCCCCAGCTCCTGCTGCGCAGGCGCCGGCGCCGATGGGTGCGCCGGGCGTCTCTCACGGCGACGCTCGAGCCCAAGGCCAAGGCCACTAAGTCCCCCCGTTCCACGAAGAGGAAGGCGGCGCCATGAACGCGCTCACCGTCCAGCCCCTGACGGCGGGCTCGGCCCGCCTCGAGGACATCGCCGAGCCGCCCGAGTCCGACGGTCCCGTCCTGGTCGAGACGCTGGCGGTGGGCGTGTGCGGCACCGACATGGAGATCGTGTCGGGCCAGTACGGATGGGCGCCGCCGGGACGCGACCGGCTCGTCCTCGGTCACGAGTCCCTCGGTCGCGTGCTCGAGGCGCCCGCCGGCGCCGCGGTGGCGGCCGGAGACCTCGTGGTGGGCATCGTCCGGCGGCCCGACCCCGTGCCCTGTGCGAACTGCGCGGCGGGTGAATGGGACTTCTGCCACAACGGCCAGTACACCGAGCGGGGCATCAAGAGCCACGACGGCTACTGCTCGGAGCGCTACCGGATCCATCCCGACTTCGCCGTGAAACTGGACCCCGGCCTCGGCGCCCTGGGGGTGCTCATGGAGCCCACCAGCGTGGTGGCCAAGGCGTGGGAGCAGGTCGACCGCATCGGGCAGCGCGCCGTCTGGGACCCCCACATCGTGGTGATCACCGGCGCCGGGCCCATCGGCCTGCTGGCCGCCATGATCGCGGTGCAGCGGGGGCTCGACGTGCACGTCTTCGACCAGGTCACCACCGGGACCAAGCCCGACCTGGTCAAGGAGCTCGGGGCCACCTACCACACGGGGCGCATCGAGCACTCCTGTCCCCATCCCGACATCGTCATCGAGTGCACCGGGGTGGCCTCGCTCGTCTTCGACGCCATGGAACACCTCGGCCCGGGCGGGGTGGCCTGTCTCACCGGCGTCTCGGGGGGCAAGCACGCGCTGCGGGTGGACGCGTCGATGCTCAACCGGGGCATGGTGCTCGAGAACCAGGCCGTGGTGGGTTCGGTCAACGCCAATCGCCGCCACTACGAAGCGGCCGCCGCCGCCCTGGTAGCGGCGCCGCGCCCCTGGCTCGAGCGGCTGGTCACGCGGCGGGTGCCCCTGGCGCAGTGGTCCGACGCCCTGCAGCGCCAGCCCAACGACGTCAAGGTGGTGATCGAGGTCGGCGCGTCGTGACGCCCGGCCCGACGTGACGGCCGGCGCGCCGTGACCACGGAGATCGCCCCGGGGGTCGTGGAGATCGACACGCTCCTCGGCGGGTGGGAGAAGGTGACCGCCGGCTACCTCGTCCACGGCGCCGCCCCGGTGCTGGTGGAGACGGGCAGCCAGAGCTCGGTGGCTGCGCTGCTCGACGCCTTGGACTCGCTCGGGGTGAGCCCGGGCGAACTGGCCGGCGTGGCGGTGACCCACATCCATCTCGACCACGCCGGCGGCGTCGGCGACGTGGCGCGCGCCTTTCCCGCCGCCACGGTGTACGTGCACGAGAAGGGGGCGCGTCACCTGGCCGACCCCACGCGCCTCATCGACTCGGCGGCGCGCGTCTACGGGCCCCTGCTCGACTCGCTGTACGGACGCCTCGACGCCACGCCCGTCGATCGCATCCACGTCCTCGCCGACGGCGAGGACATCCGGGTATCGCCCGACCGGGTGCTCACCACCGTGGACTCCCCCGGGCACGCCAAGCACCACCTCGCCCTGCACGACTCGGTGAGCGGAATCCTGTTCGCCGGGGACGCCGTGGGGGTGCGGCTCCCCGACGCCGGCGTGCTGCGCCCCTCGACCCCGCCCCCCGACTTCGACCTGGGCCAGGCGGTGCACTCCCTGCACCGCTTCGCGGCGCGCCGGCCGACCGGCCTCGCCCTCGCCCACTACGGGCTGCTGCCCCACCCCGCCGCCGTGCTGGCCGAGGCCGAGGACACCCTGCGCCGGTGGGCGAGCGTGGCCGAACAGGCGTGGCGCGCCGACGAGGACATCGCCGCCGCCCTCGACACCGCCTTCGCCGCCGACCTGTCGGCGGTCGACGCCGTGCACCGCGAGAAGCTCGACACCCTCAACGGCGTCCACTCCAACGCGGCCGGCTTCCGGCGCTGGCTCGACACCCGCGCCGAGCACACTCCGGCGCCCTAGCCCGCCCCCTCTCCGCTCGAGTCCCTCACCGACGATTCTGGGAGACTGGAGGTGCATGCGCAGCATCACGACATCGGTCGACGACGTCGTGGCCGCACTCGACGAACACGGCTACGCGGTGGTGGAGAACCTCCTCCCCGCGCCGCAGCTGGAAGCGGCACGCCAGGACATGCGGCGGGTGCTGGCGGGGACGCCGGGGGGCCGCAACCTCTTCGAGGGGGCCTACACCAAGCGCGTCTACGCCCTGTTCGCCAAGACCCGGGCCTTCGACGGACCCGCCACCGATCCCCTCGTCCTCGGGGTCCTCGACCGCGTGCTCGGCCACTGCCAGCTGAGCGCCCCCACCGGCATCGAGATCGGCCCCGGTGAGGTCGCCCAGATCCTCCACCACGACGACGCCATCTATCCGCTGCCCCGCCCGCACGACGAGGTGGTGCTCAACACCATGTGGGCCCTCGACGACTTCACCGAGGCCAACGGGGCCACCCGCGTCGTTCCCGGGAGCCACCGCTGGGTCCACGACAAGCCCGACGCCGACACGCCCACCGTGGCGGCGGAGATGCCGGCGGGCTCGGTGCTGTTCTATCTGGGCAGCCTGTGGCACGGGGGCGGCGCCAACACCACCGACCGGGCCCGCCTCGGTGTGATCCTCGAGTACCTGGCCTCGTGGCTGCGGCCCCAGGAGAACCACTTCCTGGCCGTGCCCGGCACCCTGGTGGCCCAGCTGCCCGAGCGCCTCCAGGAGCTCCTGGGGTACAACATCCGCCCGCCCTTCATGGGCTATGTCGACGGGCGCCACCCCCGCAAAGCCCTGGGCGCCGACACCACCTGACCCATGGCCGACACCGTCCTCTACGAGCGAAGCGGCCACGTGGCCACCATCACCTACAACCGGCCCGACGCCCTCAACGCCGTCAACGGCGAGCTGCGCCGCGACCTCAACGCCGCCTTCGCCCGCTTCCGAGACGAACAGGACGCCTGGGTGGCCGTGATCACCGGCGCGGGGCGCGCCTTCTGCGCCGGCGCCGACCTGCGCCAGGGCCAGGGCTCCGCCGGCGAGTTCGCTGGCACCTTCTGGGAGAAGCCCACCTTCAACTCCTTCGAGAGCGGATGGGAGATCCACAAGCCCGTCATCGCGGCGGTCAACGGGCACTGTCTCGGTTACGGCCTCACCCTCGTCACGTGGTGCGACTTCGTCCTGGCCAGTGACCGCGCCACCTTCGGCTATCCCGAGGTGCGCCTGGGGATCCCCGCCATCGTGGGGGCCATCCGCCTGCCGCGCCGCATCGGGTGGTCCGACGCCATGGAGCTCCTGCTCACCGGCGAGCCCGTCGACGCCGAGCGGGCGCGCCAGATGGGACTTGTGTGGCGGGTGGTGGCGCACGACGACCTGCTCACCGAGGCCTACGCGCTGGCCGACCGGCTGGTGGCCGGAGCCCCCCTGGCCCAGCGGGCCATGAAGGAGGTGGCGGCGCGCGCCGCCGACCTCTCCATGCTCGAGGCCGTGCGCTTCGGCGAGACCATGCGCCTGGTGGTGCAGGCCACCTCGGACGCGTCCGAAGGCCTGCGGGCCGCCGCCGAGGGCCGGGCGCCGCGCTTCGAGGGCCGCTGACGCCGCGGCGGCGCGGCGCGCTCGCGGCGCGCTCGCGGCTCGCTCAAGACAACCGGTGCTGCTCGAAGAACCGCCAGATGATGTCGGTAGCGTTGATCTCGAAGGTCGACGGCCCGGTGATCTTGGCGGTGGCGGCGCTGAACGTGCTGCCCGGCCAGGCGTGGCCGCCGCCCAGGATGATGTAGAACTCCACCGCGGCGCCTGCGGGGCAGCGATAGGTGCGCAGGATCACGTGGGTACTCACGTGCCTGTCGGTCGACGCCGGGTTGCAGCCGTCGTAGGCGGCCCAGTCCGCCGCCGCCGCCGGGTACCCCTTGCCGTGGAGGTCGACGGGTGGCAACGCCACCGAGGAGCCCGCACCGCTCAGGGCGTTTTTGAGCGCGGTGGTCCCCACCCCCCCGTTGAAGTACAGGATGGGGTCGGCCGTGCCGTGGAAGGCGACGATGGCCACCCGCCGGCCCGGATGGCAGGGCGTGTCGAACAACACCCCCGCCACCGGGGCGAAGGCCGCGAACCGGTTGGCCATGGTGCAGGCCAGCAGCGAGGTGAACCACGCGCCCAGGGACAATCCCGTGGCGTACACCCGCGAGGTGTCCACGCAGAAGGTGGTCTCCAACGAGTCGAGCAGGTCGTTCATGAAGTCGATGTCGTGGTTGGGGTGCGTCGTGGAATCGGTGTCCCACCCCACCGGGGCGCCGGTGCCCTCGGGGTACACGACGATGAACCCGTCCTTGTCGGCCTTGGCGCTGAACTGGGTCGTGAGGGCCTGGATCTGGGCCGACTCCGCCAAGCCGTGGATGTCGACGACCACCGGGAGCGGCGCCGCCCCCGGTCGGGTCGGCGGGGTCGTCAGCAGGTACCCGCGTGTCACCCCGTCGACGGACACGGTCTCGTTCTGTTCCGTCACCGCCGGGCCCGACCGCGTCGCGGTCCCCGACGACGAGCAGCCCGACGACGGCACCGTCCGACCGGCGCTCGCCGAGCCCCCGCCGGGGCGTGGCGACGAGCAGGCCCCGGCCACGATCGATAGCCCGACCACGAGAGCGAACCAGCCCCGGGCTCGTGCGCGGCTCCCCATCGTCCCAGCACAGCACAGCTCCGCCCCGCTGCGGTATCCACCCCTCTCGACCCCCGGCCCTCTGACCAGCGGTTTCCAACACGGGGTCGGGGGTGAGAGAATGGGTGGGCCGGCAAGCCGTGGGGGGTGTGCGGGAGTGGGGGGTGGCTATCTCATGGACCGCGCTGGCCGCGTGCCCAGGCACGGGTGGCGCGCCGCCTCCGTGCTCGTGGCCCTCTGCCTGATCGCGGCGGCGTGCTCCAGCGCCAAGGCCCAGGGGACCCTGGGAGCCACCTTGGCGGCGGAGAACGGCACCGTGACGTTGGTCAAGGTGGTCTACCCCGCCCCCGTGGGGGCCGACTCACCGGCGTTCCCGCCCCTGGGCCACCAGCTGGCGGCCGTGGTCCTCACGGTGCACAGCCCGACATCGGCGGCGGCCAAATTCTCCGACATCTACGCCAAGTCGCAACTCTTCGACTCCCGGGGGGCCATCCATTTGGCCAAGAGCACCGCCAAATACAAGATCAGCGAATGCCTCACCTACCCGACCTTCGGGACCGTGCCCGCCGGCACGTCGACGACCGGGTGCGAGGTCTTCGTCCTGTCGGCGGCGGCCACGCCCACGGCGCTGCAGATCTCGGGCAAGGCCAAGGGGCGGTGGACGATCGCGGCGGCGGACATCCAAGCGGGAACCACGGGCTCGCCCGGGGCTCCCGCCCCGAGTACCGGGGTGACCACGCCCACCACCGTGGCGCCGGGCTCGTCCCCGTCGACCACGGCCGTGCCCCCCACCACCACCACGAGCTTCGGCCCGGTGGCCACCGTTCCGACGACCACGACAGCGGCCCTGGCATCGGCGCCGGCTTCTCACCGCAGCCACCACCACGGTTCCGCCCTGCGCATCAAGATCGACAGAATCAACCCGTCGTCGGGGTTCGCGGGGCTCAAGGTGACGATCTTCGGGAGGGGCCTCGGCCGCACCACTCAGGTGACCTTCTCCGGCGTCCCCGCCCTCATCAGGAAGATCTCACCCGCCAAGCTCGTCGTGACCGTGCCGGTGGGAGCGACCTCCGGCCCCGTCATCGTCGCCACCGCCCTGGCCTCGGTCGAGGGCCCGAAGGACTTCCAGGTCTATTAGCCCGTTCGAGTAGCCCGTTCGAGCCCGGCACCACCCCTGCGCCTTGGACATACTGGACGGCGACACGAGGGGAAGATCCGTGCACCCAGGCAAGACGACCGGGCTCGGCGCCACACTGTCGGCCCCGATCACCACAGGCCGCATGCGGCCCCCGGCGTCGTTGTCCCCCGTCGACCCGAGCGCCCACGGGTACGTCACCGAAGAGCACTTCGCCTCGGGGACGGCGTCGGCGTTCGAGGCGGTGGGGACGCTCGAGCCCGATGGGCGATGGTCGGTGACACCGGGGAAGTCGGCTCCGTTCTGCACCCGCATCGTCGTTCGGCGGCCGTCGCAGGCCGACCGGTTCAACGGCACCGTCCTGGTCGAGTGGTTCAACGTCTCGGGGGGACTGGAGGCCGAACCCGACTGGACCTTTCTGAGCCCCGAGATCGTCCGGGGCGGCTACGCCCACGTGGGGGTCTCGGCCCAGGCCTTCGGTGTCAACGGCGGCACCGCGCTCGTCAGGGTCCCGGGCCGCGAACCGAGTGCGGGCCTGGCCACCTCCCAGCCGGCGCGTTACGGGCCCCTGCACCACCCCGGGGACCCCTTCTCCTTCGACATGCTCTCGCAGATCGGCCGGGCCCTGCGCCACCCCGAGCACCATTTCGCGCTCGGGGACCTACGACCGCAGCGCATCCTCGCCATCGGGGAGTCGCAGTCCGCCTTCTTCCTCACCACCTACGTCAACGCCGTGCAACCAGTGGCGCTGGTCTTCGACGGGTTCCTGGTGCACAGCCGGGGAGCCGGCGCGGCCTCTCTGACCGGGACCCCCATCGCCGGCGAGGGCGTGCCGCGCCCCGTGCACATCCGCGACGACACGAGCGTCCCCGTCTTCGTCTTCGAGACCGAGACCGACCTCGGCCCCCGGCTCGACTACGTCCTCGCCCGCCAGCCCGACACCGACCGCATCCGCACCTGGGAGGTGGCCGGGACGGCGCACGCCGACTCTTACACCATCGGCGGCATGACCGACCTGTTGGGGTGCGACCACCCCATCAACGAGGGCCCGCAGCACTTCGTGGTGCAGGCCGCCCTGGTGGCGCTCGACCGGTGGGTCACCGACGGCACGCCCCCGCCCACCGCCGCGCCGCTGCGCCTGGCCCAGGCCGACCCGCCGCGCATCGCCCGGGACCCGGTCGGCAACGCCATGGGCGGCGTGCGCACCCCGGCCGTCGACGTCCCGGTGGCGGCGCTCAGCGGCGAGGCCCCCCCCGGGGTCAGCCTGTTGTGCTCGCTCTTCGGCACCACCGTTCGCTTCGACCCCGACACCCTGGTCGCCCGGTACGGCGACCAGCAGGGCTACCTCGACGCCCACGAGCACAGCCTGGATGAGGCCATCGCCGGGGGGTTCCTGCTCGAGAACGACCGGGCGGAGCTGCTCGAGCAGGCGCGGGCCGTCCCCTTCGCATCGTGAGCGGTCCTCGACCGCTGGTCCTGCACCCCGAGCGCCTGCTGCCCGCCGAGCCCTCGACCCGCGCCGTCGCCCTCGAGCTGTTCGACGAGGTCCGCTCCTTGCCGTTGATCAGCCCGCACGGCCACACCGAGGCGCGATGGTTCGCCGACAACGTCGCCTTCCCCGATCCCACGTCCGTGCTCGTCACCCCCGACCACTACCTCACCCGGATGCTCTACAGCCAGGGTGTCGCCCTCGAAGCCCTGGGGGTGCAGCCCAACGACGGCGCGGCCACCGCCGATCCCCGTACGGCGTGGCGCACGTTGGCGGCGCACTACCCGCTCTTCCGGGCCACGCCGTCGGGGTTGTGGTTCGACTACGTCCTCGGGGAGGTCTTCGACGTCGAGCACCGCCTCGACGTCGACAGCGCGGATGAGATCTACGACCACATCGACGACGCCCTGCGCCGGCCCGAGTTCGCCCCCCGGGCCTTTCTGGACCGCTTCGACGTCGAGCTGCTGGCCACCACGGAGTCACCTCTCGACGGTCTCGACGCCCATGCCCGACTGGCGCAGGAGGGCTGGGCACGGCGCATCATCACGACGTTTCGCCCCGACCCCGTCGTCGACCCCGCCGTCGCGGGGTTCACCGACAACGTGGCCATGCTCGGACAGCTCACGGGCAAGGACATCGCACGATGGTCGGGATATCTCGACGCCCTACGGCAGCGCCGGGAGCTGTTCATCGACCACGGCGCCGTGGCCACCGATCACGGGCACCCGAGCGCGGCCACCGCCGACCTCGCGCCCCGGCAGTGCCAGCAGCTCCTCGACGGCGCCCTCGCCGCCACGCTGAGTACCTCGGAACAGGAGCTGTTCCGAGGCCAGCTCCTGGTGGAGATGGCCCGCATGAGCATCGACGACGGCCTGGTCATGCAGCTCCATCCCGGCTCGAGGCGCAACCACAATCCGCTCGTCTTCGCTCGCTTCGGTCCCGACCGCGGGGCGGACATCCCCGGCCCCATCGAGTACACCCAGAGCCTCAAGCCCCTGCTCGACCTCTTCGGCAACGACCCCCGGCTCCGCCTGGTGGTGTTCACCCTCGACGAAGCCACCTTCGGCCGCGAGCTCGCTCCGCTGGCCGGGCACTACCCCTGTCTCGTCCTGGGACCGCCGTGGTGGTTCCTCGACAGCTACGAAGCCATGCTCCGCTACCGTCGGACGGTGACCGAGACCGCCGGCTTCGCCAACACGGCGGGCTTCAACGACGACACCCGCGCCCTGTTCTCCATCCCCGCCCGCCACGACGTCGCCCGCCGCGTGGACTGCTCCTACCTGGCCGAGCTCGTGGTCACCCACCGCCTCGAGCTCGACGACGCCCACGAGCTCGCCCTCGACCTGGCCACCGGCCTGGCCCGACGGGCCTATCGCCGGGAGGACGTGCGCTGAACAGCCCGGCGTGAGATCGGTGACCGGCATGTGACCGCCCGGGCGTCGAAAGGAGACAGACCATGGCCGCTGGAACCAAGGACGACCCGTGGGTGCTCACCACGCCCCCGCGCACCTCGCAGTACACGATGTACAAGGACGAGCACGCCGACCCGCCGGCGCTCGTGTGCCAGGTGGGCTCCACCACCTTGAAGTACCACCTCCGGGCCATCGACGACCTGCACGCCTGGTTGGTGGCGCAAGGGGACTGGGTTGCCCTCGGCGCCGCCGACGAGAAGAAGCCGGCCACGCCAGGCACGGTCGAGGCGTGGGGACGGGCGCCCGACAATCCCGTCGGGGGTTTCTACGGCCTGCGCAACGGCTATCGGGGCCGGTTCGGCATGTACCTCCCGCCCCTGCTCGAGGAGCTCGGCCTGGCCGAAGTCACCCACGACGCCCGCAACAACCGCATGCGCGCCGTGTAGAGGCCGCCGCTAGCGTGGCCGACGTGGGTCTTTACCGAGAGCAGGTCCTTCCTCGGGTGGTGGACCTGCTGTGCGGGAACGCCGAGATCGGGCAGTGGCGCGCCCAAGTGACCGAGGGGCTCGTCGGTCGCGTCGTCGAGATCGGGTTCGGCTCGGGTCTCAACGCCCGGCACTACCCACCCGAGGTGGAGGTGGTGTTGGCCGTCGAGCCCGCCGCCGTGGCCAGGCGCCTGGGAGCCAAGCGGATGGCCCGAGCCGGCGTCGCCGTCACCCATGTCGGGCTCGACGGCCAGGCCATCGCCCTCGACGACACCAGCTGCGACAGCGCGCTGTCGACGTTCACCCTGTGCACCGTGCCCGACCCCGCCGCCGTCCTGCTCGAGCTGCGCCGCGTGCTGCGACCGGGCGGCCGTGTGCACTTCCTCGAACACGGGATCGCCCCCGACCCCAACGTGGCCCGGTGGCAACACCGGCTCGATCCATGGCAGCGCCGGCTGGCCGGTGGCTGTCACCTCACCCGGTCCGCCTCGGTCCTGGTGGGTGAGGCCGGCTTTGTCGTCGAGCGCGACGAGCAGCGCTACGCCCGGGGCCCCAAGCCGTGGAGCTGGTTCACCCTCGGCGTGGCGGCGAGCCCGACCGGCGAGGCGGGCACCGCGGGCAATGCGAATACTGCGGGCAATGCGGGTACCGCCGGCACCGCCGGCAATGCGGGCGAGGCGGGATCCTGTGGGTGAGACGGAGCCGGTGACCGAGCTGTGCGCGTTCAGCAGTCCGGGTGCGGTCCCCACGGCCTGGGCCCAGGGCCGTCGAGACCTGGAGACAGCCGAGCTGTTCTGGTTGTCGACCGTGCGCCCCGACGGACGGCCCCATGTCACCCCGCTGTTGGCCGTCTGGCTCGACGGCGCGCTGTATTTCTGCACGGGCCCCGACGAGCGCAAGGCCAAGAACCTCGCCCACAACCGGCAGTGCATCCTCACCACCGGGAACAACGGCCTCGAAGGGCTCGACGTCGTGGTCGAGGGCCGGGCCAGCCAGGTGGACGACGGGGCCGAGCTCCGCCGCGTCGCCGACGCCTACGAGTCGAAGTACGGCCCGCACTTCGCCGCCCCGCACGGCACGTGGGCCGGCCTCGGTGACGCCATCCGGGGCGGGGAGGCGCCGTTGTACCGGGTCGCTCCCACCATCGCCCTGGGCTTCGGCAAGGGCGACCTCTACAGCCAGACGCGGTGGACGTTCTCCTGAGCACGCCGTGACGAGGTCACCGGTGCGACCGGCGCGGAAGTCGACGAGGGTGCGCCTGTGGGGAGCGACGGTCGCCGCCGTGGCCGTCGCCGCCTATTGCTGGTGGTCGACCGGCCTGCGTCCCTTCACCGTGCCCGCCTACGCGGCCGTCGGGCTCCCCGTCGTCGCCCTGGCCGTCGTGGCGGCGGCGACCCGTGGCGCCTGGCGCCGGGCCACCCACGGTTCTGCCCCGGGCCGGACCAAGACACCAAACCTCGGCCTGCGCAGGGTGCTGCCCTGGACGGTGCTCCTGGCCGCGGCGGCCGGGCTCGAAGGCGCGGGGCTGGCATTGGGCGGACGATCCTCGAGTGTCCCCACGCTGAGCACCGTCGTCGACCATGCGCTGGCGTGGCACGTGGTGCGGTTCGTCATGTTCGCGGCGTGGCTGGCGGTGGGATTCGCACCGACGATCCGACCCCGGTGGCGCCACCGCTATGACGTGGCCCTGAGATGATCGTCACCGTCGCCTGGCTCGTGCTGGGCGCCACCGCCGCGCTGTGGGAGCTCGTCTGTCGCCGCAGTGGGGGTCGGTGGGCGAGCCTCGGTGCCATCGGGTCCGCCTGGTGGCAGCGTCTCCCGGGGGTGATCGTGCTCATCGCCGTCTGGGCCTTCGTGGGCTGGCACGTCTTCGCCCGCTACACGGTCCCCAAGTGAGTCGTGACGGCGTCCGCAGTGCGTGCAAGCCACCCGTGACGTGATCGCCACCGTCTCGCCACTGGCGTACTGGTCGACGGTCGCCATCGCCGCGGTGACCTGCACCGTGATGTGCGTGGCGGGGCGCCGGCGTCCCGGGCCGTGGAGGATCGTCGCCGCCCGGGTGGTCGCCCTCCTGCTCGTCGCCGACGCCGTCAGCTACAGCGTCGGCCTCGCCGTGCAGGGAACGTGGTCGCCCAAGACCTCATTGCCCCTGGCCCTGTGCGACGCCGGGGTGCTGGTGGCGGCGGCGGCGTGCTGGTGGCGGGTGCCGTTGCTCGTCGAGATCACCTACTTCTGGGGCCTGGCCGGGACGCTGCAGGCCGTCGCCACCCCTGACCTCAACGTCGGCTTCCCCCACCTGGTGTTCTTCCAGTACCTGGTGGGGCACACCGGGATCGTGGTGGCCGCCCTCTTCCTCGTCGTCGGCATGGGGATCGTGCCCCGGCCCCGGGCGGTGCCCCGCGTATTCGCCATCACCCTGGGGTACACCGCCGTGGTCGGACTCGTGGACGCGCTCACCGGCGCCAACTACATGTTCCTGCGCGCTCCCCCCGGGGAGTGGACGCTCCTGCGGGTGCTCGGGCCCTGGCCCTGGTACGTGGTCAGCGCGGCGGGCGTCGCCCTGGTGCTCTTGACAATTCTCGACGCGCCTTTCTGGTCGAGGAGACGCGCCGCCGGTGCAGCGCTCCCCTGAAGAGGCCTTTCACAGGTCCAAGGCGCAGCTCCGCCCGAACCGCATCGTCGATCTTCGGTCCACAGCCCTAGGTGGTCGACCCCCATTAGGACACTGTCTCGAACATCCGGGCGCGCTCAGCGGGCGCAGCCTTCGCCGTCAACGCCTTCAAGCCTTCGAGGGCGGGGAACAAGGCGGTCAAGAACCTGGCCTGCAGGTCGGCGACGGCCTTCGTGTCGGCGCTCTCCTCGAGGCCCTTGATGAGATTGAGGCGGGAGGATTCGATCCACGCCAACACGTCAGGAGCCTCCGGCCACTGAAGCTCGGTTCTCATCCCGGTCAACAAGTGCCGTATCCAATCGAAAGGCGTGTCGAACCATATGTTCGGTGGGCAGAGCCGGTTCTTCTCGGCCGTTGACCGGCCCGATGCCTCGAGGAAGCCAAGGAGGCCAGCCGAAAGGCTGAGGCTGACGCGGGTGATCGGCTGCAAGACGATGGCGTCGTCGGTGAAGATCGGCTTGGGCGGGTTGTAACTCAGTCCGGCCGCGGCGCAGTGCACGTGCAGCTGGCTCGGGCTGGTCGGGACGGAACCCTCCTCCAGCGTGATGTTCTCCGAACCGATGCGCGTGACATGTCCCAGCCGGACCACCTTGTCGATGGATCGCAAGCGATCGAGCTCGCCCGGACTCACCGTGGCGCCTTTGAGCATGGAGGGCGGGACCTCGGGATCGAGGCGGAACATGATCTGGCGCTCCTCGAGCCGATCGAACACCTGCTCGATCGACTCACACTCGGCCACCGCTTCCAACTCCACCACGACCCCGTCGAATGTCGTCAGCAGTCCGTCGCCGGGTTGGAAGAAGGCACGGTTCAGCATCCACGGCTCCCGAGGACGGATCCAACGCATGTCGTCGGCCGCCGTCCCGTTGTCGAGCAACCAGCACACGGCGTCCATAGCCGTCTTGCCGGCTCCGATGATCACGTAACCATCGGGAGGAGTCACGACCCTGGCGAGCGCACCGACCGGGACGCACCTCGCCCCCTCGGCCACCTGGAACGGTGGGGAATCGGTGGCCGGAACGCGCGAGGCCATGTAGGTGGCGTCCACGACGCTCTTTCGCACCGTTACCTCCGTCTCGGTGCCCGTCAGGCGGGAACGAAATCGCCGGTCCCCGAGGTAGTCGCACATCGGGAGGAAGCGCACCCGACCCGACGCCAGGAATCGGTGGCGCATGACCGCGTCGTAGTAGCCGCAGATCTCCGCTCCGCTGGCTCGCTCGTAGAACCCGGCGTCTCGACCGTCGATCTCGACTCGATCCTGACCCAGGGGCGTGGAGTTCACCCCATAGTTCATGGATGGCTGGTGCAGCTGGACGAAGGGGTAGGCGTCCAGCCAGTGGCCCCCGGGGGCGTGACGCCGATCAATGATGACGACCTCGGCGTCGGAATGTTCGATCAAGGTGTCGACGAACCCCATCCCCAGCGCGCCGGCGCCGATCACGAGGTAGTCGGTCTCCATCTCCACCCCCGTTCGGTGTCGAAGTCGACGGTCGAAGGTATGAGCACAGTCTTGCCCAGCCGGGGAAGCCCTGCCCGGCTCAGCGGCTTCTGCCAGATATCAGCCGGTCGGCTGAGTCGTGGCGGTCGGGGGGTCCGATGAGATCGCCAGCGCGGCCCCTCGGTCGTGACCATGGCCTGATCTCACCTCGGAAGGCCGCCCTGATCGCGATCGACGGCTCTCGCCAGCCAGCCGAGTTGGTGCATCTCGGTCAGGGAGTCGCCCACACCCCATCGCTCGATCGCCTGACCGTTCGCGAACCGGAGGATCCCCATCGATCGGAAGTCGACCTTGCGACCCGTGGGCGCAAGCCCCATCAGATCGCCATCGTGCGTCCCGGTGATGCGCACGTACGAAGCTGCCGTGTCCTCGTCGGCGACGATCAACTCGATCTCCTCGTGATAGTCGGAGAACCCCTTGTGCGCGAGGACGACTGACGCCAGGTAGCGTGCCCGGCCGATGCCTTCGAGTCCCGGCATCTCGACGTGGTCGACGAAATCGTCGGAGACCAACTCGTCGACAAGCTCGTAGCGTCGCCGACACCAGATCTCCTCCGTCACGAGACGCAACAGCCTCGCGGTCTCACGTTCCGTCATGGCAACTCCTTCACCAACACCAACAGCGGCCTTCGCCCCCCATGATTCCCGCCCATGGCGCGTCATGACAGAGGACGTGCGGCTCTTGCCTAGTCGAACGCGACGCTCCCCGCGCCAGTGGCGAAGATGGACTGCGTCAGGAGCGTCTACCCTGACCCAACCCTTGCTCCGGCTTGCTGAGCGAAACGTGACGCTAACGTGGTGTTGCATCAGCCTCGGAGGAAGACGCCATGAGATTTCGCGAACTGCCTGTTCGAGCGGTCACCGGCACCTACATCCTCCACACCGGGCTCGACAAGTGGCATGGCGATGAGGCCACCGCCCAGGCGGTGCACGGTATGGCTGCCGGCGCCTACCCGGTCTTCAAAGCGATGGATCCAACCCGGTTTCTGCGGCTCCTCGCTGCGGGCGAGATTGCCACGGGTCTCGCGCTCCTCGCCCCGGTCGTGCCGACAGCCGCCGCCGGAGCCTCGCTCACCGCGTTCTCGGGTGCCCTGGTCGGCCTGTATGCCCGCACGCCCGGCCTCCGAAAGCCGGGCAGCATCTGGCCGAGCCCACAGGGCACCGGAATCAGCAAGGACGTGTGGATGCTGGGTATCGGGCTCAGCCTCCTGGCCGACGCCTGGTCCACTCGGCGCGCCCGGGCATAGGGGAGTCCCGGCAAGGGCGAAGAGTCCTGTCTTGGTCAGAAGACGAAAGGGATCAGCATCTTGGTCGAGCTCTTGTAGGCCGCATAGGTCCCTGGGAAGAGACCCTCCATGTTGCGGTCCTCCACGGTGGCGCTATAGACGAAGTACGCGCCCAGTAACACCACGGCAACGATCCAGTAGAGACTGATGGCGATGGACGTCCCGATCATGCCCAGGATGATGCCGGAATAGATGGGGTGGCGGATGTATCGGTACGGACCCGTGGTAACCAACTCGGCATCGACTTTTTGGGACATGGGAGTACCCCAGTTCCGACCGAGATAGACCCTGGCCCAAATCGCCAGAGCCAGCCCGAGCAGGAATACCGCCAGGCCGATGACCTCGAGCCAAGGGTTGGCGATCGTGGTGGAGTGATTCTTCAAGGCCGAAGACCGGAACAACGCCAGAACCACCAGAAGGATTGCGACCCTGATCGGGAGGGACGATGCGGCTCGCGTCTGTGTCGCTTTGGTCTGGATCGCAGCCGCGAACCAGTAGACCCAAAAGGCGATCCAGATCGCCGGAATGATGATGTCAACGAGGTGCATCGAGTTATGGTTCGACCCGGAAGGACTCCACAATTCGCTGACGGCGCCCGCACTCTCGGCATGCCAGCGACTCGCCTACCGGGGTGGGGTCCTTGTCGGCCGGCACGACCTCAAGAGTCTCGTGACGACAGGCGAGGCGAACGACGTAGCGGCCGTCTTCATCGTCTCCCATCGAGACCCCCTCGATTCGCTCAAAATGGCAGTTTATGCCCAGGCAAGACAGCGACCGGGCGCGCATCGAAACAAATGACACCCCCTGCGAAGTGGTCGGGAGTCATATCTTGGGGTGAGTGAGGACGCTGCCCGAGGGATTCGACGAACATGAGTTGACCCACCCGCTCGTCACAGACTGGAACCTGAATGTCAGAAGCCTGGACTACATCACTGAGGGCTTCGGCAGTTACCACTGGCTCGCCGTGGATGACACCGGAGGACGGTGGTTTGTCACTGTCGATGACCTCGACCACAAGGGCTGGTTGGGAAGTGATCGCGGCTCGGCCTTTGAAGGCCTCCGGCGCGCATTCGACACCGCAGCTGTCCTCCGTGCCAAGGGCCGCCTCGACTTCGTGGTGGCGCCGGTGCAGAACCGAGGAGGCGACACCGTCACGCGTGTCGGGTCGCGCTACACGATCGCCGTCTTTCCGTATCTCGACGCCGAGCGAGCCCACTTCGACCAACACCCAGCCCCTGATGTTGCGTGCCGAGGTCGTGCAGCTGCTGGTCGAACTGCACCAGGCGACCCCAACCGTTCGGTCCTTCGCCTGGCACCGCGTCGAACTCTCGAGCCGTCCTCACCTCCAAGCCGCGTTGAACGAATTGGAGACGCCGTGGAAGGGCGGGCCGTTCTCGGAACCAGCTCGAGCGTTGCTCAGTGCCCACCAGGAGGGGGTGATCGGCCTCCTTGCCGGCTTCGACCGACTCGTCGCGGAGGTGGCGACCAGAGGCGGTGATGAAGTCATCACTCATGGGGAGCCGCACTCGGGCAACGTCATGCGGGCGGGCGAAAAGCTGGTCCTCCTGGACTGGGACACTGTGGGTCTCGCTCCTCCTGAGCGCGACCTCTGGATGGTCGTCACCGATACCGGTGAAGAGCTGGCCCTCTATCTCGACCTCACGCGCCGACGGGTCGACCAAAATGCCCTGTCCTTATATCGCGCCCGATGGCAGCTCGACGACGTCGCCTCGTTTGTGAGCTTGTTCCGGTCGGCCCACGCCACCACCGACGATACGGAGCTGGCCTGGCTTGCGCTCACGCGTTCTCTCGACGACGTGGATGGCTGACGATCCGTGTCTCGATGATCGCTCAGCACCGCGAAAACCGAACGCGTCGTCGCCAACCATGTAGAAGCAGGATCGACATTTTCAGGTTGCCTGCCATCGGCCTCGGCGTCCGCCCTGTCGTTGCTCTATGACGAGGCTCGACTTCATTCGCGAACAGGTCCACTCGGCGTGGAATTGGCTCGAGACGACAATCAGCGATGTGACCGACGAGCAGTCGAACTGGTGGCCGCCCGGGACTGCCAACTCCATCGGCGCTACCTATCTGCATACGGTGATCAATCCAGACGTGGAAATCAACCGACTTCTTTACGCGCCCGTTCCGATCATCGAGCGTGACTGGGGCGGTGACGTCGGTCAAGGCCTAACAGCGGAGGAGGTGGGATTCGAACCCACGGTGGCCTTGCGACCACAACGGTTTTCGAGACCGTCCGATTCGTCCACTCTCGCACTCCTCCCGGCGCCAGGAATGGTACTCGGCGGGCCCGGTGAGTCTGGACGGAGCTGTCAGCGCCGGGCGGCGAAGAATTCCTCCAACAACGCACCGCACTCCTCGGCCAGCACTCCGGCCGTCACCGGTAGCTCGTGGTTGAGACGGGGATCGGCGCACAGCTGGTACAGCGTTCCGCACGCCCCGGCCTTGGGGTCGACGGCGCCGAACACGAGGCGTCCCACTCGGGCTGTCACCAGGGCACCGGCGCACATGGCGCAGGGCTCGAGCGTGACCGCCAGGGTGACGTTCTCGAGCCTCCAGGTGCCCAACTCGGTGGCGGCGTCGCGCAGGGCCAGGATCTCGGCGTGCGCGGTGGGGTCGAGGCGCAGCTGCCGTTCGTTATGGCGTTGTGACACCACCCGCCCGTCCACCATGGCAACGGCGCCGACGGGCACGTCGCCGTGGGCCATGGCTTCCACCGCTTCGGCCAGTGCGAGGCGCATGGCCGACAGGTCGTCGAGCCGGTGTCCAGGGTCGGTGGGGGCGTGGTCAACCATGTCGCCAACGGTAGGGCAGACGGCCAGGCAGGAGTTCCCCCGCCTCGCCGCCGACCCTTCTCCGCGGAGGAGGTGGGATTTGAACCCACGGTGAGTTTCCCCACACACGATTTCCAGTCGTGCCGATTCGGCCGCTCTCGCACTCCTCCGGAGCTGCCGGTGCGCAGCAGCAGGGAGGCTATCGTCTGAGGCGCGTTGTCCGGTGATCCGTGCGACGGCCGGGTCCTGCGCAACGGTCCCCCGTGAACCGAGTCAGGGCCGGAAGGCAGCAGCTCTCAGCGGGTCCGGCCGTGTGCCGTAGCAAACCTGGCCGTCGCACCGATCACCGGCGAAGAACCTGTTCGCCAACGCCCTGACCGACCCGTCCGAGGCGCCCGGTCCCCCCGGTAGGCTGCGCCCGTGGCTGACGCCGGCGACATGGACAGCGCTCCCTACCAGTCTCTGTATCGTCGTTTCCGCCCGCAGCGCTTCGAGGAGGTGCTCGGGCAGGAGCACGTGAGCCTGGCGTTGAGAAACGCCGTGCGCGACGGTCGTGTCGGCCACGCCTACCTCTTCAGTGGTCCGCGCGGGACGGGCAAGACGTCGACGGCCCGCATCCTGGCCAAGGCCCTGAATTGCGCCGCGCTCGAGGACGGCGAGCCCTGCGGGCGCTGTGACTCGTGTATCGAGATCGCCCGGGGGGCGTCACTCGACGTGCATGAGCTCGACGCCGCGTCGAACAACGGTGTGGACGCCATGCGTGACCTGGTGTCGCACGCCGCCTTGGGCACCCCGGGGCGGTGGAAGGTGTACATCGTCGACGAGGTTCACATGCTGTCGACGGCGGCGTCGAACGCCCTCTTGAAGACGCTGGAGGAGCCTCCCGGGCACGTCGTCTTCGTGCTGGCCACCACCGACGCCCAGAAGGTCCTTCCCACCATCCGCAGCCGCACCCAACACTTCGAGTTCCGGCTGCTCGGGTCAGAGACGCTTTCGGCGCTGCTCCACCGGGTGCGGGAGGCCACGGGCCTGGCTATTGCCGACGAGGCGCTCGACGCCGCCGTCCGTCGGGGCCGGGGATCCGCCCGTGACGCCCTCTCCGCCCTCGACCAGGTCGCCGCCGGTGGTGTCGTCGATGACGACATCGTGGTGCTCGCCGAGCTGGCCGAGTCCTTGGCCGACCGTGACGCGTCCCGGGCCCTCGTGGCCGTGGCCCAGGCGTGTGAGGCGGGCCGCGACGCCCAGCGCCTGGCGGCCGACCTCGCCGAGTACCTCCGCCAAGGATTCCTCGCCATCGTGGCCGGTGAGCTCGTGAGCCTGTCCGGTGCCGAGCGCTCCCGGGTGGAGGAGACGGCTCGGAACATGGGTCTGCCGGCATTGGTGCGCGCCATCGAGGAGATCGGGCGGGCCCAGGTCGACATGCGGGACATCCCCGACCAGCGGGTGCACCTCGAGGTCTCACTCATCAAGCTGACTCACCCCCAGGCCGACGACTCCACCATCGCCCTGCTCGAGCGGGTGGAGCGACTCGAACGGGCACTGGCCGACGCCGGTGGAACAGGGTCCCCCACGCCGGCTCGGGTGCCGCGCACGGTCGAGGTCCCACCTCCACCGGTGGGAGGACCGCCACCTGCCAAAGCGCGCACCGAGACCGCCAAGGATCGTGGCGCCGAGGCGACCGTCGCTGAAGTCCCCGGCGCCGAGGTCCCGTCCTCACCCGCTGGAGAAGATGCCGGTGACCCGGTAGGGGGTCCCGAGCTCGCCCGGCGCACCCTCGGGGCGGTCAGGCGACAAGGCGGGGGATCGACCCGGGGTGCTCCCCGCCGCGACTCCTCGGGTGCCGAAGCCAGGTCCGCTGCACCCGCCCCCCCGGTCGGGCCGCGCGGGGCCGTGGCCACGCTGCCGAGCCGCGACGAGCTCGTGCAGGTGTGGGGCGACGGCCTGCTCGCCGCCCTGCCCAACCGGGCCCGGGCCCGTTTCCGGGTGGGGAGGTTCGTCGAGGTCGACGGCGACGGCGCCGTGTTCGCGTTGCCGAACGAGACGCATCGTTCCTACTGCGAGGCGGTCCGGATCGAGGTGGAGTCCGCCCTACGCGACCGGTTCGGCACGGCGGTGCCCATCCGGCTCGTGGTGGACGTCGAGGCCGACGACGAGTCCGGCCCCTCCCCATCGACGGCCGAGCCCAGAGCCTCGCAGAAGGCGGCGGTGGCGACGCCCGCGGTCCATGACGACCCCCGCGACCTGCTCGACCCGGTGGTGCTCGCGGCGGAGACCGAGCCCGCCGGCGCGGGGCTCACCCCGCAGGAGCGGTTGAAGCAGGCGTTTCCCGGCGCCCACGAGGTGTAGGTGTTCACCGGCCCGCTGCAGGCCCTGGTGGACGAGCTCGGTCGCCTCCCCGGCGTCGGGCCGAAGTCCGCGCAGCGCATCGCCTTCCATCTCCTGAAGGTCGCACCCGAGGACGCCCTGCGCTTGGCCGACGCCATCGTGGCGGTGAAGAAACGCATCACGCTGTGTCCCCGGTGCTTCAACGTGGCCGAGGGTGACCTGTGCGCGATCTGCACCGACACCCGGCGCGAGGGCGAGGTGTTGTGTGTCGTCGAGGACCCCCGCGACATCGTGGCCGTGGAGAAGACGCAGGAATTCCGCGGTCGTTACCACGTCCTGCACGGCGCGCTCAACCCGATCGAGGGGATCGGACCGGACCAGCTGCGGGTCAAGGAGCTGCTCGGGCGTCTCGACGCCGAAGGGGTCACCGAGGTCATCTTGTGCACCAATCCCAACCTCGAGGGCGAGGCCACGGCCATGTACCTGGCTCGGCTCTTGAAGCCCCTGGGGGTCACCGTCACCCGCATCGCCAGCGGCCTTCCCGTCGGCGGCGACCTCGAGTACGCCGACGAGCTGACCTTGGGTCGTGCCCTCGAGGGCCGGCGCGAGGTCGATGCCTGAGGCGGGCCCTCAGTCCCACAGCTCGGGCTGGCTGGCCCCACGCTCGAGGGGGAAGTAGCCCGGGAGGTCGTTCGACGAGGTGTCGAGGTAGACCTTGGCCTCGGGCGGTTGGACGAAACGGCCGTGGCTCCAGCGCACCTCCACGTGTCCCTGTACCGACCCCCGGCGCGCGGTGGCGCGCTCGACGTAGGAGGCCGTCCAGTTCACCTGGGGCTGGCCCGAGGTGGCGGCGGTGATGTCGAGGCCCACGAGCTGGAAGGCCTGGCGCCAGTCCCACGAGCTCGCCACCCGGAGGCGCAACGACCGGCGGGGGTCGGCCCCCAGGAGGTAGTAGGCGGCGTTGCCGATGCGGAGCAGACGCCACACCATCCGTTCGGCCGCCGCCGCGCCCCCCGGCGCCAACGTGGCGCGCCAGCGCTGCGCCGAGGCGGTGCTGACCCGGGCGCACAGCTGTCGGTAGGCGTGGCGCGCCTCGGGCGGATACGCCCGGCCGGGCAGGGCGCGCCGGAGGCGCTGGCGTTGCTCGCTGTCGAGGGCGCCGGGATCCGCAGGGAGGTCGACGAGCCCCGTGGCCCGGCGACAGGTGTCGTACAGGGCCCGCAACTCCTCGGGTGCGACCACTTCGTACCAGTCGGTCTGCTCCCACTGACCCGAGGTGGCCAGGAGCCCGTCGAACAGGCGGGCAGGAGAGGGGTTGGCGATGTTGCGCGACAGGTACTTGCAGCTGACCAGGTAGACGTGGTCGATCCGCAGGTCCACCGGTGCCACCTCGTCGCCCGGCGGACGGCGGCCGCCGGTCCATTCGATTAGCCGGGGGTGGCGCCCCCGCAGGGCGTCGGGCGCGTGGAGAAAGGCCCGGCCGTTGGCGAAGGCGGTGGCGAATTCGCTGTCGAAGCGCCCCGACCGGAACAGGGCGTCGAGCTGGTCCCAGGTGGCGTCGGCGATGTCGAGCTGCCCGGGACGCCGGGCCAGGGCCGACGCCAGGTCCCCGGTGCCCAGCGTCCCTAGTGCGGTGGCGAGCTCGGTGACCGTCGTGCGGTCATCGGGCACGGGCGGGGCCGCGTTCGCCGTGGTCCAGGCCGTGCGCGGCATACCGGGACAGGCGCGCCTCGCCCTCGGACGAGCCCAGTTCGACCACGTCGAAGACGGCGCCGATCTCTCCCGGGGGGGCCGCCTCACCGAGCGATCGCCAGGCGCGGTCTCCCGCACTGCCGGGGTCGGGAGCCGCCGTGGTGAGCAGGACCAAAGGGACCTCGGGCCACGCCGCGTGGATGACCGCCGCCTTGCCGAGTGCCTTCCACAGCGTCTCGGCGCGTCGCAGTCCCGTGCTGGTGGTGGTAAAGGCGCCCGCGAAGTCGAACAGCCACTGCTGACCGGTGCGGTCGCGCGCCGTGTAGGCCACGTCGACGCCGGCCACGGGACGCTTGCCCGGCGCCACGTCGAAGAACCCCGACCGGCGCAACAGCTCGCCGGCGTGTTGGCGCGCCCCGGTGCCGTCGCGCCGGGCGCTGGCGTGAAGGTCCTCGCGCTCGATCAGCGCATCTCGTTCCCGGCTCACCCGCTGCTCGGCGATCCGGACGTACTCCGACTCGGTGTCGTAGCCGACGTAGTGGCGGCGGGACCGCACCGCCGCGGCGGCGGTGGTGCCCGACCCGATGAACGGGTCGAGGACGAGGTCGCCCTCGTAGGTGTAGAGCTCGATCAGGCGCAGCGGGAGCTCGAGGGGGAACGGGGCGGGATGCCCGACACGGGTGGCGCGCTCGCTGGGGAGCTCCCACACATCGGTGGTGGCTTCGATGAACTCCTCTTTGGTGAGCGAGACCTGCGACGGCAGCCCCCGCTCCTGGCGCGCCGGGCGCGACAGCGCCCGGTCGAAGCGGCCCTTGCTGGCGATGACCACCCGCTCGGTGAGGTCACGCAGCACCGGGTTGGCGGGGCTGCGGAACGACCCCCACGCGCACGACCCGCTCGCCCCCCGGGCCTTGTGCCAGATCACCTCGCCCCGCAGCAGCAGGCCCAACTGGTCCTGCAGGATGGCGATCACGTCGGCGGACAGAGACCGGTACGGCTTGCGGCCCAGGTTGGCCACGTTGACGGCGATGCGGCCGCCGGGCTCGAGGGTGCGCACACATTCGGCAAAGACGTCGCCCAGCATGGCCAGGTAATCGAGATAGCTGGCGGGGACGACCCCCTCACCGAGAGCCTCCTCGTACTCCTTGCCGGCGAAGTACGGCGGCGACGTCACCACCAGCGCCACCGACGAGTCCTCGACCTCGTCCATGCGGCGGGCGTCGCCGGTGACGATCTTGTCCTTGATGGGAGAGCTGTTGACGGTGTCGTCGTCGGACAGCACCGGGGCGGCGAAGCGGTCATAGAAGCCGCTGGCGTCGTGGCTCTCGCGGCGACCCACGCCGAAGGCCGAGGTGGATGTGGGCCTGCGTCGACGGCTCACTGGCATGACTCCCGGTCTACGCAGGCGACGACGAGACGATCGCTCATGCGATTCAGTGATAGTACCGAGGTGTGACGGTCCGGCAGCGGACCGCGCGCGGCGGGCTCAGACCAGCGAACGCACGACGAGGGCGTCGCCCTGGCCCCCGCCGCCGCACAGGCTGGCGGCACCGAGCCCTCCCCCCGGCGCCGGAGCTCGTGGAGCAAGGTGAGCGCCAGTCGGGTGCCCGACATGCCGATGGGGTGCCCGAGGGCGATGGCCCCGCCGTTGACGTTGGTGACGTCGTCGGTGATGCCGAGCTCGGCCATCGACGCCAGGCCGACCACGGCGAAGGCCTCGTTGATCTCGAACAGCGAGACGTCCGCCGGCGTCTTGCCCACCTTCCCCAGCGCCTGCACGATGGCATTGGCCGGTTGCAGCAGCAGGGAGGCGTCGGGCCCGGCCACCTGCCCGTAGCTCACGACCTCGCCCAGCGGTGTCACGCCGAGCGCGTCGGCGCGCGCCCGCGACGTCACGACCACCGCCGCCCCGCCGTCGGAGATCTGGCTGGCGTTGCCGGCGGTGACGGTCCCCTCCTTGTCGAAGGCGGGCTTGAGCGCTCCCAAGGACTCGGCGGTGGTGCCGGGCCGCACCCCTTCGTCGGTGTCCACCACCACGGGGTCGCCCTTGCGCTGGGGAACCGACACGGCCACGATCTCGTCGGCGAAGCGGCCGTCCTTGATGGCGGTGGCGGCCCGCTCGTGCGACAGCGCCGAGAAGGCGTCCTGGGCGGCGCGCGAGATCTTGGCCTCCCGGTTGTACTTCTCGGTGGACAGGCCCATGGCGCAGTGGTCGAACTGGCAGTACAGGCCGTCGTACATCATCGAGTCCACCAGCGTGCCGTCGCCGGCGCGATACCCGGCCCGGGCGCCCGGCAGCAGGTACGGCGCCTGGGTCATCGACTCCATGCCGCCGGCGACCACCACGTCGGCCTCTCCCGCCGCGATCAGCAGGTCGGCCAGGTAGATGCTGTTGAGTCCCGACAGACACACCTTGTTCACGGTGGTGGCCGGCACCGTCATGGGGATCCCGCCCTTGGTGGCGGCCTGGCGCGCCGTGATCTGGCCCTGGCCCGCCTGGAGCACCTGGCCCATGAAGACGTAGTCCACGTCCTGGGGTGCCACCCCGGCCCGCTCGAGGGTGGCGGCGATGGCGAATCCCCCGAGGTCCATGGCGCTGAACCCGCCCAGGGCACCCGACAGCTTGCCGATGGGGGTGCGGGCCCCTGCGAGGATGACGGAACCGGGCATGGACGTGACCTCCGATTGGACCGTGTCAGCCGGACGGGCCGGATGGTGGGCGGAGCCCCATTCTATGGGACGATCCGGGTCCTCCGCCGGGGCCGACCGGGCTGCGGGCCGGCCTGGGAACCGGCCCGAAACGGCAGGTAGGGTGCGTTGCCATGCAGGCATTCCGTGAGGCCATCCTGGCGGGCGCCGGCGGTGACGAACTGGGGGCCATGGCGCTGCCCGAGTCCTACCGGGCCGCCCACGTCCGGCGCGACGAGGTCGACATGTTCGCCGGGGTCGACTCCGCCGACAAGGACCCCCGCAAGTCCCTCCACGTGTCCGAGGTCCCCGTCCCCGAGCTCGCCCCCGACGAGGCCTACCTGGCGGTCATGGCCTCGGCCATCAACTTCAACACCGTGTGGACGTCGATCTTCGAGCCTCTACCCACCTTCGGGTTCCTGGACCGCTTGGGCAAGGAGAGCGCCTGGGGGGCGCGCCATGCCCTGGACCATCACGTCGTGGGCTCCGACGCCTCGGGGGTGGTGCTCCGGGTGGGCTCGGCGGTGCGCAACTGGCGACCGGGCGACAAGGTCGTGGTGCACTGCAACTACGTCGACGACCAGGACCCCTCGGCCCACGACGACTCGATGTTGGCGGCCAACCAGCGCATCTGGGGCTTCGAGTCGAACTTCGGGGGCCTGGCCGACCTGGCCGTGGTCAAGGCCAACCAGCTCATGCCCAAGGCGCGCCATCTGAGTTGGGAAGAGGCGGCCGTGAACGCGTTGTGCAACTCCACCGCCTACCGCATGCTGGTGTCGCACAACGGGGCGGCGATGAAGCAGGGCGACCGGGTCCTGGTGTGGGGCGGGAGCGGAGGGCTCGGGAGCTACGCCGTGCAGCACGTCCTGAACGGGGGCGGCACGCCCGTGGCGGTGGTGTCGTCGCCGGACAAGGTGGAGCTGTTGCACGCCTTCGGGGTGGAGGCGGTCATCGACCGCGCCGCCGCCGGCTACCGGTTCTGGAGCGACGAGCACACCCAGGACGAGTCCGAGTGGCGCCGATTCGGCAAGGACGTGCGGGCGCTGGTAGGAGCGGAGCCCGACATCGTCTTCGAGCATCCCGGTCGCCAGACGATGGGGGCCTCGGTGTTCGTGTGCAAGCGGGCCGGGACCATCGTCACGTGCGCGGCCACGTCGGGATACATGATCGAGTACGACAACCGTCATCTGTGGATGAAGCTCAAGACCATCAAGGGCTCGCACTTCGCCAACTACCGCGAGGCGTGGGACGCCAACCAGCTCATCTGCGACGGCAAGGTGCTCCCGCCGCTCTCGGCGCTCTACCCGCTCAACGACGTCGGTGACGCCGCCTACCAAGTGCACCACAACCTCCACGAGGGCAAGATCGGCGTGCTGTGCCTGGCGCCCGAGGAGGGCCTGGGCATCGACGACCCCGAGTTGCGGGCCCGCGTGGGCGAGGACCGCATCACCTTGTTCCGGAGGCACGGGGCGTGAGCGGCGACGCGGCTGTTCCGACGCATCTCCTGCTGACGGAGATCGACCACGTGGGCATCGCCGTGCGCGACCTTGACGCCGCCATCGCCTACTACCGCGACACCTACGGGGCCACGGTGAGCCACCGCGAGCTCGTCGAGCTCGACGGCGTGGAGGAGGCCCTCATCGCCGTGGCCGACTCCTACATCCAGCTGCTGTGCCCGACGCGACCCGACTCCCCGGTGGCCCGCTTCCTGGAACGGCGCGGCGAAGGGCTGCACCACGTCGGCTACCGGGTCGACGATTGCGCCACCGCGCTGGCTGCGGTGCGCGCCGGGGGCGGGGCGCTCATCGACGAGGAGCCGCGTCCGGGTTCGCGGGGCACGACGGTGGCCTTCGTGCATCCCAAAGGGGCCTTCGGCACCCTCATCGAGCTCGTCCAGGAGACGGCCTGATGCCTCCGCTTCGGCAGCAGGCGCTCAGCTGCTGAAACGCAGCACCGCGTCGGAGTTGGCCGTGGTCGCCCACAGCGTCCCCCCGGGATCGAGCACCAGCTGGCGGACGACGCCGGGGAGCACCACGGGGCCGCCGATCTGCTGCCCGGTGGCCGGGTCCAGGACCACCACGACACCTTGTTGCCCGTCGGCCACCCACACCCGGTTGTGCCACACCGCCACCATCTCGGGATTGGCCGGGACACCCCCGGCCGTGGTCACCGGGTAGGTCGCCGTCACCCGCAGCGGGCCGGGGTCGACCCGGGTCACCGAGCCCGACTTCACGTTGGCCACCCACACCGACCCGTCACCCACGCCCACGCCGATGGGGCCCTGGCCCACCGTGACCGTGCGGAATCGCAGGGAGCCCCCAACGGGGCGGGGGTCGACGCGCGTCAGCGAATCGGTCTGGCCGCTCACCCACACCCATCCGCTCCCCAGGGCGATGCGCACGGCGCCGTCGGGGAGGGTCACCGATGCTTGGACCTGGTCGGTCCGGGGGTCGATGACGCTCACAGTCCCGGCCAGCAGGCTCGCCACCCAGATCCCGCCGTCACCGGCGGCCAGTGACACCGGGCCCTGGGCCACGGCGATCGGCGATCCCATCACCTTGTCGGTGGTGGGGTTGATCTCGTTGACCACACTGGCGTCGATGTCGGCCACCCAGATGTGGCCGAACCCTGACACCACCGAGATGGGCCGTCCTCCGAGGTGCAACGTCCGCCCCAGGGCCGCCCCCGAGGAGGGGTCGAAATGCTGCACCGTGCCGGTGTGGTCGTCGGCCACCCACCCGCCGGCGGCGTCAAAGGCCACCGACGCCGCCGCCGTGCGGGCCACGGTCTGGGCACTGGCCGGTGGAGCGGTGTCCGGCCCCGAGGTGAGCGAACCGCTGAGGGCCGCCACCCCGGCGAGCAGGGCCAGGCCGAGGACCACCACCACGACAACGCCGCGCCGTGACAGCTTCATGGGGGGCGGCGCCGCGCCCGGGGGCCGCGTGGGTCGTATGGTCGGCGGAGGCGGGGCCGGGGGTGAGTCGAGCGGGGCCGGCGCGGCCTCGACCTGCCGGTCCGCCGGCCGGTGGACCTCCGAGGGCTGGCGCTCGAGCTTGTTCCCCGTCGGGGTCACACCTCCATCCTGGTCTCGCGGCGGCCCGCGCGGGGTGATCGTTGACGTCGACCACGGTCGGTGGCGCCGGTAGCCTCGGTGCTCATGGACCACCCCATGTCGCAACGGCTGGCCGATCTCAAGGCCCGCAAGGAGGAGGCGCTGCACGCGGGATCGCCCCACGCGGTGGAGCGCCAGCACGCCAAGGGGAAGATGACCGCCCGCGAGCGGATCGAGTACCTCCTCGACGAGGGGTCATTCCAGGAGCTCGACATGCTCGCCCGCCACCGGGCGCACGGGATGGGCCTGGAGGAGAAGCGGCCCTACACCGACGGGGTCATCACCGGCTTCGGCACCATCGACGGGCGCCGGGTGTGCGTGTTCAGCCAGGACTTCACCGTCTTCGGCGGGGCGCTGGGCGAGGTGTTCGCCGAGAAGATCCACAAGGTCATGGACCTCGCCCAGTCCATCGGCGTGCCCATGATCGGGCTCAACGACGGCGCCGGGGCCCGTATCCAGGAAGGCGTGGTGTCGCTGCACTGCTACGGGGGGATCTTCCACCGCAACGTGCAGGCCTCGGGGGTGATCCCTCAGATCAGCGTGATCATGGGCCCGTGTGCCGGTGGGGCGGTGTACTCGCCGGCCATGACCGACTTCATCTTCATGGTCAACCAGTCCAGCCACATGTTCATCACCGGGCCCGACGTGGTGAAGACCGTCACCGGCGAGGACGTCACGCTGGAGGAGCTCGGCGGGGCCATGAGCCACGCCACGAAGTCGGGAGTGGCCACCTTCGTGGCCCCCGACGAGAAGACGTGCCTGGACGAGGTGCGCTACCTCCTGAGCTTCCTGCCCTCGAACAACCTCGAGGAGCCCCCGGTGATCGACACCGACGACGATCCCGACCGGGGCACCCCCGAACTGGTCGACCTCATGCCCAACCTCCCGACGCAGCCCTACGACATGAAGCGCATCATCACGTCGGTGGTCGACGAAGGCGACTACTTCGAGGTCCACCCCCACTGGGCCATGAACATCACCTGTGGCTTCGCCCGCATCGACGGCCGCGTGGTGGGCATCGTCGGCAACCAGCCCGCAGTGCTCGCCGGGGTGCTCGACATCGACTCCTCGGAGAAGGCGGCGCGCTTCGTGCGGACGTGCGACGCCTTCAACATCGCCCTGGTCACCTTCGTGGACGTCCCCGGGTTCATGCCGGGGACCGACCAGGAGTACGGCGGGATCATCCGCCACGGCGCCAAGCTGCTCTACGCCTACTGCGAGGCCACGGTGCCGCGCATCCAGGTCATCACCCGCAAGGCCTACGGCGGCGCCTACGTGGTCATGAACTCCAAGTCCATCGGCGCCGACCTCGCCTTCGCCTGGCCCTCGGCGGAGCTCGCCGTCATGGGGCCCCAAGGAGCCGTCGAGATCGTCTACCGCCGCGAGCTGGCCGAGGCCGCCGACCCCGCGGCGCGCCGCAAGGAGCTCGTCGAGGAGTACACCGAGCGCTACGCCAATCCCTACGTGGCGGCCGAGCGCGGCTACGTCGACGACGTCATCGACCCCACCGAGACGCGGCGTGTCCTGGTGCGCAGCCTGCGACTGCTCGCCTCCAAGCGCGAGGAGCTGCCCCGCCGCAAGCACGGGAACGTGCCTCTGTGAGCTCGGCCCCCGACGGGGCTCCGGTGGTCGTGTCGGTGCGCCCCGAGCCCGTGCCGGCGGTGCTGGCCGCCATCGTCGCCGCCGTGCAAGAGGCGTGGCCCCGTCCCCGACCCGCCGTCGACGCCGGTCCGAAGCGTCCGGCGTGGCGTTTCAGCGGTCGGTGGTGGACGCACCCGGCGGCCATGAGCCGACAGCGGCCCGTGGTGGGCCACTGACGCGTCGGGGCACCCGGTGTCAGGTGTTACAGAGCCTGACGCAGCACCGTCCCGGGGCGGGGTCGAGCCTGGCCTCGAGCCCGGTTCGTTCCAAGCCGACCAGCAGTCCGTCGACGACGTCGAGGTTCATCCCGCACACCAGGGCGGTGTAGTCCTGCGCCATCGAATGGAACGGGCAGTTCGCTAGGGTCACGCCGTCGGGCTCGCTCCGGGGTTCGAAGCCGGATTCCTCCAGGACGTGCAAGGCGGCAGCGCGCCGAGCGGCCGTGCCGGCCCGGGTCCCCGCCCGCTGCCGGGCGCGCTGGGCCAGCTCCCGCCCGGCCTCTCGGGCGGCACGCGCTAACGCCTCGTCGACGGGCACACCGTCGCGCTCGGCATCGGTTACGGCCGCGGCGAGCAGGCGACCGGCGAACTCGTAGCGGCGCTCGGGCACGCTCACCGAGATGTCGCGCTGAGCGCGTCGGTAGACCTTGGCGGGGCGGCCGGCTCCGGGCCCCCGGCGTTCGGGTGGGCGGCGGTATTCGAAGTCCAAGAGCCCGTCCTCGACCAACTTGTCGAGGTGGAATTTGGCCACGTGACGGGCCACGCCCGCTCCCGAGGCGGCCTGCTCCCGGCTCACGGGCTCGGGCTGGGCCACCACGAAGCCGTACAGGGCTCGACGCGCCGGTTCGGCCAGCGCGGCGACCGCCGTGACCGCCTCCTCGAAATCGGTGCGTGCCAGGGACGACCCGGTGGTCCGGGGGCTTTCCGCTCGCATGGGGCTCCTTCTAAAGGAGAAGTCGGTTGACGGTTTCTGTTGGGACTTCTAGAGTGCAGTCTAGTATCCGTTAGAAGGGGAGACAACCCGTGGCCAGCACCCTCAGCACCCTCGGCGACACCCAACCCCGCCGCCTCGGTCGACTCCGGGTCGTCGCCGACGACCAGGCCATCGACCTCGAAGCAGCCCAACAGGCGGTGAGCGACCTGTTGGCGGCCTTGGGTCGCGACCCGGCATCCGAGCACCTGGTGGAGACCCCGCAGCGGGTGGCGGTCTCGTTCGCCGAGCTGTTGACGCCCGAGCCCTTCGACCTGACGACGTTCCCCAACGACGAGGGCTACGACGAGCTGGTGTTGGCCCGGGACATCTCCTTCCGCTCGGTGTGCGAGCACCACCTGCTCCCGTTCCAGGGAGTGGCCCACGTCGGCTACCTGCCGGCCCATCGCATCCTGGGGCTGTCCAAGCTCGCCCGGGTGGTGGACCTCTTCGCCCGCGACCTGCAGACCCAGGAGCGGCTGACCATGCAGGTCGCCGACTGGCTCGACAGCCATCTCCAGCCCAAGGGGGTGGGCGTGGTCCTCGAGGCGGACCATGCGTGCATGACGGTGCGGGGCGTGCGGGCGAACGGGTCCCGCACCTTCACCTCGGCGTTGCGCGGCATTCTGCGCGACGATGCCCGCTCGCGTCAGGAATTCTTCTCCTTGACCGGTACGGGTAGGTAGTGGCGATGTCGACACCGAAGACGTTCGTGATCGTCGGGGCCAGCCTGGCGGGGGCCAAGGCGGCCGAGACACTGCGGGCCGAGGGGTTCGACGGGAGGGTGGTCCTGGTGGGGGAGGAGCCCGTCCGGCCTTACGAGCGCCCGCCGTTGTCGAAGGGCTATCTCCGGGACGAGGTGGGGTTCGACGCTGCCGCCGTCCACGGTGAGGCCTTCTACGAAGAGCACGACATCGAGCTGTTGACCTCGACCGTCGTGCGCAGCATCGACCCGGCGGCCAAGACGGTGACGCTCGACCCCGGGGGGGAGCTCCCCTACGACGAGTTGCTGCTGACCACGGGAGCGACCCCGCGGCGACTCACGATCCCCGGGGCCGACCTGGCCGGCATCCACTATCTGCGCAGTGTGTCGAGCTGCGACGACCTGCGCCTGGCCCTGGCCGAGGTGTCCAGGGTGGTCGTGGTGGGCGGGGGCTGGATCGGGTCCGAGGTCGCCGCGTCGGCCCGGCAGATGGGCAAGGACGTGGCGCTGGTGGAGGCGGCCCCCGTCCCACTGGAACGGGTCCTCGGGTCGGAGGTGGGCGCCATGTTCGGGGCCCTGCACGCCAAGCACGGGGTCGAGCTGCACTTCGGGGTGGGGGTGGAGAGCTTCCGCGGCGACCGGTCGGCGCGCGAGGTGGTCCTGGCCGACGGCACGGCCGTGGCCGGTGAGCTCTTCGTCGTGGGTGTCGGGGTCATCCCCCGCACCGAGCTCGTGGAGGGCACCGGCGTCGAGCTCGCCAACGGCATCGTCGTGGACGAGTACCTGGCGAGCACTTACCCCGGGGTGTGGGCGGCCGGGGACGTCGCCAACGCCTACCACCCGGTGTTCGGGACGCACATCCGATCTCGAGCACTGGTCGGCCGCGCTCAACCAGGGGCCGGTGGCCGCCAAGAACATGTTGGGCCAACAGGTCGCGTACCGGAAGATTCCGTACTTCTTCTCGGACCAGTACGACCTGGGCATGGAGTACAGCGGGTTCGCCACCAGCTGGGACCAGATCGTGTATCGGGGAAACGTGGAGGACCGCGAGGTGGTCGTCTTCTGGCTCGACCACGGCACGGTGGTGGCCGGGATGAACGTGAACGTGTGGGACGTGAACGACGACATCGCCGCCCTGGTCGAACGGGCCGGGCGCGTGAACTCCGAACGCCTGGCCGATGCGTCGGTGCCGCTCGGCTCGCTGTAGGGCGAGGGTGTCCTCGACGCCTCAGCCGCGGCGCGCCGGCGCGCCGCGGCGCTCTTCCACCAGGGTGACCAGGTCGCCCATGATGCGACCCAGGCGGAAGTCCTTGGGGGTGTAGACGGCGGCCACCCCCTTGCCCCGCAGGACCTCGGCGTCCTCGGGGGGGATGATGCCGCCCACCACCACCGGGACGTCCACTCCGGCCACGCGCAGTCGGTCGAGCAGCTCGGGGACGAGCTCGAGGTGGCTGCCCGAGAGTATGGAGAGGCCCACGACGTCGACGTCCTCGTCGCGCGCCGTCATGGCGATCTGCTCGGGGCTGAGCCGGATGCCTTGGTACACGACCTCGAAGCCGGCGTCGCGCGCCGCCACGGCGATCTGCTCGGCTCCGTTGGAGTGCCCGTCGAGACCGGGCTTGGCCACCAGGAGCCGAGGCGGGCCGCCGGTGCGCTCGGCCAGGAGCTGGGCCCGCCGGCGTGCCTCGGCCAGCTCCTCGCCACGATGGCCCACCCCGCCGCCCACGCCGGTGGGCGCCCGGTACTCGCCGAACACCTGGCGCAGGGCCCCCGACCATTCCCCGGTGGTCCCGCCCGCATGGGCCAGGGCGATGGTGGGCGGCATCAGGTTGGCGTTCTCGTCGGCCGCGGCGCGGCGCAGCTCGTCGAGGGCCGCCTGCACGGCCACGTTGTCGCGTCCCGCCCGCCAGGCGGCCACGTCGGCGCGCAGCTGGGCTTCGGCGGCGGGGTCGACCTTCAAGATGCTGGCGGCGCCATCGTCGGCGGTCTCGAGCGGCGAGGGCTCGGTCTCGGTGAAGGAGTTGACCCCCACCACCAGGAGCTCACCGGTTTCGATGCGCCGCACCCGCTCGGCCTGGCTGCGCACCAGCCGGCGTTTGAGCTCGTCGACGGCCTCGAAGGCGCCACCGAGCGCCAGCACGTCGTCGAGCTCGGCGCCGGCCGCCTCGGCCAGCTCGGCCGTCTTGGCCTCGATGACGGTGGAGCCCTCGAAGATGTCGTCGTACTCGAGCAGGTCGGTCTCGAAGGCCAGGATCTGCTGGATCCGCAGGGACCACTGCTGGTCCCACGGCCGGGGCAGGCCCAGGGCCTCGTTCCAGGCCGGCAGTTGGACGGCCCGGGCCCGGGCGTCGCGCGACAAGGTGACGCCGAGGGCCTCGAGCACGATGCGGGGCACGTTGTTCTCGGGCTGGGCCTCGGTGAGCCCCAGGGAGTTGACCTGGACGCCGTACCGGAACCGCCGCAACTTCGGGTCTTGCACGCCGTAGCGCTCCAGGCAGATGCGGTCCCACATCCGGGTGAGGGCGCGGACCTTGCAGGTCTCCTCCACGAAGCGGATGCCGGCGTTCACGAAGAACGACATGCGCCCCACCACGGCCGGGATCTCCGCGGGCTCGACCTTGCCCGAGTCGCGCACCGCGTCGAGCACGCCGATGGCGGTGGCCAGCGCGTAGGCGACCTCCTGCACGGGGGTGGCCCCGGCTTCTTGGAGGTGGTAGCTGCACACGTTGATGGGGTTCCACTTGGGGACCTCGCGCACCGTGAAGGCGATCATGTCGACGATCAGCCGGCGGCTGGGCCCGGGCGGGAAGATGTAGGTGCCGCGCGACAGGTACTCCTTGACGATGTCGTTCTGGGTGGTGCCTTGCAGGACGCGGCGGTCGACGCCGGTGTCCTCGGCGTGGGCGATGTACAGACCCAGCAGCCACGCCGCGGTGGCGTTGATGGTCATGGAGGTGTTCATGTCCGCCACCGGGATGGCCTCGAGGAGCTCGTCCATGTGGCCCCGGTGGACCACGGGCACGCCCACCTTGCCGACCTCGCCGGCCGCCTCGGGGGCGTCGGGGTCATAGCCGGTCTGGGTGGGCAGGTCGAAGGCGATGGACAGGCCGGTCTGGCCCTTGGCCAGGTTGGTCCGGTAGAGGCGGTTGGACTCCCGGGCCGAGGTGTGCCCCGAGTAGGTGCGCATCATCCAGGGCTTGTCCCGGCCGTGGCCCGGAGGCGCCATGTCGCTCACCTCTCTATTCTCCCTCCGCTCCCGGCGGTACCCGATGTCCGGGGCTCGGGGCCGTTACTTGCGGTAGTCGTAGAACCCCTGGCCCGACTTCCGGCCGAAGAGCTCGGCCGCCACCATCCGGCGCAGGAGGGGGACAGCGGCGAAATTGGGGTCGCGGAACTCCCCGTAGAGGGCGTCGATGATGGCCAGGCTGGTGTCCAGGCCCACCAGGTCGAGCAGGGCGAAGGGCCCCATGGGGAAGCCGCACCCGCCCTTCATGGCGGCGTCGATGTCGTCGCGCGAGGCCACGCCGTTCTCGAGCAGCCGCACGGCGTTGTTGAGGTAGGGGAACAGCAGGGCGTTGACGATGAAGCCCGCCTGGTCCTTCACCTCGACCGGCGTCTTGTCGCACGCTTCGGCGACGGCCTTGGCCGCCGCGATGGTGTCGTCGGAGGCGGTGATGGGCCTGACCACCTCCACCAGGGACATGACGGGGGCCGGGTTGAAGAAGTGGATGCCGCACACCTTGTCGGGACGGCCCGTCTCCATGGCCATCTCCACCACCGGCAGCGTCGAGGTGTTGGTGGCCAGGATGGTGTGGTCGGGGCAGATGCGGTCGAGCTCGGAGAAGAGGTGCTTCTTCACCCCGAGGTCCTCCACCACCGACTCGACGACGAGGTCGCAGCTGCCGAGCGCTCCGAGGTCGGACACCGCCGTCACCCGGGCCAGGGCGGCGTCACGGTCGGGCTCGGCGAGCTTGCCCTTGTCCACCTGGCGCGCCAGGGACTTCTCCATGGCGGCGACCATCCCGTCGGCGGTGCTCTGGGCACGCGACCGGAGGACGACCTCGATGCCGTGCACGGCCATGGTCTCGGCGATTCCCGACCCCATGATCCCCGAACCCACGATCCCCACTCGCTTGATGGACATGGGGCGCATGTTACCGGCCGGTTACCTGAACGGCCCGTCCGTGCTCACCGCGCGCCGCGTCGCAAGGCCCGGCGCATGAGCAGCGGGCCGCTCTCGATGAGGAGCCGGGGCGAGGCCCGGTACAGGCGCCACAGGATGCGGGCGTGGCGAGGGGTGACGATGAGGGGCCGGTTGCGGGCCACGCCGTCGAGGACGTCGTCGGCGAGCGAGGCCGCAGGGTAGGCCGCGCCGATCGTCTTGGTGAGCACCCCCCGGGCGTTGGGCACACCGGCGACCGGGGGGAGGTCGAGGGGGTTGGACTTGTCGAGGAGGGGGGTCTCGATGACCCCGGGGCAGACCACGCTGACCCGCACGCCGTGGGCGGCGGCCTCCATGCGCAGGCTCGTGCTCAGGCCCACGACGCCGTGCTTGGTCATGGCGTAGGGCGTGAGCAAGGGGGACGGGATCAACCCGGCCAGCGATGCGGTGTTGACGATGTGGCCGGTTCCCTGGCGGACCATGACGGGGTAGGCGGCCACCACGCCGTGGACGACGCCGCGCAGGTTCACGTCGATGGCCCGGTCCCAATGCGCCAGGGTCAGCTCTCTGGCCTCTCCGGCGATCCCGATCCCGGCGTTGTTGAACATGAGGTCGAGGTGCCCGTGGTCCTGGGCGGTGCGCTGGACGAGGGCGGCCACGGCGTCGGCGTCGCGGACGTCGAGGGCCGCCGCCGACACCCGGCCCGGCGCCGCGCTCGCCAGGGTATCGGCAGCCCGTCGCGACCCGGCCTCGTCGATGTCGGCGAGGACGACGGTGGCCCCGCGCCGGGCCAGCGCGCTCGCCAACGCCTGGCCGATCCCCGAGGCCGCCCCCGTGACGACGGCCACCTTGTCCTGGAAGTGCGCGTCGGGAGGCACGGGGAGCGAGCCTACGTTCCCCCTACAGTGGGCGGCCATGGGTGCAACGACGCAGCGCTGCGGTGCTTTGGCCCTGGTGGGTGGGGACGAGTGGAACGAGGGGTGCGACTTCGACGCCGAGTTGCTCAAGGCGTCGGGGGGCGACGAGGTGCTGGTGCTGCCGACGGCCGCCGCCTACGAGCACCCCGAGAAGGCGGTGGCCAAGGCCCACGCCTGGTTCGCCACCCTCGGGGGTCGGGCCCGGGGGCTCATGGTGCTGGGGCGCGCCGACGCCGAGGACGAGGCATACGCCGCCGAGGTTCGGGCCAGCCGGTTCGTGTACCTCGGCGGGGGGTCGCCCATGCACCTGCGCTCAGTGCTCAAGGCCTCGCCGGTGTGGGAGGCCCTGCTCGAGGCCTGGCGCCACGGCGCCGTGGTGGCGGGCTCCTCGGCGGGCGCCATGGTGCTCACCGATCCCATGGTCGACCCGCGCGGCGGGGCCCTGACAGTCGGGCTGGGGATGGTCGAGGAGCTCGCCGTGATCCCGCACTTCGGCCACGAGAACGCCGAGAAGGTCCACCGCTCCATCGCGCTGGCCGCGCCGGGGCTCCCGGTGGTCGGGCTCCCCGAGCGCACCGCGCTCATCCGCGACCCTGACGGCGGGTGGCGGGTGTCGGGGCGGGGGACGGCCGAGGTCTACGTGAGCGGTAAGCCCGCCGGCCTCGACGCCCTGCCGCGCTGACCGGCGGGCCCCGGTTGCGCCGTTGTCGGCCCGGCGCGCCGTCGCCGTGGTCAGTCGGCTTCGGCGATGGTGACCGACTCGATGGTGACGGTCTCGGTGGTCTTGCCCGAGCGCGAGCCCAGCGCGTCGATGGCGGCCACGATGTCGAGGCCCGAGACCACCTTGCCGAACAGCGAGTAGCTGGGCGGCAGGGCCATGCCGTCGGGGCCCGAAATGATGAAGAACTGGCTTCCGTTGGTGTTGGGCCCGGCGTTGGCCATGGCCAGTGATCCCAGCTCGTAGCGTCCCGGGGCCGGGAGCTCGTCGGCGAACTTGTAGCCGGGGCCCCCGGTGCCCGTCCCGGTGGGGTCTCCGCCCTGGAGCACGAAGCCCGGGATCACCCGGTGGAAGACGATGCCGTCGAAGTAGTGGTAGCGGGCCAGGAACACGAAGCTGTTCACCGTCCGGGGAGCGGCGTGGGGGTCGAGGTTGATGGTCATGGTCCCCTTGGAAGTGACCATGGTGGCGGTGTAGCGCTTGGTGGCGTCGATGGACATGGGTGGTTCGCCCTTGAAGGACCGGCGCTGGGGGCTCGAGCCGTCGGCGGCGGGCAGTTCTTCGGTCATGGGTGGTCCTCCTGGGTCGGTGCTACGACGACGAGATGGTGACCGACAGCATGCGGTGGATCACCTTGGGGGGCACGCCGCCCGCCGAGGGGTTGGCGTTGCCGTCCTTGTTGATCTTCTGGGCCACGCTCAGCCCCGAGGTCACGTGGCCGAAGAGCGAGTAGCTCGGTGCCAGGGTCTCGCCTTCGGGCCCGGTGACGATGAAGAACTGGCTGCCGTTGGTGTTGGGGCCCGAGTTGGCCATGGCCACCGACCCGATGGGGTACTGCGGGCTGGCCTTGGCCGGGAGCTCGTCGGCGAACTTGTAGCCGGGCCCCCCGCTGCCCGTCCCGGTGGGGTCACCGGTCTGGTCCATGAAGGTCGGGATGACGCGGTGGAAGGTGATGCAGTTGTAGAACTTCTTCTGGGCCAGGAACACGAAGTTGTTGACCGTGATGGGCGCCTGCTTGGCGTCGAGGGTGATGACGATGGTGCCAGCGTCGGTCTTGACCGTGGCCTTGTAGGTCTTGGCCGTGTCGATGGTCATGGCCGGGGGCTTGGTCCAACTCGGCTTGTGCAGGACGGTGGTGGGGCTCGAGGCGCACCCGCCCGCCACGGCGGCGTTGTCGGCGGTCTGCTGGGCGGTCAAGGTGGTCTTGCCGCCCTTGAGGGCGAGGTAGACCAGGACGACGACGCCGACGGCGACGGCGATCGTGATCACGCGCCGCACGGTGGCACGCCGGCGCCGTTGGCGCTGGAGGGCCGCCAGCTTGGCGTCACGCGCCGAGCGCTTGCGGGCACGCTTCTCGGTGGGCACGGCCCGACACCCTATCGGGAGCGGGTCACCGCCCCCGCTCGCCCACCGGGCGGTGCGCCCGGCGGGGCACGAGGGTCACGTCGGGCGGCCGGGGGCCCGGCGGCGGTGGGGGGGTCGGCACGCCCGGTAACTTCGACGCATGGCCCTGGTGGTGCAGAAGTACGGCGGGACGTCCGTGAGTGACGCCGAACGGGTGCGCGCTGTGGCCGACCACGTGGCCCGGACCAGGCGCCAGGGCGCCGAGGTGGTGGTGGTCGTGAGCGCCATGGGCAAGACCACCGACGACCTCATCCGGTTGGCGGGCGACGTGAGCACCGTGCTGCCGCCGCGCGAGCTCGACATGCTGTTGACCTCGGGCGAGCGGATCTCGGCGCCGCTGTTGTGCATGGCGCTGGCCGAGCTCGGGGTGGACGCCGTGTCCTACACCGGCAGCCAGGCGGAGATCATCACCGACACCACGCACCTCAATGCCAAGATCGTCGAGGTCAAAGCCGGCCGCCTGCGCTCCGCCCTGGCCGAGGGCCGGGTGCCGGTGGTGGCCGGGTTCCAGGGGGTGTCTCGCGAGCGCGACGTGACGACGCTGGGGCGCGGGGGATCGGACACCACCGCCGTGGCGCTGGCCGCCGCCCTCGGCGCCGAGGTGTGCGAGATCTACACCGACGTGTCGGGGGTCTTCAGTGCCGATCCCCGCATCGTCCCCGAGGCCCACCGCCTGGGAAAGGTGAGCTTCGAGGAGATGCTCGACATCGCGGCCAGCGGGGGGCGAGTGCTCGCCCTTCGTTCGGTCGAGTTCGCCCGCAACCACGGCGTGCGCCTGCACGTCCGTTCCAGTTTCACCTGGGAGCCCGGCACCTGGGTCGTCGAGGAGGATCCGTCCATGGAGCAGGCCGTCGTCACCGCCGTCACCCACGACACCTCCGAGGCCAAGGTGACCGTCACCGGGGTCACCGACAAGCCGGGCATCGCCGCCCGCTTGTTCCGGGCCTTGGCCGACAGTGCGGTCAACGTGGACACCATCGTGCAGAACGTGTCGTTGCACGGCACCACCGACATCTCCTTCACGGTTCCCAAGACCGACCTCGCCGTCAGCCTCGAGGTGGCCCGGGCGCTGGCGCCCGAGATCGGCGCCGGCGAGGTCCTCGCCGACGACGCCATTGCCAAGGTGTCGCTCGTGGGGGCCGGGATGCGCAGCCACCCCGGGGTGTCGGCCACGATGTTCGAAGTATTGGCGGTGGCGGGGATCAACATCGAGATGATCTCGACCTCGTCGATCCGTCTGTCGTGCGTGGTGCGCGCCGAGCGGGTCGAAGAGGCCGTGCGCCTGCTGCACGAAGCCTTCGAGCTCTCCGGGACCTGACGCCCGGCCCGGTAGGATCGGGGCCATGCGCATCGGCGTCGTGGGGGCCACCGGCCAGGTCGGGACGGTGCTGCGAGCCGTGTTGGCCGAGCGGGCCTTCCCCGTCGACGACGTCCGGTTCTTCGCCTCGGCCCGCTCCGCCGGCATCCGGCTGCCCTGGGACGGGGGCGAGGTGGAGGTCGAGGTGGCCGAGGGCGCCGACTACGGCGGCGTCGACATCGCCCTCATGTCGATCGGTGCCGATGCGTCGCGTCGGTTGGCTCCTGCCATCGCCGGGGCCGGCGCCGTGGTGATCGACAACTCCTCGGCGTGGCGCATGGACCCGGCGGTGCCCCTGGTGGTCCCCGAGGTCAACGCGTCGGCGCTCGACCACGTGGACAAGGGCATCGTGGCCAACCCCAACTGCACCACCATGGTCGCCATGCCGGCGCTGGCGCCGCTGCACCGCGAGGCCGGGCTGCGTCGGCTGGTGATCTCCACTTATCAGGCGGTCTCGGGCGCCGGAGGGGCCGGCGCGCAGGAGCTCGAGGAGCAGTTGGCCAAGACGGTGGAGTCGGTGTCGGGCCTCCTCTTCGACGGCGCCAGCGTCGAGTTCCCCCCGCCGGTGGTGTTCCCCGGACCGGTCGCCTACAACGTGCTCCCCCACGCCGGCCGGTTCCTCGACGACGGCTCGGGAGAGACCAACGAAGAGCTGAAGTTGCGCGACGAGAGTCGCAAGATCCTCGACATCCCCGACCTGGCGGTGTCGGGCACGTGCGTGCGGGTCCCGGTGTTCACCGGCCACAGCCTTTCCATCAACGCCGAGTTCGCGCGAGAGCTGACCGTCGACCGGGCGCGCGCCCTGCTCGAGGAGGCGCCCGGGGTGCGCTACGCCGATGTGCCCACGCCTCTGGCCGCCACCGGCGTGGACCCGGTGCTGGTGGGCCGGCTGCGGCGCGACCCCGGGGTGGCTCACGGGCTGGCGCTGTTCGTGTCCGGTGACAACCTGCGCAAGGGCGCCGCGCTGAACGCGGTGCAGATCGCCGAAGCGCTGCTCTTGCGCCGCGCCCTTTGAGCCGCTAGGTCGCGTTCGGCCTGAAGCGCTCGGTCGCCCCGGTGGCGGCCCGTCCCACCATGACGGCGATGCGCCGGGCCAGGTTGACGGCGTGGTCGCCGAAGCGTTCGTAGAAACGGGCCACCAGGGCGGCCTCGATGGCCACCGGGAGCGGCATCGAGCCACTGGCGATCTCGGCCGTGAGCGTCACGTGGAGCTCGTCGAGCTCGTCGTCGAGCTCCTCGACTTCGTCGGCCACGGGCACGCGGTCGGCGTAGGCGTCGGCGGTGGCCCGCCACATGTCGCAGGCGACCTCGCCCATCTGCTCGACCAGTCCGCGGGCCCGGGGGGACAACTCGACGCCCAGCCCTCGCACCGCCCGGCGCGAGACGTGCTCGGCCAGGTCGCCACTGCGTTCGAGCTCGGGCAGCATGCGCAGCACGGCCACCAGGTAGCGCAGCTCTTCGGGCCCGGTGGCGCGCTGGGCGAGCTGGCTCTGGACCAGCTGCTCGACCTCGCGGTACAGCGCGTCGATGGCGTCGTCGCTCTCGGCGATGACGCGCGCCGCCTCGCGGTCCCCGGCCAGCAAGGAGTGCGTCGCTCCGGCCACGCCCTCGCCCACCAGCGCGAACAGCTTGATGACCTCCCGGTCGATGCGCTCCAGGCTCTCGGTGACCTCGTCGGTGTTCACCAGCTCCACCGCGACCCGTCTCGCCACACTGCCACCGTAGCCTTCACGGCCTCACAGGTCGGCCTCGACGTCGGCCACGATGAGCCGGGGTCCCGACGGCCAGTCCAGGTAGCGCCAGAACCAATTGATCAGCACCACCACCCGGTTGCGGAAGCCCACCAGGTACACGAGGTGAAGGCCGAGCCAGGCGAGCCAGCCGAGCGTCCCCCGCAGGATGGGGCCCCGCCGCAGCTGGGCCACCGCCGCGTGCCGCCCGATGGTGGCCATGAGCCCCTTGTCGTGGTACGCGAACAACGTGGTGGTCTGGCCGGCCAGCTGGGCCATGATCTGGCGGGCGGCGTGCTTCCCCGACTGGATCGCCACCTGGGCCACCTGGGGGCAGGCCTCGGGGCGGGCGGGCCCCCACGGCACCGCGCCGGCGTCGCCGACGACGAACACCTCGGGGTGCCCCACGATGGACAGGTCGGGCTGGAGCGTCACCCGGCCCCCCCGGCCATGCGCAGTGGGGAGGGTGGCCGCCAGGGTGCCGTCCACGGTCACGCCCGCCGCCCAGACCACGGCGGCGGCGCGCAGGCTCTCGCCGTCGAGGCGCACCCCGTCACCGGTCACCTCGGCCACCGTGCTGTGCAGTCGCACGTCGACCTGGCGCGAGCGCAGCGTCTCCAGCGCGTAGCGGCTGGCCTCGGCGGCGAAGCCGGGAAGCAGGCGATCGCCCGCCTCGAGGAGGATGACCCGGGAGCGTTGCCGGTCGATGCGCAATCGGTCGCGCCGCACCGCCACGTCGAGCAGCTCCACCAACGCGCCGGCGATCTCGACGCCGGTGGCACCGCCGCCCACCACGACGAAGGACGGCGCCCCGTTGTCGAAGTCCTGGGGGCGGGCGTCGGCCGCCTCGAGGCACCCGAGCACGGCGTTGCGCAGGTGCCGGGCGTCGGCCAGCGTGTACAGCGCCATGGCGTGGTCCTGGGCCCCGGGGACGGCGAAGTACCCGGTGGTGGCGCCGGTGGCCACCACCAGGTGGTCGTAGTCGAGTTGCCCCCCGTCGGCCAGCGCCAGCTGGCGCGCCCCGAGGTCGACCGACACGGCGCGACCGTGGCGGAAGGCGACGTTGGGCTCCCGGCCGAAGATGGTGCGCACCGGATAGGCCACGTCGGCGGGATCGAGCCCCGCCGTGGCCACCTGGTACAGAAGCGGTTGGAAGGTGTGGAAGTTGTGCTGGTCGACGATGGTCACCTCCACCGGCTGGCGCTGCAGATGCCGCACCGTGCTGAGCCCGGCGAAGCCCGCCCCCACCACCACCACGCGATCCACGTGCTCAGGCTCCGGAGGTGGCGCGCACCGCGCTGACGATGTCGTCGACCTGGGGGAGGATGGCGTGCTCGAGCGACGGCTCGTAACCCACGAACGTGTCCTTGGCCGTGACGCGCGCCACCGGGGCGTCGAGTGCCCAGAAGCAGTGCTCGGCGACCCAGGCCGCCACCTCGGCTCCGAACCCGGCGGTGAGGGTGTCCTCGTGCACGACCACCAGGCGGCTGGTGCGCTGCACGGACTCGCACACGATGTCGCGGTCCCACGGGGAGATGGTGCGGAGGTCGACGACCTCCACCGAGCACCCTTCGCCCGCCAGCTCCTCGGCGGCCACCAGCGACTTCTGCACGGTGGCCCCCCAGGTGACGATGGTGACGTCGCTGCCCGGCCGGGCCACGGTGCCGCGGCCGAAGGGCAGCATCCATCCGGCCCGGGGCACGGGGTCCGCCGCGTAGCGCTGGCGGTAGAGGTGCTTGTGCTCCAGGAAGAGCACCGGGTCCTGCGCCGCGAAGGCGCTGCGCAGCAGTCCCACGGCGTCGCGCCCGCGCGACGGGAAGGCGATGAGCAGTCCCGGGATGTGGGCGAAGATCGACTCCCCGCTCTGCGAGTGCCACAGGGCCCCGCCCGTGAGGTAGCCGCCGATGGCGACGCGTACCACCAGGGGACAGGTGAACGAGCCGTTGGACCGCCACCGGATGGTGGCCGCCTCGCTGTGCAGCTGCTGCATGGCCGGCCAGATGTAGTCGAAGAACTGGATCTCGGGGCACGGCCGCAGCCCCCGCAGCGCCTGCCCGATGCCGCGGCCGATGATGTTCGACTCCGCCAGGGGCGTGTTGTAGCAGCGCGCCGATCCGAAGCGCCGCTGCAGCCCGCGGGTCACCCCGAACACCCCGCCCTTGCCCTCGACCTGGTCCAGTACCTCGTCGCCGGCATCGGCGACGTCCTCGCCGAACACCCGGATGCGCTCGTCGGCCGCCAGGAGCTCGTGCAGGGTCAGGCGGATGGCCTCCGCCATGACGACGGGCTCCTCGGCGCCCGCCTCCGGCAAGGGATCGGGCTCGGGCTCGGGCAGCGACGGGAGGGCCACGACGTGGTCGGTCACCGTGGCGGGGTCAGGGCGCGGCGCGGCCAGGGCCTCCTCCGCCGCCGCGGCGGCCAAGTCGCGCGCCTCGGCCCGCAGCGCGGCGGCCTGGTCCTCGGTGAGCACGCCGGCGCTGAGCAACTCGCGTTCCAAGGTGTCGATGGGATCGTGGGCGTGCTCCTCGGCCAGCTCGCCGGCGTCGCGGTACTTGGCCTGGGAGTCGGCCGACGAGTGGGAGTAGGGCCGGGTGACCTGGGCGTGGATCAGCCCGGGCCCCTCGCCGGCGCGCACCCGGGCGATGGCCCGGGCGCCCTTGGTCCGGCACGACGCGTAGTCCCAGCCGTTCATCTGGGTGATGGCCAGGCCCCGGAACCCTCGCACCAGCTCGGCGACGGGCGCCGGGGACTGGTCGGCGGCGCGCACCGAGATGGCGTACCCGTTGTCGGCCACCACGAACAAGGTGGGCAGGTGCAGCCGGCACGCGGTGTTGAGGCTCTCCCAGAATTCCCCTTCCGAGGTGGCCCCTTCGCCCAGTGAGACGTAGGTGATCTCGTCGCCGTAGGCGGTGCATCCCGTGAGGCCGGGTCGCCGGGCGATGTAGCGCCCCGCCTCGGCGCATCCCACCGCCGGCAGGCACTGGCTGCCGGTGGGGCTCGACTGCGTCACGATGTTGCGCGTCACGGCCCCCCAGTGACAGGGCATCTGGCGGCCCGCCGAGGCCGGGTCCAATGACGACCCCACCGCCTGGAGCATGATGTCGAGCGGCGTCACGCCCAGGGCGAGCACCAGGGCGCGGTCGCGGTAATAGGGAAAGAACCAGTCGTAGGCCGGGCGCAGTGACCGGGCGAGCGCCAGGAGCAGGGTCTCGTGCCCGGCCCCGGAGATCTGGAAGAACACCCGGCTCTGTTTCTGCAGGAGGATCTCGCGGTCGTCCAAGGCCCGGGAGATGCACGCCAGGCTGAAGTCCTCGACCAGCTCCTGCGCCGGGAAACTCCGCAGCGAGCCTCGCGAGGCGGCGGGCGGGACGTTGCCGTTTCCCTGGCGTCCGCCCGTGGCACCCGTGGGGGCCTGGGACTTCACGCCTGCGTTTCGTCCCACCGTGCCCTTACGCACCACTGTGTCGACGCTACCTGCCCCCCGGCCACACCGGTGGCCTCGGGGCCGGTCCCCCGGGACTGTCACATCCCGGCGTTACGCTCGACCGTCGTGCCCCCTCGTAGCAGGGAGATCCCATGATCGTTGGCCTCGTGATCGGCATCGTCGTCGGCGCCGGGTGTGGTGTGGTCATCGCCTGGACGCTGGCCGCGGCGCGCGCCGCGGCGCGGGCCGGGGTCGAGCGGGCCCGTCAGGCCGAGGCGCTGGGCTCTGCCCGGGCCGAGGCGGCTGCGCTGCAGGTGGCACTGGACCTGGAGCGGGGAGCGGCCCAGGAGCGCCGGACGGAGAGCGACGACGTGCGCCGCCAGCTCGTGGGCGAGTTCGCCGAGCTGTCGCGCCAGGCCCTCGAGCAGAACAACAGCCAGTTCCTGGAGCTGGCCGACGCCCGTCTGGCCCACGCCCAGCAATCGGCGCGCGGCGACCTCGACCAGCGCACCCAGGCCATCGAGCAGCTCCTCACCCCGCTGCGCGAGCAGCTTGGCCGCTACGAGGAGGGGCTGCGGCTCCTCGAGCTCGAACGCCAGAAGGCCTACACCGGGCTCACCGAGCAGGTGCGGAGCCTGGGGCAGTCCCAGGACAAGCTGCAGTCCGAGACCCGCAATCTGGTGACGGCGCTGCGTTCGCCGGCCACGCGCGGTCGCTGGGGGGAGATGCAGTTGCGACGCGTGGTGGAGATGGCCGGGATGGTCGAGCACTGCGACTTCGAGCAACAGGTGAGCACCGAGGGAAGCGACGGGCGGATCCGTCCCGACATGGTGGTGACCCTCCCCGGCGCCCGGCAGGTCGTGGTCGACGCCAAGGTGCCGCTCCAGGCGTTTCTCGACGCCAACGACGCCACCGACGAAGCCGATCGGCGGGCACAGCTCGTGGTGCACGCCCGTCACCTCCGGGCCCACGTCGACTCGCTGTCGAAGAAGGCCTACTGGGAGCAGTTCGAGAACTCGCCCGAGTATGTGGTGGCCTTCATACCCGGCGACGCCCTGTTGGCCGCCGCCCTCGAGCACGACTCGTCGCTCCTCGAGCACGCCGTCTCCCACCGGGTGCTGCTGGCCACGCCGACCACGCTGATCGCCCTGTTGCGGACCATCGCCTCGGGATGGCAGCAGGAGGCACTCGCCGAGAACGCCCGCGAGGTGCAGGACATGGGGCGCGAGCTCTACAAGCGTCTCGCCACCTTCGGCGAGCACATGGCCCGCACCGGTCGCAGCCTCAGTGGCGCCGTGGACTCCTACAACAAGGCCGTGGGATCACTCGAACGCAACGTCTTCCCGCAGGCCCGGCGCTTTCACGACCTGGGCGTGGTGGGCGGCGCCGACAAGGAGATGCCCGAGCTCGAGCCCGTCGACGCCACGGCACGCGCCCTGGAGGCCCCGGAGTTCGCCCGGACCAAGCGCGGCCTCCTCGGAGAGTCGGGTCTCGAGCTCATCGAGGGGTCGCGCTCCGACGACCGGGAACTACCGGGGAAGGCCGTTCCCTGAGTTATCCCGGCGCGCTGGCGACGAGCCGCTCGGCGGCCTCTCGGGCCGTCGCACGAGCCGTACCGAGCTCGGCGCCCTCGAGGACGTCCTCGACCGGCTCCCCGTCGCCGACGAACACGAGCACGCAGCGCGTGACTGGCCGGCCCGTGGCCTCCTCGAGCGCCAGGGCGTAGCTGGCCACCTGGGGCCGGTAGCGGGCGGCGGCGTGGTCGAGCCCCGGTCGCCCCCCGGTGCGGTCGGTCTTGTAGTCCACCACCACCAGCCCGTCGTCGTCGTCGAGCACGAGGTCCACGAAGCCCTCGAGGACCCCGTCTCCCACGGGCACGGCGACGAAGAGCTCGCGCCAGTGCCGGCGCGCCGCCCCGGTCACGACCGTCGGGGACGCCAGCGCAGCGCCCACCATGGCGGCCACGGCGCCGGCGTGCTGGGGCAACCCTTGGGCCGCCGCTCGGGCCCGGGCCACCTCGGCCGCCGGGCGGCCGGCGGAGTCGGTGCCGGTCGAGAGGTCGATGGCGGCCAGCGCGCTGTGCACGGCCCGCCCGATCTGCAGCGCGGTGTCGCTGTCGCGCCAGGGCGCCGCGCCGGCGTCGGGCCACCCCGGGTCCGGTGCCGCCGACCGTGTCCCTCGATTGCCGACGGAGTGGTCGTGGCTGCGAGCGACCGTGTCGGACACCGCCGTCGCCGTGGTCACCGGCGCCCGGCAGCGTCCGGGCTATGGCCTCGGCCCGTCGCGCCGCGAACGCCTCCACGCCCCCGCTCCACGCCACCACCTCCGGGTCGTCGGGCCCGGCCCCGGCGCCCGCCCCCGGCGGCGGGGCGTCGTCCAGTCCGAAGCGCGCCCGGACCCGGGCCAAGGCCTCGGTGGGGTCGTGCTCCTCGGCGGTTTCCTCCGGGGTCAACGCCTCGATGGGCAGGCGTCGCCACAGATGGGGCCAGCGCAGGCAGATCTCTCGCAACTGGGCGGCCACGCTGGACGTGGCCGTCGAGCCCTCCTTGGGCTGCTTGTGGTGCAGGCACAGGATCAGATGGTCCCGAGCCCTGGTCATACCCACGTACAGCAGACGGTGCGCTTCGAGGGCGTCGAGCTCACGCTCGCGCTTGGCGGCCTCCTCGAACCCCAGCGTGCGCAGCGCGCCGCCGGCCCGAAGCTCCGGGGTCCCGTCCTCGCGCCACAGCACCGCCGCCGGTCGTTGCCCGGACGCCACGTCGCGCTCGAGCCCGGCCAGGACGACGACGGGGAACTCGAGGCCCTTGGACCCGTGGATCGTCATGACGCGCACGGCATCGTCGTCGGGGTCGGGGGGGCCCACGCCGCCGCTGCGGCGGTCGTCCTCGGCTTGGAGATCGGCCCATCGCAGGAACGACCGCAACGACCCGCCCACGGTCTCGTCGAAGAGCCGGGCCTGGTCCCGGAGCCAGCGCAGCCGCTGCCAGTGGTCGCGGGGGCGGTGATAGGCCAGACAGAGCTCGAAGCTCCGGAGCTCGGAGGTGGCCCGGGCCACCAGGGCCGAGGGCTCGCGCCACCACCGCTCGTCGTGCAGGCGTGCCAGCACCGCCATGGCGCGCGCCACGGGATGGGCCTCGAGCCCGTCCGGTGCCCGGTGCCGGGGATCCCAACTCCCTTGTGCGTGGCGCCACGTGACGAGGTCGTCGTCGCCGCACGCCAGTCCCGGGCTGCGCAGGGCCCCGAGCACGGCCACGCGGTCGGCGGGGTCATCGGCGGCGTGCAGGACGGCGAGGATGTCTCGCACCTCGTCGGACCCCCACAACAGAGCGACACCCTCGAGCCGGTAGGGGATGCGCGCCTGCTCGAGCGCTTCTTCGAGGGCCGCCAGCGCGGTGCGCGCCGGGAGCAGGACGGCGACGTCGCGCCATCGCGCCGCCCGGAGGGTGCCGTCCTCCTCGTCCACGACGGCCCACCGGCTGTCGTGGACGTCGGCGACGGTGAGCGCCACATCGCTGGCGGCTGCCCGCCGCACCTCGGCGACGCTCTTTCTCATGGGCCCGCCCAGCAGCACGACGGGGGGCATCCCCGCCGCCGGCCGGCGCCGGGTGGGCGCCGCCTCGCCAGGAGCCTCTTCCGGCGCGCCGCCCATACCGTCGAGCGACAGCTGCCGCGCACCGTTCCCGGCGCTCGCCGTCGGTCGGGGGCGCCCGCTCGTCTCCCGACCCCGGTAGCGCAGGGGAGCGGGGTCCCGGTCGCCGACGAGCGCGTGGTGGGCGGCTTGGCCCGCCACCGGGTCCGTACCGAAGAGGTCGGCGAAGACGGCGTTGACGAAATCGAGGATGCCGGGCACCGAACGGAAGTTGTTGACCAGGACGATCTCTTCCCCGATCTCGCTGGCCACGCGTGAGAACAGCTCGATGTCGGCCCGCCGGAACCGGTAGATCGACTGCTTGGGGTCTCCCACCACGAAGAGCGCACCCGGTTGGGCGTCGCCGAGCTCTGCCGAGCCGTCCACGGTGGCGACCAGGCGCGCCGCGAGCTCGACCTGGATGGGATCGGTGTCCTGGAACTCGTCGATGAGCAGGCGTTGGTAGCGGCGCCGTAGGGCGGCGGTGACGCCGCGGTCGCGTCGCAGGAGGTTCCGGGCGTGCACTAGCAGGTCGTGGAATCCGAGCCGTCCCTCGGCCCGGCGTTCGTCGGCCACCGCCAGGACGAACGCACCCAGCCGCGCCCCGAGCTCACCCAGCACGGCGTGGTAGGTGCCACGCAGCAGATTCAGGCGGGCCTGCTCTGCCGCCGCACAGGCCGACCGCACCTCGTCGATGTGACCGTTCCAGTTCCCCTGCTGCCCCTCCGCGTGGCCCAGGGTCTTGCCCTCGGCGAGGAATTGCAGCGCCGAGAGTTCGTCGTCGCACGACGCCAGATCGCTTCGCACGACGGCGAGGCGAGCGAGGTGCGCCTTCAGGTTGTCGTCGTCGTCGGTGCACCACCGCGCCATCGCCAGCGCGCCGTCGATAGCGTCGAGCACTCCTCCGACATCCGCCGGGGCTCCCGTTCCGCCTGCCGGGGCCATGTGCTCGAGGGCTGCCAACCCGCCGTCTTCGAGCCTGTCCCAGTGCCGGTGCAGGGCCCTGGCCATCTCGACGAGGTCGTCAGGGGTCAAGCCCAGGGAGAAGGCCAGAACCAGAGCGGGCTCGGCCCCGGGGTCGGCGAGCAGGGTGTCGGCGAAGCGCTCGAAGCGGGCCTCGAAGTCGGCACGCTCGGCGGTCTCGTCGAGCACGTCGAACCCGGGCGGGATCCCGGCGGCCACGCCGTGCTCGACCAGGATGCGTTGGGCGAAGGCGTGCAGCGTGGAGATGGCGGCCTCGTCGACCTCCTGGCGGGCGTCGGCGAGGAGCGTCTCCTCGGGATGCTCGGCGGCGACGGTCTCGATCCTCTCCCGGATGCGTTGGCGCAGCTCGGCCGCGGCCGCCTCGGTGAACGTGATGGCGGCCACGGCGCGCAGCGGGGCGCGCCCGCTCCTCACGAGCTCGACGATCCGGCCCACCAGTGCCGTCGTCTTGCCCGTGCCCGCCCCGGCCACCACCACCAGCGTGGAGTCGAGATCCGACCAGACCTGGGCCCGCGCCCCGGTGTCGTCGTGGGACGGCGTCACCCGCCCACGTCCTCGTCGTCCCCGAACCCATCGACGACCGCCCCCGCGACGTCGTCGGGAGCTTCGTCCTCCATGAGCGCCAGTACCGGGGCGACGCCCGGGGCCGCGCTCTTGCGCGCCCACTGCCGGTCCCGGTCCCCGGGGCATACGACGTCGAAGTCGCACATCCGACAGGTCTCGAACTGGTAGTCGCCGGGTTTCTCGGTCGGGGCGCCGGGGAACGCTCCCGCTTCGACGCCCTGCGCGATCAATCCGAGTACCGCCACGAAGCGCGCCTGGACCTCCGGGGTGATGGCGAGGCTGAAGCACGGTGCCACCCGTTTCTTCGACAGCAACCAGTACCGCGCCCGCACCGCGTCCCCGCCGAAGCGCGCCCGTGCCGCCAGGGCGTATATGGGCAGCTGCAGGAGCCGGCCCCCCGCCACGGGGTCCTTCTTCAGGCCGCTCAACACCGTCTGCTTGCCCGTCTTGTAGTCCGACACCACGAGCTCGCCCGACGGGGCACGGTCCACGCGATCCGCCTTGCCTTTGAAGCGGACCTCGAGCCCGTTCTCGAGCGTGACGGTCACCGCGGGACCTGCGCCCTCGGCCCCGGTGCCGAATTCGAGCTCGGCCGCCAACGGTTCGAGGTCGCCCTCCTCGTCGTGGAAGCGTGCCAGGTCACGCCGCAGGACCGCTTTGTCCATCCGCCACAGCAGCGCCTTGCCCACCAGGCCCCGGCCCTCGGCGCTGTCGAAGTGCGTCTCGGCGATGGCCAGGAGCCGGGGCAGCGACCGTGGCGCCCCGCCCAGGCGCTCGAGGAGGTACTCCTCGAGGATGGCGTGCACCAGGGTGCCGCGCTCGGGCGGTTCCATCTGCCAGATGTCTTCGGGAAGGGTGCGCTTGGAGACCTGCAACACGCGGTCGTAAAGGAACCGGCGCGGGCATTTGGCGTAGACCTCGAGGCGGGTGGCGGACATCGGGGCGTCGGCCAGGAACGGGGACACCAACCCCATCCCGACGTTGCCGTCGAAGCGCGTGAAGTCCTCGCCCATGCGGTCTCTCGCCGCCTCGAGCCCGGTGCGCAGTCGGCCCGAGGACAGTGCCAGGGGGGAGCGCGCCGGGTCCTTGCCCTGGCCGGCCCAACGCGCCATGTCGTGCAGCTCGAGCTCGGCGACCGACAGGGGTGGGTCGGCCGAGGAGATCCCCGCCGCGAAGGAGTCGACGCTGCGCCGTATGGTCCTGATGCTCGACAGGGAATCGATCCAGCGCGACGGCACCTGGGCCCGCCCGGTGCGGGGGTCCACGCGTGGGTAGGTGGCCATGCGTCGTGTGGCCCCGGCACCGATGGCGGCCACCACGTCGTCGTGCAGCTCGGCGAGCCGGTCGGCTCGGGTGCGCAGGCCGCCCGAGATGTCGAGTCGGCGGACGCTCTCGGGCAACAGGCCGTCGTCAGCGACCGCGCCGGGGACGACGGCGTCGGCCAGGCCCACGAGCACGACACGTTCGAAGCGCAGACCCCGGGCCTGACCGAACCGGGCCACGAACACCCCGTCGCCGAAGCCACCGTCGGGGAGCTCGGTGGTGTCGAGGCCTGTCTCTTCGAGCGCGCTCCGCAGCGCCCGCCCAAAGGCGAGGTGGTCGACGCGCTCCGACAAGGCGTCGAGATCCCCGAGCGCCAGCACCGTGCCCCGGACCTGCTCGGCGGCGGCCAGCTCGTCGACCGGCCACGACCCGGTGTCGGTGTCGAGGACGTGGTCGAGAAGCTCGACCGCCCATGTCGCGTGGGTGGACCATGACCCGGTGGGCGGGGCCGTCCTGGCCGCCAGGCTCCCGACGAACGCGGCGAGCTCCCGGGCGTCGTGGTCCAGTTCCTCGTGGGCGGCGGCGAGGTTCTCGAGGCGCTGACCCCATTGGGCCAGACCCCGCACCACCCCCGCCTCCGACGACAGCGAGTCCCACCGACTGGCGGGGGCCCTCCGGCGGTCGGGCCCCCACACGATCGGCGCCGTCGAGAGCCATGCCATCACCTCGTGGCGGGGCCAGTCGGTGCCGGGGAGCTCCAGCAGGCCCAGCAAGGTGGCTGCCGCCACCGACCGGTCCAGGCGGCGGGGGTCGGGCCCGTTGACGGCGACGCCGGCGGCGGCCAGCTCCTGGTGCAGGTCGCGGGCGTAGCCGGGGCCGGGAGGGTGGAAGATCGCCTGGGCCCAGGACGGGACGCCGGCGTCGATCCCCGACAGCACGCTGCGCACCGCGGCGCGTACCTCCTCGTCGGGGTCGGCACAGACGCGCACCTCGGTCAGGGTGTGCTCGCCGGCGCCGGACTCGACGCGACCGCTCGGGGCCCGAGACGTCACGAGGTCGAGGACCCTGCGCTGCGACGGTGGCATCGACCCCCGGTCGAGCACGAGGACGGGCCCCAATGCCTCGAGCGCGCCCGGAGCCCCCGCGGCGGCCTCGGCGGCCTCGGAAAGGTCGACGGTGTCGGCGAAGCCGCGTCGGTTCAGCTGCGCTCGCACGGCACGGAGCTGACGGCTGAGGTCGCCGATGCGTCCGGGGCGCCGGGCCAGCGCTTCCAGCGTGGCGGCCGGGCAACGACGGAGCTCGGCGATCCCGTCGCGCAGGGCCACGAGACCGCGGGGGTGCCCGACGAGCTCGGCCAGCCAGCCGCCCGAGGCCACGGCCACGGTCCGGACGGCCTCGAGGTCGACAGGGCCCGGCGCCGGGCGCAGCCCGCGGGCGCCCAGCACGGGGACGCCGAGATGGCGCACCAGCTTGTCCGCCGTTGTGCAGCTGACGTTGGCCACGCCCCGGCGACCCCCCGGCTCCGCCGCGGCTCCCAGACCTCGGCGTGCCGACAAGGCGGCATAGGGCGATGGCGCCACCACGGTCACCGGCGCGAGGGGGTCCGGCCCCTTGGCCTCGTGCACCGCACCCCACAGCGCCGTCATTACCACGTCGGCCTCGGCCGACGGCCCCAGATCGGTGTCCGGGGCGCGCGTCATCGCGGCATGCTACGACCCCGTTGTCGCATCGCTCTCGGGCCGCGCCCGGGAGGGGCGGTCAGGCCGGGCGCTTGGCTCCGTAGGCGTGGCCGGCCCGCAGGCGCCACCAGATGGCGAAGGTGTCGCGCAGCATGTCGAACACGACGCGGCTCGACACCGTGCTCGAGAAGCGCCGGCCGATGCGCACGGGCGCCTCGACCAGGTCACCGTGCCCCAACCGCTGGGCGATCACGAGCATCTCCAAGTCGAAGGCGTAGCCGTGCTCCACCATGAGGGGCAGCACCTCAGCCATGACCTCGCGGCGGACCAGCTTGATCCCGGCCTGGGTGTCGCGCACGTCGAGGTGGAACAGCACGCGCACCAGTTGCTGGTAACCCCACGAGTACAGGCGCCGGGCCAGGGGGTAGACCACCTGCGAGTCGGGATGGCGCTTGCTGCCGAGCACGACATCGGGATGCCGTTGGCGCACGACCTCGACGAACTCGGCGAGGAGCTCGGGTGGCACGTCGCCGTCGCCGTCGATGAACCCCAGGTAGCGGCCCCGACCCCGGGCCAGCCCGGCCCGCACCGCCTTGCCCTTGCCGGCATGGGGGAGCACGACCTGCACCACGACGTCGGGAGCCAGGCCGTCGAGGGAAGCGTCACTGCCGTCGGTGGACCCGTCGGACACGGTGACGATCTCGAAGGAGATTCCCGTCTCGGTCAGGACCTCCACGGCTCGCTGCACCGTCGACCGGAGCATCGGGCCCGGGTTGTAGTAGGGCATGACCACCGTGAGGTCGAGCTCGGCGGCGGGGAGGGTCTCGATCGGCACCAGGCTCAACGGAGCCACCGACGCGCGCGGCTCGCGAAGCCCGCTCCCGGGTTGCTGTCGAGCCACCGCCCCCCCTCCCGTGCTTGCACCCCTGCCTCGACCTGCCAGGTGCGGGCGCTCCACATTTTACCGGCGGCGCCGGCGCAACTTGGAGCGGTCGACGCACCCCGGGACCGTTCCCGCGCCCGCTGCGGGCTCAATGCAGAGGGATGGAGCTCACTTGACCCCGATGTAAATGGCCATGAAAGTCCCGAAGACCAGGCAGTAGATCCCGAAAGGGGTCAGGGTCCTGGTCTTGAAGTACCCCATGAGGTAGCGCACCGAGATGAGGGCCGTGACGCCCGTGATCGCCATGGCCACCAGCGCCTGGCCCCGCAGGCCGTTGCCGAGGGGTCCGGTCAGGTCCGACAGCTTGAACAGTCCCGCCGCCAGGATGATCGGGGTGGCGAGGAGGAAGGCGAAGCGGGCCGAGTCCTCGTTGTCGAGACCCCGGGCCAGGCCGGCGGTCATGCACACCCCCTCCCGGCTGATGCCGGCGATGAGGGCGGTGGACTGGGCGATCCCGATGACGCCCGCCTCCCGGTACTCCATTGTCTCCAGGCGGCGACCCCCGTCCTCCTTGGCCCCCTCCCGGGCGGCGAGCGCCTTGACGGCGGCGCGTTGACGCAGTCGTTCGGCGGCCAGGAGGACCCCGCCGTTCAGGATGAGGAACAGAGCGGCCGACTCCGGTTTAGCCAGGGCCACGCGCAGGGGGTGCTCCAGCGCCACGCCGATCACGCCGGCCGGGATGCTCCCCACGATGATCAGCCAGGCCAGGCGTTCGTCGGAGGTCTCGATGCGCCGGGTCACGAGGGTGTGGAGCCAGGCCCGGATGATGGCCACCCAGTCCCGCCAGAAGTACACAAGGAGGCCGAGGGCGCTTCCCACATGCAGCAGGACCACGAACGCCAGCCACGGGGACTCGGGGTCCGACTGGACCGTGACGACCTGGTGCCAGCCGAACAGCGATGGCAGGAGCACGATGTGGCCCAGGCTCGAAACCGGGAACAGCTCGCTCACGCCCTGCACGATGCCGAGGACCACCGTCTGGAACCAGCTCAGGTGGAGGTGGACGGTGGCGGCGCCGGCGGCCAGCAGTACGTGGTGGTCGCCAGGCACGTCGGCGATCGTAGTGCCGTCCCCTCACCGAGACGGGGGAGCCGCAGGCAGTATCCTCACGGTCTCCTTACGGCTTCACAGGCGGTTCTGCAGATCATCCCAGGCTTATCCCAGGTTGATCGGGGATCCTTGATGGGGCCTGTCGCATCAGCGCAGGGGGACGAAGGGAGGTGGCACGGGTGCGAATCCTCGTGCTGGGGGGCGACGGGTATTTGGGTTGGCCGACGGCGTTGCACCTGTCGCGTCGGGGCCATGACGTGGGCGTGGTCGACAACTTCGTGCGCCGGCAGTACGACTTCGAGATGGGGGTCGACTCCCTGGTGCCCATCGCCCATCTCCAGCACCGGGTGCGGCGCTGGGCCGAGGTCTCGGGGCTGAGCGTCGAGGCCTTGGTGGGAGACCTCACCGACCACCGCTTCTGCGAGACCCTGTTGGAGCGCTTCGAGCCCGAGGCCGTGGTGCACTTCGCCGAGCAGCGCTCGGCCCCGTATTCCATGATCGACCGGGCCCATGCCGTGTACACCCAGGTCAACAACGTGGTGGGCACGCTCAACCTGCTCTACGCCATCGCCGAGCGCGACCGCTCCATCCACCTGGTGAAGCTCGGGACCATGGGGGAGTACGGCACCCCCAACATCGACATCGAAGAGGGCTTCATCGAGATCACCCACAAGGGCCGCACCGACGTCCTGCCCTATCCCAAGCAGCCGGGCTCGTTCTACCACCTGTCCAAGGTGCACGACAGCCACAACATGCTCTTCGCCTGTCGCATCTGGGGCATGCGGGCCACCGACCTCAACCAGGGCGTGGTCTACGGCCAGGAGACCGACGAGACCACCATGCACGAGGACCTGGCCACGCGCTTCGACTACGACGCCGTGTTCGGGACGGTGCTCAACCGCTTCTGCGTCCAGGCCGTGGTGGGCCATCCCCTGTCGGTCTACGGCAAAGGGGGCCAGACCCGGGGCATGCTCGACATCCGAGACACCCTGGCCTGTGTGGAGCTGGCCCTGCTCAACCCCGCGGCGGAGGGCGAGTACCGGGTCTTCAACCAGTTCACCGAGTCCTTCAGCGTGCTGCAGATGGCCGAGATGGTGGCCGAGGCCTACCCCGGGGCCACCCGCATCGAGCACGTGGAGGACCCCCGGGTGGAGAAGGAGGAGCACTACTACCGGGCCGCCCACACCAAGCTCCTGGACCTGGGCCTGGTGCCGCACCTCTTGGGGCCCGCCACCATCCGTTCGCTCCTGGCCGTCGTCGACCGCCACCGCGGCCGCGTCGACCTCAACGCCATCGCCCCCACCGTGCAGTGGCGCAAGACGGCCAGCAGCCTGAAGACCTCGGTGGGGCTCCGGCAGGGCTAGGGAGCCCGCCTCAGGGGCCTTCGCCGCCCGAGGCGGTGCACGATCGGGGGTCGAACGGCGCCAGGGCCTGGGTGGGAGCCGTCGGCGTCGCCAGGGCCGAGGACGACGGTGCCGTCGTGGCCGAGCTCGGGGCGGTGGCACTCGAGGACGAGCGGGAATTCGAGGGCGGGGCGTTCACCGAGAAGTTGGTTCCCGTCACCACGGTCACATGGGCCCCGTCGGCCGTCGGTCCTCTGCCCAGGGTGGCCGCCCCCGACAACGAGTGGAGCACCTGCTCGGCCGCGGCCAGCTGGTTGGAGGAGGAGTAGTACACGGTGGTCTCCGACAGGGAGCCTCCCGCCGAGGTGTCGCCCTGGCCCACGACGTTGAAACCCAGCGCCTTGAGAGAGTCGGCGGTCTGGCCCGCCTGGCCGGTCTGTCCGGTCCCGTTGAGCACCGACACCGTTACCGAGCCCGGCGAGGGCAGCTGCTTTCCCGTCATGGTGTTGCGGTCGGCTCCGAGCCCGAGGAAGCTCGACACGGCCTGCATGTCGTTGGGCTGGCTGGTGAGCTCGACGTTCCCGTAGTCGTAGCCCTGGTAGTAGTAGTTCAGGCTGGACAGGACCACCACCGGCAGCGTCAGCTGGGGAGCCTTGGCGGTGTTGATGCCGTGGAAGGTGAGGACCAGGCCGAACATCGACCCCAGTGAGAAGCTCGTGTCGACCTGGAGCTGGGGCGCCACCGCGCCGAGCAGGGAGTTGTCGGTGAGGGGGTTGCTCAGGCCCCGCTTGGCCACCGCCGCGGCGAGCACCCGAAGGAACTCGTGGTCGCGCCGGATCCTGCTCAGATCGCTCTCGGGGTCCTGAGGCCAGTCGTCGTGGTTGTTGGTGGTGACGCCGGGCCCCTTGTACTGCAGGTGCCGGGCCCGCACCACCTCCAGCGCCTGGAACCCGTCGAGGGCGTGGCATCCGGCGGTGGGCACGTTGAGGCCCGAGTAGGCGTCGAACACGGGCTCGGGGAAGTACATGTGGATCCCGCCCAGGGCGTTGACCACCCCCTGGAAGCTGTCGAAGTTGAGCTCCACGTAGTGGTTGATGGGGATCCCGAAGTCCTCCTGGATGGCGCTCACCAGCTGTTGGGGCCCTTCGACCAGGGCGGCGTCGATCTTGTTGGGGCCGTCGGCGCGCGCATTGGGGACGAACAGGTCGCGGGGTATGGACAAGATGGAAGCGGTCTTGTTGTTCGGGTTGAGGTGCAGGATCATCACGACGTCACTGTTCACCCCGGTGACGCCCTCCGAGCACAGGCCGAAGGCCGCGTTCTGCTGCTTGAGGGCGCAGCGCGAGGTCGACCCCACGAGCACCACGTTCTCGTTTCCCGACGGCGGTATCGCTAGCAGCCCGTTCACCTTGATGTGCGAGATCTGGTGGCTCCGGTACTCGGCGTAGCCGAACCCCACACCGGCCAGGACGACGATGACGGCCACCACCACCACACCCACTTTCAGGAGCCGCCGGGTCACCCGTTTGCGGCTCCGGTGGCGGATGTCGGCGCGCGCGAAGACGGGCGGCGGTGCCGGGGGGGTGCTTTCGGGCACGGGAGGCGAGTGTAGCGGCGCGATGCTGCCGGGCTCCGTCATCGGGTGCGGCCCGTCCGACCGGATTTCCCGCCCTCCCCGGTGCCATTAGGGTCGCAACGATGGTCGGGGTGCAACGTCGACCGCTGTCCCGGGAGCGGCGTCGGCACGGGCGACGACGGGCTCGGGTCCGGTCCCTCTTGCGATTGGCCGTCCCCATGGCGTTGTCGGCTGTCGTCGTGGTCCTGGTCGCAAGCGGCGTGGCGCAGATCGGCCGGGCCTCGGGCCCGTACCGGCGGACCGTCGACCGGGGTTACACGGCGCTGGCGGGGCCGCTCGTGGCGCAGTCCAACACCACGGGGGCGGCGCTCATGTCGTTCCTCGGGGACTCGCCGTCTCTGGGCCGGGTCACGTTCTTCTCCGACCTCGACTCCCTGGCCGCCGACGCCGATGCTCAGCGGCGACGCTATGACGTCCTCACCCCCCCCGATCCGGTCACCGGCGCGGCGTGTGCGAGGGCCATGGCCGGACGGGCCCGAGCGGTTAAGTCCCTGCAGGCGACGCTCGAAGGGGTCCTCGGTGGACGGGCCGGGGTCGATCCCGTCGACCAGGGCGCGTTGGCGGCGGCGCTGCAGACGACGGGCTCCGCCCTGCGCACCGCCGACGCCTCCTGGGCGGCGTGCCGGCGGGCCATGCGCCGGGCTCCGGGATCGGCGGTCCTCCCGCAGTCGACGTGGGTCCGCCGGCCGGCTGTCTTCGAAGCGGTCGCCGCCGCCCGGCTCGTGGCCCGGCTGGTCGCCGCGCCGTCGCTCGCACCGGTGCACGACCTCGCCTTCGAGGCCTTCGTGACCGAGCCCTCGGCCGTGGCGAGCGGGCCGGTCCTCGTCGTCCCAGCCACGACGGGCATCGTGGCCGACGTCGTGGTGGCCAACCGGGGCAACGTGGACGAACAGGGCGTCGAGATCGGAGGCGTGGTCACGCCGCAGGGCTCCCCGGTCAGCCCCGTCCTGGTGCAGAGGAAGGTGGACCTCGGCGCCGATCGCTCCACGACCATCGCGCTCCGGAGGTTCGCGGTGCAGCCCGGCTCGTTCTACACCGTCCAGGTCGACGCCGAGTCCCCCATCTCCAGCGGCCTCCTCGTGTCGCGCTCGGTCCAGGTCGAGGTGCAGGTGGCGGCGACCCTGACGTCGGTGACGTCGTCCCCGGTCATCACCGTCCCGGGCCGCCCCGTCACCTTCACCGCCGGCCTCGTGTCCGCGCTGGCCGGCGTGGGGTCCCCGACCGGGACGGTGGCCTTCGACGACGACGGCGCCACCATCCCCGGCTGCGGGGCCCAGCCGGTCCACGCCGAGCAGGCCACCTGCACCACGACGTACCCGAGCGCCTCGTTGCACGCCATCACCGCGACGTACTCAGGGGACACGCGCTTCGCCGGCTCGCTGTCACCGGCGATCACGCTCAAGGTGGGTGGGTAGGGCCGACGTCCCCCTTCAGTCGGGGGGTCGAACCGAGCCTGGAGTGACCCACGTCACGGTGGAGCCATAGGATCGGGGTCAGACGGCAGGGGAGGTTCCGAGAGTCGTGCCAGAGAGCATCACCATCACCGACAACCGGACGGGCAACCAGCTCGAGATCCCCATTCGCAACGGCGGGGTGGAGGCGTCCGAATGGAGCAAGCTCCTCCCCGGTATCTGGTTCTACGACCCCGGGTTCGTCTCCACCGCGGCGTGTGAGAGCTCGGTGTCGTTCGTCGACGGCGACGCCGGGATCCTGCGCTACCGCGGCTACGACATCGCCGAGCTCGCCGAGCAGTCGAACTACCTCGAAGTCGCCTATCTCCTCCTGCACGGGGAGCTGCCCAGCGCGGCCGAATTCGACGCCTGGCGCCACGAGATCACGTACCACACCTACATCCACGAGAACGTGCGCAAGCGCTTCCTCGAGGGTTTCCACTACGACGCCCACCCCATGGGGATGCTCGTCTCGGCGGTCGCCGCCCTGTCCACGTTCTACCTCGACGCCAAGGAGATCTTCGACTTCGAGTCCCGTCGCCGCCAGATCATCCGGCTCATCGCCAAGATGCCGACGCTGGCCGCGGCGGCGCACCGGTTCTCGGTGGGGATGCCGTTCGTGTACCCCGACAACTCCCTTGATTTCGCCGGCAACTTCCTGTCGATGATGTGGAAGGTGGCCGAGCCCCGCTTCGACGCCAATCCCACGCTGGCGCGGGCGCTCGACATCTTGTTCATCCTCCACGCCGACCACGAGCAGAACTGCTCGACCACGGCCATGCGCGTCGTGGGGTCGTCGCACGCCGACCCGTATTCGTGCTGTGCGGCCGCGTGCGCCGCTCTGTACGGGCCCCGGCACGGGGGGGCCAACGAGATGGTCATCCGCATGCTCACCGAGATCGGGTCGATCGAGAACGTGCCCGCCTTCATCGAGTCGGTCAAGCAAGGGCAGGGCGGTCGTCTGCAGGGATTCGGCCACCGGGTCTACAAGAACTACGACCCCCGGGCCCGGATCATCAAGCAGACCGCCGACGAGGTGTTCGCCATCACCGGCAAGAACCCCCTCCTCGACATCGCCTTGAAGCTCGAGGAGATCGCCCTCTCCGACGAGTACTTCACCTCGAGGCGCCTGTACCCCAACGTCGACTTCTACTCGGGCCTGATCTACCAGGCCATGGGATTCCCCCTGGAGATGTTCCCCGTGCTCTTCGCCATCGCCCGCACGGCCGGGTGGCTGGCGCACTGGCAGGAGATGCTCGACCAGGACTCCAAGATCGCCCGCCCCCGCCAGCTCTACATCGGCGCCGAGCCGCGCCAGTACGTCCCCCTCGCCCTGCGCTGAGACGCCGACGCCGTCGGGCGCCCGAGACGATCAGAGCGTGAGCTTGGGGACCAGGCGCATGAGGCCCTCCTGGACCATCGAGACCACCAGCGTCCCGTCGCGGGCGAAGAAGAACCCCCGGGCGAGGCCGCGGGCCCCGAAGGCGTTGGGGCTGTCCATGTCGTAGAGGAGCCAGTCGTCGGCCCGGAAGGGCCGGTGGAACCACATGCAATGGTCCAGGCTGGCCCCCATGAACTCGGCGTCTTCCCAGCGCACCTCGTGGGGGGCGAGCATGGTGTCGAACAGCGACATGTCCGAGGCGTACGCCGCCACACAGGCATGCAGGAGGGGGTCCTCGGGAAGGGTTCCGTCGGCCCGTATCCACACGCGCTGGACGGGGTCTCTGGCCTCATGCGCCATCCACGGCAGCTCGCCCACGTGGCGCTGGTCGATGGGGTGCGGCCGTGCGAACCAGTCGGCCAACTCGTCTCGCAGGGGCTCGAGCCGGTCGTGCAACGAGGGCAGCGTCTCGGGGTCGGGCACCTCGGGCATGGGCACCTGGTGGTCGAAGGCCCCCTCCTCGTGGACGTGGAACGAGGTCGCCAGGTTGAAGATGGCCTGTCCGTGCTGGATGGCCACCACGCGGCGGGTCGTGAAGGACCGGCCGTCGCGGATGCGGTCGACCTCGTAGAGGATGGGCACGTTGGGGTCCCCGGGGCGCAGGAAGTACGCATGGAGCGAGTGCACCCGGCCGCGCTCGACGGTGCGCCCCGCCGCCATGAGGGCCTGGGCGGCCACCTGGCCGCCGAAGACCCGCTGACGATCTTCATCGGGGCTCACTCCGCGGAAGATGTTCACCTCGATGGGCTCGATGTCGAGCAGCTTGACGAGGAAGTCCAGGGCGTCGCTCACCTCCACATCCTGGCAGGCCCCACCACTACGGTGTCCACGTGCCGAAGACCGACTTCCCCGAAGGGTTCGTGTGGGGTACCGCCACCGCCGCCCACCAGATCGAAGGGGCCAACACCAACAACGACTGGTGGGCCTTCGAGCACGCCCCGGGAACGCCGTGCCTCGAGTCCAGCGGGGACGCGTGCGACTCGTGGCATCTGTGGCCCGACGACGTGGCCCTGGTGGCCTCGCTCGGACTGGGCGCCTACCGGTTCTCGGTCGAGTGGAGCCGGATCGAGCCCGCCGAGGGGGAGTGGTCGATCGCCGCGCTCGAGCACTACCGGCGCCACTGCGGGCGATGCCACGAGCTCGGCCTGTCCCCGGTGGTGACGCTCAACCACTTCACCATTCCACGCTGGCTGTCCGGTCGCGGCGGGTGGGAGTCCGACGACGCCCCCGAGCGCTTCGCCCGGTTCTGCGAGCGGGTGGCGGACCACCTGGGCGACCTCGTGGGGTGGGCGTGCACGCTCAACGAGCCCAACGTCGTCGCCACCATGGGGTACCGGCTGGCGGTGTTCCCCCCGGCGGTCCGGGACTCGGGTCGGCGCGACGCCGTCAATGCCTCGTTGTGCCGCGCCCATGTGCTGGGGGTGGAGGCCCTGCGCAGTGGGCGGGGAGCCTTCCCCGTCGGGCTCACCCTGTCCATGCACGACTGGCAGGCCGTGGCCGGGGGCGAGGAGCGGCTCGAGCACATGCGACGGCCGACCGAGGACGTCTTCCTCGAGGCCACCGCGGGCGACGACTTCGTGGGGGTGCAGTGCTACACGAGGATGCGGGTCGGGCCCCAGGGGGTCCTCGGCCCCGAGGAGGGGGTGGCCGTCACCCAGATGGGGTACGAATTCTGGCCCCAGGCGCTCGAAGCCACCGTCCGCCGGGCCTGGGAGGTCACCGGCATACCGGTCCTGGTGACCGAGAACGGGATCGGGACCGCCGACGATGCCCAGCGTGTGGCCTATGTCACCGATGCGCTCGCCGGGGTGCAGCGGTGCCTGGGCGACGGCATCGACGTCCGGGGGTACTTCTACTGGAGCCTTCTCGACAACTTCGAGTGGGTCCTCGGCTACGGCCCCCGCTTCGGGCTGGTCGAAGTGGACCCGGCCACCTTCGAGCGGCGGCCCAAACCCAGCGCCCGGTGGTTCGGGGACGTGGCCCGGGCCAACGCCGCGGGGTGATCGTCGGGCGGGGAACCGACCCCCTCACCCGCGCCGGGCCCGGATGGGTGCAACCGGCCCCAGCAGGCTAAATTTGCCCGATGGTCGCCACCGTGAAGCGCCTGTGGCGCCTGTACCAGACGCCTACGGGCAAGAAGATGTTCCGCTACGCCACGGTGTCGGTCATCTCGACCTTGGTGTCGTTCACCGTCCTGGGCGTCGTCTTCGGCGTGTTCCGGCTGTGGACGGAGGTGCCCAGCACCGTCTTCGCCAACCTGGTGGCGAGCGTGCCGGCCTACTACCTCAACCGGTCCTGGTCATGGGGCAAGAGCGGCCGGTCTCACGTGTTCAAAGAAGTCGTGCCGTTCTGGACCATGACGGCCATCGGGATCGCCATGTCGATCGGGACGGCGACGTTCGCCCGCCACCTGAGCACGGTCTACAACCTCCACCACTTCGGGCGGACGGTGCTCGTCGAGGGGGCCAACACCGGGGCGTTCGCCCTGCTGTGGGTGGTCAAGTTCCTCGTCTTCAACCGCCTCTTCAACGTCCACCCCGTGGCCCACGCCGACGCCGAGTTGTTCGTGGAGTCCGTGGTGGAGGTGGAGGGCGCCGAGCCCTGAGGCGGGTCAGTCCCGGAAGTTCTGGAACTGCAGGGGGATCCCGAAGTCCTGCTCCTTGAGGGCCTTGATGACCGCCTGCAGGTCGTCACGCTTCTTCCCCGTCACGCGCAGCTGGTCACCCTGGGCCTGTGACGACACCCCTTTGAGGTTCTTGTCCTTCACGAACTTGTTGATGCGCTTGGCGTGATCAGCCGAGATGCCGGCCTTGATGGCGATCCGCTGGCGCACGGTGCCCTTGGTCGCCTCCTCGACCTTGCCGTCCTCCAAGGCCTTGAGTGACACCTCGCGGCGCACGAGCTTCTCCTCGAGGACCTGGTGCAGGGCTCGCAGGCGGTCCTCCGTCGACGACCGCAGGACGAGGTCGTCCTCGCCGAGCTCGATGGTCGAGCCCGTGCCTTTGAAGTCGAACCGGGTGCCGGCCTCGCGGTTGGCCTGGTCGACGGCGTTGCGGACCTCTTGCATGTCGACCTGCGAGACCACGTCGAACGTGGGCATGGCGCCACGATAGTGCTGCTCGTTGTCACCCAGGCGACCGGCGCTGTGCCTGGTGCGGTGGCTCCCGAGCCTGCGGAGCGGTCGCGGTATGGTCTCGCCTCGCGGGTCGGTGCCCGAGCGGCCAAAGGGAGCAGACTGTAAATCTGCCGGCACAGCCTACGAAGGTTCGAATCCTTCCCGGCCCACTCTCCGGATGACCCGTGGGCCCGCCTCACCCGGGAGTCTCGGTACCCGCCGGGCGGGGCCCCGGGGTGCACTTGCCGGGGCGGGACCTTTCATTACAATGCCGTTACGAATGTGTCTGACTCGTATCCTCCCGGCCCGGCGGATCGGGAGTGGAGGCAGGTGCGGGCCACCGACGCAGGTGCGAGTGACTTCAGGGCGAGGGCCGAGACGATGGGTCTAATGGGAAGGACCGCCGCCTCCGTGCGCGGCTTCGATCCTTCATCGATCCCCGTGGTCGAGCGCGTCCTCGACCGGTTGACGGTGTGGGACGAGGCCGTCCGTCGCCGGTGGCCGTTCAGCGCCTTGGTGGGCCCCGACCTCGAGCCCGGCGCCGTCGCCGGCGACGGGTCGCGCCTGCTCGTTCGGCCCGCCATCCTCGGCTTCCTCGCCATCAGCGCCATCACCTTGGGCTCTGTCCCGCAGGGATCGCCGTTCGTGCTGAAGCTCCCCGGCGCGTGGTTCTTCGGCGAGCCCGCGCTCGGCGCCACGGCGTCGCACGAGTACCTCTTCCTCGGGCTGGTCGCCACCTACGGCGGGCTCGTGCTGTTCATGCGGGTTTGGTACGGCTTGATCCGCACCCTCTCGCAGGTGAACGGGGTGCCGGTGCGCAAGCTCATGGCGGTGCTGGCGTTGTGGATCCTGCCGCTGTTGCTGGCGCCCCCGCTGTTCAGCAAGGACATCTACAGCTATGCGGCCCAGGGCGAGATGATGAGCCACCACATCAGCCCGTATCACTACGGCCCCGGTGTCCTCGGCGCCGCCCCGTCGGTGACGTTGGTCGACCATCTGTGGCTCAACACGCCCGTGCCCTACGGGCCGCTGTTCATGGAGACCGACGGCATGCTCACGAGCGTGTCGCAGCACAACGAGCTCGTGGACCTGGTGCTGTTGCGACTCCTGGCGGTTGTCGGCGTGGGGCTCATGGCCTTGTCGATCCCGGCACTGGCCCGCAGCCTGGGCCGAGATCCGTCCTATGCCTTCACCGTGGCCGTGCTCAATCCGGTCACGATCCTGCATCTCGTCGGGGGGGCTCACAACGACGCCCTCATGTTGGGCTTGCTCATGTGCGGCCTGGCTTTGGCGCGCCGCAACAGACCGGTGGCGGGCATCGTCCTGTGCGCGCTGGCGGCCGCCGTGAAGGTCCCGGCCGCGCTGGGCGTGGTGTACATCGGCTGGGACTGGATGGGCACCGGGCTGCCGGTGCGTGCCCGGATCCGGCCGGTGTTGACGGCGGGTTTGATCGCCGCCGGCGTGATGGGCGCGCTGTCGATCGTGACCGGGCTCGGGTGGAGCTGGGTCTTGAACCTGTCCACCCCCGGCACGGTCCGGTCGTGGGTGGCGCCCGCCACCGGCGCGGGCATCTTCGTCACCGACTTGGCCCACCTGGTGGGGATCGGGGTGCCGCTGCACACGACGCTGTCGATGACGCGGGGGCTCGGGGTGATCGCCGCCTGCGTCACCGGGGTGTGGCTGTTGCTGCGCTCGGACCGGATCGGGGCCCTGCGGGCCATGGGTCTGACGATGCTCGTCATCGTGGCCTTGGGCCCGGTGGTCCAGCCCTGGTACCTGTCGTGGGGGCTGGTGGTGTTGGCGCCTGTGGCGACGGGCAAGGTGCGCACCCTCATCGTGGGATCGTCGATCGCGGCGGCCTTCATCGGCCTCCCGGCCGGTCGTGCGCTGGTGTCGGACCTCTTCAATGCCGACCCGCTGTCGGTGGCGGTGGCGCTGCTGGCGTGCCTCGCCATCCTGACCGTGCCGCTGTCGCCCTTCGACCGAGAGCACCTCTTGGCCCGGTGGCGCCGGCGTGGCGACCGGGAATCGGGCCCCGGCTCCGACGAGCTGGACCCGTCGCCGGACTACGTCAGCGCCTGACTGACAGCATCCTCTGCAAGATGGCCACGTCGATCCAGTGGCCGAACTTGCGACCCACCTCGCGCTCCACCCCGACGAGCACGAACCCACACGCCCGGTGCAGAGCGATCGAAGGCTCGTTGTCCCCCGAGGCGCGCCCGATCACGGTGTGGAACCCCCGGGACAGGGCGAGGGCCACGAGCTCATCGAGGAGCAGGCGTCCCACGCCCTTTCCCCGCCACGCTCGGTCCACGTAGAGGGAGTCCTCCACGGTGGTGGCGTAGGCGGCCCGGTCGCGAAACGGCGACAGGGAACCGAACCCCACGACGGTGGACCCCTCGACGGCAACCACCGCCGGGTGGGCGCCCTGGTGGCTGGCGATCCACGCGCTCTGCTCCTCGGCGGACCGGGGTTCGAGGTCGAAGGTGACGGTGGAGCCAACGACCTCGGCGTTGTAGATGGCGCGGATGGCCTCGGTGTCCCCCTGGCGCGCCGGCCGGACCTCCATCGGACGATGGTATCGGCGCCGAGTCGGGCCCCGCCCGGACCCCCCCGGACCCGCTGAGCCCCACCGGGGCGGATGGACCCGACGACTATGCTCGTCCGGCGCGGAGCTGACGCGTCCGCCCCCTTAGCTCAGTCGGCAGAGCACAGCCATGGTAAGGCTGGTGTCGTCGGTTCGATTCCGACAGGGGGCTCGCCCCTTGGCGGCGTAGCTCAGTCGGTCAGAGCACACGGCTCATAATCGTGTTGTCGCGGGTTCGAGTCCCGCCGCCGCTACCAGCATGAGGAAGTAGCCCCCCGCCGGGGGCGGGCAGATCACAAGGAGTACGAGCGATGGCGAAAAACGAGAAGAGGGTCCAGGTGACGCTGGCCTGCGAGGTGTGCAAGCGTCGCAACTACATCACCATGAAGAACAAGCAGAACGACCGCGAGCGGATCGAGCTCACCAAGTTCTGCCGTTGGGACCGCAAGCACACGCTGCACAAAGAGACCCGCTGACCCCGGACCGGGGCGAGAGGGCCCTCTCGCCGCCGCCACCCCCTGGGAGCCCGGTTGGCCGGCGGGAGGCCGGGCGCGGCCGGTGATAACCTCACTGACCGGCCCCCTTGGCCGCCTTCCCGGTGACCGGCGCCCTGGCCGCCGAAGGGCAGTAGCTCAATTGGTAGAGCACCGGTCTCCAAAACCGGCGGTTGGGGGTTCGAGTCCCTCCTGCCCTGCCATGTGGCCGTCGAAAGGCGTGCGAAGCCGTGAACCGTGAGATGAAGCGCATGATGCAGCGCCAAGGTCAGATCGAGGCTGACGGCTCCCCCGCGACCCGGCGGACGCCCCCTCCGCGGACCCGGCCGGTCGTCCAACCCGAGACCTCGGTCTTCGGCCGGATCGCCGAGTTCTTCCGGGACGTGCGCTCCGAGCTCCGCCAGGTGGCCTGGCCCACCCGTAACGAGGTCGCCAACTCGGCCACCATCGTGTTCATCACGCTCGTGCTCCTGGTCAGCCTGATCTTCTTGCTCAACTACGCCTTCTCACACGCCGTCATCTTCCTGTTCAAGTCATGAGCGACCCCGATCTCGAGCCCAGTGAGGAATTGGTGGACGCCGTGGCGGCCTTCGCCGGACCTCTCGAAGCCGATGCCCTCGAGCCCGAGCCCGCCCTCGAACCCGGGCCCGCCGTGGAGCCCGAGCCGGCCCTCGAGCCCGAGCCGGCCATCGAGCCGGAGCCCGTCGTGCTGGTCGATGAAGACCTCGCCGACGTGGGCGCCGGGCTGTCCGGGGGCGTCGAGGGCAACGGCCACGTCGCCGGCCCCGTCGCCGAAGACGATCTCGACGGTGGGGGATTCGACGAGGACGACGAGGAGCCTGCCGTCGTCGTCGAGAGCCCGTACGACCGGCCGGGGCGCTGGTTCGTGGTCCATACCTACGCCGGCTACGAGAACAAGGTGAAGTCCAACCTGGAGAGCAGGATCGTCTCGATGAACATGGAGGACCGGATCTTCGAGGTCGTGATCCCCATGGAGGACGTGGTCGAGTTCAAGAACGGCAAGAAGGTCGTGGTCCAGAAGAAGGTGTTCCCCGGCTACCTCCTGACCCGCTGTGACCTCGACGACGACTCGTGGTCCGTGATCCGCAACACCCCGGGCGTCACCGGGTTCGTCGGCCCGGGCACCAAGCCCACGCCGTTGTCGCGGCGCGAGGTCGAGAGCATCCTCCAGGTCAAGCTCGAGGGTGGCACCGAGCCCATGAAGAAGACCCGGCCCCGCCTGGAGTACGAAGTGGGCGAGACGGTTCGGGTGAAAGAAGGCCCCTTCGCCGACTTCTCGGGACAGATCGACGAGATCAACGAGGACCAGCTGAAACTGAAGGTGCTGGTCAACATCTTCGGCCGGGAGACCCCGGTCGAGCTCGAATTCAGCCAGGTCGCCAAGCTCTAGCCGCCCAGGAGGCTCCCCGCCATGCCCCCCAAGAAGAAGGTCCTCGCTGTCGTGAAGATCCAGCTCCCCGCCGGGAGCGCCACGCCCGCGCCCCCGGTGGGCACGGCGTTGGGGCCGCATGGCGTCCAGACCATGGAGTTCTGCAAGCAGTACAACGCCGCCACCGAGAACCAGCGGGGAACGATCGTCCCCGTCGAGATCACCATCTACGAGGACCGCTCCTTCTCCTTCGTGCTCAAGACCTCGCCGACGCCCGCCCTCATCCGCGAGGCTGTGGGCATCGAGAAGGGCGCCGCCGCCGCCGGCCGCGAGCGAGCGGGCTCGATCAACGACGCCCAGGTCACCCAGATCGCCATGGTGAAGATGCCCGACCTCAACACCGACGATATCGAAGCCGCCAAGCGCCAAGTGGCGGGCACGGCGCGCTCGATGGGCATCGCCGTCGAGGGTTGACGGCCCCGCGCCAGGAAGACCAGAACAGGAGCCCGACGTGCAAAAAGGAAAGAGGTACCGGGCCGCGCTCGAGCAGTTCGACCGGCAACACCTGTACTCGCCCGCCGAGGCGGTCGACCTCGTGAAGGAGATGGCCCCGGCGAAGTTCGACGAGACGGTCGAGCTAGCCGTGCGGCTCGGGGTGGACCCCCGCAAGGCCGACCAGATCGTCCGCGGGACGCTGAGCCTGCCGGCGGGCACCGGGCGGACGGCCCGGGTGGTGGTGTTCGCCCAGGGTGACGGGGCCGCCGAGGCCCGGGGCGCGGGCGCCGACGAGGTGGGCGCCGACGACCTGGTGGCTCGGGTGGAGGGCGGATTCCTCGACTTCGACGTGGCCATCGCCACCCCGGACATGATGGGCCAGGTCGGCAAGCTGGGACGGGTCCTGGGACCCCGGGGCCTCATGCCCAACCCCAAGACGGGCACGGTCACCACTGACGTGGGCAAGGCGGTGGTCGAGTTCAAAGGTGGCCGGGTCGAGTACCGCACCGACAAGGTAGGAAACGTCCACGTCCGGGTGGGCAAGACCTCTTTCACCCGGGAAAAGCTGCTTCAGAACTTCCACGCCGTGATCGAGGAGCTGATGCGGGCCAAGCCGGCCGCCGCCAAGGGCCGGTACCTGCGGGGGGTGGCTCTGTCGTCCACCATGGGCCCCGGGGTCCGGGTCGATCCGGCCCGGGCGCGGGAGCTGGACGAGGACCTCGCCGCCTCTGCCTAGCGGAGCCGGCTGCCGGACGTAGTAGCTTGTCCGGGCGACCTCCTCGGGGTCGAGCCAACAAGATCGAGTACCAGCCGTCGCCGTAGACCTCCGGTCACGCCTTTGGGCGTCGAAGGGGCTTCCCAGCCCGCCTGACCAGGTGACGAACTGTGACCCACGGTGGGGCATCGGCCCTGCTCGGAGGACGCGGTGGCGGCCAGGGACGAACGGTGCCGCACCGTTCCGAGCATTGGAGCCGAGTCGATGGAGAATCCCAGGCCGCAGAAGGTGGCCGTGGTGACCGAGGTGCGTGAGCGCCTCGAGGCGTCCGAAGCCGCCATTCTCACGGAGTACCGGGGGCTGAGCGTCTCGGAGCTGGCCGCGTTGCGACATGTGCTTCGGACGGCCGGTGGCGACTACAAGGTCTACAAGAACACCCTGGTCAAGCTGGCGATCAGTGGTGGCAGGCATGAGGCGCTGGCACCGCTGCTCGAGGGTCCCACGGCGATCGCGTTCGTCTCGGGCGAGGTCAGCGCGGCCGCCAAGGCCTTGCGCGACTACGCCCGGACCTATCCGAACCTGGTGATCAAGGGAGGCCTGCACGCCGAGGGCTTCCTGTCGGCCCAGGAGCTCAACGCCCTGGCTGACCTGCCACCGCGCGACGTGCTCCTGGCGCAGCTGGCCGGTGCCATCGCCGCCCCGCTCCGGCAGTTCGCCGGCCTCCTCCAGGCTCTCCCCCGCAACCTCGCCTACGGACTGTCGGCCCTGCTCGACGAGCGTGGGGGCGCCCCGGCCGAGGTCGCCGCCCCAGAAGAGGCCGCCGTCCCAGAAGAAGCCGCCGCCCCAGCCGAAGCCGCCGAGGACGCTGCTCCCGAAGCTACGGCGAACCCCGAAACCGAGGCGGTGGCCGAGGCCAGTCCCGAGTCCCCGTCCGAGGCGGTGGCCGAGGCCAGCCCCGAGTCCTCGACCGAGGCAGTGGCCGAGGCCAGCCCCGAGACCCCGGCTGAGGTCGACCCGGCAGAGGGCTGAGCCCACCGCCCGGCCCGTCCCCGAACCTGTTCACCATCGAGCAATCCAAAGGAGCAGCGCCACCATGGCTACCAAGATCAGCAAAGACGACATTCTCGAAGGGATCGCCAGCCTGACGGTCCTCGAGCTCTCGGAGCTCCTGAAAGACTTCGAGGAGAAGTTCGGGGTCACCGCGGCGGCACCCGTGGCCGTGGCGGCTGCCCCCACCGCTGGAGGCGGAGATGCCTCGGGCGGCGATGAGGAGAAGACCGAGTTCGACGTCGTCCTCAACGCGGCCGGCGACAAGAAGATCCAGGTCATCAAGGAGGTCCGGTCACTCACGAGCCTGGGTCTCAAAGAGGCCAAGGACCTGGTCGACTCGGCGCCGAAGCCCGTGCTGGAGCGCGTGTCGAAGGACGAGGCCGACAAGGCCAAGGCCCAGCTCGAGGAGGCCGGAGCGACCGTCGAGATCAAGTAGTGGGGCCGGCCCAGGGAGCCGGAGTGCTTGACGACACCGTGGTGCGTCCGTAGCCTGTCGGTGGCAGTCAAGAAGGGGTTGCCTTTGGCCGCGCGCGCGCGTATGCTATGCGGTTGCCGTGCCCCTTTCTTCGCGCCACCCTTGCCGTAAATGGCTGGCTGACGCGCGCCCCAATGCCCTTGGCGCAGGGCTAACCGTCGCAGCCCCCGCGCCCGTTCCCCCCGATCCGTGTAGCACCCCGTAGTCCGCCGACCCCGGTCCCCCGGGGCAGCCCCCGTCCCGTTCGCCGTCTCGTCCACTGCCCGCCACCCACCTGGGAGGAGTCGACCGTTGCCTTCACGGTCTAAGAGCCCGGAGCGCTTCTCGTTCGCCAACCTCGATGAGGTCCTGCGGCTGCCGGATCTCATCGCCATCCAGCGGGACTCGTTCCGCTGGTTCTTGGACAAGGGCCTGGCCGAGGCGTTTGCCGACATCAGCCCGATCGAGGACTTCACCGGCCAGTTGAGCCTGGAGCTCGAGTACGACCCGTCCGACCCCGACCTGCGCCCACCTCCCAAGTTCCAGGAGGAAGAGTGCAAGGAGAAGGACATGACCTATGCCGCCCCGGTGTTCGTCCGGGCGCGGTTCATGAACGCGCAGACCGGCGAGATCAAGGAGCAGACCGTCTTCATGGGGGACTTCCCGATGATGACGGACAAGGGCACCTTCATCATCAACGGCACCGAGCGCGTGGTGGTGAGCCAGCTGGTGCGGTCGCCCGGGGTGATCTTCCAGCCCGGACGCGACACCAAGACCATCGTGACGGGCACCGTGCACCCCTACCGGGGGGAATGGATCGAGTTCGACGTCGAGGCCAAGCCCTCCAAGGACGTCACCGCCGGCGCCCGGGTGGCTCGCAAGCGGCGCCTGTCGCTGTTCGTGCTGCTGCGGGCCCTGGGATATGAGGACGAGGGCTTCCTGAACCGGTTCGTCCGGCACTTCGACTTCCTCGAAGGCCAGTGGGAGAAAGAACGGGACCTGGCGCCGACCCGTGAGGACGCCCTCCTCGAGATCTACAAGAGGGCCCGCCCGGGCGAGCCGCTGTCGGCTGACGCGGCGCGCGCCTACTTCGAGAACGCCTTCTTCAACCCCAAGCGCTACGACCTCACCCGGGTCGGCCGGTACAAGCTGAACCGGAAGCTCGGCCCCGAGATCGAGCGGATCTCGAGCGTCCTGGACATCGACCTGGAGCGGCCCGCACCCCACCAGGGGGTCCTGAGCCCCTCGGAGATCCTGGCCACGGCGACCTACATGCTCCACCTGGCCGACGGCGAGTCGGGGTACCGCATCGACGACCAGGACCACTTCGCCAACCGGCGCATCCGGTCGGTGGGCGAGCTCATCCAGAACCAGGTGCGTGTCGGGCTCTCCCGCATGGAGCGCGTGGTGCGTGAGCGCATGACCACCCAGGACGTGGAGGCCATCACCCCCCAGACGCTCATCAACATCCGCCCCGTGGTCGCCGCCATCAAGGAGTTCTTCGGCACCAGCCAGCTGAGCCAGTTCATGGACCAGAACAACCCGCTGTCGGGCCTGGCCCACAAGCGCCGCCTGTCCGCCCTCGGGCCCGGGGGTCTGTCGCGTGAGCGGGCCGGCTTCGAGGTTCGTGACGTGCACAGTTCCCACTACGGGCGCATGTGCCCCATCGAGACGCCCGAGGGGCCGAACATCGGCCTGATCGGCGCTCTGGCCACCTACGCCCGGGTCAACGAGTACGGGTTCATCGAGACCCCCTACCGGCGGGTGGTCGACGGGCGGGTGAGCGACGAGATCGTCTACCTGGCCGCCGACGAGGAGGAGGAGCACGTCATCGCCCAGGCGAACGCCAAGCTCGACGAGCGGGGACGCTTCGTCGACGACCGCGTCCTGGTGCGACGGGGCCCCCAGGGCGCCGGGGTCCGGGTGGGCGCCACTACCACCTCGTACGGCACGACCAGCGAGATCGACTACGTGCCTCCGGCCGAGGTCGACCTCATGGACGTCTCTCCCAAGCAGATCGTGTCGGTGTCGACGGCGCTGATCCCCTTCGTCGAGCACGACGACGCCAACCGCGCCCTGATGGGCGCCAACATGCAGAAGCAGGCCGTGCCCCTGGTGGTGCCCGAGGCTCCCTACATCGGCACCGGCGTCGAGGCCCGGGCCGCCCAGGACGCCGGCGACGTGCTGCTGTCCGAGGGCGAGGGCACCGTGGCCGAGGTGTCGGGCGACCACATCATGGTGGAGTACCGCAGCGGCCAGCGAGACCGTCTGGGCCACGAGCTCGGCCGGAGGCGCTACACCCTGGCCAAGTTCCGCCGCTCCAACCAGAACACGTCCATCAACCAGAAGGTCATCGTCGACGAGGGTCAGCGGGTCTCGGCCAACGACGTCCTCGCCGACGGTTCGGCCACCCACAACGGCGAGCTGGCGCTCGGGAAGAACCTCCTGGTCGCTTTCATGCCATGGGAGGGCTACAACTTCGAGGACGCCATCATCCTGTCCGAGCGGCTCGTGCGCGACGACGTGCTGACCTCGATCCACATCGAGGAGCACGAGGTCGACGCCCGGGACACCAAGCTCGGGGCCGAGGAGATCACCCGGGACATCCCCAACCTGTCCGAGGAGATCCTGGCGGACCTCGACGAGCGCGGCATCATCCGTATCGGGGCCGAGGTCGGCCCCGGCGACGTGCTGGTGGGGAAGGTCACCCCCAAGGGAGAGACCGAGCAGACCCCCGAGGAGCGCCTCCTGCGCGCCATCTTCGGGGAGAAGGCCCGCGAGGTGCGAGACACCTCGCTCAAGGTCCCTCACGGCGAGTCCGGCAAGGTCATCGACGTCCGCGTCTTCTCGCGGGAGGACTCCCACGAGCTGCCCCCCGGGGTCAACCAGCTCGTGCGGGTCTACGTCGCCCAGAAGCGCAAGATCTCCGAGGGCGACAAGCTCGCCGGCCGCCACGGCAACAAGGGCGTGATCTCCAAGATCCTGCCGGTGGAGGACATGCCCTTCCTCTCCGACGGCACCCACGTGGACATCATCCTGAACCCCCTGGGCGTGCCCAGCCGGATGAACGTCGGCCAGGTGCTCGAGTCACACCTGGGCTACGCGGCCCGCTGGGGCTGGGACGGGGCCGAGGCGCACCTGACCCAGGCACGCGCCAACGAGGAGAAGACGCGGCCACGGACCGACCCCGCCGTGTGGGTCTCGACCCCGGCGTTCGACGGTGCGCACTGGGACGAGGAGGAAGACGCCGGCCGGCACCCCACCATCAAGCGACTGTTCGAGCTGTTGCACACCGACTCCGCCGACGGGACGCGGCTCATCGGCCCCGACGGCAAGGCGACCTTGTACAACGGCCGCACCGGTGAGCGCTACGACAACCCCATCTCGGTCGGGTACGTCTACATCCTGAAGCTCGCCCACCTCGTGGACGACAAGATCCACGCCCGCTCGACCGGCCCGTACTCCATGATCACGCAGCAGCCTCTGGGCGGGAAGGCCCAGTTCGGTGGGCAGCGCTTCGGGGAGATGGAGGTGTGGGCCCTCGAAGCGTACGGGGCGGCCTACGCCCTGCAGGAGCTGCTCACGATCAAGTCCGACGACGTGCTCGGCCGCGTCAAGGTGTACGAGGCCATCGTCAAGGGCGAGAACATTCCCGAGCCGGGCATCCCCGAGAGCTTCAAGGTGCTCATCAAGGAGATGCAGTCGTTGTGCCTCAACGTCGAGGTGCTGTCGACGACCGGTGAGGAGATCGAGATGCGCGAGCTCGACGAGGACGTCTTCCGGACGGCCGAGGAGCTCGGCATCGACATCAGCCGGCCCGAACGGGGGTCGGACGAGGAAGACGAGCGTCGCGCCGCTGAGAGGAGCTTCTAGCCGTGCTGGACGTCAATAATTTCGACCAGCTTCGTATCGGACTGGCCACGGCGGAGTCCATCCGCTCCTGGTCCAACGGAGAGGTCAAGAAGCCCGAGACCATCAACTACCGCACGCTGCGTCCCGAGAAGGACGGGCTCTTCTGCGAGAAGATCTTCGGTCCCACCAAGGACTGGGAGTGCTACTGCGGAAAGTACAAGCGCGTCCGCTTCCGGGGCATCATCTGCGAGCGCTGCGGCGTCGAGGTCACGCGTTCGAAGGTGCGGCGCGAGCGGATGGGGCACATCGAGCTCGCCGCCCCCGTGGTCCACATCTGGTACCTGCGCGGCACCCGCAGCTGGCTGGCCTACCTCCTCATGGGCACCGAAGCCCGCGAGGAGCTCAAGGCCAAGCAGCTGGAGAAGGTCATCTACTTCGCCGCCAACCTCGTCACGTGGGTCGACGAGGAACGTCGTCACGAGGACCTGGCCGCCCTCGAGGGTGAGCTCGCCGAGGAGGTCACCCAACTCGAGCGCCAGCGCGACCTCGAGATCGACCGTCGCTTCAAGGACCTCGAGAAGGAGCTCGCCGAGCTCGAGTCCGGAGGGGCCAAGGATGCCGAGATCAAGGCCCGCCAGCGCCTGTCGGAGAAGGAGATCGGTTCGGTCCGGGAGCGTTCCGAGGCCGACATCGACCTCGCCAAGCGCGCCTTCGACGAGTTTCGCGACCTGTTCCCCCGCAAGATCATCGAGGACGAGCTGCTGTGGCGTGAGCTGAAGATCCGCTACGACGACTACTTCGAGGGCGGCATGGGCGCCGAGGCCATCGCCCGGTTGATCGACCGGATCGACTTCGACGTGGAAGAGGTCAAGCTGCGCGAGGCCATCGACGCCACCGACGGCCGTCGTCCCCTGTCCGCCCAGCGGCGGCAGAAGGCGATCAAGCGGCTCAAGATCGTCACCGCCTTCAACCGTCGCGACGACCACGGCCGCCGCGCCAACGACCCGCGGGCCATGATCCTCGAAGTGGTGCCCGTGATCCCGCCGGATCTGCGCCCCATGGTGCAGCTCGACGGTGGGCGGTTCGCCACCTCGGACCTCAACGACCTCTACCGGCGCGTCATCAACCGCAACAACCGTCTGAAGCGACTGCTGGACCTGGGCGCGCCCGAGATCATCATCAACAACGAGAAGCGCATGCTCCAGGAGGCCGTCGACGCTCTGTTCGACAACGGCCGCCGCGGCCGGCCCGTCACCGGACCGGGCAACCGGCCCTTGAAGAGCCTGTCGGACATGTTGAAGGGCAAGCAGGGGCGCTTCCGCCAGAACCTGCTGGGCAAGCGCGTCGACTACTCGGGCCGGTCGGTCATCGTGATCGGCCCCACGCTGAAGCTGCACCAGTGCGGCCTGCCTAAGCTCATGGCCCTCGAGCTGTTCAAGCCGTTCGTGATGAAGCGCCTGGTGGACCTGGAGCTGGCCCAGAACATCAAGTCGGCCAAGCGCATGGTCGAGCGCCGCCGTCCCCAGGTGTGGGACGTCCTCGAGGGCGTCATCAAGGAGCACCCGGTCCTGCTCAACCGGGCGCCGACGCTGCACCGCCTCGGCATCCAGGCCTTTGAGCCCGTGCTCGTCGAGGGCAAGGCCATCCAGGTGCACCCCCTGGTGTGCACCGCCTTCAATGCCGACTTCGACGGGGACCAGATGGCCGTGCACCTGCCGCTGTCGGCCGAGGCCCAGGCCGAGGCGCGCGTGCTCATGTTGTCGGCCAACAACATCCTGTCGCCGGCCACGGGCCGCCCCATCACCGTCCCCACCCAGGACATGGTGTTCGGCGCCTACTACCTCACCCTCGAGGTGGACGGGGCCAAGGGCGAGGGCAAGGTCTTCCGCCACGCCTACGAGGTGGAGCGGGCCTTCGACGAAGGCGAGGTCGACCTGCACGCCAAGATCGTGCTGCGGACCAACCCGGGCTCGTCCATGCACACGGCGTTGTCCAAGCTCCTCGAGGAGGTCCCCGGCTCCGAGGAGGTCCTCTCGATCGAGACCACCCCGGGACGGGTGTTCTTCAACAGCGCGCTGCCCAAGGGCTTCCGCTTCGTCAACGACGTCGTGGGCAAGCGGTCCACGCCCATCGGCGGCATCGTCGAAGAGGTGTCGGCCACCGAGCCCAAGAACATCGTGGCCGAGAGCCTGGACCGCATCAAGGCGCTCGGCTTCCGGTTCGCGGCCCAGTCCGGCCTCACCATCTCCATCGACGACGTGCGCACCCCGCCCGAGAAGCGGGCCATCCTCGATCGCTACGAGCGCGAGGCGGAGAAGGCCGAGACCCAGTTCAAGCGGGGCATCATCACCGACGACGAGCGCCGCCAGAAGGAGATCGAGATCTGGACGTCGGCCACGTCCGAGGTGGGACGGGCCATGGAGAAGACGCTGTCGGCCATGGCCTTCAACCCGCTCGACATGATGGTCGACTCCGGAGCCCGAGGGAACTCCCAGCAGATCCGCCAGATCGCCGGCATGAAGGGCCTGGTGTCCAATCCCCGGGGCGAGATGATCCCCCGGCCCATCAAGTCCTCGTTCCGTGAGGGCCTGTCGGTGCTCGAGTACTTCATCTCCACCCACGGAGCCCGCAAGGGCCTCGCCGACACCGCGCTGCGCACGGCTGACTCCGGGTACCTCACCCGGCGGTTGGTGGACGTGGCCCAGGAGCTCATCGTCCGCATCGACGACTGCGAGACGTCGCGTGGCATCTGGCTCGACGGCGTGGTGCCCGACGAGGCCGGACGCCGGTCCTACCTCGAGACGCGCGCCTACGGTCGGGTCCTGGCCGAGGACGTCACCCTGGCCGACGGCGTTATCCCGGCGGGGACGTTGCTCGACGACGACCACGTGGCCCGGGTGCGCGACGACGCCGAGGTGGACAGGGTCCGGGTGCGCTCGGTGCTCACGTGTGAGTCCGAGCACGGGGTGTGTGCCACCTGTTACGGCCAGTCCCTGGCCACCGGACGGCTGATCGAGCTGGGCGAGGCGGTGGGGGTCATCGCGGCGCAGTCCATCGGCGAGCCCGGCACCCAGCTGACCATGCGGACCTTCCACACCGGTGGTGTGGTCGGCGAGGACATCACCCACGGGCTGCCCCGCGTGGTCGAGCTGTTCGAGGCCCGCACGCCCAAGGGCGCGGCGGTCCTCGCCCACTACTCGGGCGCCGTGCGCCTCGAGGACGAGGAGGGCGGACGGCGCATCACCGTCGTCGCCGACGACGGCAACGAGGAGTCGGTGCTGGTGTCGGCCCGGGCCCATCTCGAGGTGACCGCCGGCCAGGAGGTGGCCGCCGGGGACGCGCTGGTCGAGGGCCCCAAGGACCCCAAGGAGCTCCTCGAGGTCAAGGGGATCCGTGAGACCCAGCAGTACCTGGTGGAAGAGGTCCAGAAGGTCTACCGGGACCAGGGTGTGTCCATCCACGACAAGCACATCGAGCTGATCGTCCGTCAGATGCTGCGCCGCGTGCTCGTGGCCGAGCCCGGGGACGCTCCGTTCCTCCCGGGCGAGCGCGTCGACAACCAGGTCTACGCCGAGGTCAACCGGAGCCTGGTGCAAGAGGGCGGTCGTCCCGCCGAGGGCCGTCCCGAGCTCATGGGAATCACCAAGGCGTCACTGGCCACCGACTCGTGGCTGTCCGCGGCGTCGTTCCAGGAGACCACGCGGGTTCTCACCGAGGCCGCCATCGAGGGTAAGTCCGACCAGCTCTTCGGGCTCAAGGAGAACATCATCATCGGCAAGCTGATCCCGGCCGGGACCGGCATGGGCCGCTACCGCGACATCGAGGTCGACCTGCCCGACGCGGCCGGGGTGTCGCTGCGGACCTACGGCTTCGACGAGGAGACCGAGGACCTGGCCGCCTGGCTGCGGGACGTGGGTGGACCGGCCGAGGGCGGCGACGCCGGCTTCGGGGAGACCGGCACCGAGTCCCCCTACGGCGAGTTCCCCGAGCCCGGTGGCAGCTCGGCGGGGTGGGGTGCGCTCGACGGCGGGACCGGGGGCGCCTTATCGCCTTCACCCAACGGCGAGGGCTCCGATCACGGTGTCGAGGGCAACGGGCAACTCGAGGCGGGCGCTTGACCCGGCCTCGTCCCGCCCGCCCCGGACCGATTGCCCCGGAGACGCCCTAAGCTCTAACCTTGCCTGCTCGCGTGGCGTGAGGTCCGTAGGCCCCCCGCCGGGCAGTTCCCGCGAGCAAGTCCCGAAAAACGTCCAGAGGTCACGCGTGCCCACGATCGAACAGCTCGTCCGCAAAGGACGGGCGTCCAAGCAGTCAAAGACCAAGACGCCGGCGCTCAAAGGCGCGCCCCAGCGTCGGGGGGTGTGCACGCGCGTCTTCACCACGACACCCAAGAAGCCGAACTCGGCACTGCGCAAGGTGGCCCGGGTGCGGCTGACGAGCGGGATCGAGGTCAGCGCCTACATCCCCGGGGTCGGCCACAATCTCCAGGAGCACTCCATCGTGCTCGTGCGCGGCGGCCGGGTGAAGGACCTGCCCGGCGTGCGCTACAAGGTGATCCGCGGGGCCCTCGACGCCGCCGGAGTGCGCGAGCGCAACCAGGCGCGCTCTCGCTACGGCGCCAAGAAGGAGTCCTGAGATGCCTCGCAACGGCCCCGCCACGCGCCGCGAGCTCGCCCCGGACCCGGTGTTCCGGTCGGTGCTCGTCACCCAGGTGGTCAACAAGGTCCTCTCCCGGGGCAAGCGCACCCTGGCCGAGCGGCTGGTGTACGACGCCCTCGACGTGGTGAAGGAGAAGACCGGGGGCGACCCCGTGACGATCCTCAAGCGGGCGGTGGAGAACACGCGTCCCGAGCTGGAGGTCAAGAGCCGCCGGGTCGGTGGCGCCACCTACCAGGTGCCGGTCGAGGTCCGGCCCCGCCGGGCCACCACCCTGGCCATCCGGTGGCTGGTGGGCTTCTCCCGTCAGCGACGCGAGAAGACGATGGCCGAACGGCTGGCGAACGAGGTCCTCGACGCCGCCAACGCCACCGGTGCCGCCGTCAAGCGCCGGGAGGACATGCACAAGATGGCCGAATCCAACAAGGCCTTCGCCCACTACCGCTGGTAGAGGGTGAGGCGCCCGGCGGGCGCTCCCGCTCCGGCCGGGCTTCATCCACGAACAATCTGAGAGCACAGCACCATGGCCGACGCACGCCCCATCCGAGAATTCCCCATCGCCCGGACCCGAAACATCGGGATCATGGCCCACATCGACGCGGGCAAGACCACCACGACCGAGCGGATCCTCTACTACACGGGCAAGAACTACAAGATCGGCGAGGTCCACGAGGGCGCCGCCACCATGGACTGGATGGTCCAGGAGCAGGAGCGGGGCATCACCATCACCTCGGCCGCCACCACCTGCAAGTGGCGTGACTGCTGGATCAACATCATCGACACCCCCGGTCACGTCGACTTCACCGTGGAGGTGGAGCGCTCGTTGCGGGTGCTCGACGGGGCCGTGGCCGTGTTCGACGCCGTGGCCGGGGTCGAGCCCCAGACCGAGACGGTGTGGCGCCAGGCCAACAAGTATGCGGTGCCGCGCATCTGCTTCATCAACAAGATGGACCGCATCGGCGCCGACTTCAACCGGGCCGTGGACATGATCCGGGACCGCCTCGACGCCGTCCCCGCCGTCATCCAACTCCCCATCGGCGTGGAGGGCGGCTTCCAGGGGATCGTCGACCTCCTGGGCATGCAGGCCCTCATCTGGAACGACGACATGGGCGAGAAGTGGCGCACCGAGGACGTCCCCGCCGAGCTCGTGGCCGAGGCCGAGGCGGCCCGCCACCAGCTCGTCGACGTCCTGTCGAATTACGACGACACCATCATGGAGAAGTACGTCGGGGACCAGCAGATCACCCAGGACGACCTGCGCCGGGGCTTGCGCCGGGCCACCATCGCCAGTGAGGTCGTGCCGGTGCTGTGCGGCTCGGCCTTCAAGAACAAGGCCGTCCAGCCCCTCCTCGACGCCGTGGTCGACTACCTGCCCAGTCCCCTCGACGTCCCCCCCGCCATCGGGACCACCAACAAGGGCGACGCCGTGGAGCGCACCGCCGACGACGCCGAGCCCTTCTCGGCGCTCGCCTTCAAGATCATGACCGACCCCTACGTGGGCAAGCTGACCTACCTGCGCGTCTACTCGGGCACCCTGGCCAAGGGGTCCACCATCGTCAACTCGACGAAGGGGGGCCGCAAGGAGCGGGTGGGACGCATCCTGCAAATGCACGCCAACCACCGGGAGGACAAAGACGCCATCTTCACCGGCGACATCGTGGCCGCCGTGGGCCTCAAGGACACCACGACCGGTGACACCCTGACCGACCCGGGCCACCAGATCCTCCTCGAGACGCTGGAGTTCCCCGAGCCCGTGATCCACGTGGCCGTCGAGCCCAAGACCAAGGCCGACCAGGACAAGCTGGGCAAGGCCCTGTTCGCCCTGAGCGAGGAGGACCCGACGTTCCGCGTCCGGACCGACGACGAGACCGGGCAGACGGTGATCTCGGGCATGGGTGAGCTGCACCTCGAGGTCCTCGTCGACCGCATGCTGCGGGAGTTCTCGGTGGACGCCAACGTGGGCAAGCCCCAGGTGGCGTACCGAGAGACCATCCGCAAGCTGGTGGAGAAGGTGGAGGGCCGCTACATCCGCCAGACCGGCGGCCGGGGCCAGTACGGCCACGTCGTGATCAGCCTCGAGCCCACCGGCCCCGGGGGCGGCTACGAGTTCGTGGACAAGATCACCGGCGGGGTTATCCCCAAGGAGTACATCCCGGCCGTCGACGCCGGCATCCAGGAAGCCCTGACCAACGGGGTCCTGGCCGGGTACCCCATGGTCGACGTGCGGGTCATGCTCACCTACGGCTCGTACCACGACGTGGACTCCTCGGAGATGGCCTTCAAGATCGCCGGGTCCATGGCCGTGAAGGAGGCCGCCCGGCGGGCGAGCCCCGTCCTGCTCGAGCCCGTCATGGCCGTGGAGGTGGTCACGCCCGAGGAGCACATGGGCGACGTCATCGGGGACCTGTCGTCCCGCCGGGGCAAGGTCGAGGGCATGGAACAGCGGGGCACCAGCCACGTCGTCCGGGCTCTGGTGCCCCTGGGCGACATGTTCGGCTACGCTACCGACCTGCGTTCGCGGACCCAGGGCCGGGCCACGTACACCATGCAATTCAGCGCATATCACGAGGTCCCCGACTCGATCGCTCGGGAGATCGTGGCCCGGGCACGCGGCGAGTAGCGGCGCTCGTACCCAGGACAGCCAGGCAGTACCGCCACGCAGCACGCCACGCAGGAGCCAGGAGAACAGACAATCAGAAGCAGGCGGCCCCGAGGGAGCCGCCGGAGATAGGGAGCCGGAGCAACAGTCATGGCCAAGAAGAAGTTCGAGCGCTCGAAGCCTCACGTCAACGTCGGGACGATGGGTCACATCGACCACGGCAAGACCACGCTCACGGCGGCCATCACCAAGGTGCTGTCGGAGAAGAACCCCAACGTTTCGTTCACCCCCTTCGACCAGATCGACAAGGCCCCGGAGGAGAAGCAGCGCGGCATCACCATCTCGATCGCCCACGTCGAGTACGAGACCGACAAGCGCCACTACGCGCACGTCGACATGCCGGGCCACGCCGACTACATCAAGAACATGATCACCGGCGCCGCCCAGGTGGACGGGGCCATCCTGGTGGTGTCCGCCGCCGACGGCCCCATGCCCCAGACCCGGGAGCACGTGCTGCTGGCGCGCCAGGTGGGCGTGCCCTCCATCGTGGTGGCGCTCAACAAGGCCGACATGGTCGACGACGAGGAGCTCCTCGACCTCGTCGAGCTCGAGGTACGCGAGCTGCTCACCCAGTACAACTTCCCCGGCGACGACGTCCCGGTGGTCAGGGTCAGCGCCCTCAAGGCTCTCGAGGGCGACACCGAGTGGACGCCCAAGATCATCGAGCTCATGGACGCCGTCGACAATTACATCCCCGAGCCCGAGCGTCCCATCGACCGGCCCTTCCTCATGCCCATCGAGGACGTCATGTCCATCACCGGCCGTGGCACCGTCGTGACCGGCAAGGTGGAGCAGGGGCAGGTCAAGGTGGGCGAGGAGGTCGAGATCGTCGGCCTGCGGACCACCCAGAAGACCGTGGTCACCGGGGTGGAGATGTTCCGCAAGCTCCTCGACGAGGGTCGCGCCGGAGACAACATCGGCGCCCTGCTGCGGGGCACCAAGAAGGAGGAGGTCGAGCGGGGCCAGGTTCTGGCCAAGCCGGGATCCATCACCCCCCACACCAACTTCGAGGCCAACGTGTACGTGCTCACCAAGGAGGAGGGTGGCCGCCACAAGCCCTTCTTCAACAACTACCGCCCGCAGTTCTACTTCCGGACCACCGACGTCACGGGTTCGATCACCCTCCCCGAGGGCACCGAGATGGTCATGCCCGGGGACAACACCGAGATGACCGTCGAGCTCCAAAAGCCCATCGCCATGGACGAGGGCCTGCTGTTCGCCATCCGTGAGGGTGGGCGCACGGTGGGCTCCGGCCGGGTCACGAAGATCCTCAAGTAGTGACCACGGGCGCGGGCGGGAAGAGAACCAGTAGCCATGGCTGACGCATCGCGCCAGAAGATCCGGATCCGGCTCAAGGCTTACGACCACGAGATCCTCGACCAGTCCACCGAGAAGATCGTGCAGACCGTCTTGCGCACCCAGGCCAAGGTCCAGGGACCTGTCCCCCTGCCCACCGAGCGTCACCGCTACACCGTGATCCGCTCCCCCCACAAGTACAAGGACAGCCGCGAGCACTTCGAGATGCAGGTGCACAAGCGCCTCGTCGACATCGTGGAGCACACCCCGAAAACGGTGGACTCCCTCCAGCGTCTCGACCTGCCCGCCGGGGTCGACATCGAGATCAAGATCCAGAACGTCTGAGCCTGCCCCGCCCTGTTTCGAGGGGCGGAAAATCGTCTGGCAGGCCCCTGAACCATGGTGTAACGTCGCAGGTCGGGCCGATTTCGGCCCTGTAGGCCGTTTCGACGTCTCCGAGCGCCTGCCCGCAGAGCTAGGCAGGGACCTCGGGGCAGAACCTGGCGAGCGCTCCGCTCGGGTCATCCCGGGCGGAGCGTTGGCATGCGAACCGGGCGTCGGCGACGGCGCCGAAGAACCGAAACACACCGGCCGCGACATGGCGGCCGCTGCACCATGAGGACGGAAGGGAACCATCCACCGTGGCGACCAAGGCGATCGTCGGCGAGAAGGTCGGCATGACCCAGGTCTGGGACGAGAACAACCGCGCCATTCCGGTGACGGTGCTCAAGGTCGCGCCCGTCCGTGTCGTCCAGGTGAAGACCCCCGAGCGCGAGGGGTACGCCGCCCTGCAGGTGACGTGGGGGGTCCGGCGGGCCTCCGCGCTGAACAAGCCCGAGCAGGGCCACTTCGCCTCCGCCGGCGTCGAGCCCGGCCGGCACCTCGTGGAGCTCCGGCTCGACGACTCCAGCGGCTTCGAGGTGGGCCAACAGCTCACCGCCGGCCTCATGAGCGCGGGCGAGCGGGTCGACGCCATCGCCGTGTCCAAGGGCAAGGGGTTCACCGGGGCCATGAAGCGCCACAACTTCAAGGGCCAGGGCGCCGCCCACGGCAACCACAAGAAGCACCGCTCTCCCGGTTCCATCGGCGCCTGTGCCACCCCTTCCCGCGTCTTCAAGGGCACCCGCATGGCGGGCCGCATGGGTGGGCACCAGGTCACCACGCTGAACCTCGAGGTGGTCCAGGCCGACGCCGAGCGGGAGCTGATCCTCGTGCGGGGCGCCGTCCCGGGGCCGCGCGGCGGCATGGTCGTCCTGCGCAACACGGTCAAGGGCACCAACGGGGTGCGCCCGTCATGACCACGGTCACCGCCCCGGCCGTCGCCTCGCAACGTCGTCGCATCCGGGCCGAGCCCGAGCGCCGCACCGTCGAGCGCAGGCGCATCGACGGCACCGTCATCGACACCGTCACGCTCGACCCGGAGATCTTCGGAATCGTGCCCAACACCGCCGTGCTCCATCAGGTCATCACCGCCCAGCTCGCGGCGTCGCGCGCCGGCACCCAGTCGACGCGCACCCGGGCCGAGGTCCGTGGTGGGGGGACCAAGCCCTTCCGCCAGAAAGGCACGGGACGGGCCCGCCAGGGGTCCATCCGGTCGCCGCAGTGGTCGGGCGGCGGTGTGGCGCTCGGTCCCAAGCCCCGCTCCTACCGCCAACGCACCCCCAAGAAGATGATCCGCCTTGCCCTGGTCTCCGCACTCTCGGACCGGGCCGCCGAGGGCAAGGTCGCCGTCGTCGACGCGTGGTCGTTCCCGGCGCCCCGGACCAAGGACGCCGTGGCCGCCCTGGCCGCGCTGGAACTGCAGGGTCGGGTGCTCGTGGTGCTCGGGCCCGACGACGGGATCCCCGACCGTTCCTTCGCCAACCTCTCGGTGGTCCAGACCATCCAGGGCGACGAGCTCAACGCCTACGACGTGTTGCGCAGCGACTGGGTGGTGTTCACCGACGACACGCTGCCGGGCGAGACCACCCCGGCCCCCTCGGAGCCCACCGCCGCTCCCAAGGCCCGGCGGGCCCCGGTGCGCAAGGCGGCGGCGGCGCCGGCCGAGACCGCCGCCGACGCCGAGGAGCCTGCTGCCGAGGCCCCTGCCCCCGAACCCGTGGTCGAGGCCTCCGACGCCCCGAGTGAGGGGAGCGACGGGTGAAAGACGCCGAGCAGGTCCTGGTGAGGCCGGTCGTGTCGGAGAAGTCGTACGCCCTCATGGAGGACGGCGCCTACATCTTCGTGGTCGCCCCCGACGCCACCAAGATCGACGTCCGCCACGCCGTCGAGCAGGTGTTCGGGGTCCGGGTCAAGAGCGTGAACACCTTGAACCGCAAGGGCAAACGCCGCCGCAACCGCAAGACCAACACCGTGGGCATGCGTTCGTCGACCAAGCGCGCCATCGTCACGCTCGCCGCCGGCGACAAGATCGACCTGTTCGAGAAGAGCTGAGAGGTCGCCCCCGATGCCCCTGCGCAAGCGCAAGCCGACCAGCGCCGGTCGCCGGTTCCAGACCGTCTCGGACTTCTCCGAGGTCACGCGGTCCAAGCCCGAGCGCTCCCTGGTGGTGCCCAAGCCCGGTACGGGGGGCCGCAACAGCTACGGCCGCAAGACGGCCCGCCACCGCGGCAGCGGCCACAAGCAGCAGTACCGCCTCGTCGACTTCAAGCGCGACAAGGACGGCGTGCCCGCCAAGGTGGCCGCCATCGAGTACGACCCCAACCGCAATGCCCGCATCGCCCTGCTCCACTACTACGACGGCGAGAAGCGCTACATCCTGGCCCCGGCGCAGGTCCAGGTGGGCGACGTGCTCGCCAGCGGCCAGGGCTCGGAGATCCGGCCCGGCAACGCCCTGCCCCTGCGCTACATCCCGGTGGGCTCGACCGTGCACAACATCGAGCTGCGCCCCGGCCAGGGCGGCAAGCTGGCCCGGGGGGCGGGGATGAGCGCCCAGCTGGTGGCCAAAGAAGGCCAGTTCGCCACGCTCCGGCTGCCCTCGACCGAGATGCGCCGGGTCCCCATCGACTGCCGGGGGACCCTCGGTGAGGTCGGCAACGCCGAGGCCGAGCTGGTGTCGGTGGGCAAGGCCGGCCGCAACCGCTGGAAGGGCGTGCGCCCCCAGACCCGCGGGGTGGCCATGAACCCGGTGGACCACCCCCTCGGTGGGGGGGAGGGCAAGTCGTCGGGAGGCCGGCACCCGGTGTCGCCGTGGGGAAAGCCCGAGGGTCGGACCCGGTCGCGCCACAAGCGGTCCGACCAGATGATCGTGCGCCGTCGCCGCAGCCGCGGCGCCCGCCGATGACCGGAACCGAAGGAGCACTGCCGCATGCCGCGTAGCCTCAAGAAGGGGCCCTTCGTGGACGACCACCTCCTCAAGAAGGTGGACGCCCTCAACGCCACCAACGAAAAGCGCGTCATCAAGACGTGGTCACGCCGCTCGACGATCATCCCCGACATGGTGGGCCACACCATCGCCGTCCACGACGGGCGCAAGCACGTCCCGGTGTACATCACCGAGTCCATGGTGGGGCACAAGCTCGGTGAGTTCGCCATGACGCGCACCTTCCGGTACCACGCCGGCCAGGAACGGCAAGCGAGGCGATGACGTGCCCGGCGTGAAGACCAACGAGGCCCCCGGGACGCGGGCGGTGCTGCGTCACTACCGGATGTCGGCCTACAAGGCGCGCGAGGTCCTCGACCTCATCCGGGGCCGCGACGCGGACCGCGCCGAGGAGATCCTCAACGCCACGCCCCGCGAAGCCGCCCGGGTGGTGGGCAAGGTGCTGGCCTCGGCCGTCGCCAACGCCCGCAACAACGATCAGCTCGACCCCGATGAGCTATTCGTGTCCGCCTGTTACGCCGACGAGGGCACCACGCTCAAGCGCTGGCGGCCCCGGGCCCGGGGCCGCGCCACCCGGATCCGCAAGCGCACCTGCCACATCACCGTGATCGTGAGCCGGCTGCCCGAGGACAAGCTGGAACGGCGTCGGGCCCGCCAGGCCGCGCTGACCACGGGGCTGCGGTCCCGGCGGGTGGCCGCCTCGCGCCGCGGTGAGCAGGCGACCTCGGCCGACACCGACACCGACACCGACACCGAGACCGAGGTCGAGGACCTCGACACCACGGCGGAGGAAGGCTTCGACGACTCCAGGAACGGCGACGACGACGAGGGTGCGGAGGCCGAGGGGGCCGCGGTCACCGAGGACGACGAGCCCGACGCCGACGAGGTCGAACAGCCCGACTCGCCCGAGGCTGTGGTCGATGCCGGGGCTCAAACCGACACCGAGACCGAGTCCGGGGCCGACACCGAGACAGAGACCGCAGCCGACACCGAGGCGGAGGCAGTGGAGTCCCCCGCCCCCAAGGCTCGCCGGGCTCGCAAGAGCACGAAGAAGGCCGCCGGCAAGGACGAGGACGGCGGCGACGGCGACGGCGCGGGCGAAGAGGAGAAGGGCTGAGTCATGGGCCAGAAGGTCAATCCCTACGGGTTCCGCCTCGGCGTGACCACCGACTGGAAGTCGCGCTGGTTCGAAGAGCGCAACTACCAGGACTTCGTCATCGAGGACTGGAAGATTCGCGACTACCTGATGTCCCAGCTCGAGTCGGCGGCGGTGAGCCGGATCGAGATCGAGCGGACCCGTGACCGCCTGCGCGTCGACATCCACACGGCGCGGCCCGGCATCGTGATCGGCCGGCGCGGCTCGGAGGCCGACCGCCTGAAGAAGAAGCTCGAGGACATCACCGGCCTGCGCAACCGCATCCAGCTGAACATCCAGGAGATCAAGCAGCCCGAGCTCGACGCCGCCCTCATCGCCCAGAGCATCGCCGACCAGCTGACCCGGCGCGTGGCCTTTCGCCGGGCCATGAAGCGGGCCATGCAGACGGTGACCAAAGCCGGTGCGCTCGGGGTCCGGGTCCAGTGCGCCGGGCGCCTCGGCGGATCGGAGATGGCCCGGCGCGAGGGATATCGCGAAGGTCGGGTCCCCCTGCACACGCTGCGCGCCGACATCGACTACGGATTCCGCGAGGCCCGCACCACGTTCGGCCGGATCGGTGTGAAGGTGTGGATCTACAAGGGCGACATCCTGCCCTACAAGCTCTCCTCCGAGGACAAGATCTCGCGCGAGGCGGCCATGGCCGCCGGCGAGACCTCGGGCCAGTCCGGTCCCCGTCGTCTGGTCACCGCCGGCGGCGGACGCCGGCGGGCCGAGCAGGGAGAGCCCGGCAGCGTGCTGGCGACCGCCGATTCGGGCGACCTGGCCGACGGCGCCGACGCCCCGGCGGGCCCCGCCGGTGCCGAGGGTGCCGGTGACACCGGGGTCGACACGGCGGCCGCGCCCCTGCCCGGTGCGGCCCCCGCCGGGGACGACTTCGAGCGCCTCCTGGCCGAAGAGGAAGAGATCGAGCGCCGTACCCGCAACGAGCATCACGAGACGCCGCACTTCCGCAAGGAGTCCGACTGATGTTGATGCCGCGCAAGGTCAAGCACCGCAAGCAGCACCGGGGCCGCCTCAACGGCCTGGCCAAGGGGGCCATGACCATCAACTTCGGCGACTTCGGGATCCAAGCGCTCGAGCCGGCGTGGATCACCCAGCGCCAGATCGAGGCCGCCCGTATCGCCATGACCCGCCATGTCAAGCGAGGCGGCAAGGTGTGGATCCGCGTCTTCCCCGACAAGCCCGTCACCCAGAAGCCGGCTGAGACCCGCATGGGGTCGGGCAAGGGGAACCCCGAGCACTGGGTGGCCGTGGTGCGGCCGGGGCGGATCCTGTTCGAGTTGGCCGGCGTCGACCGTGACCTGGCCCGCGAGGCCATGGAGCGGGCCATCCAGAAGCTCCCGTTCAAGGCCCGCTTCGTGGTCCGCCCGGGCACGCACGGCGCGCCCGAGGTGGAGGTGTAGCCGACGATGCCCACCGCCTCCGAACTGCGAGAGCTCGAAGACGACGAGTTGGAGTCGCGCCTGTCCGAGTACCGGCGCGAGATGCTCAACCTCCGTTTCCAGCTGGCCACCGGCCAGTTGGACAACATCGTGCGTCTTTCGGTCGTGCGCAAGGACGTGGCCCGGGTGCTCACCGTGCTGCGCGACCGTGAGATCGCCCTGGCCGAGGGTCGAGACGCCGGGCCGGTGCTCTCGACGCGCCCCAAGCGGCGCCGGGTCGAGGACGTCGAGGAGTTCGAGGAGGAAGTCGTGGCCCGGCCACCCCGGGCGTCGCGCGCCAAGGCGGCCAAGGAGGTCGACGAGGTGGTCGACGACGCGGTCGACGAGGACGAGCCCGTGCTCGACGACGGCGCCGATGGCGATGAGGAGGAGGACGAGTGATGGCCGAGCAAGAGACATCCGAGCCGGCGCCGCGCCGCAGCCGCAAGACGCGCGAAGGCCTCGTCGTCTCCGACAAGATGCAGGCCACCGTGGTCGTGGCCGTGACCGAGCGCGTCCGTCACGCCCGCTACGGCAAGACGGTGCAGCGCACCCGCAAGCTCTACGCCCAGGACTCCGAGAACGACGCCAAGATCGGCGACCGGGTGCGGGTGGTCGAGACCCGGCCCTTGTCCAAGCTCAAGCGGTGGCGTGTCACCGAGGTACTGGAGCGTGCCCGGTGATCCAACAGGAGTCGCGGCTCAAGGTGGCCGACAACTCCGGCGCGCGCGTGGTGCTGTGCATCAAGGTGCTGGGAGGCTCACGCCGCCGCTACGCCGGCATCGGCGACGTCTTCGTGGCCACCGTCAAGGACGCCATCCCCGGGGCGGCGGTCAAGAAGGGGGAAGTGGTGCGCTGCGTCGTGGTGCGCACGGCCAAGGAGACGCGCCGACCCGACGGCAGCTACATCAGGTTCGACGAGAACGCCGCCGTCCTGATCAACGACCAGCAACAACCACGGGGGACCCGCATCTTCGGGCCCGTGGGACGCGAGCTGCGTGACAAGAGGTTCATGCGGATCGTGTCGCTCGCTCCGGAGGTGTTGTGATGCGCATTCGCAAAGGTGACACGGTGCAGGTCCTCTCGGGCAAGCACCGGGGCAAGCGCGGCCAGGTCATGGTGGCGCTCCCGGCCCAGGGCAAGGTGATCGTCGACGGCGCCAACATGGCCAAACGCCACACCAAGCCCAAGGGCGCCACCATGCAGGGCGGGATCATCGACAAGGACATGCCCCTGCCCGTCTCCGCCGTCGCCATCGTGTGCCCCGCCTGCGGGCCCAGCCGGATCGGGATGCGCGAGGACGAGACCGGGCGCAAGGTGCGCGTCTGTCGCAAGTGCGGGACGGACCTGTCATGACCCTCACCACCACCGCCCCGGTGCGCCCCCGCCTCAAGGAGCGCTACGACCAGACCGTGCGGGCCGAGCTCCAGCACCAGCTGGGCCTGGCCAACGTCATGCAGGTACCCCGGTTGGACAAGATCGTGATCAACATGGGCGTGGGCAAGGCGACCCAGCAGCCCTCGCTCATCGAGGGGGCCGTCCGGGACCTCGAGGTGATCACCGGCCAGAAGCCGGTGGTGACCCGGGCCCGCCAGTCCATCGCGGCGTTCAAGCTCCGAGAGGGCATGCCCATCGGGGCCAAGGTCACCCTGCGCGGCGCCCGGGCGTGGGAGTTCCTCGACCGGCTGATCTCCATCGCCATCCCCCGCATCCGTGACTTCCGGGGCCTGTCGCCGACGTCGTTCGACGGCCGGGGCAACTACACCTTCGGGGTCACCGAGCAGCTCATCTTCCCCGAGGTCGACTACGACCGCGTCGACTCCGTACGCGGCATGGACATCACCATCGGCACCACCGCCCGCAGCGACGAGGAGGGCCGCGCCTTTCTCGTCGCGTTCGGCTTCCCATTCAGGCAGGAGATCGTCTAGCACCATGGCCAAGAAGGCACTGATCGAGAAACAACAGCGGACGCCCAAGTTCAAGGTCCGGGCGTACACCAGATGCCGGCGCTGCGGGCGGCCGCGCGCCGTGTTGCGCAAGTTCGGCCTCTGTCGTATCTGCCTGCGCGTCATGGTGCACTCGGGGGAGATCCCCGGCGTCACCAAGGCCAGCTGGTGAGGGGGGAGCGCGCTCATGACCATGACCGACCCCGTGGCCGACATGCTGACCCGCATCCGCAACGCCAACACCGCCATGCACGACAGCGTCAAGATGCCCAGCTCGAAGCTCAAGGAGTCCCTGGCCGTCATCCTCCAGCGCGAGGGCTACATCGCCGGGTTCGAGGTGGCCCAGTCGGGCACGGGCCCCGGCGCCGTCCTCGAGATCCAGCTCAAGTACGCGCCCGACCGCACCCGCACCATCGGCGGGTTGCGGCGGGTGTCGAGGCCGGGGCTTCGCATCTACGCCCGCGCCGACGGCCTGCCCCGGGTGCTGGGCGGGATGGGAGTGGCGGTGGTCTCCACCAGCCACGGGCTCATGACCGACCGCGAGGCCCGGCAGAAGCGCGTCGGCGGGGAGGTCCTCTGTTATGTGTGGTGACCCGTCGTTGGCCCCGACCGGCCCGGAGGTGCGCTGATGTCCCGGGTGGGGCGCGCCCCCATCGCCGTGCCGGGCGGGGTGACCGTGACCCTCGAGGGGCCGGTGGTCACCGTGGCCGGGCCCCAGGGCCGCCTGACGCGCACCGTGCCCGGGGCCATCACCGTGCGCCAGGAGGACGCCGCCCTGGTGGTCGAGCGCCCCGACGACCAGCGCCAGAACCGGGCCCTGCACGGGCTCACCCGGTCCCTGGTCGCCAACATGGTGACCGGGGTCACCGCCGGGTTCTCCAAGGACCTCGAGATCGTGGGGGTGGGATACCGGGCCGTGGCCAAGGGCCCGTCGTCGCTCGAGCTCGCCCTGGGCTTCTCCCACCCCGTCACCGTGGACGCCCCCGACGGGGTCGTCTTCGAGGTCCCCACCCCGACCCGAATCGTCGTCAAGGGCATCGACAAGGAGAAGGTCGGTCAGGTGGCCGCAGACATCCGAAAGCTCCGGAGGCCCGAGCCCTACAAGGGCAAGGGCATCCGCTACGCCGGCGAGCGCGTCATCCGCAAGGCCGGCAAGGCGGCCAAGTGACCATGGCCACCACCGCGGCGCGCAAGCGCACCATGCGCATCCGACGCCACGTGCGGGTGCGCAAGCACATCGCCGGGACCACGGCCCGCCCCCGCCTGGCGGTGTTCCGGTCGGGGCGCCACATCTCGGCCCAGGTCATCGACGACACCGCCGGCCGCACGCTGGCCTCGGCCAGCACCGTGGAGGCCGCCCTGCGCAGCGCCACCGGGGGGAACGTGGCCGCCGCCACCGCCGTGGGGAAACTGGTCGCCGACCGGGCCAAAGCGGCCGGGGTGACCCGCGTCGTGTTCGACCGCGGGGGTTTCCGCTATCACGGGCGAGTGGCGGCACTGGCCGACGCCGCCCGCGAACAAGGACTGGAGTTCTGATGCTCGACGGACAATTCGAAGAGCGCACCATCCGGGTGAACCGGGTCGCCAAGGTGGTCCAGGGCGGCCGGCGGTTCTCGTTCACGGCCCTCATGGTCGTGGGCGACGGCAACGGGCGCGTCGGCCTCGGCTACGGCAAGGCCAAGGAAGCGGGCCTGGCGGTGCAGAAGGGCATCGAGGAGGCCCGCAAGAACATGTTCGACGTGCCGTTGGCCGGCTCGACCATCACCCACCCCGTGATGGGCGTGGCCGGCGCTGGCCGCGTCATGCTCAAGCCCGCCTCACCGGGCACCGGCGTCATCGCCGGCGGGGCGGCGCGCGCCATCCTGGAGATGGCCGGGATCCACGACATCCTGTGCAAGTCGCTGGGCTCGTCCAACGGCATCAACGTCGCCCACGCCACCATCGCCGGTCTGAAGTCGCTCAAGCGGCCCGAGGACGTGGCCCGCCTGCGGGGCCTGCCCGCCGACCAGGTGGTGCCGCGTGGCGTGCTGCGCGCCTATCGCGAGCGCCAGCGCGCCTCCGACCTGTTCCAGGAGGTGCCCGACGTGAGCGCGGCCAAGACATCGGGTGGCGCGTCCGAGGACCACCTGCGCGTCACCCAGGTGCGTTCGGGCATCAGCACCAAGCCCAAGCACCGGGCCACGTTGCGGGCCCTGGGCCTGCGCGGCGTGGGACGGACCCGGGTCCTTCCCGACCGGCCCGAGGTCCGGGGCATGCTGGCCCGGGTCCCGCACCTCGTGACGGTGGAGCCCGCCGCCGCCGACGAGGCCCACCTCCAGACCCGGCGCTCCGCTGTGGCCCTGCGGGCCCGGCGCGTGTCGCAGGGCATGGCCGTCGCCCCCCTCGAGACCCCCCCGCCCGCCAAGCGGGCCCGGGCCGCCAAGAAGGAGTCGGCATGAAACTCCACGACCTGCGCCCGCCCGCCGGTGCCAACCGACCCAAGCGCCGAGTCGGCCGGGGCATCGCCGGCAAGGGCGGCAAGACCGCCGGCCGCGGCACCAAGGGCACCGGCGCCCGGGGCAACGTCCCGCCCGGCTTCGAAGGCGGCCAGCTGCAACTGGCCCAACGGATCCCCAAGCTCAAGGGCTTCCACAACCCCTTCCGGGTGGAGTACGCCGTGGTGAACCTCGACACCCTGGACGCGTTCCCGGGCGACGAGGCCACCCCCGCCACCCTCAGCGCGGCGGGGCGCGTCCGCAAGGGTGCCCTGGTCAAGGTGCTCGGCCGGGGCGAGCTGCACCGGGCCCGTCCAGGTCAAGGTCCACGCCGTGTCCGCATCGGCGCGCACCGCCATCGAAGCCGCCGGGGGCAACGTCGAGATCCTGCCCCCGCCCTTCGGTCACGGGCGCCCGCCGGCGCGGGGCAACGCGCTCACCAACCGGTAGCCTCATACTCCCCGGGTCAGCGGTGCGCAGCGAGGAGAAGAGGCGTTGCTCTCGAGCCTGAAGAACATCTTCAAGGTCCCTGACCTCCGCAACAAGGTTCTCTTCACGCTGCTCATCATCGGGCTCTACCAGCTCGGCGCCAACCTCATCGTCCCCTTCATCTCCATCAAGCAGGTCCAGGCCCTCGAGGCCTCGGCCAAGCAGGCGGGCATCCTGGGCTTCCTGAACCTCTTCTCCGGCGGCGGCCTGCTGCGGATGGCGCTGTTCGGGTTGGGGATCATGCCCTACATCACGAGCTCGATCATCATCCAGCTGCTGTCCACGGTGATCCCCAAGCTCGAGGAGTGGCGCGACCAGGGCGCGGTGGGACAGAAGAAGCTGACCCAGACCACCCGTTACCTCACCATCGGCCTGGCCCTGCTGCAGTCGGCCGGCCTCGTCTACGTGTTCCACAACGGCGGCGGGGGCCTGCTGGGCACCAAGAACGTGGACCTCATCCCCAACTTCACCTTGTGGAAGGGGGGGTTCATCTGCCTCACCCTCACCGCCGGGACGGCCTTCGTCATGTGGCTGGGTGAGCTCATCACCCAACGCGGCATCGGCAACGGGATGTCCATCATCATCTTCGCCAACGTCACCGCCGGCATCCCCGCCGGTGGCACCGCCGTGCTGACCCAGGGCGGCAGCCTCAAGTTCGGGGTGATCGTGGCGGTCACCCTGGTGCTCCTGGTGGTGGTGGTCTTCATGGAGCAGGGCCAGCGGCGCATCCCCGTGACCTTCGCCAAGCGGGTGGTGGGCCGGCGCATGTACGGGGGGTCGTCGACCTATATCCCCCTCAAGGTCAACCAGTCCGGGGTGATCCCCATCATCTTCGCCAACTCCCTGCTCTACATCCCCGTCCTGCTGGCCAACATCATCCCCTGGACCGGGTTCCGCACCTTCGTGAACAACCACATCACCCCGACCAGCCTGCTGTACGTGGTCTCCTACGGCGTCCTCATCTTCGCCTTCACCTTCTTCTACGTGTACGTGGCCTTCGACCCCCACCAGCAGGCCGACATCATCCGCAAGCAGGGCGGCTACATCCCGGGCATCCGGCCCGGCCCGCCCACCGAGCGCTACCTGGCGCGCATCTTGAACCGCATCACCGTTCCCGGCGGTCTGTACCTGGCGGTCGTGGCCGTCCTGCCGTCGCTGCTCATGGCGCTGTGGAACATTCAGGGCTACCCGTTCTACGGGACGACGCTGCTGATCGCCGTGGGTGTGTCGTTCGAGACGATGCGCCAGATCGACAGCCAGCTGATGATGCGGAACTACGAGGGCTTCCTCAAGTAGCTCACGGTGGTACCCGGCGTCAGGCTCGTGGTCCTCGGCAAACAGGGGGCGGGCAAAGGAACCCAGTGCGTTCGACTGTCGCACCACTATGTGGTGCCGCACATCTCGACGGGCGACATGCTGCGCGCCGCGGTGAAGACGGGATCGGCCCTCGGTCTCAAGGTGCGCGAGACCATGGACAGCGGGGAGCTGCTCGGTGACGACCTCATCATCGAGATGGTTGCCGAGCGCTTGGCCGAGCCCGACGCCCGGGCCCGGGGCTTCATCCTCGACGGCTGCCCCCGCACCACCCACCAGGCCGAGTCCGTCGCCGCCCTGTTGGCCCCGGGGGCCCTCGACCTGACCGTCGACATCGAGGTGCCCACCGCTCAGGCCCTGCGGCGTCTGGCCGGTCGGCGGGTGTGCACCGACTGCGGCGCCAACTACTCGGTGTCGACGCCGCCCAAGGTCAACTGGATGTGCGACGTCTGCGGTGGTGAGGTCATCCAGCGCCAGGACGACACCGAGGACGCCATTGGCCGCCGTCTGGAGCTCTACGAGCGCCAGACGGCGCCGCTCATCGAGTGGTACGAGTCCCGAGGGCAGCTGGCTAAGGTCAGTGGCGTGGGGTCGCCCGACGCCGTGCTCCGCCGGATCATCAGGGCCGTGGAGGACCGCCGGGGCGGGGGCAAGTCCCGGTGAGGCGCACCCCCGAGGAGATCGCCAAGATGCGCCGGGCGGGGCGGGTGGTGGCCGAGATGCACGAGGCCACCCGCGAGGCGGCCAAGCCCGGGGTGACCACCGCCGAGCTCGACGCCGTGGCCCGCGACGTCCTGGCCCGGCGCGACGCCAAGTCGAACTTCCTCCACTACCGGGGCTATCCCGCCGTGATCTGCACCTCGCCCAACGACATGATCGTCCACGGCATCCCCGGGCCCTACGTCCTCGCCGAGGGGGACATCCTGTCGATCGACTGTGGTGCCATCATCGAGGGCTACCACGGTGACGCCGCCTTCACCATGGCCATCGGCGAGGTCTCCGCCGAGGCGGCGCGCCTCATCGAGACCACGGAGCGCAGCCTGTGGGCCGGGATCGAGCAGCTGCGCAAGGGCAACCGCCTCCACGAGGTGGGCCGGGCGGTGCAGGACGTGGCCGAGGGGGCCGGGTTCTCGGTCGTCCGGGAGTACGTCGGCCACGCCATCGGGACGGCCATGCACGAGGAGCCCCAGGTGCCCAACTACTGGCCCGGCCAGGGTGGGCCCATGCTCAAGCCGGGGATGGTGTTCGCCGTGGAGCCCATGGTCAACGCCGGGGGGACCGCCACCCGGGTCCTCGAGGACGGGTGGAGCGTGGTCACCTCCGACGGGAGGCTGTCGGCCCACTACGAGCACACCATCGCCGTCACCGACGACGGCCCCGAGGTCCTCACCCTGCCCTGAGCGCCGGCCACCGGGGCCCCGGGGGCCCGGTGGGCAGCCAGGACGCCCTGGCCGCCGGGGTGCCAGGCCGCTATGCTTGTAGGTCGGCTCGCCGAGTGGAGGCCCCCCTCCGGTCTCGGTCGGCGCTGCGTCCAGCCACCGCCGCTTCGAACCGGGTCTCACTTCTGTCCCGGTGCGCGGCGTGCCAGTCGAACGAGAACGAGGAGGAGTCACCTGCCCAAGCCCAAAGAGGATGCGATCGTGCTCGAGGGGACGGTCGTCGAGCCGCTCCCGAACGCCATGTTCCGTGTCGAGCTCGAGAACGGCCACAAGGTGCTTGCGCACAGCTCCGGCAAGATGCGCATGCACCGGATCCGGATCCTCCCCGGCGACCGCGTGCAGGTGGAGATCACCCCCTACGACCTGAGCCGGGGGCGCATCACTTACCGGTACAAGTAGGGACAAGTACGAGCAACAGAACCACGGTTCGAGGCAGGGAAGGCACGATGAAGGTTCGACCGAGCGTCAAGGCGATCTGCGAGAAGTGCAAGGTCATCCGCCGCAACGGCCGGGTGATGGTGATCTGCGCCAACCCGCGTCACAAGCAGCGCCAGGGCTGAACAACCCGGCCGAAGAACAGCGACGAGAGGAGCGGCAAGACCAGTGGCACGGATCTCCGGTGTGGACATCCCCCGCGAGAAGCGGTTGGAGATATCCCTCACCTACATATTCGGCATCGGCCGGACCCGGGCGCAGCAGACCATCGCCGGGACCGACCTCAACGCCGACACCCGGGTGCGGGACCTCACCGACGAAGAGGTGGCCCGTCTGCGCTCCTACATCGACACCAACTTCAAGGTCGAGGGCGACCTGCGCCGGGACATCGCCCAGGACATCAAGCGCAAGATGGAGATCGGCTGCTACGAGGGCGTGCGCCACCGCAAGGGCCTGCCCGTCCACGGTCAGCGGACCCACACCAACGCCCGGACCCGCAAGGGCCCCAAGAAGACCGTGGCCGGCAAGAAGAAGGTCAGGAAGCACTGATGGCCAAAGCCACCAAGGCAGCCAAGACTGCCAAGTCCACCACCAAGGCCGCCGGCGTCCGCCGCCCCCGCAAGCGCGAGCGCAAGAACATCGCCTACGGGGTGGCCCACATCAAGAGCTCGTTCAACAACACCATCATCTCGATCTCCGACCACGAGGGGAACGTGCTGGCGTGGGCCTCGGCGGGCAACGTCGGGTTCAAGGGGTCGCGCAAGTCCACCCCCTTCGCCGCCCAGCTGGCCGCCGAACAGGCCGCCCGACGGGCCATGGAGCACGGGGTGCGCAAGGTGGACGTGCTGGTCCGGGGACCCGGGTCGGGGCGCGAGACCGCCATCCGCTCGCTGGCCGCCGTGGGCATCGAGGTCGCTGGCATCAAAGACGTCACCCCCATCCCGCACAACGGCTGCCGCCCCAAGAAGCGGCGCCGGGTCTAGCGGGAACGGAAGGAGCCCACCAGCAATGGCGCGTTACACCGGTCCCGTCTGCCGCCTGTGTCGGCGCGAGCGGACCAAGTTGTTCTTGAAGGGCGAGCGCTGCTACTCGCTCAAGTGCCCCGTCAGCGAGGCCGTCACCGACCGCCACAGCCGCGCCTACCCTCCCGGGGAGCACGGCCGTGACCGTATGCGCCAGGGCTCGGAGTACCTAGCCCAGCTGCGCGAGAAGCAGAAGGCCCGCCGCATCTACGGGCTCCTCGAGCGCCAGTTCCGCAACCTCTACGCCGAGGCCAGCCGCCAGCCCGGGATCACCGGGGAGAACCTCCTGCGCCTGCTCGAGCTGCGCCTCGACAACGTCACCTTCCGGGCCACCTGGGGCGCCAGCCGGGCCCAGGCCCGCCAGCTCGTGCGCCACGGCCACATCCTGGTGAACGGGAAGCGGGTGACCATCCCCAGCTACCGGGTCCGCCAGGACGACGTCGTCTCGCTCAAGGCGTCGGCCCGCGAGCTCTACTTCGTGCGGCGGAATCTCGACACCCTCGACCGCCCCCTGCCCCTGTGGCTGGAAGCGGGCGAGAACCGCACCCAGGTACGCGTGACCACCCTCCCCGAGCGCGAGCACATCGACGAGCCCGTACGCGAGTCGCTCATCGTCGAGCTCTACTCCAAGTAGCGGCCCCGCTTCCCGCCCCGAGCCCCAGACACTCAACCCCCCACGACACCCAGGAGCCAGTCGCATGCTCATCATCCAGCGTCCCACCGTCGAGGCCATCGGCGAGGAGGAGGCCAGCCGCCAGCGGTTCGCCGTGAGCCCCCTCGAGCCCGGCTTCGGCCACACCCTCGGCAACTCGATCCGCCGCACCCTGCTGTCGTCCATCCCCGGCGCGGCGGTCACCCAGGTCCGCTTCGACGACGCCCTGCACGAGTTCACCACCTTGCCCGGCGTCAAAGAGGACGTCACCGACATCATCTTGAACCTCAAGGACGTAGTCCTCCGGGTGCACGCCGACGAGCCCGTCACCCTGCGCTGTGACAAGCGCGGCCCCGGCGACGTCTCGGCCGGGGACCTCCAGCTCACCGCGGATGTGGAGGTCCTCAACCCCGACCTCCACATCGCCACGCTCAACGGTAAGGGCCGTCTGGCCATCGACGTCACCGTCGAGCGCGGGCGCGGCTACGCCTCGGCCGACCGCAACAAGCGGTCGAACACCATCGGCGTCATCCCCGTCGACTCGATCTTCTCGCCCGTGCGGCGCGTGGCGTTCTCGGTCGAGCCGGTCCGGGTCGAGCAGTCCACCGACTTCGACCGCCTCGTCCTCGACATCGAGACCGACGGGTCGCTCACCCCTCGCGAGGCCCTGGCCTCGGCGGGCGACACCCTGCGCTCTTTGGTGGGCCTGGTCGCCGACCTGGAGGACGAGCCCCAGGGGCTGGAGCTCGGTGAGGTGGGCACCTCGACCAGCGGCTCGCCCGACCTCGACCTCGCCATCGAGGACCTCGACCTGTCCGAGCGGCCCCGCAACTGCCTCAAGCGCGCCCAGGTCAACACCATCGGCGAGCTCGTGGAGCGCACCGCCGAGGACCTCCTGGCCATCACCAACTTCGGCCAGAAGTCCCTCGACGAGGTCATCCAGCGCCTCGACGAGCGGGGCCTGTCGCTCCGCGTCAAGGACTGAGGGCCCGCCGTGCGTGGCACCCCCCGCCGGGGCCGACGACTGGGTGGTGACGCCGCCCACCAGAAGGCCATGCTGGGCAACCTGGTGGCCTCGCTCATCGCCGCGGAGTCACTGGTGACCACCGAGGCCAAGGCCAAGGCGCTGCGGCCCGTGGCCGAGAAGTGCATCACCGCCGCGGTGAAGGGGGGCGTGCACCGGCAGCGCAACGTGGTGGCCCTCATCCGGGACAAGGACATGGCCCACAAGCTGTTCGAGGAGATCGCCCCGCGTTACTCGGACCGCCCCGGTGGCTACACCCGCATCCTGAAGCTCGGCCCCCGACTGGGCGACAGCGCGCCCATGGCGCGTATCGAGCTGGTGTGACCTTGTTCGACCCCGACCTCGCGGCCGCCCCTGAGGCCGCCGGGGTGGGGTCGGCGACCGTCCCGGGCGTGACCACCCGCCTGCGGCTTACGGTCTCCTACGACGGTGCCGGGTTCCGCGGCTTCGCCGCCCAACCCGGGCAGCCCACCGTGGCCGGCGCCTTGGCGGAGGCCATCGCCGTGGTGGTGGGCCACCCCGTGGAGCTCGTGTGCGCGGGGCGCACCGACGCCGGCGTGCACGCCCGGGGCCAGGTGGTCCACGTCGACGTGCGCGCCGGCGTGGACAACGCCCGCCTGGTGCGGTCGGTGAACACCTTGCTCAAGCCGGCCATCGTCGTGCGCGGCGCCGAGGTGGCCCCGCCCGGGTTCGACGCCCGCCGGTCGGCCCGGGCCCGTCGCTACCGCTACCTGATCCTCGAGGACCACGTCCCCGACCCCCTCTTGGCCCCGGTGTCGTGGCACGTGCCCGGCCCCCTGGACCTCCGGGCCATGGCCAGCGCGGCCGACGCCCTGCTCGGGGAGCACGACTTCCAGGCCTTCTGCCGGCGCGTGCCGGGGACCCCGGCCGGGACCCCCATCACCCGGCGGGTGCTCGACGCCCGCTTCGCCGAGGTCCGGCGCGGCCCCGGCGAGCGCGGCGCGCCCGGCCGGCTGCTGCGCTTCGACATCGAGGCCACCTCGTTCTGTCATCAGATGGTCCGTTCGGTGGTGGGCATGCTGGTGGAGGTGGGCCGGGGCCGACGCCGGGCATCGGACGTGCACTGGCTGCTGCAGAGCGGCGACCGCTCCCGGGTGGGCGGGGTCATCGCCCCGCCCCAGGGGCTGTGCCTCGTGCACGTGGACTACGACGACCAGTGACCGGTCACCGGTGACCGGGTTGGGGACGGCTCCCCGGGCGCCCGGCGGCTTGCCGGGGGCAGCGTCAGCGCCTAACGTTGTCCGCCGGCCATCGTGCTGGAGCTGCCCCTTTGCAGGGTTCGCCCAGCGGTCGGCACCCGAGCCGGGAGGTGCCGTGACGCCGGCCCGGGCCCGGGACACAAGACGAGGATCCCTGCGTGCGCACGTTTTCGCCCAAAGCTGACGACATCATCCGGTCCTGGCACGTCATCGACGCGCGAGGGCATGGTGCTCGGACGCCTGGCCACCGAGGTGGCGTCGCGCCTGCGGGGCAAGCACAAGCCCATCTTCGCCCCCCACGTCGACACCGGCGACCACATCGTCGTGGTCAACGCGGCCAAGGTGGTGCTCAGCGCAGACAAGGGCGACAAGAAGTTCGTGTACCACCACAGCGGCTATCCGGGCGGGCTCACCAAGAAGAAGTACGGCGACCTGCTGTCGGAGAGGCCCGAGGAAGTCGTGCGCCGGGCCGTGCGGGGCATGCTCCCCCGTACCCGCCTCGGCCGCCAGCAGCTGTTGAAGCTGAAGGTGTACGCCGGGGCCGACCATCCTCACCAGGCCCAGCAGCCGCAACCCCTCGACGTGCCCGGCGCCCGGGCGCGCTCGTGAGCCCCCGGGCGCTCACCGCGGCCGGCGAGCCCGACAGACAGGAACCCCGAACGTGACGACCAAGGTCAAGCTCCCCGCCCCGCTGTGCCAGAACACGGGCCGACGCAAGGCGGCCGTGGCGAGGGTGCGGATCCGGCCCGGCGAGGGGAAGATCACCATCAACCGGCGCGCCTTCGACGACTACTTCAGCTCCGCCACCCACCGCATGGTCGTCACCGAGCCGCTGCGGGTCACCAACCTGACCGAGGGCTACGACATCGACGCCACCATCGCCGGCGGGGGCGTGTCGGGTCAGGCCGGCGCCATGCGCCTGGGCATCACCCGGTCGCTGGTCGAGCTCAACCCCGAGCTGCGCGCCGTGCTCAAGAAGGCCGGCTTGCTCACCCGCGACGCACGCGAGAAGGAGAGCAAGAAGTACGGCCTCAAGAAGGCCCGCAAGGCACCCCAGTACTCCAAGCGGTAGCGGTCGTGGGGTTGCAGTTCGGCACCGACGGCATTCGGGGGGTTGCCAACGCCGAGTTGGGCGCCGAGCTCGTCATGGCGCTGGGGCGGGCCGCCGCCCGGGCCCTGCCGGCGCCGTGCTTCCTGGTCGGGCGCGACACCCGGCGCTCGGGCCCCCTCCTGCAGGCCGCGTTGTCGGCGGGGATGGCCAGCGAAGGCGCCGACGTCGTCGACCTCGGCGTGCTCCCCACTCCCGGCGTGGCGTGGCTGTCGGCCGAGCGCGGCTACCCGGCGGCCGTCGTCTCGGCGTCGCACAACCCCTTCGCCGACAACGGCATCAAGCTCTTCGCCGCCGGGGGCCTCAAGCTCCCCGACTCCACCGAGGCCGCCATAGAACAGGAGCTGGCCCGCATCCTCGACGCCCCCGGGCCCCCCGACCGCCCCCCCGTCGGCCACGGGGTGGGGAGCCTCAGCCACGAGCCCGGTTGGGGCCACGGATACCTCGACCACCTGGTGGGGGTGCTCGAGGGCCGCGACCTGCGCGGCCTGCGGGTCGTGGTGGACTGCGCCAACGGCGCCGCTTCGTTCGTGGCGCCCGAGGTCCTCGAGCGCCTCGGCGCCGAGGTGCACGCCATCGCCCATACTCCGGACGGCACCAACATCAACGACGACTGCGGCTCCACCCACCCCGAGTCGCTGGCCGCCGAGGTGGTGTCGAGCGGCGCCCAGGTCGGCCTGGCCCTCGACGGTGACGCTGATCGGCTCCTGGCCGTGGACCACACCGGGGCGTTGACGACCGGGGACGAGTTGTTGTCGTTGTTCGCCACCGACCTCGCCGGGCGCGGAATGCTCGCCGGCAACACCGTGGTCATCACGGTCATGACCAACCTGGGCTTCCGCCTGGCCATGGCCGAGCGGGGGATCACCGTGCGCGAGACCCAGGTGGGCGACCGCTACGTCCTCGAGGCGCTCAACGGTGACGGGCTGAGCCTGGGCGGCGAGCAGTCGGGCCACATCGTGTTCCGGGAGCTGGCCAGCACCGGCGACGGGGTGCTCACCGGCGTGCTCCTGCTCGACCTGGTCAAGCGCACCGGGACCCCGTTGGCGGAGCTGGCCCGCACCAGCATGCAGCGCCTGCCCCAGGTGCTCCACAACGTCGCCGCGGCGCGCCCCGCCGAGGCCGTGGCCGCTCCGTCGGTGCAGGCCGAGGTGGCCGCGCTGGAGTCCGAGCTCGGTGCCCAAGGTCGCGTCCTGCTGCGGGCCAGCGGCACCGAGCCCCTCGTCCGGGTGATGGTGGAGGCCCCCGACGAGGCGGCCGCCCAGGCCGCCGCCTTGCGGCTGTGCGCGGTGGTGGAGCGGGCGCTGGTCCCCTCGGCGGTGCCCGAGGCCGGCCACTGAGGAGCCCTCCCGACTCCCGGCGTTCCCGCCTGGGGCCGGTGACCCCGTAGCCTTGGACCCATGTGCGGCATCATCGGCGCCACCGGAGGCGATGAAGTCCTGGGGGTGCTGCTCGAGGGCCTCGCCCGCCTCGAATACCGGGGATACGACTCGGCCGGCGTGGCGCTGCAGTCCGAAGGGGTCCTGTGGCGGGCCCGGGCGGCCACCGGGACGCGCTCGCTCGAGGACCTGCGCAAGGTGGTCGAGGAGGGCCCCGACGGCGTGTCGGCCGGCATCGGCCACACCCGGTGGGCCACCCACGGCCATCCCACCGAGTCCAACGCCCACCCCATCCTCGACTGCACCGGGACCGTCGCCGTGGTGCACAACGGCATCATCGAGAACTGGCGCGACCTCGCCGAGCGGCTGCGCGCCGACGGCCACAGCTTCGTGTCGGACACCGACACCGAGGTGCTCGCCCACCTCGTCGAGCAGGAGCTGTCGGGAGGGTCTTCGCTGGCCGACGCCGTGCGGTCGACGCTGCGCGAGGTGCGCGGCGCCTTCGCCCTGGCGGTCATGAGCGCGGGCGAGCCCGGCACCATCGTGGCCGGGCGCCGGGTGTCGCCGCTCATCATCGGCATGGGCGACGGTGACGACGGGGAGGGGCTCCTGGCGTCGGACATCCCCGCCCTGCTGGGTCGGACGCGCCGGTTCTGGGTGCTCGACGACGACCAGGTGGTGGAGCTGCGACCGGGGTCGATGCGGGTCACGACGCTGCAGGGCAAGGAGGTCGAGCCCAAGGAGCTCCACGTCGACTGGGACCTCGAGGCCGCCGAGAAGGGCGGCTACCCCGACTTCATGGGCAAGGAGATCCACGAGCAGCCGCGCGCCATCGCCGACACCCTGCTCGGCCGGTTGCAGTCCGACGGGACCATCGAGCTCGACGAGCTGCGCATCACCGACGACGAGCTGCGCGAGGTCGACAAGGTGTTCGTGGTGGCGTGCGGGTCGAGCTACCACGCCGGCATGGTGGCCAAGTACGCCATCGAGCGCCTGGCCCGCCTGCCCACCGAGATCGACATCGCCTCGGAGTTCCGCTACCGCGACCCCGTGCTCGACGAGCGCACCCTGGTGGTGGGCGTGAGCCAGTCGGGCGAGACCATCGACACCCTCCAGGCCATGCGCGAGGCGCGTCAGTGGGACGCCAAGATCTTGGTCATCTCCAACGTCGTCGACTCGTCGATGGCCCGCGAGGCCGACGGGGTGCTCTACACCCGGGCCGGCCCCGAGGTGGGGGTGGCCGCCACCAAGACGCACCTCACCCAGGTGGTCGCCCTCGAGCTGCTGGCGCTGTACCTGGCCCAGCTGCGCGGCCTGGCCGAGCCGGCCGACGCCCGCATGCTGTTCGCCGATCTGGCCCGGCTCCCCGCGCTGGTGGAGCAGGCCCTCGCCCCCGAGCGCGAGGCGCAGGTGGCCGAGGTCGCCGGCAAGTTCATCGACACCCGTGACTTCTTCTTCCTGGGGCGCCACGTGGGGTTCCCCGTGGCCCTCGAGGGGGCGCTCAAGCTCAAGGAGATCTCCTACGTGCGGGCCGAGGGCTATCCCGCCGGCGAGCTCAAGCACGGGCCCATCGCCCTGATCGTGCCGGGCACGGTGGTGGTGGGCGTGGCCACCCGCACGCACCTGTGGGAGAAGATGATGGGCAACGTGGCCGAGGTGCGCGCCCGGGGCGCCACCGTGGTGCTGGTGGCCAACGAGGGCGACGACGACACCGCCGCCCAGGCCGACGAGGTCCTGTGGGTCCCCAAGACCCATCCCCTGTTCGCCCCGGTGCTCGACGTCGTGCCCCTGCAGCTGTTGGCGTACCACATCGCCCGCTTGCACGGCCACGACGTGGACCGGCCTCGGAACCTGGCCAAGACCGTCACGGTGGAGTGACGCCGCCCGACAGGGACCTCGGCACGGGGCACGTCCGGGGCATCGGCGTCGACGCCGTCGACGTGGTCCGCTTCCGGGAGGTCCTGGCCAGGCGGCCGGGCATCGTGGGCCGGCTGTTCACCGACACCGAGCGGGCCTACGCGGCGCGCAGTGCCGATCCCGGTCCTCGCCTGGCGGCGCGCTTCGCCGCCAAGGAGGCCGTGCTCAAGGCGCTCGGCGTGGGGGTGGGGGCGGCCGGCTTCCGCGACGTCGAGGTGGTCCGGGGGCAGGGGGGCGAGCCCGGCCTGGTCCTGTCGGGGCGGGCCGCCGCGCTCAGTGCCCGCCGGGGCGTGCACCGCTGGCACGTGTCGCTCACCCACACCGACACCGTGGCGGTGGCGAGCGTGGTGGCCGAGGGCGCCGCACCCGGACAGGACGAGCTCTCCCCGTGAGGCCGGTGCTGCGGGTCGAGGAGATGCGCGCCGTCGACGCCGACGCGCTGGGGTACACGTCGGAGCACACCCTGGTCGAGCGGGCGGGCACGGCGGTGGCCACCTGGGCCCTGCGCATGCTGGGCGGGGCCTACGGCCGCCACGTGGTGGTGGTGGCGGGCAAGGGCAACAACGGCGCCGACGGCAAGGTGGCCGCCGCCCGCCTGGCGCGACGCGGCGCCCGGGTGACCGTGGTCGATGCCGCCCACGCCCCCCACCGCATCGGGCCCGTCGGCGCCGTCGACCTCGTGATCGACGCCGCCTACGGGACCGGGTTCCGCGGCAGCTACCGGGCCCCGTCGGTGCCGCCCGGGGTGCCGGTGCTCGCCGTCGACATCCCGTCGGGCGTGGACGGCGACAGCGGCGAGGCGCTGGGCGAGCCCCTGCGGGCGGATCTGACCGTCACCTTCGCCGCCCTCAAGACCGGCCTGGTCCAAGGCGACGGGTTGTTGCTGGCGGGCCGGGTGGAGGTGGCCGACATCGGCCTCGACGTGAGCCGGGCCCGGGTGTGGGTGATCGAGGACGCCGACGTGGCCCGCTCGCTGGCGCCGCGCCCTCGCAACGCCCACAAGTGGCAGTCGGCGGTGGCGGTGGTGGCGGGCTCCCCGGGCATGACCGGTGCGGCCGGCCTGTGCGCCCGCGCCGCCTACCGCGCCGGCGCCGGCATGGTCCGGCTGGGCGTCCCCGGTGGGGACCCCGCCGAGCTCCCGCTGCGCGAGGCGGTGGGCGTCCGCCTGCCCTTCGAGGGGTGGTCGGCCGCCGCGCTGGTCATGGCCGAGCGGTGCCGGGCGCTGGTGGTCGGCCCCGGCCTCGGTCGGGCCGACGCGACCGTGGCCGACGTGCGCCACGCCGTGGCGGGCGCCACGGTGCCCGTCGTGGTGGACGCCGACGGCCTCTACGCGCTCGGGGTCGGGCGACGACATCGGCGCCGTGGTGCGGCGCGGCTCCGACCCCGGCCCGGACGTGCTCACCCCCCACGACGGCGAGTTCGCCCGGCTGACCGGAGCCGGGCCGGGGGCCGACCGCATCGCCGCCGCGAGCGGGCTGGCGAGGCGCTGCGGCGCCGTGGTGCTGCTCAAGGGGCCCACCACCGTCGTCGCCGACCCGGGCGGGTCCGTGCTCCTGGCCACCGCCGGGTCGCCCCGGCTGGCCACGGCGGGAACCGGCGACGTGCTGTCGGGGGCCATCGGCGCCTTCGTGGCGCGCGGGGTGGGCCCCCACCTCGCCGCCGCCCTGGCCGCCCACGTGCACGGCCGCGCCGCCGAGCTGGGCCCTCCCGAGGGGCTCGTGGCCGGGGACCTGGCCGACCTGCTGGGCGCGTGGCTGTCGGGGGCCCGGGCGACGTGACCCCCGCTCCGGCGCCACGGGGGACGGGCGCGCCCCCCGGGGGGTGGGGTCGCGCCCGGTGTGGGCCGAGATCGACGTGGGCGCCGTGCGCCACAACGCCGCCCTCCTGCGCGCCGCCGCGGGGCCGGCGGCCCTGTGCGCGGTGGTGAAGGCCGACGGCTACGGGCACGGCGCCGTGGCGGTGGCCGCCGCCGCGCTCGAGGGCGGGGCCGCCTGGCTGGCGGTGGCCACGCCCGAGGAGGGGATGGAGCTGCGCGCCGGGGGGATCACGGCGCCGGTGCTCGTCCTGTCCGAACCGCCGGCGCCGGCCATGCCCGACGTAGTGGGCCACGGCCTCACCTTGACGCTCTACACCGAGCGCGGCGTCCGGGCCGCGGCGGAGGCCTCGGGGCGCGCCGGCGTGGTCAGCGACGTCCATGTCAAGGTGGACACCGGCATGCACCGGGTGGGCGCCGACCCCGCCGCGCTGGCCGAGCTCGTGGGGGCCGTGGCGGGGGAGCCGTCGCTTCGTTTCGCCGCCCTGTGGACGCATTTCCCGGTGGCCGACGGCGTGAGCGACGAGGACCGCTCCTTCACCGAGGCCCAGATCGCCAGGCTCGAGCAGTCCCGGGCGACGTTGGCCCGAGCGGGCATGGCGCCGCCGTTGGTCCACGCCGCCAACTCGGCCGGCGCGCTGGCCTACCCGGCGGCGCGCCTCGACCTGGTGCGCTGCGGGATCGCCCTGTACGGGGTGTCGCCCTTCCCCGTGGTCGACCCGGTAGTCGCCTCGGTCATGGACGTCACCGGGGCCACCGGGCTGCGCCCGGTGATGTCGCTGCGGGCCCAGGTGACCCTGGTGCGCGAGCTCGACGGCGCCGAGCGCCCGTCCTACGGCCGACTGCGCGGCCTCACCGAGCGCTCGACGGTGGCCACCGTGCCCCTGGGCTATGCCGACGGCGTGCCCCGGCGCTACTTCACCGGGGGCGGTACCGTGCTCGTGGGCGGACGGCGCCGCCCCCTGGCCGGGATGGTCACGATGGACCAGATCGTGGTGGACTGCGACGCCACCGAGGGGGTCAGAGTGGGCGACGACGTGGTGTTGATCGGCAGCCAAGGGTCCGAGTCGCTCACCGCCTCGGACTGGGCCGACGTGCTCGACACCCTCGCCCACGAAGTGTTCTGCGGCATCGGTCCCCGCGTGCCGCGTGTGGTGGTCGACCGGGAGGGCCTGTCATGAGGGGCGAGCGACCAGTGGTCCGCAGGCGTCTGGTGCGCGGCGCCGCCGCCGGGGCGGGCGCCGCGCTCGCCGCCGGCTGGGCGGCCCAGCACCGGCTGGTGACGCGCACCCGCGTCAGCCCCGACGACATCGCCTCGGAAGGGCTCAGCGTTCCCGAGGACTGTGCGCACCGGGTCGTCGACACCGACGACGGCGGGACCGTCCACGTGGTCGAGCGGGGCCAGGGTCCTCCCGTGGTGCTGTTGCACGGGTTCATGCTGAGCTCGGCGCTGTGGGCCCACCAGCTGCGCGACCTCGCCCCCAACCACCGCGTCATCGCCCCCGACCTCCGGGGCCACGGCCGGTCGCGTCCCGGGAGGGCGGGGTTCTCCACCACCGACGTCGACGGGCCCGTCGACGAGCTGCGCGCCGACGCCCGCATGGCCGCCGCCCAGCAGGGCTCGCCCGCCGTGCGCCGCATGGCCCAGGACGTGCGGGCCGTGCTGCGCGCCCTCGACGTCGAGCACGCCCTGGTGGTGGGGCACTCGATGGGCGGGATGGTGGCCCTCCAGCTCGCCCATGACACCCCCGCCGAGGAGCTGCACCGCCGGGTGGCCGGGCTGGCGCTGGTGTCGACCACCGGGGGGCCTTTCACCCGGGTCCCGGGATACGGGGGGATGGCCCGCCTGGCCGGGCCGGTCTCGGCGCGCGCCATGGGGCTGGCCGACCGGTGGGGCGTGCGCACCGTGGCGTCCCAGGACCTGCGCTGGTGGCTGACGCGCGTGGGGTTCGGCGCCGACGCACCGCCGCCCCAGGTCCGCTTCGTGGAGGGCCTGCACATGGCGACGTCGCCGAGCACGGTGGCCGCCCTGCTGCCGGCGCTAGCGCTGTTCGACGTGTCGAGCTGGCTGGGGTCCCTGGATCTCCCCGTGCTGGTGGTGGTGGGCACGCACGACCGCCTCACGCCGCCGCGCCACGCCCAGCGCACCGCCGCCGCCCTGGCGCATTCCGAGCTCGTCGAGCTCCCCCGGTGCGGGCACATGCCCATGCTCGAGCGCCGCCGTGAGTTCGCCCGCATGATCGAGGAGTTCGCCGCCAAGATCGGCTGACGCCGCTGGTGGCCGGGGTGCGCTCCGGCGATACCATGCCCGCGGTGGGCACCCTGGCCGAGCTGCGCATCGAGGCCCTGGCCTGCACACGGTGCGCGTTGGCAGCGGGCCGGACCCAGGTGGTGTTCGGCGTCGGCGACCCGGCGGCCGAGCTCATGTTCGTGGGCGAGGGCCCAGGTCGCGACGAGGACATCGCCGGCGAGCCGTTCGTGGGCCGCTCGGGGAAGCTGCTCGACAAGCTCCTGCACCAGGAGATCGGCCTCGGGCGCGACCAGTGCTACATCGCCAACGTCGTGAAGTGCCGGCCCCCCGGCAACCGCGACCCCCTTCCCGACGAGATCGCCTCGTGTCGGCCCTTTCTCGAGGCCCAGCTGGAGTCGATCTCGCCCAAGGTGGTGGTCACCCTGGGGAACTTCGCCACCCGCCTGCTGCTGGACACCACCGAGGGCATCCGGCGCCTGCGGGGCCGCGCCTACCCGTTCCGCAGTGGTCAGCTCGTCCCCACCTACCACCCGGCGGCCGGACTGCGGGGCGGGGCCGAGGTGGTGGCGGAGATGCGCGCCGACTTCGTCCGGGCCAAGCGGATCCTGGCCGGCGACCACCCGTGAGCGCGCCCGCCGGGGAGCCCCTCCCGGTGCGGTTGCGGACGGGGTCGGCCGAAGACACCCGCGCCCTGGGCGGTGCCCTGGCCCGAGGGCTGCGCGCCGGTGACGTCGTGGCCCTGGCCGGGGACCTGGGATCGGGGAAGACCACCTTGGCCCAAGGCGTCGCCGCCGGCCTCGGGGTCGCCGATCACGTCACCAGCCCCACGTTCACGCTCCTGCGCTCGTATCCGTGCCTCGACCCGGCCACGCCCACGGTGCGCACCTTCCTCCACGCCGACGTCTACCGCCTCGAGCACCTGGGCGAGGTCGTCGACCTCGGCATCGGGGAGCTGGTGGAGGACGGCGCCGTGGCCGTGGTGGAGTGGGGCGACCGGGCCGAGCCCGCCCTGGGGCGCGACGCCCTCAGCGTGCGCCTCGCCCCGGCCGGGGCCGACGACGAGCGGTGTGTGACGATCACCGTCCCGGTGTCGTGGGCGACGCGGCGCGAGGCGCTGGCGGAGCTCCTCTCGGCGTGGGCGGCGCCATGATGGTGCTCGCCATCGAGTCGGCCACCGAGCTGGCCGGGGTCGCCCTGGCCGACGAGGACGGCGTGCTCGGCACCGCTACGGCGTCGCGTGGCCGGCACCACGCCGAGTCGATCGCCCCCGCCATCGACTTCGTCTGCCGGCGCGCCGGGGTGGCGCTGGCCGAGGTCGACGCTGGTGGCCGTCGACGTCGGCCCGGGGTTGTTCACCGGCCTGCGGGTGGGGGTGGGCAGCGCCCAGGCGTTGGCGTTCGCGCTGCACAAGCCGCTCGTCGGCGTGGGGAGCCTCGAGGTCCTGGCCCACGCCGTGACCACGTCGGGCGCCAAGCCCGGCATGCTCGTGGTGCCCGTGGTCGACGCCCGGCGCGGCGAGGTGTTCGTGGCGCGGGCGCGGACGACGGCCGGTGGCGCCGGTGCCGCCGGTGCCGGCAGTGTTGGCAGTGCCGCGACGGCCGCCACGTGGGAGCAAACCGAGGTGCGCCGTACGCCGGAGACGCTCGCCGACGAGCTGGCTGTGCTGGACGAGCCCTTCGTGCTGGTGGGAAACGGGGCGCGCCGCTACCGGTCGGTCCTGGGAGCGGTCCCCGGCGCCATCATGGCGGGCGACACCCTCGACTTCCCGCCCCCCGGCGTGCTGGCGGCGTTGGCCCTGTCGAGGGCGGCGGCGGGCCCGGCCCCGGACGCCGGCGCGGTCCTCCCCCACTACCTGCGCGACGCCGAGACCCGGATCAACTGGCAGACCCGGGCCCGGCGCGCCGGCGCGGAGCGCTGAGTGGCCCCGGCGTGGGACGAGGGCCCGGCCCCCGACGACGTTCCCGCCCCGGGCACGGCGTCGGAGAGCGTCGCCGGCGCGGTGCGGATCACGGCGCTGCGGCGCCGCCATCTCCGGCACGTGATGCAGATCGAGGAGGACAATTATCCCCGGCCGTGGTCGTCCACCGTCTTTCTGTCCGAGATCGCCCAGCGCACGTCGCGCCGCTACACCGTGGCCACCATCGGGCCGCTGGTGGTGGGCTACAGCGGCTTGATGCTGGTGGCCGAGGACGGGCACATCACCAACCTCACGGTGGACACCGCCTGGCACCGCCGCGGCATCGGGACCGTCCTGCTCCTCGACCAGGCGCGCGCCGCCCCCGCCCTCGGGGTGCGTCACCTCACGCTCGAGGTCCGGGCGTCGAACGAGCCGGCCCAGGCGTTGTACCGCCTGTTCGGCTTCGCGCCGGTGGGGGTCCGCCGCAACTACTACCCCGAGACGGGGGAGGACGCCATCGTCATGTGGTCGCGCGACATCGACACCGACGCCTACGCCGAGCGCCTGGCCGCCATCGACGCCCAGCTGCGGTCCGAGCCGTGACGGCGCCGGGCGGGCTCGTCCTCGGCATCGAGACCTCGTGCGACGACACCGCCGCCGCCGTGGTGAGAAGCGGGGCCGAGGTGCTGTCGTCGGTGGTGTCGAGCCAGGTGGACCTGCACGCCGTGTACGGCGGGGTCGTGCCCGAGCTCGCCGGCCGGGCGCACCTCGAGCTGTTGACCCCGATGATCGGGGAGGCCCTCGGGCGGGCGGGGCTCGCCGGTGGCGAGGCCCTGGACGTGGTGGCGGCCACCGTCGGTCCCGGCCTCATCGGCTCGTTGCTGGTGGGAGTGAGCGAGGCCAAGGCGCTCGCCCTGGCCTGGGACGTCGCCTTCGTGGGCGTCAACCACCTCGAAGGCCACCTCTTCGCCGCCCTGCTCGACCACCCCGACATCGAGTGGCCGGTGACCGTGCTCCTGGTCTCGGGCGGCCACACCCTGCTCGTGTCCATGGAGGGACCGGGCCGGTACCGGCTGCTGGGCCAGACCCTCGACGACGCCGCCGGCGAAGCCTTCGACAAGGTGGCCCGGTTCCTGGGCCTGGGGTACCCCGGCGGCCCGGCCATCCAGCGCGCCGCCACCGCCGGAGACCCCGAGGCCCTCGCTCTTCCCCGGGCCCTGGCCGACGTCGGGCTCGACTTCTCCTTCAGCGGGCTCAAGACGGCCGTGGTCCAGGCCGTGCGCCGCCACCCCGAGATCAGCGACGAGGACGTGGCGGCGTCGTTCCAGCAGGCCGTGGTGGACGTGCTGGTGGCCAAGGCGGTGCGCGCCGCCGTCTCGGGGGAGGCCCGGGGCATCTGCCTGGCCGGGGGGGTGGCCGCCAACGGGCCCCTGCGCCACGCCCTGGCCGAGGCCTGTGGCTCGCTGGGGGTCCCCGCCTACCTCCCCAGCCTGGCCATGTGCACCGACAACGCCGCCATGATCGCCGCCGCGGGGTGGTGGCAGGTCGAGCACCTGGGGCCCACCCCCCTCGACGCCGGGGCCGACCCCAATCTCCGCCTGCCCCTGCTGGGGTGAGCCCGCCCGGGCCGCTCTCGCCCCGGTGACCTGGGGCCCGGGCGCCCGGTTGCCTGGGGCCCGGGCGCCCGCTATCGTTAGCACTCGCAAGGTTCGAGTGCTAAATGCCTACAGGAGGCTCCCCTGCCATGAAGCTCCACCCCCTCGAGGACCGGATCGTTGTCCGCCCCGGCGAATCGGAAGAGACCACCGCCTCCGGGCTCGTGATCCCCGACACCGCCAAGGAGAAGCCCCAGCAAGGTGAGGTGATCGCCGTCGGCCCGGGCCGTCGTGCCGAGAACACCGGCGACCTGGTGCCCGTGGACGTCGCCGCCGGCGACACCGTCGTCTACTCCAAGTACGGCGGGACCGAGATCACGTTCGAAGGCGAGGACCTGCTCATCCTGTCCAGCCGCGACGTGCTCGCCAAGATCAGCAAGAAGTAAGGGCGAAGCGCGATGTCGAAGATCCTGAAGTTCGACGAGCACGCCCGCCGCGGCCTCGAGGCCGGCGTGAACAAGCTCGCCGACACGGTGAAGGTGACCCTGGGCCCCAAGGGCCGCAACGTCGTCATCGACAAGAAGTTCGGGGCGCCCACCATCACCAACGACGGCGTGACCATCGCCCGCGAGGTCGAGCTGGAGGACCCCTTCGAGAACATGGGTGCCCAGCTGGTGAAGGAGGTCGCCACCAAGACCAACGACGTCGCCGGTGACGGCACCACCACCGCCACCGTGCTGGCCCAGGCGCTCATTCACGAGGGCCTGCGCAACGTCGCCGCCGGGGCCAGCCCCATGGCGCTCAAGCGCGGCATCGAGAAGGGTGTCGAGGCGGCCGTGGGGGCCATCCAGAAGCAGGCCAAGGAGATCGACTCCCGCCACGAGATCGCGCAGGTGGCGGCCATCTCGGCCGCCGACGCGTCCATCGGCGAGGTGCTGGCCGAGGCCATCGACAAGGTCGGCAAGGACGGCACCGTGACGGTGGAGGAGTCCAACACCTTCGGGCTCGAGCTCGAGTTCACCGAGGGCATGCAGTTCGACAAGGGATACCTGTCCCCGTACTTCGTGACCGACCCCGAGCGCCAAGAGGCGATCCTCGAAGAGCCGCTGATCCTCATCTGCAACCAGAAGATCAGCGCCGTGCACGACCTCGTGCCCGTGCTCGAGAAGGTCATGCAGACGGGCAAGCCCCTGCTCGTGATCGCCGAGGACGTCGAGGGAGAGGCGCTGGCCACCCTGGTGGTCAACAAGATCCGGGGCACGTTCACCTCCCTGGCGGTGAAGGCACCGGGCTTCGGTGACCGCCGCAAGGCCATGCTCCAGGACCTGGCCGTGCTCACCGGCGCCCAGGTCATCTCCGAGGAGATCGGCCTGAAGCTCGAGAACGCCACCATCGACCTGCTGGGCCGGGCCCGCCGGGTGATCGTCACCAAGGACGACACCACCGTCGTCGACGGTGCCGGGGCCGACGAGGACGTGAAGGGCCGGATCGCGCAGATCAAGCGCGAGATCGAGGACACCGACTCGGACTGGGACCGCGAGAAGCTCCAGGAGCGCCTGGCCAAGCTGGCCGGCGGCGTGGCCGTCGTCCGGGTGGGGGCGGCGACCGAGGTCGAGCTCAAGGAGAAGAAGCACCGCATCGAGGACGCCCTGTCGGCGACCCGGGCCGCCATCGAGGAGGGCATCGTGGCCGGGGGCGGCGTCGCCCTGGTGCGCAGCCGGGCCGCGGTGGAGAAGCTGGCCAAGAGCCTCGACGGTGACGAGGCGACCGGGGCGCGCATCGTGGCCCACGCCCTCGACGAGCCCCTCAAGTGGATCGCCATCAACGCCGGCCTCGAAGGCGCGGTCGTGGTCCGCCAGGTGGAGAGCGAGTCGGGGCCGGTGGGCCTCAACGCCTCCACGGGCAACTTCGAGGACCTCGTGAAGGCCGGGGTCATCGACCCCGCCAAGGTCACCCGCTCGGCGCTGCAGAACGCGGCGTCGGTGGCCGCCCTCCTGCTGACCACCGAAGCCGTGGTGGCCGACAAGCCCGAGAAGAGCGACCCGGCGGCGGCTGCGGCCGCCATGGGTGGCATGGGCGGCGGCATGGGTGGCATGGGCGGAATGGGGATGATGTAGTCCACCTCGACGCCCGCCAGGTGCGGGCGGGGAGATTGCGAAACGACGCGGCCGGGCCCCGGGGCCCGGCCGTTCGTCGTGTGCGGCCCCACCGGTAGCGTGCAGCGAATGCAGGGCTCCGCCGACGCCGCCGACGCCGACAACGCAGGCCCGGGGTTTCCCGTCGGCGCCACGCGCCCGGGTCGCCAGGTGATCCCCCGGCCGCTGCGGGCCTACGCCGGGGCGCCGGCGCCGTGGGCCGGCCTGGAGCCCCGACAGCGCCGGGGGCTGGACCTGGCGCGGGTGCGCGGCGCCCTCGAGGCGTACCACCGCGAGCTCGAGGGCGCGGCGCGGGTGACCTTCGACGGGTTTCCCGACCCGGGTGCCCCGGCGGCGGTGCTGGTGGCGCTGTTCGAGCGGGACGGGGAGACCCGGGTGGTCCTCACCCGGCGCGCCGCCCATCTGCGCACCCACACCGGGGAGGTCAGCTTTCCCGGGGGGCGCCTCGACGGGGGCGAGACCCCGGAGTCCGGGGCCCTGCGCGAGGCCGTCGAGGAGGTGGGGCTCGACCCGGCCGCCGTCGAGACGGTGGGGCGCCTCACCACGCTCACCACGTTCTCCTCCGGGGCCACCATCACCCCGGTGGTGGGGACGCTGCGCTCCGAGCCCCGACTGGTCGCCAACCCCCACGAGGTGGAGCACGTCTTCGACGTGTCCCTGGCCGAGCTGGCCGCCGACGGGGTGTTCCGCGAGGAGCGCTGGGTGGTGCCGGGGCGGCCCATGCCGGTGGTGGACGCCGGGGAGGACGGTTCGTTCCCGGTGACGTTCTTCGAGCTCCCCGACGACACCGTGTGGGGTGCCACCGCCCGCATGCTGGTGGAGTTGCTGCGCCTCGTCCTGGGGGTGTGAGCAGGCCGCCTTCGGGCGCGGGGCGGGGGGTAGCGGACGGTATCGTGGAGAAACGCCGCGGGCGAAGGCGGGTTGAACGACCGACGTGCAGGAGGCGGCCAGGTGGCTGAGATCGAGATCGGCATCTACAAGTCGGGACGTCGTGCGTACGGCTTCGACGACATCGCCATCGTGCCCAGCCGCCGCACCCGCGACCCCGAGGACGTGGACATCTCGTGGGAGATCGACGCCTTTCGTTTCGACCTGCCCCTGATGGCGGCGGCTATGGACGGCGTGGTGAGCCCGCGCACGGCCATCGAGATCGGTCGCCTCGGAGGGCTGGCGGTGCTCAACCTCGAAGGGTTGTGGACCCGGTACGAGGACCCCGAGCCCCTGCTCGAGGAGATCGCCCGGATCGACGATGACAAGGCCACGGCCCGCATGCAGCAGATGTACCTCGAGCCCATCCAGCCCGAGCTGGTCACCGAGCGGATCCGCGAGATCAAGTCGGCGGGTGTGGTGTCGTGCGCGTCGGTCACACCCCAGCGCACCACCGGGCTGGCTCCGAGCATCCTGGCCGGTGAGCTCGACATGCTCGTCATCCAGGGGACGGTGGTCTCCGCCGAGCACGTGTCGAAGACGGTCGAGCCGCTCAACCTCAAGAAGTTCATCCGGGCCTTCGACCTGCCCGTGATCGTGGGTGGGTGCGCCTCGTACCAGGCCGCCCTGCACCTCATGCGCACCGGGGCGGTGGGCGTGCTCGTCGGGGTGGGCCCGGGCAACGCCTGCACCACCCGGGGGGTGCTCGGGCTGGGCGTGCCCCAGGCCACGGCCATCGCCGACGTCGCCGGGGCGCGCATGCGCCATCTGGACGAGACCGGCGTCTACGTCCACGTGATCGCCGACGGCGGCATGAGCCGGGGCGGCGACATCGCCAAGGCCATCGCCTGTGGGGCCGACGCCGTGATGCTCGGCTCCCCGCTGTCGTCGGCCGACGAGGCCCCGGCACGGGGCTTTCACTGGGGCATGGCCACGTTCCACCCGACGTTGCCCCGAGGGGCGCGCGTCCGCACCACGGTGCGCGGGACGTTGTCGGAGATCCTGCTCGGGCCCGCCCACGAGAACGACGGGCGCATGAACCTCTTCGGCGCGCTGCGCACCGCCATGGCCACCTGCGGCTACGAGACGGTGAAGGAGTTCCAGAAGGCCGAGGTCATGGTGGCACCGGCGCTGCAGACCGAGGGCAAGGCGCTGCAGCGCTCCCAGGGAGTGGGGATGGGGCACTGAGCGCACCCCGTCCCCGTTCGACGCCCGACACCCACCACCGCCGTGACTGACGCCCCGGACACCGTTCTCGTCGTCGACTTCGGCGCCCAGTACGCCCAGCTGATCGCCCGCCGGGTACGCGAGGCGCGCGTCTACTCGGAGATCGTTCGCTTCGACACCCCGGTCGCCGACCTGCTGGCGCGTCGACCGAAGGGCATCATCTTCTCCGGGGGCCCCAAGTCGGTGTACGCCGACTGGGCGCCGGCGATCGACCCGGCGGTCTACGAGGCCGGGGTGCCCGTTCTCGGCATCTGCTACGGGGCCCAGCTGCTCACCCAACAACTCGGCGGCGTGGTGGCGCGCACCGGGCGAGGGGAGTACGGGCGCACCGTGCTGACTCGCACCGCCAACTCCCCCTTGTTCGCCGACTGGCCGCCGCAGGGCCCGGCCGACGTGTGGATGAGCCACGCCGACTCCATCACGGAGGTGCCCCCCGGCTTCGTGGCCAACGCCTCGACGCCCGAGGCACCCGTGGCCGTGCTGAGCGACGCCGAACGGCGGATCTACGGGGTGCAGTTCCATCCCGAGGTGGTCCACACCGAGCGCGGCCAGGAGCTGCTCGAGCGCTTCCTGTTCGACGTGTGCGGAGCGCGCCCGCTGTGGACCCACACCAACATCATCGAGTCGGCCCTGCAGGCCGTGCGGGCCCAGGTGGGCGACGCCCGGGTGCTGTGCGCCCTGTCGGGCGGCGTCGACTCGGCGGTGGCCGCCGCCCTCGTGCACCGGGCTATCGGAGACCAGCTCACCTGCGTGTTCGTCGACACCGGGCTCATGCGCAGCGGTGAGGCCGAGCAGGTGGAAGAGACGTTCCGCCGCCAGTTCCACATGGACCTGGTGCACGTCAAAGCGGCCGACCGGTTCTTCGGCGTCCTGGAGGGCGTCACCGACCCCGAGGCCAAGCGCAAGGCCATCGGTGAGACCTTCATCCGCATATTCGAAGAGGTGGCCACCGACGTGGAGGACGCCGGCTTCCTCGTCCAGGGCACCTTGTACCCCGACATCATCGAGTCGGGCACCCGCGACGCGGCCATCATCAAGTCGCACCACAACGTGGGAGGGCTTCCCCAGGATATGGCGTTCGCGCTGGTGGAGCCCCTGCGCCTGCTGTTCAAGGACGAGGTGCGGGCCGTGGGCGAGGAGCTGGGCCTACCCGAGGAGATCGTGTGGCGCCAGCCGTTCCCAGGGCCGGGCCTGGCGGTGCGCATCATCGGCGAGGTCACACCCGAGCGCGCCGAGATCCTGCGCGCCGCCGATGCCATCGTCATCGAGGAGGTCCGCCGGGCCGGGCTCTACCGCCAGCTGTGGCAGAGCTTCGCCGTGCTCCCCGCGGTGCGCACCGTGGGGGTCATGGGTGACGAGCGCACCTACGCCTATCCGGTGGTCATCCGCGCCGTTACCTCCGACGACGCCATGACGGCCGACTGGGCACGGCTGCCGAACGACCTGCTCGAACGCCTGTCGTCTCGCATCATCAACGAGGTGGACGGCGTCAACCGGGTGGCCCTCGACATCACCTCGAAACCGCCCGGCACCATTGAATGGGAGTGAGCGTGCCTGGCGCTCCTCTGCCCCGGCTCGGCGGGCTCGGCTCTTTCGACGGTGTCGACGAATTCGAGGGCCTGGGCGCCCCTCCGTCGTCCGACGCACCTGCACCCGCCTCCCCGGCGCGCCGGGCGAGCTGGGCCGACGCCCTGCCCACCCCGGACTCCCTCCTCGAAGGCCTCAACGAGCCCCAGCGCCGGGCCGTGGTCCATCGCGGCAGCCCCCTGCTGGTGGTGGCGGGGGCGGGGTCGGGCAAGACGCGGGTGCTCACCCACCGGGTGGCGCACCTGATCGCGTCGGGCGACGCCACGCCGTGGGAGATCCTCGCCATCACCTTCACCAACAAGGCCGCCGACGAGATGCGCCAACGCCTGGTGGGCCTGATCGGGCCCGTGGCCCAGCGCATGTGGGTGTCGACGTTCCACGCCGCCTGCGTCCGCATGTTGCGCGCCCACGCCGATCGGCTCGGGTACCGGAAGTCGTTCACCATCTACGACGACACGGACTCGCGCCGCCTCGTCGAGCACGTCCTGCGTGACCTGAACATCGACGCCAAGAAACTGCCGGCCCGGTCGGTGCAAGGGGCCATCTCGGCCGCCAAGGCGGAGCTCGTCGGCGCCGATGCCTACGCCGCCGATGCCAGCTCGGTCTTCGAACGGCGCATCGGCGATGTCTACCGGGAGTACGAGCAGCGGCTGCTGGCCGCCTCGGCCATGGACTTCGACGACCTCCTCCTGCTCACCGTCCGGCTCTTCCAACGCGCCCCCGACGTCCTCGACAGCTACCGGGTGCGCTTCAAGCACGTGCTCGTCGACGAGTTCCAGGACACCAACCGGGCCCAGAACGAGATCGTGCTCATGTTGGCGGCCGAGCACCACAACGTGTGCGTGGTCGGGGACAGCGACCAGTCGATCTTTGGATGGCGCGGCGCGGACATCCGCAACATCGTGGAGTTCGAAGAGGCCTTCCCCGACGCCACCGTCATCCCTCTCGAGCAGAACTACCGGTCGACCAAGACGATCCTCGACGCCGCCAATGCCATCATCGCCAACAACGTCACCCGGGTGCCCAAGGAGCTGTGGACCGAAGGGGCCGCCGGCGGCCCCATCGTCCGCTACCGGGCCGAGGACGAGTACGACGAGGCGGCGTGGGTGGCGACCGAGATCGGCCGCCTGCGGGAGTTCGAGGGCATCGACTACGGCGACGTGGCCGTGTTCTACCGCACCAACGCCCAGAGTCGGGCGCTGGAGGAAGAGCTCGTGCGGGCGGCCATCTCCTACAAGGTCGTGGGGGGCACCCGGTTCTACGACCGGCGTGAGGTGAAGGACCTGCTCGCCTACGTGCGCCTGCTCGGCAACCCGTCCGACGAGGTGTCGGCCCGGCGCATCGTGAACGTGCCGCGCCGCGGCGTGGGCGACGCCTCGGTCGACCGCCTGGCCACCTTCGCCCGCGCCCACCAGCTCTCGTTCGTCGACGCCCTGGGGCACGCGGCCGAGGCCGGGGTGACCGGCAAGGCCGCCAAGGGGGCGGCCGAGTTGCGGGCCCTGCTCGACGAGTTGCGCGACATGACCGAGCGCGGTGCGGGCCCGGGCGCCATCATCGAGACCGTGGCCGAGCGCACCGGGTACCGCGCCGCGCTCGAGGCCGAGGACACGCTCGAGGCCCACGGCCGTATGGAGAACATCGCCGAGCTGGCCGGGGCCGCCGGTGAGTACGACAGCCTCGACGAGTTCCTGGAGTCGGTGGCCCTGGTCTCGGACACCGACGAGCTCGACGCCGTCGAGCACCGGGTGTCGCTCATGACCCTGCACACCGCCAAGGGCCTGGAGTTCCCCGCCGTGTTCCTCGTGGGCCTGGAAGACGGGGTGTTCCCGCACCTGCGCGCCCTCGAGGACCCCCTGCAGCTCGAGGAGGAGCGTCGGCTGTGCTACGTCGGCATCACCCGCGCCCAGCGCCAGCTGTACCTGACCCACGCCTGGAGCCGGACGCTGTGGGGCTCGACGAGCCACGCCATCCCCAGCCGGTTCCTGTCCGAGCTCCCCGCCGACCTGGTGCGCGACGTCGGGGCGTCGTGGACCAGGCGCCCCGACCCGCTGCGGGCGCCGTCGTGGTCGGCGCGGCACGTCGGACGCCGGCCGGGCACCGCCGGCGAGGACTGGGAAGGTGTCGACGAACCGACCGGCGCGGTGGGAGAGACGGCGCAGGCCCATCCCGACGGCGACGAATGGGCCCAGGACTTCCACGACCCCGACCCCTGGGGCGACACCGGGCACGAGACCACCGCTCGGTCCGAAACCCCGACCCGGCGACCGGCGCCGTCCTCGTCGGGGCGCGCCTCGGGGCGCAAGAGCCGGCTACCCAAGATGGCGGAGGGGCGCAACGGCACCAGCTCCCGGTCGTGACGGCGCCCGGCACGGGAGCCGGCCACCCCGAGGAGGCCGGGCGCGACTGGGACGCGGCGACCTACGACCGCATCTCCGATCCCATGACGCGCTGGGGGGCGGACGTGCTCGCCCGGCTGGACCTGCGCGGGGACGAGACCGTGCTGGACGCGGGGTGCGGCAGCGGTCGCGTCACCGAGATGGTGCTCGAGCGCCTGCCGACGGGCCGCGTCGTCGCCCTCGACGCCGCGCCCTCGATGGTGGCCGAGGCCAAGCGGCGCCTGGCGCGCTTCTCGGGGAGGGTGAGTTTCGTGGAGTCCGATCTCCTCGAGCTGTCCCCGGTCGTCCTCGGTGCCGATGCGCCCGTCGACGCCGTGCTGTCTACGGCCACCTTCCACTGGGTGCTCGACCACGACCGGCTCTTTGCCAACCTCGCCGCCGTCATGGGCCCCGGGGCCGTGCTCGAGGCCCAGTGCGGCGCCGCCGGCAACATCGCCAAGCTCCTCGAGGCCGTCCGGTCGACGGGCACGACACGCCAGGGGGCGTGGCTCTATGCCACGCCCGAGGACACCCGCGCCCGGCTCGAGCGGGCCGGGTTCGAGGACGTCGAGGTATGGACCCACCCCGAGCCCACACGCCTGGCCGAGGGTGAGGCGCTCGAGACCTATCTCGAGACGGTGTGCCTGCGCACCCACGTGGCCGGGATGTCGGCGCAGCGCAAGGCCCAGTTCCTCGGGGAGGTGGCGGTCGCCATGCCCGAGCCCGTCATCGACTACGTGCGCCTCAACATCAGCGCCCGGCGTGGCCCGGTGACCTGAGGGCGGAGGCGCTGCGGGGCCGGACCGGAGCTACCAGGCGACCTTCACAGAACTGTGCCTATGAGAAAGCCGTCTGAGCCGTGTCACGCCCAGGTGCCTACACTCGGTGCCCGATGAAGCGTCCTTACCGAGTCGTGGTGGCCAAGCCAGGGCTCGACGGCCACGACCGAGGTGCGAAGGTCATTGCCCGCGCCCTGCGCGACGCCGGGTTCGAGGTGATCTACACCGGGCTGCACCAGACCCCCGAGCAGGTGGTGCAGGCCGTGGTCCAGGAGGACGCCGACGCGGTGGGGCTGTCGCTGCTGTCGGGCGCGCACCTCACCCTCGTTCCCCGTGTCATCGACGGGCTTCGGAGCCAGGGCCTCGACGACGTGCTCGTGCTCGTGGGAGGGATCATCCCCGAGGGCGACATCCCGGCGCTCAAGGAACTGGGGGTGGCCGAGGTGTTCACCCCCGGCGCGTCGCTCGACACCATGGTGCACTGGCTGGCCGACGCCCTCGACCGGCGTGAGGAGGCCACCGCCGGGAGCTGAGCCACCCACCACGAAATGACGCAGCGGACGGGCGCCAGCCATAGTGGCGGCGGAGAGGAGCAGGAGCACCGGTGGATCTCTACGAGTACCAGGGCAAGCAGTACTTCGCCCGTTACGGCATCCCCACGTCGCCGGGAGGTGCCGCCGACACGGTGGACGAGGCGGTGACCCAGGCGGATCTCGCCGGCTATCCCGTCGTGGTGAAGGCCCAGGTGAAGGTGGGCGGTCGCGGCAAGGCGGGGGGCATCAAGCTGGCCAAGGACGCCGAGGAGGTGCGGGCCCACGCCTCGGCCATCTTGGGCATGGACATCCGCGGCCACGTCGTGCACCGGTTGTGGGTCGAGCATGCGTCGGACATCGCCCGTGAGTACTACGCCAGCTTCACCCTCGACCGCTCCGCCAAGCTCCATCTCGCCATGGTGTCGGCCCAAGGGGGCGTCGAGATCGAGGAGGTCGCCGCCACCGATCCCGGGGCCATCGCCCGGCTGCACGTCGACCCGGTCGACGGCCTCTCGGTGGACCGCTCCGCAATACTGGTGGAGGAGGCGGGGTTGGACCCCGAGGCCCGGGCGCAGGCCGCCGAGCTCCTGGTCGCCCTGTACCGCTGCTACACCGAGGGCGACTGCGACCTGGCCGAGATCAACCCCCTGATCCTCACGACCGACGGGCGCGTCCACGCGCTCGACGCCAAGGTCACACTGGACGACAACGCCGCCTTCCGCCATCCCGAGTGGGAGCAGTTCGCGGGGAGCGAGACCTTCGACGAACGGGAACTGCTGGCCAAGGAGAAGGGGCTCAATTACATCGGGCTCTCGGGCTCGGTGGGCATCATCGCCAACGGTGCCGGGCTGGCCATGAGCACCCTCGACGTGGTGACCCAGGTCGGGGGCAGCGCCGCGAACTTCCTCGACATCGGGGGTGGTGCCAACGCCGATGTCATGGCGGCGGCACTCGAGGTGATCAACACCGACCCGGCGGTACGGTCGATCTTCGTGAACATCTTCGGCGGCATTACCCGCTGCGACGAGGTGGCCAACGGCATCGTCGAGGCCATCGGGCGCGTCGACCTGCGCTCGCCGATCGTGCTGCGACTCGACGGCACCAACGCCGAGGCGGGCCATGAGATCCTCGCCGCGCACCTGTCGGATCGACTGGTCGTCGACGAGACGATGCTCGGCGCCGCGCGGCGCGCCGTGGAGCTGGCGGGAGGAGACAGGTGAGCATCTTCGTCGACGAGAACACCAAGGTGGTGGTGCAGGGCCTCACCGGCAGCCAGGGCCGGTTCCACGGCCTGCGCAACCGCGACTACGGCACCCACGTTGTGGCGGGGGTCACGCCGGGCAAAGGTGGCACCGAGGTGGACGGCGTGCCCATCTACGACAGCGTCGGTGACGCCGTGAGGGCCACGGGAGCCGACGCGTCGTTCGTGGTCGTCCCACCCAAGGCCGCCCCGGCGGCCATCCTGGAGGCGGCGGGGGCCGGCGTCAGCTTCATCGTGTGCATCACCGAGGGCATCCCCGCCCAGGACGAGGCGCTGTTCTTCAACATCCTGCGGCGTGAGCACCCCGGGGTGCGGCTGCTGGGTCCCAACTGTCCCGGCATCATCTCGCCGGGCAAGTGCAACATCGGCATCACCTCGGGTGACATCGCCCTCCCCGGTGGACCAGTGGGCATCGTGAGCCGCTCGGGGACGCTGACCTACCAGGCCCTGCACGAGCTTTCGCAGCAGAAGGTCGGACAGACCACCTGCGTCGGCATCGGCGGCGACCCCGTGCCAGGGACGAGCTTCATCGACTGCCTGGCGGCCTTCGAGGACGACCCCGACACCCGCGCCGTGATGATGATCGGGGAGATCGGCGGTTCGGCCGAGGAGGAAGCCGCGCAGTTCATCAAGGACAACATGTCCAAGCCCGTGGTCTGCTACATCGCCGGGGTGACCGCCCCGCCGGGCCGCAAGATGGGCCACGCCGGGGCCATCATCTCGGGATCCCAGGGCACCGCCCAGGCCAAGATGGCGGCCCTCGCCGACGCCGGTGCCACCGTGGCGCTCAACCCCACCGAGGCCGGCGAGCGCATGGTGGAGATCGTCAAGGCCCTCGACTGAGCCCGGCGGGGCCGAGTCAGGCCACTGGTAGCGTGGCCCACGTGCGCGTGGCGGTGCTCGTGTCGGGTACGGGGAGCATCCTCGACGCCATGCTCGCCGAGGAGGTCCCCGTCGCGCTCGTGCTCGCCGACCGACCCTGCGGCGCCGTGGCGATCGCGGCGGCCGCCCATGTCCCCGCCGAGCTCGTCGACCGTCTGAGCTTCGGGGGATTCGGCGGGAGCTTCGACCGGGCCGGCTTCACCCGCCGGGTGACCGAGGTGCTCGGGGCCCACGATGTCGACCTGGTGGCCATGGCCGGCTTCGGCACGGTGCTCGCCCAACCCCTCTTCGACGCCTTCCCGGGACGGATCCTCAACACCCATCCCGCCCTGCTGCCCGCATTCCCGGGGTGGCACGCCGTGGAGGAGGCCCTCGCCGCCGGGGTCACCGTCACGGGCTGTACCGTCCACCTCGCCACCCTCGAGACCGACGCCGGTCCCGTGCTCGCCCAGGAAGAGGTGCCCGTGCTCGTCGGTGACACCGTGGAGACACTCCACGAACGCATCAAGCAGGTCGAACGCCGGCTGTATCCGGCCACCGTGAAGGCCATGATCGACACCCTGGAGGGCCAGGCCAGCGGGCCCGGCCGGGCGGACACACGGGCGCGCCGATGAGGGCGCTCGTGTCGGTGTACGACAAGACGGGCCTCGTCGACCTGGCCGGGGGCCTCACCGAGCTCGGTTGGGAGATCCTCGCCAGTGGGAAAACGGCGGCCGCCCTGGCCGAGGCCGGCATCGCCGCAGTGGAGGTGGCCGAAGTGACCGGCGCCCCCGAGATGCTCGGGGGCCGGGTCAAGACGCTTCATCCCAAGGTGCACGGCGGCATCCTGGCCGACCGCTCCAACCCCTCGCACGCGGCCGACCTCGAAGCGCAGAACATCGCGCCCATAGACCTGGTGGTGTGCAACCTGTACCCGTTCTCCTCGGACCCCTCCATCGAGTTGATCGACGTCGGCGGGCCCACCATGGTGCGCGCCGCCGCCAAGAACCACGCCCATGTGGGTGTGGTCGTCGATCCCGCCGACTACCCGGTGGTCCTCGAGGAGCTTCGCTCCGCCGGGTCGCTGTCGCCCGACACCCGTCGCCGCCTGGCGCGTGCCGCCTTCGCGCACTGCGCCGCCTACGACGCCGCCATCGTGCAGTGGTTCGACGCCGGTGGCGCCGGTGGAGATCCCCAGGCCTTCCCGCCCACGATGCACCTCGCGCTCGAACGCGCCGAGGAGCTCCGCTACGGCGAGAACCCCCACCAGCGTGGGGCGCGCTATCGCGACCGGAGCAGCCCGACGTGGTGGGACGGCGCTGTCCAGCACGGCGGCTCGGCGCTGTCGTACCTCAACCTGTTCGACGCCGACGCCGCCTGGCGACTGGTGGCCGAGCTCGGCGTCGGTCGCGATCTGGCGGTGGCCATCATCAAGCACGCCAACCCCTGCGGGGCGGCGCTGGCCTCCTCGCTGGCGGCTGCGTACCGGCGGGCACTGGAGTGCGACCCCGTCTCCGCCTTCGGGGGCGTCGTCGCCCTGGGTGGCCCGTGCACGCTGGAGGTCGCCCAGGCCGTGGCCGAGGGGCCCCAGGCGGACGTCATCGTGGCGCCCTCCTTCGACCCCGCCGCCCTGGAGGCCCTCAGGGCCAGGCGCAAGGCGACGCGCCTGCTCGAGGCTCCCCCGCACACGTCGGCCGCCATCGAGCTGCGCAGCCTCGGGGCCGGTTTCCTGGTCCAGGACGCCGACCACCTGGCCACAAGGCGCTCGGACTGGCAGGTGCCCACCAAGATGGCTCCCACCGACGACCAATGGCGCGACCTCGAGCTGGCGTGGCGGGTGTGCGCCCGGACCTCGTCGAACGCCATCGTGGTCGCCGTTGACGGCCAGGCCCTCGGTGTCGGAGCCGGTCAGCAGAGCCGGGTGGAAGCGGCCCACATCGCCGTGGGCAAGGCCGGCGATCGTGCCCGCGGGGCGGCGGCGGCCAGCGACGCCTTCTTCCCCTTCCGCGACGGGCTCGACGTCCTCGCCGTGGCCGGGGTGGCGGCCGTCGTCCAGCCCGGCGGATCGGTGCGCGACGGTGAGATGGTGGCCGCCGCCGACGAGCACGGCATCGCCATGGTGCTCACCGGCGAGCGCCACTTCCGGCACTGAGGACGCGTCGGTGAGCGCACGCGTCCTCGACGGTGAGGCACTGGCGGCACGCCTGCGGGCGGAGATCGCCGATCGTGTCGCCCGACTGGTGGCCGAAGGCGTGCACCCCGGACTGGGCACCATCCTGGTGGGAGACGACCCGGCCAGCGAGCGCTACGTGGCGCTGAAGCACGCCGACTGCAAGGAGGTGGGGATCGTCTCGGTCCACCAGCAGCTTCCCGCCGAGACCAGCCAGGAAGAGCTCTTGGCGGTGATCCGTCGGTTCAACGCCGACCCGGCCGTGCACGCCTATCTCGTCCAGCTCCCCCTGCCCAAGGGGCTCGACGAGGAGGAGGCGCTTCTGGCCATGGACGACACCAAGGACGTCGACGGCCTCCATCCTGTGAACCTGGGACGCCTGGTGATGGGCGTGCCCGGTCCCCTCCCGTGCACGCCGGCGGGCATCGTCGAGCTCCTCCACGCCTACGACGTGCCGGTGGAGGGACGGCACGTGGTCATCATCGGTCGGGGCATCACCATCGGCCGACCCCTGGCCCTGTTGCTGGCGCTCAAGCGCCCCGGGTGCAACGCCGCGGTCACCGTGGTCCACACCGGCGTCCCCGACCTCGCCCACTACCTGCGGCAGGCCGACATCGTGGTGGCGGCGGCCGGCTCGCCCGGCCTGGTGACGCCCGACATGGTCAAACCCGGTGCCGCCGTGGTGGGGGCGGGAGCCTCGTGGGAGGGTCGCAAGCTCCTCCCCGACGTGGACCCGTCGGTGGCCGAGGTGGCGGGATGGATGACCCCCCGCATCGGCGGGGTGGGCCCGATGACCCGCGCCATGCTGCTGCGCAATGCGGTACGCGCCGCCGAGCGCAGCGTGTAGGGGGACCTCCACGGGGCCCAGCCAGGGACGAACGAGGTGACCTGGCAGTAGGATTGCCTAGTCATGGCCTTGATCTCCGAGCTCCTCGAACGCGGTGCCACCTACTCGTTCGAGTTCTTCCCCCCCAAGAACGACCAGGAGCAGGCCACGCTGGTCCGGACCCTCCGCGACCTCGAGCCCCTGGCGCCCTCGTTCGTGTCGGTGACCTACCGCGGCGGACGCGAGTCCCGCCAGCGCACCTACGACCTGGTGGCCGGCATGCTGCGCACCACCACCCTGACCCCCATGGCGCATCTCGTGTGCGTGGCCCACACCCGGTTGGAGCTGGCCGAGATCCTGGTGTCGTTCCGCAAGGCGGGGGTAGAGAACCTCATGGCCCTGGGAGGTGACCCTCCCACCGAGCCCGCCGCGGGGCCCGGCGAGCTGCTCTACGCCGTCGAGCTCGTCAGGCTGGCCCGGGAGATCGGCGGCTTCTCGATCGGCGTCGCCGCCCATCCCGCCGGCCACCCGTCGTCGCCCGACATGCAATCCGACCGGGACCTGCTGGCCGCCAAGCTCCGCCTGGCCGATTTCGGCGTGACCCAGTTCTTCTTCGAGATCGAGGAGTACGTCGGCCTCATGCGGGACCTGGCGGCCCGGGGCGTGGACACCCCGGTGCTGCCCGGGATCATGCCGGTGACCTCCCTGAAGTCGGTGCCCCGCATGGCGCAGATGGGAGCGGCCCTGCCGGACTGGGCGGTGGCCCGCCTCGAGGAGGCGTCGGCCCGGGGCGGCGACGAGTCCGTGCGCCAGGCCGGCGTGGCCATGGCCACCGAGCTGTGCGAGAAGCTGCTCGCCGCCGGCGCGCCGGGCCTGCACTTCTACACGCTCAACCGGTCGAGCGCGACCCGGGAGATCTACGCCGCGCTGGGGTTGTCGGCGAACGCTTAGGCTCACTGTTCATGGCCCAGCGCATCACCATGAGTCCCGACGGGACCCTGCAGGTCCCCGACGAGCCCATCATCCCGTTCATCGAGGGTGACGGGACCGGGGTCGACATCTGGCCGGCGTCCCGCCTCGTCTTCGACGCCGCCGCCGCCAAGCACGGCCGCAAGGTCGCCTGGAAGGAGGTCCTGGCCGGGGAGAAGGCCTTCAAGGAGACCGGTGACTGGCTTCCCGACAAGACGGTCGAGGCCTTCCGTGAGCACCTCATCGGCATCAAGGGACCGCTCACCACGCCCGTCGGCGGGGGGATCCGCTCCCTCAACGTGGCCCTGCGCCAGATCCTCGACCTCTACGTGTGCCTGCGCCCGGTGCGCTGGTTCACCGGAGTCCCCTCGCCGGTGCTGCACCCCGAGAAGGTGGACATGGTCATCTTCCGGGAGAACACCGAAGACGTCTACGCCGGGCTCGAGGTCCAAGCCGGCACCCCCGAGGCCGATCGTCTCGCCGCCTTCCTCCGTGACGAATTGGGGTGGGAGATCCGGCCTCAGTCGGGCATCGGGATCAAGCCCATCTCCGAGCTCGGCTCCAAGCGCCTGGTGCGGGCCGCCATCGAGTACGCGCTGGCCAAGAAGCGCAAGAGCGTCACCCTGGTGCACAAGGGCAACATCCAGAAGTTCACGGAAGGGGCCTTTCGCAACTGGGGTTACGAGCTCGTCCGCGAGGAGTTCTCGGACGTGGCGGTGGGCTGGGACGACTGCGGCGGGAACCCCGGAGACAAGCTGCTCGTCAAGGACACCATCGCCGACATCACCTTGCAGCAGGTGCTCACCCGTCCCGAGGACTTTGACGTCATCGCCACCACCAACCTCAACGGTGACTATCTCTCCGACGCGCTGGCCGCCCAGGTAGGCGGGATCGGCATCGCGCCAGGAGGGAACATCAACTACGTCACCGGACACGGTGTCTTCGAGGCGACCCATGGCACGGCCCCCAAGTACGCCGGCCAGGACAAGGTCAATCCCGGTTCGCTCATCCTGTCGGGTGTGCTCATGTTCGAGCACCTCGGGTGGTCCGAGGCGGCCACCGACATCGTGCGCGCCCTGGAGGCCACCATCGCCGAGAAGATCGTCACCTACGACTTCGCCCGGCTGATGGACGGTGCCACCGAGGTGAAGTGCTCGGAGTTCGCGGCCGCCATCGTCCAGCGCCTCTGACGCCCGGTAACCTCCACTCCCATGTCTGCAACGAAGACCCCCGTCCACGTCACGGTCACCGGCGCCGCCGGGCAGATCGGTTACTCGTTGTTGTTCCGGATCGCCTCGGGGGAGATGCTCGGCCCCGACCAGCCCGTCGTGCTGCGCCTGCTCGAGATCGAGCCGGCCATGGGCGCGCTCCAGGGCGTGGTGATGGAGCTCGACGACTGCGCCTTCCCCCTGTTGGCCGGCGTCGAGCCCACCTCGGACGCCAAGACCGCGTTCGACGGGACGTCGTGGGCGCTGCTGGTGGGATCGATCCCCCGCAAGGCCGGCATGGAGCGAAACGACCTGCTCACCATCAACGGTGGCATCTTCGGTCCCCAGGGCGAGGCCATCGCCGCCCACGCGGCCGCTGACGTGCGGGTGGTGGTGGTCGGCAACCCCTGCAACACCAATTGCCTCATCGCCCGGGCGCACGCTCCCGAGGTGCCCGACGACCGGTTCTTCGCCATGACCCGACTCGACCAGAACAGGGCGCAGAGCCTCCTGGCACGAAAGGCCGGAGTGCCGGTGACGTCGGTCACGTCCATGGCCATCTGGGGGAACCACTCCTCCACGCAATTCCCCGACTTCGAGAACGCCCGCATCGGCTCCGAGCCGGCGTCGGCGGCCATCGACGACGACGAGTGGCTCCAAGGCGAATTCATCACCACCGTCCAGCAGCGCGGCGCGCAGATCATCGAGGCGCGCGGGGCGTCTTCGGCGGCGTCGGCGGCCAACGCCGTGGTCGACTCGGTGCGCAGCATCGTGACACCCACGCCCGCGGGCCAGTGCGTGTCGCTGGCGGTGGTGTCACACGGTGAGTACGGGGCCCCCGAGGGGCTCGTCTTCGGGTTCCCGGTCAGCTCCGACGGGGCGGCGTGGCGCGTGGTGGAAGGCCTCGAACACAGCGCCTTCGCCCACGACCGCATCCGGGTGACGACCGAGGAGCTCGAGTCCGAGCGCGCCGCGGTGCGCGACCTGCTGGGCTGAACACCCGTTCACGGTCCCGCCCGGCGCGGCGGGGCCGACGCCGTCAGGCGATGGCGGGTTGCCGGATGGTCGGCTGGGGGATGTCGATGCCCATGCGCTGGAGGAAGGCCAGCTTCCGTGCCAGGGACTCACGCCAGGCCGAGAGGTCGGCCTCGAAGTGGGCCCGATCGCCCTCCTCGTAGGCATGCTCCAGCTCGTCGAAAGCGGCATCCTCGGCATCGAGCAATTCGCGGTAGCGACGAAGGGCCTGGTCGTCCAGCACGCCGGGCACGGTCATGGAACCTCCCCTCACGACACCCTCTCGGGCGCCGTCTCACTCCCTTCCGACTGTAGCCCCCGGGGGGTCCTAGTACTCAGTGCTGTCGCGCAGATCCTGGAGCTGGGTCTGCACCGCCCCGAGCACCGCCTGGGCCTCGGCCAGGACCGACAGATCGCCCCGGACCCGCACCCGTCCCGCCGCGATGGCCTCTCCCGGGGCGAGGGCCCCCGCCGCCATGGCCACGGCATCGGCCCAGCTCAGGCGGATGGTCACGTCGGCTTCGGCGCCGTCTCCGGCGCGCAGCGTTACCCGTCCGTCCTCGACCCGGAGGGTGGTGCGCACCTCGCCCTCGGGGCCTCCGGTGACGACCTGGGACATGCTGAAACGGCCGCCGCGCACGGCCAGTCCGGAGCCCGGGCCCGGCGAGGCCGACTCGACGTCGGCGACGGCCCGGTTGAAGCCCTCGACCCACTGCGTGCTCAAGAACCTGGTCACGAGCGGGGCGGGCGCGGTGGGGTGCTCAGGCCTGGCCGGCGCCGGCCGGGCGGGCCAGCTGTTCCTGGCGCGTGGGGGCTCGTTGTCCGGGGGCCTCGAGGGCGGCGTCGAGCGCCGATTGTTTGGTGCGCTTGAGGATCTTGCGGCCCAGCCAGGCCACCGGGTCATAGGAGGCGTCGACCACGCGCTCTTTGAGGGGGATGATGGCGTTGTCGGTGATCTTGATGTGCTCGGGGCACACCTCGGTGCAGCACTTGGTGATGTTGCACATGCCGAGCCCCATGCGTTGGCGCAGCAGCTCACGACGGTCGTCGGTGTCCAGGGGATGGGACTCGAGCTCCATGAAGCGGATGAACAGGCGCGGCCCGGCGTAGGAGGCCTTGTTGTCCTCGTGGTCCCGGATGACGTGGCACACGTCCTGGCACATGAAGCATTCGATGCACTTGCGGAATTCCTGGCCCCGCTCGATGTCGATCTGCATCATGCGGTAGGTGCCATCGGCTTCGGGCTCCCGGGGCTTCAAGGGAGGCACCTGGCGGGCCATGGTGTAGTTGAACGACACGTCGGTGACGAGGTCGCGGATGATGGGAAACGTGCGCATGGGCGCCACCACGACGGGCTCGCCTTCGGGCAGGGTGTCCATGCGCGTCATGCACATCAGCTTGGGAAGCCCGTTGATCTCGGCGGAGCACGAGCCGCACCTGCCCGCCTTGCAGTTCCACCGGCACGCCAGGTCCGGCGCCGGCCCGGCCTGGACGCGATGCACCACGTCGAGGACGACCTCACCCTCCACTGCGGGCATGACGTACTCGGCGAACCGGCCACCGTCCCCGTCGCCCCGCCAGATGCGCATGGTGACGTCGGCCATCAGTGCGGCTCCTCCTCGAAGAGCTCCTTGAGCTCGGCCGGCATCTCCAGCAGCGGCTCGGGCTCGAGGCTGTAGTGCCCGCCGGCGTCGATGCGCTGGACCAGGTTGACCCGGCCGAACTCGGGATCGGGCCCGGGGTAGTCCTCCCGGGTGTGCCCACCCCGGCTCTCGCGCCGTTCCAGGGCCCCCTTGGTCACCAGCCGCGAGGTGGTGAGCATGGCGGGCAGGTCGGTGGCCAGGTTCCATCCCGGGTTGTAGGCGCGCCCCCCGGCCACCGACAGCTTCTCGGTGCGCGCCTCCAGCACGTCGAGCTCCGCGAGGGCCCGGACGAGCTCGGACTGGGTCCGGATGATCCCGACCAGCTCCTGCATCGTCTGTTGGAGGCTGTGGTGCACGTCATAGGGGCTCTCCCCCCCGTCGCGACCGAGAGGCGCCTCGGCCTCGGCCACCACGGCGGCCACCTCGGACTGCTCCGGGGCCGCCGGCGTGGCGCGTCCCTGCGCGAAGTGGGCGGCGGCCATCCCGGCCCGGCGCCCGAACACGAGGAGGTCCGAGAGCGAATTGCCTCCGAGCCGGTTGGCCCCGTGCATGCCCCCGGCCACCTCCCCCGCCGCGTAAAGCCCGGGCACCGTCGACTGCTCGGTCTCGGCGTCGACGCGCACGCCCCCCATCATGTAGTGGCACGTGGGGCCGACCTCCATGGGCTGGACGGTGATGTCCACGCCGGCCAGCTCTTTGAACTGGTGGTACATCGAAGGCAGGCGCCGGCGGATCTCCTCGGCGCTACGGCGGGTGGCGATGTCGAGGAAGACGCCGCCGTGCGGCCCGCCGCGGCCCGCTTTGACCTCGGTGTTGATCGACCGGGCCACCTCGTCACGCGGCAGGAGCTCGGGCGGCCGGCGATTGTTGATGTGGTCGTCGTACCAACGGTCCCCCTCCTCTTCGGTGTCGGCAGTCTCGGCCGCGAACATCGGGGGGATGTAGTCGAACATGAAGCGACGGCCTTCGCTGTTGCGCAGCACGCCACCGTCACCGCGCACTCCCTCTGTCACTAGGATGCCGCGCACCGACAGGGGCCACACCATCCCCGTCGGGTGGAACTGCACGAACTCCATGTCGATCAGATCGGCGCCGACCCACGCCGCCATGGCGTGCCCGTCACCGGTGGACTCCCAGGAGTTCGACGTGTAGAGCCACGACTTTCCGATGCTCCCGGTGGCGAGCACGAACGCCTTGGCGCTGAAGGTCACCATGTCGCCGGTGGGGCGCCAGTAGCCGACGGCGGCGCTCACCACCCCGTCGGCGTCCGTGAGCAGTCGGAGGATCTTGCACTCCATGAACACGTCGATGTCGAGCGTCACGGCCCGCTGCTGCAGAGTCCGGATCATCTCCAGCCCGGTGCGGTCGCCCACGTGGGCGAGCCGGGCATAGCGGTGCCCGCCGAAGTCGCGCTGGAGGATGCGGCCGTCCTTGGTGCGGTCGAAGAGCGCCCCCCAGCGCTCGAGCTCGTAGATGCGGTCGGGCGCCTCCAGGGCGTGGACCTGGGCCATGCGCCAGTTGTTCAGCATCTTGCCGCCCCGCATGGTGTCGCGGAAATGCACCTTCCAGTTGTCCTCGGGCCACACGTTGCCCATGGCCGCCGCCGCGCCCCCCTCGGCCATGACGGTGTGGGCCTTGCCCAGAAGGGACTTGCACACCAGGGCCGTGCGCTGCCCGAGCTCGCGGGCCTCGATGGCGGCCCGGAGCCCGGCCCCGCCGGCGCCGATGACGATGACGTCGTAGTCGTGGCTCTCGAGGTCCTGAGGGTCGGGCACGGGGGGCGTCCTCGGCGTCGGGCTCAGAAGATCTTCGGGTCGGAGAACACGCCGCTCGCCACCAGGCGCACGTAGAGGTCCGCCAACGCCACCATGGCCAGGCTGGCCCAGGCGATCTGCATGTGGCGGGCGTTGAGCGGGGTCACCCACTTCCACAGCCGGTAGCGGAGGGGATGTTTCGAGAACTGGTTCACCTGACCCCCGCACAGATGGCGGCAGGCGTGGCACGACGCCGAGTACAGCCACAACAAGGTGGCGTTGGCCACCAGGACCAGGGTGCCGACGCTGACGCCGATCCCGCCCTCACCGGGCAGGCGGAAGGCCATGACGGCGTCGATGGTCAGGATCACGTTGAACACCAGCGCCAGCACGAAGAAGTACCGGTGGAGGTTCTGTAGGAGGAGCGGGAAGCGAGTCTCGCCGGTGTAGCGGGCGTGGCCGTCGGCCACCGCGCATCCCGGGGGTGACTGCCAGAAGCTCCGGTAGTAGGCCTTGCGATAGTAGTAGCAGGTCACCCGGAACCCCCCCGGAATGGTGAGCGCCAACAGGCCCGGGGTGATCCGCCACCACGAGAGCACGAACCCACCGCGCGCACCGGCCACGCAGCTGGCGACGATGCACGGGGAGTACAGCGGCGAGATGAGGTCGCGGTGAAATGCCGCTCCCACGTAGTAGTTGGCGTTCTGGAAGACCGCCCAGGTGGCATAGACCACGACGACGGTCAGGAACGCCACGGTGGCGGCGGGGCTGCGCCACCAGCCGTCTCGGCGCAGGGTGCGGACGTCGGGCCCGCCCCGGACCCCACCCAACTCGACGGGGACGGGCTTGAGGTCCTGGAGAGTTGTGCTCACGCGCTCGTCGTCCTCCTCCTGTCTGGCGACTTCCCAGCCGTCGACTTCTCACCTGCTGGCGCACGCGGCCACCCCTGACACTTCGCACCGGCCCGGTCCTGGTCTCCCTCCGATCAGACGCCGCCCGATCGGATCCGGCGACGCTCCGGGCCTGACGGCCCATCATCTTTCCACCTCGGACAGGCTCCGCACCAGAGACTCCGAGGGAGGTGGGCCCGGCGGGCGCTGTCGGCGGCCCCGGCGCACCGGCCTAGGCTCGGCGCCATGAGCGCCACCATCCCCCCCGATCCCCCGTCCGACCTCCCCTCCACCCTCGGCGAGCTGCGGGCGTCGGGATGGGAGTCGACCCCGGTCCACGACGAGCTGCGCCGCAACGCGGCCGCTCGCATCTCCGAGGGGCTGCCCCTGGTGGAAGGGGTGCTGGGCTTCGACGACACGGTGCTGCCCCAGCTCGAGAACGCCCTGCTGGCGGGGCACGACATCATCCTGCTGGGTGAGCGGGGCCAGGCCAAGACGCGTCTGGTGCGGTCGCTCACCTCGCTCCTCGACGAGTGGTTGCCGGTGGTGGCGGGCTCCGAGATCCGCGACGACCCCTACTTCCCCGTGTCGCGCCACGCCCGTGACCTCGTGGCCGAGAAGGGTGACGCCACCCCGTTGGCGTGGGTGCACCGCGAACTGCGCTTCTCGGAGAAGCTGGCCACGCCCGACACGTCGATCGCCGATCTCATCGGTGAGGTCGACCCCATCAAGATCGCCGAGGGACGGTACCTGAGCGACGAGCTCACCCTGCACTACGGCTTGGTGCCTCGGTCGAACCGGGGGGTCTTCTCCATCAACGAGCTCCCCGACCTCGCCGAGAGGATCCAGGTGGGCCTACTCAACGTGCTCGAGGAGCGCGACGTGCAGATCCGCGGCTTCACCGTCCGTCTCCCCCTCGACGTGGTGCTGGTAGCGACGGCGAACCCCGAGGACTACACCAATCGGGGCCGGATCATCACGCCGCTCAAGGACCGCTTCGGCGCCCAGATCCGCACCCACTATCCCGAGGACACCGAGACGGAGCTGGCCATCGTCCACCAAGAGGCCCGCCCGCCGCTCGAGCGCGCCGGGCGGCCCGCGCGTCGAGGTCCCCGACTTCATGGCCGAGATCGTCGCCGAGCTGTCGCAGCTGGCGCGCCAGAGCCCGCACGTCAACCAGCGGTCCGGAGTGTCGGTGCGCCTCAGCATCTCGAACTACGAGACCCTGGCGGCCAACGCCGTGCGCCGGGCGCTTCGCCTGGGGGAGGCCGACGCCGTGCCCCGCATCAGCGACCTGGGCGCGCTGGTCGCCTCCACCCAGGGCAAGATCGAGATCGAGGCGCTCGAGGAAGGTCGAGAAGAGCGCATTCTGCAGGGGCTGCTCTCCGCCGCCGTGCTCTCGGTCTTCCGGCGGCGCTGCCCCACCGAGCACCTCGGCCCGATCGTGAGCGCCTTCGACGAGTCCCGGGTGGTCCACGCCGGTGACGACCTGCCGGCATCGGCCTACAGCGAGGTCCTGGCCCAGGTGCCCGAGCTCGAGGGCCCCGTGCTGGCCCTGGCCGGAGGAGAGACCCCGGGGGCGGTGGCCGCCGCCGCCGAGTTCATCCTCGAGGGGCTGCACCTGACCAAGCGCCTGAACAAGGAGGCGGCCGGGGCCAAGGCCACCTACCGGGGACGGGGATGACCCGGCGCTGGGACTACCGGCGCTGGGACGGCACCCAGACCGGGTTCGAGGACCAGGTCGACGCCCTGTTCTCCGAGCTCGCCGACGACCTGCTCTACCACGGCGACCCCGACGCGGCGCTCCGGCGCCTGCTCACCTCGGGCTTCCGACGTCCCGACGGCGAACAGGTGCAGGGACTGCGTGAGCTCATGGAACGCCTGCGTCAGCGGCGTCAGGAAGAGCTCGACAGCGGGGACCTCGGGGGGGCGTTCCACGAGATCGCCCAGGAGCTCGACGAGGTGGTGGCCGAGGAGCGCGCCGGGCTGCAGGCACTCGCCGACGACGCCCGGGAGTCGGGGGACGAGCGTCGCCGGGAGGTCACCGACGACGTGGTGGCCGAGCGCAGCGTCGAGCTCGACCTGCTGCCTCAGGATCTCGCCGGACGGGTGCGGGGACTGCAGAACTACGACTTCGTCTCCTCCGAGGCGCGCGAGCATTTCGAGCAACTGCTCGAGAAGCTGCGCGAGGAACTCGCCAAGAGCTTCTTCGACCAGATGTCGGAAGCCATGACCAACCCCGACCCCGAGCAGCTCGAGCGGGTGCGGCAGATGCTCGACGCCCTCAACCGCATGATCGAGCAGCGCGAGCAGGGTGAGGCGCTCGATCCGTCCTTCGAGTCGTTCATGGATTCGTTCGGGGACTTCTTCCCCGGGAACCCCCAGACCCTCGACGAGCTCCTCGAGCAGTTCGCCGCCCAGATGGCGGCGGTGCAGGCCGCCCTCGACTCCATGTCCCCCGAGCAACGGGCCCAGCTCCAGGCGTTGGCGGCCTCGCTGTTCGAGGACATGGACCTGCGCTGGCAGATGGACCGCCTGGCCGAGAACCTGCGCAAGGCCGTGCCCGGGGCCGGCTGGGGCCGGCGGTACCAATTCAGCGGCTCGGACCCCATGGGCCTGGCCGACGCGGCGGCCTCGGCCCGGCGCCTGGGGGAGATGGACCAGCTCGAGCAGTTCCTGCGCTCGGCCACGTCCCCGGGCGCGCTGGCCGAGGTGGACCTCGACGAAGTGGCCAAGTACCTCGGCGAGGACGGCGCCCGCTCCCTCGACGCCCTGGCCCGGCTGGCGAAGCAGCTCGAGGAGGCCGGGCTCATCGAACAGCGCGAGGGCCGCTACGAGCTCACCGCCCTGGGAATCAGACGCATCGGGCAACGAGCGCTGTCGGACCTGTTCTCCAAGCTGGCCAAGGACCGCCTCGGCGGCCACCGCAACACCTATGTGGGCACCGGGCACGAGCCCGAGGGCCAGACCAAGCGCTTCGAGTTCGGCGATCCCTTCACCCTCGACATCCAGCGGACGGTGCACAACGCCGTGAGCCGGTCCGGCGTCGGCACCCCGGTCCATTTGGTCCCCGACGACTTCGAGATCTCGCGCACCGAGCACATGACCCAGGCCTCGACGGTCCTCATGGTCGACCTCTCGCTCTCGATGCCGATGCGCGACAACTTCCTGGCCGCCAAGAAGGTCGCCATCGCGCTGCACACGTTGATCTCGACCAAGTTCCCCCGTGACTTCCTCGGACTGGTGGGCTTTTCCGAGGTGGCCCGCGAGATCAAGCCCCAGGACCTTCCCGAGGTGTCGTGGGACTTCGTCTACGGCACCAACATGCAGCACGGGCTGATGCTCGCCCGGAAAATGCTGGCGCACCGGGCCGGGACCAAGCAGATCATCATGGTCACCGACGGAGAGCCCACCGCCCACATCGTCCCCGACGGTGCGGGGAGTTTCGAAGTGTCGTTCAGCTATCCGCCGACGGCCGAGACGGTGCGCGTGACTCTGCAGGAGGTGGTGCGCTGCACGCGCGGCGGCATCACCATCAACACCTTCATGCTCGATGCCAATCGCTCGCTGCAGGGTTTTGTCGAGCAGATGACGAAGCTCAACCGGGGACGAGCTTTTTTCACCACTCCCGAGACGCTTGGCGACTACGTCCTCGTCGACTTCTTGGAGCATCGGCGCACCGTTCGTTCGGCCACTCGCCGCGGCGCATAACTCCCTTCTCGTCACGCTGCGTCCGTTCGTGACGACGAAGCCCCTGTGGATAAGTGTGTCTTTTCGGATTTATCGGCAAGGCGCGGTGACTAGACCACGGTGCGTCGACTGATACTCCGTTACGTGACGGAGGGGACGCCACGCAGCGTGGAGCACACGTCGAGATCGGCTCGATATTTCCCCTTGCGCCTCCACATGGGATCAACGATGATGACACAGCTGTAATTCACACAGCTGTAATTACAAAGATGCCACTTAAATGGTGAGGGGAGGCGTGCCCGGTGGACGCAGTTTCACTGTTGTTTGGCCGCCAGGACCGCGACTGGCAGACGAGAGCCAACTGTATGGGAGTCGATCCCGACCTGTTCTTCCCGGAGCGTGGTGCATCCACGCGTGAGGCCAAAGAGGTCTGCCGGGGTTGCGTGGTGCGCGAGGACTGCCTCGAGTACGCGCTCGCCAACGGCGAGAAGTTCGGGATCTGGGGAGGCCTGTCCGAGCGCGAGCGTCGGCGTCTGCGCCGAGCCCGCGCCATGAGCCGCCGCGCCGCCGCCTCGGCTTCCTGAGTCTGGCGGGCCCGCTCCGCTCCTGCGGGGGTTCAGGCCCTCAGGAGTCTGTTCTCGACAGGCGCGCTTCGATGGTCCGTTGCGGGTCGAGGTCCAGGGCGCGGTGGCGTGACGTCGGCACCTTGTCGACGACCTTGGCCGGGGCCAGGCCCACGAGCTCTGCCCGGGCTACCGCCGTGCCCGCCTCTCGGGCGAGACCGGCCACGATGTCGAAGACCTCGGCCGGCCCGAACGCGAAGGGGTCGACCAGGTTGCACGACACCTGGGTCGTGGTGCCCACAGCCAGTCCCAGCGCCCGCACGGCGGGGCCCCGGAGGGCGGAGGCGATGGCTCGGGCCACGGCGACGTCGGGCGTGGTGAGCCACAGGTTGTAGGCCACGAGGGCGCCGCGGGCGCCGACCGCGCACGCCCCGGCGCTCGGGTGGGGCTGCGCCGGCCCGGCGTCGGGGGCGAGCGCCGCGAAAGCCTGGCGCCGCACCTCGGGCAGCGACCGCTCGGGTCCGAAACAGAAGCACGGCAGGGCGAGCTCCGCTCCGGCCCAGGACGCGAACCGGTCCCGGGCCCCGGCGGCCGGGGTGAGGTCGGCCCCGGGCCCCACGGGGCCGCCGCTCCGATCGAGGGGGACGAAGGGGACGACGTCGAGGGCCCCCAGACGGGGGTGGGCCCCCTCGTGATGACGGAGGTCGATGCGCTCGAGCGCCACCCGGGCCACCGCCCGGACGGCGTCCTCGACATCGGGGCCGGGCCCGGCCAGGGTCAGCACCGAACGGTTGTGGTCGGGGTCGCTGTGCACGTCGAGCACGACATCGGCCCCGGCGTCGGCCAGGGCGGCCACCACGGCGCCGTCGCGGCCCTCGCTCACGTTCACGACGCACTCGAGCACGACGGGCCTCATCCCGGGCGCCGCCGGGGCGCCTCGGGCCTCAGTTGCGGCTGGCTTGGAGGCTCGAGATCCGGCGCCGGCGCAGGATGCGGCGACGCTCGCGCTCGGAGGTGCCGCCCCACACGCCATGGTCCACCTTGTTGGCGAGGGCGTATTCGAGGCACGGGCCCTTCACCGGGCACTCGGAGCAGATCCGCTGGGCGCTCTGGACACCGATGCCGTCGCTCGGGAAGAACACCGCCGGGTCTATGTCGCGGCACTTGCCCCGGCCCATCCACTCGTTTCCCATGACGCCTCCGATGCCACGCTCACAATACCAGTGGGCCCTTCGGGCCGTCCCCGGCCCCCCAGGGACGAGAACCGCTCGAATGGGGGACTCCTCGACCGATCCTCGGACCTCGCCGTCCCCGGGCGGGCCATCCGGTCATGGTGCGGAGCACGACCGGAGGCCCTGGGGACGGCCCGGGGACTGCTTGGCGGTGACGCTGCCGACCCTGCATACGGAGGGCGAGGCCAGTTCCGTCACCCGTTAGTCTGGGCGGGCCCTCCCGGGCCGTGAAGTCGGCCGGGGCGGGCCGAGCACGAGGAGGCCCGGTGGTCGACGAACTCGAGGAGGAGGGTGAGCCCCAACCTCCGCGCGGGCACGTCCGGGTGGTGTACCTGGGGCCTGTGGCACCGCACTGGGAGGTCCAGTCGACCTACGGGGAGGCGTCGGTCATCGACCCCTTCCGGGACCGGACGATCGCCCGCCTGACCTTGTTACCCCCGCACGATCCCCAGTTCCGACGCAATCGGGAGCGGGTGGTGCGCGACGCCGAGCGCGAGAACCTCGAGCTCGAGTGGGACCTCGGCATCCCCGAGGAAGAGACCGCCACCACCGCCTGACCGGTCACCCCTCGGTCTCGGTGAGGTCGATCCGCTCCAGCCACAGCCCGGGGGCGTCGACCTCGGCCGGAGTGGGCAGGGTGTGCGGGCTCGACCACAGTCGTGCCAGGCCCTCGTCGCCGGCGCGTTCGAACACCCCGCGCACGAAGTCCGATCCCCTGTCGATCTGCGCCGGGCCCAGGTCCAGCCCGAGCATGAGCTCGGCGGCGCGCTCCGAGTTCTCCCGGTCGACCTGGCGTCGCCGCCATGCCTCGGCGATGGCCCCCCGTCCGCCGAGCAGCCTGGTGGCGGCGAGATCCAGGACGTGCTCGACGTAACCGAGCAGGGCGGCCACTACGGCCAACAGGTCCTCGGCGGCGCGCCGGCGCGCCGGTGAGGGCTCGAGGCTCATCAGGGCGGTGGGATCGCCGAGCAGGCTCTGCAGCCCTTCGGGTTGGGTGAGGTCGAAGCCCTGCAGGCGGTCCACGAGGCCGGAGGTCTCCTCGGCCATGCCCTGCACCACCCGCACCAGAAGCTCTCGCAACCGCACGGCGACGTGTGGCCGCGACAACACGGCGTGCAAGGTCACCTCGCGTAGGCACACCCACAGGCGCACCTCGTCGGCATCGAGGCTCCAGTCCTCGGCGAAGCGCGTGGCGTTGGCCGGCACCACCAGGAGGCGGGGGGTGCTGCGGGGAATGGGGAGCTCGTAGGGGCCCATGGTCGAGCGGGCCAGGTGTCCGACCGCCGACCCGAGCTGCATGGCGGCCAGCATCGGCCCCATCGTCGCCATCCACCGGGCCAGCAGGTCGGCGGGACCGGAATCGGGCTCCAGGTCGTCGCCGAGGACGGGGTCCACGGCGCTATGGGCGCCGCCCTGCCCGGAGGGGTCCTCGGCGGACTCATCCCCGGCGCCGTCGGGTGCCGCCGGCGACTCGGCCATGGCTTCGAGCAGGAACCGCCAGTCCTCGACGGTCTGCCACGCCCACGCCCCGGGGGCGACGGCGGCGATCTCGATGGTGGCCCCGGTCGGGGTGATCGGAAGTCCGGTGAGCTCCGCCACGTGCAGCTCGGCGACGTGCGCCAACTCCTCGAACCGGATCCGGTCGGCGGGGTCGACGTTGGGCTCGGGCTCACCGCCGCTCGCCACACCCTGGGCGAGCGTCCGGGCCAGATCGACGCGAGCCCCGCCCGGCGACGAGCCCCCCATGAGCTGGAGCAGGTCGCCGAGGATCTGCTCCAAGAAGTTGCCGCCCGATCCCGGGCCTGGGAATGCCACTCCTGGCATCGTATGCGGGCACCGGCGTCACCGGTCCGCCGGCCTGGACGTCAGCCTTCGGGCGAGTCGGCCAATGTCACGTTGATCACCGCATTGCCCGGGCCGCGCTCCACCGCCAGTTGCACGGTGGTGCCCGGCGGCACGGTGTACAGGCGTTCTTGCAGATCGGCCATGGAGTCCACGCGGTGCTCGCCCACGGCGACCACCACGTCACCGGGCTCGAGGCCGGCTTTCGACGCCGGGCTGCCCGGATAGATGCTCGTCACTTCGGCGCCCCCGTTGACCTCATCGGAGCACACCACACCCAGCCAGCCGTGATCGACGCGGTGTGTCTTGGCCAGCTCCAATGCCACGCCTTCGGCGAGCGGTGCCGGCACGAACACCCCCAGGGCGTCGTTGCCGGCGTTCATCTGCCCGTCGAGGATACCGATGACGCGGCCGCGGCTGTCGAGAAGCACGCCGCCCCACGACGACGGCCCCAGTGGCATCTCCGCCTCGATGGCGTTCACGAGGTCGGCTCCTCCGGCGATGGTGACGCCGGTCCCCACCGCTTGGACCATGCCCACCGCGGCCGCCGCCCCGACGCTCGACGACGATGGCCTTGCCGACGACGAGGTGGTGGTGCCGCCGCACAAACAGGCCATGATGTCGATGTCGTCGGGCTGGACCTCTTCGTCGGCGAAGGTGGCCGGGGGAAGTGCACCATCGGTGTCGACGACGGCGATGCCCGAGTGCGCGTCGGATCCGACCACCCGGCCACGCAGTCGTCTCCCGGTGGCGGTGACCACGCTGAGCTCGGAGACCCCGGCGACCGCCGACGCGGCGGTCACGACCAGCTCGCCACCCGGGAGCACCACGCCCGTGAGGTGCGACGGCCCGTTGGCGTCCAGTGGCTCGAGACCGACCAGTGAGGGCCGCACCGAGGCGACCAGGCGCGTCACGTCGGGGCTGACGATGGGCATGGAGGTGAGCGAGGTCGTCGAGGCGGTGATCATCTCCGACCCGACCGGTGCGGCGTTGTGCAACGCGGTGGTGGCTCCTTTGGTGTCGACGAACGTGAGCACCACCGCCAGGGTGGTGGCGATCGCCGCCGCGCCCACCACACCGGCGGCCAGCGACGCCCGTCGGGCCCGCTGACGGTGCCCGGCGAGCCCGGGGGCGCTGAGCGCCGGAACCTCCCCGGACAGGCCGCCCGACACCTCGGAAGGGTGGCGCCACAACCGGTCTTCGGGCGAGATCCAGCCGCGTTGGGGGGCGCCGATATCGTCGCCCCAACCCTCGGGATCTTCGGGAAACTCCCCACCGGTGAACGGGCCCCCACGTTCCATCGTGCCCGAGGTTACTGTCGCCCCCTGCGCAAGGGACGTCGCGGCGGGCCTGGTGGCACCGGCCTCAGCGTGCCTGAGTGGTTCCCCGTAGCATGTCTTCGTGCGAGCGGGGCGACGTGGCTAGGGACCTCGCCATCGACCTCGGCACGGCCAACACTCTGGTCTACGCGAGGGGCAAGGGCATCGTCCTCAACGAGCCCACGGTGATCGCCCTCAACACCCGGACCCACGAGGTGCTGGCCATGGGCCAGGACGCCTGGCAGATGATCGGGCGCACGCCCGGGTACATCGTGGCCGTACGGCCCCTTCGACAGGGCGCCATCACGGACTTCGATATCACCGAACGCATGATCCGTCTGCTGCTCCAGCGATGTGGCGTCTCGCGCCTCAACCGCCCCCGCGTGCTCATCTGCGTGCCGTCGGCCATCACCAGTGTCGAGCGTCGGGCCGTGAAGGAGGCGACGCACCGGGCGGGGGCGTCGGCCGCCTACCTCATCGAGCAGCCCATGGCGGCCGCCATCGGTGCGGGGCTCTCGATCTACGAGCCCATCGGCAACATGGTGGTGGACGTGGGTGGCGGCACGTCGGAGACCGCCGTCATCTCGCTCGGGGGGGTGGTGGCCTCCGAGGCGATCCGATGTGGCGGGTTCGACATCGACGCCGCCATCCAGATCTACGTCCGGCGCGAGCACGGCGTGGCCATCGGTGAGCGAACAGCGGAAGAGATCAAGTTCGCCATCGGCTCCGCAGCGCCTTACGGCGGCGAGGTCAAAGCCGAGGTGCGAGGGCGGGAGCTGATGACCGGGATGCCCAAGACCGTGGTGCTTTCGCCCGGGGAGCTGCGCGGCGCCGTCGAGGACCAGGTACGCCAGATCATCACGGCGGCGGTGAACTGCCTGGGTGGCGCACCACCGGAGCTCGCCCAGGACATCATCTTCCAGGGTATCCACCTCGTCGGGGGTGGGGCGCTGTTGCGGGGCATGGCCCGGCGCCTGGCCAACGAGACGGCGGTGCCCGTGCACCTGGTCGACACCCCCCTCGAGTGTGTGGCCCTGGGGGCGGGGCAGTGCCTCGAATCCTTCGACAAGCTGCGCGAACTGTTCGTCTCCGCCGACGCCTAGCACGTCGGCTCCGGTCAGGGTCGGCCGAGCAGGTCCTCGGCCGCCTGGCGCACCTGCCAGTCGCGGTCCTCGAGACATCGACGCAGGGCGACCTCCACCCGTGGGTCGTCGAAGGCAGACAGGGCGATGGCGGCCCGACGGCGAACCGCCGGCTTGTCCCCGAGAGCGACGAGGACCGAGTCCAAGGCGCCCGGGTCGCCGATGGCGCCCAGGGCGGCGACGGCCGACTCCCGACACAGGGGATCTCCATGCGCGGTGGCCACCCGCTCCAAGGCCTGCACCGCTGAGCGCCCGCAGGTCGAGCCCGCCTCGCCGAGGCTCCACGCCGCGCTCTCCACCACCGTGGCCTCGGGGTCGCAGTCCAGGACGCGGACCACGGCGTCCACGAGCTCGGGGTTCGCCCCGTCGGTCGCCAAGATGCGCCCCGCCAGAACACACGCACGGCGTCGCACCTCGGTGTCGGGGTCGGTCAGGGCGGCGATGAGCCCGTGGGTGTCGAGTGCCCCCATCCGCTGCAACGCCCCGAGGGCGGCGGCGCGTACCTCCGGGTCCTGGTGACACGCCAGGCTCGAGGCCGTCTCGAGGTCCCGGCGGTGGCCGGCAATGACCGCGTCGCGGACGAGGGCGCCCGGGTGCGAGGAACGAATCGTGGCAGGCTGGTGATCTCCCGCAGCACCCTTCCCCATGTCGACCTCCCAATCCACGCTACCGCCCGCCACGTACCCGAGATCCCGGCGCCGTCGCCGCTGGCCCGTCGTCCTGGTCGCCGTGCTGATCGTGTTGGCGGCATCGGTGATCGCGTCGTCGCTCATCTCGGCGCCTTACACGGAGCTGGTGCCCGGAGACGCCCTGCCCGTGGCCGGCCTCATCACCGTCCCGGCGGGGCGGGATCACCCGACTCACGGCAAGGTCCTGCTCACCGACGTGGGGGTCGACACGCTGCGCTACACGCAGTACTTCTTCGCTCGGCTCTTCCCGAACCGGGACAACACCATCATCCCCACGGGCGAGCTGACCAGCAATCTCCCGTCGAGCGAGTACGACGCCCAAGCGCTGGTGGACATGGCCGAGTCCCAGTTGACCGCCACGGCGGTGGCGCTGCGCCAGCTGGGCTACTCGGTGCCCGAGCACGATGCGGGCGTGACCATCTACGTCATCGACCCCAACTCGCCGGCGGGCCGAACCCTGCAGGTGGGTGACGTCGTGACCTCCATCGATGGCGTCCCGACGACCAACCCCAAGGCGCTGCAGAGCGCGGTGCGTTCCCATCAACCGGGGGAGACGGTCACGATCCGGGTGGGATCGATCTCGCACCCGACGCCCGGTCACGACGTCTCGGTCCGCCTCGGGTCGCTCATGGTTAACGGCAAGAAGGTCGCATTCCTCGGAATCGGTGACCCCGCTTCGGCGTTGGCGCCCATGGGGACCCAACCGGTCTATGACTTTCCGTTCCCGGTGAGCATCAACAGCGACAACATCGGGGGCCCGTCGGCCGGGTTGGCCTGGACCCTAGGCATGCTGAACAAGCTCGGGGGTGGACAGCTCACCGGTGGCCGCATCGTCGCCGCCACCGGGACGATCCGTCCCGACGGCACCATCGGCGATGTCGGGGGCGTGCAGCAGAAGACCGTGGCCGTAGACAACGCCGGGGCCACCGTCTTTCTCGTCCCCCAGATCCCCGGCAACGCCGAGCTCACCATCGCCCGGGCCATGGCGGGCCCCCACCTCAAGGTCTTCGCCGTCTCGACCCTCGCCCAGGCGCTCTCCGACCTGGAGAGCCTGGGCGGGAACCTCGGGACCGCCGCCAAGGGCCCACCTCCGGGCCCCGGGGGCCACAGCGTGCCCACCGACTGGCAGGACTCACCATGGAGCTAGCCGGCCGTCGGGGACCCCAGCATGGCTGGCAGCCCCCGCGCCTGCACGGCGCGTCGTAGGCTCTCGCCCATGCCAGAGGAGCGGTTCTCGATCTCTTCATCCGCCCGCGTGCATCCCGACGAGGTCGCCCGACATACCTTCGGCACCGCACGGCGCGGCTTCGACCCGTCCGAGGTGCGGTCGTTCCTCGAGCACGTGGCGCGTGAGCTGGTGGCCGCCGCCGACCGCGAGCAGGACCTGCGCCGGGCCTTGGGCGAGGCCGAGCGCCGGGCCGAGAACCCGGTGCTCGACGAGTCCACGCTCACCGCCGCCCTGGGGCTCGAGACGGCGCGCGTCCTGCGCTCGGCCCACGAGGCCGCCGCAGAGTTGGTGGGCCGGGCGGAGAACGACGCAGCCCGCATGCGGGCGCAAGCACAAGAAGAAGCCGAGCAGCTGCAGCGCCACTCGCAGCAGGGCGCCCAGGATCGTTCCGCCGAATCCGAAGCCGCCGCCGCCGAGATACGTCGGCGCGCCCAGGAGGAGGCGACCTCCAGGCTGGAGGGGGCCAAGCTCGAGGCCGAAGCCCTGGTCACCCAGACGCGCGCCGAGTGCCGCGCCATGGTGCAAGAGGCCCAGGAGTTGCGGGCCCGCGTGCTCGGCGACCTGGGGCGCCGGCGCCGGGTGTTGCACAGTCAGATCGAGCAGCTCCGTGCGGGGCGCGAGCGCCTGGCCGAGACCATCGGTGAGGTCCGTCACGCCGTCGACCGCATCACCGACGATCTCTTCCGGGCCGAAGACGAAGCTCGACTGGCGGCGGAGGCGGCCGGACGCCAGGCCGCGCAAGAAGAGCTCGCCGAGGTGACCGCGCTCGACATCAGCGCCGAGGACGCCCAGCGCGAGGAGGAACCCGGCGCCAGGCAATCGGTCGAGGAGTTGTTCGCACGCCTGCGGGCCGAGGCCGGAGCGATGAGCCCCGCGGGCCCGGTGGGCGAAAGCGCCGACACGACCGCGGCGGGCGAGCCTGACGAGGGCGTGCGTCTCGTGCCCGCACCCGGGGCCCCGTCGGGGATCGGGCCGGTCGCAGCCGGTCCCAAGGAGGCGGCCGCCCCGAAGGCGGCAGCCGGCTCCAAGGATGCTCGTGGCCCCAAAGAGCCCAAGCAGACCGCCGGGGCCGAGCGCCCGGGGCCGAGCGCCCGGGCCGCACGCGAGGCCAGCGCTGTCGGGCCCGAAGCGACCGGCCCCTCCGAGGAGCCCGGTACCTCCGAGGGACCTGACTTCTCCGAGGACGTGGACGAATACGTTCGAGTGATCGACCCCGTGATCGTCCAGCGCAACGAGGTCCTCGACCCGTTGGTGGCGACCCTGGCGCGCCGACTCAAGCGCGCCCTCCAAGATGACCAGAACGACATCCTCGACCGTCTGCGAGCCAAGGGTGGGTGGGCGCCCGGGGTGCTGCCCGCCGAGGAGGACCACGCCGGGCGCTACGTGCAGGCCGCTGCCGACCAGTTGATGGAGGCGGCCCGGGCCGGGGCCACGTTCGCCGGTGGCAAGGCCGACGAGGCACCGGGAGTCGACGACGTGGCCGGGGCGCTGGCGTCGGACATCGTGGCCCCCCTGCGCCGGCGACTCGAGGCCGAAGGGCCCTCGGTGGAGGAAGGTGACGAGTCCGCCCTGGTGGAGCTGGTCGGCGCGGCCTTTCGCGAGTGGAAAGGCGCACGCACGGAACGATTGGCGGGGGACCAGACGGTCTTTGCCTTTGCCCGAGCGGCGCTGGCGGCTGTGCCCGAGGGCACGGTATTGCGCTGGGTGGTCGACGATGACGTAGCGCAGTGCCCGGACTGCGACGACAACGCGCTGGCCGGGCCGGTCCTGTCGCGTGAGGTTTTCCCCACCGGGCATCGGCACCCGCCGGCACACGCCGGCTGCCGCTGCCTGCTTGTTCCGGCGAACGCCTAGGCTGCCGCGCCGTGCGCACCCCGCAGGACCTGCCGCGCCGGGCGCGCCGCGCCACACGGCGGGGGAGATTGTGGTTGGTCATCGGCGTCGTGGTGGTGATCGTCGTCCTGGCGTCGCTGCGGACCCTGGCCACCTTCTACACGGACTACCTGTGGTTCGGCTCGGTCCAGCTCAGCGCGGTATGGACCCGCCTGTTCGAGGTGAAAGCGGAGCTGTTCTTCGGTTTCGCGGCGATCTTCTTCGTGCTCCTGTGGGTCAACCTCGCCGTGGTGGACCGTCTGGCGCCGACCGAGCTCGCCTTGGGCCCCGAAGACGAGCTCGTCCGTCGATATCAGCAACGGGTGGCGCCGCGCGCCGTGCTCGTCCGAAGCCTCGTCTCGGCTGTCGTCGGCCTGATCGCGGCCACCGGTGCCCTGGGACAGTGGCGCAATTACCTGCTCTACATGAACGGCGGGTCGTTCGACGCCACCGACCCACAGTTCCACAAGAACGTCGGCTTCTTCGTCTTCAAGCTCCCGTTCCTGTCCTTCCTGGTGAGCTGGGCCTTCGTCACTCTCGTCGTCATCGCCGTGTTCACCGTCATCGCCCACTACCTCAACGGCGGGATCCGGGTGCAGTCGGGGACGCCCAACGTGGCGCCTCAGGTCAAGGTGCACATCTCGGTGCTCCTTGCCTGTATGGCGCTCGTGAAGGCCGCCGGGTACGTCTTGGCGCGCTACAACCTCGACCTCTCCCAGAACGGCTACGTGCAGGGAGCTGGTTACACCGACGTCCACGCCCGCCTGCCCGCCCTGACGCTGCTTTTCTGGATATCGCTGCTCGCGGCGGTGATCCTCCTCATCAACATCCGCCGGCGGGGCTGGGCACTGCCGGTCCTCGGAGTCGGGCTTTGGGCGTTCGTCGCCGTGGTGGTGGGTGCCATCTACCCGGCGATCGTTCAGGCCGTCAAGGTCACCCCGGCCCAGAACTCCCTCGAGCAGACATACATCGGTCGGAACATCGTCGCCACTCGAGCCGCCATCGGGATCAACAACGTCCGTCGAATGACGTTCAAGGGCACCCAGACGCTGACGCCCTCGCAGGTCGTCGCCAACCAGGCCACCCTCAACGACGTGCAGTTGTGGGACCCGACGCAGACCTCGGCCACCTACACCAAGCTCCAGGCCACGAAGTCGTACTACTCGTTCAACACCCTCTCCGTCGACCGCTACTTGATCAACGGCAGCCTCGTGCCGATGGTGGTGGGAGTTCGCCAGGTCAACGACAGCGACCTCCCGTCCCAGGGGTGGGTGAACACCCACCTGCAGTACACCCACGGGTTCGCCATGATCCTGGCGCCATCGAACTCGTCGAATGACGGCCAGCCGTCGTTCGACATCTCGCAGGTGCCACCGGCGTCCACACCCGGTGCGCCCACCATCCAACAGCCGCGCGTCTACTTCGGGCTGAACAACCCGAACGGTGGTGATGCCGATTACGTTCTGGGGGACACCCGTCAGGGCGAGATCGACTACCCGCCGGCGTCATCATCGGGGACCCCGGTGCAGAGTACCTACAGCGGAACGGGGGGAGTCCAGCTCAAGAACTTCCTCATCAAGGCGGCCTTCGCCATCCGCTTCGGCGACTTCAACCTCCTCGTCTCGGACCTCGTCACGTCGAAATCAAGGCTCATGTTCGTGCGCGACATCACCCAGATGGCGCAGAAGGCCGCTCCGTTCCTGAGTTATGACTCCGACCCGTACCCCGTGCTGGCCAACGGTCAGATCTACTGGATCCTCGACGCCTACACCACCAGCGACAACTATCCCTACTCGCAGAACGTGGACATCTCGTCGTTACCCAGCAACAGCGGGTTGAACCAGAACATCAACTATGTGCGCAACTCGGTCAAGGTCGTCGTCAACGCCTACTCCGGCAAGATGACCTTCTACGACGTCTCCTCGCTGACGCATTCCAAAGACCCGATCCTGCAGACATGGGAGAGGGTGTTTCCCCACATGTTCACCAATGTGTCCCAGATGCCGGCGGCGATCCGGGCGCATCTGCGCTACCCCGAGGACCTGCTGTCGGTGCAGGCCGCCACCTACGGCCGCTACCACCTGACGAAGCCGCTCTCCTTCTATAGCGCCAACAACGCGTGGAACGTCTCCCAAAGTGCCGGCGCGGGCTCGCCCAACCAGGCGCTTCCCACCACGCTGACGACCAACGCGCAAGGGGTGGCCGTCTCCGGCCAAATCACCCGGATGTCACCGATCTACGAGCTCTTCCAGGTCCCGGGGCAGACGGCTCCGTCGTTCAACCTCGTCGACGCGTTCGTTCCCGTGTCCAAGGGGGATCAGATCCAGACCATGGCCGGATTCATCGTGGCCGGATCGGACCCGGAACAGTATGGCAAGCTCACGGTGTTCCAGACGCCGCCCATCGACGGGCCCGCCCTCGTCGACGCCGACATCTCGGCCACGCAGGCCATCTCGTCGCAAATCAGCCTCCTCAACCAGAACGGCTCGAGCGTCCAGTTGGGAACCCTGCAAGTCGTGCCCGTCGGCGACTCGATGTTGTACTTCCGGCCGTTCTACGTCGAGTCCTCACGCAACCCTTTCCCCAAGCTCGACTACTACATCGTCGTGTACAGCGGGCCGACGGGTCAGAGCCGGGTCGCTTTCGAGCCGACTCTGGCCGGGGCTCTGCAGGACCTCTTCAATGTGGCGTTGCCCGGCTCCACTACGCCCGCCCCCACGACGCCGACGAGTCCCACCGCGCCCGTGGGCCAGCGCGTCCAGAGCCTGATCTCCCAGGCCAACTCGGACTTCCAGCAGGCCCAGACCGACCTGAAGAGCGGCAACTTCGCCGCCTACGGCAGCGACCTCACGAACCTGCAGAACGTGCTCCAGCAGCTCCAGCAGGCGTCGGGGGGCAATTCGAGCTCCTCGAAGTCGTCGACGTCTTCCACCACCACCACGAGCACCACCGTCCCGAGCGGCGTCGCCCTGCGGGGTAACCTCGGCATCGAGCCGAGCCCGTAACGGAGAAGCTGGCTCCTGGCCGGGTGCTAGTCTGCGCAGAACGACGCGGGGTGGAGCAGTCTGGTAGCTCGTCGGGCTCATAACCCGAAGGTCGGAGGTTCAAATCCTCCCCCCGCCACCATTGTGATGTCGCCAGACATCGGAGACCCCGATGTGTCAAGACATCGTAGACCGCCGTCAGACCTGGTCAACCCATCGGTTGGTAGTCCTTGGCGGGGTCGAGGCGCAGCCGTCTGAGCGGCGACCCGTCGACGGCGACGATCTCGATGTTCAGGCGGTCGACGAGCATCCAGATGCGCCAACCCTTGTAGGCGGCGCCGATGCCGATGTGGTGGATGCGGCCTCTGTAGCGGATGGTGACCGCGCCCTTCTTGTCGACCTTTCCCTGCATCAGCTTGCGGTGGCCGACCTCCACAAGTGCACGTGTCGGCCGGGCACGCTCGAGTGCAGTGAACGCCTCGATCGGTGTGTGCCGGCGATGGGGCCGGATCTCGTTGTAGTAACTGGTGAAGCGATCCAGTTGGGCCTGCAGCTGTTTCTTGGTGACGACTCCGTCTTGGACGGCAAGGAACTTCTTGAGCGTCTGGTGGAATCTCTCGACCTTGCCGCAGGTCTGGGGATGGTAGGGGCGCGAGTGCTTCGTGGCGATGCCGAGCGAGAACAGCTCCTGCTCGAAGGTCCCGACCACTCCATAGCGGCGCTGGGCGGTGAACACGAGCCCGTTGTCCGTGAGCATCGAGGCCGGATAGCCCCAATTCTCTGCCGATCGGTGCAACGTGCGCACCACGTCGGTGGCCTTGACCGTGACAAAGGCCCTCGAAGCCACGCACAGCCTCGAATGATCGTCGATCATGTTCAAGACCTCGAATACCGCTCCGTCCTGGAGCGTCACGTGCGTGACGTCTGCCTGCCAGCACTCGTTGGGCAGGTCCGCAACGAAGCGCCGGTAGGAGCTCCTCGGACGCTTTTGCGGCTGCTCGGTGACAAAACCTCGGGCCCGCAGCACCCGCCAGATGGTGGACTGCGACGGCACCGTCCGGTGGCGCTTGGCCAAGTGGTAGTGAATGGTCTGCGCCCCGGCATCGGCGCCGAAGTCCGCCAGCTCCTTTCTGAGCGCCACGATCTCGTCTTCCCAGAGATCGGCGATCCGGGTGGGCGAGTTCCTGGGGCGCCTCGAGCGGGCCTCGAGTCCCGCCGGGCCCTCGAGCCGGTAGCGGCGCAGCAGCTTGAACAGCCAGCTCGGGCTTACATGGTGGACCCGCGCCAGCTCCTTGATGGGCCGGCCCGTCCGCAGGTGCGTTTCGATCAGGAAACGACCCAAGTCCATGAGGAGACCTCCCCGCTAGCGGTCTCCTATGTCTTGACACATCCACCCGGCCGGGCGGTCTCCGATGTCCTGAACCCTGGCACTGCCCCCGCCACCATCGAACCGGCTGGTCGGCGCGTCTTGTGCATAGGGCAAGGGCGCCTGACCAGCGTTTTCGCGATCGGCCGAGTCTGTGGAATTGCCGCTTCTCGGGGCTTTTTATCGGGACCTACTCAGCGGTGCCCTATGCAGCCCTATGCAGGGTGGCGCAGCGCGTGCGGCAAGTACGCTGCGCTTTCGCGATCGAGTCTTCGGTCGAGATTGCGGTGCATGGGGCTGCACAGGGCATGCCCTATGCAGTTGCCCTATTCAGTCCCGGAGGGCGCGTCGACGCCTACGCCGCGCTGGGTTTCGTTCTGGGCGCGACCCGCACCGTCGCCGGAGCGGTGATCATGACAAACCTGCTGAGCCGTCCCGCACCCATTCTGGCCCACACCATCACTGGACTGTCTGCTGTCCGTAAGTGGACGTACGTGCTGGTCAAGAGTGTGGATACTTGGCTCGTTCTAGAGAGCAATCAGGACGTCTGCAAAGTCTGGACTCCTGGGGCTCTTCGGACTCTTAAGGGCTCCAGTGCCATTTGGACGATCGAGCGCAAGATGCGCCATCCGGTCTGTCGGCGCAGAGCAGGGATCGGCTCCGGTAGCTCTCAAAAAATCTTGAGAACCCCAATGCGATGCATGCCAGCTATTACTCGTGTTGGGAGAAACACCAGGACGCCAGCTCACGAGCGCGTGTGCGTCTGATGAACCTCACGGCGTCGGGGTCATGTTTCGGATGATCGTCTCGAGCGATCGGTTCAGGACACGGACTTGGTCCTGCGTGAGACCCCGGAGCAGACGCTCTTCCAATTCCTGAACGCCGTCGTCGACCGATCGCCATTTTTTCTTGCCCGCGTGGGTCAAGTGAGCGTTGAGGATCCGTGCATTTGACTGACTCTGCTGACGCTCCACTAACCCGGATGCTTCGAGCTGCTTGAGGACCTCGTTCATTGATTGGGGCGTTACGAAGGCCTTCCGGGCAAGCTCGGCGTTTGGCAACCCCGGCGACTCGGCCAGCAACGTGAGCACGACGTAATGGGGGATCCCAAGTCCTTGCCTGGAGACGATCTCTTCCAGGGCGAGATGGATGACCGATTGAGCGCGCTTGACCAGGTAGCCCGACATCTCCTCGGCTCTTGGCACTCGCTTCTCTGCCTTCCCCATCGGGCCCCTTGTATTTATCAGGCTGCCTGATATAGTTATCAGGGAGCCTGACAACTATAGAGGAGCGCACGTGAGAGTCATCGGACCCGACTTCATCGCAGTACAGGTCAGCGACCTCGAAGTGGCTGCCGCGTTCTATACGGAGCAGCTTGGCCCCGAGAGGGCGGCCCAGAGCCCACCAGGAGCGGTCGTCTTTGCCACCACTCCTATTCCCTTTGCCGTGCGTGAGCCCGCCATTGACTTGAAGGCGGTCGAGCGTCTCGGCTGGGGCGTCGCATTGTGGCTCAAGGCCGATGACCCCCAAGCCCTGCACGATCGGCTTGTTAATGCCGGGGTGCGAATCGTCACCGAGCCCTTCGATGGTCCATTTGGTCGGACCTTCGTGTTCGCTGACCCCGATGGATACGCAATTACTATCCATTCCTGAGCAACAAGGGGGAGGGATGCCAGGCTTCATCTCTGACAGCCCCCTGGCCCGCGAGTTGATCCGCATCGGCGACGAGGCGATCCCCGGAGGACGACGCCAAGCTCCGGGCGTATTGCGCGGCCGACTACGTCTTCCACGGACCCGGCGGCGACGTGAGCCCCGATCAACTGCGCGCGTACTTCGCGTCCTTACACACGCCGCTTTTCCGGTCGTAGTTAACGCGTAAATCGGGCCGCGGTCACCTTGTCAGCCGGGCTGCCAAAGTTCCGACCCTGGAGAATGAGCACGAGCGCGACAACGATCCAGAGGACCGCGGCGTAGCAGGCGTACCAAAAGGGCCTCCTGGCCGGGAGTGACGGCCGACGCTCCCAGAACAACCAAGAATCCGGTGGACGAGGCGTGCAGGAGTTGGGCCAGCCGCAGGCTGCAGGTGGCCGTATACACCCAGCCGATCAACACCCGAAGCGCGACGAGCACCGCCACAAACGCAGCGAAGAAGGCGGGCCACGCCCTGCCAGGAGGGCTTGCCGCACCGAGCGAGTCCACCACGGGCAGGTGCCAGAGCCCCCACGCTCACCGACCAGCAATGCGCCGCCGAGTGGGCCAAACTTGCTGCGCAGTATCGGATAGGCGAACCCGGTCCAGCCCAACTCCTCGAAGAACCCAGAAACCAGACCGGCCGCCACGCCGAAGACGAGGAAGCCGGGGTGGTACTTGGGCGATGCGAAGGAGTCGAGCAGCCCCAGGACTAGCAGGATCGGCGGGATCAGGGTGATCAGCTACCAGCGCCGTGCTACTGGCTGTTCGACCGGGCTCCGCAGTTCCTGCAGGCCGCTCCGCCCGGCCGTGACCGCGGTGAGACCGGCTCCGAGGAGACCGACACCCACCACCATGACGGGAAACATGATCAATGCCGTCACCGGGTGTTCGTTCGTCGCCCCGCGCGGCTGAGGAAGACCGATCACGGCGAGAGCGACTGCCGACACAAGGTAGGCCCCGGCGAGGAAGACGGCCAACGGCCGCCGCCGCACGACGTCGCGGGCCGTCATGGCCAACCTCCTCGAAGCAGGTCGGTCGCGTACTCCGCCTTTCACGTGGATCTCAGGCCTGATTGTCGCCGCCGCCGTTTGTTGCCAGAGTCTCGGTGTCGACTGCGGAGGTCTCGATATATGCCTTGAAGGCCGCCAGCGCCTGGTTCCACCATTGGTTGGACCCGGTCACGGGCACAGGGCTATCCGTACAGTCATCGCGGTCAGCTCCCGATCGCCGCCGAGCCCTTTGCCCCACGCTCGAGGCTCGCGCTTTTATCCAGCCATCGATCGGGATCACGATCCGGTCGTCTGGTCGCGAGTCAGCCGGAGGCGGCGACGAGGCCACGGCAGGCGCCACCGGTTGGGGGTCCGCCCAGACAGAGCACGACAAGGTGGAATCCTGCCCCCTCCGGGCGCGGAACTCGGAGCGGTGGTCGTAGTTATCGACACCGATATGAACGACTACCCGGAATTGCGGCCCCGCGCGACGTTCGGCGCGTTCTGCGTGGATCCGGCGCGTTCTGCGTGGATCCAGTCCAACGGCGTGCGCCGCGCAGGTTGGAGAAGGTCGACCCAGGTCAAGCGGGACTTTCCTCGTCGAGCCACAGCACGGCATCGACCGGCACCGTTACCAGATCGGTCGTAGCTCACGCGTAAATCAGGCCCCCGCCACCAACGAGGAAGCCCTGGTCCGGAGATATCTTCCGGGCTGGGTTTTCTTATTTCGGCTCTTCGACTCCGACGGGGTCGCCAGCCCTTACTGTCCAGGATCGAGCTAAGACCCACCCGATCGACTTGCCCGCGTGATGACTGCCGATGCGGCTTGGCGAAGTCTCACGGACGGCGACGTCGATTGGCTCAAGGTCACCTCGAGAACATCGGTTCGGACGATTCGCTCCATTGGCGAGGTCGGTTGGCGGTTAGACGCCCTCGGTCGGTTCCCCTTGTCCTTTGGTGGCACAGGGCGCGAAGATGCTGCTGTGGCAGAGCGTTCCAAGGACCGGCGTCGGGACTTGATCCATGAGCGGCCCAGGGAAGACTGGCACAAGCTGCTCGATGAGCTCACCAAAGTGCGGGTCGGTGACGACGTCACGATCGAGTTGCTGGATGCTGAGTTCGGCGACGCCTTCGAAGCGGAGCGGATGCCGCTTGCCTACATCGAGTACGACGAACACGTCGACGAAGCGTCGGTGGGCGTGGGTGGTCGGGATGGCCGCTACCCGGTTGTGCTTCGTCACTCCATCGAGCACCCCACCTCGATCCTGACGGACTCAAAGCCGCCCCAACTGCCCCTGGTCGTACAGATCGTGGGGGTTGACGGGTCCGAGACCCTGGTTACCGTACTTCCCCGCACCTAGCTCAGGCGCTCGGCGTCACAGGCTTGCTGTCATCGGGGTGGAGCGAGACTCGGACCTCAAATCGTTCGATCGCCGCTTCCGATTAACAAACCCGGACTGTCACCATGGCTAAACGAAACTATTTAGTGGAGGGCTTATCCGGTGCCGGTAAATCCTCGGTTTACGACGAGCTGATCCGGCGCGGCTACAAGGCGATCAGCACCGACAGTGCCTGAGCCTATCATGCCGACCCCGACACCGGTCTCCCGGGTGGGCCCCTTCAGCACGACAACTGGGTGTGGGACCGCCAAAAGGCTGTCAGCGAACTCGAAAGCCCGGAACCAGAAGTGTTGTTCGTCTGTGGGAGTAGCCGTAATCGCGACCACTTTGCGCCCTATTTCACCAAGATCTTCAACCTTCGCATCGACGATGACACCATGCGCCGCCGCCTCCAAGAGCGCACTGCTGATGACTGGGAACTCGGGCCTGACGACCGCTACGAGGAGCTCCTGGCCATGACAATCGAACTCATGCTCGAGCTGAATCGGAGCGACGAAAAACCGGCCGGAGCGATAGACGTCGACGCCACCTGGCCTCTCGACCAGGTGGTCGACGAATTGCTTCGTTTAGCAGATTAGACAATGGTCGCCGTCGTATCCCGACTCGTCGAAGCCTTTGCCGGACACGTGCGTCGGCCGTAGGCTCGGCTGACCGCCCACGCTCGCGAGGAGAAGTGGCGAGGATACCGGCGAGGGTGGTCATCGCCGCAGTTCCGCCACCCTTCCCAGCCATCCCAGCTTTTGCGGGTTGCGCATGGCGAAGATCCGGGTGATCCGGCCGTCCTCGACCACCACACTGACCGCGGTGGCTTCACCATCGACGTCGAAGCGGGCGCCCGGCATCCCGTTGAGCCAAGCGGTTGTCGCCACGAGGTCCGGGAGCTCCACGACGCGGGCGAGGAACGCCGCCACCTTGTCGATTCCGCTGATCGGCTTTCGAGCAGCCGGCACGAGGCCGCCGCCGTCGGCGATCAGCACCACGTCCGGGGCGAGCACCTCGAGCAGCCCCTGCACGTCGCCAGAGGTAACGGCGGCCATGAACTTCTCGAGCGTCGCTTGCTGCTGGGTTCGGTCCACTTGCATCCGTGGCCGGCGCGCCGCCACGTGCTCGCGGGCGCGGTGGGCGATCTGCCGGACCGCGGCCGGAGTCTTGTCGACGACCTCTGCGATCTCGTCGTAGGGCGTCTCGAACACCTCGTGCAACACGAACACGGCCCGCTCGGCCGGACCGAGGGTCTCCAACACGGTGAGCATGGCGATCGAGACGTTGGCGGCGAGCTCGGCGTCGTCGGCCACATCGGGACTGGTGAGCAGGGGCTCGGGCAGCCATTCCCCGACATAGTCCTCCCGACGCCGGGACACGGTCCGGAGCCGGTTCAGCGATTGCCGGGTGACCATCCGCACCAAGTACGCCCGCGGGTCACGCAGCTCCGCCTGGTCCACCTTGGCCCATCGCAGCCAAGTCTCCTGGACCACATCCTCGGCGTCGACCGCAGAGCCCAGCATTTCGTAGGCGACGGTGAACAGCAGCCCTCGATGGGAGACGAATGGATCGTCAGTCATGCCTGCGAGGCTACGGCTAGCGGCTTGAGGCCACAGGCGGCCGAGAACTCCTGCGACTCAATACCCATCGCCACGTTGGAGCGGGCCATGAGGTTGGCCAGCGCAATGAACATGGTCAGCTCCACGAGGGCGGGAGGGCCGAGCGCCTTCAGCAGGCTGGCAGACAGTTCGTCGGTGACCGTGGGCGGGGTCTGCGTCATGGCCTCGGCGTACTCCATGACGTCGCGCTCCAGCGGTGTGAAGAAGTCCGACACTCGCCACCGGGGCACCTCACGCGCCTTGGTCAGGTCGAGCCCCTCGTTCCGGGCGTTGAAGTAGCCGAAGTCGAGGCAGAAGCTGCAGCCGATCAGGCTGGCCGTCGCCATGTGGGCGAACGATTTCAGGTTCTCATCGCACTGGTCCAACTTCTGCGCCTTACGACCCATGCTGAAGCTCAAGTTCAATACCTTGCGGTTGTGCCAGGCCACTCCCACCGGCTCGGGAACCTCGCCGAACATCTTGCGGGACATCCGCCTGACCATGGCGCCGTACAAGCCGGTCAGCTCTGCCCTGGGGATCCTGGGACTACTGGACATGATGTCTCCTCCGATTAATTGTTCTCGGCATAGAGACACCGGCCATGCATCGAATGTGACACCCAAGCCGGATACTGCTGCCGGCAATAATGAGGCCGAGTTCCGCTGTGATCTCTCATCCCGGGCGAATCCGGGAGACCGACCCCAGCGACCACCACCTCCGGACTGCCAGAGGTCCGGCGGTTGTCGAGCCGGCCCTGGCCCAGAGATAGGAGACGGCGGCGACACCGAGGCTACAGGCGACGGCAACGATGGCATGGTTACCACGACGGCCCCGATGAGCAGTCCGCGTACGGTGTCGACGGCAGGGGAAAGGGGCTGGTATTGGGAAAATGGCCGGAGCCCTTCCGGCATGGTGGCCGTACGCACGAACCCGCCGCCGAGGAAGGGCAGCAGGATCGGGAACATCGGGGTGTTGCTGGCCGTCTCGACGCTCTTGGCGGCCAGACCCCGAGCGACGGCCAGTCAAATCAGCGCGAACGCGCACAGGGCCACCACCCCGATCGTGGCCAGCCAGACGGTCGACACCTGGACGGACGCCAGACCAACGGGTACCTTCTGATTGTGGCCGAGTCAACATTCTGATCGGCGCGATGCTCAAATCGACTGGTGTTACAAGAGGTACAATAGTTTTCTATGCCAAAGTTCGTTCATCCGTCGGCGATTATCGAGCCTGGTGCACACATTGGTGACGATGCTCGCATCTGGCATTTTTGCCATGTCCGGTCCGGTGCGCGCATCGGCGATGCTACGCAGTTAGGAATGTCTGTGTACATTGATGACGGCGTTGTCATTGGTAGTCGTTGCCGCATCCAGAATCACGTTTCCGTATATTCCGGCGTCACACTCGCCAATGACGTTTTTGTGGGGCCTTCAGCGGTGTTCACAAACGACCTATTTCCCCGTGCTCATAACGACCAGTGGCTCTTGACGCCGACGTTCGTGCAAGAAGGGGCGAGTATCGGTGCGAACTGTACGATTAGGTGCGGGGTCACGATTGGTGAGTGGTCGATGGTCGGCGCAGGTTCGGTGGTCACGCGTGACGTGCAGCCCTTTAGCATTGTCGTTGGATCACCGTCTCACCTGGTTGGATGGGTGTGCAAATGTGGCAAGCGGATGACAGGCAAACCCGACGGACAGTGTCTTCACAATCATGACTGAGAAAATTCGTGAAGGTCAGAGACGACTCCGAGTTGCCGTAATCGGTGCGGGGCGATGGGGCCCAAACCTGATTAGGAACGTCTACGAGCATCATCTCAGTGAATTAGTTGCCATAGTTGATCAGCGAGAGGATCGACGCGAAAAGGTTGCGATGCGCTATCCCTCGATCCGTGTTGCCAGCGAAGCGGACGAGGTATTGAGCGACCCCTCAATCGATGCAATCATGATTGCCACGCCTGCGACGACTCACTTCGAGCTCGCCAGCCAGGCACTCAACAACGGAAAGCACTGCCTTGTCGAGAAGCCGCTGGCAGCCGACCTACCGTCCGCGTATCTTTTGTGTAATCTCGCCGACGAACGACGAGTCGTGCTCGCAGTTGGACACGTATTCCTCTACAACGCAGCGATTTTGCGGCTCAAGCGGTACATTGAAGACGGCACAATCGGCGATGTCCGGTATATTTCGATGGTACGGACCAATCTGGGTCCGTCCAATATCGATGTCAATGTTGCCTGGGATCTCGCCACGCATGATGTCAGCATCGCAAATTTCCTGCTTGACACGGCTCCGGTAGCTGTCTCGGCACGCGGGGGATCGTGGATTAACTCTGATCGTGCGGACACCATATTTGCGACTCTGACCTATCCTGGCGGCTGCTTGGTGCATATCAATGCTTCGTGGCTGAACCCCGTCAAGACGAGAGAGCTTGTGTTGGTGGGTAGTCGAAAGATGGCTGTCATGGACGACACGAGTTCGGCCGAGCCGATCAGGCTTTACGACAAGGGTATCGACCCCGATTCTGAGGGATTCATCGATACGTATGGTGCATTTCTAGCCATCATACGCGACGGTGATGTCACTATCCCATTCGTTGAAGCAACGGAACCACTGCGTGAAGAATGTGCCCATTTCATTAGGGCTTGCCTATTGGGTTCGCCGGAGATACGCGCCACTGGCCGGTCGGCGCTACCCGTCATCGCTGCAGTCGAGGCGATGAACACCTCAATGCAGCAGCGCGGTACTGAGGTCGCCATCGAATGGTAGAAATTCCATTCGTGGATCTGAGGTGGCAACACAGCCAGATCAGGGCCGAAGTTGAGCCACTTCTGTACGCGGCAATGGACGCCGGGAGATTTATTCTCGGTCCAGTTGTGAGAGATTTTGAAGTTGCTTTTGCGGGGTATTGGGGTTTCCGGGATGCGATCGGTGTCGGAAACGGTACGGACGCCCTGGAACTCGGCCTTAGGGCTCTCGATGTTGGTCCGGGGGACGAGGTAATCATTCCAACGAATAGCTTTATCGCATCTGCCGCGGCTGTTGTGCAGGTTGGTGCGGTGCCCGTACTCGTTGATGTCAACGATATGGATCTGTTAATCGACGTCGAAGCAATACGTGCCGCCATTACGCCGCGAACGCGCGTTATCATGCCTGTGCATCTTTTTGGGCAGCTTGCGAATGTGCCCGCCATTTCTCAGCTTGCCACTGAGCAAGGACTATTCATAATAGAGGACGCATCCCAATGCCACGGAGCCCGCGGCCGTAACTACAACTTTGGCGCTCACAGCCATCTCATCACTACGAGCTTTTATCCTGGAAAGAATCTCGGCGCTTATGGAGATGGCGGAGCCGTCCTGACCAATGACCCAGCGATAGCAGATCGGATTCGACTGTTGCGCGACCACGGAAGTTCTCAAAAATATGTTCACAAACTGTGGGGGAGAAACTCTCGTCTCGATGCGCTTCAAGCAACGGTACTGCATGTGAAGCTTCGGTACTTAGACGAGTGGAACACCTTGCGTCGAGAAGCCGCGCTCCGCTATGAAAGTTTCTTCTCGGGATCGTCGATAGTTCGCCGGCCTCCAGTTACGACAGACCTCGAGAATGCCTGGCATATTTACGCGATTCGCATTTCCAAGCGCGACCAAGTGTTCAGACACCTCGCGAACAATGGCATTGCTGCTGGCATTCACTATCCTGTTCCGATTCACGAGCAACCGCCAATGCGAGTGTTAGGAGGAGACTCGTTAGTGCTTCCGGTGGCAGAACGGGCAGCGATGGAACTCCTTTCGCTTCCCTTATTTCCTGGGATAACTGATTCTCAGCAGCACCGCGTCGTTGATGTGGTTTTGGACGCCATCCAATGACAGAAGTGGAATCTATGTTTCCGTTGATACAATCTGTGAGTTTCGTAATTCCGGCCCACAATGAGCAAGAATGCATCATCTCCGTCATTGACAAGTCGCTACTAGAACTTGAGACATTGGGCATCGCCGGAGAGGTCGTCGTAGTCGACGATGCCTCCACGGATGAAACGCGGGACCTGGTGGCAGCGGCTTCTGCAAATGACACGCGCGTGCGCCTTCTCGCATCCGAGAGAAACGTGGGTCCTCAGCGCTGTATCATGCGAGGCTTCCAAGCCTCCATTGGTGATGTCGCGTTCTTCATACCCGCTGACCTCCAGGTATTGCCATCAGAACTGGGCTCTTGTCTCCCGGCGCTCAACACGGCTGACATCGTGTGTACGAATCGTATACCTCGTGCCGACAACTTGCAGCGTCGGGCCATGTCAGCAACCTATAATTGGTTGGTGAAGCGGCTAGTAGGACTTACGTTGTCCGATATTGATTCGTGCATGTTGGTACGACGCCGCGTGATCGACGCACTGGTTCCCGCGCTCAAGGCTCGTGGCGACTTTCTTCAAGTTGAGTTGGTTGCGCGCGCACTAATCGAAGGATTTGTCGTCACCGAAGTTCCCGTTCGACATTTCGCCAGGGCTGGCGGCCGGCCATCTGCCATTACACCCCATTTGGTCGCTCGAACCTTCCTCGACCTTTTTCGCCTATCTCACGACCTGCGCGACGCCGCATAGGCACTGTTCATGCCGGGGGCCGCGGTCGACGGTGGCGTGCCGGTGGTCAGCCGCCTGTGACGGGACCCCGTTTGATGATCCACCTAACCGGGGTCCAGGTCAGGTGGACCAACCAAGGCGGTCCGGTCAGACGCATGTTGGATCGACGCTGAGCTTTCCCGAGAGCCATGAAACTAGCACTCCCGATTTGGGGCGTGACCAGGCGTATCGCCTGAAAAGCTCACGACACCTTGAATGGCTGAACTACATCAATCTCGCGAGGCATAATCGAGTTGACATTCTCATTCTTCCGACATTGCCGGCGGAGTTGTAGATTACTGGTCCATGTTGGCAACCGATCAGGTGCGCGCCGATGCCGAGATGACTGGGTTGTCCTCTGCGCGACGTCGATGGACCTTTGAGACCGGGTTTGCACTTGTCTCACTGTCGATGATCGCACTTAGCCTCTCCATCGTCGGCCGTCACGCGGGTTGGCCTGACAACGATAACGCTGCCACCCAATTCCTTAGGACGCAGATCTACGCCGCACACTTTCGACAGCTCGACTTCTTTCCGGTCTGGTCAGGTAGTGACGCATACGGGCTCGGTAGTCCCATCCTGCTCTATTACGACAAGGCTTTCTTTGTGGTATCCGGCTTCCTAGACCTGTTGATCGGAAACATCAAAGCGGTAACTGTGGTGAGCATCGGCGTGTTCATGGTTGTTGGTGTCTATGGGATGCGCGCGGCATTGAGCTTGATAACGAGCCGAAAGCCCCTCATCGTCGTGGGAGCGCTCGGGTTGATCTTCACCAACTACTCGTTTACCGAATGGCTGGTGCGGGGTGACTTCGCTGAGTTCTCCGCCATGATGCTCGTTCCGTGGTTGCTGTGGTGGTGCCTGAAGCTGGTAACAGCTCGCTTGGCATCGTACGCGCTCATTCCAATAATGGTGTTGCTCGTCTTTGCGCATAACCTGATCGCGGTCTTTTCGATTATCGTGCTGGTGGGTGCCATTCTGACCTATGTGGCGATCGGAGGCCTGTCTGGCCTCAAGAAGATAGGCAGACGTCTACTGATCTCAGTGGTGACTGTTGCCTTGATCGTGTCCCCCTTCTTCCTGGCCGCGCTGAGATTCAATCGCTACTACGATCCGACGTTGAAGGCCATGCAAGGTCCATTCTTGGCTTCGCGGAATGTTGTCAGACCCCTCGACTACTTTTGGCTAAGCGATTTTCGGTGGCTCACGGACTATGCAAGCCGCACACCAGTTCGACCAGAGACACTGGCCGTTCAGATCGACTTCGCCATTTGGATACCGATCGCTCTTGCGCTGCCGTTTCTGCTGGTCGCTGTCGTGCGCCAACGTCACGCTCTCGGTACGCGTCGCTCTCTGCCCGTGATGGTGTTCCTGTTCGGAAGCCTCATGGTGTATATGTTCCTACAATTGCCCGCGGCAAAGCCGATCTACCGGACCGTCCGGACGCTCGAACTCTTGCAATTCCCATGGCGATTGATGGCGTTTATCATTCCGCTCGGCATCGTCGTGGTGGTGATGCTCGCAGATGTCGTCTATCACCGGTCGAGCAGAATTGCAGCCCTTGTCATGCCCGTCCTTTCTATCGGGTGGCTGGCGTCACTGATCGTGTTGTCGCCACTACTGTCGACATTCCGGAACTATGGATTTATTCCGAGTCCGCTTTTGGTTGCGCCCCGCTATCAAACCTTTGGACGGCCACCGTTGCTATACGACGCCGAGTACCTGCCTCAGGTCAAGAAGCAATCGTCGCTTACGACTCTGTTAACCTATGGACGTCTGCTCGCGACTCATGATTTAGCGGAGCCCCTATCTGGTAATACGCGCAACTCCGAACGAGGAGGAGGGGCTGAGTCACCGTCCACGACCAAGTGCACAGTCGTTGAACCCAAGAGCACCGACTTCGAGTCTCTACGGATTCAGCTGACCGTAACCTGCAATGAGCCCACCATCCTTGCCCTGCCAATAAGTTATAACGCGTACACCACGATATCGGTCGGCGAGTCCAAAGGACGCTGGCGTCCCGTCTCTTATCTGCATATCCCTAGTGACCCGCGCATCGCTATTGAGGTGTCTTCTACCAAGTCACAGGTCCTGTTGATCACCCTGCCGACGGTCTGGCACGTGCTTTTTTGACGTGTGACTGTGAAACTTGTGACTAAGTGTGGTGGCCGGGACGTTATTGACATCCACTAACATGTGGGCCCCCTGGGCAAGTGTGAAGCTCTCGAAACAACACACGAAACGCCGGAGGCCCACATGCACCGTAACGCTCCCCCCACGCCGGAAGGCTACCCACGCTACCGTATGCGATCTGTGTGGTGTCTGGGTTCCAGGCTGCGTCACCGAAGGCGCGGCGAGATATCTCGTGAGTGGATAGCCATATGTCGACGAACGGGGTGACCGAGACCGAGTCCACGGAACACGCCGATGCACTTCGGGCTCTTCCACTGGCGAGGCGTCTACTCGATCGCCTGTTGGTGTTCGGAGCGACGGCGATTGCGGTGATTTTTGTCGCTAACCTCTTGGTCAGCCTGATCGGTATCTGCTTCGTGCGACACCCCTGGCTTTTTTATGCCGACAACATCGTGGCCGACGCCAAGGCAGTCGCTACGGGGCATCTTCCGTACGGGAATCCTGCGACGCAATTCGTCGGCTACTCCTACACGCCGTTGTTCACCTTCGTGTTCGCCGGACTGCTGAAGATCTACTGGTGGGAGGGATGGGAGCAGGTCCTGTCCATGCTAGCCATCGCCGTGTCGATGGCCGCTCTGATCCACATGATGTGGTTTGCAGCGCGTCGGTGGGAGAGCCGTCTCGTTACGATGAGCTTCGTCGTAGCCGTGTCATTTGGTGGGCTTACCGCGTTGTCGGGCGTGTACGCCTACGGCGTCGACCAGCTGGCGTGGTGCCTGCTGGTGATCGCCGGCACGATCACCTTCCGGGGGCTCTTGTCGCCTGAAGGGCTGTCCGGTAGGCAGATGGTGACCACAGGGCTTCTGCTGACCGGTTCGGTCTTTTCCAAGCAGACCACGATCGTGCCTTGCGTTGTCGTGTCTGGTCTCATGATTGTCGTGCCAGCCTTGGTTGAGTCGGGACGGACTTGGACATGGCGAAAGTGGTTCAGCTCGGCGACAGTCCTAATGACATTCGTCGGCTCGTCGGTGCTGTTCGGGATCGCCCTGCAGGTGGCGAGCCGCGGATGGGCCTTTGACCTGCTCGTGGGCGACCCCCTCCGCTACGCCAGGTTCACTCCGATCGGGTCCCAGATCAGACAGAGCCTCCGGGTCCTCACGCTGCCCCTTGCCGCCCTGGTAGTGCTCGCGGTATGCGTGACGTGCTCGCTGCTGTGGGCGCAACCGGAGCCCAACAGGCGCCGCCATATCGTCGTGGCGGCGGCGGCTGTGGTCTTTGCTGTCAGCCCAATACCCACGGCGATCATCGCCGAGGCCAAGTTGGGTGGTGACGCCAACCAGCTGGCCGGACCGGTATGGACGCTGACGCTCGGGTGCGCCGTGCTGCTTCTCGTGCTGCGCCCGTCGGTCAGGCATGTGGCCGCCGCCGCGCTGGCCTGCGGCGTGCTCCTGGCCGGCATCGACCCTCTGTCCCACGTCATACCCGGGCCGCCGGACCTCCACGATGCGCAGACCACCTGGCCCAGTATGGACCCGTTCCTCTACGCCGCCGTCGACAGGGGAGAGGCGGTCTTCGACCAGAGCTATCCCTCGCTCTCGGTGTCCCCCCAGGCACCTGCCTATCCGGCAGGGGACATCGACGACATCCTCGCCGCCGGCTACACGCCGAGGTGGTTCACCAACAACCTCCTGACGGGGCGGTATGCCCTCGTCCGACCCTTCTACGCATTCGGGAGCACCACGACCTACACGTCCGACGAAGCGCGCTACGACGGGTCGGTCCTGTGGAAGTACAACCTGCTGCTCCGTATGGGCTACACAACCGTGACAGACCCCGTCTCGGGTTTCGTCTACTACCGACCGTCACCTCGGCTGAAGAAACTCGGGTGGTTCGCCGGATGCTTTGGTCCTTACCAGTCCCGTGGCGCCCAGGTGGACGTCCGCCTGCGCGGCGCCGGTGGTCTTGTGTGTATCGACCGGGGAGGGCTACGTCTGGCGCAGGCGCCGCTGTCCAGGACAGTGTTCGTCTTGACGCTGGGTGTCGGTAGGGGGGCGGCCAGCGTGCGCTTCCCCAGAACCCCGCACACCCTCATCGTCGCGCCACTCGACGGCAATGACCGTCGTGACTCGTTCGCGTCCGACATCAGCCGGCCTGACTCGGCAGTGGCGAGCTGCCTGGCCCAGGACGGCACGCTCCACACGCTGACTCTCAGGGCTGTCCCGGGCCGAGGTGGGGTGACGTGCCGGACCACCGGGGGCCAGCCGGTGCTGGCGGTACCTGTCAACATCGGTGGGTCCACCGCCCATGTGTCGATGACCCTCGCCGTCGCCGACACCCCCACCCTTGTCGCCACGTCGGGCAAGGGCCGGCCGGCACCGTTCACCTTGTTGAACCTCACACCCGGCGATATCAACAGCCTCTGAGGTCACCGGCCGTCAGCTTGCGTGCCGCCGCCTCGTAGACCCCCGCCACCAGGGCCGGGCGTCAGATCCCTTTCGCGCACCGGGGCGGCAACAACCTTGCTGTGATCACGTCCGGGGGCGGCGGTGGCATCGACGTCTCTGGGGCCGACCCGTTCTCCGCACGATCCGCACACCAGGACCGCGTCCGACGCCGATCCGCACGCCCTGTGCACCACCTTTAGGGGTGGGCCCGCAGGAGCGGCGTGGCGATCGCCCCATTGCCGCATGGCCGTCAGGACGGGCCACAGATCGCGCCCTTTGTCGGTGAGCCGGTAGTCGTGTCGTGGTGGGTGTTCGGAGTACGGCACCCTCACCAGCACCCCGGCCTCGACCAGGCGGGAAAGGCGTTGCTGGAGGATGTTGCGGGAGATGCCGAGGCGCCTCTGGAAGTCATCGAAGCGGCTCACGCCCAAGAAGACGTCGCGCACGATGAGCATGCTCCACCATTCGCCCACAATCTCGAGGCATTGGGCCACCGAGCAGTCCATGTCGGCGAAGCTCTTCCTCTCCACCTTCGCCAGGGTAGTGAGTTGCATGATGGAATGCAACCCCCTACAGTCAGTTCGGTGAGAGGACGCACTTGGGCGGCGCCACGAGCGGTATCCGCGGTCGGACCCCGAAGCTCGGTGGTGTTCTTGGTCACCGCCCTCGGCGCCTTCATGGCGTCGCTGGATCTCTCCATCGTGAACGTGGCCTTCCCGGCGCTCCAACGCTCGTTCCCCCACGATTCACGGGCGGCGTTGGCGTGGGTCATCACGGGCTACAGCATCGTGTTCGCACGAGGCCGGAATCCCTCAAAGGGCGACCGTGATCCCCGAGATCGCCGATCGATAGGCGGCGTCGACGAGTTCGTGGGCCCGCAGAGCGTCGTCGAAGCCCGGTGACGCCACCTTCCCGTCTTGGACACATCGCACCCAGTGACGGTCAGCCGGGTATGTGTAGAACACGAAGTCGCGGCGGGGAAGGCCGAGCAGGGCGAAATAGTCTTCCCGCAGCCGGTACAGATCGGGACGCTCCGCCGGCGCATCGGGTCGTTGCACCAGGTAGCTGTCTTCGGCGGCACCCACGATGAAGTCCGTCGTGGCCTCCACCGAGGCCCCCTCGAGGAACACCTCGAACCGGCGTTCCTCGCGCCCGCGCACGCCGTTGAAGACACTGAGGACGGTCCCGACGACGCCTGACGCGTGCTCGACCGTGACGGCGGCCACGTCCTCGACGTCATATCCGAATACCGACCGGGTGCTGGCCGACACCTTGACGGCGGGCCCGAAGAGCCAGCACACGATGTCGGCGGCGTGGATCGAGTGCTCGAGCAGGGCACCACCGCCGGCTTGTACCCGTTCTGAGCGCCACGAGCTGTGTCCCGGCACCACTTGACCCGTGGGCCAGTACTGGTCGTCGCGCAGGGTGTAGGCCATGGGGACTCCCAGTTCCCCCGACATCACGAGTTGTCGGACCTGGTTGACGATGGGGTGGAAGCGGGAGTGAAAGCCGACTTGAGCTGTGTGTGTCGCCGCCGTCACTGCCGCGCAGATCTCCTGTACCTCCCCCAAGGTCGGAGCCAACGGCTTCTCGCAGAAGAGCGCCTTGCCCGACGCCAGGGTCGCCAACACGAGGGCGCGGTGTGTCGACGTCGGCGCGGTGATCATAACGGCGTCGACGGCCGGGTCCTCGATGACCCGTTGCGAGTCCTCGGTCATGTACTGGAATGCGCAGTTGCGCGCCGTCGCTGCTCTGGAGGCCTCGGAGGGGTCGGCAGCTCCCACCGCCACGATGTCGCCGTCCTCGGACATCTTGCGCAGCCCGTCGGCGTGAATCTGCCCGATCATGCCGCAGCCCACCAGGCCGACCCGCAGAGGTGGTCGCCGAACGCCGGTCACCGAGTCACGAGTCACCGAGCCCGGATCGGCTCAGTAGGTGTGGAGGGAGCTCGTCGGCGGGGCGGAGCCGTCCACCGGGTGAGGCCGGGGTCGCCCGGGTGCCACCCCGATCGACAGGGCGGGCCCGACGTCGGCGGCCCGGGCGAGCTCGTCGAAGGCCTCGGGGATGTAGGCGGCGAGGTCGCTGAGACGGGGCACGGTCTCGGCGCAGGCCATGAGCCCCCAGTTGAGGACACCCCGGTAGCTCATGACGGTGATGTTGAGACCCGCTCCGTCCATGACCGGGCCCAAAGGGAAGCCGGCGACCATCTCGGCTCCTGCCAGGTAGAGCGGGAAGTCGGGACCGGGCACGTTCGAGATCACCAGGCTGTGGATTGGCCGGTGACGGTCGGCGAGCTTGAGTCGCGTGTAGGCACGGGCCGCGGCGGAGAAGACGTTCGGCGTGGCGTGCTCCGCCCAGTTGAGCAGCACGTCGGCACCGAGGGCGTTGTGCTCTTCCTTGGCCCCCTTGGTGCCCTCGCGGATGCAGTGGAGCCTCTTGATGGGGTCCGCGATCTGACACGGCAGGGCCACGAACATCGCCGACACTTTGTTGGCACCACGCCGGTTGGCGGCGGTGGGGGCCGTCGAGACCGGGACCGTCGCCACGAGCGCGTCTTCGGGAAGCTCGTCGCCGTCGATGAGGTACCGCCGGAGGGCTCCGGTGCACACGGCGAGGACCACGTCGTTGAGGGTGGTCCCACACTGGCGCTTGATGCGTTTGGCGTCTTCGAGGGCGATGGACGAGAACGCCACCCGCCGGTGTGGGGTGATGGACGCATTGAGGGAAGTGCGGGGGGTCGTGAGCGGCAATGCGGCACGGCCCGAGCCCCGGGCGCGAACCCTCCTGACGTCGAGCAGGGCCCATCCTGTTTGCCACGCCAGCTTCGTGATCCCGAGCGGCCGGGTCAGCCGGCTCCCCAGCGACTGCGCCAGGAGTTGGATCTCCGACGGGAGGCGCTCGTCAGTCGAGGAAGGGTTGTCGGGTTCCGGACGGGCCGGGGGTTGGGGCTCGAGGTCGAACAATTGCGCCAGGAGCTCAGCGCCCGAGACCCCGTCGATGGTGCAGTGGTGAATCTTGGTCACGACTGCGATCTGGCCGCCGCGCAGTCCCTCGACGATGTACATCTCCCACAGAGGTTTGCTGCGATCCAGTTGACGGCTGCACACGTCTCCGACGAACCTGGCCAATTCCTCCACCCCGCCCGGTGCGGGCACAGCCGAGCGCCGTATGTGGTACTCGATGTCGAACGTGGGGTCGTCGACCCAGTACGGGTGGCCGAGGCGGAAGGGGACCTCGACGAGCCGCCGTCGGAAGATCGGGGCCAGCGCCAGCCGGGAGCTCACCAGGTCGCGCAGCTTGTCGAAGGAATACCCGCCCGGGACCGTCGACGGGTCGAACATCGCCGCCATCGAAACGTGCATGTGGAGGCTGGGTGTCTCGAGGTACAGGAAGGTCGCGTCCAGACCTGTGAGCTGTTCCATGGTTGCCCTGCCCTCGATTCGTCGGTTCTGAGCCCCCCGACGCCCTGAGACGCCCGCCCATCGGCGTGCGTCATCTTCGCACTATGAGCGAGGATGGTGCCATGGCATGGGCGTGGGCCTACCTGGCCGTGAGCGTGGTGGGCGCCTTGCTCGTGGCGAACGCCTTCCGCCCGCCTCGGTTCCCATTGTTCATGGTGCCCGGTTTCTTCGCCGGTTGGTACACCGCCGAGATGGCCGTGTGGCACATCGTGTGGCAGGTGGCCGCCACTGTGGCCTTCGCTCTCGAGGGGGCGCTCGGCTCGTGGCCCGGGTGGGTCGGCCTGGGGGTCAACACCGTGGCATGGACGGGCCTGTTGGTCCACGCCCGGGTGTCGGCCGGCGCCCGTGACGTCTTTCGCCGGGCCGAGGAGGAGCTGGCGTTGCCCGCGGTGGACGTCGACGGTCTCCCCCTGCATGGGGGGCACACCATGTGGCGCTTCCCGCGCCTCGTCTACCCGCTGCCACGTCCGGCACGTTCTGTGCAGACCGCCCGCAACCTCGATTACGTCGGCGACGGGACTCGGGCCCATCGGCTCGATGTCATCCGCCGACGCGTCGACCCCCCTGTCGGCGCGCCCGTCCTCGTGTACATCCACGGCGGCGCGTGGATGATCGGGTACAAGCAGTATCAAGGGCTACCCTTGCTGCACGAGCTCGCCCGCCGGGGCTGGGTGGCCGTTTCCATCAATTACGGCCTGAGCCCGCGCGCCACGTGGCCCGAGCACATCGTGGATTGCAAGCGCGCCCTGGCCTGGGTGCACGAGCACATCTCGGAATACGGAGGCGACCCCGGTTTTGTGGCTGTCTCCGGTTCATCGGCAGGGGGGCACCTCGCCGCCCTGTTGGCGCTTACGGACGGTGACCCGGCTTTCCAGCCCGGTTTCGAGGGGTCTGACGCCTCGGTCGACGCCTGTGTGGCCTTCTACGGCGTGTACGACATGACGTCCGGCCGGGGAACCTCGGCGTACGACGTCGGCCTGCTCAAGATGCTTGAGCGCACGGTGTTCAAGCGCCGCTACTCAGTCGACCCCGCCCCGTTCGAGGCGGCGTCGCCGACCCACCGGGTGCACGGCGACGCCCCACCGTTCTTCGTCCTCCATGGCACCACCGACACGCTGGCGCCCGTCTCCGACGCCCGGGCGTTCGTCGGCGCGCTACGGGCGGTGTCGAGGGCGCCGGTGCTGTATGCCGAACTCCCCTTCACGCAGCACGCCTTCGACGTGCTCCCGTCGGTACGCACCGCCCACGCCGTGGCCGCTGTCGTGCGATTCTTGGAAGGTGCCCGCTTCCGCAGCTCGCAGGCCACGCCCACAGGGGAGAAGCCGACGCCCACGGCGACGTGAACGGCGGCGACTGTTTCCCCCCTAGGCGGCGCCCTTGTGATGGCCGCCCGGCCACGCTCTGGTGACCACCCGGCCCCCAAGGATGGCGGCCCGGCCGATCCCCGCCGCCAGGACGTTCAGGGCGGCGAGCGCGGGGCCAAATACATACTGCCCCGGAGTGGCGTACGGGAAGGGGTGATCTCGGCGCTCGTCGACGGGTTCGCGCCTTGCCAGGCGCTTGATCAGCGCGAAGACCACGACCACGGCCAGGGCGATCACGAAGACGACGGCTTCGGGTCTCATTCCCCCATCGTCTCACCAAACTGGCGACTTCCCGAGAGCGAGGGGATTCGGCGGGATCGGGCCCGGAGATGGCGGGGTCCGGGGACCGGCTACCCCAAAGGTCGGCCGGAGTACCCCACGGACCCCGACCAGACGGCCTGGTGAGCCGAGCGTACGGTGATGCTCGGCTGCGCCAGGGATTTTTACCCCTGCTTGGCGTGGCCTACGAGGGATACGGCGGGGCGCGGCGCGTTGTTCATCCATACCCCAAACCCCGCGCCCCGCCCTCCCTTTTCGATGCCACGGGGGGCGTTGGATGGATGGGTCAAGACACGCCGGACCGAGACGGCCAGGCGTACCGTGATCCTCGGACCGTTCGCTTCGCTGGCCACGGCGCTCGCCAGGCCACAGTGCTCCCTCGCGCCACGACGCTTACCACCTGGTAGTGGACACGGCGGCCTTGGCGCGCCCACACTTCGCTCTGGAGCAGGGGGGCATACGGTTGACCGGCGAGATGGGAGGGCTTCGGCCCTCCCGTTTCGCGTCCGGGCCTCAGCTCGACGCTCCGGCCCGACTTGGGCCATTCGTTTCGTCGATCCCACATACGGCCGGCATCTGACGTAGCATTTACTAGAACGCGTTCCCGCTGCGGCGAGGGTGCCGGCGGGGTGGGCCTCCGGCGTCCTGGGTGCCAGGCGGTCGGGCGCGGCAGGCCGTAGTGGACGACGTGGCAAGCTTGGTGTGGCTCCGGGGATGAGTCTCACCTTGGGGAGTGGGAACACGGAGGGGGGCGTTTTGAACGCGAGACGAGAGAGGCTGTCGATGCAAGCGCCCCGCGGCCGCTGGCTGCACCTGATTACGCCACGTACCGGAGTTGCAATATTACTGTCAGTGTGTGCGGTGGGGCTCGTTGCCTGCTCGTCAAAGTCCCCCACGGCGTCGTCATCGACTACCTCGGGATCCTCCAGCCCCACGAGCCCCGTGGGTGGATCGGGGGGTTCGGGCGGCGGGACGCCCTCACCAGGGGTCACCGCCACGTCGGTCACCGTGGGTCAGGTCGACGACCTGTCGTCGCCCATCCCCGGGCTGTTCAAGGGGGCCGAAGACGGCACCAAGGCCTATTTCGCGTACATCAACAGCATGGGGGGAGTGAACGGCAGGAAGCTGATCCTCGATGCCGAGGACAGCACCTTCCAGGGGGGCCAGGTGGCCACTGTCACCGGGACACAGATCCGGACCGAGTTCGCACTGGTCGGGGGGTTCTCGCTGCTCGACTCGGCGGAGAAGCCGCTGATCGACATCGCCCATGTGCCCGATGTCGGGTTCTCTCTCAGCCCCGGGCTCTCGTCGGACCCCTATCTCTACAGCCCTCTCCCCAACCCCGCGACCTACTACCCCCTCAACCTCTTCAAGTTTCTGGCGAAGCAGTACCCGCAGGCGGTGAAGAAGGTGGGGATCATCTGGGAGAACGCCACGGCGTCGACGACAGCTGCCGAAACCGCGGTCGAGGCCGCCATGAAGGCGTCGGGGATGAAGATCGTGTACGACCACGGCGTGGGCCCGTTCGACACCAACTTCCTGCCTGACATCATCTCCATGAAGAACAAGGGCGTGAAGATGTTCTTCTCTACGGAGCTGCCCGACAACTACGCGGCCACGCTCGCCAAGCAATTCCAGCAGCAGAACTTCACGGCCATGAACATCGAGGGAGCGGCCTACTCGAGCAAGCTCCTCTCACTGGCCGGCAGCGCTGCGAACAAGATGTACATCGAGCAGGGCTACGCGCTCTACCTCGGACAGGATGCCAAGACCGTCCCCGCCGTGGGCCTGTTCGACAAGTGGATGAAGAAGGTCGATACCTCGCCGAACTTCGAGATCGAGTCGGTCTACGGCTGGGCGTCCGCCGAGCTCTTCGCCCAAGCCCTGAAAGACGCCGGGAGCCCTCCGACGCGCTCGGGGCTGATCCAGGCGCTCAACAAGATCACGTTCTTCGACGCCGACGGCCTCGTCCCCCCGAGCAGCCCGGCACAGGCCATTCCTTCGGGCTGCTTCCTGCTCGCTCAGGTGCAAAACGGCAAGATCAAACGGGTGGCTCCGACACCGAACACCGGGTTCTACTGTGGGAGCAACAGCTTCTTGAAGGAGCCCGGCTACACCCCGATGGTTCGGCCTACCTCATAGGGGAGCGGATGGACGATTGCCGGAAGGCCCGTTCTCGGGGCAGTAGTTCGCCAGGGCTCGTGGTGCGGTGACCGAATTCCTCAGTTTCCTCATTGCCGGCCTCGTGTACGGGGCCATCTACGCAGTGAGCGCCAGCGGCCTGGTCGTCACCTACAACACGACAGGCATCTTCAACTTCGCCCATGGCGCCATGGGCATGGTGCTGGCGTACCTGTTCTGGCAACTGTGGCAGGGATGGGGTCTTCCCGAAATCGTGTCGCTGGTCCTCGTGCTCTTCGTGGGAGCTCCGTTACTGGGGATCGTCGTGGAACGGGTCGTGATGCGCCCGCTGTACGGGGCGGCCACGAGCATCCGGCTGGCGGTCACCCTTGGCTTGCTGCTGGTGCTCGTCGCCGCCGCCGCAGCGATCTGGAGCCCGACGGGCAACACCTACGACACGCCCGACCTCTTCAACGGCAACCCGATCACTTTGGCCGGGGTCACCCTTTCCTGGGAGCAGCTCATCACCGTGGGGGTGGCCATCGCCGTGGCCTTGTTCCTCCGGGTGTTCTTCCGGCGCACCCGCACCGGCGTGGCCATGCGCGCCGTGGTCGACGACCCGGGGTTGGCGTCGCTGGCCGGGGCTCCTTCCGGTCGCATCTCGGCGTATGCATGGATGATCGGCGTCATGTTCGCCGCCCTCGGTGGCATCCTGCTGGCGCCCAACCTGCCCGGGATGGACCAGCTCGTGCTCACCCAGCTCGTGATCTACGGCTACGCGGCGGCCGTGGTGGGCAGGCTGCGCAGCCTGCCGATGACGTTCCTGGGTGCCATGATTCTGGGCGTGGCCAACTCCATGGCCATCGGTTACGCGCCTTCGGGCGTGCGCAACGACGTGGACTTGGCCCTGCCCATGGCGCTGCTGTTCCTCGCTCTCCTGCTCATCCCGGAGGTGCGCCTGTCGATCGGGCGAGTGGTGCGCGTGCGCCCTCCTCGGGTGGCGAGCGCCAGGACGACACTCGTCGGAGCTGTGCTCATCGTCGTCGTGGTCATTGCTCTTGGGGCTGTGCTCACCGGCAACAACCTCTTCACCATGGGCAACGCCTTGGCGCTGTCGCTCCTGGCGCTGAGCCTGGTCCCCTTGTCGGGCTATGCCGGCCAGGTCTCGTTGTGCCAGTTCACGTTCCTGGGTCTCGGGGCGGTGACGATGCATGCGGTGGACGGTGGCAGCTCGGTGTTGGGGCTGTTGGCTGCCGTGGGTGTGTGTGCGGGAGTAGGTGCCGTCCTGGCACTGCCCGTCTTGAGGCTGCGCGGTCTCTACCTGGCTCTGGCGACGCTGGCATTCGCGGTGCTCATGGACGACGTGTTCTTCCAGTCGAGCTCGGTCATGGGTGTCGGGGGCACCGTGACGGTCGGGCGTCCGGACATCTTCGGCATGCACTTCACGACCGATCGCGCCTTCGACGTCCTGCTGGCGGTCGTGCTGGCGGTGTGCGTCATCGGGGTGGGGGCCCTACGGCGCGGGCCCTTCGGCCGGCGCCTGGTGGGCATGAACGACTCACCGGCCGCCTGCAGCACGGTGGGGCTGAGCCTGACGATCACGAAATTGGCGGTGTTCGCCTTCTCGGCAGGACTCGCCGGTCTGGCCGGCGCGTTGTACGGCGGCCTCAGCACCACCGTCGGCGCTCCGCAGTTCGAGTTCCTGTTCAGCATCGGCCTGTTCGTGGCGGTCACGTTGTCCGGCGTCAATCTCCTCACCGGCGCCGTCCTCGCCGGGGTGTTCATCGCCATCGGCCCCGTGATCGGCGCCCACATCCCGCAGATCCCCGACCTCACCCAGTTGCTGATCGGGTTCGGGGTCGTGACCATCGGCCGGAACCCCAACGGCATCGGCAGGCTCTACGCCGAGGTCAACGATTTCTGGAGCCGGAGACAGGGCCGCGCCACCCCGATCGTCGACCAGCTGAGCCCTGCGCCCGTGGACGACGCGCCGGTGGCGACGGGGGTGCGTTCGGTTGTCTGAGCTCGACGTCGAGGAGATCTCTGTCCGTTTCGGCGGGCTTCTGGCGCTGCAGGACGTCAATCTCGAGGTCCACGCCGGAGCGGTGAACGGCCTCATCGGTCCCAACGGTGCCGGCAAGACGACGCTCTTCAACGTCATCACCGGACTGCAGCCGCCGACTCACGGTCGGGTACGCCTCGGGGGTGAGGACATCACGCGCGTCTCCCCCCACCACCGCTCCCGACTGGGCATCGCCCGCACCTTCCAGCGGCTCGAGCTCTTCGGCACCCTGACTGCCCGAGAGAACGTGCAGATGGCCGCCGAGACCCGCCGGCGGCGCCCGACGGGCTCCAGCTCGCGCGCCGAAGCCGACATCATCCTGGCCCACGTGGGGTTGTCCCACGTGGCCGACGAGCCGACAGACCTGCTGCCGACCGGGCTGGCGCGGCTCGTCGAGCTGGGCCGGGCTCTGGCCACGGGCCCGTCGGTACTGCTGGTCGACGAACCGAGCTCCGGACTGAACCAGCAAGAGACGGTCGAGCTCGGTCGCGTGCTGGTGGACCTGGCCGACCGGGGTATCGCCGTCCTGCTGGTGGAGCACGACATGAGCCTGGTCATGAGCATCTGCCACTACGTGAGCGTTCTCGACTACGGCGCCGTCATCGCACACGGCGATCCCGCCAGTGTCCAGAACGACCCCTCGGTCCAGGCCGCCTACCTCGGCGCCGTCGAGGACGCCCCGGCTCCGGACCATTCGTCACCCGTCTTCGTGAGCGGGGGGCGCCCCGGGGCCTCCCCGGCGAGCGCACCCGCCGCCAAGATGATCGCCTTCCCCGGTCACGCCGAGCCGCCCCCGTCGAACCCCTCCATGCTCTCGCTCACCGACGTCTCGGCCGCCTACGGGCGGATCGAGGTGGTCCACGGGGTGTCGCTGGAGGTTCCCGAAGGCTCGGTGTACGCCCTGCTCGGCCCGAACGGGGCGGGCAAGTCGACGCTGCTCAAGGTGGCGAGCGGCCGCATGCCGGCCACGTCGGGGACCGTCTCCTTCGACGGAGCGGAGATCCGTCGTCCCGTGCCCGACCGCCTGGCCCGCAAAGGACTGTGCGCGGTGCCCGAAGGCCGCGCCGTCTTCCCGAACCTGACGGTCGCCGAGAACCTGCTCATGTACAGCTATCGAAGCCGGGACACCAAGGTCGCCGACCTGGAGGAGCAGAGCTACGCCAGGTTCCCGATCCTCGGGGAACGTCGCCGGCAGCTGGCGGGACGGCTGTCGGGGGGTGAGCAGCAGATGCTGGCCCTGGCCCGGGCGCTGTTCACGAGCCCGCGCCTGTTGTTGCTCGACGAGATCTCCATGGGCCTCGCCCCGTTGGTGGTGGCCGAGCTCTACGAGCTGGTGGCGCAGGCCGTGGCCGAGGACGGCATCACGATCCTGTTGGTGGAGCAGTTCGCCCAGACCGCCCTGGCCATCGCCGATCATGCCGGGGTCATGGTGAACGGCCGCCTGGTGCGGACGGGCTCGCCCGACGAGGTTGCCGACCATCTCTTGAGCACCTACATGGGCGAAGCGGGCTGACCGAGCGCCGACCGACTGCGCCCGAGCTCAGCTCTTGGGGGCCACGAGCTCCTCACTGATCTTCCACAGGCGGCGGGCGGCCTCGTCGTCCCGGGCCGCCGCCGAGGGCCGGCGGGCACGGCACTTGACGAAGTACTGGCCCGTGACGCCGGCGACCTCGGGCGAGGACGCCAAGTAGATGGAGGTACGGGCGCCTTGTTGGGCGCTGAGGATGAAGGGCTTGATGACCTTGACCCCGAAGGCGAGCACACCCGAGGCGTCACCGTCCCGGGCGTACCCAGTGGCGACGGTCCCGGGGTGCAGGCAATTCACGGTGACTCCGGTTCCTTCGAGTCGCCGAGCCAGCTCTGTCGTGAAGTAGATGTTGGCCAGCTTCGACTTCGAGTAGACCTGCATCCCGCCGTAGCGGCGCGTCGATTGGAGGTCGTCGAAGTCGAGCCCCTTCCTGGCTCCTTTGTGGGCGGTGGAGGCGACATTGACGATGCGGGCCGGGGCGCTTTGTTTGATCCGGTCCAGGAGCAGCTCGGTGAGGACGAAGTGGCCGAGGTGGTTGACGCCAAAGGTCGCTTCGAAGCCGTCGGTGGTCTCACGTCGCTGGGTCAGGACCAGGCCGGCGTTGTTCACGAGGACGTCGATGCGGGGGCAGAGCTGCAAGATGGCGGCGGCCCCCTCGCGGATCGACGCGATGTCGCCGAGGTCGAAGACGACGAGGTCGACGTCGTCGCTCCCCGAGCGGGCCCGGATGTCGGCGAGGGCCGCCTCGCCCCGGGCGCGGTCTCGTGCGGTGATCACGGTCTTGGCTCCTGCTCGGGCCAGGGCGACAGCCGTCTCGAGTCCGATGCCGGAGCTCCCGCCGGTGATGACCACCGTCTTGCCCGTCATGTCCACGCTGTCCATCGATCCGATCCTCCGATTTTGGTGGCCGCCTTGCGGTGACCGGGTTGCCGGCCAGGTCGGGCCCTGCCCCGGGTGGGCCTCTAGGTTGCCACCGGGACCGCCCGGCTGCTCGCCGGTGGCTCCTGCGGGAGGCCCGGGCGAGGGCCCACGGGCTCCTGGGGAGCGCCCCGGCCCCTGTACGGTGGCGAGCCGTGCCGATGCCAACCGACGTCGGAGTGGTCGACTGCATGATCGGGTTCCCCAGTGCACGGGCCGCCCGCCGCTTCGACTTCCTCAAGCCTCAACTGCGCGACCAGCAGAGCGCGACGTCGAGCTCGCCCATCTCGTACATGTTCAGGGACGACCCCAATGCCATCTCCGAAGACGATGACCCCGTGGCGGTCACGCTGGGGGAGATGGACCGGTTCGGCATCGCCATCGGGCTCGTCGGGCTGGCGGGATCGGTGGTCGACCGCGCCCTGTCCGAGCACCCCGACCGGTTCAAGGCAAACCTCGAGGCCCTCGACCCCAACGACATCGCGGCGGCCGTGGCGCGGATCCGACAGGCACACGCCGAACGCGACATCAAAGCGGTCACGACGTTCCCGGCGGGGTGCAATCCCCAGGTGCCGGTGAGCGACCGTCGCTACTACCCCATCTACCAGGCCTGTATCGACCTGGATCTTCCCATCGTCGTCAACGCCGGGATCGCCGGGCCGCGGGTGCCCTCGGCGTGCCAGGACGTCATGCATTTCGACCAGGTCTGTTACGACTTCCCCGAACTTCGCATCGTCATGCGCCACGGGGCGGAGCCCTGGGAGGAGCTTGCCGTCAAGCTCATGCTGAAGTGGCCGGGCCTCCACTACATGACGAGCGCGTTCGCTCCCAAGTACTACCCCAAGGCGATCGTCGAGTACGCCAACACCCGAGGCGCCGACAAGGTCATCTACGCCGGGTACTACCCCATGGCGCTCACCCTGGAGCGCATCTTCACCGAGCTGGCCGATGTCCCGCTGCGCGACCATGTGTGGCCGAAGTTCCTGCGCGAGAACGCCATGCGCGTCTTCAAGCTCGAGGGTTGAGCCCGCCGGGTCTGCACCGGCCGGCCGTCGCCCGCGGCGCCGGCCCGACTGCCTAGTCCGAGATGCCCCTGAAGTAGTGCCCCGGGCGCGACTCCCATCGGGCGAGCCCGAGGGAGCCGGGGGAGGTGGCTCGACCTGTGAGCCAGGCCAGGAGCCGGCGCCGCGCGGTGGCGTCGCCGAGGCGGTCGGGCACCGTCGCCAGCATGATCGGGAGCTCGCGCCGGACGTACTCGTCGGGCCAGTCCTGGGCCTCGTAGCCCATGCCGAGATCGACGTGGTGGATCTCGACCTCTCGCCAGCGGAAATAGGGCAACGACCGGCACGGCCACCGTCGTCCACGAGAGAGCCCGTTGCCGTCCCAGGCTTGCGGGGTCATCGCTTCCCAGGCCGCTTCGAGGTCGGCCGTCGACCGGGTGACGTCGTCGCGCAGCTCCGACACCGGTCGGTGGGCACCGCCTTCGATGGCGCCCGCCCGCTCCTCGCCCCCGCCCGCGTACTGCTCCACGGCGTCGCCTCGAAGCGCGGCGCTGAGCATCCGGGTGTGCGAGTCGGCGTTGCGGGCGAGGTGGGTGAGGGCGTGCCCGACGCTCCATCCCTCCAATCGGCTCGGGGCGCGCACGCCGGCCTCGTCGAGGCCGGCGACGGTGCCGAGCAACCGGCGGTGCGACGCTCGACACCCGTCGAGCACCGTCTCGAGCTCGGAGCGGGATTCGCCCTCGTCAGGTGCCCTGCTCTCGACCATCAGGCCCTGTCCGGGGTGAGCTCGACGACGATCTCGGGCGGCCCGGGCCGCGTGACGAGCTCGACGACGCCCCCCGCCTCCCGCAGATCGCCTTCCGCCTCGGCCAGCAGGGCCAGGCGTTCGGGGTCGTCGACGACGGTGAGCCTGTTGACCGCGGCCCGCATCGACACCTTGGCCGTCGTCTTGGCCCGGCGGATCTCCCCGAGCACCGAGGCGACCATGTCGAGCACGGCCACGTCTCCCTGCTGCGCCGCCGGGGACAGCTCGTCGGCGTGGGGCCACGGCGAGCGATGGATCGAGCCTTCGTGCCACCACGACCACACCTCTTCGGTCACGAAGGGCAAGAAGGGGGCCAGGAGGCGCAGCTGCACCGACAGCGCCACTGCCAGCGCGGCGCGCGCCGAGGCGGGGCCGGGCGCCACCGAGTCCTCGTAGGCCCGTCCCTTCACCAGCTCGAGGTAGTCGTCGCAGAACGACCAGAAGAACGCCTCGGTGCGGTGGAGTGCCCGCGCGTAGTCATAGGAGTCCAGGGCCGACGTGGCCTCGGTGATGACGTCGGTCAGCCGGTTGAGCAGGGCGAGATCCAGCGGCGCCACCACGGCGCCCGTGCCCGCCGCCGCTTCGCTGCCCAGTCGGGTCAGGGCGAAACGCGACGCGTTCAGGACCTTGATGGCGAGACGGCGACCCACCTTCATCTGCCCTTCGTCCACCGCGGTGTCCACCCCCGGCCGGCCGCTCGCCGCCCAGTACCGGACGCCGTCCGCGCCGTGGGATTCGAGCAGCGGCATGGGGGTGACCACGATGCCGCGCGACTTGGACATCTTCTTGCGCTCAGGGTCGAGGACCCATCCCGAGATGGCCGCGTCGGACCAGGGCAGTCGACCGTACTCGAGCTCGGCTCGCACCATGGTGGAGAACAGCCACGTGCGGATGATCTCGTGGGCCTGCGGTCGGAGGTCCATGGGGAAGACCCGGGAGAAGAAGTCGGGATCGTCCTCGCGCCGACCGGCGATCTGCGGGGTGAGCGACGAGGTGGCCCAGGTGTCCATGACGTCGGGGTCGCCCACGAACCCGCCCGGTTCGCCCCGTTGCTCCTGGCGGTACCCCTCAGGGACGTCGCTCGAAGGGTCAACCGGCAAGCGGTCCTCAGAGGCGAGAAGGGGACGGTCGTGGTCGATCGAGCCGTCGCTGTCCACGGGGTACCACACCGGGAACGGCACCCCGAAGAAGCGCTGCCGGCTGATGTTCCAATCCCCGTTCAATCCCTCGACCCACGCCTCGTACCGGTGGCGCATGTACGGCGGGTACCACCGCAGCTCGCGCCCGCGTTCGAGCAGGCGCGCCCGCAGGTCGAGGGTCCTGAGGTACCACTGGCGGCTGGACACGATCTCGAGGGGGCGTTCCCCCCGTTCGTAGAACTTGACCGGGTGCCGGATCGGCTTGGGCTCGCCGATGAGCGCGCCCGCCTCGGAGAGCATCTCGACGATCCGGGTCCGGGCCTGGTTGACGGTGCGGCCCTCGAGCTCCCCGTAGGCGCGCGCCGCGGCGCCGGCGTCTTCGGAGGTCCAGCCCGCTTCGCCCCACGGCACGGCGCGCAGGCGTCCGTTGCGTCCCACGATGGTACGGGTGGGCAGCGACAGCTCGCGCCACCACGTCACGTCCGTGGTGTCGCCGAAGGTGCAGATCATGGCGACGCCCGAACCCTTGTCGGGATCGGCGAGGGGATGGGCGACAACGGGGACGCGCACCGCGAACAACGGCGTCAGGACGTTGTGGCCGACCAGGGCCCGGTGACGGTCGTCCTCGGGATTGACGACGAGTGCCACACAGGCGGCGAGGAGCTCGGGCCGCGTCGTCTCGATGTCGATCGCACCGTCTGTCCCGACGTGGGCAAACCGCAGACGCTGGTACGCGCCGGCGATGTCGCGGTCTTCCATCTCGGCCTGTGACACGGCCGTCTGGAAATCCACGTCCCACTGGGTGGGAGCCTCGCTCGAGTAGGCGTGCCCGGCGCGCAGCATCCTCAGAAAGGCGCCCTGGGACGTGCGGCGCGAGGTGGTGTCGATGGTGGCATAGCTCTGGCTCCAGTCCACCGACAGGCCCAGCGTGCGCCACAGGTGCTCGAACGCCTTCTCGTCTTGTGCCACGAGCTCTCCGCACAACTCGATGAAGTTCGGCCGTGACACCGAAACGACGTCGCCACCGGGCTTGCCCGGAGGGGAGAAGGCCGGGTCGTAGCGCAGGCTCGGGTCACATCGGACGCCGTAGTAGTTCTGGACCCGACGCTCGGTGGGCAGGCCGTTGTCGTCCCAGCCCATGGGGTAGAAGACGTCGTACCCCCGCATGCGCCGGAAGCGCGCCACGGCGTCGGTGTGGGTGTAGGAGAACACGTGACCGATGTGCAGCGAGCCCGAGACGGTGGGGGGCGGGGTGTCGATGGCGAACACCTGCGTCCGGGGCACCGAGCGGTCGAAGCGGTAGGTGCCCGACTCTTCCCACCGGGCCGACCACTTGGCCTCGAGGCCTTCGAGCGAGGGCTTTTCCGGTACTTCGGGCGGCCGCGGTGTCTCGAGCCCGGGGGGGCGGATCTCGGGTGTCGCGCCGGCTGCCACGGTGATGTCCACGGTCCGGTTACCGTACTCCGAGTGCTGCGCCTACATGACACGGCGACGGGAACCGTCCGGCCCCTCGAGCTGCGTGAGGAAGGCCGCGTGTCGATGTACGTGTGCGGGCCGACGGTCTATGACGTGCCCCACCTCGGCCACGGACGTTTCTCTCTCGTCTTCGACGTGCTCCGGCGCTACCTCGAGTTCCGAGGCCTTGAGGTCCGGTACGTGTCGAACATCACCGACATCGACGACCACATCATCACCAGGGCGGCCGAGGAGGGTCGGAGCGAGGCCGAGGTGGCCGGTCAGTACGAGGCGGTGTGGTGGGACGCCATCGACGCTCTGGGGATCAAGCGGCCCACCGAGACTCCCCATGCCACCGACTTCGTCGGGGACATGGTCGGGTTGATCGGAGCCCTCGTGGATGGCGGCGTGGCCTACGAGACCACCGACGGCGTCTACCTGTCGGTGGACAGGATCCAGGGATATGGGCTGCTGGCGCGCCAGAGCCTGGACTCGTTGCGCTCCGGAGCGCGTGTCGAGCCCGGCGAGGAGAAGCGCTCGCCCCTGGACTTCGTGCTGTGGAAGAAGGCGCGCCCGGGTGAGCCCACGTGGGACTCGCCCTGGGGTGCCGGCCGTCCGGGCTGGCACACCGAATGCGTGGTGATGTCGCTCGACCTGCTGGGCGAAGGGTTCGACATCCACGGCGGGGGGATCGACCTGGCCTTCCCCCACCACGAGAACGAGCGGGCCCAGGCGGTGGGGCTCGGACGCACCTTCGCCCGCCACTGGGTCCACAACGGGTGGGTGATGGTCGAGGGCGAGAAGATGTCCAAGTCGCTCGGGAATTTCGACTCTCTCACCGACCTCCTGGGTCGCTGCGATGCTCGGGCCTACCGCCTGCTCGTGCTGCGCGCCCACTACCGCTCACCCATCGAGGTCACCCCGGCCACGGTCGAACAGGCCGAGAACGCCCTGGCCCGCCTCGACGTCCTGGCCCGGCGCTTCGACCTGTCCCCGTCCGAGCTCGCCGTGTCGGCGCCCGACGACGGCGACGTGGGAGTGGAGCCCGATGCCGACGCCGTGGCGTCGTTCATCGAGCACATGGACGACGACCTCGACACCCCCGGGGCCCTGGCCGAGGTCTTCGACCTGGCCCGCCGGGCGAATTCGGCTGCCGACGCCGGCGACCACGACGAAGGCCGGCGCCTCGCCCACACCGTGGCCGTCTTGTGCGGTGCGCTGGGCCTGACGCTCGCCGGGTCGGGGCCGGGATTGGACGTCGACACGGCCGCCCTGGTCGAGGAGCGCGACCGTTCGCGCGCCACGGGCGATTACGGCCGGGCTGACGCCATCCGACTGGAGCTCGAGGCCCATGGCTGGGTGGTCGAGGACGGGCCCGAGGGCACCCGGCTGCATCGCTGATCGCGCCTCCCGAGCGGGGCGTGCGAACGAACCCCAGGTCCACCTGCGCCGCGCCGACCTTTTGTACTTTTGCGCGGGGGATGCAGGAGAACAGAGGGGAGAATGACGTGGCATCGGGAACGGTCAAGTGGTTCAACGCCGAGAAGGGCTACGGCTTCATCGCGCAGCACGACGGAGAAGACGTCTTTGTTCACCACTCCGCCATCCAGATGAACGGCTACCGCAGCCTGGAGGAAGGCCAGCCGGTGGAGTTCGAGTTGAAGGAGGGCCCCAAAGGCCTGCAGGCCGTCGAGGTGCGGCCCGCCACCGCCTGAGCGCGCCCCGACCCGCCACGTCGGGAGGGATCACGGCAGGGCCGACTTGACGGCGCGGGAGCGCTGCCCTCTGCTGTGATCCATGTCGGACGCCCGGGCGTCAGGGGGCGCTGCCCACCCTCCTCGGCGCGCCGGGGGCGCGGGCTCCCGCCCGGCTTCGGAGTCCTGTGGACCACCGTGGCCGTCGACCTCCTCGGCTTCGGGATCGTCGTCCCCCTCCTGCCGCTGTACGCGCACCGTCTCGGAGCGGGCCCGCTCTCCGTCGGGTTCCTCTTGGCGGCGTACTCCGCGGCCCAGTTCGCGTGCGCCCCCCTGCTCGGGAGGCTCTCCGATCGGATCGGGCGCAAGCCTCTGGTCATCGTGTCGTTGGCGGGGACGGCCGCCGCCAGCCTCCTCACGGGCCTGGCCGGTTCGCTGGGACTGCTCCTGGTGGCGCGCGTCCTCGACGGCGCGTCGGGGGGGAGCGTGGCCGTGGCCCAGGCGTCGGCCACCGACATGGTCGGCCCCGAAGACCGCATGCGGGTGTTCGGGCTCCTCGGCGCGGCCTACGGGGTGGGGTTCGTTATCGGCCCCGCCATCGGCGGACTGGCGGCCCTCGGTGGGGCGCGGCTCCCGTTCTTCGTGGCGGCCGCCATCGCCGCGGTCAACGCCGTCGTGGCCGTCCGGCGGCTGCCCGAGACCCGACCGGCCTCGGCCCGGACAAGCGCCGCAACGGGAGCGGGCCGAGAGCGCGGCCCCCTGCGTGGCACCCTCCGGGCCATCGCCGTCCCGGCCGTGCTCACCGTGCTGGTGGTGGCGGCCTTCAGTGCGTTCGAAGCGACGTTCGCGTTGTTCGGCCAACACCGCCTGGGCTTCGGCCTGGCGGCCATCGGGGCCGTGTTCGCCATGATCGGCGTCGTGGCCGCCGGGGTCCAAGGCGGCCTCGTGCCCCGCTTGGCGGCGCGCGTCGGGGAAGCCGGGTGTCTGCGCGTCGGTCTGGTTGCCGAGGGGCTCGGACTGGTCCTGCTCCCGACGGTGCACTCGCGCCTGGAGCTGGTGCTCCCCCTCGTGCTGGTCACCGCCGGCCAGAGCCTGTGCACCCCGGCGCTCAACGCCTTGGTGGCGGCCCAGGTCGGCGCGGAGCGGCGCGGTGCCGCCCTCGGAGCGCAACAGGGGTGCTCGGCCCTAGCCCGGATCGTCGGCCCGGCGCTCGGGGGCACCTCCTACGCCCTGCTCGGTCTCGGGGCCCCCTTCGTGGGCGGGGGGCTGGTGGTTGCCGGCGCGCTGGCATTCTCCCTGGTCATGAGGGGAGGAATGAGATCCCGGCCGGAGGTGGTTGTCGAACCCGGTCCCATAGGTTACCGTTGAGTAACAACGGATAGTCGAGGCCGGCACCCAGCCCCACCGGGCTGGGCACGGTCCCGCCACCATCGTGCCGACCGGGACTTCGTGGCCCGGATCGGTTTTCGGACCAAGGGGATGACATGTCCGAGTTCTCTCTCGACCTCAGCGAAGACCAGCTGCAGATCCAGAAGTGGGTCCACGACTTCGCCGAGGATGTGATCCGCCCGGCCGCCCACGAGTGGGACGAACGGGAGGAGACCCCGTGGCCCATCATCGAGGAGGCGGCCCGGATCGGCCTGTACTCCTTCGACTTCATCAGCCAGTGCTTCTTCGACCCGGGTGGGCTCATGATGCCCATCGCCAACGAGGAGCTGGCATGGGGAGATGCGGGCATCGGGCTCGCCATCTTCGGGAGCGCGCTGGGGTTGGCCGGCATCGTCGCCAACGGGACGCCGGAACAACTGGTCGAGTGGGGCCCGCAGTGTTTCGGCACTCCCGACAAGATCCAGCTCGCCGCCTTCGCCGTGTCCGAGCCCGATGCCGGTTCGGACGTGAGCTCGCTTCGCACCCGCGCCGTCTACGACGAGGCCAAGGACGAGTGGGTCATCAACGGGACCAAGACCTGGATCACCAACGGCGGGATCGCCGACGTGCACGTCGTGGTGGCGGCGGTCGATCCGGAGCTGGGGCGCGGGGTCAGGCCAGCTTCGTGGTGCCGCCCGGGACGCCGGGACTGACGGCCGGTCAGAAGTTCAAGAAGATGGGGATCCGGGCATCGCACACCGGTGAAGTGGTGCTCGACGACGTGCGCGTTCCCGGCCACTGTCTTCTGGGGGGCAAGGAGAAGCTCGACGCCAAGATGGCCCGCGCCCGCGAGGGGAAGAGGTCGAACTCCCAAGCCGCCATGGCAACGTTCGAGGCGACCCGTCCCTCGGTGGGCGCCCAGGCCCTGGGTATCTCCCGGGCCGCCTACGAATACGCCCTCGACTACGCCATCGAGCGCAAGGCGTTCGGCCGGCGCATCATCGAGAACCAGGGCATCGCCTTCAAGCTCGCCGACATGAAGATGCGCATCGACGCCTCCCGGCTGCTCGTGTGGCGCGCCGCGTGGATGGGCCGGACGGGCAAGGAGTTCGTGGCCGGCGAAGGGTCCATGTCCAAGCTCTACGCCGGCGAGACGGCGGTGTGGGTCACCGAGCAGGCCATCCAGATCATGGGGGGCTACGGCTACATCCGGGACCACCCCGTGGAACGCTGGCACCGGGACTCGAAGATCTACACGATCTTCGAAGGGACGTCGGAGATCCAGCGGCTGATCATCGCCCGGGCCGTCTCGGGCATCCACATCCCCTGAGGTCCCCGGGCACCGAGGTCGCCGGACCCGGCATCATGGTCGGACCGGGTCGGTTCCCGGGCCGATGCTCCGACGGGGCCCATATCCCACATGACGCATGTCCTGTTCCTGTGCACCGGCAACGCGGCGCGCTCGGTCATGGCGGGGGCCTTGCTCGAGGAGCACGGGCTGGCGGTGCGGGTGACGACCGCCGGGACGCATGTGATCGAGCACCAGCCCGTGAGCATCCGCACCCGCCTCGCGCTGGGCACGGTGGGCCTGCAGGCATCGGCACACCGGAGCCGTCAGCTCACCGAGGCTGAGGTGGGTGGCGCCGACATGATCGTGGCCATGGCGGGCGAGCACGTGTCGTACGTCCGCCGCCGTCACCCGGGCGGTGCCGGCCGTACCGCCACGCTGCGCTTCCTGGCGCGCCACCTGCCCCTCGGGCCGGCGCCTCTCGCCGAGCGTCTCGCCCCACTGGAGTTGGCGACCCTCGACCCCGACACGCAGGGCGACGTCGCCGACCCGGCTGGAGGCGACGAAGAGGACTACGTCGCCTGCGCCCGGGAGCTCGTGGTGCTGATCGACGAGCTGGCGCCCCGCTTGGGGTGATCTCGACCAGCCCCCACCGCTCGGGCGCCGACAGGATCGCGCCTCAGCTCGGGATGACGTGCCGCGACGTCGGCGCACGCCTCGCACACCGCTTCGGGTACGACGCCGAGGCGCATGAGCGCGGCGAAGACCTTGCATCCCAGGCACAGACCGAAGGCCGACTCGAGCAGCGCCGCCCCGGCGAGCATGCCGACCACGACCCAGGCCGCGGTGTGGGCCCCCACCCCGAACCACAGCACCACGGCGGTGCTCGAGAAGGCCACGCCCATCGCCTGGGCGAAGCGCTTGGGGGGTCCCGCCACCAGGCGGGGCTCGACAGGCAGCCGGGGGACCACGACCCGTGTGGCCAGCTGGCCGAGGGGGCTCAGGGTGGGCCCGGTGAGCACCCGAGCCCAGAAGCCGTAGGCGAGAGGGATGAGCAGCCACTGCTGTCGAAGGGCCATGACCGCTACCGACAAGGCCACCACGCCACCCGCCACCGTGCGCGCCGCCACCTCGTTCACCGGGTTCGGGAAGCTGAACACGGATCGCAACCGTGTCCCCATGGCGTCACCTTTGCCTCGTTACCCACGTGCCCGCACCCACGCTCGGGGCGGGCCGGCCGACAAAAGTCTACCTGTTGGGTCAGCTTTTCATCCCGGGCGCTCGGCCGTCGGCCGGCGGTGTCGTCAGTCCGGATGGACCGAGCGCAGACCGGCCCAGGCCAGGTCGGCCAGTCGCCGCGCCAGTCGGGTGGCCTCCGATTCGTGGGGGTCGCCGCCCCGGGGGTCGCGCGCCGACAGGAAGTGCCGGCTGGCGCCTTCGGCCATGCCGACGACGGCGAAGGCGAGCAGGCGGCGATGGTCCTCGTCGAGCCCGGCGTCGATGAGGCCGTCGATGGACTCGGCGATGCTGTCCTCGACGTTGCGCACGGCTCTCGACAGCTCGGGGTCGTTGGGCACGTCACTGCCGAAGAGCAGGTGGAAGGCATCCGCGTGGGTCACCACCAGGTGGAAGTAGGCACTGAAGCCCCCCTCCACCTGCTGACGGGGGCCCCCGGCGGAGGCGATGGCCTTGCCGATGGCCTCGAGCATGGTGTGCGACACCGAGTCGAGGAGCTCGAGGTACAGGGCGCGCTTGGATGCGAAGTGCTGGTAGAGCAGGGGCTTGGTGACGCCGGCGGCTTCGGCGATGTCGTCCATGGTGGTGGCGTTGAAGCCACGCTCGGCGAACAGACGCAGCGACACGTCGAGAAGCTGTTGCCGACGGCGGTCGGCCGGGAGCCGCTTGGCGGGGTGACCGGAGCCGGGGGGGGGACGGGTCGCCATGGCTGCATGGTACGGCACGTGCCGGACCTGCGACATCACGCCCTCGAGCACTCTCAGCCGAACACCCACCCGGCGGACTCGAAGACCCGGCTGATCCGACCGGGTAGGTCGCCGAGCGCGAAATGGGTACGGGCGACGCTGTGGTTGTGCTCGATCAGGGTCGGATCCGGGCGCTCGAGGAAGCGGCCGACCGACTCCCCGTCGTCGTGGGCGAACCACCGGAAGCCGAAGGCGGCGAGCTCGGCGGCGACCGGGTAGGGGCCGATGGCAAGCGGCCGGCGGTAGACGGCCGATTCGACGGCCGGGTTGCCGAAGCCCTCCCAGAAGGATCCCAGGACCACGACATCGCACGCCGCGTAGGCGTCCACCACGTGCCCCGCGAACCCCGGCGCCACCGGTCCGACCAGGTACGGGGACCGCGCCCCGGCCAACAGTCGTTCGAGCTCGGGACCGAAGCCGTCCTCGGCCGGGCCGAGGAGCCAGAACACGGCCCCCACCGACTCGGCGAGTGCCAGGCCGCCCGCCACGTTCTTGCGCGCGATGGCCCGGGTGGGCTGCAGGACGAGTCGGGTGTCGTCGTCGAGACCCAGGGCCCGGCGGGTGCGCTCGCGCTCCCCGGCGGGAGCGTCCACGTCGAAGGCGTTGCGCACCACGGTGGCCGCGATCCCGACACGGGCGAGCTCGAGGCGGGACCGCTCGTTGACCGTGACGTGGGCCCAGGCCGGGTCGTCGGGTGGTGGGGGATAGCCGATGTACTGATCGCGCTGCCAGGGGAGGTCGTGATGGTGCAGCACCGCCCGACGGTTCGCGATGACCTCGGCGACGACCGAGGCGGCGGGTGCATTGAGAGGAAGGGAGCAGAGGTTCTCCACCACCACCAGGTCGGCGTCGTCGAGAGCGTCGCTCACCTCCGCCGCCGAGGGCGCGTCGACGGCGCCGATGGCCAGCCCCGGGACGACCCGGTCGACCGGGCCTTCGCCGGCCACGGTGCGGATGTCGAACCCCAGGGTCTCGAGGGCGCCGGCCCACTTGCGCGCTTCGACGGCCACCCCGTCGAAGCCGCCCAGGCGGAACGACACGATGGCGGCGGAGGGTGTGGCCACGGACCGGCCACGCTAGCGGGGCCCGTGGGATGCCGATCCGGGCTGGGCGTCGACAGGGGTCGGGCACTACCGTCGCTCGGGTGTCGGACCCCATCACCGAGCCAGTCGCGGAGGGGGACGGGCTCTCGGGCACCCCGACGGTCCTGTACCAGGTGGCCGAGGGTGTGGCCCGCATCACCATCAACCGGCCCGAGCGTCGCAACGCCATGTCGTGGGAGGTCATGCGGGGGATTCGGCGATCACTGGCCCGGGCCGGCGAGGACCACGACGTGCGGGTGGTGGTTCTGGCCGGAGCGGGCGACGACGCCTTCTGTGCGGGAGCCGACCTGGGGAAAATGACCGGCGCCGACGACCCCGACGAGGGACTGCTCGAGGTCCATGCGGCTCGGGGCGTGCTGGCCGAGGTCTTCGACGGGTTGTGGCGCCTCGGCAAGCCCACCGTGGCGCGGGTGCAGGGCTTCGCCCTGGCCGGTGGATTCGGGCTGGCGCTGGCGTGCGACCTGGTAGTGGCGTCCGAGCGTGCCCGGTTCGGGGCACCCGAGGTCAATGTGGGCCTGTGGCCGTACATGATCACCGTGCCGCTGGTCCGCTCGATGCCACCCAAGCAGGCGCTCGAGTTGATGCTCACCGGGCGGATGGTCGACGCCGGCGAGGCGCAACGCCTGGGCTTCGTGACCAGGGTGGTCCCCCACGCCGAGCTCGACGTCGCCGTTTCGGAGCTGACGGCGACGCTGGCGTCCAAGTCGCCGGCCGTGATGAAGCTGGGCCGTGACGCGTTCTACGATGTATGGGACATGGCGGCACCGCAGGCCCTGGCCCACCTGCATGCCATGCTCTCGCTCACGACCCAGACAGAAGACGCCGCCGAGGGTATCTCCGCTTTCCTCGAAAAACGGGCGCCCCTGCTGGCGGGGGCGCTGAGACCGTGTCGAACCGACGAAGCGAGCCGACAGATGCATAAGCGGGCACTGATCACCGGTATCACCGGACAAGACGGGTCGTACCTGGCCGAGCTCCTCCTGGAGCAGGGCTACGAGGTCATCGGCATGGTGCGGCGCTCGTCCACGCTCAACTTCGAGCGCATCGCCCACATCCAGGACAGGGTCTCGCTGGTGGCGGGTGACCTCCTCGACGAGATCTCCCTCATCGGAATCCTGCGCGAGCACCGCCCGGTCGAGGTCTACAACCTGGCCGCCCAGTCCTTCGTCCAGACCTCGTGGACCCAGCCCGTCCTCACGGGCGAGACCACGGCGCTCGGGGTGACCCGGGTGCTCGACGCCATCCGTATCGCCGACCCTGAGATCCGCTTCTACCAGGCCTCGTCGTCGGAGATGTTCGGCAAAGTGCAGGAGGTCCCGCAGAACGAAAGGACGCCGTTCTACCCCCGCAGCCCCTATGGAGTGGCCAAGGTCTACGGCCACTGGATCACCGTGAACTACCGGGAGAGCTACGGGCTGCACGCATCGTCGGGGATGCTGTTCAACCACGAGAGCCCCCGGCGAGGCCTCGAGTTCGTCACCCGCAAGGTGAGTCATGGCGTCGCTCGCATCGCCCGGAAGATGGACGACAAGCTGTTTCTGGGGAACCTCGACGCCCAACGCGACTGGGGCTTTGCCGGTGACTACGTGCGCGCCATGTGGCTGATGTTGCAGCGCGACGATCCCGACGACTTCGTGGTGGCCACCGGCGAGACGCACTCGGTGCGCGAATTGTGCGAGATCGCCTTCGCCCACGTGGGCCTGGACTGGCACGAGCATGTCGTCGTCGACGACAAGTTCCTGCGCCCGGCGGAGGTGGACCTCCTCGTGGGAGACGCCACCAAGGCCAAGACCGAGCTCAAATGGGAGAAGACCGTCACCTTCGCCGACCTGGTGGCCATGATGGTGGACGCCGACATGGAGCTGCTCCGTGTCCAGAACCGCTGAGCCGGGGGCGACGCCGCCGGCGTCGTGATGACGATGTCGGCGGCGCTCAGCGCCCAGGCCACCATCTCGGCGGACCCCCTGGGCCTGCTCGTGGCTTTCGGCGCCGGGATGCTGTCGTTCCTCTCCCCCTGTGTCTTGCCCCTCGTCCCGGGCTACGTGTCGATGGTGTCGGGCCTGTCGGCGACCGAGATCGAGGCTGGCGCGACGCGCGACGCCGGGCCGGTGCTGCGGGGGGTGCTCGGCTTCGTGGCCGGATTCACGCTGGTGTTCACGGCGCTGGGCGCCGCCGCGTCGGGGCTCGGCCGTCTCCTGCTCGGCCACGAGCGCGCCCTCGACATCGCCGCCGGGGTGCTGGTCGTCGCGTTCGGCGTGTGGATGGTCGGGATCGCAACCCCGCGGCGCTTCCTGTCCGAGCATCGCTTCCACCCCCTCCCCTCGCGCCTGGGTGTCTGGGCCCCTCCGGTGCTCGGGATGGCGTTCGCCTTCGGGTGGACCCCGTGTGTGGGACCCGTCCTCGGTGGCGTGCTGGGGCTGGCTGCCACCCGGTCCACCCTGGCCTCGGGGGTGGCCCTGCTGGTGGCCTACTCGCTCGGCCTCGGCGTGCCGTTCCTCGCCACCGGGCTGGCCTTCGGAAGGCTCACCTCGGTGCTCGCCCGTGTCCGCCGGCGCCTGTTCCTCGTGAACATGGTGTCGGGTGGGGCCCTCGTGGTCTTCGGGGTCTTGCTCCTGACCGACAACCTCCACTGGGTGTCCTCGGTGAGCGCCGACGTGCTCAAGGCGGTGGGTCTCGGCCGGTTGACGGTGAGCTGAGGACCGGCGTCCGGCCCGCTTGGTGCCGGGGGTTGGCTCCCCCATAGCATGGGCCGAGGCCATGGCCCTCGCAGTCCTCCTCCGTACCGCCGTCTGCGTGACCGGGCGGTTCCCGGCCCTGGCCGGCGTCGATCTCGCCGTCGCCCAGGGTGAAGTGGTCGTGCTCGAAGGGCCCAACGGGGCGGGCAAGACGAGCGTGCTGCGGGTGTGTGCCGGCCTTCTCGCTCTGAGCAGTGGCCAGGGCACCGTGCTCGGATGCGACTTGCGCCGTGACGCGGCGGCGCTGCGCCGGCGGGTGGGGATGCTCGGCCACGGGTCTGCCCTGTACGACGACCTGACCGTCGTCGAGAACGTGCGCTTCGGGGCACGGGCGGCGGGCGCGGAGCTGTCGAACCTCGAAGGCGCCCTCGATCGGCTGGAGTTGGGAGGCCGGGTGCGCCGCACGCCGGTGGGACGCCTGTCGGCGGGCCAGCGCCGGCGCGTGGCGCTGGCCGTGCTCCTCACGCGCCGACCGGAGCTGTGGCTCCTGGACGAGCCCCATGCCGGGCTCGACGCCGGTGCCAGGACGACGCTGGGAGAGATCGTCGCCGAGGTCGTGGCCGAGGGCGCCACCGTGCTCCTGGCGTCACACGAGCCCGAGGTGTCCTGGCCCTTGGCCGACCGCGTCGTCTCGCTGGTCGGAGGGCGCGTCATCGGGGCGCGCGACGTGCGCCGCGTCTCGCGCCGCGCCGGTGCCTCCGACGAGCTGCGAGCCGTTCCCGGCGGTGTCCATGTGGCGTGACACCGTCCTGGTGGCGGGCAAGGACCTCCGGATCGAGCTCCGCTCTCGGGTCGTCATGCACCAGGTGGTGCCCGTGGCCGTGCTGATGCTCGTGCTCTTCGCCTTCGCGCTCGGACCTGACCGGGCACCGATGGCGCAGGCCGCACCGGGCCTGTTCTGGGTGGCCGTGCTCTTTGCCAGTGTGCTCGCCGTGCAGCGGAGCTTCGCCCTCGAGGCGCCCGACGGCGCCCGCGACGGGCTGCGCCTGTCGGGGCTCGATCCCGCCGGCGTCTTCCTGGGCAAGACGGCGGCGGTGGCGTTGCAGCTCGTGGTGCTCGAAGTGGTCCTCACCGCGGGCGTCGTGGTGCTCTACGGCTCGCACGTCCGCTCCTACGGGTCGATCGTCGTCGCCGCCCTGGCCGGCACGGCCGGGCTCGCCGCCGCGGGGACCCTCTACGGCGCCCTCGCCGCCGGGCTGCGAGTCCGCGAGACCTTGCTGCCGTTCCTGTTCCTCCCGGTGGCGGCGCCGGTGTTGTTGGCCGGCACCCGTGCCTGGCAGGCCGCCCTGGGGCTCGGGGCCGGCAACGTCGGGAGCGCCGGCGACCCGTGGGTCCGGCTCCTGCTCGTGTTCGCCGCCGTCTACCTGGCGCTGGGCGTCGTGATCTTCGGGCCCCTGCAGGAGGCGTCATGAGCAGCTCGGGGGAGTCGGCGGTGGCGCCGTGGAGCCCGGTGGCGACGTGGGTGGTGCGCGGGCTCGGGATCGCCGCCGCCGTGGCCCTGGCGGCCACCGTCTGGCTCGGGCTGTGGGTGACCCCTCCCGACCAGGTGCAGCACAACCTGGTCCGGCTGGTCTACGTGCACCCCCCCATCGCATGGGTGGCGCTGTACCTCGCCTTCGGCGTCGCCGCCGTGTCCAGCGCGTTGTGGCTGTGGCCCCGGACGCGCAGCCGGTTCTGGGACCGGCTGGCGGCGTCCGCCGTCGAGGTGGGCACCGTCTTCACCGCGCTGACGCTGGTCACCGGCTCGATCTGGGGCCGCCCGACGTGGGGCCTGTGGTGGACCTGGGACGCCCGGCTCACCTCGACGGCGTTGCTGCTCGTCCTGCTCCTCGGGTACCTGGCGGTCCGTCGGGTGCCCGCCGACCCCGACTCCCGGGCCCGGCGCTGCGCCGTGGTGGCCCTGGTCGCTGCCGTGGACGTCCCCATCGTGCACTTCTCGGTCGACTGGTGGCACACCTTGCACCAGGGGGCCACCGTCTTGAACGCCAACCTGTCGCCCACCATCCACGGCTCGATGGCATGGACCTTGCTGCTGGGCTTCGTCGCCTTCACCTTGTTGTTCGCGTGGATGCTCGCCATCCGCTACCGGGTGGAAGTGCTGTCCGAGCATGTCCAGGACACCGAGCTCGACGTGGCCCTGCACGAACGCTGGGCCGAGGGTACCGACCCCGTCCCCGCCGAGCCCGGGGGGGCGCTGGTATGACGGGTACCCCCCCCGGCAGGCGAGTGCCGTGAGTTACATCGACGCCGGCTATGCCATCGCCTTCGGCGTGCTCGCCGCCTACGCCGCCCTGCTGTGGCGTCGCCGACAGCGGCTCGAGCGATCTGCATCACGCCCGCAGGGGCACTCGGCACCGTGAGCGAGCCGACGGTCCTCACCAATCCTCCCGTGTCCACCGGCGGCGACGGCGTCATCGGAGGGCCGGTCGTGTCGGGGGTCCCCGCGAACCGGGACCGCAAGTCACGCAGGGGGCGACTGCGGTTGTGGGTCGTGGCCGCGGTACTGGTGGGGGCGGTGGCGTTCTTGTTGGTCGAAGGGCTGGGCAGCTCGCTCAACTACTTCGAGACCGTCGACCAGGCCCTCGCCCACAAGGCCATGCTCGGTTCGCAGACCTTTCGCCTCGAGGGAGTTGTCGTTCCCGGCACCGTGCGCCGCATCCGCGGGGGCGTCGCCTTCGTCGCCGCCGGCACCGAGCACCGCGTGAGCGTGGTCAACCACGGCAACCCGCCCCAGCTCTTCCAGCCCGACATCCCCGTCGTGGTCGTCGGCCACTTCTCGGGGGGCTCGTTCATCTCCGACCAGCTCATCGTGGACCATACGGCCCAGTACACCGAGGAGCACCCCAACCGAGTCAGGGCGCCCAACGGGACCACGCGGTGAACGCCGCCCTCGGGCACACCGGCGTCCTGCTCAGCCTGGCGGCATCGGTCGTCGGGGTGGCGGTCATCGCCTACGGGCTGGCGCGTCAGCGGCCCGAGGTGGCCCGCGCCGGGCGCATCTACGGCGGGCTCGTCCTCCTCGGCGCGGTGGTCGCCACCGTGGCCATGGAGCGTGCCCTGCTCACCCACGACTTCTCGATCGCCTTCGTGGCGGCCAACAACAGCCGGTCGACGCCTCTGCTCTACACGATCACCGGCATGTGGTCGGCCCTGGCGGGGTCGATCCTGTTGTGGGGGCTCATCCTGGCGGGCTACATCGCCGTGATGGTGTGGCGCTTCCGGCGCCAGGCCGCCGATCCTCTCGTCGCCTGGGCCACGCTCGTGGCCCTGGTCGTCGCCGCCTTCTTCTTCGGGCTCATGGCGGGCCCCGCCGACCCCTTCCGCACCGTGGCCGGGGCCGTCCCCGCCAACGGCCTCGGCCCCAACGTGCTGTTGCAGGACAACGCCCTGGTGGCGTTCCACCCGCCCATCCTCTATCTGGGGTTCGTCGGGTTCACCATCCCCTTCGCCTTCGCCATCGCCTCGCTCGTCACGGGACGGATCGGCGAGGGATGGCAGCTGGCCACCCGTCGCTGGACCCTGTTCGCGTGGGCGTTCCTGACAGTCGGGATCGTGCTCGGTTCGTGGTGGTCCTACCAGGTGCTCGGGTGGGGCGGGTTCTGGGCGTGGGACCCGGTGGAGAACGCCTCCTTCCTGCCTTGGCTGTGCGCCACTGCGTATCTGCACTCGGTGCTCGTCCAGGAGCGCCGCGGCCTGCTGCGGGTGTGGAACCTGTCCCTGGTGATCGCCACCTTCAGCCTCACGATCCTCGGCACGTTCCTGACGCGCTCGGGCGTGATCGAGTCCGTCCACGCCTTCTCCGACTCCGATATCGGCCCCCTGCTCCTCGGTTTCTTCGCGGTGGTGATGGTCACCGGCGTGGGGTTGATCGCCTGGCGTGGGGACCGGTTGCGCTCCCCGGGCGGGATCGATTCGGCCTTCAGCAGGGAGGGTGCCTTCCTGGTGAACAACCTCCTCTTCGTGGCCTTCGCCTTCGTGGTGCTGCTGGGGACGGTGTTCCCGCTCCTGTACGAGGCGTTCGAGGGACAGCAGGTCACCGTGGGGGCGCCCTACTTCAACGTCATGACGTTGCCCATCGGCCTCGCCCTGCTCTTTCTCATGTCGGTGGGTCCCGCCCTGCCGTGGCGCAAGACGACGACGGCCACCCTGCGCGACCGCCTGAAGGTGCCCGCCTGGATCGGTGCGCTCGTGATCGTGGCGTGCGTGGCCGGCGGGGTGCGGGGGCTCGGTCCCTTGGCGGTCTTCGGCCTCGGTGGGTTCGCCGCCGCCGCCAACGCGCGTCAGCTCGTGCTGTCGGCCCGGGGCGCGCACCGCAGCGGGGCCGGGGTGTGGCGCGGGCTCGTGGGGCGGGCCAACGGCGGCATGGTCGTGCACCTCGGCGTGGTGGTGATCGCCGTCGCCCTGGCCTCGGCGACGTCGTTTGGCCACCGGGGCGAGGTGACGCTGCGACCCGGTCAATCGGCCACCAGCGACGGCCACCGCATCGAGTTCGTCGGTCTCGCGCAGGTCCGTACGCCGGCCCGGACCGCCACCGAGGCCGTCGTGCTCGTCGACGGGCACGGACCGCTTCGTCCCGCCGTCAGCCAGTTCGGCGCCAACACCGAGGCGGTGGGGACGCCCGCCATCGATTCGACACTGGAGGACGACGTGTACCTGACGGTCGACGCGCTGCCCGTGCGCCCGGGCGGCCCCGTCACCATCGGTGTCACCGTGCAGCCTCTCGTGGCGTGGTTGTGGGGGGGAGGCCTCCTGCTCGTCCTCGGTGCCATCCTGGCGGCGGTCCCCGGGAAGCGCCGCCGGCGGCCCACCGACCCGGTCTCGGCCCCGGTTCCCGTGCTGCACTCCGGTGACGGCAGCACCGGCTCGGGCGACGTCTCGGCCCCGGTCCCCGCCCCCGAGCGCTCTGCAGGGCCTCGCCCCGTGAGGTCCGTCGAGCCCGGCGACGACGAGCATGCACCGGAACCGGTCCCGGCCGGCTCGCCGTGACGATCACGACCGGCGACAGGCCCCCGGCGCGCCCCGGGGCCCATCGCCGGCACACCAGCAGGTGGGTGGCGGGGGTGGCCCTGGTGGCGGGGGCGGCCCTGGTGGCGCTGCTGGCCAGCAGTCCCCAGCAGACGGCTACCGAGGTCGACACCCCGCTGGTCGGTCAGGCTGCGCCGGGGATCACCGGGCCGACTCTCTCCGGCGGGTCGTTCGACCTCAGCGCATGGCGGGGCCGATGGGTCGTCGTCAATTTCTTCGCCAGTTGGTGCCCGCCGTGCCAGCAGGAGCAGCCCGAGCTCGTGGCCTTTGCCTACGCCCACCGGTCGCCTGGTGACGCCGCCCTCGTCGGTGTCGTGTTCGACGACGCCGCGTCGACGGCGCGCGGGTTCATGCAGTCCACGGGAGCGTCGTGGCCGGCGGTGGTCGACGCCGGAGGCCAGATCGCCCTCGACTACGGCGTGCGGGGGCCGCCCGAGACGTTCATCGTGTCGCCCGAGGGGATCGTGGTCGCCCACTTCGACGGGCCCATGACCAATGCCGGCCTCGACTACTGGCTCACACGGGCCAAGCGCGGTGACGTGTGAGCCCGGTCGGGCGGCGCGGCGCGTGGCGCCGGGTGTCGTGGGTCGCCCTGGCCGCGGTCATCGGCGTCGCCCTGGCCGTGGGCGCCTCTCGAGGGAGCCCTTCTCCGACCGTCGCCCAACGGGTCCAGGCCATCGACGCCCTGGTGCGCTGCCCGAGCTGCGAAGGTATCTCCGTGGCGGACTCCTCGGCGTCGACGGCGGTGGCCATCCGTGACGCTGTGACGGCGCGCGTGCGGGCCGGGCAGAGCGACGCCCAGATCGACGCCTTCTTGGTCAGCCGCTACGGGCCCAGCATCCTCTTGCGGCCGCCGGTGCACGGCGCCACGGCGTGGGTGTGGTTCGTCCCGCCCGCGGCCCTGGTGGTGGCGGCGGCCGGGTTGACGATGGAGCTGTGGCGTCGCCGATCTCGCGCCCCGGTGGCGGTCTCGGCCGAGGACCGCGCCCTGGTCCGCCGGGCGCAGGCCGAGCGCGCCGCGCTGTCCGGTGGCGGCCCCGAGGTGGTGCGGGCGCCGTGAACGCCGAGCTCGACGACGAACGCACCTTCTTGTTGGACTCGCTCGACGACCTCGAGCGAGAGCGGGCCGCCGGGGATCTTTCCGAGTCGGACTACGCGCTGTTGCGGGACCGTTACACCCGGCGCGCCGCCGAGGTCCTGCGGGCGCTGCAGCACGACGAGACCGTCGACGACGACGAGACGCGGCGCCTCGACGGTGCACAGCCTGTCGAGGGTGTCGTGGCGCCGCGGGTGCGGCGGCGCCGCGCCTTGGCCGTCGTGGGGGCGCTGGCGCTGGTGGCGGCGCTGTCCGTCACCTTGGTGGTGACGCAGACCGGTGCCCGGCTCCCGGGCCAGACCGCCACGGGATCGGTCAGCCTGAGTCCCGCCGCCCAGCTGCGCCGGACGCTGGCGCAAGCCGAGACGCTCGAGGCGGCCGGCGACGCCTCCGGCGCGCTGGGCCTCTACCAACAGGTGCTCGCCGGGGACCCCACCAACGGCGAGGCGTTGGCCCAGTCGGGGTGGCTCGAGTACGAGGCGGGCGTGCAGGCCAAGGACGCCGCGGTGCTGGCCAAGGCCCAGCAGTCCGAGGAGGCGGCGCTGCGGTCCGAGCCCGGCGCCTATGCCCCGCACCTGTACCTGGGCTCGATGCTCCTCGCCGAGGGCGATGCCACCGGTGCCGTCGACCAGTACCGCCAGTTCCTCGCCGACGGGCCGCCGGCGGCCGAGGTGCGGGCCGCCCAGGGCTTCGTGGACGAGGCGTTCCAGAAAGCGGGCCAGCCCGTTCCGCCACCGGCGGGCTGACAACGCGGGCCATCCCGCCCGGGGCTCAGGTCCGCAGGGCGCGCAACCTCGTCACGACCCGGGGGAACGCGGCGGCGAAGGCCTCGACGTCGTCGTCGGTGCTCGACCAACCGACCGAGAGGCGGAGGGAGTGATCGGCGTCGACCCCCATGGCCTGGAGCACGGGCGACGGCGCCAGGGACTCCGAGGCGCACGAGGATCCCGAATGCGCCGAGATGCCGGCCTGGTCGAGACCCAGGAGCACCGGCTCGGCCTCGACCCCGCCAATGGTCACACACACCAGGTGCGGTACTCGCGTCTCGCGGTCTCCGAGCACCTCCACGTCGGCGACAGCGGTGGCCGCCGCCGCCATGGCCTGGGTGCGCCGGCGGGCATCGGCCGACTCCCGGGCCAGCCGGCCCGGTTCGATCAGCGCCTCGGCGGCCGCCCCGAACCCGACGATGCCCGGGACGTTCTCGAGGCCACCTCGCCTCGCCCGTTCCTGGTCCCCTCCCACTATCAGCGCGTCGACCCGAAGACCGCGCCGCAGCACGAGGGCGCCCATCCCCGGGGGCCCGCCCAGCTTGTGGGCGCTCACCGAGACGAGATCGGCACCGAGCTCGTCGAGGTCGGTCCCGAGGTGCCCGACGGCCATGCAGGCGTCGACGTGCACCCAGGCGTCGTGACGACGACACACCTCGACGACGTCGCGCACGGGCTGAACGGTGCCGACCTCGTGGTTGGCCCACTGACAGTGCACCAGGCCCGCCGGGGTGCCGTCGCGAGCCGCCGTGTCGAGGACGTCGTGCACGGCGGCGGGATGGATGCGTCCGAGACGGTCGACGTCGAGGTGAAGGACCGAGCCGGCTCGTGCCGACGCGTCACGGACCGAGGAGTGCTCCACATCGGCCAGGACGGTGGGCCTCCCCGGGCGCGCCCGGGTCGCTCCCCAGACCGCCGCGTTCACGGCCTCGGTCCCTCCCGAGGTGAAGACCAGCTGGCGGGGCCGCGTGCCCAGCAGCGCGGCGACCTGCTCGCGCGCCGCTTCCACCGTGGCGCGCACGACACGACCCTCGCTGTGGACCCGACCGGGGTCGCGCGCCCGCGCTGCGACGTCTCGAACCAGTCCACCATGGCCGCCACCACCTCCGGACGGGGGGGCGAGGTGGAGGCGTGGTCGAGGTAGTGGTGCGCCAGGGTTCAGACCAGGGCTGCGCAGGCGTCGTCGCCTCGCGCCCGGGAGGACAGCACGACGGGGATGGGTTCGTCCGCCGCCGCCCCGCACAGCCCGGCCAGGAGCCCGCGGACCATGCCCCGATCGACGGCGCAGATCACGGGGTGCTGGGTGGCGGCCTCACCGAAGGGGCAGTGCTCGGCCACGACGGCTGTCGAGTCGCCGCGGTCCTCGGCGTGTGCCGCGAACCCGTGGGCGGTGAGGGCGTCGGCGATGGTGTGCATGGCGGCGCGCACCGAGCGCTGGCCTTCGCCGGGTTCCATGCGGTCGGCGAGGACCCGCCCGTAGTTCTCCCCCAGGCGCTCGGCCATGTGCTCGGCCTCGACCGGGCCCAGCAGCTCGAGGGCTTCGGCCAGCAGGGCCACGATGAGGTCGTCGCCGTGGGTGACGAAGCTCAGCGTGGGGTCCCCACCGGGACCGTCTGCGGCCCGAAAGCGTTTGGAGGGACGCCCCGCCCCGGCCGAGGGCAGGCGTTCCAGGCTGACTTCGAGGTACCCGCCGGCGGCCAGGCGGTCGAGATGGTGCCGGGCCACGTTGGGGTGGACGGAGAACGCCGCGGCCACCTCCGAGGCGGTCGAGCCGGGGTGGGACCGGACGTGGAGATAGATCTCGCGCCGCGTGGGGTCTCCGAACGCCGAGGTCACCGCGGCCACGGCGGCGGAGAACCGGCGATCGGCGGGGCCGCTCCCACCAAGATCGGGCTCGGATTGCACACCACTAGTCTACCGGTTGGGTGCGGCGTAATCCCTGGTCGCGCCGCCGGACCCTTTTCCGAGAGAGGCGCCGTGGGCCCCACCGATGCTGACATACGCGCCGCCGCCGCGGCCGTAGAGGACCCCTCGCTGCGCCGGGGCCTGGGAGAGCTGGGGATGGTGCGGTCCGTGCGGGCGGGTCGGCGCCAGGCCTCGGTGGTGGTGGCGATGCCGGTGGGCGGCTGGCCGGGGGCCGACGAGATCGCCTCCCTCGTCGTCCGGGCCGTGGGGGCGCTGCCCGGGGTGGGCGAGGTCAAGGTGGAGACCCCCACCATGACCGGCGAGGAGCGCCAGGAGCTGCACCGCCGGTTGGCCCTCGGGCCCGGGGGCGAGCCCGTCGAGCCGGTCACCGGTGGCGGTGCCCCCGTCCATGCGCACGGCGCCGGCGGGCCACCGGCGCCCCTCGGTCACGAGGCGGGTCGGCCCAACCGCTTCATGGCACCGGGTTCGAAGACCCGGGTGGTGGGGATCTCGTCGGGCAAAGGTGGTGTCGGGAAGTCTTCGGTCACGGTGAACCTGGCGGTGGCCTTGGCGGCGCGGGGCCACGACGTCGGGTTGCTCGACGCCGACGTCTACGGCTTCTCGGTGCCGAAGATGCTGGGCGTGACGCGTGGGCCGGTGGCCGTGGACGACCTCCTCGTCCCGCCCGTGGTCCACGGGGTTCGCTGTCTGTCCATGGGCTTCTTCGTGCCCGACGAGCAGCCTGTGATCTGGCGGGGCCCCATGTTGCACAAGGCCCTCGAGCAGTTCCTCGTCGACTCCTATTGGGGCGAGCCCGACTTCCTCCTCATCGACATGCCTCCCGGCACCGGTGACGTGACGCTCTCGTTGGGCCAGTACCTCCCCCGCACCGAGATCGTGGTCGTCACGACGCCGCAGGCCGCCGCTCAGCGCGTCGCCCAGCGATCGGCCTACGCGGCGAGGAAGCTCAAGCTGGCGGTGCGCGGTGTCGTCGAGAACATGTCGTGGTTCACCGGCGACGACGGCACGCGCTACGAGCTCTTCGGGGCCGGCGGTGGCCAGGCCCTGGCGGACGACCTCGAGGTCCCGCTGTTGGGGCAGGTCCCGCTCCTTCCCGCCTTGCGCATCGGCGCCGACTCCGGCGTCCCGGTGCACGTGGCCGACGCCGGCGGGGAGGCGGCCCTGGCCTTCGATGCGCTGGCTGGGCGCGTCGAGGAGCTGGGGCCGGCGCGCATCTACCGCCGGGAGCTCAACGTCCGGTGAGGGACTCGACCCCCCGGGGAAGCCGCTCGCGATCCCAACCGAGGTCGGACACGGCGATGCTCATGGCGAAGCGGTCGGTCATCCCCGCCACGTAGGCGACGGCGGCGAAGACGGCCTCGTCGCTGCCGCCGGCGAGGCCATGGCCGCTGCGCACGTCGGGGATCAGGTTGGGCTGATCGGTGAAGTAGCCGACCAGGGCCCGCAGCACCTCCACCACGGCCGCCCCCTGGGTCACCGACGCCGGGCGCAGGTAGATCTGTTCGTAGTTGCAGCGCCGGAAGGCAGTCAGGGCTTCGGCCAGCTCCTCGTCCATCCCCACCCGGGCGGCCCGGAGCGTGGTGCGGACCGTCCCTTCGATGAAACGACGCAGCTGCTCCGAGCGGGTCTCCCCGCAGCGACCGAGGACGACGTCGGGCAACAGCGCCGGGGTCACGATGCCGGCGGAGACGGCGTCCTCCCAGTCGTGGCACAGGTAGGCGATGCGGTCGGCCCAGCTGACCACCTCACCCTCGGGAGTGGCGGGGGCCGGGCGCGACCACGAGTGGTTGCGGATGCCGTCGAGCGTCTCGTGGCACAGGTTGAGGTCCGCCAGCGAGACGTCGGCGCCCCAGACGGCGTGGTCGAACCCGCCCGGCAGGAAGACCCCCAAGGCGTCCTCGCTCATGTGGCCGCCCGGTCCATGGCCGCAGTCGTGGCCGAGGGCGATCGCCTCGGTGAGCGCCACGTTCAGACGGCACGCCCTGGCGATGGCGGTGGCCACCTGGGCCACCTCGAGCGCGTGGCTCAGCCGAGTCCGTTGATGGTCGGCGGGGAAGATGAAGACCTGGGTCTTGCCCGCCAACCGGCGGAAGGCCGCCGAGTGCAGGATGCGGTCCCGGTCCTTCTCGAAGCAGGTGCGCCAGGGGTCGGGCTCCTCGGGCATTCCCCGCCGGCCGCCACCGCCGGCGCGCGTGGCGCCCGGGACGAGGACGAGGTCCTCGGCGGCCTCTCGGGCCTCGCGCTCGAGCGGCGGCACTTCACCCTCGGTGCCCAGCGCGGCGGAGGAGTCGGCGTGCGCCGTGCGCAGGCCCTCACCCTGGTGCCCCGCCATGGTGGCGGCCCAGCGCCGCCCCCGTTCGGTCTGCGCCACAGGGGTGGGTTCCATGGGCCTTAGTGTGGCTCACGGCTGTATGGTCGTTGGCCGCCCCGGCCGGGACGGTTCGATCGGAGGAGCAGGACACAGGTGGACGTACGCATCGGGATCGTGCAGAGCGCCAAGGAGCTCGAGGTCGAGTTGGACGAGGACGCCGATCGCGACGCCGTGATCGCGGAGATCGAGTCCTCCCTGGGCAAGGAGGCGGGGGTGTTGTGGCTCACCGACCGCAAGGGTCGGCGCGTCGCCATTCCCGTGGCCAAGGTCGCCTACGTCGAGGTCGGAGCGCCCACCCACGAGCGCCGGGTCGGTTTCGGCGCCCCCTGACCCGCCCGGGGCGCCGATGCCGCCGGTGAGCGCCGCCCACCCTCCCATGGTGGGACTGCTCGACCGCCGCCTTCTGTTCGTCACCGGCAAAGGTGGTGTCGGCAAGACCACCGTGGCCGCCGGACTGGCGCTGTACGCGGCCGAGCACGGCCGCCGGACCTTGGTGTGCGAAGTCGACGCCAAGGGCGATGTGGCCGACTACTTCGAGACCGGGCCCACCAACTTCACGGCTCGCGAGGTGTTCCCGTCGCTGTGGGCCATGTCGATGGACACCGAGGCGTCGCTGCGGGAGTACCTCAAGCTCAGTCTGCGGGTCCCGGTCGTGGGCCGGATCGGGCCCTTGGCGAAGGCCTTCGACTTCGTGGCCACGGCCGCCCCCGGCGTGCGCGAGATCCTCACGGTGGGGAAGTTCTGCTACGAGGTGCGCGAGCACCACTACGACCTCGTCGTGGTGGACGCCTCGGCCACGGGGCACATCGTGGGGCAGCTGGCCGCCCCTCAGGCCATCAACGACCTGGTCAAGGTCGGTCTCATCCGTTCGCAGACGGACTGGATCCTCGACATCCTGTCCGACGCCCAGATCACTGGCCTGGTGATCGTCACCACCCCCGAGGAGATGCCCGTCAACGAGACCATCGAATTGGCGGGAAGAGTCGCCACCGAGACCTCGGTCGAATTGGCGGCGGTGATCGTGAACCGGGTGCTGCCCGAGCTGTTCGGGCGCAGCGAGGAGAAGGTCTTCAACGAATTGTGCCGGTCCCCGGTGTCCGCCGAGCTCGAGAAGCTCGTGGGGGACGACCCCACACCGGTGCTCGACGCGGCCCGGCTGGCGGTCACGCTCCGGCGCACCCGGGCGGAGCATCTCGAACGCCTGCGCCACGGTATCGACCCGGCGGTGCCCATGATGTACCTGCCGTTCCTGTTCACCCGTCTGCACGGGCTGCGCACCCTGCGCCAGGTGGCCCGCTCGTTGGGCGAGGAGCTCGCCCACTGATGGCCAAGCGAGGCTCTCCGGCCCCCGTGGCCCGCCGTACCTCACTCGACGGCCTGCTGGCCTCGAAGGAGATCGTCGTGGCCTGTGGGCCCGGGGGGGTGGGCAAGACGACCACGGCGGCGGCGGCGGCCGCCATGGCGGCGGCGCGCCTGGGCGGGAAGGTGCTCGTGCTCACCGTGGACCCCGCCCGGCGGCTGGCGGACGCCCTGGGGCTCGAAGGCATCGGCAACACCGAGCGACGCGTGCCCGACGCCACCTTCGTCGAGGCAGGGGTGAAGCCGATGGGGGAGCTGTGGGCCGCCATGCTCGACACCAAGGAGTCGTGGGACTCGCTCATCCGGCTGCACGCGCCCGATGCCCGCACGCGCGAGGAGATCCTGTCGAACCCCTTGTACCGCAACATCTCCGGGCGCTTCGTCCAGAGCCACGACTACATCGCCATGGAGCGGTTGTTCGAGATCCACAGCGACGGCAATTACGACCTCATCGTGGTGGACACGCCACCGACCCGCAACGCCCTGGACTTCCTGGACGCGCCCGAGCGCATGGCCGAGTTCTTCTCGAGCCGTCTGCTGCGCTGGCTCATCGTGCCGTACCGCTCCCGGCTCGTGAACCTGGCCTCGAAGCCCTTCTACCAGATCGCCGACCGGATCCTCGGAACGCAGTTCCTCGAGGACGTCGCCCAGTTCTTCATCCTCTTCCAGTCCATGTACGACGGGTTCGTGGAGCGCGCCCGGGCCGTGCACCGCCTCATGGCGGATCGCCGGACGTCGTTCATCGTGGTGTCCACGCTCGAGGCCGTTCCCCTGCGCGAGGCCGAGTTCTTCGCGCAGGCTCTTGCCGATCGCCGGCTGCACCTGGGGGCCATCGTCCTCAACAAGGTGCTCCCCGACTACCTGCGTGATCCCCAGGGGGCGGCCCTGGCCGTGAAGCTGCGTGACCGGGCCGACGAGCTCGCCGAGGCGTTGGCGCCCGAGGTGCGCTCGGGCGACGCCAGCCAGGTCCGGCGGGTGCTGGCCGAGGTCGGCCGCAGTTACCTCGACTACCGGGTGGTGGCTCAGCGCGAGGCCGAGCAACAAGCGGAGCTGGCCACGGTGCCCGAAGCGCTGGTGAGCGTGCCCTACTTCGAGACCGACGTCTACGACCTGGCCGGGTTGCTTCGCCTCGGGGCGCAGCTCTGGGGCCCGTGACGAGGGGGCCCGTTTCAGGACTGTGAGGGGTGGTTGCCGCCGCCCTCGGCGTGCTGCTTGGCGATGTACATGGCGGTGTCGGCCCGGCCGAGCAAGGTGGCGGCGGTGTCGCCGGGCCCCGGATGGGCGAGGCCGACACTGGCGGTGAGGCGGAACGTGCCCTCGGGCAGTTCGATCGGGCGCTGGATCCCCTCAGCCAGGCGCGCCGCCAGGGCGCGGAGCTCCTCGGGGCTGTGGATGGCGGCGACCACCACGAATTCGTCCCCGCCGTAGCGGGCCACGACGTCACCTTTTCGCACCGACGACTCGAGGCGCGCCGCCACGCGCCGCAGGATCTCGTCGCCCGTGGCCCGGCCGTGCTCGTCGTTGATGGGGCGGAACCCGTTGAGGTCGATGAACACCACCGCCGTGCTGGGGTTACCCAGACAGCGCTCGACGTGGGCCCGCAACGTCACCCGGTTGGCGAGTCCTGTCAAGGGGTCGAACGTGGTGAGCTCTTCGAGAGCCTCGCGCGTGGCCCGCAGCTGGGTGATGTCGTGGCCCGAGACGACGAGCCCCCCCACCGTGGGGTCGTCGAGGAGGTTCACGATGCTCAGCTCGAAGGGCACCGACTCGTTCCCGCCGCGGCGCATGAGCTCCAGCTCGACGACGGTGGGCGCCCGACTGAACGACGGTACGTCGACGGCCCGGGACAACGCCGCGGCCAGGCTGCCCCGATCGTGGGCGGCCGCGAATTCCACCAGCGGCCTGCCCTCGACGAGCTCCTGATCGTGGCCCAGCAACCTCGTGATGGCCGCCGACACCGACTGGATGCGCCCGGCCGCGTCCAACAGCATGATGACGCTGGTGGCGTTGTGCACGATGGCACGGAACTTCCCGATCTCGTCGGAGGCGACCTCCCAGCGCCGTCGTTCGGTCAGGTCCCGCAGACAGAGCACGAGGCCGTTGACCGAAGGCCGGTCGAGGAGGTTGGCGCCGATGACCTCCACGAGCCTCCAGCCGTCGGGCGTGCGCACCCGGAGCTCGATGGGGGTGCCCACGGTCTTGCCTTGGATGCTCAGGAGGGCGACGGCGGCGACCTCCTTGTCGTCGGGGTGGAGGAACTCGAGGCTGTCGGTCCCCTCCAGGCGCGCGCTGTTGACCCCGAACATCCGTTCAGCGGCATCGTTCGCCCAGATCAGGTGGGCAGACGCGTCGACCACGACAACGGCGTCGGGGAGCCAAAAAGCCACGTCGAGGAGCCCCCGCGATTCGATCACCAGGACTCCATCGGCCCGCGGGGGGTCCCGCCTTAGCCCCGGTCTGCCCGAAGGCGCTGTCCGAGGAGCTCGAGGAAGTCGGCCCGAGCGTGGCGGGCGGCCCCCGGGGCGTTCTCGAGGCGCCGCCCTGGCCCGCGTCGTAGCGGTCCCGTTCCCCCGGACCCGGGGCCCGGTCGGCGCCGCCAGGGCCCTCCGGCGAGGTCCGGGACCGGCCGTCGTCGGGCGCGTCGATCGCTCCCGGGGTGTGACTCACGCCGTCCGTGGAGAGGTCGCGGGTTCTCCGGTTGGCACGTCGTGCATGGCCTTGTCGTCGTCTTGGTCGGGGGTTGTGTTGTCCTGGATGAAGAACGGCACCCGAGATGCCGACATCCATGCATGACGATTCAACCGCTGGAGCGGGTCGACGTTGCCCGTCTCGGCGCGGAGGCACTGACGACGACCAGGACGTGTGGATTCGCCTTCACCACGACGGGTCGGCCGTGCGCCAACCACGTGGTCGACGGGGTCCCGTGGTGCCGGGCGGGCCACCCCACTGCTTCCGGCGCCGACTCGGCTGACGCCACCACCCTTCCCGATCTCGTCGACGGCGCACGCCAGGGCGCGTCGCGCGGTAGCCGAGTGCGACGCACGGGGAGCCGGACCCGCCGAGCCACCGAGCTGCTGCGCCAGGCCATGGCCAGCGAGGACGCCGACGAAGTCGGGTTGCGGGCCGAGCACGTCCTGGCCGACGGGCGCACCGCCCTGGCCTTGCTGGGAGGGCCCGATGCGTCGCCGGCGGCGCGCGCCGCCGTCGTCCAGCGCTTCGGGCGGGTCGGCGCGCTGCTCGTCCTCGGGTACGAGGAGCGGGGGCGGGCGCTGATGCCTCCTCTGACCCCGCTCAACGGGTACCGAGCCGTCGAGCAGTTCGAGACCGGGGATCCACGCATCGAGTGCCTGGTGCGGAACTTCGAGCGCCTCGACGCGCGTGGGTTGTACGGGTTGCTGTGCGAGATCGACCAAGACGAGGGGTTCGAGGGCGACGGGGACGGGGACGGGATCGACGCCCATCGGTGGTTGCACGCCACCTATGCCATCGCGGCCCGCGACGGCACCCCGGCCGCCCACCAGGCCTACATGCGCGCACTCGATCGGGTCATGCGCCTCGTCAGGCCCCTGCTCGCTTCCTAGGGCCCGCCTCAGCCGGTCCTCGGGCCCGGCTCCGGCGCCTACGATGCGACCGGAGGGACCATCGCACATGACCGACATCACCGATCCCGTCCTCGAGGCCTACGCGGACGCCCACACGACGCCGCCCCCCGACCATCTACTGGCGCTGGCGGAGGAAACGCGAGCCACGCTCGGTGCGCCCCAGATGATGGTGGGTGCGCTCGAGGGCCGGTTCCTCGAGATGCTCGTGTACGCGCTGCGCCCGGCGAGGGTGCTCGAGATCGGGACCTTCAGCGGGTACTCCTCGCTCTCGATGGCTCCCGGCCTGCCTCCCGGCGGACGCATCACCACGTGTGAGCTGAGCCCCGTGCACGCCGCCGCCGCCCGGCGACACATCGCCGCCAGCCCGTATGCCAAGGTGATCGAAGTCGTCGAGGGACCGGCGCTCGACACCGTGGCGAAGCTGGACGGACCCTTCGACTTCGTGTTCATCGACGCCGACAAGACCAATTACCTGGCGTACTACGAGGCGGTCCTGCCCAAGCTGGCGCCGGGTGGGCTTATCGCCGCCGACAACACCCTGCGGAGCGGCACCGTGGTCGACGACACCAACCAGTCCGACGACACCCGGGCCATCCGGGCGTTCAACGACGCCGTGGTGGCCGACCCCCGGGTGCTGTGCGTGCAGCTCCCGGTGCGCGACGGTGTGACGCTCATCCGGGCGTCGCACCCCGCCGCGTCCGGCAACCGGTGAGGCGTCGGGACGCCCACACCCTCGATGCTCGACTACCACCTCCATCTCTGGCCCCACGGCCAGCGCGACACCGCACCCACCCTCGAGCAGGTGGCCGACTACTGCGCACGCGCCCGGGTGGCGGGTATCCACGAGGTGGCGCTGACCGAGCACCTTTTCCGTTTCCGGCAGGCCGATCGCCTGCTCCGGGGGTTCTGGGACGACGAGCCCGACGCCGCCCTGCGGGCCTCGATGGCGAATTACTGGGACGAGCACGCCCGCGCCGACCTCGACGCCTACGTGGAGTGTGTCCTGGCCGCCAAGGACGCCGGCCTCCCGGTCGTGCTCGGACTCGAGGTGGACTACTACCGCGGCCAGATGGACGACGTCGTGACCCTTCTCGCCGGGTACCCGTTCGACGTCCTGCTGGGATCGGTCCACTGGATCGGGACGTGGAGGTTCGACGACATCGACGACCCCGTCTCCATGGCGCAGTGGTCGACGCGCGACGTCGACGCCGCCTGGAGCGACTACGTGGGGGCCATCGAGGAGCTGGCGGCCACGGCTGCGTGTGACGTGCTCGCCCATCCCGACCTGGTGAAGGCCGCCGGGCACCGTCCGGTGGCGCCCCAGGAATGCTGGGACCGCCTCGTCGAGGCCGCGCTGCGCTCGGGAATGGCCGCCGAGCTGTCGTCGGCTGGATGGCGCAAGCCGGCCGGCGAGGCCTATCCCGCACCCGAACTGCTAGCGCGCTTCGTGTCGGGCGGGGTCCCGCTCACCACCGCCTCCGACGCCCATCGGCTCTCCGACGTCGCCCATCGCGCCGCGGATCTCAACCGGATGCTCGACGACCTGGAAGTGCGCTCGCTGCGCGCCTATCGCGCCCGGCAGGGCATCGACGTCCCCGTGGGTGCCCCGGTGCTCGGGCCATGAAGACCCCCGCGGAGCTCGCCGCCACCCATACGGGGCTCGACGCCGCCAGCCTCGACCACCTCCAGCGCCTCCTGGGGTCGTGGGGGGTGCTCTCGGACCTGTCGTTCTCGGACCTGCTGCTGGTGGCGCCGGTACGGGGGACCAACGGCTCCCGGCTGATCGTGCTCGGACAGATCCGCCCGACCACGTGGGCGACGCTCCTGCGCGTCGACCTGGTGGGCCAGGTCGTGGAGAGCGCCGAATGGCCGGTGGTGACCGAAGCCCTGGAGGCCGGGACCATGTCGTCGGGGCTGGCGGACATCCCCGCCCCCGTCCGGGTCCGCCTGGCGTCGAGCGACCCCAACGCGCAGGACACCGGCGAAGTGCCGGCCGTCCCGGACGCGGCGCAGCTCGAGTGTGTGCCGGTTCGTCACGGGGGCAGCCCGGTGGCCGTGATCGTGCGGGTGGCACCGGTCGAGGACCGCCGGCCGGGCCGCCTCGAACGCGTCTATCGCGAGCTCTACCGCCGGTTGGCGCACATGGTGGCCGTCGGCGACTTTCCCTTCATGGGTGAGGACTACACCACCGAGGACGCGCCCCGGGTCGGTGACGGTCTGGTCCTGGTGGAACCGAACGGACAGGTGCAGTACGCCTCTCCGAACGCCATGAGCGCGCTGCACCGGATGGGCGTGAGCGACGTGGTCGAGGGCCGGCGCCTCTCGGAGCTGGGGATCGACGACGCCGCCGTGGACTGGGCGTTGCGGGCCGGCTGCCCTGTCACCGAGGAGGTCGAGCGCCGGCCCGATGTCATCGTCATGATGCAGTGCACGCCCCTGCTCGAGCAGGACACCGTCACGGGGGCCATGGTGCTGCTGCGCGATGTCACGGACCTGCGCCGGCTCGACCGTCTGTTGTTGTCGAAGGACGCCGCCATCCGCGAGGTGCACCACCGGGTGAAGAACAACCTGCAGACCATCTCGTCCTTGCTGCGGCTCCAGGCTCGGCGCCTCGAGCCGGGCAAGGGCCAGGAAGCGCTGCGCGAGGCCGAGCGCCGGGTCCGGTCGATCGCCCTGGTGCACGAGATCCTGTCGCGCGAGCCGGGCGACGAGGTCCCCTTCGACGAGATCGTTGCGTCACTGGTGCGGATGGCGGAGGACTCCGTGGTGTCCGGCGACCGTATCGGGATCCGGGTGATCGGCGATGTGGGCGAGGTGGCTGCCGATGTGGCCACGCCCCTGGCGGTGGTGCTGGCCGAGTTGCTGCAGAACGCCGTGGAGCACGCCTTTCCCTCGCTCGGGGCGGACTCGGTGTTCATCGCCAGCGACGAAGGCGAGGCCGTCGGTCACGTGGAGCTGGTGCTCGCCCACGATGGTGAGAACCTGACGCTGCAGGTTCGCGACGACGGGTGTGGACTGCCCGAGGGGTTCGACATCTCCCACACCACCAGCCTCGGGCTCTCGATCGTGCGCGACCTCGTCACCAGCCAGCTCGGAGGCTCCATCGTCATGAAGAGCAACGGCGGGACCCTCGTGACCATCGTCCTCCCGGCCCACCGAGACTCGAACGACTCCGTTCCCCGCTGAAAACGGACCGGAGGTGCAAGCTTCGCGCCCCGTCCTGCGTCGAAGTAGGCGATGCCGTCGCACCCAGGGGTCGTCGTGACCGAGCCGGGACCCCACGCCACCGGCGTGGACGGGCCCGGGCCTCCCGGGCTCGAGGCGGACCCCGGCAGGGTGCCGCCCACCGCGGCCACGACGCCCGCGGAGTCCTTCGCCGAGCTCTACCTCCGGTCCTTCGCCGCCATGGTGCGTCTGGCCCGGGTGCTCGTCGACTCCCCCGAGACGGCCGAGGACCTGGTCCAGGACGCCTTCGTGCACCTTCATCGGCACTGGGACGGGGTGCGCGACCCGCGTGCGTACCTCCACCGCTCGGTCGTCAACGCCTGCCGTTCGCATCATCGGCGCGCCTGGCGCGAGCGGCCCCGGACGTCCCGGCCTGACGCCACGTCGGCGGCGGCCGACGCCACCGATCCCGGCGACGGGCGGGGCCGAGACGTCGTCGACGGCGCCGCCGAGCAGAGCCGGGCCGACGATGCCGATGTCCTCGGTGCCGCGCTGGCCACGCTTCCTTACCGCCAACGAGCCGCCCTGGTGCTCCGGTACTACGCCGACCTCCCCGACGCCGAGATCGCCGTGGCTCTCGCCTGCCGGCTCGGAACGGTGGCCTCGTTGGTGCACCGGGGGCTCGAACGTCTACGAGAGGTGGTCGATCATGAGCGATGACGTCGCCGACACTCCGGCGCCCGACTCCGACATCGAGGCCCGGCTGCGCCACGCTCTGGCAGCCAGAGCCGGGGCCGAGCCCGCCCGCGCCGCCGACTGGGGGGACTTGGCGGGCCGTTTGGCATCGACCACCCACCGCCGCCAGCGGGTCCTCGCCGGCGCGGCCGCACTGGCCTTGCTGGTTGGCGCGGCGGGTGGGTACTTGGGCGAGGCCGCGGCGGCAACGGGGCCGGTGGCGGCGCGAGCGGGCACCGGGGCGGCATCGGCGGGCTCCCCGTCTTCGGGCGCGCAGCGCACAGTGGCTCCTTCCGCCGCCGGTCCGTCGGTCGCCGGGGCCTGCCCCGAGGTGAACGCGGGCTCGCCCGACGTCGGGACAGCCACGCGGCTGTTCATCCGCACCACCGCCGACGGCGTGACCATCCGTGTCTACCAAGACGCCCAGGCCGAGCCGTACACGTGCCTGGGCTCGTCGGGTTCGACGGGGTCGAGTGGGTCGACGGGGTCCAGTGGGTCGACGGGGTCCAGTGGGTCGTCGAGCTCCTCAACCCCGGCGATCATGCCCGCCGCCCCGCTGGCTCCGGAGGTGACCGTCGAGCTCTCCGACGCCGACGCCGTGGGTCAGGGATCGATCTCCACACCGCTGTGCGTGGTGTCGCCCGACCAAGGTGCCGGCACCACGGGCGGGTCCGGCACCGGTAGCGGTTCCCAGTCCGGGTCGACGTCCGGATCGTCCCAGTCCGGGTCGGGCTCGGCGGTCCCGTTGCCGCCGGCGCCGGTGCCGGGGGCGCCCAACGAGCCGGTGGTGACGCCGGCGACCACGCCTACCCCCACGACGACGACCGCCACGGGTGCGTCCGCGCCGACCCGCCAACTCGAGACCGGGACGTTCGGCGTGGTTGAAGGTGATCCCGTGTGGTGGGTCGCCGTCGAGGTCGACAGCGACGTGACCTCCGTGCAGATGACGTTCCCCGACGGGTCCACCGATCAGATGGCGCCCGTGGGAGGAGTCGCTGTGCTCGCCCATCGGGTCCCCGCCGCAGTGTCCGATGCCGGCTCCGGGCCCTACGTGGTGAAGGGGACGCTGCAGCTGTCGGGGTCAGGCGGCGTCATCGCCACGGTGACGCTCCCCCAAGCGCCGGTCCCCGTCCCCGGTCCGGTTCTGCATCCCGAGCCGCTGAGCCCGGTCGCCCCATCGGCGTCGCCGGGGGCGATCGTGGCGTGCCCGCCGTCAGCGACGAGCCCGCCGTCAGCGACGAGCCCGCCGTCGGATCAGTCTTCGTCCACCACCGAGAACCGGTAGCCGATCCCGCGCACGGTGTGGAGCCAGCGTGGGCTCGAGGCGTCGGGCTCGAGCTTGAGGCGCAAGCGTCGGACGTGCTCGGTGACGGTGGCCGGGTCCTGCCACTCCTGCGTGGAGCCCCACACGTGCTCGAGCAGCTCCTCACGTGTGAAGACCTGATCGGGCGTCGCCGCCAAGAAGGCCAAGAGGTCGAATTCCTTGGGCGTGAGGTCGACGGTGGTCCCGTTCACCACGACCCGGTGCGCGGCCCGGTCGATGACGAGACCGTCGTGCTCGATCTGGGTGGTCACCGGGGTCTGCTGTCCACGACGCAGGACGGCCCGGATGCGGGCGTCGAGCTCGGGGAGCGAGCACGGCTTCAAGACGTAGTCGTCGGCGCCGAGGTTCAGGACGCGCACGCGCTCGGACTCCTCGGAGCGACCCGTCAGGACGATGACCGGCAACCCGCTGTCGCGCCGCAGACGGGCCAGGACCTCCTCGCCGTCGAGACCGGGGAGCCCCAGGTCGAGCACCACCAGGTCGTAACGGCCGAGACTGGCCTCGCGCAGCGTGGCCGGGCCGTCGGCGGCCTCGCCCACGTGGTAGCCCACGCGCTGGAGGAACATCCTGGTGGCGGTGCGGCTGGCGGTGTCGTCCTCGGCGACCAGGACCATGTGGTCCTCTTCGGTCAAAGTCACGGTCACGGTCCTACCTCCGGTCGCACGTCGTCTCGTCCCTGTGGTCGAGGTGCCCCCCACGACCGGCCCTGCTGTGCTGCGCAACGGTGGTCCATGTGCTCGAACAGGGATGAGTCGGAAGGCTGGTGGTCCGCGACCGACACACGTCTCTCGTCGTTGACGAGCGTGTGTGGTCCGTGGGACAACCTTTCACCCGGGCTCACCCTGCTTGGCTCCGATCTCGTAGTCCACCAGTCGAAGGAGAGCTTCGACGTCCACCGGCTTCGTCAGGTAACCCTCGACCCCGAGGTCGAGCATCTCCCTGATCCTGCTCGGAGTGGCGTCTGCACTCACCACAACTACTTTTGTGTCGGCCAGTTCAGGCACGGCCTTGAGCCTGTGCAGCAGCTCGTCGCCGGGAAGGTCGGGGAGGTGCAGGTCGAGAAGGACCAGGTCAGGCCGGTGTTGGCGGGCCAGCTCCAGCCCCGTGCGGCCCTCGCCGGCGGAAAGCAGGCGGACGCCGGGACGCTTGGCGAGCACCTGGGCGACCAGGGCGGCGTTCGAGGGATTGTCCTCGATCTGCAGGACCACCACCTTGGGCCCCGGCGTCAGGGGGCCGCGTTCGCCGTTGGCCGAGACCGCCGCGCCGACGCCGACGCCGGGGAGCGCGGCGTCGAACGCGGGACCCGGTGTCAGCGGCGACGGGGTTCCCACCGAAGGCGCGTCGGCGACCTCGGCGGCCTGGAGCTCGACCCAGAAGGTCGAGCCGTATCCGGACACCGACTCCACGCCGATGGCTCCCCCCATCACCTCGACGAGCTGCTTCGACAGAGCCAGGCCGACACCGGTTCCCTCCACCGCCGAGCGTTCGGCCCCCAGCCGTGAGAACGGGAGGAACAACTGGTCCTGTTGCTCGCGTGCGATCCCCGGGCCGGTGTCGCGGACCTCGAAACGAACGCGACCGGCGTCTCCGCTGCCGATGCTGAAGGAAGCCGAGCCGCCGCGGCTGTTGTACTTGACGGCATTCGATCCCAGGTTGAGCAGGACCTGGAGCAGTCGTTGCCGATCGGCGCGCACGCGCACGGGTCGGGCGCCGTCGACGTCCACCGACAGCTCCACGCCGGCCGCCTCGGCCACGGGGGCGAGCAGGGTGGTGACCTCGTCGAGGACTTCCCCGACGTCCACCGGTTCCGTGGACAGGCTCATGCCGCCGGCCTCGATGCGGGCGATGTCGAGCACCTCGTTGATGAGCGACAACAGGTGGCGCCCGGCCACTTGGATCTGGTCCACGCTCGAGGCCTGGTCCTCGGGGAGCTCGTCGAGCTCGAGCAGCTGGGCGAAGCCGAGGATGGCGTTGAGAGGGGTGCGCAACTCGTGGCTCATGCGCGAGAGGAATTCGCTCTTGGCCTGACTGGCCCTCTCGGCGGCCATGGACGCCTGTCGCAGGGACTGCTCGAGCTGCATGCGCCTGGTGACGTCGCGCGAGATGGTCACCGACCCCGTGACGCGCCCGGTGTGGTCGAAGACCGGGCGGGCCCGGGTCTCGTACGTGCGCTGGTCCCCGTCGGGAAGCCGGCCGACGCTCAGCACGGGGTCGAGGGTCTGTTCCCCGGCGACACATCGGGCGATGAGGTTGTCCAAGGTGGCCCGGTCCGCCTCCGACGTCAGGCTGTCGGTGGCGGCGGCCGTGGTCCCGATCACCTCGACCAACGCCGAGCTGGCCAGGACCACCTGTCCCGAGATGTCGCGCACCACGATGGTGTCGGGCGAGGCATGGAAGATCGACTCGAGGAGGAACCGGCGCTCGTCGGCGGCTCGCTGGGCCATGTGCCGCTCGGACACGTCGACGAGATAGGCGACGAGCCCCTGGAGCTCACCGCCGGGTCCCGTCTCGGCGATGTAGATCGCCTCGGCCTCGCGCCAGTCCTCAGAAGCAGGGTCGCGTCGGAAGCGCATGAGGATCTCGAGGCGCTCCCCCTGGCGCTGGGTCCCCACCGCCAGGGCGTCGCGCAGCTGGCGGGCGGAGTCGGGGTGGAACCGGGCCATGACCAGGTCGGGCTCGGCGGTGGCCTCATCGGCCGAGAGCCCGAGGAGCCGGTCGATGTTGGGGCTGGCGTAGGAGAACCGGCGGGCCCCGACGTCGTAGCGCAACGACACCACCGGGCTGGCGGTGAGGATGTTCTCCAGCTCGGCGCGGGCCCGGTCGCGTTCTTCGGCTCGCTGTCGGAGCTGGGACGTGGTGTCGAGCAGCCGGGCCGAGAGCCGGCCGATCTCGTCGCGCCCGCTGGGCACCTCGACGGGCGTCTCGCCGTGTTCGAGCGCCTCGGTGGCCCGTTCGAGGCGGCGCAGTCTGGTCACGACGCCGGAGGTGAAGAGTTGCGACACCATCACCCCTCCGGCCAGCGCGAGCACGACGGCGGCAATGGCGATGGCGGGCAGGAAGATGCTCGAGGTGTGGATGGACGACTGCTCCACGGCGATCAGGGCGGTCTGCTGCTTGGAGAGCGACGAGACGTCGGCGCGCAGCGTGTCCGTGCCCGCCTGGACCGAGCGCGACAACGCCTGCACCGCGGCGGAGGGGGTCGCCGAGGGCGACTCCAGCTTCAACCGGTCCAACTCGGCGATGAGCCGGTTGGTGTCGCGCTGGATCATGGGGCCCCAGGTCTGCCCATCGGGGCTCACGAGGGTGAGGGCCTCGAGCTGCCCGAGCTGGGTGGGGACGACCTGGGCGGAGTGGGCGTAGGAGGTCTCGAACGAGGGGTCGGCGGTGAGGAGGTACCCGCTCAGCCCGGCCTGGGCCGAAAGCAAGCTGTTCTCGAGGGTGGTGGCCGCCGCCACGATCTGTCGGGAGTGCCCGGCGGTGTCCTGGGCCCGGTTGTCGACGTGGGTGAACCAGAACGTCGAGCCGAGCACGACGACGAGGATGGCGATGGGCACGGCGATGACGACGAGGCCCTTGGTGCGCATGGACCTGTCGACCCACCTGGTGCCGAACCGTTTGCCCTCCGACGCGTCACGCATGTCGGCACCTGTCAGCGAGGAGTGGCACCTCTCACCGAAGAGAAGTCGGGAACCGAGACACTGGCGCGTTCCCCGTCAATCGAGGATACCGACGGTCGCTACGTTATATCTCGATGCCGACGTGCTTGTTCGATCGCCACCGTGCTTGTCCGATCGTCAACGTGCTCGTCCGATCGTCGATGGACTTCGTTCGAGGCCGGACGCGCAACGGCCCCGGAGTTGCTCCGGGGCCGATCGGTGTGCGGAGGAGGTGGCGGGGAAGTTGTGCGGGAGTTGTGGGGAAGAGCGCTGTGCTGAAGAGAAGAGCGCTGTGCTGAAGAGAGAAGAGAGTTGTTTAGGAAGCGGTGTGCGGGCTTACGAGGCGCGTCGCCGGGCGGCGAGCCAGGCCTTGCGGAGCTTGCGGCGCTCCTCTTCGGAGGTGCCACCCCAGATGCCCGACTCCTGGTTGGTGGCCAGCGCGAACTCGAGGCAGGGCTCGATGGCCTCACAGGCCCGGCATACCCTCTTGGCCGCTTCGATCTGCTCGATCGCCGGCCCCGTCGTCCCCACCGGGAAGAAGAGGTCGGGCTCGGTGTGCCGGCAGGCCGCCACCTTGCGCCAGTCTTCGGCATCCCATTCGACCGACCGGTTCCACATGAGTGCCACGACTGCCTCCTCCGGTACCGTGCTGATTCGGGCGATTCTGGGTGTCCGAACCTTGTGATCCCGTTCACTTGGCTGGCCACAGGGGTTGACCGCCGGGGTGAAACGGTGATCGTGAAGCTACTCCCAAGCGCTCACCCCTGCAAGCGCGAAGAAGGCTCGAGGGGGCTCACGGACACGGGAAGGGTGGGGAAATGGGTGGAAGAGGGGATTATCCACTTGACGCACCATGTTGTCTAAAGTAGAATGGCTGCATGGAGCCGCTGAACCTCGCAACCCTCCCTAAATACCTCTCTGACGAGGCATCAGCTTGGCAACTCCTGGAGCGCCTGCGCTGGCCCGATGGGGAGCCTGTGTGCCCCCACTGTGGCGCCAAGGACGCCAAGCACTACTTCATCTCGGCCCGGTCGGGAGAGCGCCGTACGAAGGCCGGGAAGGTCACCTACCGCCGTCTGTGGCGCTGCCGGGACAAGAACTGTCGCCGCCAGTTCTCGGTGATGGTGGGGACGATTTTCGAGTCCAGCCACGTCCCCGCCTCGAAGTGGCTCCTCGCCATGTGGCTCATGGGAGCCGGGAAGAACTCAATCAGCGCCCTGGAGCTGAAACGGGCGCTGGGGGTCAGTACCCAGACGGCTTGGTTCATGGGGCACCGGCTGCGCGAGGCCATGCAGCGAGAGCCGATGTTCTCGCTCCTGTCGGGCACCATCGTGGTGGACGAGACGTTCGTGGGCGGTGCGCCAAAGAACCGCCACCAGCAGGGCCGCCCCTCACGGCGCCCCACGGGGGCTGGTTCCAAGACGGGCGCGGCCTACGACAAAACCCCGGTCATGGCGCTCATCAGCAAAGAAACGGGGGAGGCCCGTACCCGCGTGATCGCCGACGTGACCGGCCCCACCCTTCGCAAGGCCCTGGCCGAGGACGTGGACCTGCCCAACGCCATCCTCCACACGGACGGGCACAAGGGCTACCGCAGGGCACGTTCCCAGGCCGCTGGCCACGAGTACGTCGACCACAGCTCCCACGAGTACGTCCGGGGGGACGTGTCCACGAACATGGCCGAGAGCTTCTTTGCCCAGTTCAAGCGGTCGGTCGACGGCACCTTCCACAACATCAGCCGCCAACACCTGAGCTGTTACGCCGACGAATTCGCCTTCCGTTGGAACACCAGCAAGATGACCGACGCCCAGCGGGTCCAGACCCTGATCGACCAGACCCCAGGGCGCCGACTCACCTACCGGCCAGTAAGGGATGAACGCTGAAAGCCCAGGTCAAAGGCCTCGCGAAATTGCCTCTGACCAGGTATAATGCGTGGAGCTAACGGGAGTTGAACCCGTCGCGACGGCCTTCCAGGGGTGACGCGGCGACCTGCTAGCCCCGGAGGGGGGCCGGTACCCGGCTCACTGGCTGTGAGTCGGTTACCGGCCCCCTCCTTCTCTGGCTCCCTCGACACCCTGGCTGGGTGCAAGGGAGACACCCTGTAATGAGGACGAGGTCAGCTCCCGTCGACCGCGGCTGTACATATCCAGCAAGACGGCCTGGCCGCCCCTGATCCTCCAACGGCCGCTGCCGACGTTCTCCACCGTCTGTCGGCGGTTCTTGAGGTCGGAGAGCGCGGCGCTAACGAGGTCGACGGTGTCGTTTCGGCCCTTAGCGTGAAGCTCGGCCACGATCTTGGAGATATGGCGGGGAGCGCCTGCAAGGGCGAGAACACGCTCGACAGCATCTAGCCGGGTCAGGGTGTCCCAGCCGTTGTCCTCCTCATGAGCGTCCAAAGCAGCAGAGATGTCCTCGCCGCCGTACCTCCGGATCACCCAATAACCCTGCCCCATCACAAGGGAAGGGACTTACTCAACCGACCTCACCCAAGCTATTCTTCGGGAGGCCGGGCTTAAGGGGCGAGACCGACCGCGTCGATAGGAGGTGACGGTGTGCCAGAAATGACCATCACCGTGACCACCCATCACGACGGAACCTTCTGGGCCGAGTCGCAACAGCCTCCGGGTTGCTTCGCTTCCGGAGACACCCTGGGCGAGCTGAACGAGAACTTGGCCGAGGCAATCTCGCTCTACCTCGCTGAAGGCGACCGGGTCCCCGTAGTCCAGCTTTGGCAGAGGGGATCAGAAAGCCCTGTCGTTGAGACCGGATCTTCTTCGGGAGACCGGATCAACGTTCTTGTGGGCTAATGCCGACCTCCCGCCGCCACGACCCAAACGAACCCCTCCACCAGCCCACCGAGGAGGAGTTTGAGGAGCTGGTCGCCGCGGCGCTGAAGGTGGACCCCAAGGGCGTGTCAGGGAAGCACCGAACGCACCCACCTGCCGAGGAAGCCATGTCGGCGATCATGGATACCGGACCGCACCCGGCGGAGGAGTGGGAGGACGAACCTAAGGAGTCGCGCCCGGAGGTGGAGTCCGAGGCCGAGGAGTCCCGGTAGTCAGTTCGGAGACTTCAAGAATCGTTCCGAACGGGCCAACTCGTCCCGACCCAGTAGTTCCACTTCGCGTCGGCCCAGCTCCTGACGTTGAGCTTCAAGAGCAGGGCTTTCCGGGCTGATCAGTCGTGCATATTGCAGACTGTCGAGTTGCCGCCTGACGCGGACTAGTTCTTGGCAGGGTATTGGGGCCATGGATCATGGATCGGCAATCTGGCGCCGGTGCGAGCAGAGCCGAAAGCCTCTTTTCCAACAACGACTCTGCAAACCGTTCGGGCCGAAAGACATGAAAGACGCCGAAGCACAGGTGGGGTGAATGTCCAGGTCAGAAAGCAGATACTCCAGCTAGCGTTCGTGCCTGTGGTGCGTCAGCAGGATAGTCCCCGTGGAAGATCATGGAGGTGGCCACAGCGGCGCCCGGGTGACCCCCTCGCGGTCCTGGCCCACCGGGGGGGCACGGGGCCCTGGCGCGAGAACACGCTCGAGGCGTTCGCCGGGGCGCTGGGCGGCGGCGCCGACGGGGTAGAGCTCGACGTGCGGCGCAGCGCCGACGGGGAGCTGGTGGTGCACCACGACGCCGAGGTCCCGGGCTCGGGGCTGGTCCACGAGTGCCGCTACGACGAGCTCCCCTCCTGGGTGCCCACGCTGGGACAGGCCCTGGCGGCGTGCGCCGGTGCAGTCGTCAACGTCGAGATCAAGAACGTCCCCTCCGACCCGGGGTACGACCCGGCCAACGGGGTGTCGGCCGACGTGGCCGCGGTCCTGGCCCGGGGCGCCGGGACCGGCGGTCCGTGGCCGGCGCACGTCATCGTGTCGTCGTTCTGGCCCGACACCCTGGCGGCCTTGGCCGGGCCGGTGGCGCTCGGTCTGCTCGTGCACCCCGCCCTCGACGCCGCATCGGCGCTCGGCCTGGCCGCCGGGCTGGGGTGCGCGGCGTTGCATCCGCATCACTCCCAGGTGACCACCGAGCTCGTGGCCGGTGCCCACTCGCAGGGCCTGGCCGTGGTGACGTGGACGGTGAACACCCCCGACGAGATCGACGCCGTGGTCGGCGCCGGCGCGGACGGCGTGATCACCGACGCCGTCGGCGACACCCTGGCCCACCTGGGCCGGCGCTGAGCGTGGGCGCATCCGCCGGACGCTGAGCGTGCCGGGGGCCGGCTCGCCCGGTGGCGTCGGGCGCCGGAGCGTTGGATTGGTCGGGGGGCGGGGTTCTCGGGAACAATCGAGGCCATGAACGTCGTCGTGTGCGTCAAACAGATCCCCGATCCGGCCGCGCCCCAGGCCCTCGATCCCCAGACCCACACCCTGGTCAGGGAGGGAAAGCTGATCATGGACGACTCCGACGCCTACGGCGTGGAGATGGGGCTGCAGCTCGCCGAGGCGGCCGGTGGCGGTGAGGTCACCCTGGTGTCGATGGCACCCGGGGGCGAGACGTCGGGGCTGCGCACGGCGCTCGCCATGGGAGCGGCCAAGGCCATCTTGGTGAGCGACGACGCCCTCAAGGGTTCGGACGCCCTGTCGACGGCCAAGGTCCTCGCCAAGGCCATCGCACGGGCCGAGCCCGACCTGGTGATCGCCGCCACGGAGTCCACCGACGGGTACACGGGGACGACGCCGGTCCAGGTGGCCGAGCTCCTGGGCTTCCCCTCGGTGAGCTTCGCCAAGAAGGTGTCGGTGGGCGACGGCCGGGTGCACGTGGAGCGCCAGACCGAGGCGGGCTACGACGAGGTGGACTGCCCGCTGCCCGCCGTCGTGACGGTGACCGCCGGGGTGGTCGAGCCCCGCTATCCCTCGTTCAAGGGGATCATGGCGGCCAAGTCCAAGCCCGTGGACCAGCTGACGGTGGCCGACCTCGGCCTCGACGCCGCCCAGGTGGGCGCGGCGGGGGCGCGCCAGGAGGTCACCGCCGTCACCGCGGCCGACGAGCGCAAAGCGGGCGAGATCGTGGTCGACGAGGGTGACGGCTACGAGCACATCGTCCGGTTCCTCGAGCAACTCAAGCTGGTCTGAGCCGGCCCGTCCGGCGCACCGGTCTCATCTGTCCCCCCCAGGAGAAGCGCATGTCGATCGACAAGGTTTGGGTCCTCGCCGAGTCCGCCGAGGGCGTCCCGACGAGCATCACCCTCGAGCTGCTCACCAGGGCCCGCTCGATGGGGGCGGTGACCGAGGCGGTGGCGTGGGGATCGGGCACCGCCGCGCTGGCCGGCGAGCTCGGCAACTACGGGGCCACCACGGTGTACGACGTGGGCGACATCGGCGACGCCCTGCCGGGCGCCCCCGTGGCCGGCGCCATGGCCGAGTTGATCGTCGCGGGGAACCGACCCGACGTGATCCTGGTGCCGGCCAGCTACGACGGCCGTGACGTCGCCGCCCGGCTGTCGGTTCGGCTCGACGCCCCGGTGATCACCAACGTGGTGGACGTGGACAGCGACGGCGACTCCGTTTCGTCGCAGCACGGGCTGTTCGGGGGCGCCCAGGTGGCCACGGCCCGGTTCACCGGTGCGCACCCGTGGATCTTCGTGGTGCGGGCCAAGTCGTTCACGGCGGAAGCGTCGGGCGGGGCCGCGCCCCAGGTGGTGGCGGCACCGGCGCCCGAGCTGGGCGCCACCAACGGGGCCAAGGTGCTCGCCCGCCACGCCGAGGAGCGCACCGGGCCCAAGCTCGACGAGGCCGACGTGGTGGTGTCCGGTGGCCGGGGACTGGGCGGCGCCGAGCACTACGCCATGATCGAGGAGCTGGCCAAGCTGCTGCACGGGGCGGCGGGCGCCAGCCGGGCCATCGTCGACGCCGGGTGGGTGCCCTACTCGCACCAGGTGGGCCAGACGGGCAAGACCGTGAAGCCCACGCTGTACGTGGCGTGCGGGATCTCGGGGGCCACCCAGCACCTGGTGGGAATGAAGGGCTCGAAGAACATCATCGCCATCAACAAGGACCAGGACGCCCCCATCTTCTCGGTGGCCGACCTCGGCATCGTCGGGGACGTCCACAAGGTGGTGCCCAAATTGATCGAGGCCCTCAAGGCCCACGGCTGAGACGGGGGCGCCTCGCGGCGCCCGAACCCGTCCACGGTGTTAGCGCCCCCGCAGTAGCGTGCGCGGGGTTCGGTCCGCCTCCTGACCCGAAGGGGGCGCCTCGCTGAACAGCGGGTGGCTCTCACGCATGCTGTTCCCCACCATCGACTTCGCCATCTTCTTCGCCGTGGTCTTCACGGTGAACTGGGTGCTGAACCCGTACCCGCGGGTGTGGAAGTTGGCCATGCTGGGCGCCAGCTACTTCTTCTACAGCTGGTGGGACTGGCGCTTCGTGTTCCTCCTCGGCGCGGTGACGGTGACGGCGTACGTCGGGGCCGCCGCGGTGCACCACTTCGACGACGACCGCCGCCGGCGCCTGGCCATGGTGGCGAGCGTCACCGCGCTGCTGGGGATCCTGGGATGGTTCAAGTACTACGGCTTCGTGGCCGTGAACGCCGATAACTTCTTCCACGCCCTGGGCGGGGGGCGGCTCTTTCCCCTGCTGGCCGTCACCTTGCCGGTGGGCATCTCGTTCTTCACGTTCATGGCCGTGAGCTATGTGATCGACGTCTACCGTCGGACCGTCGAACCGGCCCGGCCCCTCGACTTCGCCGTCTACCTGTCGTTCTTCCCCCATCTGGTGGCGGGCCCCATCGTCCGGGGCCAGGAGCTGCTGCCCCAGATCCGCCGCCGGCGCGACCCCGCCGGGATCGACTTCGGGCGGGCCGCCTGGCTCGTGGCCGGGGGGCTGTTCAAGAAGGTGGTGATCTCCTCCTATGTCGACTCGGCCATCGTGACCCCGGTGTTCTCGGCGCCGCACCAACATTCGGCTCTGGAGATCCTGTTCGCCACCTACGGGTTCGCCGTGCAGATCTACGCGGACTTCAGCGGGTACACCGACATCGCCATCGGCCTGGCCATGCTGCTGGGCTTCCGGTTCCCCGACAACTTCAACGCGCCCTACACCGCCCGCAACCTCCAGGACTTCTGGCACCGCTGGCACATGACGTTGTCCCGGTGGTTGCGCGACTACCTCTACATCCCCCTGGGGGGAGGCCGCGGCACGCGCGCCCAGACCGCCCGCAACATCATGATCACCATGGTCCTCGGCGGCCTGTGGCACGGCGCGGCGTGGACCTTCGTGGCGTGGGGCGCCATCCACGGGACGGGCCAGGTGGTGGGCCACGTTCGCCGGGGGCGCCGGGTGGACGCCGGGCTCGACCCCGTGCCCGGGGGCCGGGCCCGGGTGGCGGTGCAACGACTGGTGACCTTCCACATCGTGTGCCTGGGCTGGATCTTCTTCCGCGCCGACTCCTTCTCGACGGCGACCACCATGCTGGGACGGCTCTTCACGGCCTGGGGCCGGGCGCCGTTGGTGACCCCGCTGGTGGTGATCACCGTGGTGGGAACCGTCGCGCTGCAGTACCTGCCCGGCGCGCTGGTCGGCCGTGCCCAGGGTGAATTCGGCCGTCGAGGATGGGTGGCGCAGGGCGCCATACTGGGGGCGGTCCTCCTGGCCATCACCACGCTCGGGCCACAGGGTGTGGCGCCGTTCATCTATTACCGGTTCTAGGCCGGTTCCCCCGAGGGCGGTTCCGAGCATGCGCGTGCACACGCCGACCACATGACCGACGTCCCCTATCGCCTCGGCACGCGCCCCGGTGTCCGAGCGGGCGCATCGGTGGCCACCGAGGAGCGGGAGAGGCGGCGAGCCCGCCACTCCACCCGTGATGGCACCTCCGTCGGCCTCGACCTGAGGTCCATCAAGGGCCCCACCCGCGCCCGGCGCGCCGCCACCGTCGGCGACGCCCCGACGCCGATGGGCGACTCCGACGTGGCCGAGCGCCACGGCGACGCCAGCGTCCGCCGGGGGCGCGTCACGTGGCGCCGCGCCCTGCTGGCCGGCCTGGTGTGCTTCACGCTGTGGCTCGTGCTCGACGCGCCCACGCTCCTGCGATCGGCCCAGGAGGCACCGCTGGGCACGCGCCGCACCGTCGCCATCGCCGTGCTGCGCCCCGTGGCCCAGGTGTCCGACGCCCTCGGGCTGAGCCACGTCGTGGGCGCCGCGGACCGCGTGATCGGGCACACCGGGACCACCGGCAGCGGCGTGCTGCAGGTCGAGGGCGTCCCCGCCCACCCTCGCACCGGGGCGCGCCGCAGGGCGCACGTCGAGGCGCCGGCGGTGGCGGCGGCGCGACCGAGCACGGCCCCACCGGTCACCGCACCGGACGGCCTGGCCCCGCTGGCGGTGCCGACACCGGCCGCTCCCCTGCACGTGCTCGTGGTGGGTGACTCGCTCGGCATCGACTTCGGCCAGCCGCTGGTGAACGACCTGGCCGCCACCGACGTCGTGAGCGCCGTGCTCGACGGCCACATCGACACCGGGCTGGCGCGTCCGGACTACTTCGACTGGCCCTCCGAGCTCCAGCGCGACCTCACCCAGTACCAGCCCCAGGCCGTGGTGGTGTTGATCGGCGCCAACGATCCCCAGAGCTTCGACGTGGGCACCACGGCACTGCAGTACGGCACCGCGGCGTGGAACGCCGCCTACGCCGGCCGGGTCGGGGCGTTCATGGCCGAGGCGTCGGGATCGGGGGCGCGGGTGTTGTGGGTCGGGCTGCCCCCCATGGCCGACCCCGGGCTCAACGCCGAGATGCAGGCGCTGAACGCCGTGGCCGAGAGCCAGGCCGCGCTGCACCGGGGCGTGAGCTATTTCGCCTCGTGGCCGGTGCTCTCGGGCCCCCAGGGGAATTTCGCCACCTTCTTGCCGAACTCGGCGGGCACCGAGGTCCAGGTCCGGGAGCCCGACGGCACGCACATCGCGCCCGCCGGCGCCCAGCGTCTGTCCCAGGCCGTCATGGCCTTCATGGGACGCGAGTGGGGACTCGTCCTGTAGTGGGCCGGTTCGTGTGGGTGCTGCGCCACGCCAAGGCGGCGCGCGACGGGCCCGACGACCACAGCCGACCGCTCACCGCCCGGGGGCGGCGCCAGGCCACCGAGGTGGGGAGGGCGATCGCCGACGGGCCAGGCTCGGTGGTGCCACCGGCGTTGGTGCTGTGCTCCTCGGCGCGCCGCGCCGTGCAGAGCGCCCAGCTCGTGTCAGCCGAGCTCGACGCCGGCGTGGAGCTGGTGGTCGACGGACGCCTCTACAGAGCCGACCCCGACGACGTGATCGGGGTCCTGCGCGAGCTGGGTGCCGAGCCCTCGGCGGTGATGGTCGTGGGCCACAACCCCACCGTGCACGAGCTCGCCCTGTTGTTGCTCGAAGACGACGACACCGAGGGACGGGCCCGGCTCGAGCGGGGGTTCCCCACCGCGGCGGTGGCCGTGGTCGAGGTGTCGGCCTCGTCCTGGGACCGGCTGTCGCCGGGCACGGGCACCCTGCGCGAGCTGCGGACGCCGGTCTCCTGACGCCGGTCTCCTGATGCGTGTCTCCTGACTCGGGTCGGCCACGCCGGGCCCGAACTTCAGGCGGCGGATTTCAGGCGGTCAGGGTGTCGGGCTGGTGGTAGGTGGCGTCGGCGGCCACGCACAGCGCCGGCTCCGGAAGCCGGACCGAGAGGCAGGTGACGTCGCCTTCGCGCTTTTGGAATTCGCTGATGTCGACGGGCACCACCTCGAAGCCGATGCCCGCCACCAGCGCCGCACTGCGGCGGCAGTTGGCCGCCATCAAGACCTTGTTTCCGCCCAGCAGCACCACGTTGGAGCCTTGCAACTCGGGGACGGGATGGAAGGCGGGGAAGCGGCCGGGGTCCACCAGGGCGGGTTCGTAGCCGATGAACGAGCCGTCGGGCAGGGCGGTGAGCGCCGACTTGAGATGCAGCGCCGGGCCCATGGCGACGGCGGTCACGGTGGCTCCTCGGCTCTGCAGGATGGCCCGGAGTTGTCCGATCCCCTCGGCGTTGCTGCGTCCCCCGAGGCCGACGTAGACGTCGTCGCCCACGCTCAAGATGTCGCCGCCTTCGAGGGTGCCCGGCGCCTCGATGGTCTCGACCTGGTAGCCCAACGGCGCCAACGACTCCTCGATGCCCGCCACCTCGGACCGACGGGAGGGCATGGTCGGCCGGGTGACGACGGCCACGTCCTTGTACACGAACACCGGGTCCTCGATGAAGACCCCGTCGGGGCACTGCGACACCGGCGGGACCACGACCGTCTGCCATCCGGCGTCGGTGACGACGTCGACGTAGTCCGCCCACTGTCGGCGGGCGCGGGCGAAGTCCACGGGCACCCGGGTGGTGTACGTGACGATGCCGTCGGTGAGGTTCCGACTCGGCTCGCGCACCAGCATCTGCTTCCCCATTGTGCTTCGAGTATGGGTGGCCAGGGTCACGGGGCGACCAACGGCGCGTCAACGGTTGGTCAACGGGGCGCGCCTCAGACCAGGGGCCAGGGGTAGTGGTGGGTGTCGGGATCGGGGACCGGGAACCGCCCCGCCTTGACCAGCGCGCCGGCGCGCCGGGCCACGGCCTGGACCTCACGGGCCGAGAGCAACGACGCCAGGACGGCGGGCGGGGCCTGGGCCACGCGGGCCAGGCCGTCGACGAGGCCGGCCGACAGGGGCTCACCGGCGAACTCCCAGATGACGGTGCGCAGCTTGGGCTCGGCGTGGAAGCACAGGCCGTTGTCTATGGCCCAGATCTTCCCGTCCTCGTCGATGATGCAGTGCCCGCTCTTGCGATCGGTGTTGTTGGCCACGACGTCGAAGGCGCAGATGGCCCGCAGCTGGTCGTGATGGTGCTCGTCCTCGACCAGGGTGAAGTGGTGTTGGGAGAAGTCGGCGGCGATGAAGCGCTGGAGCGAGCCCGGGCCCAGGGGGGCGTCGTCGCGTTCCACCGTCTCGGGGACGAGGTCCCAACCGAGCGCGCCCGACAGCTCGTAGGCGGCGACCTCACGGCGGTAGACGGCCTCGGGGAAGTCCCACAGATGCCGCTCCCCCCGTCCGGGCTTGTACACCGCGCCCGTCTCTTGGTCCCCGAGCCGGCACGTGACGAGAAAGGTGTGGTTCGAGCTCCACGGCATCCGGCCGACGACGTCGATGTCGCCCTCGGCCAAGAGGCTCAAGTGGCGGGCGGCCGGTGGCCGTTGGTTCTCGGACACTCGTGCCCGGAAGGGTCGAGGGGACCGCCGCACAGAGGGCAGGGGGGGCGCCCGGCCTCGACCAGGGTGGTGGCCCGGATGGCGAAGGCGGCGGCTTGGGACCGTGTGATCGTGAAGCGCGCCATGTCACCCTCCTCGTCCTCGGCCACGAGCTCCTCGGCGACGAGGACGATGCGGTCGAGGGCGTCGTCGTAGCTCACCCCGAGGGTGCCGATGACCCAGTGCGGATCGGCGGGCTCCTCGAGCTCGAGGTCGACGGGGAGGTCCTCGGGCCGGTCGAGGTCGGCCAGGAGGCGCCCGAGGTACTCCGCCAACACCGACACCTGCTGCTTCTCGGCCTTGAGCGTGACCACGGTGCCACCCCGGCGGCACTGCAACAGGAAGATGCGCTGGCCCACCTCGCCCTCGGTGCCGACGGTGAAGCGATCGAGGTCGCCGAGGTCCAGGGTGGGGCTCATGACAGGGCCAACTCTGCCAGTGACGGCGTGACGTTGACGCACAGCACGTGGGAGCCGGTGGGGCCCCGCACGAGGGCGGTGATCGAGCACGGGGACACCACGAGCCTCTGGAAGAGGTCGAGGGGGACCCCGGCGGTGGCCGCCACGGCCGCCTTGATGGGATCGGCATGCGACACGGCCACGAAGGACTCGCCCCGGTGGCGATCGGCCAGGCGGTCGAGGGTCGAGACGGTGCGCGCCTGCATCTCCATGAACGATTCCCCGTGGGGGAACCGGAACGAGCTCGGCAACGACACCACGCTGTGCCACTCACGGCGCCGGCGCAAGGTGGCCAGCCGGGCTCCGGTCCAGTCGCCGAAGTCGCACTCGAGCAGCCCCCGCTCGACGCGTACCCGCAGTCCCAGGAGTCGGGCGATCGGCTTGGCCGTCTCCATGGCCCGTTCCAGGGGCGAGGCGTACACCGCCACGGGCGCCTTGGCCAACGCCGCGATGCGTTGCGCGGCCGCTTCGGCCTGGGCTCTGCCCTCGTCGGACAGATGCAGGCCCGGGGCCCGCCCGGGGAGCACGACGCCCGTCGTGGGCGTGCGGCCGTGGCGGACGAGCAGTGCCACGGCAGGAGCCGTAATTCGGCGGGTGGGCACGGCGCGCCATCGTACGCTGTCGGCCGTGGTCCTCCCGCCGCTCGACGCGCTGACCAGCGAGATCACGCAGTGCCGTCGCTGCGCCCGCCTGGTGGCGTGGCGCGAGGAGGTGGCGCATCGGCGACGAGCCGCCTTCGCCGACCAGGACTACTGGGGTCGTCCCGTCCCCGGCTTCGGTGATCCCTCGGCCCGTGTGGTGGTGGTCGGGTTGGCGCCCGCTGCCCACGGCGGGAACAGGACAGGGCGGGTGTTCACCGGGGACCGCTCCGGCGACTGGCTGTTCTCGGCGCTGTGGCGCGCCGGGCTCGCCAACCAACCCACCAGCGTGGCCGTCGACGACGGTCTCGAGCTGTCGGGGGCGTACGTGCTGGCGGCGGTGCGGTGCGCCCCGCCCCAGAACAAGCCGACCCCGGTCGAGCGCGACGCGTGTGCTCCGTTCTTCCGTCGCGAGCTCGGGCTGCTCACCGAGGTGCGCGTCGTGGTCGCCCTGGGACTGTTCGCCTACCAGGTGGTGGCGGACGAGCTCGGGCTACGACCCCGACCCAAATTCGGCCACGGCGTCGAAGCGGTCGCGCCCGACGGGCGCGTCGTGGTGTGCTCGTACCACCCGAGCCAGCAGAACACCTTCACGGGGAGGCTCACCGAGGAGATGTTCGACGCCGTGTTCGACCGAGCCTGCACCCTGGCGGCCACCGGACCGGAGGCGACCTCAGGCCGGTGACGGGGCCAGACCGGGGCCGACGACCTCGGTCTGGGGCCAGCGGCGCCGCGACACCCGGGCCAGCTTGCGCAACAGCTCCAACGCCCCGGGGTCGTCGTCGCCGGGGCGCGTCTGCACCGCCCCGTCGGCCACCATGCCGGCCAGGACGTCGCGGCCCTGGTCGGTGCGGACGATGGTGAGCGTCCAGTCGCTGAAGGCCCCGATCCCACCGGTGGAGATGTCGGCGTGCTCGGCGGCGAAGTCGGGGCAGGCCTTGCAACCCTCGCGCGTCCAGTCGCGGCCCTCTTTGAGCGGCACCTCGTGGTACCCGCCGTCGCGCGTCCAGATCTGGAACACGCCCTTGATGTTGATCTTGGTGATGTCGTTGCGACCGAGGCCGTACTTGGCCTCGAAGAGCTCGGGGAAGATGGCGTCGTCGAACGTCTTGGAGCACAGCAGCCCGATCGACAGGGCCAGGCGCCGGGCCACCTTGCCCGTCTTGCGGGCCTTCATCACCGCCGGGATCGAGGCCTGGCAGCTCATCCCGACCAGGGCGATGCGCTCGGCGCCGGTTGCGATGGCCTGGGGATAGGCCAGGGTGTTGGCCGAGTAGGTGTAGCGCGAGCCCGCCGCCGCCAGGACCTCGGCCCGGTTGCGGGCCACCGCCGGGACCGCCTTCCACGTCCCCTCGCCTTCGACCGCGGATACCAGGGCGGCGTCGATCCGGTCGTGCTCCAGGGCCCAGATGAGGATGGCCGACACGAGCCCGCCGTCCTGGCCCGACTCGAGGACCTCGGGGTCGGTGGCGCGGGCGAGGACGATGTCCCCGGAGATCCCGGCTACCTCGTCGAGCGTCCGCTGGCGGCCGAAGAGGAAGGAGTCGATGTCGGTTTCCCAGTCGCGGAAGCGGGGGCACGCCCGGGTGCACATGGTGCAGCCCTTGACGCCGTGGGTGCAGTCGGTGGGACCCCCGTCCTCGTCGACCTTCCAGGGCCGGTAGACCCCGCCCTGGTCGTCGTACTTCAGGACGTCGTGCGGGCAGGCGATGATGCAGCCCGCGCAACCGGTGCACAGTCCGGACGTCACGACCTCTTTGTAGAGGTGGGCCCAATGAGGCTTCTCGGGAGGCACGGCGCCCACAGTAGCGTCGGCGGTCGTGCCCGAGTTGCCCGAGGTGGAGGCCTATCGCCGGGTGGCCGAGGGGTCGCTGCATCGCCCCGTCGAACGCGCCCGACTCGGTGACCGGCGCTTCGTCCGCGGCCAGAGCCCACCCCGCCGTCTCCTGGCCGCGCTGGCCGGCGTGACCTTCACCCACGCCCGGCGCCACGGCAAGCTGCTCGTGCTCGACATGGACGGGCCTGGCGAGGGCCGGCGTCTGGGGCTGCGTTTCGGCATGACGGGCCGCCTGCTGCTCGACGGGCGTTCCGGCGTGGACCGGCTCGTCTACTCGAGCGAGCGCGACGAGTCGGCCTGGGACCGCTTCACGGTGTGCTTCGAAGACGGCGGCATCATGACGGTGCGCGACCCCCGCCTGCTCGGCGGGGTGGAGCTCGACCCCGACGAGTCGGTGCTCGGGCCCGACGCCCTGGTGATCACCCCGGCGCAGTTGCGCCACGCGCTCGAGCACAGCGACGTGGCCCTCAAGGCGCGGCTCATGGACCAGCGCCGGGTGGCCGGTGTGGGCAACCTGATCGCCGACGAGGTGCTGTGGCGCGCCGCGCTCGACCCTCAGCGCCGGTCCCGTTCCCTGACGACGGCGGAGCACCGACGGCTGCATCGTCGTCTGCGCGGCACCCTGGAGGACCTTATGCGGCGGGGCGGGTCGCACCGGGGCGACCTCATGCCCGAGCGGGTGCTGGGCGGTCGTTGCCCGCGCGACGGCACCGAGCTGGTGCGCTCCACGGTGGGCGGGCGCACCACGTGGTGGTGCCCGCGTCACCAGCGTTGAGCCCTCGGGGCCTCAGTCGGCCAGCTCGGCGAGGACCTTGTCGGCGTGGCCATCGGCCTTCACGTGGTACCAGGCGCGCCGGACCTTGCCGTCGGCGCCCACCAGGAACGTCGAGCGGATCACCCCCACCGACTTCTTCCCGTACAGCGTCTTCTCGCCCCAGGCGCCGTAGCGCTCCATGACGGCGTGGTCGGTGTCAGTCAGCAGGGGGAAGCGCAGCCCGTACTTCTTGCGGAAGGCCACGTGCTTGTCGGCGCCGTCGGGCGAGATGCCGAGGACGGCCGCCCCCGACCGGGAGAAGGCCCGCAGGTTGTCGTTGAACTGGCACGCCTCTTTGGTGCACCCGGGTGTGTCGTCGGCCGGATAGAAGTACACCACCACCGGCTGGCCGGCGAAGTCGCGCAGCGACACCTTCTTGCCGTCCTGGTCGGCCAGGGTGAAGGCGGGGGCCTTGTCGCCGGGGGCGAGGCGGGTCTTGTCGTCTTTGTCTTCCACTGCGAGCTCCTCCTGGTCGTGGGCGCCCCACCATGGCACAGACCCGGCCCGCCATCTTTTGCGCGAGACTCGGGCCGCGGGAGCTCGGAGGTACCGGGCTGAGAGGGCGCCTCGCCGGCGCCGACCGTCGACCTGATCCGGGTAATGCCGGCGGAGGGAGGATGGAGATGGACGTCACCGATGTCTCCGAGGAACGCACCGCGGCCGAAGCCGGAGCCGACACAGGCGCGTTCAACCGTCGCAAGGTGTACGTGACGGGGGCCACGCCGGGTGTGCGCGTGCCCTTCGTCGAGGTGGCCCTAGCACCCACGCCCGGTCCCGAGCCGGTGCCCAACGCGCCGGTGCTCCTCTACGACACCTCGGGGCCCGGCTCCGATCCCCGCCAGGGTCTGGCGCCGCTGCGCAGCGCGTGGATCACGGGGCGCAGGGACGTCGCCGAGCACGAGGGGCGGGCCCCCCGTCTACGGGACGACGGCCGGGGCGCGCTGCGCCGCGCCGGGGCGCCCGAGGCGTTCCCCGGGGCCCGGCGTCGTCCCCTGGCGGCGAGCGGGCCGGCGCCGGTGACCCAGCTGCACTACGCCCGGCGAGGCGAGATCACCCCGGAGATGCAGTTCGTGGCGTTGCGCGAGCACGTCGACGCCTCAGTGGTGCGCGACGAGGTGGCCGCGGGGCGCGCCATCATCCCCGCCAACGTCAACCATCCCGAGTCCGAGCCCATGGCCATCGGGCGGCGGTTCCTGGTGAAGGTGAACGCCAACATCGGGAACTCGGCGGTCACCTCCTCGGTGGCCGAGGAGGTGGAGAAGCTGACGTGGGCGACGCACTGGGGAGCGGACACCGTCATGGACCTGTCCACGGGCCCCGACATCCACACCACGCGGGAGTGGATCGTGCGCAACTCGCCCGTGCCCATCGGCACGGTGCCCATCTACCAGGCGCTCGAGAAGGTGGACGGCCGTCCCGAGGAGCTGACCTGGGACGTCTACCGCGACACCATCATCGAGCAGGCCGAGCAGGGAGTCGACTACTTCACCGTCCATGCCGGGGTCCTGCTGCGCTACGTGCCGCTCACCGCCCGACGGGTGACGGGCATCGTGAGCCGGGGCGGCTCGATCATGGCGGCGTGGTGCCTGGCGCACCACCACGAGAACTTCCTCTACACGCGCTTCGAGGAGCTGTGCGAGATCCTCGCCTCCTACGACGTGGCCTTCTCGCTGGGCGACGGGTTGCGCCCGGGCTCGGTGGCCGATGCCAACGACGAGGCCCAGTTCGCCGAGCTCCGCACGTTGGGCGAGCTGACCGAGGTGGCCTGGCGCCACGACGTCCAGGTGATGATCGAGGGCCCCGGGCACGTGCCGCTGCACCGCATCGCCGAGAACGTGACCTTGCAGCAGGAGGTCTGCCACCAGGCGCCGTTCTACACACTGGGGCCTCTCACCACCGACGTGGCGCCGGGCTACGACCACATCACCTCGGCCATCGGGGCGGCGGTGATCGCCATGCACGGCACCGCCATGCTCTGTTATGTCACCCCCAAAGAGCATCTGGGGCTTCCCGACCGCGAGGACGTGAAGGCCGGGATGATCGCCTACAAGATCGCCGCCCACGCCGCCGATGTGGCCAAGGGCCATCCCGGCGCCCAGGAGTGGGACGACGCCTTGTCGGCGGCGCGCTTCGAGTTCCGCTGGGAGGACCAGTTCAACCTGGCACTCGACCCAGCCACGGCGCGTCGCTATCACGACGCCACCCTTCCCGCCGCCCCGGCCAAGACGGCGCATTTCTGCTCCATGTGCGGGCCCAAGTTCTGCTCCATGCGCATCAGCCATGACGTGCGGGCGCTCGCCGATGCACAGGGGGTGTCACCGGAGGAGGCTCTGGAGCTCGGCCTGCAGGCCAAAGCGGTGGAATTCCGCGCCTCGGGGGCGGACATCTACCACGCCCCGGCGCCCACCTGAGCAGGCGCCGCCCGGGGAAACGTCCCGTTGGCGGCCCCGGCCGCTACACTGGAGTCGTATGACGCGGCGCTGTGCCGCGCACACCGGGGTCTTCCTCACCGGTTCTTCGATGGCCGCACACAAGCGGCCGGGGCGGAGTCATCGAGGCGGGCCCGCCCCGCGGCCGATGGGCGGCCGTCAGTCGAAGACAAGCGAGCGACACCACCGATGACCATGACCTCCAGGGGCCCGGCGGAGCTGGAGAGCTCCGATCCCGAGCTCGACGCGCCACTTCCCATCCCCACCGCCACCTTCGAACAACTGGGGGTGGCCCCCGAGCTCGTGGCGGTCCTGCATTCGCAGGGGATCACCGCTCCGTTCCCGGTCCAGGCGCTCACCATCCCCGACGGCATCGCCGGGCGCGACGTGTGCGGCAAGGCCAAGACCGGATCGGGCAAGACGCTCGCCTTCGGCCTGCCCCTGCTCATGCGGGCCAGCGCCGGCGGGCCCGACAGCCCACGCGCCCTGGTGCTCGTCCCCACCCGGGAGCTCGCCGTCCAGGTGGCCGACGTGCTCGAGCCCCTCGGCAAGTCGACGGGGCGGCGCGTCGTCGTCGTCTACGGCGGGGCCGACATCGAGCGCCAGATCAAGAAGCTGCACAAAGGCGTCGACGTCGTCATCGCCACACCGGGTCGGTTGATCGACCTGACCGAGCGACGGGCCGTCTCGTTGGCCGGCATCGAGGTGGTGGTGCTCGACGAGGCCGACCGCATGGCCGACATGGGCTTCCTACCCCAGGTGGAGTGGGTCCTGCGCCGGATCGAGGGGCGCCACCAGACCATGTTGTTCTCGGCCACGCTCGACGGTGACGTCGACCGGGTGGTCAAGCGCCACCTGCACGATCCCGTTCGTCACGAGGTGGCGTCGGTGTCGGCCACGGTGGAGTCGATGGAGCACCGCTTCCTCCAGGTGCACCAGATGGACAAGGTGAAGGTGCTGGCCGCCATCTGCCGCGGCGCCACCAAGGCTCTGGTGTTCGTCCGCACCAAACGGGGTGCGGACCGCCTCGTCGAGCATCTCGGTCGCGAGCGGGTGCGGGCCGCGGCCATCCACGGTGACCTGCGCCAGTCCAGCCGCGAGAAGGCGCTCGAGGACTTCACCGCCGGGCGCCTGCACGTGCTCGTGGCCACCGACGTGGCCGCCCGGGGCCTCGACATCGACGACGTCGACGTGGTGGTGCACTACGACCCACCCGAGGACCACAAGGCCTACCTGCACCGCTCGGGCCGCACGGCGCGCGCCGGGGGCTCGGGAGTGGTGGCCACCCTCGTGCTGTGGAACGAGATCCTCGACGTGGAGCGGATCCAGAAGCGCCTGAGCCTGCGGGCCCCGATCATCGAGATCTTCTCCAACGATCCCCGTCTCGCCGACCTGGTGGGTTGGCAGCCGGGCGAGGGCGCCGCCTGAGCATCGACCCGGTCAGGGTCTGAGTAGGACAGGGCGGCACGGCAGTCGTGTGCGACACCTTGTGCGTCCTCGCCGACGGTGGTGCGCTGTTCGCCAAGAACTCGGACCGCCCGCTGCGCGAGCTGCAAGTGGTCGAGGTGCACGGCCGGCGCGCCGGGGGCGGCCGGCTCCGCACCCAGTACCTGGAGCTGCCCGACACGGGCGCGGCCGCCACCGTGCTGAGCCGCCCGGCGTGGTTGTGGGGGGCCGAGCACGGCGTGAACGAACACGGCGTCGCCATCGGCAACGAGATGGTGAACACGGTGGACGACCCCCGCACCGCACCCGCCGCCCTGCTGGGCATGGACCTGGTCCGGCTGGGGCTCGAGCGCGCCGCCGGCGCCGAGGAGGCGCTCGACGTCATGACCGGGCTCCTCGAGCGCCACGGGCAGGGGGGCGTGGGCGACGACGTCAACGGCGTGGCCTACTGGTCGTCGTTCCTCGTGGCCGACCCGGGCTCGGCCTGGGTCCTCGAGACGTCGGGGCGGTCGTGGGCGGCGCGCCCCGTCGTCGGGGGCGACGCCATCTCCAACCGCCTGACCCTGCGGCGGGACTGGACGCGCGCCTCGCCGGGGGTGGTGCCGGGGACCGACATCGACAGCTGGCGCGACCCGGCCACCCCCACCGGGTTCGCCGATGGTCGTCTCGCCGCCAGCCGGGCCTTCGTGGCGAGCCAGCATGCGAGCGCCGCCCTCGCCGACTCCGGCGCCCCGTCGTCGGCGGCTCGTGGCGCCGTGGCGCACCTGCGCGACCACGGCACCGGCCCCTGGGGCGCGCCCGGTGGTGACGGGCCCGTCGTCCCCGCCCCCGCCGAGGTGGCGGCCGACGGCACCGGGGTGACGCTGTGCATGCACATCCGCGACTTCGAAGCCACCACGGCGTCGATGGTGGCCGAGCTGCGCGCCGACCGGGCCGGCCCGGCGCGTGCGTGGGTGGCTCTGGGCAACCCGTGTGCGTCGGTGTTCGTCCCCGTGCTGGCGCCCTCGCCGTCGACGGCACCCGCCGCCGTTCCGGGCCTGTTGGCGCAGGTGTCCACCGCGCGGCGCTTCGCCGCGCTGGGCCGCGCCGCGGAGACCGACGCGCCGAGCCTCGAGGCGGTGCGCGCCGTGCTGGCACCGGTCGAAGCGGCGTTGTGGGGCGAGGCCGACGACCTCGACGCCGATCCCGTCCGGTGGCGGGCGTTCGCCTCGAGCGCGTCCCACCATGTCGTCGGCGCCCTGGACACCCTCGCCGCCCAGGGCATCGGCCTGCCGGCCTGACCCGGGGGCAACGCGCCCCGGTAGGCTCGCCGTCATGGCGAACGACGGGCCCGACACCACCGCTCTTGCCCTCGATGACGGTGAGGGCGTCGAGAAGATCCTGGTGGTGACGGCGCATCCCGACGACGTCGACTTCGGGGTGGCCGGGTCGGTGGCGGTGTGGGTGAAGGCGGGGATCGAGGTCGCCTACTGCGTCGTCACCGACGGGGATGCCGGTGGGTCGGATCGTTCGATGTCTCGGCCGGAGATGTCGGCGCTGCGTCGCGTCGAGCAACGCGCCGCCGCCGCCGAGGTGGGCGTCAACGACGTGACCTTCCTCGGCTACCCCGACGGGCGGCTGACCTCCAGCATCGAGCTGCGGCGCGACATCTCCCGGCAGATCCGCTTCTTCCGTCCGCAGCGCCTGGTGTGCCAGTCGCCCGAACGGATCTGGGACCGCATCGGCGCCAGCCATCCCGACCATCTGGCCGCCGGGGAGGCATCGGTGTGCGCCGTCTATCCCGATGCCCGCAACCCCTTCGCCCATCCCGAGCTCCTCGACGAAGGCCTCGAGCCCTACAGCGTCCCTGAGATGTGGCTGATGGCGGCGCCGAGCTCCAACCGCGCCGTCGACATCACCGACACCTTCGATCGCAAGATCGCCGCCTTGCGCCGCCATCGCAGCCAGGTGGGCGAGGGTGAATGGCTCGACGAGCGCATCCGCGGCTGGACGCAGGCCACCGCCCGCATGGCCGGTCTGCCCGAGGGACACCTGGCCGAGGCGTTCCGGGTCGTCGTCACCCCCTGACCGCCGCGGTGTCGCGTCGCCGCCGGCGGTCGTCGTCTGCGTCGAGTTCCGCCGGGCGCCCCTGGGTGGTGGCGCAGCACGCCCCGCTCGAAGGCCCCGGGCTGTTGGCCGGGGTGCTCGCCGACGCCGGTTTGGAGATGCGCGTGGCCCAGGTCGAGCGCGGCGACCCGCTCCCGGAGCCCGAGTCCCTCGGTGGCGTGGTCGTCATGGGCGGCGCCATGGGCGTGCACGACACCGACGCCCACCCGTGGCTCGAAACCGAGCGCCGGTGGATCACCCGGGCCGTGCAGGCGGGCCTCCCCGTGCTCGGGGTGTGCCTGGGGGCGCAACAGCTGGCCGCCGCCCTGGGCGCGGCGGTGACGACGGGCCCGTCACCCGAGATCGGCGTGGACGAGGTCGAGCTGACCGAGCACGGTCGAGGCGACCCCGTGCTCGGGCCCGAGGGGGAGCGCCTGAAGGTCATCCAGTGGCACGGGGACACCTTCGAGATCCCCGACGGCGCCGTGCACCTCGCCTCGGGTGCGCGTTACCGCAACCAGGCCTTCCGCTACGGGCCCTGGGCCTACGGGCTCCAGTTCCACATCGAGGTCGACCAGTCCATGGCCGAGGCCTGGGCACCGGAGCTCCCCCCCGACGTCACCCTCGACGCCGACGCCCGCACGGCCGTCGAAGCGGTGGGCCGGCGCGTGCTCGGCCGGTTCGTGGAGCTGGCGCGTCCCCGCTGAGGGCGCCGCGCCCGACGGGGTCGGCGCGCCGACGGCGCGCTCAGACCCAGCGCAGGTCGTCGTCGGCCTGCTCGGTGACCCGCGCGCAGGTGGGGCAGTACCAGCGGGCCTCGAGGGGGGTGCCGCACGAACGGTGGTTGGGGCCCTCGACCTCGCCCCCGGCGTCGCGCGCCCCCCACCGGCTGAGCAGGCGCATGGCCCCGGCCAGGTCGCGCCCGGCCTCGGTGACGCGGTACTCCAGGCGCGGCGGCCGGTCCGAGTAGGCCGTCCCCACCACCAGGCCCTGGTCCTCGAGGCGACGCAGCCGGGCGCTGAGCACGTTGGGCGCCACTTTGGGGATGGCCTGTTGCAGGTCCGAGAAGCGCCGGGGCCCATCCATGAGGGCGTCCACCACGAGCAGGGTCCACCGGTCCCCCACGGCGGCCATGGCCGCGTCGAGCCCCGAGGTGGTCATGTCGCCGATCCTCGCATGTGGCGCCACGACCGGTGCGGTCCGCTGCATCGTTTCCTATGCTAGCTTGCAAGTTGCAAGTTACTAGTAATGCCTCTGAGCCGGCGGAAGTGCAGGTCAGGGGCGGATCCCGGAGGTCAGGCAATGGCAACGGTGGCAGAGGAGCTTTCGAAGTCGGTGGCAGACGTGGCGGCCAGGGTGGCGCCCTCGGTCGTCGGCGTCGGTGCGGGAGGCAGCGGCGTGGTGGTGGGCCCGGGGCTGGTGGCCACCAACGCCCACAACATCCGTCACGAGGAGGTCGTGGTCACCTTTGCCGACGGCAGGCGGGCGGGCGGGCGCCCCGCCGGCGTCGACGTCGACGGTGACCTGGCGGTGGTGGCCGTGGACACCGGTGATGCTCCCGTGCTGGCGGTCACCGGGGCGACGCTGCGCATGGGCGACGCCGTCGTGGCCCTGGCCAATCCCGGGGGACGGGCGGTGCGCGTCAGCGTGGGCTTCGTCTCCGCCCTCGACGTGGCGTTCCGGGGACCCGGTGGCCGGCGGGTCCGGGGCGCCATCGAGCACACCGCGCCGCTGGCGCGCGGGTCGTCGGGGGGTCCCGTGGTCGACGTGCTGGGGAACCTGGTGGGCATCGACACCCACCGCGCCGGCGACGGCTTCTACCTCGCCCTGCCCGCCGACGGCGAGCTCTCGGCCCGCGTCGACGCCCTGGCGCGCGGCGAGGTGCCCCGTCGCCCCCGACTGGGCATCGCCGTGGCGCCCCCCCGCGTGGCTCGCCGGCTGCGGCAGTCGGTGGGGCTTCCCGAGCGCGACGGGCTCCTGGTCCACGCCGTCGAGGAAGGCGGTGCCGCCGACGGCGGGGGGATCCGCCCGGGCGATCTCATCGTGCGCGTGGGGGAGCGCGACGTGACCACCGTCGACGAGCTCGCCGCCGCGCTCGAGGACACCGACCCCGGTGTCGCCGTGGCCGTGCTCGTGGTCAGAGGCGCCGAGGAGGTCACGCTGACGGTCGACCTGGCTGCTCCGGGTGCCGCCGACGGTCCCTCCGCCTGAGGACGACGGCCCGCCGGGAACACGTCGGGGGTGGCCGGCGGTTCGCTCCAAGCAATGGGCGCGTGGCAACCTGCACCTCCCCGGGAGCCGCCGAACCCCGGCGTCGAAGGACTGCCACCACGGAGGTCGTCACCATGGTCAAGCTCACGTGCCTCGTCCGCCGCAAGGAGGGGATGTCGCCTGAGGAGTTCCACGCCTACTGGCGCGACCATCACGGGCCGCTCGTGGTGTCGACGCGCAGTGGTAGCCACGTCCTGCGCTACGAGCAGCACCACCGGGCGCTCGGTGACTACGGGCCCGAGGACGACGGAGGGTACGACGGGGTGACCGAGCAGTGGTTCGAGTCCATGGAGCAGTACCAGGCGCACATCGCCGAGAAGGACTTCTCCACGGTGTGGGCGGACCTTCCCAAGTTCCTCGACGTCGACCGCCTCGCCTTCGTGGTCACCGAGGAGCCCGTGGTGATCCTGGAGGGTCGCTGATCACACCGGGTCGCTGATCACGCCGAGTCGCTCATCACGCTGGGTCGCTCATCACGCTGGGTCGCTCATCACGCTGGGTCGCTGATCAAGCTGCGGAGCCCGCCATGACGGGCGCCCGGAGACGGATGTCACCGGTGGACCCCGAGAAGGCGGCGTCGCCGAACGAGAAGATCCCCCCGTCCGACGCCACGAGCCAGTACCCGCCGCTGCCGGGTCCGGCGACGATGGCCACCACCGGTCGGCTGATCCGTTGTCCCACCATCGACCCGAAGTCCTGCGCGTTTCCGAAGGTGAAAACCTCGCCGTCCGACGTCACCAGCCAGTACCCGCCGCCCTGGGGCATGGCCGCCATGCCCACCACCGCGGCGCCGAGGGGTGTGGCCCCCATCGACCCGAAGAAGGCGGCGTCGCCGAACCCAAAGACCCCCCCGTCAGACGCCACCAGCCAGTAACCGCGGCCGTCGGGGGTGGCCGCCATGCCGACGATGGGCGCGGCGAGACGTCGATCACCCATCGACCCGGAGAAGGCGGCGTCGCCGAACCCGAAGACCCCCCCGTCGGAGGCCACCAGCCAGTAGCCGCGGCCGTCGGGGGTGGCCGCCATGCCGACGATGGGCGCGGCCAGAGGTCGGTCGCCCATCGAGCCCGCGAAGGGGGCGTCGAAGGCGAACACCCCGCCGTCGGCGGCCACTTCCCAATAGCCACCGGTGCCGGGATCGGGGGCGCCACCCACCACCGGTGCCCGCAGGGGCGCGCCGCCCATCGACCCCGCGAAGCGGGCCGCGCCGAAGGCGAACACCCCGCCGTCACTGGCGAACAGGTGGTATCCCTCGGGTGCCTCGCCCGCCTCCACGTCCGGCGTGCCGCCCGAGAAGGTGACAGGGGCGATCCACAAGCTGCGGAAGCTGCCCGCGCTGTAGGAGTAGTTGCTCACCGGGCCGTCCCAGGCGGCGTAGGCCATATACCAATTCCCGTCGGGGTCCTGGAACAACGACTCTCCGCCCGGGCCGAGCCGGGCGGCGTCGGAGTGCAGGATCGGGGAGCTGTCGGGCTCGACGCACGGCCCCAGCGGCCCCGCGCAATCGGCGTAGCCCACTCCGTAGCCCGCCCCGTTCCACTCGCCCCCGGAGAAGAACAGCACGTACGCGCCCGAGGCGTCGACCATGTCCGGCCCCTCCACAGTGGTCTGCCAGCCGGGGTCCTGGGTGATCAGCGCGTGCGGCGACGAAACCAGGGACAAGCCGTCGGGCGCCAGCTGGGCCGCCCAGATGGACGCCGGCGTGGTCGACGCGCCCCCGTTCGACTTCCAGTCCAGATAGGCCGTGCCGTCGGCGTCCACCACGGGCTGCGGGTCGATGGATCCTCCGAGGCTCGTCTGGCAGACGAACGGTGTCGTCGAGGTGTCGATGAACGGGCCGGTGGGCACGGTGGACGTGGCCACCGAGATGCACTGCAGCCCGGTGGCCGTCACCTCCGTGGCGTAGTACATGACGTACTGGCCGTCGAGGAAGACCACGCCCGGCGACCAGGACCGCCCCATTTCGGACCACGCGGGCAGGGTCGGAAGGGCGTCGCCCAGCGGTTGCCAGGTCTGGAGGTCGGTCGAGCTCAGCACCGGGATGTTCTCCAGGTCGCTGGCGGTGGTGTACGCGTAATAGGTCGTTCCCACCCGGATCACGTCGGGGTCGGGGGCATCGGCGTCGTACACCGCGGCGGCATCGGGCGACGTGCGGGGGAGGGCCTGCGCCGACACCGGTGGCACGCCGACGCTCAGCACCCCCAGGACGCCGGCGCCCACGGCGGCGGCGAACATCGCGGCGTGACGCCATCGGCGGGGACAGGGTGGCATCGATCGCCGTGCGGTGGTGGGCCGGTGGGCGTCGGGTCAGTGGGCCAGTTGGCGCAGGACGTAGGCGAGGATGCCGCCATGGCGGAAGTACTCGGCTTCCATGGGGGTGTCGATGCGGACGCGGGCGTTGAACTCCACCGCGCCGGCGCGCACCGTGAGCTCCTTGAGGACGTCCCCCGCCCGCAGGGCGTCGAGCCCGGCGATGTCGAAGACCTCCTCTCCGCTCAGGCCGAGGCTCGCCGTGGAGGTCCCCTCCGTGAACTGCAGGGGGAGGATGCCCATCCCCAACAGGTTCGAACGATGGATCCGCTCGAAACTCTCGGCGATGACCGCCCGCACACCCAGGAGCGCGGGGCCCTTGGCCGCCCAGTCGCGCGACGAGCCCGACCCGTACTCCCTGCCGGCCAGCACCACCAGCGGGACCCCCTCGGCCCGGTACCGCATGGCGGCGTCGTAGATGCTCATCTGCTCACCGCCCGGAAGGAGCCGGGTCACGCCCCCCTCGGTGCCCGGCGCCAGGAGGTTGCGCAGGCGGACGTTGGCGAACGTCCCGCGCATCATCACCTCGTGGTTGCCCCGGCGGGCTCCGTAGGAGTTGAACTCCGACGGCTCCACGCCGTGGTCGGTGAGGTACACGCCCGCCGGTGAGCTGGGCCGGATGGATCCGGCGGGGGAGATGTGGTCGGTGGTGACGCTGTCTCCGAGCACCGCCAGCACCCGCGCCCCCACGATGTCGGCCACGGCGGAAGGCTCGGGGCTGAACCCTTCGAAGAACGGCGGCTTCAGGACGTAGGTCGAGCGCGCCTCCCAATTGAAGGTGTCGCCCTGGCTCGTGTCGATGTCCTTCCAGCGGTCGTCACCTTCGAACACCGACGCGTAGCGCTCCCGGAACATCTCCGAGGTCACGGCGTCCTCGATGACGGCGGAGACCTCGGCCGGCGTCGGCCACAGGTCGCGCAGGTAGACGGGATCACCTTGGGCGTCGGTGCCGAGAGGTTCGGACGTGAGATCGATGTCCATGGTTCCCGCCAGCGCGTAGGCCACCACCAGTGGAGGCGACGCCAGGTAGTTGAGCCGGACATCGGGGTGGATGCGGCCTTCGAAGTTGCGGTTGCCCGACAGCACCGCCGCCACGCTCAGGTCGCCGTCGTGCACCGCCTCGGACACGCCGGGCAGCAGAGGGCCCGAATTGCCGATGCAGGTGGTGCACCCGAAGCCCACGAGCTGGAACCCGAGCTCTTCGAGTGGGGCGCGCAGCCCGGCTCGCTCGTAGTAATCCATGACCACCCGGGACCCCGGGGCCAGCGACGTCTTGACCCAGGGCTGGGAGCGCAGGCCGCGGGCCACGGCCTTCTGGGCGAGCAGCCCGGCTGCCAGCATCACCTGCGGATTAGAGGTGTTCGTGCAGCTCGTGATGGCGGCGATAACCACGTGGCCGTCGGCCACCTCGACCGGCGTGGCGCCCTCGAGACGCGCCGAGGCCACCCGCAGGGCGGGCCCGGCGTCCCCGCGGGTGCCGGAGGCGAGGGCGCGGCGGAAGCCCGCCTTGGTGTCCGACAGCGACACCCGGTCCTGGGGCCTCGACGGCCCCGCCAGGCTGGGTTCCACGGTGGACAGGTCGAGCGCCACCGACTCGGAGAACACCGGTTCGACGTCTCCCACCCGGTGGAACAGGCCCTGCTCCTTGGCGTACGCCTCGACCAGGGCCACGTGCGCCTCGTCGCGTCCGGTGAAGCGGAGATAGCGCAGGGTCACGTCGTCGATGGGGAAGATCACGCAGGTGGCCCCGTACTCGGGGGCCATGTTGCCGATAGTGGCCCGGTTCTCGAGGGGGAGCTGCGCCAGTCCGGGGCCGTGCACCTCGACGAACTTGCCGACCACCCCGTGCGCCCGCAGCAGCTGGGCGATCGTCAGCACCAGGTCGGTGGCGGTCGTCCCTTCCGGCAGTGCGCCGGTGAGTCGCAGCCCGACGACGGGGGGCACGAGCATGGTGAGCGGTTGCCCCAGCATGGCCGCCTCGGCCTCGATGCCCCCCACGCCCCAGCCGAGCACACCGAGCCCGTTCACCATCGTGGTGTGGGAGTCGGTCCCCACCAGCGTGTCGGGGAATGCCTGGCCGTCCTCGGTGGCGAACACCACGCGGGCCAGGTACTCCAGGTTCACCTGATGGCAGATGCCGGTACCCGGTGGAACCACGCGAAAGCCGTCGAAAGCCTGCTGGGCCCACCGCAGGAGTTGGTACCGCTCGATGTTGCGCCCGTACTCGATGTCGACGTTGGTGGCGAACGACGAGTCCAGCCCCGAGGACTCGGCGATGACGGAGTGGTCGATGACGAGCTCGACAGGGACGAGCGGGTTGATCGAGTGGGGGTCGCCGCCGAGCACCGTGAGCGCGTCACGCATGGCGGCCAGGTCGACCACTCCCGGGACTCCGGTGAAGTCCTGCATGAGCACACGCTCGGGCGTGAAGGCGATCTCGGTGTTCGAGGTGGCTCCGGACGCCTGGCGGTTGGCCCATCCGGCCACGGCCTCGATGTCCGCCGCGTGGACCTGGTGCCCGTCCTCGTGGCGCAGGAGGTTCTCCAGGAGGACCTTCATGGCATAGGGCAGGCGGCCGATGTCGAAGAGTCCCGCCAGGGCGTCGAGTCGGTGCACCGCGAACCTCCGGTCACCGACGGCGATGGTGGACCGGCTGGAGAAGGTGTCGGCTGAACGTGACCCTGTGACCATGGGCGACATTCTGCTCCGCAGGGGTCGGGTCCGACACTTCGACCCCGTGACCGGCCTACCCGGGTGGTCCGTGTAGCGTCGTAGGTGTTCACCCTTGGGAGTGACGCCTTGTTTGGGCCGGACGACCATGCCAGGTTGTCGCCCCGTACAGGCTTGACGCCTCTTCTGAGCATCCTCAAAGGAAAGTCATGCCTGTCGTGTACCCCCGGCTTCGTCGGCTCGCGGTGGCGGCCCGGCCGCGCTCGGAACCGGGCCACGGCGACCCTTGGGCCGCCAGGACGGCGGCTGACGCCGCGCACCACGGGCCGGGCCGGTGAGCACCGACGACGCCAGTCGCTTCTGGACCGTGTTGTCCGGGGTGGCCGACGGCGACCGGCCCTCGCTGGCGACCTTGTGCCGGGGGTGCGTCGAACTCCTGCCGGTGAGCGGCGCGGCCATCTCGTTGATGGACCCGACCCAATCCCAGAGTGTGGCCAGCGCCTTCGACGGGAGGGCTCGGGCCATCCAGGACCTCGAGTTCACCCTCGGCCAGGGGCCGGCCGTGGACGCCTTCGCCCAGGGCAGACCCGTCCTGGTCGGCGACGTGCGCGCCCTGGGCCAGCGGTGGCCCCAATTCAGCGCGGCGGTCGCCGCCATGGGCGTCCAAGCGGTGTTCGCCCTGCCGCTGCAGGAGAAGGCCACCAGGCTGGGGGTGCTGGTCCTCTACCGGGACACGGCCGGGCCCTTGGTCGACGGCGACCTCACCAACGCGCTCGAAGTGGCCGATCTGGTCACCCAGCTCGTGCTCGTCCTGCAGTCGGAGGCGGCCGCCGAGTCGGTGGCCTGGGCGCTGGAGGTCGCCGATCACCGGGCCGTGGTCCATCAGGCCACGGGGATGATCGCCGCCCAGATCGAAGCGCACGTCGACGAGGCGCTGGTGCGGCTGCGGGCGCACGCCTTCGCCGCCGACCGGCCCATTCAAGAGGTTGCCGAGCAGGTGGTGACCGGGCAACTACGGTTCGACGAGCGGTGACCCCGAGATCGCCCGGGAACACACGGCGGGAGGAAGCCCAGTGACAGAGGAAAGGGGAGAGCAGTGGTTGGCCAGGACGTTCATCGAGCTGGCTGACACGCTCGTCGACGACTACGACATCGTGGACTTCCTCTCCACGCTGGCGGAGCGATGCGTCGATCTCCTCGACAGCGCCGAAGTGGGACTGGTGCTCCTCGACCGGCAAGGCCGGTTGCAGGTCATGGCGTCGTCCACCGAGCGCATGCGCGTGGCCGAGCTCTTCGAGGTCCAGAACGAGGAGGGCCCCTGCTTCGACTGCCAGCGAGGAGGCGAGCAGGTCCTCAACGAGCCCCTCGACTCGGGCGGCGACCGGTGGCCGCGATTCGGCCCCATGGCCCGGGACGCCGGCTTCCGCATGGTCCACGCCCTGCCGCTGCGGCTGCGTCGGGACGTGATCGGTGCCATGAACGTCTTTGACACCGAGTCCAAGGAGATGACGCCCCGGCAGGTGAACCTGAGCCAGGCCCTGGCCGACGCGGCCACTATCGGCATCCTGCAGGAGCGCATCGTGCGCCAACACATCGACGTCGCCGGGCAGCTCCAGGGGGCGCTCAATTCCCGGGTCGTCATCGAACAGGCCAAGGGTGTCGTGGCCGAACAGCAGAAGGTGAGCATGGAGGAAGCGTTCGCCGTCCTCAGGGGGTACTCCCGCAAGAGTCAGGTCCCGCTGAGCTATGTGGCCGCGGCGGTGATCGATCGTTCGCTCAGCTCGGTCGAGCTGCGTTCGGCCCCTCCGCTGGGGCGCTCCCCCGGCGCGGTCCGCAAGACACGGTGATCGGTCGCGGCGGCGCCCGCGGCCGCGGTCGGTAGATCGGCATGTGTTTCTCGCCTCAAGCCGATCTTGTGGGTGGCCTTGCCATCAGCGCCATCGGCGTCGACGTGGTCCGCCACGTGCACCGGCGCCGGGACCACATGGCGCTCGCCGCGCTGCCGCTGGTGCTGGGTGCCCACCAGCTCGACGAGGCGTTCGTGTGGTGGGGCCAGCAGGGCCACGTCCCGGCGACGGTCGGTCGAGTGGCCCTGTGGGTCTACCTCTTGATCGCCTTCGTCCTGCTCCCCATCTTCGTCCCCGCCGCGGTGTGCACCCTCGAACCGAGCACGCGGCGCCGGCGCATGATGCTTCCCTTCGTGGTCATCGGGACCGTGGTGGCGGCATGGCTGCTGGCGGCGATGGTGCACGGGCCCCTCGGCGTGGAAGTGCGGCCCTACCATCTCGCCTACACCATCAAGCCGAGTCACGGCTTGGTGGTGATCACCCTCTACGTGGTGGCCTGTTGTGGGGCGTTGTTGTTCTCCAGCTACCGGCATGTGGTGCTCTTCGGCGCCGTCAACCTCGTGGCGGTGGCCGTGATCGCCAAACTGACCGTCGACGGGTTTGCCTCGGTGTGGTGCGGCTGGGCGGCGGTCACGAGCGGCGTCGTGGCCTTGCACATGCGCGTGGCCAGGCCGCACCGCGCCATGCCGTACGTCCTGACCTGATCCTGGGGCCGCGAATACCGCTGTACCAGGGACTGGGGCAACGACTCGGGCCGACCCCGCCCAGGAGCGGTCGGGGGTACAATAGGGATGAAACGTGTCGCCCGAGACCACGGTGACCCCTATACGCCCGACAGTGGGGAGTTCCGCCCCACCGCGCCAGGCAGGAAGTCGACGCCGTGCCTCAGACCGTTCTCGAGAGGCCGCCCGTACCCCGGGCCGCCACCATGTCGCCGGAGCCCGTCGCCGACGGCCCGCTCACCCAACCGATGGCGGTGGCCCGAACCGTGACCGCCCTGCTCGTGGCCGGGCCCGTGGTGGCGCTGGCCGTGTTCATCCCTCTGGGTTGGGGAGGCTCCAAGACCATCTGGGGCCTCGGCTTGGCCGTCGCCTTCTACGCCTTCACCGGCTTCGGGATCAGCGCCGGCTTCCACCGCCTCTTCGCCCACAAGAGCTTCCGGGCCAACCGGGCCCTCAAGATCGTGTTGGCCGTGGCCGGGACGATGGCGCTCGAAGGATCGGTGATCAGTTGGGTCACCACCCATCGCCGTCACCACGTGTTCAGCGACAAGCCCGGTGATCCCCATTCCCCCGTCAACCACGGGACCGACGTCCCCACGACCACGCGGGGGTTCCTGTGGGCGCACGTGGGATGGCTGTTCGCATCCGACCCGACGGACCAGAGGCGTTTCGCCCCCGATCTCCTGCGGGACCGGGACCTGGTGGTGATCGACCGGTTGTTCCCCCCTCTGGCCGTCGCCTCGCTGGTGATCCCCTTCGGCCTCGGGTGGGCCGTCACCGGCACCCTCGGTGGCGCGCTCGGGGTGTTCCTGTGGGCGGGCCTGATCCGCATGGCGCTGCTGCACCACGTGACGTGGAGCATCAACTCGGTGTGCCATCTCTGGGGTCGCAGGCCCTTCATCACCGGTGACCACAGCGCCAACGTGGCTTCCCTGGCCTTGGTGTCGTTCGGGGAGAGTTGGCACAACTTCCACCACGCCGCCCCGGCGTCGGCCCGTCACGGCGTGCTCGCCCACCAGGTGGACCTGTCCGCCGGGCTCATCAGGCTGTTCGAGCGGGCCGGCTGGGTCACCAAGGTCCGCTGGCCCACCGCCGCCCAGATCGAGACCCTGACCTCTCCGGTGCACGAGCCCCTCGCCACCTGATCTGCCGCTGCGCTGCACCGCGGGCAGGCGGCCCGTGGATCAGCGAAACGCCTCCACGTGGCTGGCGCCCGCCACGAACAGCATTCCCCCGGCGGCGCTGGGTGCCGCGAAGTGCTGCGGGGTGCCGGTGGTGAGCGCCAGGGTGTAGAGGGTGGCCCCGCTGGCCAGGTCCACCCCGTACAGCACCGACGCGCCGATGTCGACGCTCCACAACACCCCGCCGGCGATCGTGGGCGAACCGGCGTTGCCGGTGGGCGATGTCCATTGCCAACCCGGCGTCAAGGTGGCGCCCGGCCCCACCTTCACCTGGTCCACGGTGCCGCTGTCGGTGCACACCACGTAGGCGTCCGGTGCCTGGTAGGCGTTTCCCCCGAGCGACTTGCACACACTGCTCGACGCCAGCTGCCCCCCGATCCCCCCGAGACTCGTCGCGTCGAGCAGGTAGGCCGTCTGCTGCTTGCCCACGATGAACAACCGAGACCCGTCGAGGAGCATGGCCGCCGTCGAGCCCAGGTCGCCGTCGTCGGCGTTGTCCAGGGCCCAGTCCGACGGGGCGAAGTACCCGCGCTCGACGAGCGCCGAGGACAGTTCGATCACGCTGTCCCCGTGGTCGAAGGGCTGGCCCGGCCCGGCGCTGCCGTTGCCGGTGACCACGAAGACGTCGCCAGCGCCGTCGACGGTCACGCCGGCCGGGGCCCAGATGGCGCCCTGGTTGGCCGTGGGCACCCGGTAGGCGAGCTCCGACCCGACCCCGGACTCGGGGACGCCGACCACCCACCCGTGGTAGCTCCCGCAGTCACCGAAGTTGCCCCCGAAGCCGACGATGACGCGCCCGGCGGACAGGGCCAGGCCGATCCGCTGCAGCTGGGCAGCCGCCGTCCATCCCGGTTGGTCCACCCCCCGGCTCCACAGGACGCGGTGGGTGGCGATGTCCAGGGCGTACACGGAGTGCCTGACCGACGATCCCGACACCAGCGCGGCCGAGGCGAACAGGGTGCCGGTGGTGGGGTCGATCACCATCGTCGAGGTGATCCCGACGGTGGGGGAGATGTCCCCGCACGGCAGCATGGTGGCCGGCACGGGGGACGCCAGGTGCTCCGACCACTCCAGAGCGCCGTCGGATTCCGACAGCGCGTACACGGTGTCGTTCTCGGTGGCCACGAAGACCTGTCCGTCGTACACGAGCGGCTCGCCGTAGACGGGTCCGTCGAGTGCCGGTGACGTCCACGCCGCCGTCGGCTTCTGGGTGAAGTCGGGGCCCGTGCTCTGCACCGAGGTGCGCGAGAAGCTCCCGCCGTAGGTCAGCCACGACCCGCCGGAGGCCGGGCTCGTCGTCGCCGTGGAGGACGAGGCCGAGCCGGGCGCCGGCTTCGTCGCGGTCGACCCATGGGCAGTGCCGGCCCGGGGCGCCGACGGCCCGCTGGCGCAGGCGCCGGCGGCGAGTGCCATCGCCATGAGGGCCGGGAGCAACGCCGTGCTCCGAAGCCGGCTCGCCGCCATGGGGCGAGTCTTGCCGTTGCCGGGGGTCATGTCGCCGCGCCGGGCCGGGCCGTGCTGGACTGCCACCCATGAGCAAGGTCCAGATCGGCTTCTTCTCGTTCACCGAGGTCACCGACCCCGCCGAGCACCGGTCCTACAACGAGTGGCACCAGCTCGACCACATGCCCGAGCAATTTCCCCTCCCCGGTGTCGTCTTCGGCCAGCGCTGGGTGTGCACCCCGGCGTGCCAACGGGCCCGCCAGGACGACGCCTCGGCCCTGGCCCCCGTGCACTACATGACCCTCTACCTCATGGGTGAGCCGGTGGACGTCACCCTGGAGCAGTTCTGGGCCCTCGGGCGTCGCCTGCGCGCCGAAGGCCGCTTCCACGAGCACCGGCGTTCGCGCCTGTCGGGCCCCTTCGCCCTCACCGGCGTGCTGGCGGCGCCCCGGGTGCTGGTGTCGGCCGACGCCGTCGCCTACCGACCCAACCGCGGCGTCTACGTCGTGGTGCGCGACAACGCGGCGTCGTCCGAGCACGAGTCGGCCGCCGCCGGACCACGCCGCGCCGAGGACGAGGAGCTCGCCGCCGCCCTGCTCGGGGCGCCCGGCGTCGCCGGGGTGTGGAGCTTCACCAGCGACGCACGCCGCGCCGAGGCGCACTGGCACCCCGGCGACAAGTCCGTCACCGTGGGCTTCCTCGACGCCGATCCCCTGACCGTGGCGGGTGCCCTGGGCCCGACGCTGCGCCCGCTCATCCAAAGCGGGCAGCGCCCCGTCGTGTTCGCCGGTCCCCTCGAGACCGTCACCCCGTGGCGTTGGGACTGGTTCGACGAGACTTCCTAGAGCTTCACGATCACCTTTCCCGTGTTGCCCCCGGTGAACAGCAGATTGAGGGCCTCGGGGGCGTGCTCGAGCCCGTCCACGATGTGCTCGGCGTGCTTGACCCGGCCCTCGGCCAGCCAACCCACCATCTCGATCTGCGCCTCGGGGAACCGGTCGAGGTAGTCGAGCACGAGAAACCCCTCCATGCGGGCCCGCTTGACGATGAGGTTGAAGATGTTGCGCGGTCCGGGAGGCCTGGTGGTCTCGTTGTACACGGAGATGGCGCCGCACATCACGATGCGGCCCCGCAGAGCCATCTGGGCGAGACAGATGTCGAGGATCTCCCCGCCCACGTTGTCGTAGTAGAGGTCGATACCCCCGGGGCACAACGCCCGCAGCGACTTCGCCACGTCGTCGCTGCGGTAATTGACCGCCGCGTCGAAGCCGAGCTCGTCCACGATCCAGGCGCACTTCTGCGGTGTCCCCGCGATGCCGACCACCTTGTCGGCCCCCCGGATGCGGGCGATCTGACCGGCGACGCACCCCGTGGCCCCGGCCGCGCCCGACACCACCACGGTGTCGCCCTCGGTGACCCGACCCACGTCGATCATCCCGAAGTAGGCGGTCATCCCGGTCACCCCCAGCACGCTCAACACCAGCGGGGGGTCGATCCCCGGCGGGATCACCTGCATGGCGGCGGAGCCCTCGTCGGCGATGACGTAGTCCTGCCACCCCGTCATGCCCACCACGAGGTCACCCACCGCATACCGGTCGCTGTTGGACCGCACCACCTCGCCCACGCCCCCACCCCGGACGGTGTCGCCGAGCTCGATGGGGGGGAGATACCCCGGCGCGTCGTCCATCCACGTGCGGATGGTCGGGTCGATGGACAGGAAGCGCACAGCGATGAGGGCCTCTCCCGGTCCGGCCTCGGGCACGGGGCCGTCCTCGAGCCGGGTGGTGGTCTCGTCCACCATGCCCGAGGGGCGCCGGGCCAGCACCATGCGGCGGTTGGTCAACTGCACCACTCCTTCAATCGCTCGATGATGGCCAGGGGGTCGGGGCCCACCGGGGTCACGTTCAACACGGTGACGCCGGCCTGGCGGTAGGCGGCGATGCGCTCTTGCACATAGCCCGGGGGGCCCACCAGCGAGGTGAGCTCGAGGAGCTCGTCGGGCACCGCCGCGGCCGCCTCCTCCTTCTTCCCGCTCAGGTAGAGGTCCTGGATGAGCTCGGCCTCGGCCTCGAACCCGTAGCGGCGCGTCAGGGCGTTGTAGAAATTGCGGCCCCGGGCGCCCATGCCCCCCACGTACAGCGCCGTCATGGGCCGGGCCAGCTCCCGCAGGTGCTTGAGCCCGTCCCCGATGGCGACGAGGCCCCCGGCGGCGACCTCCAGGGGAGCGCGCTCGCGGTGAACGCCGGGCCGCCCCGGCGCCGAGGGCATCGCCCCACACCTCGTGGGCCCGTTCCGGGATGAACAGGAACGGGAACCATCCGTCAGCGAGCTCGGCGGTCATCTCGACGTTCTTCGGTCCCATCGACGCCACCCAGATGGGGATCTCCTCGCGCACCGGGTGGTTGATGAGCTTGAGGGGCTTGCCCAGCCCGGTGCCGAGCCCGGGTGGGAGCGGGATGGGGTAGAGGCCTTCGTTGGTCAGCACCTCGCGGCGCCACACCTTGCGACAGATGTCGATGATCTCCCGTGTTCGCTCCAGCGGCCGGTCGTAGGCCACCCCGTGCCACCCCTCGATGACCTGTGGCCCCGACGCCCCCAGTCCCAGGATGAAGCGGCCCTCGCTCAGGGCGTCGATCCCCGCCGCGGTCTGAGCCAACAGCGCCGGGGTGCGCGAGTAGATGGGCAGGATGGCCGACCCGATCTCGACACGCTCGGTCCTCGCCGAGATGTAGCCCATCTGGCTGGGCCCGTCGAGGCCGTAGGCCTCGGCCACCCACACGATGTCCAGGCCGGCGCGTTCGAGCTGCGCCACGTGGTCGGCGGACTCCTTGATCCCCCGTGAGTAGTCGAGCATCGTGCTCAGTCGCATGATCTCCTTCCTGGATTTGGCTCAGCCGACGGTGGCGATCCCGCCGTCGACGGGGATGATGGCTCCGGTCAGATAGGCGCCGGCTCGCGACGCCAGAAAGATGGCCGGCCCCGCCATGTCGTCGGGCCGGCCGATGCGGCGCAGCGGCGCGCCGGCGGCGATCTGCTCGCCGAAGGCTTCGAGCGTGGCCGCCATCATCTTGGACTCGAAGGGCCCCGGCGCGATGGCGTTGACCGTGATCGACGGCGCCAGGCGCTTGGCCAGGTGCCGGGTGAGGTGGTGGACGGCCGCCTTGGACGCCCCGTACGAGTAGCTCTCGAGCACGGACACGGCGATCCCGTCGATCGACCCGATGTTGATGACGCGCGCCGGGTCGTCGGGACTCGAGGCGGCTCGCAACAGTGGTGTCAGGAACTTCGTGGTGTGGAACACCCCCTTCACGTTCAGCGACAGCACGCGGTCCCAGGCGGCGTCGTCGAACTCCTCGAAGGGTGCACCCCACGTGTTGCCGGCGTTGTTCACCAGGATGTGCAGCATCGACTCGCGCTCGGCCAGCGCTGCCGCTAGGGCCCGGCACCCGGGCTCGGTCGACAAGTCGGCGGGCAGCGCCACGCACTCACCGACGTCCGACAGCTCGGCGGCCAGCTCCTCACACGCCTCTGCCTTGCGCGACGACACGTACACCTTGGCCCCCGCCTCGACGAACCCGGTGGAGATCATCTTCCCGATGCCCCGGGATCCCCCCGTGACGAGGGCGGTCTTGCCGGCGATGGAGAAGAGGTCGGTCATGGTCGGGGGCCCTCACGCAGAGGACGGCTGACGCTACCAACGGGTCGCACACGGCCGCCATGCCAAGCTGGTCCGGTGGGGTCGGCCCGGTCGAATCGCACCAAGGCCCGGGAGCGCCGCGCCGCCGGACGGCGTCTGCAACCCATTCGCGGGGCGCGCGGCAGGAGCCTGCAACACCGACGGCTCAGCGCACCGCGCGTGGTGGGGCTCGACCGCTTCGCCGAGGGCCTTACCGGGCCGCGGCGCCGTTGGCGACCGCGCAGCCGGCTGCAGGCGGCGCTTCTCTCCGCCCTACCGTTCGCCGTCCTCGTGATCTGGGTGGTGGCGCGCCTCTCCCGCCATCTCTGACGCCGCCCTCATCCACCCGTGGCCGAGAAGTGTTGGTAGTCGGGGCTCGCCGTCCAGCGTCCTCCCCACTGCCACCCCACCGAGGCAAAGGACTCCACCAGCTGCCCACCGGGGACCGCCATCCCCGGGCGGTAGGGCGAGCGCACCAGGAACGGCGCCCCGGCGGTCGGCTGGACCTGGCCTCCTTCGAGATAGGGGTTCTCCACCGGGTTCACGTCGATGGCCTCGCCATAGGCGTGCACCGACCACGTCGGGGGCCCGGGCGCCACCGCGTACCGGCAGTTGAAGCCCGACGTGTTGTCGGCCGCCATCGACAGGGGGTCCTGCCCGCCGTAGGCGTCCTCGGGCTGCATCTGGCGGATGGGGAAGTGCTCGGCGAACAGCGTGGCGAAGACCTTCAACACGGCGGAGGTCACCGCGCTGTTCACCACCATCGTGCCCACATGGGGCCGGTCGTCGAATCCCCAGTAGCTCATGGTGAGCAGACGCAGCTGGGCGGGCCCCACCGGGCAGCCCGCTCTCCACGTCCCCGCCACCTGGGCGGCACTGACCGTGGCCACCGTGCCCACGAATCCCGAGGCGGCCGGCGACGTCGATGGCTGGGTATCGACCGTGGTAGGAGGCGCCGTTGTGGCGGGCGCCGTGGCGGGGGCGCGACCGAAGTGGGGGGCGCGACCGAGGTGGGGGACGCGCCCGAGGTGGGAGGCGCGACCGAGGTGCGAGGCGCCCCCGGCGACGTGGCGCCCGTGTGGGCGGCGGCGATCCGGGGTCTACTGGAGCATGCGGCCAGGAGCCCGCCGGCGAGGACACCGGTGACCAACCAGACGGCGACGTGGCGCCCGGGGCGCGGCACGGACGCGCACCCTAGCCCCGTCGGGCCGCGGAGCGGGCGGGTGGGCGTAGGCAGCGCGCTGGTCTTCGTCGTCGTCCTCGTCCTGGCGTCGTGCGCTCCCGCTCACAACTCCGCCGCCCACCGCCACGGTTCGAGTCCCGCAGCGGCGTCGACGAGCACGGTTCTGACCACCGTGGCGACCACCGTACCCACCACGGTCCCGACCACCGTGGCGAGCACGGTTCCCGTCACCGTCCCCTCTACCGTGACGAGCACAGTGGCCCCGGCCCCGGTGACCACGACCGCTCCGCACCCGGCGCCGCCGCCGCCGGCGCCGCTCCTGGTCACCCGCTTGGTGGGCGTGGGGTCGGCCACCCAGGTGATCGCCGTGAGCGCGTCGGCGTACGGCCAGACCGTGGCCACCCTGACCGCCTTCCAACACGACTCCGCCGGCTGGCACCAGGTGTTCGGACCGTGGCAGGCGAACGTGGGATATGGAGGGTTCGCACCCCCGGGGCAGAAACGCGAAGGCGACGGGCGTACGCCGTCGGGCTCGTTCGGCTTCGACTTCTTCTTCGGGGTGCTTCCCGACCCCGGCGTGCAATTCCCGTACCGTCCCGTCACCGGGCCCGACATCGTGTGGGACGACGATCCATCGAGCCCCCTCTACAACCAGTGGGTCACCACGGTGTCGCAGGCGGGGGCGGCACCCGAACCCATGGACGAGACTCCCGCCTACGACTACGGCGCCGTGATCGCCTACAACACGAGCCCCACCGTGCCCGGCGCGGGCAGCGCCATCTTCCTGCACGTCTCGGAGGGCGGCCCCACGGCCGGATGCGTGTCGCTGCCCACCTCGGAGCTGCTCGCCGTCTTGCGCTGGCTGAGCCCGGGGGCGCAGCCCCGGATCGTCATGGGCAGGGCCGCCACCATCTCGCCGTAGCCCGGGCCGACCCGTAGCGTGTGGCCGGTGGAGGACGTCTTCGAGGTCGTACATCGCCAGCGCGCCTGTCGGAGCTTCGCCGACAGACCCGTCGAAGACGACACCGTGGAACAGGTCCTGGAGGCGGCCACCTTCGCCCCCAGCGCCGAGAACAAACAACCCTGGGTCTTCGTCGTGGTGCGCGACGCGCAACGGCGCGGCGCCATCGGCGCGCTCACCCGCCAGGCTTGGGAGGGTGGGGGCCGGGCCCACTCCGAGGGCCGGTTGTCACCGGCCCTGCTCGCCGACGTGGACTCCGGCGCCATCGGAGGAGTCGCCGGCGCCCCCGTCCTCGTCGTCGTGGGCGGCGACACCCGCCTGGGGGATCGGCGCGTGCTCGAGGCGTCGGTGTTCCCCGCCATCCAGAACCTCCTGCTGGCGGCGACCGCCCTCGGACTGGGTTCCTCGCTGACCACGCTGCCACTGATGTTCGGCGCCGAGCTGGCCTCGATCATCGAGCTCCCCACCGAGGTGCTTCCCATGGCGGTCGTCCCCCTGGGCTGGCCCGCCCGTCCGCTGTCGCCGCCCCGGCGGCGCCCCGTGTCCGAGAAGGCCTACCGAGAGTCCTTCCGCACCCCGTGGTGAGCCGGGCGTAAACCCATGCAGAAGCACCGCTACTCCGTGATCGTCGACGGCACCCCTCCCGAGGTGTGGAAGCTCTTCTGGTACCGGGGCCCCCGACGCCCCACGTCGTCGGGGGTGTCGATCGAGATCCTGCACCCCGGGGACGACGTGGGGGAGGGCCTCATCCGGCACTGCACGTTTCGGGTGCCCCGCTATCTCCTTTCGGGGGGCGTCGGCCAGTCGTGGGAGTGGCTCACCCAGGTCACCCCGCCGGTGTCGTGGAAGTACGACGCCGTGGGCAAGCCGTTGTGGTCCATCGCCGAGGGGCACACCGAGCTCGAGGATCTCGGCGACGGGCGCACCCGTATCCACTTCAGTGAGACCTACCGCGCCTTCAATCCGGTGCTCCGGGTCCTGCTCGAGCGGCGGGTGCACCGCTTCATCTCCAAGGACAACGACTCGTTGATCACCTCGGCCATCAACGACGGGATCCGTCGCCTGCGCGCCGCCCAGGGCGACCCGGGGCCGAGCATCCCAGGGGACGCCTCGAACCCCGGAGCGTGACGCCACGGAACCTTCTGGCGCTCTGCCGCCTCTTGGAGACGTGGAGCAGCTCGTCCGGGCGGCCCGCCGTGGCGACGCCGCGGCCATGGACGCGCTGGTGCGCGCCCTCATGCCCTACGTGGGCCGGGTGTGCGGGGCGATCGCCCTCGACCACGGAGACGACGCCATGCAGGAGACCTTCATCGCCGTGCTGTGCAACATCCGGTCGCTACGCGAGCCGGCTGCGCTGCACGGCTGGGTCCGCCGCATCGCCGTGCGCGAGGCCGTGCGCGCCGCCCGCCGCGGCCGCGAGGACCCGGTCGACCCCGAGGGGCTGCGCACCGTCCCGGTGGCGCCCGTCGATCTGGCCACCGTGGTCGACGTCCGGGCCACGCTGGCCCGTCTCGGTCCCCGACAGCGCGCCATCCTCGTCCTGCGAGACGTCGACGGGCTGAGCGAGGCCGAGGCCGCCGAGCTCCTCGGTGTCCCCGAGGGCACCGTCAAGTCGCGCCTGCACCGCGCCCGGTCGGCCTTCGTTCGGAGGTGGGAGCCGTGAGCGACGTCCGCGGTCGGTGGCCGGTGGCATCGCTGGGACCGATCGGGCGCGCCCGGGCCCTGGGTGCGTCGATCCCCAGCGCGGCCTGGGCCGAAGGCATCCTCGACGCCCCCTACGACCGGGCGTGGCCCTGGGTCGCCGACCTCGAGGTGTCGGTGCCGCGCTTCGACACCCAGGTGCGCCGCTTGCGGGTGCTCGAGCGCCGCGATGCGGCGGGCGCCCAACGGCTGCGCATCGCGGCGTCGACGTTCGGCGTGGCCATCCCCTTCGAGGTTCGTCTCGAGGACGGCTACTGCATCATGCAGGCGCGCGCCCGCCTGTACCTGGTCCTCATGGCCGCCGAGCCCCACGACGGGGGACGGCGCACGCGCTTTCTCCACCTGGAGGCCGTGCCCCTCCCCGGGACCGGCCTCCTGCGTCGCCATCTCCAGCGCGTCGTCGACGCCGACTTCGCCAATCTGGCGCGCCTCGCCGCCGCCGGTTTCTGAGGACGCCGCCGCCCACCGGTACTGTGCCCCGGTGCCCGTCATGACCGCCCCGGAGCTCCAGAGCCTTCTCAACGGGACCTTCCCCGACGCGCCCCCGCCCTACATCGTGGAGGAGGTGGCCGACTGGGGCGTGAGGATCCGGCTCCCCATCACCTCGGAGCACAGCCGGCCCGGGGGCACGGTGGCGGGGCCGGCGGTCATGGCCATGGCCGACGCGGCGGCGTGGCTGGCCATCCTGGCGCAGATCGGCCCGGTGGTCCTGGCCGTCACGACGAGCCTGTACATCGACTTCCTGCGCAAGCCCGACCTGGTCGACCTGGTGGCCGACGGCCGCCTGTTGAAGCTGGGCAAGCAGCTCGGCGTGGTCGATGTCGGGGTTCGCTCGTCGGGACGGGACGAGCTCGTCGCCAAGGCACAGGTCACGTACTCGATCCCACCTCGGTAGCCGCCTGCTGAAGGAGAAAGGCGCGCCGGGGGCAGTCCTTGGCGGCGCGCCGGGCCAGCTCGACCAGATGAGGAGGGACCGCACTCCTCTCGACGATGGGGTACCCCCACTCGTCCAGGGTGACCAGCTCGGGGAGGAGCTCGGCGCAGTACCCGTAGGCCGTGCAGGCCACCGGGTTGACTTTGATCACCGTGCTCAAGTCGTGCCCGCCTTGATGGCACCCACGGTGGCAGGGAGCACCGAGGGCTGGCGGGCGAAGGCGCATGGACGGCCTGACGCGTGGGCGGCGGCGTCGGCGGTGAAGACCCGCAACGCGCTGCGGGCCATGCGGGCGACCCCGTCGGGGTGGCGACACGCCCCGCGCCCGTCCACGGCGGTGAGCCGCGCCTCCAGTCGCGCCAGGACGCCGCCGTCGACGGTGCCGCGCCAAAGTTGGCCGAGGTCGTCGGCGACGGCCGGGAGCCCGAAGACGCACGGGCCGCACTGGCCGGCGCTCTCGCCCGCCATGTAGCGCGCCACGCGTGCCGTCTCGGCGATCCCACAGGCGCGTCGGGCTAGGACCACGAGCACCCCGGCGCCCACTACGCCACCCACGGCGGCCAGCGGGCCCGGTGCGTAAGGCGTGGCGAGGGCGGCGGCGGGGACCCAGCTCCCGCCGAAACCGCCGGTGAGCACGGCGGCGACCTCGTCCGTCGGTCGGGCCCCGTGGACGATGTCGCCCAGCGACCTGCCCATCGCCACTTCGTACACCCCGGCGTGCTCCACAGCACCCGTCACCGTCACCAGTGTCGTCCCCGGCGCGTCGGGGACACCCCGGCTTCGAAACGACTCCGGGCCGTAGCGGGCCACGAGGGCCAGGTGCGCCAGGGTCTCGGTGTTGTGCACCAGCGTGGCGCGCCGACCGATCGTCAGGGAATGGCCCTTGTCCGGCCGCCACCCCGGCGCCGCGGGCCCACCGTCCAACCACGAGACCAATGCCGACTCCTCGCCCGCGACGTACCGTCCCGGCGGGCGCTTCACCTCCACCGTCACCGGCGCCAGCGCGGTGCCCGCCCGTTCGGCCACAGCCCGCACCACGGCGTCGGCACTATGGTGGTCGCCATCGGCGACGCACACCACGATCCGCGACGCGCCCACGGCACAGGCGGCCAGTTCGGCCCCGTCGAGCACCAGATGCGGAGCACACCTCAGCAGCGTCTTGTCCTTGGCACTGGCGGGCTCACCCTCCATGCCGTTGACGACGACGGTCCGACGTCCCGGGGCCGAGGCCAGGAGCCTCAGCTTGGTCACCGACGGGAACGACGCGCCGCCCCGGCCGGTGAGCCCGGATGCTTCGACCGCGGCGGCCAAGCGCGGGGGCCAGGCGTGGTCGCCGGGCCGGGGAAGGGGGGGTGCCCCGTGATGGGCGAGGTGCGATGCGAGGTCGGCACGGTGACGCGCCCGCCAACCTCCCAGGAGCGTGCTCCGGTCGCCGGGCACGGCCCTGTCCGTTGTGATCGTGCTGTCGGTGGTGGCGGTTGCCATGGACGCGTGCTTTCCGGGCTCAGGCGGAGAGGGGCTTGACGGGGACACCGTCAGGACGGTGGTGGACGGGGATCAGGGTCAGCGCATTGCGTCGGCGCGACGTCGACACCGCCAGGCGCCACAGCCCGGCGCCTGCCACCACGGCGACGCACAGCGCGCTCAGGACGATCACCCAACCCTGACGCATGTCCGTCCCCATCCCAAAGGCGTGGGACAGGGCGGCGGGCCAACTGAGATACGCCAGCCAGTGCACCGCCCGCCACGTCCGGGCGCGGATCTTGTGGCGCAGGAAACTGGTCACCGCCACGGCGAGCAACAGGTCGATGCCGATGGAGCCGAGCGCCACCCACACTCGTTTGTAGGACGACGCCAGGGGCACCACGATCGACGTCCACCCGATGTTCACGTAGGTGTCCACGACGCTTGTCAGGATGTGGCCGGCCAGAAAGGCCAGGGCGAGGACCGACAGACGGCGGTGCAGGTCCTGGAGCGAGAACCCCGGCCAGCGTGCGCTGGTGGCCCGGTTGGCGGTGATCACCCCGAGCAGCGTCGTGGCGGTGAGCAGGACCAGCGACATGAGCCCGGTGGCTCGGGTGGCGTACCACAGGACGGGTGAGCTCATGACGGCGACCGGTGTTCGGTCGGCCAGCCGAGCACCGTGAAGACCTGTCCGTCGTGGCGCACGAGGCGGGCGGGCTGGCCGAGCGCCTCCAGCTTGGTCGGGGCACGCCGGCCCCACACGACTGCCGCCGTGCTGGCGGCATTGGCCTCGACGCAAGTGGCGCCGGTAGCTGACGCCAGTGTCCAGTGCGGGGTGACACTGTCGCCGGTGGCGGGGTCGACGATGTGATGCAACCGGCGCCCGCCCCGGTGCCACGTCCGCACGGCCGTCGCTGAGCTGGCCAACCCGCCGGACTCGATCGTGACCACCTGGTCCACGTCGTCCAACGGTGTGTTGGAATCGGCGGCGATGCCGACGGCCCAACCGCCTTCAGGCGGGGCCCCCGCCGTCGCCACGTCGCCACCGACGCTGACCAACACGCCGGTGTGCGCCCGCGGCGCGATGCGTCGGGCGGCGCGATCGGCAACGAGTGCCTTGGCCGACGCGCCCAGATCGATGTGTATGCCCGCAGGCACCCGGACTGTCCGCTGGCGCTCGTCGAGCTCGATCTGCCACCACCCCGGGGTGGGTCGCGGCGCGTGTTCGAGCGCGACCCCCCACGGGTCGAGCTTGGCGAAGTCCCTGTCGTACCCCAGGGCTTCGACGGCGTTCCCGACGGTGGGGTCCACCGCGCCCTCGGTGCGTCGGGCCACGTCGCAGGCGACGCGGATGGCTTCGAAGAGCAGGGCACTCACCTTCCGGCGCTCCCCGTTGCCCCGGTGCAGGTCCGAGAGCTCCGAGTCCGGCCGGAAGCGACTGCAGGTGACGTCGATGGCGACGAGCTCGTCGCGCAGCACGGCCTCGGCCCGGTCGATGGCCCCGGGCTCGGTGACGGTGACGATCGCCGTGGTGCCGATGGCGCGCATCGTCCGGAGCGCGGGCTGGTCGTGGGTCTCGGGGGCGAGCATGCTCAGCTCCCGGTCCCACCGGAGACGACCGTCGCCGACTTCGACGTCGAGCTCGGGGCGGTGGTGGCCGTCGTCGGGGCGACGGCGACCGAGGTGCCCGAGGTGCCCGACACGGCGCTCGCCGACGTGTCCGAGGACGAGCTGGTCGTCGACGTCGTCGAGGGTGTCGTGCTCGCCGCGGTGCGGGCCGACACGGAGGTGGTGATCCCCGGTATCTCTGGCGCCACGACGAGACCGAAAGCCGAGGCCGCCCCCATGGCGAGGACGGCCACGGCCCTCGATGTCCGTCGTGACCGGGCCAGCGCGCCGTCTCGGCGCGCCCGGCCGTCGTTCACATGTCTTGGAGGTGAGACGCTCATGGTGGGCATGTCACCACGCGAATCTCAGGACCCTCGCACAGCCGGCTAGGAGTCTCCTGTGAATCTGCCGGGAGGCGCGACCTCATCCCTGCGGCCGGGGGTCCCGAGCGCCGGTGCGAGAGGCAGGCGGACGCTGAACACCGTGCCGGCGCCCGGGCTCGAGGTGACGCTGACCGAGCCCCCGTGAGCCTTCGTGATCGACGCCACGATGGACAGACCCAGCCCGGCCCCCCCCGAGCGGCGCGAGCGCGAGACATCGGCCCGGAAGAAGCGCTCGAAGATCCGGGTGGCGTCTTCAGGGTTCAGGCCCGGGCCGTCATCGGCGATCGTGATCAGCGCGTCGGGGCCCTCCTGCTCGACGGTGACGACCGACGAGGTCCCGACCGGACAATGGGTCCGGACGTTGCCGAGCACGTTGTCGAGCACCTGGCGAATCCGCATGCGGTCCCCGATGATCTCCACCGGTCGCCGGGCCACGAGCCGAACGGGCCACTTCGGTCCCACGGTCGACGCCATCTGCACCGCCTCTGCCGCCACACCCACCAGCTCGACCTCGTCACGCTCGAGCGGTCGGCCTTCGTCCAACCTGGCCAGCAGGAGGAGGTCCTCGACCAGGTGTCCCATGCGAGCCGTCTCGGCCTGGATGCCGTGCATGACGCGCTCGAGGTCATCGGCTCGGGTGGCGGCGCCTTGCTCGAAGAGCTCGGCGTAGGCGGACACGGCGGTGAGGGGAGTGCGCAGCTCGTGCGAGGCGTCAGCCACGAACCGCCGCATCCGCCCCTCCGAGGCCCGGAGCTCCTGCTCGGTGGCGTCTCGCTGGGCGAAGGCCTTCTCGATCCTCCCCAACATGACGTTGAGCGCCCGGGCCAGACGCCCCACCTCGGTGCGCGCCTCCTCGCCGGGAACACGTTGGGCGAGCTCGCCCCGGGCAATCGCCTCGGCGGTGGCTTCGACGGACCGCAGCGGGCGGAAGCTCACCCTGACCAGCCACCAGCCGAGTAACAAGGCGACGGCCAGGGCCGCACCGGTCACCGTCAGCTCCACGCCGACCAGGCGCTCGAGGGTGGAGACCGTCGAGCCCAGGGGGACGCCCACGAGCAGCTGGCCGCCTCGGTACGGCCCCGCCTCGAGGACCGACACCCGCATCCGGTACGACGCGTCGTCCGCTGCGCCCTTGGCCGAGTCGAGGTAGACGGTGGGCTCACCGAAGTCGGCCGTGTTGGACACGAACCCGGTGATGCGCGTCGGCAATCTCGGAGTCACCGTCTCGGTCGAGCCCAGCGCGGGCTGGGTCGACTTGCACAGGACGACGTCCTTGGCGCTCCGGACCTCGACGAAGGTCCCCGGCGAGAGTTCGTGCATCAGCGCGTCGGTGAGGCCGGCGAAGCCGTCACAGCTCCCGGATGGCGACGACGGGCTCGACGACGGGTTCGACGGTGAGCTCGACGACGGGTTCGACGGTGAGCTGGAGGAGGGACCCGGAGGGAGCCCTCCCCCGGGTACGGGCTGCGGGCGGCCGCCCAATGCGGCCTCGATGGGCATGTGCGACTGTTCGAGGGACTGGTCGATGCGGTTGTAGAGGAACGATCGCAGCTCCTGGTAGGTGACGACGTCGGCGATGGCCAGCGCGATCAGCGCCACCGCGCCGACGGCGATCAGCAGGCGGAGCCGGAGAGACACCTACGGAGTCTCCGGCTCGCGCATCGTGTAGCCGACCAGCCGGATCGTGTGGATGAGGGGCGGGCCGTGGCGCTCGAGCTTCTTTCGGAGGTAGCTGACGTAGGTCTCCACCACGTTGGCCTCCCCGCCGAAGTCGTAGTGCCAGACGTTGTCGAGGATCTGGGCCTTCGACACCACTTGGCGGGGATTGCGCAGCAAGAAGCGCAGGAGGTTGAACTCCGTGGCCGTCAGTTGGATCAGGGCGCCGGCCCGTCTCACCTCATGTGCTCCCTCGTCCATTTCGAGGTCGGCGAATCGCAAGATGCCTTCGTCCTTGGACTCCACGCCCGACCGTCGCAGCAGCGCCCGCGCCCGGGCGATGATCTCGGCGAGGGCGAAGGGCTTGGTGACGTAGTCGTCGCCACCCACGGTGAGCCCGGCGATCTTGTCCTCCAGGGAGTCCCGAGCGGTCAGGAAGAGCACCGGCGCCCGGATCCCGTCGTTACGCAGCCTTCGCGTGACCTCCAACCCGTCGAGGTCGGGCAGCATCACATCGAGCACGATGAGGTCGGGCGGCCGCTCCTGGGCAGCAGTGAGCGCGGCCCGACCCGTCCTGGCCTCCTCGACCTCGAAGCCCTCGTATCGCAGCGAGGTCGCCACGGCGTCGACGATCGACGGCTCGTCGTCGACCACCAGCACTCGATTTCGCTTGGTGTCCATGTTCTTGTCCTCCTCGGAGGAGGATGCCGGGCTTGGTTGCACGGCCCCTGTGGGCCCCCTGTGCGCCCGCTGAGAATCGTTACCACGCGGCGCGCCGACCCTGTCCACCAGGCCCGGGCCGAATCGCCCGGGCTGGGAAGGGCCTCCGCACCCGCCCTCGGGCTAAAGGCCGCCCTGGGGCCCGCCGATCGTCAAAGGGAGAACGCATCGAACGGAGACCCCATGGACGCCTACGAAGGCTGGGCCGCCGACCCCTTCGCGGCGCACGAGGCCCGCTTCTTCGTCGAGGGCCGACCAACCAAGCTGGTGCGTGACGGGACCGTCGAGTCGTTCGACGAGCTGCCTCTGGTGCCAGCCGTGGAGACCGTTGAGGCGCCGGTGGTGGAGCCGGTCGAGGAACTGGTCATCGAGCCACCCGTATGGCTGGTGGCTGACCCACCCGTGGATCTGCCGGTGGAGGCCGCGGTCGAGCCATCCGTGGATCTGCCGGTGGATGCCGCGGTAGAGCCGGTCATGGAGTCAGCGGTAGAGCCGGTCACGGAGTCAGCGGTAGAGCCGGTCACGGAGTCAGCGGTAGAGCCGGTCGGGGAGTCCGTCCTTACGCCGGCGCCCCCCGGGCCTTCTCTTTGGACTCCGCCGCCGCCCCCCGGCGTCGTCGAGCCCCAGAGCGCGGACCCCGGTGAAGCCGGACCCGTCTTCGGTGTCGGGCTCACGGACACGTTCGTCGGGGGTTCGGGGCCGCCGCCCACCCGTCGCCCGGGGAGGGTCCTGGTCGCGAGTCTTGTCGTCTTGGTCATGGTGGTGTGCGCCGCCGCCGTGGTCATCGTCGGCGGTGGCAAGAGCGCCGAGGCCGCCGTCATCAAGTCGGTCAACAGCACCCTCGCCGATCGCACCGCCCACGTCAGCTTGAACATGGCCGTCCAGAGCCCGTCGTCCTCGGTGACCGGCACCGGGTCGGGGGACATCGATTTCAACCAGAACGCGCTCCAACTGCAACTGAGCGTCGCAGCAGCCGGTCAGAGCGTCCAGATGCAGCTGTTGTACGACGGCGGTTCGGTGTACGAGGCCCTCCCCGGGATCGGCCAGCTAGCCCCGGGAAAGTCGTGGATCTCGGTCGACCTCTCCTCCCTCGAGGGTCCCGCCGCCGCCCAGGGCCCGGGTGCGCTCGGCACCGGCGCGAACCCGGCTGCCACGTTGCGACTCCTGACCCAGCAGGGCAACACCGTCGTGGGGCTCGGTCCCTCGACCGTCGACGGCGTGGCCGTCCAGGGCTACTCGGTGTCGATCTCGCCCGCCACGATCAAGGCCCAACTGGCGAGTGCCAACGTCCCATCCTGGCTGAAAGCGGCTCTGAGCGGTGTCGACATCGAGGGGATCACCAACAAGGTGTACATCGACAACTCCGGTCTCCTGCGCCGATACAGCATGGAGCTGACAGAGACGGTGCCGCCGAACGGGACGATCACCATCGACGAAAGCTTGGACTTCTCCGACTACGGCACCTCGGTCAGCGTCACCCCGCCTCCGCCGGACCAGGTGCTGAGCCTGAACCAGTTCCTCCAGGCCCTCCAGAGCGCCGAGGCGTCGGGCTCGTCGACCTGAGCGCTCCCGGTCAGCTCGTCGTCCCGCGCAGGTCGTCGCGCAACTCCAACCGAATGACTTCGTACTCCGTCCGGGCGGCGCCGGTGCCAGCCATACGGTGGACCTCGCCGCGGAACTCCGCCGCGAGGTCCTCGGAGTCCCCCAGGTCACCGTCCCACAGGGAGATCCCGCAGATCTCGACGCGTGCCCCGCGCTGCGACTGCGGGACCACCACGCCTCTGAAGTGGGGGATCTCCCGGTAACGGAGCAGCACAGTCTCGTCGATGGAGCGCATGACTTCGGGCGGCGCCTCGGGGTCGATGAAGAAGTGCACGGTCCGGCTCATCATGGTCGTGCTCCGATCGCAAGGCGCGCAGCCGCGACCTCCAGGCTACGACGCGACGAGCCGGGCCCCTTTCAGGCTTCGAGCTCCTTGGAGATCCGGGCTCCTAGACCCGGGTCGACGTGGCGCCAGTACTCCTTCACACGCCCGAGCACCGGTTCCACGACCCCGGCCCTCACATGGGCCACGATGGTGTTGACCAGTCGGTCGCGCGCCGCGTCGTCGAGGACGTCGCGAACCATGGTCCCGGCCTGACCGAAGTCATCGTCCTCGGGGTGGAGTTCGTAGGCGGCCCGGACCATCTCGCCCGAGACCGCCCAGGACGGGTCGCCACCGAAGCGCTCGGGTTGCGCCACTGGGCCACCGTAAGAGTTCGGGGCGTAGACCGGGTCCGACGGGTTGTCGTACCGCATAGCCCCATCGCGGTTGTAGGAGTGCACTGGCGAGCGGGGCCGGTTGACGGGGAGCTGCTGGGCGTTGGGCCCCACCCGATGGAGGTGGGTGTCGTGGTAGCTGAACAGGCGACCCAGCAGCATCTTGTCGGGTGAAGGACCGACTCCCGGCACCATGTTCGAGGGCTCGAACGTCGACTGCTCGATCTCGGCGAAGTAATTCTCGGGGTTGCGGTCCAGCACCATCCTCCCCACCGGGACCAGCGGGTAGTCGGCGTGCGGCCACACCTTGGTCAGGTCGAAGGGGTTGAACCGGTAGCGCGGCGCGTCGTCGAACGGCATCACCTGGACGTACAACGACCATGACGGGTGCTCGCCGCGCCCGATCGTCTCGTAGAGGTCCCGGATGTGCGCATCGGGGTCGGTGGCGGCGATGGCCGCCGCCTCGTCGTTGGTCAGGCATGCGATGCCCTGGTCCGTCTTGAAGTGGTACTTCACCCAGAACCGTTCGCCCCCGGCGTTGACCCACATGTAGGTGTGACTGGAGAACCCGTCCATGTGGCGCCACGAACGTGGGATGCCCCGGTCCCCCATGAGCCAGGTCACCTGGTGGGCGGACTCAGGCGACAAGGTCCAGAAGTCCCACTGCATGTTGTTGTCCCGCAGGTGGTTGTCGGCGCGCCGCTTCTGGGAGTGGATGAAATCGGAGAACTTCTGAGGGTCACGGATGAAGAACACCGGGGTGTTGTTCCCGACCAGGTCGTAGTTTCCCTCCTCCGTGTAGAACTTCACGGCGAACCCCCGCGGGTCGCGAGCCGTGTCGGGCGACCCCATCTCACCGGCCACGGTGGAGAACCGCACCAGCAGGTCGGTCCGGACGCCGGGCTGGAACAGTCCCGCCTTCGTGAGGCTCGAGACGTCCTCGGTCGTCTCGAAGTACCCGTGCGCGCCCCCGCCCTTGGCATGCACCACGCGCTCAGGGACACGTTCACGGTTGAACTGCTGCATCTTCTGTACGAGGTACGTGTCGTGGAGCAGGATCGGGCCGTCAGGCCCGACGGTGAGCGAGTGCGCGTCACTCGTCGCCGGGACCCCGGCGTCGGACGTCGTGTACGGGGTGGTGTCGGTCATGGGCTGAACTCCTCTGCGTGTTTTGGTTCTTTCTCGATGTCGGAGGACTGGCACTGCGGGCACAGCCCCCAGAAGGTCACCTCGGCTTCGTCGAGGGCGTACCCGTGGGTCTGGGCGGGTGTCAGGCACGGGCGCCGGCCCACGGCACAGTCCACGTCGGTGGTCGCCCCACATCGGCGGCACACGATGTGGTGGTGGTTGTCGCCGACCCGTACTTCGTAGAGCGCCGGGCTTCCCGCCGGCTCGACGCGCCGGACGAGCCCGGCACTGACCAAGGCGGCCAGCACGTTGTAGACCGCCTGGGCCGAGACTGAGCCCAGGTCTTGGCGCACGGCGCGGATGACGGAGTCGGTGTCGGCGTGGGGCCGGGCCTGCAGGGCCGACAGCACGCCGAGGCGGGGTGCGGTGACCCGGAGCCCCGAGGACCGCAAGGCCGCCGCGAAGTCGGTGTTCGCCCTGTCGGTTCCCGTCGGTGTCACGCCACCACTCTAGAATTACTCTGAGAATGGAGTCCACCCATTTATGTGCCTGGCGCCGATTTCGGTCACGGCAGCGGGTGCGCGGCGAAGAAGGCCCAGATGATGCTGTTGGCGTCGACGGCGTCGGACTGGGCGCCGAGCACCCTGGTCAGGCGTCTCGGCAGGATGGGCCCGCCGGGCCACTCGTGGCCCTCACCGGTGATGGTGTACAGCTCGACGGCCGCACCTCCGGCGCAGCCCGTGTACCGCGTCACGGTGTACCCCGTCCCTGCCTCTGAGGGCGCCGCCGGGACGGTACAGCCGTCCGAGACGGCCCAGTCCTCCGCCGCCTGGGGAACCGAGTAGGTCCAGTAGGCCTGCCCGTGGCCGCCGTAAGGATCGACGGGGTCGGCGGTGCCGTGGAAGGTCAGGATCGGCACCGGTCTGGTCACGGGGCACGGGTCGGGGTGGCGCAGACCGGTCACAAGGGCCACCGCTGCGAACGTGCCCGACGCGTCACAGGCGAGCTGGCTGGCCATGCGCGCACCACCCGAGAAGCCCGTGGCGTACACGCGGTGGGGATCGATGCAGTACCGCTGTTCCAAGACGTGCACCAGTGTGGTCAGGAATGTCACGTCGTCGGCGGAACCGGCGGGGACGGCCCGTCCGCCCACCAGGGCAACCCCAGGAACGTTCCAGTCGAAGCCCGAGCCGTCGGGGATCAGGCCTTGGGGGTAGGCGACGATGAATCCGTCGCTGTCGGCGGTGCCGTCCATCGCCGTGAACGCCTCCTGGTCGGCGGCCGTGGTCCCGCTGCCGTGCAGGTTGAGGACCAGCGCCGCGTTCTTCGAGCTCGAGTAGCCGATGGGGACGTGGACGATGGCGATCCGTTGCCGGTGCGCCACGGACACCGTGAGGGTGGTCGACCCCGAGCTGGCCGTGGTGCCGCATCCGCTTCCCCCGGTGGTGGCGAGCACCGTCGTGGCCGGTCCCGACGACGTCGTGGTCGACGCGGGCCGTCCTCCACCGCAGGCGGCCAGCGCCACCCCAAATCCCAGCACGAGCCACCTGGCCCCCGGCGTCGTGAAGCGGGGCGCGTGGCTCCGCCGACGTCTTGTCTCGTGCCCGACCATCAATGTCTCCGGTTCTCGAGCCCTGCCCGAAGCGATCGGCAGAGTGTCGGCAGAACACGGTAGCCAGCGTTGCTCGACGGCCTTGGTCGCGACCCCTGCCAGGACGGACGTCACCCGGCGCGGCGCCGTGGAAGCGCGCAACGGTCGTCCCTGGACGCGAGGCATTGACATCGACTCCGACGACTCACCGAGCCGAGCCGAAGGGTTCGTCCCGGGCACACACATCCGACGCCGGAGGCGGCTCTTCGTCCGCTGTTGGTGCGCCCTCGAGCGAGTTGGACGGTCAACCTTTTGATCGAGTACGGTCGCCTTGATCTCGTGGAGAAGAGAGTGATCCGGGGAATCCCTGATGCTTTATTCAGCTACCCTGACAATTGCCGGATGACCCCAAAGACTCGAACCGTGCAGACCAGCCGCACGAGGTGCGCGGTGCCCGCTTCTCACCTCCGGAGCCTGCTTTGGGGGTAGATGCTCCTGCCGCGTCCACCAAGCGTGCTCTCGTGTTGTTGCGCTATCTGGACGTGGTGCTCGTGGTGATCGCTATGGCTCCCGCACTCGCGCTCGGGGTGCCCGTCCTCGGCTATGTCGCTGCTGCGTGCGGGTGGATCCTGCAGCGCGCGCTCGCCGAAACAGACCGGCGCTGGATTCGCAAGGTGGACGAGCCGCGCAAGCAACTCGGCCTCAGCCTGTTCGAGGGTTTCGCACGGATCTGGCTGCTGGCCGGAGTGATCGTCATCGCGGGCGTCGCCGGCGGCCGCGCCAACGGACTCACGGCGGCACTGGTGACCTTCGGGGCGTACTCGGTGGCCTTCGCGATCAAGGTGATCATGGGACCACCACAGCGAAGGGCGATCCGATGAGCCTCACCCCCACCATGACTCGCGAAGACCACGAGCAGGAACAGGAAGGACACGAGCCGCCGAAAAAGGGCAAGAAGCCCATGACTCGCCGGCGGAAGCTCGCCTACGGCATCCTTGCCGTGTACATCGTCGGCTTGGGCGTGTTCGGGGCCGTCTTCGGCGTGCACGAGCACCAGAACAACTCGTTCAACATCGTTTCTCCTTACCACCTCGTGACGTGGGTGCACCTGGTCGGCCCGATCAGCCTCAACAAGGGGGTGCTCTACCTCCTCATCACCGCCGTGCTCACGATCGGAATCCTGGTGTGGGTAGCCAGGCGGATGGAGATGCGGCCGAACCGAGTGCAGACCGCAGTCGAATGGGCCTACGACCTCACGAAACGACTGACCAACGACAACATGGACGAACGGATGGCCAGGAAGTGGTTTCCGCTCGTCTTCACGCTCTTTGTGTTCGTCCTCGTTACCAACCTCCTCGGGTACGTCCCGTTGCCCGTCAACACCATCGACAAGATCAATGTGGCTGGGACCCACCTCCCGTCGTTCCAGATCTATGCCGCCGACACCAACGTGGCGCTTCCCTTGGTCCTGGCGATCGGCGTATTCATCGCTTACAACGTCGAGGGCTTCCGTCACCACGGGTTCACCGGGTACTTCAAGAGCCTGATTCCGTCGGGTGTGGCTGGCGGCATGGTGCTCTTCCTCTTCCCGCTGGAGATCGTCTCCCACTTCCTGCGGTTGCTCTCGCTGGCGATCCGGCTCTGGGCCAACCTGCTCGCCGGTCACCTGCTGATCGACTTCATGGCGGGTGACATGGCGGTGCTGCTGGGACTACCGGTAATTGGGTGGTTCACGTTGCCGCTCGGCGTGGCGATCTACCTGTTCGAGTGCGTCTTGATCGCAGGTCTGCAAGCGTTCATCTTTGGTATCCTCACGGCCATCTATCTCGGTGGCGCTGTCGAGAGCCATTAGGCAAAAAGGAGCGGAATGTTTCAGCTATTTGGTGCCGTTTTCCTTCTTCATCCTTTGATTGCCGCCGCGGCGCAGTCATACGACCTCATAGGTGAGAAGGCTGGCAAAGCGATTGCGCTCGGCATCGGAGCTGGCGGCGGTGCCGCCGGGGCCGGCGCTGGCATCGGGATGCTGTTCGGGAAGGTGATCGAGTCGGTGACCCGTCAACCGGAAATGCGTGGTGAGATCACGTCGATCCAATGGCTCGGGTTCGCGCTCACCGAGGCCACCTTCTTCTACGGCCTCGTCGGCGGCTTCATCGCCTTCTTCCTTTAAGTCGACGGCGATACCCCGACATGACCCACCTGGTAGCCGCCTCGAGCTCATGGTTGATCACGCCCGACGTCGGGCTGACGATCTGGACGCTCGTGGTGTTCGGGATCTCGCTCTTCATCCTCATCAAGGCCGTGTTCCCTCGTATCGGGGCGGCACTCGATCAGCGCCGGAAGGCAATCGACGACTCGATCGACGCGGCCGAGCGCACCCGCCGCGAGGCGGATCAGCTGCTCGTGGAATATCGCGAGCGTCTTCGCGATGCCCGACAGGAGGCCGAAGAGATCGTCGAGCGTGCCCGCCGGGCGGTCGCCGTGAACGAGCGCGAGGCCCGAACTGAAGCCCAGGCACGGCGCGAGCAGATGCTCGAGCAGACGCGCCGGGACATCGAGGCTGAGACCCGCCGCGTGCTCGACGAGATCGTGCGCGATGTCGTCGACCTCACGGTGGCGGCCACCGAACTGGTCACGCGCAAGGTGCTCACCGCCGAGGACCAGCGAAGGCTGGTCCAGGACGCCATTTCCGAGCTCGACTTCTCGGTGCTCAGCGGCGGACCGGGCCAGCAGCCGTGAGTTCCAAGACGCCCAGCTAGTGGAACAGGTCGCCGAGGTCTACGCGCGGGCGCTGTTTGAGGTCGCCGCTGAGCGCGGCGTGCTCGACGTGGTTCGCGAGCAGCTCATCCAGTTTGTCGACGTGTTGTCTGCCAACCACACTCTCCAGACTTTTTTGTTCTCGCCGTATCTCTCGACCGAGGAGAAGAAGGAAGGCCTGGGCCGTTTGATCGAGGGCGCCGACGAGACGTTCATGAGCTTCCTCGAGACTCTGGTCGAGCGTCAGCGGATGCCGGAGATCTTCCACATCCGCGGGCGCTACCAAGAGCTGTGGGACGCGGAGAACAAGCTGCTGCCGGTCGAGGTGACAAGCGCCGTGGAGCTCGACGAAGCCGTCGTGCGGGACATCGGAGAGCGCATCGGCACGCAGACCGGAAACAAGATCGAGCTCACCAGCGTCGTCGATCCCAACATCCTCGGTGGACTCGTGCTCCGAGTGGGCGACTTCATCCTCGATGCATCCATCAGGAACAGGTTGAGCCAACTTCGCAAGCAAGTCGGACGGGCGGGGCCACCCCCGCCTGTGAAGGAGCAACTCAATGCAGATCAAGCCTGACGAGATCACCTCGATCCTCAAGAGCCGGATCCAGGGCCTCGATGCCACGAGCGCTGACCTCACCGAGGTCGGAACCGTGTTGTCGGTGGCCGATGGCATCTGCCGCATCCACGGCCTCGAGAACTGCATGTCGTTCGAGATGCTCGAATTCCCGCACGACGTGACCGGGCTGGCGCTCAACCTCGAGTCCGACAACGTCGGGGTCGTGATGTTCGGCGAGTGGGAAAAGATCGTCGAGGGCGACACCGTTAAGCGGACCAAGCGGCTCCTGGAGATCCCCGTCGGGGAGGAGTTGCTCGGGCGGATCGTCGATCCTCTCGGTACCCCACTCGACGGCAAGGGGGAGATCCGGACGTCGACGACGCGTCCGGTCGAGCACAAGGCACCCGGAGTCGTCCAGCGTCAGCCGGTCAAGGAGCCGATGCTCACCGGACTGAAGGCGATCGACTCGATGATCCCGATCGGCCGCGGCCAGCGCGAGCTGATCATCGGCGACCGCAAGACCGGCAAGACGGCCATCGCCATCGACACCATCATCAACAACAAGGATCGTGACCTGATCTGCGTCTATGTGGCGATCGGCCAGCGCAAGTCGACCGTGGCACAACTGGCGAGCGTGCTCGAGGAGGCCGACGCCCTGAAGAACACGATCATCGTGATGGCGGCCGCCGACGAGGCCGCGCCCATCAAATTCCTGGCGCCCTATGCGGGCTGCGCCATGGGCGAGTACTTCCTCTACAACGGCAAGGCCGCCCTGACGATCTACGACGACCTCACCAAGCACGCCTACGCGTACCGTCAGATGTCCCTGCTGCTGCGCCGCCCCCCGGGCCGCGAGGCGTATCCGGGCGATGTGTTCTACCTGCACTCCCGGTTGCTGGAGCGGGCGGTCAAGCTGTCCGACGACGTCACCGACCCCAGGACGGGGAAGAAGCTCCCGGGCGGCGGGTCGCTGACCGCTCTGCCAGTGATCGAGACCCAAGCCGGTGACGTGTCGGCCTACATTCCCACCAACGTGATCTCCATCACGGACGGGCAGATCTACCTCGAGCCGAGCCTCTTCTACTCCGGCGTGCGCCCGGCCATCAACGTCGGTATCTCGGTCTCGAGGGTCGGTGGCAACGCCCAGAGCACGCCGATGCGCCGGGTCGCGGGCCGCTTGAAGCTCGAGCTCTCCCAGTACCGAGAGCTCGAGGCGTTCGCCCAGTTCGGGTCCGAGCTCGACCCGGAGACCCAGCGGACACTGGCGCGCGGCCAGCGACTGGTGAGGACGCTGAACCAGTCGGAGCGCAGCCCGATGCCGGTGGAGGAGCAGGTGGTACAGATCTACGCGGCCACAAACGGGTACGTCGACCGGATCACCATCGAAAAGGTCGAGCGGTTCCTCTCCGAGCTGATCGACAGGGTGCGGGGCACCGACACCGAACTACTCCAGAAGATCGGGTCCGGGGACTGGAGTGAGGAGACCCAGGCGCGGGTGCTCGCGGCTGTGGAGCAGTTCTCCAAGGACTTCGGCTTCGACCTGGACGAAGAGGGCCGTCCGCTCGTCGAGGACGCTGAGGAGCCTCGGCGCGCCGGTCCGACGGGAGCCACGACCGAGCAGTCGACAGAGGAGAAGGGGGAAGCGGCGTTGGTGCAGTGATGCACACCCGCCTCAACCACCATGCCACAGTCGCCGCGCGACGTACGTACCCGCATCAAAGCGGTCACGAATATCGAGAAGATCACCCGTGCCATGGCAATGGTCGCCGCGGCCCGGTTGCGCCGCGCCGTGCAGCGGATCGAGGCGTTGCGGCCGTACGCCAGCGCCATCCGACGGATGACGCGGCAGGCCGCGCAGGCGTCAGGCGCCATCGGGCGGGTTCCGATCCTCCAGGAGCACGACGAGGTGCGGACGGTCGGCCTGCTACTCGTCGCCGGGGATCGCGGCCTCGCCGGAGCCTTTAACTCCAACATCATTCGCGCCGGGATCGCGGCCGGGCGAGAACACGAAGCCGCCGGCCGACGGGTCGTCTACTTCGCTTCCGGGCGCAGAGCCGCTTCGTCGCTGATCTTCCGCGGGCTGGCGCCGGTGGATAGCTTCACCGGCTTCACCGACCGTCCCAACTTCACCGACGCCCGCCGAATCGGGCAACGGCTCATGGTCGCCTATCTCGACCACGAGGTCGACCAGGTGGAGGTCTTCTACAACGGGTACGCCTCGGCCATCTCCCAGGTGGTCCGGCGCGAGACGCTGCTGCCCTTGCAGCGGGCCACTGTCCTCGAGGAGGAGCCGACCGAGGAGCCGGCTGGGGCTGAGACCCCACAGCACCGCGCCGCGCCGGAGTACGAGCCCGACCCCGAGCCGGTGTTGAAGAGGCTCGTCCCCGACTACGTCGAGATCTCGATCTACCGCGCCCTGCTCGAGTCGACGGCGTCGGAGCACGGCGCGCGCATGACCGCCATGCGCCAGGCCTCTGACAACGCCAGCGAACTGATGCAGGACCTGACGCTGCAGATGAACCGAGCGCGCCAAGCCGAGATCACCCAGGAGATTATGGAGGTCGTCGCCGGCGCCGAGGGACTCGGCTAGATCCCTAGAGAGGAAGAGGCATGGCACTGACAGAAGAGACCACCCAGGGGGCGGAAAGCCGGCATGAGAATGTCGGCCGGATCGAGTCGATCCAGGGCGTCGTGATCGACGCCGTCTTCCTCGACCATCTTCCCGAGATCAATCACGCCATCAAGGTGCGCCGACCGACATCAGCGCGCGCCGAGGAGGACGTCGACGTCTCCGCGGCGGCGGACGAGTTCCTGATCTTCGAGGTGCAGCAGCATCTCGGGGACGACCGCCTCCGAGCGGTGGCGATGGACACCACCGACGGCCTGGCGCGTGGCGCCGAGGTGATCGACACGGGCGCGCCGATCACCGTTCCGGTGGGCAGAGCCACGCTGGGAAGGATCTTCAACCTGCTGGGAGAGCCGATCGACGGCGGCGCTGCGATGGACCCGGCCAATGAGCGCAGGCCGATCCACCGCGAGGCGCCCACCCTGGAGGCGATGACGCCGACTACGGAGATCTTCGAGACCGGCATCAAAGTGGTCGACCTGCTGGCGCCCTACGTCAAGGGCGGGAAGGTCGGGCTGTTCGGCGGGGCGGGCGTGGGGAAGACCGTCATCATCCAGGAGCTGATCCACAACCTCGCCCAGGAGCACGGTGGCCTGTCGGCCTTCTGCGGCGTCGGCGAGCGCTCGCGTGAGGGCAACGACCTGTGGCTGGAGATGAAGGAATCCGGAGTGCTCGACAAGACCATCCTCGTCTTCGGACAAATGAACGAGCCGCCCGGCGCCCGCATGCGCGTGGCTCTCTCTGGTCTTACGATGGCGGAGTACTTCCGCGATCAGGAGGGGCAGGACGTGCTGCTCTTCATCGACAACATCTTCCGCTTCGTCCAGGCGGGGTCGGAGGTCTCGGCTCTGCTCGGGCGCATGCCGTCGCAGGTCGGCTACCAGCCGACCCTCGAGTCTGAGATGGGCCAGCTCCAGGAGCGCATCACCTCGACGCGCCGGGGCTCGGTGACGAGCGTGCAGGCGATCTACGTGCCCGCCGACGACCTCACCGACCCAGCCCCGGCGTCGGTGTTCGCCCACCTGAACGCGACCACGGTGCTGTCGCGGTCGATCGCCGAGAAGGGCATCTATCCGGCCGTTGACCCGCTCGAGTCGACGTCGACGATCCTCAAGGCGGACATCGTGGGCGAGGAGCACTTCCGCGTTGCCACCGAGGTGCAGCAGGTGCTCCAGCGTTACAAGGAGCTTCAGGACATCATCGCGATCCTCGGGATCGACGAACTCTCGGACGAGGACAAGGTGGCGGTCAACCGGGCCCGCCGGCTCGAGCGCTACCTCTCCCAGCCCTTCTACGTCGCCGAGCAGTTCACCGGCACCCCAGGGGTGTACGTCCCGATTGCCGAGACCGTGCGGGGCTTCAAGGAGATCCTCGAGGGACGGTACGACGATTTCCCGGAGCGGTCCTTCTTCATGAAGGGCACGATCGACGAGGTGATCCGCGATGCCAGCGGCGAGGGAGAGGGCTGATGTGCGCATAGCTCCGGTTACCTCCCCTCCCGCGCCCCAGTCGGCCGCCCCGGCTTGCGGAGCCCGCCCGTCCGAGGAGCGCTGAGATGGCCCACGCGTTGTTTCCCGTCGAAGTCCTCACCCCCGAGGGCGAGGTATTCAACGGCGAGGTGGAGATGGTCTCGACGCGCACCACGCTCGGTCAGATCGGCATTCTCGCCCGACATGCGCCGCTCCTGGCGACGCTCGAGCCGACCGAGCTGCGGCTCTATCTGACGGAGACCGAGATACTTCGGTTCGCGCAGGCAGAGGGCTACCTCCAGGTTGGCGACAACCACGCCCTGCTGCTGGTCGAAGAGGCCTACCCCGTCGGAGAGCTGAACGTGGCGGAACTTCGCGAGCGCCTGGCGCTGGCGGAGCAGGAGCTGGACCAGGCTGGCGAGGACAGCGAGAGGCGCAAGGTGGCCGAGCGTGACAAGCGGCGCTGGGAGCGGTTCCTGAGCCTCACCGAGTAGCGGCTTCGCACTGATCGCCGTAGTGGGTTCATCAGCTCGGCACGTCCATCATCTCGGCTCGGTCACTCGCTCTGCTTGGCCTTTCGTGCCAAGAGCCTCGCGGCCCGCCGTGACGCCCAGGAGAGCCCCTGCGCCGTCGCCTGCCCGTCCGGCCCTTCCCCTTCCAGGATGGTGCCCAAGCGCGTCCAGGGCCTCGCTCGAGGGTTCTGGTGACCGGCGAGTCGGTCGAGCGGGGCTACCAATACACCTCGGAGGGTCGAATTTCGACGGCGCCACCGTAACGGGCTGCTGGGACACGGGCGGCCACCGCTATGGCGGCGTCGAGGTCGTCGGCCTCAACGATGAACCAACCGCCGACGGCCTCCTTGATTCCGACGAAAGGGCCGTCGGTGCTCAGGGTTTCTCCATCCTGAACGCGTACCGTGGTCGCGTTCTGAGGGAGGCCCATGGGTAGCCCGGGGGTGACCCCCGGCGTCTCATTGACCTCTTGGTAGTCGGCGTAGACCTTCTTCTGCTCCTCCTCGGGGAGCGCGGCCTGTTGATCGAGCGCACTGCCTTGATAGATCAGCATGACGTACTTCACTGTTTCTCCTCGACTATCGACTTTCTCCTCGACTATCGACCCCCGCCTGGACGAGGGGCCCTTACCGGTCCAGGGTGTCCCGACACGGGTGTCTCGGCGGCCGATGTCTCGCGACATCTCTTGGCGCCCTCGGCAGTGCGCCCTCGGCAGGACTCGAACCTGCGCCACCGGCTCCGGAGGCCGGTGCTCTATCCGCTGAGCTACGAGGGCCGATGGAAAAGCCACCGGCACGAGCGCGGACAGGGCCGCGCCGGAGCCGATACGAACTGTAGTCCTGGAGCCCGGTTCCCCCGCCCGGCCCGGTGGTGGACATCCTGGTCCGGACTCCAGACCGGGTCCACCGCTCCCAGCGAGTCACGAGCGAACCCCGGCCTTGGCAATTGCGCCCCCGGCGCCGGCGCGTCATCCTCGGCGGGACCATGCCCGCCCGCCCCCGCATCGCCGCTGCCGTCAGTGCCGCATTGTCCTCCCTCGGCGTCCACGTCGATGCCGCCGACGTCCATCTCGAACGTCCCGCCCGGCGCGAGCACGGCGACTGGTCGACGAATGTCGCCCTCGTCCACGCCAAGGCACTGAAGCAAACGCCTCGTCCTCTCGCCGAGGCACTGGCCGAGCATCTCCGCAACGACCCCCCGCCCCACCTCGTATCGGTCGATGTGGCCGGCCCCGGGTTCGTGAACGTCCACCTGGCGCCCGGGTGGCTCCACGACACGCTGACCGAGGTCGTGCATGACGGGGAGGAGGGATATGCCCGGAGCGAGATCGGGGCGGGCGAGAAGGTGCAGATCGAATTCATCTCGGCCAACCCCACCGGTCCGCTCCACGTCGGCAACGGCTGGTGGGGCGCATACGGCGACGCCATGGGACGCGTGATGGCGCGCTGCGGATGGGACGTGCAGCGCGAGTACTACGTCAATGACACCGGGGGGCAGATTCGCGTCCTCGGCGAGAGCCTGCTCGCCCGTCGCCGTCGCGAAGCGGTCCCCGAGGCGGGGTACCAGGGTCAGTATGTGGCCGAGCTCGCCGTGGAATACGACGGGCCCGAGGAAGTCGAGGTGGCAGGGCGTTGGGCGGCACAACGGATCCTCGATCACATCCGGGCGACGCTCGTGCGCTTGGGGGTCACCTTCGACGAGTGGTACAGCCAGGCGTCGGTCGAGGAGAGCGGCGCGCTGCGTGAGACCATCGACCTCCTCGCCAGCAAGGGCCTGGTGGACGAAGAAGACGGGGCGATCTGGTTCCGGTCCTCCCAGCTCGGGGACAGCCGCGACCGTGTCCTGGTGAAGTCGAACGGCGATGCCACCTACCTCGCCGGCGATCTCGCCTACCACCGGGACAAATTCCTGGTGCGCGGGTTCGATCGTGTCATCGACATCTTCGGCGCCGACCATGCGGGGCAGGTCAAGAGCCTGATGCTCGGGGTGCAGTCCATGGGCGTCGAGCCCGGGCGCCTCGAGGTGAAGATCGGTCAGATGGTGTCACTTGTCCAAGGCGGAGAGGCCGGCCGCATGTCGAAGCGGGCGGGCAACTTCGTGCCGCTCGACGAGTTGATCGACGACATCGGAGCCGATGCCACGCGTCTGCTCTCGCTGATGTCATCGCTCGATCAGGCGGCCGTGCTCGATCTCGACCTGGTTCGGAGCCAGTCGATGGAGAACCCCGTCTACTACGTCCAATACGCGTACGCCCGTATCGCGTCGATCGAACGAAGGCGCACCGAGCGAGGGATCGACCGACGACCCTTGGGCGAGGTGGACCTTTCGCTCCTGACCCATGACCGAGAGCTGGAGCTGCTGCGCTCTCTCGAGGAGCTGCCCGATGTGGTTGCCGACGCCGGGAGGGACCGGGCGCCGCACAAGGTCACCGCCTGGGTGAGAGGGCTCGCCGGAGCGTTCCATGGCTTCTACCACGACTGTCCGGTCTTGGCCGAGACCGTCGGTGACGATCTGACCCAGGCACGCCTGTGGCTCGTGGAGGCGGCGCGCGTCGGCCTCGCCATCGGTCTGGACACACTCGGAGTGAGCGCACCCGAGCAGATGTAGCCGTCCAGGTCGAAGGTCGGGGCCGCAATGGGGCCTGAGTAGCCTTTCCCCATGGACGACCTGGTCGACTCGGGGACGACGGAGGTACCCGGTCAGGGGCGCGTCCTGGCGCCTGACGAGGGCCCGGTACGGACCCATCTCCTTCCCATGACCGCCGCGCCGGGCCCCGACGGGCATCTTGCCGTGGGGGGTGTGGACGTCCTGGAGTTGGCCGAGCGGTTCGGGACGCCGCTGTTTGTCTACGACGAAACCCACCTGCGGTCCCGCTGTCGGGAGGCTTTGGAAGCCTGGGGCGAAGGCGTGGCCTATGCGACCAAGGCGTTTCTGTGTCTGGCCATGGCCAGGCTCGTCCACGAGGAGGGAATGTGGCTCGACGTCTCCACCGCCGGCGAGCTTCATGTGGTGCTGTCTGCCGGCGTGCCCGCGGCGCGCCTCGTGCTCCATGGCAACAACAAGTCCCCCGACGAGTTGGCGCGCGGTCTTCACGCAGGCGTCGGTCGTATCGTTGTCGACTCTTTTGACGAGATCGAGCGCTTGGCTCACCTGGCCCCGGAACCGACGGGTGGCGGTCAGCGCCAACCCGTCATGATCCGGGTCACTCCGGGCGTCGAGGCCCATACCCACGATTTCGTGCGCACAGGGCAGGAGGACTCGAAGTTCGGGTTCGGTCTGGCCTCGGGGGCCGCCGCCGATGCCCTGGCTCGCCTGCGGGCGCTGGACGGGGTCGAGCTCGTGGGGATCCACGCCCACATCGGGAGCCAGGTGTTCCGGGTGGACTCCTTCGCCGAGGAAGTCGAGGTGTTGGCGGGATTCTTTGCCCCATTGGGACTGCACGAGCTCTGCGTGGGGGGCGGGCTGGGTGTCCCCTACGTCGCCAGGGAGCAAGCACCTTCCATCACCCAGTGGGCCCGCGCGGTACACGACGCCTGCCGGAGCGCCGGGATCCCCACGGACACGCTCATCACCGCCGAACCCGGGCGCTCGATCGTGGCCAGCGCGGGGATGACGCTCTACCGGGTGGGAACGATCAAGGTGATCCCGGGCGTACGCACCTATGTGGCCGTGGACGGCGGCATGAGCGACAATCCCCGCCCCGTGCTCTACGGCAGCGGGTACGAGGCCTTCTTGCCCCGAGAGCCCGGTGCGGCGCGTCCCCGGGCGGCGAGGGTGGTGGGCAAGCACTGCGAGTCCGGTGACGTCGTCGTGGCTGATGCCCGTCTCCCCGCCGACCTCGCCGTCGGGGACATCGTGGCCACCCCGGTCACCGGGGCGTACGGATACTCGATGGCTTCGAATTACAACAAGGTGACGCGACCTGCGGTCGTGTTCGTCTCCGACGGTGCTGCCCGACTCGTCGTCCGGCGCGAGACCGACGACGACCTGATCCGTCTCGGATGAGCGCTGTGGTGGGGGACCCAGTTGTCCAAGCCGAATCGCCGGCGGGCGGTAGCGTGAGCTGATGCCCAGGAAGAACGCGGGCCAGGGGGCAACGCCGGCGCACGACGACGGGCGAGCGCCCGCCGTGCGCGTGGCCGTGCTCGGCTGCGGCAATGTCGGCGGTGCCCTGGTGGCGCTCCTGCTGGCCGACGCGTCGTCGATCGAGGCACGCTCCGGAGTCCGCCTCGAGCTCGTCGGGGTCGCCGTCGGTGACCCCTCTCGGCCCCGACCCGGGGTCCCGGTCGAGTTGATCACCGGGGACGCCAAGGGGCTTGTCAGCGACCCCCGGGTCGATGTGGTCGTCGAGCTCATCGGTGGCGTCGACCCCGCCCGAGGTCTCATCGAGGCGGCGCTGGCGGCCGGTAAGCCGGTGGTGACCGCCAACAAGGAGCTGCTGGCCGCCCACGGAACGATATTGACGGACACGGCGGCGTCTGCCGGGCTCGACCTCCTCTACGAAGCCGCTGTGGCCGGCGCCATCCCGATCATCCGTCCGTTGCGCGAGTCGCTCGCCGGAGAGCGGATCCTCCGGGTCATGGGGATCGTCAACGGAACGACCAATTACATCTTGACCACGATGTCGGAAGAGGGTGTCTCCTACACCCAGGCTCTCGCCGAGGCGCAGCGCCTCGGGTTTGCCGAGCGCGATCCCACGGCCGATGTCGACGGGCACGACGCTGCGGCCAAAGCGGCCATCCTCGCCGCGCTGGCATTCCGTTGTGACGTCGGGGCCGACGACGTGCCGCGCGAAGGCATCGCCAACGTCGACCCCGTGGACATCTCGTTTGCCAACCGCTTGGGCTACGTCGTCAAGCTGTTGGCCGTCATCGAGCGGACCAACGGCACCGAGGGCCTGGACGGCGAAGGGACCGGTGCCGCCGGGGCCGGGAAGGAAACCGCCCCGGACGGAGGGGTTCCCGAGATCTCCGTGCGGGTGCACCCGGCCATGCTTCCTCGTACTCATCCGTTGGCCGCCGTGCGAGGCGCGTTCAACGCCGTGTTCATCGAGGGCGACAACGCCGGCGAGCTCATGCTCTACGGCCAGGGCGCCGGGGGGAGGCCGACGGCGTCGGCGGTCCTCGGGGACCTCATCGATGCCGCCCATCACCTGCGCACGGGGGCCGTGGGCCGCGTCGTCCCCCGGGTCCGCCCGACGATCCGACCGCCCGATGACCTTCGCTGTGCCTGGTACCTCAACATCGACGTCGTCGATCGACCCGGCGTGCTGGCTGCGGTGGCGCAGCTGTTCGGAGACAACGGCGTGTCGATCCGGTCGATGGAGCAGGTGGGCCTGGGCGACGAGGCCCGCTTGATCTTCCTCACCCACGTGGCCCGTGAGGGTGACGTGCAGCGGACCTTGTCAGGGCTGCGCAGCCTCGACGTCGTGGAGCACGTCGGAGGGGTACTGCGCGTCATGGGCGACGAGGAAGCGACGTAGCGGCCATGGCCTGGCTAGGAGTCATCGAGACGTACCGGGAATTGCTCCCGGTTACCCGGGACACTCCGGTGGTCACGCTGCTCGAAGGCGGCACGCCACTGCTCGACGCCCCCCGGCTGTCGGCCCGCGTCGGTGCTCGGGTGCTGTTGAAGCTCGAAGGTCAGAACCCCACGGGCTCGTTCAAGGACCGCGGGATGACCATGGCGATATCCAAGGCCCTGGAGGAAGGGGCCAAGGCGGTGGTGTGCGCGTCGACGGGCAACACCTCGGCATCGGCAGCTGCCTATGCCGCTCGGGCCGGCATGACCTGTGCCGTGTTGATCCCCGAGGGCCACATCGCCCTGGGCAAGCTGGCCCAGGCCCTGGTGCACGGGGCGAAGGTGATCCAGGTGCGGGGCAATTTCGACGAATTGCTCACCATGGTCCGTCGTCTGGGCGAGATGGCCCCGGTGACGGTGGTGAACTCGGTGAACCCCTACCGCATCCAGGGCCAGAAGACCGGAGCGTTCGAAATTGTGGATTCGTTGGGTGACGCCCCCGACGTCCACTGCATCCCCGTCGGGAACGCGGGAAACATCACCGCCTACTGGCGCGGCTACCTCGAGTACCGAGAGGCGGGGCACTCCGGCACACTGCCGCGCATGTTCGGTTTCCAGGCTGCCGGGGCCGCCCCCATCGTGGAGGGCCACCCCATCGAGCATCCCGAGACCGTGGCGACCGCCATCCGCATCGGGAACCCGGCGTCCTGGTACGGGGCGACAGCTGCGGCCAGCGAGTCAGGGGGCGCGATCGAGGCCGTGACCGACGAAGAAATCCTTGCCGCGTACCGGTTCCTGGCTTCCGAAGAGTCGGTGTTCTGCGAGGCGGCATCGGCCGCGGCCGTAGCCGGCCTGATCAAGGTGGGCGTTCCGAGGGGGTCCACCGTCGTCTGTGTGCTGACCGGGCACGGTCTGAAGGACCCGGATCTGGCCATCAGCCAAATCTCGGTGCCCACCTCGGTCGAGCTCGATTACACCGCCGTGCTCAACGCTCTGGGGCTGTAGGGGCTCGGGGGCTGTCGGGGCTCTGGGGCTGTAGGGGCTCGGGGGCCGGAGAGGGGCGCGTCGGCGCTGGCAGGCGAGTGGACCGGGGTCGCGTCCTCATGGGCCCGGTGGGAACAACTCGGGCGGTGGTGGGGTTGTTGCCTACGAGCCCGGGAGTCCGGTATCATGAGTACACCGCCGCTCCCCAGTATCCTCTGGGCGTCGCGGGCGACAGGCTCTCCGGCCCGATTCGCCAGGCGGTGCTCCGACGGTGACTTGGTGGGGGTGGCGGGAGCCTGACGTGAAAATGCGCTGGGCGCCTTTACCCCTTTCTGTTCCGTGTCCCTTGGCGTCCGGGCTCAACCGAGCCGAAAAATGGGGACGCAACCTAGCGAGGTGACCAATGGCTGCAGAGCAACAGCTCGAGCGGTCCGTACTCGAACGAAAAGAACGCGAAGAGCTTCGGGCGATCGCCCAGGCGATGTCGCTCGACACCAACTCGCGCAGCAAGAAGGCCGACATCATCGACCAGATCCTGCGCGCCGCGGGGGTCGAAGTGTCCGCAGGAAGCGCCAACGGTGGTCCCGTCGCGCCTGCCGGCACACGGGGGGTAGGCCGAGGCGCCGCCTCCAACGGCGACGCCGAATCGGTGGAGCTCGACGGCGAGCCCTTCAGCGCCGGAGCCGGGCGCGAGAGCGTCAACGGCAGCGCCAAGCCCTCTACCTCCGCTTCTTTCCCGTCGGACGCCTCGGACCAGTCCGAGGTCGACGCCCCGTCCACCTCGTCGTCTTCAGACGAGCCCTCCATCGATTCGTCCGGCGATCAGGGGTCGGCGGGACGCGACGGCGGAGGCCCATCGGTAGACCGAGCACCCTCGGGACCACGTCAGGCCGGGGGCCAGAACCGCCAGCACACCCAGCAGGGTGGCGGCGGGAACGGCAACGAGCCTGGAAATCGCCGGGGCCGTCGCCGCCGGGGCCGCGAACGCGGGACGACCGGTGGCGGTGGAGAGCGGGAGCTGCAGGGAGGCGGGCAGGAGGCCCAGTACTCCGGTGAGCTGATCCCCGTCCAGGGCTTGCTCGACCTCCGGGACGAGGGGTACGGATTCCTCCGCGCCGAGGGGTACCTGCCGAGCCCCAAGGACGTCTACATCTCGATCAGCCAGGCGCGCCGCTTCGCCATGCGCCGAGGCGACTTCGTCGAGGGTGCATGCCGCCCGGCGGCATCGAACGAAAAGTTCCCGGCGCTCATCCGCATCGACTCGGTGTCGGGGCTGGCACCGGACGAGGCCCGCAACCGGCCGAAGTTCGAGGACCTCACGCCCCTGTTCCCCGACGAGAAGCTTCGACTCGAGACCACCGGTTCGGCGGAATTGACCACCCGGATCATCGACCTGCTGTCCCCCATCGGCAAAGGCCAGAGAGGGATGATCGTCTCGCCGCCCAAGGCCGGCAAGACCACCATCCTGAAGCAGATCGCCCACTCGATCGAGGCCAACAACCCTGAGGTGCACCTCATCGTCCTTCTGGTGGACGAGCGTCCCGAGGAAGTCACCGACATGCGCCGATCGGTCAAGGGCGAGGTGGTCGCATCCACCTTCGACCGGCCCTCCGACGAGCACACCGCCATCGCCGAGCTCACCATCGACCGGGCCAAGCGACTCGTCGAGCTGGGTCGGGACGTGGTCATCGTGCTCGACGGCATCACCCGGCTTGCCCGGGCGTACAACCTGGCCCAACCGGCGAGTGGCCGCATCATGTCCGGCGGTGTCGACTCCGGCGCCTTGTACCCCCCGAAGAGGTTCTTCGGCGCGGCTCGCAACATCGAGGAGGGTGGGTCTCTCACCATTCTCGCCACCGCCCTGGTGGAGACGGGCTCGAAGATGGACGAGGTGATCTTCGAGGAGTTCAAGGGAACCGGCAACATGGAGCTCCGCCTCGACCGGCGCCTGGCCGAGCGGCGCCTCTACCCCTCGATCGACGTCAACGCCAGCTCTACCCGTCACGAGGAGCTTCTGTTCGACCGTGGACAGCTCCAGCAGGTCTGGAAGCTGCGCCGGGTGCTCAACGCCCTGGCTGCCGACGGCAGCGCCGCCGCCGGGCTCGAGTTGCTCATGGACAAGATCCGGAGCACCAAGAGCAACGACGAATTCCTGGCGGAGATCGCCAAGGGCCCGTCACCCGCCTGAGACCGGTGACGTGAAGGACGGCCGACGACTACGTCTGCGGCCGGCCCACCCGGCGCACCGTGCCGCCTGGGCCGACCGGGGCCGACCGGGGCCGATCCGGGCCGGTGCACGCCCCGTTAGAATGGAGGGACCATGAAGGCTGACATCCACCCCTCGTACGTGGACTCCACCGTGCGCTGCTCCTGCGGGAACACGTTCGCGACCCGTTCCACCAAGGCCGAGCTCCACGTCGAGCTGTGCAACGAGTGCCACCCGTTCTTCACCGGCAAGCAGAAGTTGGTCGACTCCGGTGGGCGGGTCGAGCGCTTCCAGCGACGCTACGGGCAGCGCGGCTCGCGCTCCAAGGCCAAGCGCGCCTGACCCTGGCCCGGTCGGGCTGTTGACCGGCTGAACCTTCCGTCCGCCCACGCCGGTGGGCGCGGCCACGTCGATACCCTGGTGTCATGGACCCCGAACGCCTGGCCGCGTGGGAGCAGGAGTACCAAACGGTGCTCGACGCTCTCGGGGACCCGGGCGTCATGGCAGATCAAGCTCGCCTACGCGACGCGTCTCGACGTCTGAAGGAGCTCGAGGCCCTTCTGACCCTGGCGCGGCGGCTGAACCAAGCCGAAGAGAACATGGTGACCGCCCGCCAGATGCTGGTCGACGCGTCGGGCGACGACCGCGACGTGGTGAACGCCGAGATCGACCGGGCTGCCACGGAGATCGCCGAGCTCGAACAGCAGCTCAGTCTCCTCCTGCTGCCCAAGGACCCCAACGTCGGACGCAACGTGATCATCGAGATTCGCGGTGCCGAGGGGGGCGAAGAGGCGAATCTGTTCGCCAAGGACCTGTTCGAGATGTACCGGCGCTATGCGGAGCAACACGGGTGGCGTCTCGAGGTCCTGTCCTCGGACTCGTCGGACCGCGACGGTCTCAACGAGGTCACGTTCATGGTGAAGGGCCTTGACGCCTGGTCCCGCTTGAAGCACGAGGGCGGGACGCACCGGGTGCAGCGCGTTCCGGTCACCGAATCCCAGGGTCGTATCCACACCTCGGCCGCGACCGTCATCGTGCTTCCCGAGGCCGACGAGGTCGATGTGTCCATCGATCCGGCCGACCTGCGCGTCGACGTCTTCCGCTCCACCGGCCCGGGTGGTCAGTCGGTCAACACGACCGACTCGGCCGTTCGCCTGACGCATCTCCCGACGGGGATCGTCGTCTCCATGCAGGACGAGAAGAGCCAGATCCAAAACCGCGCCCGCGCCCTCCAGGTCCTCCGAGCTCGGTTGCTGAAGCTGGAGCAGGACCGTGTCGCCGCCGAGCAGTCCGTGCAGCGCCGCAGCCAGGTGGGAGGGGGGAGTCGGTCCGAGAAGATCCGGACCTATAACTTCAAGGAGAACCGGGTCACCGACCATCGCGTCAAGGTCACCCTGCACAAGCTCGACCGTGTGCTCGAAGGAGATCTCGATGAGATCGTCGACGCCTTGATCGCTGACGAGCGACGTCGGGCATGAGAGCGGCTGGCGCCTCGGTGACCGCCTGCACCGTACGCGACCTCCTGGCGTCGACGACCCGTGCGCTGGGATCTGCCTCCGAGGCGAGATGGATCGTGGAGAGAGCCTCGGCGCTGAGCGCCGGAGACCTGGTCCTGCGACTCGACAGCGCCGTCTCGCCGGCGACGTCGGAGGCCGTACGGGACATGGTCGACAGGCGTCTTGGAGGCGAGCCCCTGCAGTACGTGCTCGGCACCTGGGGGTTTCGGACTTTGGACGTGGGAGTGGACCGCAGGGCGTTGATCCCGCGACCCGAGACCGAACAGGTTGTGGAGGCGGCCCTCGACGAGCTCTCCGTCCAGGCGCGTCGCGTCGCCACCGGCCGTCCTCTCGTTGCCGTCGACCTCGGGACCGGCTCCGGGGTGATCGCCCTGTCTCTGGCCGTCGAATTCGCCACCCCCCGACCGGCTCTCGAAGTGTGGGCCACCGACGTCTCGGTCGGCGCCCTGGACCAGTGCAGCGAAAACCTGGCGGCGCTGGCGCAACGAAGCCCCGTTGCCGGCGCCCGGGTACGCGTGGCCCGGGGCTCGTGGTTCGATGCGCTGCCCGCCGATCTCGCCGGACAGGTGCGATTGGTCGTGTCCAACCCCCCCTACGTCTCGCGGGCGGAGTGGGAGGCCCTCGACCCCTCGGTCCGTGACTACGAGCCTTTTGGCGCGCTCGTCGCCGGTCGCGGCGGCCTCGAGGCAATCGACGTGGTCCTCGAGGAGGCGACCCGGTGGCTCGCCCCCGGAGGGAGCGTGGTCATCGAGTTGGCTCCTTCCCAGGCGTACGCGGTGACCGGGAGAGCCGCGGGGCTCGGGTACGCCGGGGCGGAGGTCCGTCACGATCTGGCCGGTCGGCAGCGGATGCTGGTAGCCCGGACACCCGACGGGTGAGCGACCTCGAAGACGCCGGGGCGGCGCTGCGGGCGGGGGCCGTGGTGGCGATTCCCACCGACACCGTGTACGGGCTGGCGGTCGACCCGACCCGCCCAGGCGGGACCGAGGCGCTGTTCTCGCTGAAGGACCGGCCCGAAGCACTGGACCTCCCGGTCCTGGTGGGGTCGATCGACCAGGCCGATTCGCTCACCGGCCCGGCCGGCCTCTCGGTGACGGCCCGGCTCCTGGCCGGCGTGTTCTGGCCCGGCGCGCTGACCATGGTGGTGCCCCGACGTGACGGGCTCGACTGGGCGCTCGGTTCGCACGCCGAGACCATCGGCCTGCGCCTTCCCGATCACGCCTTCGCCCGTGCCCTGTGTGACGAAGTCGGGGCTCTGGCCACCACCAGCGCCAACGTGCACGGCCACACCCCGTGCACCGACGCCGACGCCGTCCGACGCGCCTTCGGATCGAGGGTGGTCGTGATCGAGGGCGGTCGTTGTCCCGGCCTCCCCTCGACCGTCGCCTCACTTCTCGGCGACATGCCGGAGTGCCTCCGGGAGGGTGCGGTGCCGTGGGCAGAGATCGTGGCCGCGCTCGGCGGTGAATCACGGGGCCACCACGGGGACCACCACCGCGACCTTTGACGAGCCCGGACCGACTCTTGTGTGGCAGGCTCCGGGCCGGTCGGTGCCCGGGGGCGTCGACGACGGGAACAGAGCAGGGCCGGGTCGAGATCCGACCGCTACGAAAGGGGAGGCAGATGTCAGCGGACCACGAGGCCACAGTGCGGGCCTTCTTCGGTGCTTGGGTGGAGCGCGATCCGGATCGCCTCACGAGCTTCTTCGCCCCCGACGGCACGTGGAGCGAGGCCAACCGCGACGCCGCCAAGGGCCCCGACGAGATCCGCCCCGTCTTCGAGCTTCAGACGAGCTTCGGCTCGGACTTCTCTTTCGAGTTCAAGAGGCTCGAGGTGGTCGGCGACACGGTGTTCACCGAGCGCGTCGACAGGTTCGTGATCAACGACACCCCCATGGCCGTGCCCGTGGCGGGGATCTTCGAATTCGACCACGAGGGCCGCATCACCTCGTGGCGCGACTATTACGACTGGGCCCACCTCGAAGCCCAGTTGCTGGCGGCGGGCGTCGACATGAGCGGCCTGGACGGCATCTGATACTTCGGGTCGGCACCCCTTGGCCCGCCTTTATCGCAGCTCGGTCCGGCCGTCGGCGGACACCATCGCCTTGCGACCGCAACCCTCGGCCTCCATCAAGCCCAGCATGTCGTCGCGGTCGGTGACGTTGCCCCAGGTCCTGCGCCCGTCACCGGTGAGCAGAGCCACGATGGCGCGCTCGGGCTCTCCGTCGCGGTGGAACACGACGGTGTAGGTCTCGATGGTGGCCTCCCCCTCGTGGTCCGGTGCCCGGTGGCGTCGGGGGAGGCCGTCCACCACAGTTTGGGGGGAACCGTGGCGGAACCCCGCCGCCGGCGGCGACGTCGACCACACCCCGACGGCGTGCTTGGTGCTGTACCACCCCAGACCCGTGACGAGACCCAGCGTGCCGGGGTCGGCCCGCAGGCGCTCGGCCGTCGAGGCGATGGAGTGGCTCACGTAGTTGTTGCCCGGACCGCCGGCGAACCCGAGCCCTCCGGTGACCGTGAGCGACCGTCCCGGATCGTCGAGCGACAAGCCCAGCTCGTGGGCGGCGATCTGCACGGCGCAGGGGAAGCACGAGTACAGGTCGACATGGGCCACGTCGTCGATCCCGGCGCCGGCCAGCGACAACGCGCATTGCCCGGCGAGACGGATGGCGGGCGAGGATCGCAGGTCGCTGCGGTCCGAGAGGAACCAGTGGTCGTGGGCGTCGGCTGCCGCCACGGGGAACACCCACCGGTCATCGGGTACCTCGGCGGCCCGGGCCGCGCTCACCGAGCACATGATGTACGCCGCTGCCTGGTCGACACGGTCGTTGGCATTCATCAACTTCGGGTACGGGAACGACACCATGCGGTTGGACGGTCCCGTCGAGCGGATGTCTCGCGCCGTCCGGGTCTGTGGCGACCACGCGTAGGGGTTGGTGGCCGCCACCGAGGAGAAACGGGCCCAAAGACGGGACACTCGTCGCTGATGGGCCTCGATCGTCTCGCCGGCCGCCGAGCGCAGGGCGTTCTCGAACAGGGGGAAGACGTGCCGGGGTCGGTCGAGGCCTCGGGCCCGCTCGAGGTCGGTCACCGGGGCCCGCTCGACGCCCAGCATCACCGGTGGTGGCGTGTCGTCGGGCTGCGTGGTCCACGCCAGGCCCGGGCGCTCGGAGTCCCGCCGGGCGGCCAGACGGGTGAAGGTGCACTCCGCCCCGGTCACCAGGGCCACGTCGAGCTCTCCGGCCGCGATCTGCCGCGCCGTGGCGCCCGCCACGGTCTGCGGGTTGTTCCCGCCCACCGCGGTGAGCGCCAGCTCCTGGGGGGCGATCCCCAGTCGCTGCGCCACGAGCAGGCCGGGATTCACGTACTGCCAGCTCAAAGGGAGGATCACCCGCAGCGATTGGGCACGGGCCAAGAGGCCCGAGCCCCCGTCGCCCGGGGAGCCGTCCTTCCCGGCGGCGCGCAACGCCCTCGCCATGAGCTCGACCGGTTCGGGCCGTTCGGTGAGCGGAACCCCGGGCTCGGGCCGGTGCGTGACCTGCCCCACTCCCACCAGGACCGGCGTGCGAGGGTCGAGGGCCATGGCGCCGAGCGTACTTTTCGGGCCCTGGGGCCCCGGAGCGGCGTGGGGGCCTCGGTATGCTTCGCCCATGCGCATCGCGGTCGGCTCCGACCACGCCGGCTATCTCTTGAAGCAGTTCCTCGCCGCACACCTCGCCGAGCTGGGACACGACATAGATGACCTCGGGACCGGCTCGCAGCGTTCTGTCGACTACCCCGAATTCGGCGCCGCCGTCGGCCGGGCGGTGTCGGAAGGCCGAGCCGAGCTCGGCCTGTGCGCGTGCGGCACCGGGATCGGCATCTCCATCGCTGCCAACAAGGTCCAGGGGATCCGGGCGGCGGTCGTCCACGACGTCACGACGGCGCGCCTGGCACGAGCGCACAACCACGCCAACGTGGTGTGCATGGGCGGGCGCACCGTGGGGCACGAGGTTGCCAAGGACGCCATTGACACGTTCTTGTCGACCACGCCGCTCGGCGGTCGACACGATCTGCGCGTGGCGGAGATCGCCGTGCTCGATGCACGCTGAGTGCGCGCCGTCGCCGCAAGGCTCGGCAACGGGATCGAGCGCAGCCCCAGTCGCCCGAGGCAACGAGAAAGGATCGAGATGATCGAGGCAAGCGGCGGCACCGGCCGGGCGTCGTCCCCCTTCGACGAGTGGCTCACCGAGGACCCCGAGATCCTCGCGCTGCTCGGCGCTGAGATCGACCGGCAGTCCACCACGCTCCAGCTGATCGCGTCCGAGAACTTCACCTCTCCCGCCGTGCTGGCCGCCTCGGGGTCGGTGCTCACCAACAAGTACTCCGAGGGATACCCCGGCCGGCGGTACTACGGCGGGAACCAGGTCATCGACGAGGTGGAGAACCTGGCTCGGGACCGGGCCACGGCCCTGTTCGGGTCCGAGCATGCCAACGTCCAGCCTCATGCCGGAGCCAGCGCCAATCTGGCCGTCTACCAGGCCCTGCTCGAGCCGGGGGACACCGTGCTGGCCATGAGCCTCGATCACGGCGGCCATCTCACCCACGGCTCTCCGGCGAGCATCACGAGCAAGATCTGGCGCTTCGTCGCCTACGGGGTCACGCCGGCGTCGGGGGACCCCGAAGCACAGGGGGAGACCATCGACTTCGACGAGGTGGCCGACGTCGCCAAGCGGGAGCGTCCCAAGCTCATCGTCGCCGGCGCCACCGCCTATCCCCGGACCATCGACGCTCGACCGTTCCGCGAGATCGCCGATGAGGTCGGTGCCCAGCTCATGTTCGACATCGCCCATCCGGCCGGTCTCGTCGCCGGCGGCGCCCATCCCAATCCCGTCGGCATCGCCGACGTGGTGACGCTGACCACCCACAAGACCCTGCGGGGCCCCCGGGGCGGGGCCATCCTGTGCGACCAACGTCACGCCAAGGCGATCGACTCGGCCGTCTTCCCCGGGCTCCAGGGCGGTCCCCTGGAGCACGTCATCGCGGCCAAGGCAGTGGCCTTCCGAGAGGCGTCGCAGCCGTCGTTTCGCGACTACGCCGCCAGCGTGGTCACCAACGCCCGGGCACTGGCCGTCGCCCTGGCGGCCGAAGGGTTCCGGCTCGTGTCGGGGGGGACCGACAACCATCTCATCCTGGTCGATCTCCGGCCCTTCGACTCCGAGCTCACCGGCAAGCAGGCGCAGGAGGTCCTCGACCGCGCCGGCATCACGCTCAATCGCAACGCCATCCCCGGTGATCCGCGACCACCGTTCGTCACCTCGGGGCTCCGGCTCGGAAGCGCCGCCCAGACGACGACGGGCATGGGGCCCTCGGAGATGACCCGGATCGCCGGGATGATGGGTCGCGCCCTGCGCCAACGCGACGACGAAGCCGCGCTACGCGACGTGCGGCGTGAGGTCCTCGAGCTGTGCGAGGGGTTCCCGCCCTACCCCCAGCTCGTCAGGGGTGTCCTGTCGCGCAGCCCAGCCGGAGGCGGCTGAGGTCGTGCCCCCCCTCGGGGCGTACGGGGTGGTGGCGATAGTGGCCGCCCTGGGCACCTTCGTCGTGATGTTCCCCATCCGCCGCCTGGCCACGCGGGCCGGCTTCGTGGTCGAGCCCGACGAGCGCCGCGTCCATGCCCGCGTGACTCCCTACGGGGGTGGCGTGGCCATGTTCCTGGCCTTTCTGGTGGCCATCTTGGTGGCATCACAGCTCGGCCAGCTGCACGGGCTCTTCGCCGGATCCTCGGAGCCCCTGGGATTGGTGCTGGGGGCGGGGGTCATCTTCGTGGTGGGGTTCATGGACGACGTCAGGGAGATGTCGGCGCCCGCCAAGATGGCGGGCCAGGTGCTGGCGGCCATGGTCCTCGTGTTCTTGGGCGTGACCATGTTCCAGTTCAAGATCCCGTTCGTTGGGTTCTTCGTCCTGTCACCCGACGTGACGCCGTTGTTGACGGCGTTGTGGGTCATCGTGATCACCAACGCCGTGAACCTCATCGACGGTCTCGACGGGCTGGCCACCGGCATCGTGGCCATCGCCTCCGGCGCGCTCGCCATCTACGGCCTGCGCCTCGTCTTCTTGGGCTACCTCCCCTCCGACAACCTCGGCCCGCTCATCGCGGTGGTGGCCTTCGGGGTGTGCATCGGGTTCCTGCCCCACAACCTCCACCCCGCCCGGGCCTTCATGGGAGACGCCGGAGCCTTGTTCCTCGGCCTCCTGCTGGCGGCATCCACCATGCTCATCGGTGGCCGGACCGCCGACGTCAGTGGACAGACCTACTTCTTCTTCGCACCGCTGTTCATCCCGGTGTTCATCCTGGGAGTGCCCATCGCCGACATGGCATTTGCCTTCATCCGCCGCACGGCGAAGGGCACGGGCTTCCACACGCCCGACAAGGACCACGTCCACCACCGGCTCCTGCGCCTGGGACATGGCCCTCGGCGCACGGTCTTCATCTTGTGGGCCTGGACCGCGGTGCTCTCGGCGTTCCTCCTGTACCCGTTGTTCGACAAGAAGGGCAACGCCGTCATCCCCTTCGGCGTGGTGGTCCTCGGGCTCGTGCTCTACACGCTGTTTCATCCCGGGCTCCGCAAGGACACCATGAACGGCAATGGCGCCGCCCCCGAGCAGTTGGCCGGCTCCCATCCGGCGCCGATGGTGGCGCGCGCCGAGGCCGAGATGAGCACCGGCGCAGCACCGGGGGCGACGCCCGACAGGGTCAACGGCAGCACCGGGGACGGGTGGGCCGCCACCGGGGTCGCGCCACCGGCGGCACCCCCCGTTGTTCCCGAATCACTCGTGGAGCGCAACTAGTCGACGAGCGAACGTCGACGCCGTGCGCGACGGGCCGGGCGAGCGGGCGACGGGGCGGGCGAGCGGGCTACGGGCGGCGGGCCGACACCTGGTGCTGGGCGGTGAAGGGCGCCGAGAACTCGCCGTCTCCGAGCAGGGCGATCATGGCGTCGAAGCTGGCGGCGTCGATGGCGGCGCGTCCCAGGGGCTCCATGTAGGCGGCGTCGGTGATCCTGGGCCGGATGGTCTCGAGGGTCTCGGTCCAGAAGGCGGCCGCGGGAGACGCCCCGGTGAGCGGATCGTCCCGCACGTGGTCGTCCACGTCGGTGAAGCCCAGCGCCTCGAGCTTGGCGGCCAGGGTACGCGCCCACGTCCACCCCGACGCCAGGGGCGCCATCACGTCCCGGAACGGCGGGGGGAGATCGGCGGCCGATGCCCGCTGGGCCGGGTCGCCGTCGGTCTCCTCGAAGAACACCATGGCGCCGGGCCGCAGCGCCGGCACGAGGTGCTCTACCACACGGTCGGGGTCCTCGAGGTGCATGAGCACGGCCCGAGAGTGGACGAAGTCGAAGCAGGTTGATCCGAAGTCCATGGTCATCAGATCGCCTTCGACCACCGTCACGTGGGGTCGCGTCCCCAGTTCCCTCAGCAGGCTCGTGTCCTTGTCGATCGCCGTCACCGAGCCACGGTCGCCCACCCGGTCGGCCAGCCACCCCGCCACCGACCCCGCTCCGGCTCCCAGTTCGGCGCACCGCCAACCGGACCCGACCCCCAGCCGTTCGATGTGGCGGAAGGTCGACGCGTCGCGCAACGACTGCAGGGTCTCGAGACGTGCCGCTTCCCGGGGGGCGGCATTGCGCAGCGGGTACCGGCTGGGCCGCTCGGGAGGCGTGGTTGGCCTTGTCGGCGTGGGCACGGGCGGACCGTGCTAACCGAATTCGACCTGGCTGTATTCGCGCAACTTGTGCAGGGCGTGGCGGGCGCTCACGAAGCGGACGGTGCCCGATTGGGAGCGCATCACCAGTGACTGGGTGTTGACGCCGTAGTCGGCGTAGCGCACGCCCTGCATGAGCTCACCGTCGGTGACGGCGGTGGCCGCGAAGAAGCAGTTGTCACCCTTCACGAGGTCGTCGGTGCCGAGCAGCGCGTCGAGGTCGTAGCCGGCGTCCAGTGCCGCCCGGCGCTCGTCGTCGTCGCGCGGCCACAGTCGGCCTTGGATCTCACCACCCATGCACTTGAGCGCGGCGGCCGCGATCACCCCTTCCGGAGTCCCGCCGATCCCGTACAGCACGTCCACGCCGGAGTCGGGCCACGCCACGGAGATGGCACCGGCCACGTCCCCGTCCGAGATCAGCTTGATGCGGGCGCCGCTGGAGCGGACCTCTTCGATCAGGTCGGCGTGCCGGGGCCGGTCGAGGATCACGACGGTGACGTCGCGCACCGACTTCCCCAGCGCCTTGGCCACGGCCTCGATGTTCTCGGTCGGCGGCCGGCGAACGTCCACCGACCCCGCCGCCTTGGGCCCCACGGCCAGCTTCTCCATGTACACACAGGGCCCCGGGTTGAACATGGTGCCCCGGTCCGAGACCGCGATCACCGCCAGGGCCCCGCCGCGCCCGAGCGACGTCAGGTTCGTCCCGTCGATGGGGTCGACGGCGATGTCGGTGGGAGGGGGAGACCCGTCGCCGATGCGCTCCCCGTTGTACAGCATCGGGGCGCGGTCCTTCTCGCCCTCACCGATCACGACCACCCCGTCCATGGCCACCGTCTGCAGCACCACGCGCATGGCTTGGACGGCGGCCCCGTCGGCGCCTTCCTTGTCACCGCGTCCCATCCACCGGCCGGCGGCCATGGCGGCGGCCTCGGTCACGCGGACGAGCTCCATGGCGAGGTTGCGGTCGGGTGCGCGGGGGTTGGGCGCCACGACCTGACCATAACGCGCTCCGTGCGAACCGGCAGTCCACCGTCCCGTATCGCCCCTGGGGGCGCGTGGGCGGCTTCGAGGTGCGTTTGAACGAGCCTCGAGGACGGCCGACGCCCGCCGGGCGCGGGGTGCCGAGTCCGAGAATGCCGGGGGTGGCCCGTTAGGCTGGAGACATGCCGTCCACGCCCCACGAGGCCGCCGAAGAGGGGCGGGCGCGGTGGCGGGAGGCCTATGACGCCTCGACGCTGCGGGACACCGACTTCGAGACGATGTCGGGAATCGGGCTCGAGCCGGTGTACGGCCCCGACGACTGGCCCGAGGCCCAGGTGCCCGAGCGGCTGGGCTGGCCCGGCAGCCCCCCCTACACCCGGGGCCCGCACGCCTCCATGTACCGCTCGAAGCTGTGGACGATGCGGCTGTTCGCCGGGTTCGGCACCGCCGAGGACACCAACGTCCGTTTCCGCGAGCTTCTGCGGGCCGGCAGCGGTGGGCTGTCGGTGGCGTTCGACCTCCCGACGCTCATGGGCCGCGACTCCGACGACCCCCTCACCGAGGGCGAGGTGGGGCGGTGCGGCGTGGCGGTGGACACGTTGGCCGATGCCGAGGACCTCTTCGCCGGGATCGACCTGGGGATGGTCACGACGTCGATGACGATCAACTCACCCGCCTCCATCGTCATGGCCATGTACGTGGCGGCCGCCGAGCAGGCCGGCGTCGCTCGCAGCGATCTCGGGGGCACGCTACAGAACGACATCCTCAAGGAGTACCAGGCCCAGAAGGAGTACATCTTCCCGCCCCGGCCCTCGATGCGGCTGGTGACCGACGTCGTGCGGTTCTGCGCCTCGGAGATGCCCAAGTTCCATCCCGTGTCGGTGTCCGGCTACCACATCCGCGAGGCCGGCGCCACGGCCGCCCAGGAGCTCGCCTTCACCCTGGCCAACGGGTTCGCCTACGTCGAAGCCGTCGTGGGGGCCGGTCTCCCCGTCGACGAGTTCGCTCCCCGGCTGAGCTTCTTCTTCAACGCCCATCTCGACTTCTTCGAGGAGATCGCCAAGTACCGAGCGGCCCGCCGCATCTGGGCGCGTTGGATGGCCGACCGCTACGGGGCCGTCTCCCCCAGGTCGCTCCAGCTGCGCTTCCACACCCAGACGGCGGGGGTCTCGCTCACGGCTCAGCAGCCCGAGGTGAACATCGTGCGGACCGCCATCGAAGCGCTGGCCGGCGTCCTGGGCGGCACGCAGAGCCTGCACACCAATTCGATGGACGAGGTCCTGGCGCTCCCGACGGAGAAGGCGGCCCGCATCGCGCTGCGCACGCAGCAGGTCATCGCCCATGAGACCGGGGTCACCAACGTCTCGGACCCCCTGGGCGGGTCATGGTTCGTGGAGTCGCTCACCGACGAGATCGAGCGTCAGGCCGAGGCGGTGTTCGACCGGCTCGATGCGTGGGGCGAGGGATCGATGCTCGAGGGCGTCCTCCACGGCATCGAGGAGAATTGGTTCCAGGGCGAGATCGCCGACGCCGCCTACGTGTTCCAGCGCAAGGTGGCCACCGGCCGGCGGGTGGTGGTCGGAGTCAACGCCTTCACCGAGGGAAGCGAGGAGCCCGCGCCTCCCACGCTGCACATCGGGCCCGAGGTGGACGAGGCCCAGCGCAAGCGGTTGGCCGCCGTGCGCCAGCGACGCAACCAGCACGACGTCGACCGCACCCTGGCGGCGGTCGCCGCCGATGCGGCCACCGCCGAGGTCAACCTCATGCCCGCCATCCTCGAAGCCGTGCGGGCCTATGCCACCGTGGGCGAGATCGTGGGAGCCCTGGGGTCGGTGTTCGGCCGCTGGGCCGAGAACCCCGTCGTCTGACCAGGTCGGGTCCGATGCCCCGCTTCATCGTGCGCCCCGGCGGCCCGCTCCAGGGGACGGTGCGCGCCGGCGGCGCCAAGAACTCCGCCCTCAAGCTCATGGCGGCGTGCCTGTTGGCCCCCGGGCGTCATGTGCTGGCCGGGGTCCCGCGCATCGTGGACGTCGAGATCATGGCCGAGGTCCTCACCGCCATCGGTGCGCAGGTGGTGCGGCGCCCCGCTGCTGCCGACGGGGGCCCGGGGGATCTCGTCATCGAGACCCCGCAGGATCTCGTCCCCGAGGCTCCCTACGAGCTCGTGGAGAAGATGCGGGCTTCCGTCGTGGTGCTCGGGCCCCTGTTGGCGCGCACGGGCCGGGCCAGTGTGTCGCTCCCCGGGGGTGACGACTTCGGCAACCGTCCCATCGACATCCACCTCCACGGCCTGTCCACGCTGGGGGCGGTCTTCCAGACGGTCCACGGCAACATCGAGGGTCGCGTCCCCGGGGGGCCCGAAGGCCGTCTCGTGGGACAGCGCGTCGTGTTCGAGTACCCCAGCCACACCGCCACCGACAACGTGCTCATGGCGGCGGTCCTCGCCAAGGGGACCACGGTCATCGAGAACGCGGCGCGCGAGCCCGAGGTGGCCGACCTGGCCGACTTCCTCACCCACATGGGAGCTCGCATCCGCGGGGCGGGGACGTCGCACATCGAGGTCGACGGGGTCGAGGAGCTGCGCCCCGGGGACGCCGCCCATCACGTCATCCCCGACCGGGTGGTGGCCGCCACCTTGCTGTCCGCCCTCGGCCTGGCGGGCGGGGACATCGTCATCGAGGACGGCCGCCCCGATCACATGGACATGGTCCTGCGCAAGATGGGCGACATGGGCGTGGTCGTGACCCAGACACCCGAGGGGATGCACGCCACCACCGACGGCCGGCTCCACAGCGTGGACGTGGCCACGTTGCCGTACCCGGGCGTGGCCACGGACTACAAGCCCTTCCTGGTGACCATGTTGAGCGTCGCCGACGGCGTGGGGATCGTGACCGAGAACCTCTTCTCGGGGCGGTTCCGCTATGTGGACGAGCTGCGCCGCATGGGCGCCGACGTCCGCACCGAGGGCCATCATGCCGTGGTGCGCGGTGTGCGGCGGCTCTCGGGCGCCCCGGTGCGCGCCCCGGACCTACGCGCCGGCGCCGCGCTCGTCCTGGCCGGGATGGTGGCCGAAGGCGAGACGGTCGTGTCCGACGCCCAGCACATCGACCGCGGCTACGAGGACCTCGCCTCCACGCTCAGCTCGCTGGGCGCCGACGTGACGCGGGCGTGACCGCCACGCCCATGACCCCTGCCATGTCTTCCCCATCGGACCCCCAGAGCCCACCGAGGCAACGGGAGACCGACCCCTCGACGCTCTTCGCCGGCGCCTCGCAGGGCGATCGGGTAGCGCTGGCGCGGCTCCTGACCCTGGTCGAGCGGGGTGGCCCGCCCAGCCGCGCCGTCGCCGCCCTGTCGTATCGCAGCGCCCGGGACGCGCTGACGGTGGGTGTCACCGGCCCCCCGGGGGCGGGCAAGTCCACCCTCGTCGACCGCCTCATCGCCACCGCCCGTGCCGAGGGGGTCGCCCAGTTGGGCGTGCTCGCCGTCGACCCGTCGTCGCCGTTCACCGGTGGTGCCATCCTCGGCGACCGGGTCAGGATGCAGGACCACGCCCTCGATGCCGGCGTCTACATCCGCTCGATGGCCTCCCGGGGCCACCTCGGCGGCCTCGCCGCGGCGGTGCCCGAGGCGATCCGGGTGTTGGCGGCCGTCGGCTTTCCGCTCCTGCTGGTGGAGACCGTCGGTGTCGGACAGGTCGAGGTCGAGGTGGCCGGGGCCACCGACACGACCGTCGTCGTCCTCAATCCCAAGTGGGGCGATGCCGTCCAGGCCAACAAGGCGGGGCTTCTCGAGACCGCGGATCTGTTCGTGATCAACAAGGCCGACATGCCCGGCGCCGGCCAGTCGCGTCGTGACCTCGAACAGATGCTCGACCTCACCGCCCTCGGTGACTGGCGCCCGGTGGTCCTCGAGACGTCGGCGACCTCGGGCGAGGGAGTGGGTGCGCTGTGGGAGGAGATCGGGCGTCACCAACGGCATCTCGAGGAGCACGGCGGTCTCGAACGCCGACGCGCCACCCGTCTCGAGCGCGAGTTCCAGATCGTGCTGGGCGCCCGCATCAAGAGCGAGGTCGACCGCCTGAGCGCGCAGGGCGAGTTCGCCGACCTGGCCCGGGACGTGGCCGAGCATCGCCTCGACCCCTACGACGCCGCCGACCGGCTCCTCGACGCCGTCTCGTCCCGCCTCACCGGCTCGGGACCGGCCACCCCCACCGGTAACTCGGCCTCGGACTGAGGGCCCGACCCCGGTGGCGACCGGCGGGTGGCCACGCCGGGCCCCGAGGCGACGGCTCGCCTCCACGTTGGCACGACCTCGTTGGCACGACGCCCGGGGCGCGGTCGGGTACGGTGCGCGCATGGTCGCCCCTGATCCTGCGTCGCATGACACCGACGCCGGGGTGGTGACGCTCGAGCGTCGGGACGACGGCGTGGCCCTGGTGACGCTCGACCGGCCCAAGATGAACGCCTTGTCGGTCGCCTTCCTCGGCCGCCTGGGCGACGTGATCGAACAGCTCGCCGCCGACCCACCCGGCGCGGTGGTGCTATGGGGTGGGCCCCGCCTGTTCGCGGCGGGGGCCGATGTGAGCGAGTTCACCGAGCCCGGCGCCGCGCAACGCATCGCCGATGGTTTCCACTCGGTGACCCGGGCCTTGACCGCGCTTCCCCGGGTGACGATCGCGGCCATCACCGGCTACGCCCTCGGCGGTGGGCTCGAGCTTGCCCTGGCGTGCGACCTGCGGGTGGTGGCCGAGGACGCCCGCCTCGGGCAACCCGAGATCCTCCTCGGCATCATCCCCGGCGGCGGCGCCACGCAGCGCCTCCCCCGCCTCGTCGGCGTGAGCCGGGCCAAGGACCTGATCTTCACCGGGCGCCACGTGGCCGGCGACGAGGCGTTGCGCATGGGCCTGGTGGACCGGGTGGTGGCCCGTGACCACGTGCTCGAGGAAGCCCTGTCGTTGGCGGCCGGGTTCGCGGCGGGCCCGCTGGCGGCCCTGGCGGCGGCCAAGGGTGTCATCGACGACGGCGTCGAGATGGACCTGCCCGACGCCCTGCAGCTCGAGGTGGACGCCTTCGTGTCGGTGGGCGCCACCGAGGACGCCCGTCTGGGTGTGACGTCGTTCCTCGCCCAGGGCCCCGGCCGGGCCCGGTTCGTCGGACGCTGAGGGCCGGCCCGTGACCGTGTCGCGCCCGGCCAAGGCGCCCCGAGTGCGGGGGTCGGCCACGGGGCTCCCGTCGGCCCGACGCGCCGGGGGGGCCCGGCTGCCCGGGATCCGCCCCACGGCGCTTCCCGCCAAAGGAGGGGCCGACTGGTTCCGGCGCGGCGTGTTCTACGAGGTCCTCACGCGTGGGTTCTTCGACTCCAACGACGACGGCATCGGCGACCTGGCCGGGCTGAGGGCCAAGCTCGACTACCTGGAGTGGCTCGGCGTCGACTGCCTCTGGCTCCTGCCCTTCTACCCGTCGCCCATGCGAGACGGTGGGTACGACATCAGCGACTTCTTCACCGTGCACCCCGACCTGGGGCACCTCGACGACCTCGTCGAGTTCCTCGACGACGCCCACCGGCGCGGCATCAGGGTGATCGCCGACCTCGTGATGAACCACACCAGTGACCAGCACCCGTGGTTCGTCGAGTCGCGGACCTCTCGCGACAACCCCAAGGCCGATTGGTACGTGTGGAACGAGGACGATCAACGGTGGCCCGAGGCGCGCGTGGTGTTCGTGGATGTGGAGACGTCCAACTGGACCTGGGACCAACAACGCCAGCAGTACTACTGGCACCGTTTCTACTCGCACCAGCCCGACCTCAACTACGAGAACCCGGCCGTGGTCGACGCCATGTTCGGCGTGGTGCGCTTCTGGCTCGATCTCGGCCTCGACGGCTTCCGCCTCGACGCCGTGCCCTATCTGTTCCAGCGCGACGGGACCACGGGCGAGAACCTTCCCGAGACCCACGCCCTGCTCCGCCAGCTCCGTAAGGAGGTGGACGCCGCCCATCCCAACCGGGTGCTCCTGGCCGAGGCCAACCAGTGGCCGGCGGACCTCGTCGACTACTTCGGCAACGGCGACGAGTGCCACATGTGCTTCCACTTCCCCCTGATGCCGCGCCTGTTCATGGCGGTGCGGCGCGAGCAGCGGTTCCCCGTCACCGAGATCCTGGCCCAGACCCCGGAGATCCCCGACAACTGCCAGTGGGCCATCTTCCTGCGCAATCACGACGAGCTCACCCTCGAGAAGGTCACCGAGGAAGAGCGCGACTACATGGTGGCGGAGTACGTGAAGGACCCTCGCATGCGTCGGCACATGGGCATCGGTCGCCGCTTGGCCCCCTTGCTCGACGGGGACCGCCGGCTGGCCGAACTGTTGCACGCCGTGCTGTTCTCGCTCCCGGGGAGCCCCGTCATCTACTACGGCGACGAGATCCTGATGGGGGACAACGTCTACCTCGGTGACCGGGACTCGGTGCGCACCCCCATGCAGTGGAGCCCCGACCGCAACGGCGGCTTCAGCCGGTCGGACTTCGCCCAGCTCTATCTCCCCCCGCTCATGGACCCCGTCTACGGGTTCGAAGCCGTGAACGTCGAAGCCCACCGGCGCAATCCCAGCTCCCATCTCCACTGGCTGCGCAACATCCTCCAGACCCGCAAGCAGTTCCCCGTGTTCGGCACCGGGACCTTCGACCTGGTTCCTTGCGCCAACCCGTCCATCCTCGCCTACGTGAGGAGCCCCCAACCCCCGTCGAGCCCCACGGGGCGGCCCCGTCGGGCCGGCCGGTCGCGCCGAGGGGGGGCCCGCCCCGATGTCGAAGAGGAGAGCCCCGTCCTGTGCGTGCACAACCTGAGCCGATTCGCCCAGCCTGCGGAGCTCGACCTCGCCCGCTGGGCCAATCGCGCTCCCGTCGAGCTCCTGGGGCGGATACCGTTCCCGCCCGTGGGCAACGGGACCTACAGCGTCACCCTGGGGCCTTACGGCTTCTACTGGTTCGAGCTCACCGCAGCCCACGGCGCCGACCCCGACGCCCCCGGTGACGGAGAGCTGCCGTGACGCCGTCGGGAACGGGCGTGGTCGACGTGTCAGACTCGGCACGCGCCGCGCTGGCCGAGCTCGTCACCGCCTATGCGGCGCGTCGCTCGGGCTGGACGGGCGGTGGCGCGGTGCGCGTCCTCGACGCCGAGGTGCTCGGGCCGGGGCGCCCCGGCATCGTCGACGTGGTCGCCGAGCTCGATGACCGGTTGGTCCACGTGCCCTTCGGCCTGCGCGCACCTGGCGAGGAAGCCCGGTTCCTCCCCGACGGCGACGACGCCGTGCTGGGCTCCTTCGTCGACGACGAAGGGCCGGCGATGGTGTTCGACGTGACGCGCGACGCGGTGGTGGCCGCCATGCTGCTGGAGCGGGTGTCGGGCGAGGTGGTGCAGGCGTCGTTGGTACGCCATCTGCGCGACGACAAGGCTTCGATCACCCTGGCCATGGAGGACCGGATCGCCTTCACCGTCTACAACGAGGTCGTCGACGGGCCGCGCCCGGAGCTCGAGGTGTTCTTCGCCCTGGACGAGGTCGGCTTCAACCATCTGGCCGCCCCGCTGGCGTTGTGGCGGCGCGCCGGGCGCGACCTCGGGGTGGCCCAGGAGCTCCTGGCCGGTGCCTCGTCCGGCTACGCGCTGGCGCTCACGTCGGTGCGCGACCTCTACGCGTCGGGAGGCCCTCCCGAGCTCGCCGGCGGAGACTTCGGCGCCGAGGCCCATCGCCTGGGCACCATGACGGCGCGCATGCACCTCGGCCTCGACAAGGCCTTCGGTCGCCGTCTCGGTGATGTGGGGGAGTGGGCGGCGGCCATCGAATCGACCTTGGGAGGGTTGGCTCCGCACGTGCTGGAACGCCCCGACGTCGAGCAGCTCCTCGGCGAGCTGCGCGTCCTGCAGGTGTCGTCCCAGGCCATCCGCACCCACGGGGACTTCCATCTGGGCCGGACGTGTCGCACCGAGCAGGGGTGGTACGTCGTGGACTTCGGCAGCGGCGGGCAGCCGACGTCGATGGCCGGCGCCGTGCGCGCCCCCGACGGCGACGGTGGTGGGCCGGTGTTCCGCTCCCCCCTGGCCGATGTGGCCGACATGCTGTGGTCCCTCGAGCACGTGGCGACCACGGCCGCCGACGAGCGCGACCGCTCGGGGCGCGACGGCCTGTCCGAGCTCGCCGACGCCTGGGTGGCGCGCAACCGCCGGGCCTTTCTCGCCGGCTATCTCGGCGTGCCCGGTATCAGCGGCCTCGTCCCGCCCGGGCGCGAGGCGCTGCGCGTGCTGACGGCGTCGTTCGAGCTGGTTCGGGCCGCTGTCCACCAGGCCCGCCAGAGCGAGGGCTGATGGTCGCATGCGCATCGGGATCCTGACCGGCGGGGGCGACTGCCCGGGGCTCAACGCGGCGATCAGGGCGGTGGTGCTCAGCGCCGAGCTCAGTCACGGCGACGAGGTGGTCGGGTACCTCGACGGGTGGAGGGGCGTGCTCGAAGACGAGTACCTGCCCCTCGACGTCCACCGGTGCCGCGACATCCTGGCCCTGGGCGGGACCGTCCTCGGGACGTCGCGCACCAACCCCTTCAAGGTGCAAGACGGTCCCGAACGGGTGGTTGCCAACCTCGCCGCCCACAACGTGGACGCGCTGGTGGCGGTGGGCGGGGAGGACACGCTGGGGGTGGCGCATCGCCTGGGTGACTACGGCGTGTGCGCCGTCGGTGTCCCCAAGACCATCGACAACGATCTCTCGGGGACCGAGATGACCTTCGGCTTCGACACCGCCGTGCAGACTGCCACCGAGGCCATCGACCGCCTGCGGACCACGGCGGAGTCGCACCACCGGGTGATCGTGTGCGAGGTCATGGGTCGCCACGTGGGGTGGATCGCCACCTACGCCGGGATGGCCGGGGGTGCGGCCGAGATCCTGGTGCCCGAGGTGCCCTTCGACGTCGAGGAGGTCTGCCTACGGCTGAAGCGACGTCACCGCGGCGGGCAATTCTCGTCGATCGTGGTCATCGCCGAGGGGGCCGTCCCCGTCGAGGGCCCCGATGCCGACTCGGCCCGACTGGCCACGTCGGGAGCTCCCGTCGATCAATTCGGGCATGCCCGGTTGGGTGGGATCGGCGCCTGGCTCGCCGAGGAGCTCGAGCGGCGCACGGGGTTCGAGGCCCGGGTCACCATCCTGGGGCACATCCAGCGCGGGGGCTCGCCGTCGGCGTTCGACCGCGTCCTCGCCACGCGCTTCGGCGTGGCCGCCGTGACCGCGTTGCACGACGGGGCCTTCGGGATGATGGTGGCCCTGCAGGCCGGGGAGATCGTGCGGGTCCCCATCGCCGAGGCGGTGGCGAGGTCGAAGACCGTCGAGCTCGATCTCTACAGCTCGGTGGCGGGCGTGTTCCTGGGCTGAGCGCCCGGCTCAGGCGGGTACGGCCACCCTGAGCTCTTCGGTGGCCTGCTCAGGGGGCACGATGTTGATGAGCACCCCGGTGCCGGCCTCGAAGCCCGCCGCCGTGGTGAGATGCGGCCAGACGTGCACGTGCCAGTGGTAGGGCTCGGGCGCCCGGTAAGGAGCGGAGTGGAAGACGATGTTGTACGACACGTCACCGAGCCGCTCGATGAGCGATCCCAGCACGAGGCGCAACGACCGGCCCACCGCCGCGAGGTCCGACGGCGAGGCGCGGTGCAGGTGGGGGCCGTGGGTCCGGGGGATGATGAGCATCTCGTAGGGATTGCCGCTCCAGAAGGGGCACACCACGAGCACGCGGTCGTTGGCGTAGACCACCCGGTACTCGGCGTCCTCCTCGGCGTCCACGGTCGTGCACAGCAGGCACCGGCCCGCGAACCGGGCGAACCCGGCTTGCTCCTCGGCGAGCTCACGGGGCACGAAGGACATGCCGAGGAGCTGGCCGTGGGGGTGCTCGATCGATGCCCCGGCTTCGCGGCCGGCGTTGACGATGGCCTGGCTGTAGCGCAGGCCGGGGACCGACGCGTGTTCCTCGACGCGGTCTCTGATGGCCGCCATGACGAGCACCGCCTGCTCGTCGGAGAGGTGCTCCCACCCGTGGTCGTGATCGGGTGACAGCACCAGGACCTCGTGGATCCCTCCCGCCGTGGCCTGGGTGAAGACCGGTCCGCGGTTCTCCACTACGAAGGGGTGGTCGCCCTCGAACGCCGGGTAGAGGTTGGGCACGACTCGCACCAGCCAGTGCCCGCTCGACCCGTAGGTCTCGAGGGCGGGGGCCATGGACTCCTCGTTGCCGGGGCAGAAGGGGCACGGGCGGCTGGTGTCGGCCTGGACGCGGGCGGGGGCGCGAACGAGAAGGGGCGATGGGACCGGTCGGTGCTCACCACCACCCACCTTCCGGTGAGCGGGTCCAGGCGGAGTTGGTTCATCGTGAGCCCCCGAACCTCGGTGCTGTGCGGTTTTTCATGGCTTCATTACCCACTAGTAACCTACCGGGTGCCCCAGGATCTCGTGCTTTGGTCATCTTGGTCACGATCCGTATGCACGTGGTCACCTCCACGCTACCTTGCTGTAGCAAGCACGCGTTTGATGTCCGCCCGTCGTCCCGGCGGTGACCGTCGGCCCTCGGACAGTGCCCTCCTGGCGCCGCAGCGGGATCGCCGACGACGATGGCACCCGTGACGTCGTTGGTCGAGGCCCCGGGTGCGGTGGTCGGGGCGGCCCGGGCCGTGCCCACCGGGGTGCTCTACACCTTGTTGCTCCTGGCCCACGTCCTGTGTGCGGTGGTCGGCTTCGGGACCATGGCGGTCACCGGGGTCCAGGCCGCCCGGGCCCGGCGGGGCCCGGGGGCGCCCGGCGCCGAGGGGGTGCTCCGGTACTTCCGCCCCGGGGCCAACTGGGCGGGGCGGACGCTGTACGGGGTGCCCGTGTTCGGCCTCAGCCTGATCGCCGCCAGCAAGGGGGCGTTCGACGCCGGTGACACCTTCGTGGTGGTGGGCCTCATGGTGTGGCTCGTCTCGGCGTTGCTCGCCGAGGTCGTGCTGTGGCCCGGCGAGCGCCGGATCCAGGTCGAGCTGGCCGAGTGCTGGGGAGACCCCGCCGCTGCTGCCGACGCAGCCGGCCCAGCCGGCACCCTCGACGGGGATTGTCGCCGTGTGGCCGTCGCCGCCGCGGTGTTGGGGGTGCTGTTCGTGGCCGCCACGGTGATCATGGTGGGCAAGCCCTGAGCGTTCCCCGACGTCGGGAGTGGGTCGGGCGCCGACGTAACCTTGGATGATGCAGGCCTACCTCGACCACGCGGCCACCACGCCGCTGCGTCCGGAGTCGTTGGCGGCCATGCTTCCTTTTCTGACCGAGCACTTCGGGAACCCCTCGGGCAGCCACGCCGTGGCCCGGCGCGCCCGGGTGGCGGTCGACGAGGCGCGCGACGAGGTGGCGAGCTGCCTGGGGTGCGAGCCCGGCGAGGTCGTGTTCAGCGCCGGGGGCACCGAGGCCGACAATCTGGCCGTGGCCGGCGTGCACGGGTCGGGGCGCGGCACGGTGGCGTGCTCGGCGGTCGAGCACCACGCCGTGGGCAGGACCTGTGACGCCTTGGGGGGCACCACCGTGCCGGTCCACGGCGACGGGACCGTCGACCTCGACGCGCTGGCGGGGGTGCTCGGGCCCGAGGTGGGGCTGGTGTCGGTCATGTTGGTCAACAACGAGGTGGGCACGGTGCAGCCCCTCGCCCAGGTGGCCGCGCTGGTGCACGAGCTCGCCCCCCGGGCGTTGGTGCACACCGACGCCGTGGCCGCCGTGGGGTGGCTGGACGTGGCGGCCCTGACGGCGGTGGCCGACCTGGTGTCGGTGAGCGCGCACAAGTTCGGGGGGCCCAAGGGGGTGGGCGCGCTCGTGGTGCGCGGCGGGGTGCAGCTCGCTCCGGTCCTGCACGGCGGGACCCAGGAGCGGGGCCGGCGGCCGGGGACCACCGACGTAACCGGGGTCGTGGGCATGGCGGCGGCCCTGCGCGTGGCCACCGACACCCGCACGCGCACCGTGGCGCGCGTGCGGGGCCTGCGCGACCGTCTCGCCCGTGGGCTTCTGGACACCATCGACGGCGTGACGGAGAGCGCCGCGCCCGGGGGAGTCGGTGATGGCGCCGAGGCCTCGGTGGGGGCGGACTCGACCAAGGTGGCCTACAGCTGCCATGTCCGGGTGGCCGGAGTGGACCAGGAGGAGCTCCTCGTGCTCCTCGACGACGAGGGCGTGAGGGCGTCGGCCGGTGCGGCCTGCGCCAGCGGTGCCGTGGAGCCCAGCCACGTGTTGCTGGCCATGGGGTGCTCCCCGGGCGAGGCCAGGACGGCCATCCGCTTGTCCCTGGGGTACACGACCACCGGCGACGAGATCGATCACGTCCTCGCGGTGGTGCCCAAGGCCGTCGAGCGGTTGCGGGCCTGAGGTGCGGGTCCTGGTGGCCATGTCCGGTGGGGTGGACTCGTCGGTGGCCGCCGCCATGCTGGTCGCCTCGGGCCACGACGTGGTGGGCGCCACCCTCAAGCTGTGGGGCGGGCCGTCCGACAGCGGGTGCTGCTCGGTGGCCGACGTGGACGACGCCCGGCGCGTGGCGGGGCAGATCGGGGTGGACCACCACGTGTTCAACTTCACCGACGCCTTCGAGGCCGACGTGGTGGGGCCCTATGTCTCGGACCACGGCGCGGGCCGCACCCCCAACCCGTGCATCGAGTGCAACCGGAAGGTCAAGTTCGGGTTGCTCCTCGAACGCGCCACCCGGCTCGGTTTCGAGGCGCTGGCCACCGGGCACCATGCGCGCGTCGTGGTCGAGCACGGCGAGCCGCGCCTGCGGCGCGGCGCCGACCGCCTCAAGGACCAGTCCTATGTGCTGTCCATGCTCGGTGCCGACCAGCTTGGCCGGGTGGTGCTCCCGGTGGGCGAGCTCACCAAGGCCGAGGTGCGCGCCCGCGCCACCGCACTGGGGTTGCGCACGGCGGGCAAGCCCGACAGCCAGGACGTGTGCTTCATCCACTCCCGGCGCGGTCGGGGCGCCTTCCTGGCCGACCGCATGGCCATGCACCGCGCCGAGTTGGTGGACTCGACGACGGGCGAGGTGGTCGGCGCCGTGCCCGCCGGCGAGCTGGTGACGGTGGGACAGCGACGCGGCCTGGGCGTGGCCCTCGACGGGCACCGGCGCTATGCCCTCACCGTCGATGTCCGGGCGCGACGCATCACCGTCGGCTCCGCCGCGCAGGCCGTGGGGGTCCGGATCCCGCTCGAGCGGACCAGCTGGGTCCGTGTCGCCCTGGGCCGGGGGAGCGCGCCTACGCCCAGACCAGCGCGCACGGCACGGCCGCCGCCTGCACGTGGGAGGGCGACGCCGTGGTGTTCGACGACCCCCAGCCGTTGGTGGCGCCCGGGCAGACCGTGGCGCTGTACGACGCCGCCGATCCCGACGCCGTGCGGGGCGCGGCGCTCGCCACGGCGGCCACCTGAGCGCCGGTACGCTGCCGCGCATGTCGGCCGCCTCGGACCCGTCGAAGAAGGCGTCCGGCGCGGCGCGACGGGTGGAGGAGCTGCGCCGGCTCATCACCTACCACGACGACCGGTACTACCAGCTCGACTCCCCCGAGATCGCCGACGCCGACTACGACGCGCTCATCGGTGAGCTGCGTCTGCTGGAGGACGCCCATCCCGAGCTGGTGACCCCGGACTCGCCCACCCGGCGCGTGGGGACGCCGTCGGTGCTGTTCTCCCCCGTGCAGCACCGGTCGCCCATGATGAGCCTCGACGACGCCTTCGGGGTGGACGAGCTCCATGCCTGGTTCGACCGCATGGCCCGCGCCGCGCCCGAGACCGCCAAGGCGGCCTTCGTGTGCGAGCTCAAGATCGACGGGCTGGCCATGTCGCTGTTGTACGAGGGCGGCCGCCTCGTGCAGGCGGCCACCCGCGGTGACGGGGTCACCGGCGACGACGTCACCGCCAACGTGGCTACCATCGCGGCGGTCCCCGACCGCCTCACATGGCCCAAGCGTCGGGGGCCGCTGCCGTCGGTGCTCGAAGTGCGCGGCGAGGTGTACATGCCGGTGTCCTCGTTCGAAGCCCTCAACCGTCGTCAGCTCGAGGCCGGGCTCAAGACCTTCGCCAACCCGCGCAACTCCGCCGCCGGCTCGCTGCGACAGAAGGACTCGCGGATCACGGCGTCGCGCGAGCTCTCGTTCTGGGCCTACCAACTGGGCGCCATGGAGGGTGGTCCCGACATCGCCAGTCACCGCCAGGGGCTCGACCTCCTGCGCCAGTGCGGCCTCCCCGTGGACCCCAACGTCGAGGTGGTGCGGGGCACCGCTGACGTCGAGGCGTTCTGCCTGCGCTGGGAAGAGCACCGCCACGACCTCGACTACGAGATCGACGGTGTGGTGGTCAAGCTCGACGAGCTGGAGTTGCATCGGCGGCTGGGGTCCACGTCGCGCGCCCCGCGCTGGGCCATCGCCTTCAAGTTCCCGCCCGAGGAGCGCACCACCAAGCTCCTGCGCATCATGGTGTCGATCGGCCGCACGGGTCGGGCCACCCCCTTCGCCGTGCTCGAGCCCGTGTTCGTGGGCGGCTCCACCGTGGGCCTGGCCACCTTGCACAACGAGGACCAGGTTCGCCTGAAAGACGTGCGGCCCGGTGACGTGGTGGTGGTGCGCAAGGCGGGGGACGTCATCCCCGAGGTGGTGGGGCCCGTGCTGTCGGCCCGGGCCAAGCGGTCGCGCCGATGGCGCTTCCCCACCACGTGCCCGAGTTGCGGGAGCCCGCTCGTGCGCCTCCCGGGCGAGAGCGACACCTTCTGCACCAACATCGAATGTCCGGCACAACGCGTCCAGCGCATCGTGCACTTCGCCTCGCGCGGGGCCCTGGACATCGAGGGGTTGGGGGAAAAGCGCGTCGTCCAACTCGTCGAGGCCGGCTTGTTGTCGGACCCGGCCGACATCTACGCACTGCGCTCGGCGCCCCTGGTGACCCTCGAGCGCTTCGGCGACCTGTCCGTCGACAACCTCCTGGGCGCCGTCGAGGCCTCCAAGGGCCGTCCCCTGAGCCGGTTGCTGGTCGGGCTCGGCATCCGCCATCTGGGCCCCACCGGGGGCCGCGCCCTGGCGCGCGCCTACGGGACGCTCGACGCCTTGATGGCCGCCGAGCTGGCCGAGCTGGCCGCCGTGGAGGGGATCGGCCCCGTCATCGCCGACAGCGTGGTCGAGTTCCTGGCCTCGCCGGCCAACCACCACGTCATCGACAAGCTGCGGGCCGCCGGGGTGGCGCTGGTCGAGCCCGGCGCCCGGCCCCGCACCGCGCCGGCGACGACGACGGCCACGACGACGGCGACGACGACAGCTGCGAGCGGCCCCGGGGCGGGCGGGGAGGAGCTCCCCCAGACGTTGCAGGGCCGGTCGGTGGTGGTCACGGGCACCCTGGAGGGCTTCACGCGCGAGGAGGCCGAGGAGGCCATCTTGGCCCGGGGGGGCAAGTCGCCGGGGAGCGTGTCGAGCAAGACGTGGGCCGTGGTGCTCGGAACCGAGCCCGGGGCCGCCAAGCACAAGAAGGCTGAGGAGCTGGGCATACCCGTGGTGGACGGTTCCCGGTTCCAAGAGCTCCTGGACAGCGGCGACATCCCCGGCACCTGACCCCGCGGCGGCCCGGTCACGTCCGGTGGTGGACGTCCACCGATCGGCGACGGGGCGTCGGTAGCCTGGACCCGGACCATGTCGACCATTACCGAATCCATCGGTCGGGTCCTTGCCGGCCGCTACCGGATTGAGTCTGCGCTCGGGAGCGGGGCGTCCGCGAACGTGTTCGCGGCGTTCGACACGACGCTGCAACGTCGGGTGGCCGTCAAGGTCCTGCACCCCGCCCTGGCCGCCGACGGTGGCTTCCTCCGCCGGTTCCGCGCCGAGGCCCAGTCCGCCGCCGCGCTGACCAACTCCCACGTCATGGCGGTATACGACTGGGGCGAGGACGCCCAGGGCCCGTTCCTGGTGCTCGAGTTCCTGGGCGGGGGGTCCCTGCGGGACATGCTCGACCAGGGGGCCCGCCTCAGCCTGTCCCAGGTGGTGTCCATCGGGGCCCAGGCGGCCGAGGGCCTGGCCTACGCGCACGCCCGGGGCTTCGTCCACCGAGACGTGAAGCCCGCCAACCTGTTGTTCGACGAGGAGGGGCGCCTGCGCGTCGCCGACTTCGGGCTGGCCCGGGCCCTGGCCGAGGCGTCGTTGACCGAGCCGGCCGGCACCACGGTGGGCACGGCCCGCTACGCCGCCCCCGAGCAGGCACTGGGGAGCCGGCTCGACGGTCGGGCCGACGTCTACTCCCTGGCGCTCGTGCTCTACGAGGCCGCCACCGGCGTGGTGCCGTTCACCGCCGACAGCACCATCTCCACGCTCATGGCCCGTGTCGGCGCCGAGCTGCCCGGCCACGACGACCTGGGTCCGCTGGCCGAGGTGCTGGGCGAGGCCGCCACCCCCGAGGCCGCCGACCGGCTCGACGCCAGTGCCTTCGTCGCCCGGCTGACCGAGCTCGCCGAGCGCCTGCCCGCTCCCGAAAAGCTCCCCTTGGCGGGGGCCGGTGGAGCCGGCGTGGTCCTGGCCCGCCCGGTGACCGCACCTCCCCAGCACGACCTCACCAACCACGGCATGGTGCTGCCCCCGCCCACCGCCGGGCGCCGCACCCGGGGAGGCGAGGACCCCGACGTCCTGGCCTTCGCCACCGCCGTGGGCATCGCCGAGGGGGCCGCCGCCGTGCGCCGGCGCCGTCGCCGCTGGCCGTGGGTCATCGCCATCGCGGTGGTGGTCGCCGGCCTCCTGGGCGGTGGGGCCGCCGTGGCCCTGAAGAAGACGAAGTTGCTCGTCCCCAGCCACAAGCTTCCGGTCATCACCGGGCTGTCGGTCGCCCAGGCCGACGCCAAGATGCATCACGACCAGTTCCAGGCGAGGGTGGTGGGCCACCGGACGTCGATCACCGCGCCGGTGGGGCAGATCCTGCGCCAGATCCCCGGGTCGGGGACGAAGCTCAAGCAGGGCACCACGGTGTCGGTCGTGGTGTCCTCGGGCCTTCCGGCGGTGACCGTCCCGTCGCTGGCCGCCGTGAAAGGGGACTGCCCGGCCATCACCGCCCTGTTGAAGCAGTCGCACTTCGCCACGGCGTGCACCGATCCCAACTCGACGAGCGTGGCCAAGGGCACGGTCATCGACTGGAACCCCAAGGCCAGCGCCCCCTACGGGTCGACCATCGTCGTGACGGTGTCGGCGGGGCCGCCCACCGAGACCATCCCCTCGCTCACCGGCCAGACGTGCGCGGGCGCCACCACCACCCTCCAGGCTCTGGGCCTGGCGACGGTGTGCGTCCCGCAGTACACCACCACGGGCACGCCCGTGGGCGAGGTGATCAGTTGGAGCCCCACCTCGACGGCGCCCCAGGGAGCCACCGTCACCGTGGACACCTCGCAAGGGCCGCCGCTGGTGGCGGTGCCGAACATCGACGGGTTGACCGTGGCGCAGGCCATCACCACCCTGCAGAACGCCAATCTCGTCCCCGGATCTGACCAGGGCCCGTTGTCGGGACACGTCTTCGACTCCAGTCCCGGCCAGGGCGCCCAGGTCCCCGAGGGTTCGACGGTCACGCTCTACAGCAAGTAGACGTCGTGGCCGCCTGTGAGTTGTGCCAAGCGGCCCGCCTGACCACGTGGTACCACGAGGACGACGTGTGCTGGGTGGCCGACTGCGAGATCTGTGCCGTGCCCATGGTGGTGTGGCGGACGCACGGCACCGACCCGCCCTCCGAGGTCCGCGCCCACATGGTGGCGCAACTCGGCCGGGTGGCCGACGAGGTGCTGGGAGCGGGGACATGGTCCGTCGACGACGTGATGCGGCAGATCCCCGACCACTTCCACGCCCATGCCCGCGACCCCGGCTGGTGGATGCGCCGCTTCAGTGCCGGCCGTTCGTAGACCGCCGCGGGCCGTGACGTTCCTCGATCGGCGCGACGCCGGCCGCAGGCTCGCCGCCGTTGTGTGCGACTCGGTCCCCGAGGCCGAGCACCCCGTGGTGATGGGCATGGCGCGCGGCGGGGTGCCGGTGGCCTTCGAAGTGGCCGCCGCCCTACACGCCCCGCTCGACGTCGTCGTGGTGCGCAAGCTGGGGCACCCCCAGCAGCCCGAGCTCGGCCTGGGGGCGATCGGCGAGAGCGGGGTCCGCATCGTCAACGGCGCGTTGGTGCAGCGGCTGGAGGTGCCCGACGAGGTGATCGACGCCGTGGTGAGCCGGGAACAGGCCGAGCTCGAACGGCGCCTGCGCGCCTACCGCGGCGACCGCCCCCCGGTGTCCGTGGAGGGCAGGACGGCGGTCGTGGTCGACGACGGGCTGGCCACGGGGTTCACGGCCCGAGCCGCCGTCGAGGTCATGCGGGTGCGCCGGGCGTCCCGGGTGGTGGTGGCGGTTCCCGTGGGCCCGCCCGACGCCGTGGCCGCGCTGGGGGCGGTGGCCGACGACGTGGTGTGCGTGGAGACCACCGCCGGGTTCTTCGGGTTGAGCGAGTGGTACCGCGACTTCGAACAGGTGAGCGACCAGGAGGTGGCCCGGCTCTTAGTCGCCGCCACGGGCGCACCGTGATCAAGTACCTGGGGTCCAAGCGGCGCCTCGTGCCCGTCTTAGGTGAGCTGGCGGCTCGGGCCGGCGCCCGGACGGCGCTCGACATGTTCACGGGGACCACGCGCGTGGCCCAGGCCTTCAAGCTCGAGGGCGCCGAGGTGACGGCGCTGGACTCCACGCGCTGCGCCGCGGTTCTCGCCGGCTGCTACGTGGCGACCGACGGTGACGCCGTCGACATGGCCGCCCTCGAGGACGCCGTGGCCGAGCTCAACACGCTGCCGGGTCGGCGCGGCTACGTGACCGAGACCTTCTGCGAGCGCTCCCGGTTCTTCCAGCCCGCCAACGGGGCCCGCATCGACGCCGTGCGCGACGCCATCGCCACGCGCCACGCCGGCACGTGGCTCGAGCCGGTGCTGCTCACCAGCCTGCTCGAAGCGGCCGATCGCGTTGACTCGACCACCGGGGTGCAGATGGCCTACGTCAAGCAGTGGTCGGAGCGCTCGTTCCGGCCCCTCGAGCTGCGCGTGCCCCTGCTGCTGGCCGGCGCGGGACGGGCCGTGCGCGGCGACGCCTGCGCCGTGGCCGGAGACCTCGGGGAGTTCGACCTGGCCTACCTCGACCCCCCGTACAACCAGCACCGCTACGAAGCCAACTACCACATCTGGGAAACCCTGGTGGCGTGGGACTCGCCCGACCACTACGGGATCGCGTGCAAGCGGACCGAGGTGCGAGAAGGCGGGCGCAGCGCCTTCAACTCCCGGCGCACCATGGCCGGGGCCCTCGGGCAGGTGGTGCGCGACGTCCGGGCCCGGCTCCTGGTGCTGTCGTACAACGACGAGTCGTGGATCGCCCTGGACGACCTGGTCGACATGTGCCGGGTGCGCGGCCACGTGGAGGTCCTCGCCTTCGACTCCAACCGGTACGTGGGCGCCCGCATCGGCATCCACAATCCCGCCGGACAACGGGTGGGGTCGGTGGGGCGCCTGCGCAACGTCGAGTACATGCTGGTCGCCGGGGAGCGTGACGAGGTCCGCCACGTGGTCGCCCCGTGGCCCGACTCGGTGGTGGCCGCCCGGGCCAGCTGAGGACCGAGGCTGCCGGGTTCTGCGGGGTTGTGGGGGTGCGGGGGTGCGCTCAGGGGCAATTCCTGGACTTTCTTGACCCTCCGGTGCAGCCCTGACAACGTTGGCGGCGCCCTCGCCCATCGTGTCCGCCGGTCGCCGTGCGCCGGTCGTGCTTGGCGGTCGTGCCCGCCGGTCGCGTGTGCGGGGCCTGGATCACCGGGCGACGAGCCCGAGAAGCCGAGGGAGGCGACGACGTGGGTGCGCTCGAAGGACGCGTGGCCATCATCACGGGCGCGGGGCGGGGCCTGGGCCGGGAGCACGCATTGTTGTTCGCCGCCGAAGGCGCCAAGGTGGTGGTGAACGACCTGGGCGGGGCGATCGACGGCTCGGGCGACGACCGCACTGCGGCCGAGCAGGTGGCCGACGAGATCCGGGGCTTCGGTGGGGAGGCCACGGCCAACGCCGACGACATCACCTCGTGGGAGGGTGCCAAGCGTCTGGTGGACAGCGCCGTGGAAGCGTTCGGCGACCTGCACGTGCTCGTCAACAACGCCGGGATCCTTCGCGACCGGATGCTGGTGAACATGTCCGAGGAGGACTGGGACTCCGTCATCCATGTCCATCTCAAGGGGGTGTTCACGCCCACGCGCATGGCGGCCGCGTACTGGCGCGAGCAGGTGAAGGCGGGTCGTGAGGTGAACGCGGCGGTGGTGAACACGTCGTCGACGTCGGGTCTGATCGGCAATCCCGGCCAGACGAACTACGGGGCGGCCAAGTCCGGTGTGGCCACCTTCACCGTGATCGCCGCCAAGGAGCTGGCGCGCTACGGGGTGCGCGTGAACGCCATCGCCCCCGCGGCGCGCACGCGCATGACCGAGGCCACCCCCGGGCTGGGTGACATCGTGAAGGCACCCCAGGACCCCGGGGTGTTCGATGTGTGGAATCCGGCCAACGTGTCCCCGGTCGTCGCTTACCTCGCCACCGAGGGATGCCCGCTGACGGGGAGGGTGCTGTTCACCCAGGGGGGCCAGGTGCGGGTGTTCCAGCCTTGGACCATGACGGCCACGCTCGACAAGGACGACCGGTGGACCGTCGACGAGCTGGCCAAGGAGCTCCCGGCTCTGTTCGACTGACCCCGGGAGCGGCGCCGCGGTCGCGCCGTGCTGTGGCCCCGTATCGGCCCGGCGGGGGGCTCGCACCTCGGCGGTAGCCTGGGTGCGCTGTGGGCCCCGACGGTGAAACCCCTCGTGACAACCGCGCCAACGCGCCGGTCGGCGTCGACGCGTCGACGACGCCGGCCTGGTTCGCGGCTCTCGGGGCGCGCGCCCGGTCGAGCCCCCGCTACCGGTGGTGGGTGTTGTGGGTGGCGCTGTCGGGGTTGCTCGCCACCAACCTGTTGTTCACCGTGTTCGTGGTGGCCCTGCCCAAGGTGGCCACCAGTCTCCACACCAGCCTGGGCGCCATCACCTGGGTGGTGACCGGACCGCTGCTCGCCTATGGAGTGGTGGCACCGCTGGTGGGCAAGGCGGGAGACGTGTTCGGGCACCGCCGGTTGTTCATGATCGGGATCACGGCCGAGACCGTGGCCGCCTCTCTGTCGGCCACGGCGCCCAACGCCGGGGTGCTCATCGGGGCGCGCATCCTCGGGGGCATGGTGGGCGCGTCCATCGGGGCGGCGTCGATGGCGCTGGTGCTGTCGGTGTTCGACAAGGGTGACCGGGTGAAGGCACTGGGCTTCTGGTCTCTGGTCGGCGCCGGAGGCCCGGTGATCGGCGTGGCGCTGGGGGGCCCGGTGATCCAGCTCTTCGGGTGGCGGTGGATGTTCTTCCTCCAGGTCCCGCTGCTGGTGATCGCCGCGGTGCTCGCCATGGCGGTGCTCCCCAGGCACGCCGCGGGTCGCGAGCCGTTGCCGAGAGGGGAGCTGCAGTTGGACTGGGCCGGGGCGGCGTCGATCGCGACGTGTGTGGCCGCCTTCCTCCTGGCGCTCACCTTCCTGCCCGATCACGGGTGGTCGAGCCCGGTGGTGCTGGGTCTGTTCGGGTTCTCGGTCGTTGCCGGCATCGCTTTCCGGGCCGCCGAACGCCGGGCGCCCGAGCCGATCTTCCCGCTGCAGTATCTGCGCAAGAGGAACTTCGTCTTCCCCATCGCCGCCCAGACGTTCTCCAACTTCGCTTACCTGGGCGCGTTCTTCCTCACCCCGTTGTTCTTGGAGAGCGCCTTCGGCTACGCCCACAATCAGTCGGCGGTGGGCTTTCTCTCCTTGCCGCGGCCCATCATGTTCTCCACCATCGCCCCCTTCGCCGGGTACCTGGCGGTGCGGATCGGGGAGCGGACGTCGGTGGTGGTGGGGACATCGGCGGTGGTGCTGTCCATGGGGGTGTTCGCCTTCGCCACCCCCTCCAACGGCCTCGGACTGGTGGAGCTCGGCCTGGTGTTGTCCGGCGTCGGTCTCGGTGTGGCCTCGCCGTCGCTGTCGGCCACGGTGTCCAACGAGTTCGCCCCCGAGGCCCTGGGGACGGCGGCGGCGTCGCAGCAGCTCATGAACCAGGTGGGCACGGTGGCCGGCATCCAGGTGCTGGAGACGGTGCGCGAGGCGGCGGTCCGGGGTCACACCGGGCCCGCCGCCGTGCTGCATTCGTACCACCTGGCCTACCTGGTAGGCGGTGCGGTGGCCTTGTTGGGCGTGGTGGCCGCCGCCATGTCGAGGTCGACGGAACGAGAGCGGGTGCCGAGCGTCGAGGCCCTCGAGGCTTTGGACGTCACCGAACGCCAGCCGGTGTTGTTGCGCGAGCCCGACCGCAACGACGGCCACCACCCGGAGCCCGAGCCCGCCCCCGACGACGCCCAGGAGCCGCTGTCCATCTAACGGCCGGATGAGCGACGCGGCCGTGGTGAGCTATGCGGCCCGGGTGAGGGCTAGGCGGTCATCTCCCGCAGGCGCTTGGCCACTTCCTGGGCGTTCTCGTCGGGCGGGGCCCCCTGGAGCATCATGAGCTTGGCCATGTCGCCCTCCACCTTGACCTTGCCGGCCATGAAGGCCTGCATGCCGACCTGGGGGTTGCCCTCCACGAGGATGGCCTTGGCCGTGGCGTAGTCGAGGGTGACGGTGAGATCGACCGGGTCGATGTGGCCCGTCTCGAGCTTGATGTGGCCGTCGGTGGTGTCGAGGTGGGCGTCGATGGCGGCGTCGCCGAAGGGGACGTCGGTGATGACCAGGTTCATGCGCATCTGATGCGCCATCGTGCCGGCGGTGCCCTCGTACTCCTGGCGGATCCGGCGCGCCTCGTCCACCCACTCGTCACTCAGGAAGGGGTACTGGGCCATCCTCGATGTGCTCCTCGCTGTTCGCGTGACCGGGGGTTCACCCTACCCGGCACGACCGCCGGGGGGCGGAGCGTCGGACGGCGCCGTCGAGCGACGCCGTCGCAGGTCGGGGCGGGTGTGGGTGGTCCGTGGCCTAGCATTCCGGCGTGGTTTCCCCCGTCATCGCCGGAGCCGAGCCGTTCTCCCACCGAGGGGACCGGCGAGGCGTGCTCGTGCTGCACGGGTTCACGGGCAACCCGCAGTCCATGCGGCCGTTGGCGCAGGTCCTGGCGGACGAGGGGTACACCGTCGAGCTGCCGCTGCTCCCCGGGCACGGGACGGCCATCGAGGACATGATGCCGACGCGTTGGGGCGACTACGTGGGGGCGGCCGAGGCTTCCTACCGGGAGTTGGCCGAGCGCTGCGACGCCGTGGCCCTGGTGGCGCTGTCGGTGGGAGGGACCCTCGCCTGCTGGTTGGCTGAGCACCACCCCGAGGTGGCGGGGATGGTGGTGGTGAACCCGTTCATCGACGCGCCGGTGGAGAGCTTTCGCGACGTGTTGCGGGGCATTCTCGAATCGGGGACGGAGGTGGCCCCCGGGGTGGGGTCCGACATCGCCAAGGAGGGGTCGGTCGAGCTCGCCTATGCGGGGTCGCCCATCGCCGCCGCGCTGAGCCTGTTCGAGGGCATCGACGAGGTGGCCGCCCACCTCGACCAGGTCCACTGCCCGGTGCTGCTGCTGTCGAGCCGCCACGACCATGTGGTGCCGTCGTCGTCGGGTGACGTGCTGGTGGCCGGGGTGGCGGGCCCTATCGAGCGGGTGTGGCTCGAGGACAGCTACCACGTGGCCACCCTGGACCACGACGCCGAGCTGATCGAGGCGCGCGCCCGGGCGTTCGTGGGCGAGGTGCTGGGACCGGTGTCGGCCGGCGGGACGGTGACGGGGACTGCGGGGTCGGCGGGGTCGGCGGGGACGGCGGGGTGATGGCCGACGATGGTGGCCTGACGCGCGACGACGCCGCCTACGTGGCGCGCTTGGCCCGGATAGACCTGACCGACGAGGAGCTCGACCTGTATGCGGGGCAGCTGGCCACCGTGCTCCGCCACGCCGCGCAGGTCGCCGCGCTGGACACCGAAGGGGTCGAGCCCACCGCCCACCCGTTGCCGCTGCGCAACGTGACGCGCCCCGACGAACCGCGTCCGTGTCTCGACCGGGCCGAGGTCCTGGCCCAGGCGCCCGCCGTCGAGGACGGCCGCTTCCGGGTGCCGCCCATCCTGGGAGAGGCGTTGTGACCGGCGCCGCCCCGGGCCCCATGGCTCGCCCCGCCCTCGACCTGGCGCGCGGCGTGCGGGAGGGGTCGGTGTCGGCGGCCGAGGTGGTGGAGCGCTATCTGGGGGCCATCGGGGAGGTCGACGGGGAGTTGCACGCCTTCGTGACCGTGCTCCACGAGTCGGCGCGCCGCGAGGCGGCCGAGGTGGACAACAAGGTGGCGGCCGGTGAGGACCCCGGGCCGTTGGCCGGGGTGCCGGTGGCGGTGAAGGACAACATGTGCACGCGGGGCGTGGCCACGACGTGCTCGTCGCGGATACTCGACGGATGGTGCCCGCCCTATGACGCCACCGTGGTGCAGCGGCTGCGGGCGGCCGGGGCCATCGTGATCGGGAAGACCAACCTCGACGAGTTCGCCATGGGGTCGTCCACCGAAAACTCGGCGTTCGGGCCCACCCGCAATCCCCATGATCCCGGACGGGTGCCCGGGGGCTCGTCGGGGGGATCCGCCGCCGCGGTGGCGGCCGGGTTGGCGCCGTTGGCGTTGGGGTCCGACACCGGTGGGTCGATCCGCCAGCCCGCCGCGCTGTGCGGCGTGGTGGGGATGAAACCGACGTACGGGACGGTGTCGCGCTACGGGCTGGTGGCCTTCGCCAGCTCCCTGGACCAGATCGGCCCTCTGTCGACGACGGTGGGCGAGAGCGCGGTGGTGTTCGACGTGATCGGCGGGCAGGACCCGCTCGACTCGACGTGCCTCGAGCGCCCCGTGCCCCGCAGCGCGTCGGCCCTCGACGACGGGGTGCAAGGGTTGCGGGTGGGACTGGTCACCGAGCTGGTCGACGGGGTGGACGCCGCGGTTGGCGCCAGGGTGCGCGAAGCCGCCGAGGCCCTGGCCGGTGCGGGGGCGAACGTCGAGGAGTGCACCATCCCCGAGCTGCGCCACGGGCTGCCGGCGTACTACCTGTTGGCGCCGGCGGAGGCTTCGTCGAACCTGTCGCGCTACGACGGCGTGCGCTACGGGCTGCGGGTCGACGCCGACACGGCGGAAGCCATGAACGCGGCCACGCGCGCCGCGGGGTTCGGGCCCGAGGTGAAGCGCCGGATCATGCTGGGCACCTACGCCCTGTCGGCGGGGTACTACGAGGCGTACTACGGGCAGGCGCAGAAGGTGCGCACGCTAATCATCGACGCGCTGGCGACCGCCTACCAGCGCTTCGACGTGCTGCTGGGGGCGACCACGCCGACCACGGCCTTCGCGCTCGGGGTCCAAGGTCGACGACCCGTGGGCGATGTACCTGTCCGACGTGTGCACGGTGCCGTCGAACCTGGCGGGACATCCCGCCGTGTCCATCCCCTACGGGGCCGACGACAGCGGGTTGCCGGTGGGGGTCCAGGTGCTCGCCCCGGCGCTGGGCGAGCCGGTGATGTTCCAGGTGGCCGCGGTGGTGGAGAGGTCGGCCCCGAGGCTGGCGCCGCCCCGGGTGCGCGCCGGGACGGCGGCGTCGTGAGCGCGCCGTGGGAGCCGGTGATCGGCCTCGAGGTGCACTGTGAGCTGAGCACGGCGACCAAGTTGTTCTGCGGGTGCCGCAACGCCTTCGGGGAGGAGCCCAACACCGACGTGTGTCCGGTGTGCCTGGGGCTGCCGGGGTCGCTCCCGGTGTTGAACATACGCGCCGTGGAGTACGCCATGCGGATCGGGCTGGCCCTGAACTGCGAGGTGCGGCCCTCGCTGTTCCACCGCAAGAACTACTTCTACCCGGACATGCCCAAGGACTATCAGATAAGCCAGTACGACGCGCCCATCAACGTGGGGGGTTGGTTGGAGCTGCCCGACGGGAGTCGGGTGCGGGTGGAGCGGGCCCACATGGAAGAGGACACCGGCAAGACCTCGCACATCGGGGGCGGGGGCCGCATCCACGACGCCGACCACGCGCTGGTCGACTACAACCGGGCCGGGGTGCCGCTGGTGGAGATCGTCTCCGCCCCCGACATCCGATCCTCGGCCCAGGCGCGCCTGTACGCCTCGGAGCTGCGGGGCATCCTGGTGGCCACCGGGGCGTCGGACGGTCGTATGGAGGAGGGCTCCATGCGGGTCGACGCCAACGTGTCGCTGCGCCCGGCGGGGACCTTCGAGCTCGGGACGCGCTGCGAGATCAAGAACCTGAATTCGCTGCGGTCGCTGGGGCGGGCCATCGACTACGAGGTCGAACGGCAGGCGGGCCTGCTCGAGGCGGGCGAGAAGGTGGTCCAGCAGACGAGGCACTGGAACGAGGACGAGGGGGTGACCGTGGCCCTGCGGTCCAAGGAGGAGGCCTTCGACTACCGGTACTTCCCCGAGCCCGACCTCGTGCCCGTCGTGCCCGACCCCGCCTGGCAGGCCGAGGTCGCGGCGTCGATCGGGCCCATGCCGGCGCAGCGCCGGGCCAAGCTGGCCGGGCTCTTCGGCTCGACGGAGCCTACGCCGGCGCGCACCGATCAGATCGCCACCGTGGTCGAGCACGGGCTCGACGGGCTGGTGGCCGCCGCCGTCGTCGCCGGCGTCGAACCCGGGCTGGCGTTGGCGCGCACCTCCAACGAGGCGGCCGCCGATCCCGTCGGCGCGCGCCGTCTCGACCCCGGTGTGTACGTGGCCCTGCTCCGCATGGAGCAGAGCGGCAAGCTGAGCGCCACACAGGCCAAGACGGTGCTGACCGAGATGCTCGAGAACGGGGGAGACCCCGCCGAGATCGCCCGGCGCCGGGGCTTCGAGGCCCTCGAGGCCGATTCGCTGGCCACGGTCGTGGCCGACGTCGTGGCCGCCCACCCCGACGAGTGGGAGCGCTACCGGGCCGGCGACGACAAGCTCGTGGGCTTCTTCACCGGGCAGGTCATGCGGGCCACGAGCAACCGGGCCAACGGCAAGGCCGTCGCCGCCGAGCTCAGCCGTCTGCCGCGCCTGAGCGCACGGGGGGGGCCTCGCCTTACGGGGACACGTCGGTGAGGGTGCTCGACTCTTCTTTTCTGTCTCCACCTTTCTGCTTCTCTGCGGGTTTTACCTCCGGACTATCGCCACTTCTTGTTTCATGCTTTTCCAATGATCTCGAGTGGGTGTAACAGCCTTCTGGCATTCTCTGTGCATGAGCATCCCGTTGGGGGTCCCCAAGAAAGCGGTGGCCGACATCACGGCCTATCTGGCCCAGCTGGAGCCGGAGCGGGTGACCACGGCCCAGGCATCGGAGCTGTTCGGCCTGTTCGCCGAGCTCACCCGGCTGGGGTCGGCCGGCCAGATGCTCCTGGCCTCCCGGGTGCGGGAGTCCGACGCGTGGAAGAACGAGGGTCACCGCTCGGCGGCGTCGTGGGTCGCCCGGGCGATGGGGACGGGACTGGGCGACGCCATCGCCACCCTTGAGACGGCCGAACGCCTCGAGTTGTTGCCGAGGACCACGGAAGCCCTTCGCAACGGAGACCTCTCGGCACTTCAGGTGCGCGAGATCGCGGCGGCGGCCGCCGCCCGCCCCTCGGCTGAAGTCGAGCTGTTGGAAGCGGCGGGCACGTGCACGTTGCAGGGCCTCAAGGACAGGTGCCGACGGGTCCGGGCCGTGGCGGGATCGACGGCGGCCGAGAACGAACGGTACGAAGCGGTCAGGAAGAGCCGGTTCTTCCGGCATTGGAGCGACCCGGACGGGGCGCTGCGGGGTGAGTTCAAGCTCACGCCCGACGCCGGAGCCCGGCTGCTGTCGTCGCTCGACGCACGGGCCAACGAACTGTTCGACCGTGCGAGGAAGACCGACAACCGTGAGTCACCGGCCGCCTACGCCGCCGACGCCCTGGTGGAGCTGGTGACCCGCAGCGCCGTGGGCGCGACAATGAAGCCCAACGGATCGTCGGTGGTCCACGTCCGAGTCGACGCCGGCGCCTTGCGTCGGGGCTACGTCGAGGACGGAGAGGTGTGCGAGATCCCCGGCGTGGGCCCCGTGCCGGTGTCCACGGCGCGCAGCCTGATGTCCGAAGCGTTCGTCAAGCTGTTGGTGACCGAGGGCGTGGATGTGCTGACGGTGTGCCACGTGGGACGCGGGGTGCCGGCGCATGTGCGCAGCGCCATCGAGGAACGCGACCCGACGTGCGTGGTGCCGGGGTGCGACGTGGCGATGGGGCTCGAGATCGACCACTGGCAGACCCCCTACGCCGAGGGCGGGCGGACCACGCTCGGGAACCTGGCCCGGTTGTGCCATTTTCACCACGCCATGAAGACCTACCGGGGCTTCGGGTTGGGAGGCGGGCCGGGAAAGTGGGAGTGGCAGCCGCCACCCGATTTCGAGTCCGGCTGAAACTCCCCACCGAAGCCGGACCGCACGGTCGGCCATCGGGCGCCGTTAGCCTGAGGGCGTGCGAGGGGAGCAGCCAGGACTCAGAGGCGGACGGGCTCGGTTGAGGCGCCCGGACGCCGTGTGGCGGTTCCGGCGGTCGCCGTTGGTGTGGGCGGCACTGGGTTGGGTCGCCAAGGCCTGTGTCGGGATGCTGGTGGTGGTGGCGCTGTTCACGCTGTTCTTCGTGTGGGCCTTCGGCCACGCGCTGGCCTGGAGCGTGGTCGGCTGCCTGTTCGCCGTGCTTCCGCTGACGGGGCTGATCCTGAGCGTCGCCGTGGCACTGCGAGCGGCGGTGGCCGCCGGCCCGGGACAGGTGGCGGTCCGGTTCCTCGGCCGCTGGCGCGTGGTCAACCTCGGGGACGTGCGGGTGGTGCGGTTCGGTGATCAGGGACCGTTGCCCGGCTTCGGAGGCTTCGGAGGCTTCCCCGGATTCGGCGGACCGGCCGGGTTCCCCGGCTTCGGCCCCATGGGGCCGAGAGGGTCGGGAAGCGGGGACGCCGGCGGCAGGACCCTCGTGTTCGAGGACGTCCATGGTCGGCGTGTGGACATCGGGGTCGACGCGCTCGACGCCGGACTGGCCGCCGTGGTGCGCCAAGGGCTGGCGCCCGATGCCGAGATCGAGCCCGACGCCGCTCGTGCGCTCGGTCAGGACTCGGAGCCGCAGATCACGGCGGGAGACGCCGAAAGGCGAGCGGCGGAACAGGGCGACGCCGACCGGCCCTAACCTGGCGGGCCATGGACGGCGCCGACTCCCCCGACACACACTCCAGCGCAACCGACTCTCCCGGAACTGGCTCTCCCGGAAGCCACGCCGCGCCGTCGGGGCCGCACGGCATGAAGATCCGCAGCTTCGAGGTCACCGACGGGCCTACGCGGGCCCCGGCCCGGGCCATGCTGCGGGCCATCGGGATGACCGACGAGGACTGGTCCAAGCCCCAGGTGGGGGTGGCGTCGTCGTGGAACGAGGTGACCCCGTGCAACATGCCCCTGGACGTCCTGGCCACGCGGTCCAAGGAGGGGGTGCGCGACGCCGGGGGGTTCCCCATCGAGTTCGTCACCATCGCCGTGTCCGACGGCATCTCCATGGGACACGAGGGGATGCGGGCGTCGCTGGTGTCGAGAGAGGTCATCGCCGATTCCATCGAGATCATGATGCACGCCGAGCGCTTCGACGCCCTGCTCACATTCGCGGGGTGTGACAAGTCGCTTCCGGGGATGCTGATGGCGGCGGCGCGCGTGAACCTGCCTTCCGTGTTCCTCTACGGCGGGTCCATCCTTCCCGGGAAGATCCCCGGGCGTCCCGACGACCAGACCCTCGACATCGTGAGCGTGTTCGAGGCCGTGGGGGCCAACGCCACCGGGAACCTGTCCGACGAGGAGCTGTCGCTCATCGAGCATCACGCCTGTCCCACCGCGGGGTCGTGCGCGGGGATGTTCACGGCCAACACCATGGCGTCGGTGGGCGAAGCCATCGGGATGTCGTTGCCGGGCTCGGCTGCACCGGCGGCCATCGACTCCCGGCGCCAGGACTTCGCCTACGAGTCGGGCAGGGCCGTGATCGAGTTGCTGGCGGGCGACATCCGGCCCCGCGACATCATGACCAAGGCCGCGTTCGAGAACGCCATCGCGGTGGTCATGGCGCTCGGGGGGTCCACCAACGCCGTGCTCCATCTCCTGGCCATCGCGCACGAGGCGCGCGTGGAGCTGGAACTGGACGACTTCAACCGGGTGGCCGCCCGGGTGCCGCACATCGCCGACACCAAGCCGCACGGGAAGTACCACATGGTGGACGTCGACCGGGTGGGGGGCGTTCCCATGGTGATGCGGGAGTTGCTCGAGGCCGGGCTCATCCACGGCGACTGCCTGACGGTGACGGGACGCACGGTGGCCGAGAACCTGGCCGCCCTGGACCCGCCCGCGCCCGACGGGCAGGTGGTGCACCGGGTGTCGGCCCCCATCCACGCCGACGGGGGCATCGCCGTGCTGCGGGGCTCGCTGGCGCCCAACGGGGGCGTGGTCAAGGTGGCCGGGATCGACTCGCCGCGCTTCGAGGGGACGGCCCGGGTGTTCGACGGCGAGCAGCCCGCCCTCGAGGTCATCCTGGCCGGGAGGATCGAGCCCGGGACGGTGGTGGTGATCCGGTACGAGGGGCCCAAGGGTGGCCCCGGCATGCGCGAGATGTTGGCCGTCACCGGCGCCATGAAGGGAGCGGGGCGCGGCGGGGACTGCGCGCTGGTGACCGACGGGCGGTTCTCGGGGGGGACCCACGGGTTCTGCGTCGGCCACGTCGCCCCGGAATCGGTCGACGGGGGGCCCATCGCCTTCGTGGCCGACGGTGACCGGATCGTGATCGACGTCACCGCCAAGCGCATCGACCTCATGGTCGACGACGCCGAGCTCGCCCGCCGGCGCGCCCAGTGGAAGCTGCCCGAGCCCCGCTACAGCACCGGGGTCCTCGCCAAGTACGCCCGTCTGGTCACCGGCGCCGAGCGCGGCGCGGTCACCGAGCCCTGAGAGTCTGGGGTCAGGTGCGGGTGGCGCGCCAGCAGCTGGTGACGTAGGGGACCACGATCCGGCCCCGGCCCGCCACGGCGGGATGGCTGGCCACGAAGTCGCCCACCCGGCCCAACACGGCGGCGCGCTCGGCATCGGAGAGCACCTGGACGTGGCTGCGGGTGGCCACGAGATCCACGATGTCGGTGGGGGCCAGCTCCTGGGACCACCGGAAGTCGCGCGCCGCGGTGGCGGTGAAGGGCGCCCCCGGTGGGAGGGCGACCTCGGCCGCCCGGCTGTGGACGTCGTCGCCGCCGAACACCGTGCCCAGCTCGGCCATCCAGTCCACCCGCTCGTCGCGCAGGTTCCACAACAGCCCCAAGGTCCCTCCCGGCCGCAGCACCCGGGCCACCTCGGCGGTGGCCCGCTCGAGGTCGACCCAGTGCCACATCTGGGCGCCCAGGACCACGTCCACGTCGCCGTCGTCGAGCGGGAGGTCCTCGGCGCTCCCGGCGCGCACGTCGGCGCGCGGGACGCGCGATTCGAGGACGGCCCGCATGTGGGGGTCGGGCTCGACGGCCACCACGTCGAGCCCCCGGTCCACCAGGTCGCGGGTGAGCGCCCCGGTCCCCGCCCCGAGGTCGAGCACCCGGCAGCGCGCCGACCCCAGGGGCCGCGCCGCCGTGAGCACGGTGGCCTCGGACAGCAACCACGCCACCCCGTCGGGCGGGTACCCCGGGCGCACCCGGTCGTAGGTGGCGGCGACGGGCCCGAAGGACTTGGCGCGTCGGGCGGTGAGCTCGTCCATGGCCGACAACCCTAGGGGTGCACGTCACGGGTGCCCATTCGAGAACGGCACGGTTGGCCATCCGAGACCGGCACGGGTGGCCGCGCGAGAACGGCACGGGCGCCAAACCGAGGGGGGTTGCCGGCGCGGTGTCCCCGTGCCAAACTGTGCGGACCATGACCGGAGAGCCTTTTCCGACAGACCGCCTTCTCGTAGTCCTCCGGTAGCGCACGTCGCCGCGACCGCGGTTCCGTGCGCCTTGCGACCTCCCTCACGGGAGGTCGTTTCATTTCCCGGGCACAAACGCAGACCCGTAGAGCAGATCCGTAAGAGCAAACAGAACAGGACGACCATGCGACTGACTGGGGCCCAGGCCCTCATCAAGAGCCTCGAGATGCAGCACGTGGAGGTCATCTTCGGCCTCCCCGGGGGCGCCATCTTGCCCGTGTACGACCCCATCCTGGACTCGTCGATCCGTCACGTCCTCGTGCGCCACGAGCAGGGGGCCGGGCACATGGCCGAGGGGTACGCCCACGTGACGGGGCGGCCCGGCGTGGCCATGGTCACCAGCGGCCCCGGGGCCACCAACATCGTGACGCCCTTGGCCGACGCCATGATGGACTCGATCCCCATCGTGGTGATCACCGGCCAGGTGGCCACCACCGCCATCGGCACCGACGCCTTCCAGGAATGCCCCATCACGGGCGTGACCATGGACATCACCAAGCACAACTGGCTGGTGACCGACGCCCAGGACCTGCCCCGGGTGATCGCCGAGGCCTTCCACGTGGCCACCACGGGCCGTCCCGGCCCGGTGCTCGTGGACGTCCCCAAGGACGTGTCCAACGCCATGATGGACTGGTACTGGCCGGCCGGGCTGGACCAGCTCGACCTGCCCGGGTACAAGCCGCAGACCGAGGGCGACCCCGCCCAGATCACCCGGGCCGCCGAGCTCATCCTCACCGCCGAACGCCCGGTGATCTACGCCGGCGGGGGGATCCTCAAGGCGCGCGCCGCCGGCGCGCTGCGCGAGCTGGCCGAGCGCACGGCCGTCCCCGTGGTCACCACCCTCATGGCCCGGGGCGCCTTCCCCGACCGCCACCCCCTGTGCCTGGGCATGCCGGGGATGCACGGCAACTACACCGCCGTCACCGCCCTGCAGCGCGCCGACCTGCTCATCGCCCTGGGGAGCCGTTTCGACGACCGGGTCACCGGCAAGATCAGCGCCTTCGCCCCCGACGCCAAGGTCATCCACGTCGACATCGACCCCGCCGAGCTCGGCAAGGTCCGCCACCCCGACGTGGCCGTGGCCGGCGACTGTCGTCTCGTGATCGAGGAGATGGTCCGGGCCCTGGAGGCTTTGGGGTTGGGCCCTGTCCCCGGCACGTCGGTGAGTGGGGGCGGCTCGGTGAATGGCGGCGGCGGCGCGGTGGTGCCCGGCACGCCGGCGGCGGCGCGGCCCGACCTGGGACCGTGGATGGCCCAGGTGCGGGGCTGGCAGGAGGAGTTCCCCCTCGCCTACGACCAGGAGGAGGGCGGCCCCCTCAAGCCCCAGCTGGTGGTGGAGGCGTTGCGCGACGCCACCCCCGACGACACCATCGTGGTGGCCGGGGTGGGCCAGCACCAGATGTGGGCCTCGCAGTACTGGAAGTTCGACTACCCCTACACGTGGGTCAACTCGGGAGGGGCGGGCACCATGGGCTTCGCCGTGCCCGCCGCCATCGGGGCCAAGGTGGGCCGTCCCGACAAGATGGTGTGGGCCATCGACGGGGACGGGTGCTTCCAGATGACCGCCCAGGAGCTCGTCACGGCGTCGGCCGAGCGCATCCCCATCAAGGTGGCCATCCTCAACAACGCCTACCTGGGCATGGTGCGCCAATGGCAGGAGCTGTTCTACGCCGAGCGGTACTCCGAGGTGTACCTCTCGCCCGACCTCCCCGACTACGTCAAGTGGGCCGAGGCTATGGGGTGCGTGGGGCTCAAGGTGGAGTCGGCCGAGGAGGTGGCCCCCGCCATCGAGAAGGCCAACGGGGTCGACGACCGTCCCGTGGTCATCGACTTCCGCACCGACGCCTTCGAGAAGGTGTACCCCATGGTCCCCTCGGGATCATCGAACGACGACATCATCACGGGCCCGTCCGGTGGGGAGGGGGGACGGTGAGAGCGACCCGGCACCACATCGTGACGGCCATGGTGGAGAACAAGGCGGGAGTGCTGGCCCGCGTGGCCAGCCTGTTCAGCCGGCGGGGGTTCAACATCTTCTCGCTGGCCGTGGCGCCCACCGACGACGAGCGCTTCAGCCGCATCACCATCGTGGTCGACGTGGAGTCGGCGCCGCTGGAGCAGATCATGAAGCAGCTCGACAAGTTGATCAACGTGGTCCGCATCACCGAGCTGGCCCCCGACGAGGCCGTCGAGCGGGAGCTGCTGCTGGTCACCGTGACGGCGGCCACCGGGGCGGGCGAGCGCGGCGAGCTGGTGGCCCTGGCCGGCCAGTTCGACGCCAAGGTGGTCGACGAGGCCGGCGACCTCGTCACCGTGATGCTGGCGGGCACCCCCAGCGTCGTCGACGACTTCGAGGACCGCGTCCGCCCCTTCGGCATCACCGAGCTCCAGCGGACGGGCCTGGTGGCCCTGCCTAAGCTGTCGGCCGGTGCGGCCCCGCCGCACACCGCGGACCCGTCGCACACCGCGGCCCCGTTGCCCAGCGTCACCGGGGCCCTCCAGGGAGAGGCAGGCTGAGATGGCCAAGCTGTACTACGAGTCCGACGCCGACGCGAGCCTGATCCAGGGGCGCAAGGTGGCCGTGATCGGCTACGGGTCCCAGGGCCACGCCCACGCCCTCAACCTGGCCGAGTCGGGCGTGGACGTGCGCGTGGGGCTGCGCGCCGGGTCCAAGTCACAGACCAAGGCCGAGGAGGCCGGGCTGCGCGTGTTGCCCGTGGCCGAGGCCGCCGCGGAGGCCGACCTCATCATGATGCTGCTGCCCGACACCGAGCAGGCGTCGGTGTACGAGTCGGAGATCGCCCCGTCGTTGCGCCAGGGCGACGCTTTGTTCTTCGCCCACGGCTTCAACATCCGCTTCGGCCAGATCGTGGCCCCCCCCGGGGTCGACGTGGCCATGGTGGCGCCCAAGGGACCGGGCCACCTCGTGCGGCGCACCTACACCGAGGGCGGGGGCGTGCCGTCGCTCGTGGCCGTGGCCCAGGACGCCTCGGGCAAGGCGCACGACCTGGCCCTCTCGTACGCCTACGCGCTGGGGGCCACCCGGGCGGGCGTGCTCGACACCACCTTCGAGGAGGAGACCGAGACCGACCTGTTCGGCGAGCAGGTGGTGCTGTGCGGGGGCCTCACGGCGCTGGTGCAGGCGGGCTACGAGACCCTGGTGGGGGCGGGGTACCAACCAGAGTCGGCGTACTTCGAGTGCCTGCACGAGCTCAAGCTCATCGTGGACCTCATGTACGAGGAGGGCATCGCCGGGATGCGCTACTCGATCTCCGACACCGCCGAGTACGGCGACCTGACGCGCGGGCCGCGCGTCATCGACGCCCAGGTGCGCGAGACCATGCAGCAGATCCTCGACGACATCCGCTCGGGGGCCTTCGCCGAGGAGTGGATCGCCGAGAACCGGGCCGGGCGCAAGCGCTTCGAGGAGCTGCGCGCCGTCGGGGCCAACCATCCCATCGAGAAGGTGGGGGCCGAGCTCCGGGCCATGATGCCCTTCATCAGCGCCGGCCGCCGGAGTGTCCAGGACGTCTCGGGCGGCTGACATCCCCCTCACCACGGGCGGCGCCGGCGCACTGGCCGGGCTGCCTCTCCCCCAGCTGCGCAGCGCCGCCCTCGAACGGGCCCAGGCGCTTCGGTGCAGCCACGCCGAGGTCCGGGTGGAGCAGATCCGGTCGCAGTTCGTGGCCCTGCGCGACGGACGGGTGGAGACCACCGTCGACGACACCGAGGTCGGGGTGGGGCTGCACGTGGTGCGCGACGGCTCCTTCGGGTTCGCGGCCACCGTCGAGCTCGACCCCGACGCCGCCGCCCGCCTCGCCGACGACGCCGCCGAGTTGGCGCAGCGCTCCTCGGCCGCCCTGGGGACGCCCGTGGAGATCGCCGACGAACCCCCCCACGGTGAGGTGGAGTGGGCCTCGCCCTACGAGGTGGACCCCACCACGGTGAGCCTGGCCGACAAGGTGGCGGTGCTCGAGGACTGGAGCCGCCGGCTGCTGGCCTCGGGCTCGGTCGACCACGTGTCGGCCCGGGTGATGTGCGTGGTGGAGGACAAGCACTACGCGGACCTGTCGGGGACGGTGACCACGCAACGGCGCGTCCGCATCTACCCCCTGGTCGACGCGGTTGCCGTCGACGAGGCCTCGGGCTCCTTCGAGTCCATGCGCACCCTGGCCCCCCCGGCGGGCCGGGGTTGGGAGTACACCGCCGGGCGGGGCTGGGACTGGGACGCCGAGCTGGAGACGATCCCGTCGCTGTTGGCCGAGAAGGTGGCCGCCCCGTCGGTGGAGGCCGGGCGCTACCACCTCGTGATCGACCCCTCCAACCTGTGGCTCACCATCCACGAGTCGGTGGGCCACGCCACCGAGCTCGACCGCGCCCTGGGGTACGAGGCGGCCTACGCCGGGACGTCGTTCGCCACCTTCGACCAGCTCGGCACCCTGCGCTACGGGTCCCCGGTCATGCACGTCACCGGCGACCGGACCACGCCCCACGGCCTGGCCTCGGTGGGCTACGACGACGAGGGGGTCGAGGCCCAGTCCTTCGACATCGTGCGCGACGGCGTGCTGGTGGGGTACCAGCTCGACCGGCGCATGGCGGCCGAGAACGGCCTGGGCCGGTCCAACGGGTGCGCCTTCGCCGACTCGCCCCTGCACGTCCCCATGCAACGCATGGCCAACGTGTCGCTCCAGCCCGCCCCGGGGCCCGGCCCCGGCCCGAGCACCGAGGAGCTCATCTCGGGGGTGGACCGGGGCATCTACGTGGTGGGCGACAAGAGTTGGTCCATCGACATGCAGCGCTACAACTTCCAGTTCACCGGGCAGCGCTTCTACCGCATCGAGCACGGCCGGCTGGCGGGCCAGTGCAAGGACGTGGCCTACCAGGCCCAGACCACCGAGTTCTGGGGATCGCTGGCCGCCGTGGGCGGCCCCGCCACCTACGTGCTCGGGGGGGCGTTCAACTGCGGCAAGGGCCAACCCGGGCAGGTGGCCCCGGTCAGCCACGGATGCCCCTCGGCGCTGTTCGGGGACATCAACGTGCTCAACGCCCGCGCCGAGGGCGCCCGATGAGCCCCGGCGCCACCCGCCTGACCTCGCCCCAGGAGGTGGTGGAACGGGCCCTGGCCGCCAGCCGCGGCGACGGGTGCGTGGTGATCGTCGAGGAGCTCAGCGAGGCCGAGGTGCGCTTCGCCAACAACACCACCACCACCAACGGGGTGCGGCGCGACCGTCGGGTGGCGGTGGTGAGCTTCCGCTCCGTGGGCACCGCGCCCCTCACCCTCGGGGTGGCCAGCGCCAGCGCCAGCGGGAGCGGGGCCATCGACGTGGAGGCCCTGGTGCGGGCGAGCGAGGCCGAGGCGGCCGGGGCCGAGCCCGCCGACGACGCCGTGGCGCTGGTAGAGCCCGGCCCCGGCGCGCCGGCGGCGCAGTCCCCGGGGTTCGAGGACCCGCCGGAGCTCACCTCGCCGGCGGTGCTCGACGGGGTCATCGGCGGGCTGGGCGAAGGCTTCGCCCGGGCCCGGGCGGCCGGCAACCGGCTGGCGGGGTTCGCCACCCACGGCGTGGCGACCACCTACCTGGGCACCAGCACCGGGGTGCGGCTCCGCCACGCTCAGCCGGCGGGGACCATGGAGCTCGTGGCCCGCAGCGCCGACGGGGCCCGGTCGGTGTGGGCCGGGGCGGCCACCTCGACGTTCGACGACATCGACGTGGCGGAGTTCGAAGCGCGCCTCGACCGTCGCCTGGGCTGGGCCCGGCGCAGCGTCGAGCTCCCCGCCGGGCGCTACCAGGTGCTCCTGCCCCCCGACGCCACCGCCGATCTCATGGTGGCCCTGTCCCAGGCCCTGTCGGGTCGCGACGCCGAGGAGGGCCGCAGCCCGTTCTCGGCCCCCGGGGGCGGTACCAAGGTCGGGGCCGAGTTGTGCCCGCTGGCCTTCGAGCTGCGCGGTGACCCCGCCGAGCCCGGCCTCGAGTCCTCGCCGTTCCTGGTCACCGCAGCGTCGGGCACCGACGTGTCGGTGTTCGACAACGCGCTCGCTATCGGCCGCACCGGTTGGATCGAACAAGGCCGGCTGGCGCGCCTGCAGTACCACCGGGCCGCGGCCGCCCGGTCGGGCACCGACCCCGCCCCGCCCGTGGGCAACCTCACCCTGGTGCTCCCCGGCGCCACGGCGTCGCTTGACGACATGATCGCCACCACCGAGCGGGGGCTGCTGCTCACCTGTCTGTGGTACATCCGCGAAGTCGACCCCGTCACGCTGCTGCTGACCGGCCTCACCCGGGACGGGGTCTACCTCGTCGAGCACGGCGAGGTGGTGGGGGCGGTCAACAACTTCCGCTTCAACGAGAGCCCCATCGACGTCCTCGCCCGCGCCCTCGAGGCGTCGGGCAGCGAGCGGGCGCTGTCGCGGGAGTGGGGCGAATGGATGAACCGCACCGCCATGCCCGCGCTGCGGGTGGCCGACTTCAACATGAGCTCGGTCAGCCCGGCCACCTGAGCACCGCCCGGCGGCCCCATCGGTGACCCCCATGGGGGGTGCGTCTCATCGGCACCCCGGGCCTCAGGGGGCGAGCGCCCCCACCACGTAGTTGACGCACGCGCACAGCGCGGCCACGTCCTCGGGATCGATGGCCGGGAACATGGCGATGCGGAGCTGGTTGCGGCCGAGCTTGCGGTAGGGCTCGGTGTCCACGATCCCGTTGGCCCGCAGCACCTTGGCCACCGCCGGGGCGTCCACGGCGTCGTCGAGGTCCACGGTGGCCACCACGTGGCTGCGCTCCGAGGGCTTGCCCACGAAGGGCGTGGCGAAGTCGGACTGCTCGGCCCAGGTGTAGAGGATCTCCGCCGAGCGGTCACAGCGGCCGGCGGCCCACTCGAGGCCACCACCGGCGAGCATCCACTCGACCTGCTCGGCGAACAGCAGCAAGGTGGCCAGCGCCGGCGTGTTGTAGGTCTGGTCCTGAGCGGCGTTGTCGATGGCCGTGGTCAGGTCGAGGAAGGCGGGGACCCAGCGTCCGCCCGCGGCGATGCGCCCCACGCGCTCGAGCGCGGCGGGCGACAGCAGGGCCACCCACAGGCCCCCGTCGGCCGCGAAGCACTTCTGGGGGGCGAAGTAGTAGGCGTCGAACTGGGCGGGGTCCACCCGCAGCCCGCCCGCCGCCGAGGTGCCGTCCACGGCCACGATCTGGCCCGCCTCCGCCGTCCCCGGGGGGCGGTGGACCGACATGGCCACCCCCGTGGAGGTCTCGTTGTGGGTCAGCGCGTACAGGTCGACGTCGCCCACGGACAGCGCCTCGGGATGGGTGCCCGGCGGGGACTCGATGACGTGGGGGTCCCCGAGATGCGGCGCCGCTGCCGCCGCGGCGGCGAACTTCGAGGAGAACTCGCCGAAGCTCAGGTGCTGGCTGCGGTGCTCCACGAGGCAGAACGTGGCGATGTCCCAGAAGCAGGTGGTCCCCCCGTTGCCCAGCACCACCTCGTAGCCGTCGGGGAGCGAGAACAGCTCGCGCAGGCCGCGCCGCAGCCGGCCCACCACCGACTTCACCGGCGCCTGGCGGTGACTGGTGCCGAGGTAGGTCGGGGCCGCCGCCGCCAACGCGGCGACCTGCTCGGAACGCACCTTGGACGGACCGCTCCCGAAGCGCCCGTCGGAGGGCTTCAGGCCGTCGGGGATGCGGATGTCGGGGGTCGCGTCGCGGGGCGTGTTCGGGGGCATGTCCCGGGGCGTGGCAGAGGTGTTCGTCACCTGTGCAAGCATGGCAGCCATGGCGTCCCCCCGAGAAACCGCCACTCGTTCCCGCATCTCCGCCCGGGTGGCGGCCGTGTCTGCCTCGGCCACCCTGGCCGTCGACGCCAAGGCCAAGCAGCTCAAGGCCGAAGGCGCCGACGTGATCGGGTTCGGGGCCGGGGAGCCGGACTTCCCCACGCCCGAGCACATCGTCGAGGCGGCCGTGGCGGCCTGTCACGACCCCGCCAACCACCACTACACGCCCACCGCCGGCATCGCCGCGCTGCGCGAGGCCATCGCCGCCAAGACGGCGCGCGACTCGGGCTACGAGATCAGCCCCTCGCAGGTGCTCGTCACCAACGGCGCCAAGCAGGCCGTCTACGAGGCCTTCGCCACCCTGCTCGACCCCGGCGACGAGGTCCTCGTGCCCGCCCCCTACTGGACCACGTACCCCGAGGCCGTGGCCCTGGCCGGGGGCGTTCCCGTGGCCGTGCCCACCGACGAGGCCAGCGGGTTCCATCTTCGCGTGGAGGCCCTCGAGGCGGCGGTCACGCCCGCCACCAAGGTCCTGTTGTTCGTGTCCCCCAACAACCCCACCGGCGCGGTGTCGCGCCCCGAGGACGTCGCCGCCATCGGTGAGTGGGCGGCCGGGCGTGGCCTGTGGGTCGTGACCGACGAGATCTACGAGCACCTCGTGTACGGGTCGTCGGTGTTCCGCTCCATGCCCGTGGCCGCGCCCGAGCTGGCGTCGCGCTGTGTCGTCATCAACGGGGTGGCCAAGACCTACGCCATGACGGGATGGCGCGTGGGCTGGCTCATCGGCCCCCCCGACGTGGTCGAAGCGGCCACCAACCTCCAGTCCCACGCCACCTCCAACGTCTCCAACGTGTCCCAGCGAGCCGCCCTGGCCGCCCTCGAGGGCGACCTCGACGCCGTGGCCATGATGCGGGCCGCCTTCGACCGCCGACGGGTGACCATCCACTCCATGCTCAACGCCTGCGAGGGCGTCACCTGCGTGGAGCCCGAGGGCGCCTTCTACGCCTTCCCCTCGGTGCGGGGTCTGCTCGGACGCCGGGTGGGGGGACGTCTGGTGACGTCGTCCGCCGACGTCGCCGAGGTGTCCATCGAAGAGGCCCTGGTGGCCGTGGTCCCCGGCGAAGCGTTCGGCGCGGAGGGCTATCTGCGGCTGTCCTACGCCCTGGGGGACGACGCCATTGTCGAAGGTGTCACCCGACTGGGCAAGCTCTTCGCCACTGCCGAGTAACCACCGCCCGGTAACCACCCGCCGAATTACCACCGCCGAGTACCACTACTGAAGAAGGGGCGACGACGAGCCACATGGCACGGGTACTGATCACCGAGAAGCTGGCCGAGCGAGGGCTCAAGACGCTGTCCGACGTCGGCCACGAGGTCGACGTCCAACTCGACTTGGACCCCGAGACGCTGCTCGGTGTCATCCCCGGCGCCCATGCCCTCATCGTCCGCTCGGCCACCCAGGTCACCGCGGAGGTCCTGGAGGCGGGCGCCGACCTGGTGGTGGTGGGTCGGGCCGGCATCGGGCTCGACAACGTGGACGTCGACGCGGCGACCCGGCGCGGGGTCATGGTGGTCAACGCCCCGGAGTCCAACGTGCTCTCGGCCGCCGAGCACACCATGGCCCTGTTGCTGGCCCAGGCCCGCAACATCCCCCAGGCCCACGCCTCGCTGGTGGCGGGGAAGTGGGAGCGGTCGAAGTGGGAGGGGGTCGAGCTGCACGGCAAGACCCTGGGAGTCGTCGGGCTGGGCCGGATCGGCGCGCTGGTGGCCCAGCGGGCCCTGGCCTTCGGCATGCGCCTGTGCGCTTATGACCCCTACGTGTCGGCCGACCGGGCCCGGCACATGGGGGTCGAGATGCTGTCGCTCGACGACCTGGTGGCCGAGTCCGACTTCCTCACCATCCACCTCCCCAAGACGGCCGAGACGGCTTCGCTCATCGGCGCCGAGCTCCTGGCCAAGGCCAAGCCGGGCATTCGCATCGTCAACGCGGCGCGCGGCGGCATCGTCGACGAGGAGGCCCTCGCCGACGCGCTGCGATCGGGCCGCGTCCAGGGGGCCGCCTTCGACGTGTACGCCACGGAGCCCTGCACCGACTCGCCGTTGTTCGGGTTTCCCACGGTGGTGGTCACCCCGCACCTGGGCGCGTCCACCGCCGAGGCCCAGGACAAAGCGGGCGTGACCATCGCCGAGCAGGTCAACCTGGCCCTGGCGGGGGACTTCGTGCCCTTCGCCGTCAACGTCGCCGCCACCGAGGTGTCGGAGACCGTGCGCCCCTTCCTCCGCCTCGCCGAACAACTGGGCCGGTGCTTCGCCTGCCTCAACGACGGCCTGCCCGATCGCATCGAGGTGGAATACCAAGGCGGCCTGGCGGGGTCCAACACCTCGATCCTGACCCTGGCGGTGCTCAAGGGCATCTTCTCGGCGGGCACCGAGGAGCCCGTGTCCTACGTCAACGCGCCCCAGCTGGCGGCGGAGCGGGGACTGGAGGTGCGCGAGGTGTCCACCGCCACGGCGCGCGACTACGTCAACCTCCTCACCCTGCGCTCGGCCGACCACTCCATCGCCGGCACCCTGTCGGGCACCCGCTCCGAATCGCGCATCGTCCTCGTCGACGACCACACCGTCGAGGTGCCTCCCGCCGAGCACATGTTGATCGTCCGCAACGACGACCGCCCGGGGATGATCGGGGTCGTGGGGGTCGTCCTGGGTGAAGCCGGCGTGTCCATCTCCTCCATGGACGTCGACCCCTCCCGCACCGAAGGCACCGCCCTCATGGTGCTCTCCACCGACCGCGCCATCCCCGACCACGCCTTCGCCAAGCTCCAGGGCACCGACGGCATCCTCGACATCCACCGCATCACCTGCGTCTGACGGCCCGCCGCCCTGACGCGACCGTCTGCCCCGGCTTGCCCCGGGTTGCCCCGGGACCAGGGCGACCCGGGCATTAGCCTTCCGGGCATCGACAACCACCTCGACCAGGCTGCCGATGGCGACGGGGCGGTTCTCGAAGCGGCTCGCGGGGGAGACCGCAACGCTCTCGAGACCTTGGTCACGGCGCACTACGACCGTGTCCACGCGCTGTGCCGGCGGATGCTGGGCAACGACGCCGACGCCCTCGACGCCACCCAGGACGCCCTCGTTTCCGCCATCAGAGCCCTGAGCCGGTTCGACGGGCGCAGCTCGTTCGGCACGTGGATGTACCGCATCGCCACCAACACCTGTCTCGACGAGTTGCGCCGTCGCCGTCGCCGTCCCGTCACCGGGGTCGGTGCCGACATCGCCGAGATGGCCGACGACTCGGGGTCGGGCCCCCCCGGGCTGTTCGTCGTCCCGACCCCGCGGCGCGCGTCTGGCAGGCCCGGCACCAGAGCCGTCGACGGTGCTACCAGCCGAGACCCCGCCGACGTGGTGGCGGCGCGCCTCGACATCGACGCCGCCCTGGCCGGGCTCCCGGTCGAGTTCCGCACCGCCGTGGTCCTGCGCGACGTGTGCGACCTCCCCTACGACGACATCGCCGCCATCCTGGGCGTCCCCGTCGGGACGGTGCGGTCGCGCATTGCCCGGGCCCGATCGGCCCTGGCCTCGGTGTGGGAGACCCCGCACGGCGCCACCTCGGTCGCCACGTCGTCGCCCGCCGCCGGGAACCCCACGGCCCCGCCGGACGTCCAAGAAGATGACACCGACCCCACCGGTGTCCCCGACGCCTCGCCCGAAGGTGAGCCCCAGGAAGACCAGGAAGAAGAGCGCACCCGATGACCGACGGCCACCTCACCGACGAGCAGTTGTCGTCGCATCTCGACGATGTCGCCCATGTCGGCGATGTCAGTGCCGCCGCTGCCGCCGACGCCGGGGAGCACCTCGCCACCTGTGCGCAGTGTGGTGGGCGTCTCGCCGCCCTCGAGGCGGTGCGCGACCGCATGCGGACGCCGGTGGCCCCCGTCGATCCCGAGGTGCGCGCCGCGTCGATCGCCGCCGTGCTGCGCGCTGCGCAGGAGGTCGCGCCGGCACGCCGCACCGCACCCGACGTTGTCGCTCCCAGTGCCCGGCGGCGCCCCCAGGTGCTGGTGGGGGCGGCCGCGGCCGTGCTGGTGCTGGCGGCCGCGGTGGGTGTCCCTCTGGCTCTTTCCAGCTCGGGCACCCTCGGCGGTTCCGCGGCGTCGGCCCCCGTCGGCCCGTCGCGGTCGCCGGGCTCGCCGGGCTCGTCGGGATCCGAGAAAGCCTCGAACACTCACGGCCCGTCGAACAGCGTGGCGGACGCCGTCGGGGACCTGGGCACCCTCGACTCGGTGGGCGCCCTCGAGGCCCGAGTCGATGCCGTGCTGTCGAGGGACTTCGCCGCGACCCCGTCGGGCGCGGCGGCGTCGGCGGCCACGCCGACGACCACGACCGCCTCCGGCACGCCAACCACGACGGCGGGGCCCGCCGGTGTCGCCCCCACGGCCACCCCGGGGCCGGTCCCACCCACGCCACCGATACCGACGGGCCTTTTCGACCGCTGTCTCTCGTCGGCCACGGCCGCGGCGGGCGCGGGAAGGACGTTGCAGTTGCTGGCCACCGCCACCTTCAAGGGCACGTCGTCTCTCGTCTACGTGTTCACGGCCACCTCCGCCCGAGGAGCCACGGCCAACGCGGCGCGATCGGTGGTCGTGGTGAGCGCCCCCAACACCAACGACAACGGGTGCCGCCTGCTGGCGTCGACCCCCCTGTGATCAAGCCGGATTGACGGCGTGGCGGCGACGCCGGGCCACACGCGCTGCCGCCCACCCCACCAGTGCCAGCAGGACCACGACCGGCAGCGCCCAGCCCCCGCCCACGGCCAGCCCGTCGAGGACGGCCAGCGAGTTGTGACGGAGGTAGCGCCACGCCACGTTGGCGGCGTCGGCGTTGGGTCGGGGCGTAGGCGTCGTCACCACGGGGGCGCCGGGGGCCGACAGGTTGGCGGTGATGGTGGCCAGGGCGGCGGAGTTCTCCAGGACCGCCTGCTGGTTCTGCAGCTGCTGCAGTTGCTCCTCCACGGGGAACAGCTGGGCCTGGATCTGGAGGAACGTGTTGATGTCGGTGGCCTGGCTGAGCTTGCCCTCGAGCAAGTTCACCTCGTCCTGCAGGATGACGATCGTGGCCGCGTTGGTGGCCACCTGGTTCGTCACGTCCTTGCCTTGGATCTGCTGGTCCGTCACCTTGCCGTAGCCCGACAGCGCCGACATGGCATCGCTGAAGTCCGCCTCCAGGACGTGGATGACGATGCTGCCCGTCAGCGGCGCGGACCGGGCCGTGCCCCCCGCCATCGACGAGCTCTCGACGAATCCCCCGTCGGCGGCGGCCATCCCGGCGATGTCCGTCAACGTCGTGCTGAGGGCGTTCTTGCCCACCCGCAAGTCGAGGGTGGCGGTCCGGACGATCTGGGGCGTGATGGGGAACACCGGCACGCTGGGCAGGGGCCCACCGTCGTTCGGCGACGGGGGCACCGCCGCCGCCCCCGTGGGGGAGGCCGCGGCGGCAGAAGCGGACGGCGCCGGTGCAGGCGCACCCACAGTCGTGGTGGGTGCGGCGGGGAGACTCGAGAAAGCGCCCGACGAGTCCGACCCGGCTCGGGCGGCGGTTCCGCCGGTGTGGCCCGGTGACACCGGGGCGGGCGCCGACGAGGTCGCCTTCGAGCTCGCCGAGCCCACGATCAGATGACGGCCGACCGCCGCTCCGGACACCACCACGACGACAGCCACGAGGGCCACGATGAACTTCCTGGGCACATTGGACACTGGGCCTCCTCGAAACGGCGACCCCGGGCGCGTCAGGGCCGACAGGCCGGTTCTCCTTGATCCGGTGCCTCTTGGACGACGCCGTGGCCCCGCGAGTTCCCGAGGACCATCGCGTGGCGCGTTTGTTCGGGAGGTCAGCTCCCCGCAGGAACGTGAGAGCCGTTGGGCACCAGCCGGTCGGGAGCGGGAGGGACGGCCGGCCACGTGTCGAAGCTGCCCCATTGCCGACTCGGCGCGCCGGGCTCCCCGGCGAGGCGGCCGAGGGCGGCACGTCCCGCCGCCACCGCAACGGCTGCCAGCGCGGCTGCGATGGCCAACCTGCCCAGACCTCGCCCCACGCCTCTCACGACCGGCAGCGTAGATCGCCACCGACCGCCGTGTCCTTGACCCGGGCGCCCCCGTTTGCAACCATGGAACCCGACATGCGCGCCTACCCATTCATCCACGCCCTGCTTCTTACCTGACGGCGAGCGCCCCATCGCGCTCGCCGAGCCCGCCCCCTGTGCCCACCGGCCAGGGGGTTTCTTCTTGGGCCAACACACCCCTCGGCCCCGATCGACCGACCCAGCCACAACCCAGCTACACCAGCCAGAGCCGAGAGCCAGATGATCACGAGGAACACGAGAGCGAGGACACGTCGATGAGCGACAAGCCAAGCGCCGAACGAGCCACCAAGGCTTCCCCCGGCCCGCGCCCGAGAACACCCCCGCCGGCGACAGCGGGCACCTCGTCGTCTTCGACACCACCCTGCGCGACGGGGAGCAGTCCCCGGGGATCTCCCTCGACGTGGCCGAGAAGCTCGAGATCGCCGAGCAACTGGCCAGGGCGGGCGTCGACTACATCGAGGCCGGCTTCCCGGTGGCGAGCCAAGGCGACTTCGAAGCGGTGCAGACCATCGCCCGGTCCGTCGGCAACGCCCCCGACGCCCCGGCCATCTGTGGCCTGTCGCGCACGCAGCTGTCCGACGTCGACCGCTGTTGGGACGCCGTGCCGCGACGCGGCGTGCGCCCGCATCCACGTGTTCATCTCGACGAGCCCCCAGCACATGGAGCACATGCTCAAGATGAACGAGGCCCAGGTACTGGCCGAGACCCGGGGGGGCGTGGCCCGGGCCCGAGAGCACACCGACGACGTCGAGTTCAGCCCCCAGGACGCCACCCGCACCCCCCTGGACTTCATGTTGGAGGTCCTGCGCGCCTCGGTCGAGGCCGGCGCCACCACCTTGAACATCCCCGACACCGTGGGATACGGCATCCCGTGGGACTTCGGGGCTCTGATCCAGCACATCCGCAAGGAGGTCCCCGGCGACTACGTGCTGTCGACCCACTGCCACAACGACCTCGGGCTGGCCACCGCCAACACCCTGGCCGGGGTCCAGGCCGGGGCCCGCCAGGTGGAGGTGTGCGTGAACGGTCTGGGCGAGCGGGCCGGCAACGCCGCTCTGGAAGAGGTCGTCATGGCCCTGCGGATCCGTCCCGACCAGTTCCCCGGCGTCACCACCACGGTGCGCACCGAGGAGCTGGCTCGGGCGTCGCGCCTCGTCGCCCGGCTGACGGGGTATCCGGTGCAGTACAACAAGGCCGTGGTGGGGCGCAACGCCTTCGCCCATGAGTCCGGCATCCACCAGCACGGCATCCTGGCCGATCGCTCGACATACGAGATCATCGACGCCGCCAGCGTGGGCCAGGTCGGTCGCCAGATCGTCATGGGCAAGCACTCGGGACGTCACGCCTTCGCCAGCACCCTGGAGAAGATGGGCATCCACGTCCAGGGCGACGGTCTCAACCAGGCGTTCACCCGGTTCAAGGAGCTCGCCGACCGCAAGGTCGAGATCACCGACGCCGACCTCGAGGCCATCGTGGCCGAGGAGCTCGGTCAGGACCTGGTGGAGGGGTTCCATCTCGAGGCCCTCGAGGTCGCCGGGGGCACCGTGGGCATGCCCCGGGCCCGGGTGGTGGTGAGCCGGTCGGGGGACAAGGTGGAGGCCGCCGCCGAAGGCAACGGCATGATCGACGCCGCCTGCACCGCCATCCGGTCGGCCACGAAGGTGGAGTCGCGGCTGATCGGGTTCAACGTGTCGTCGGTGACCGGGGGTGTCGACGCCCTCGGGGACGTCGTCGTCCAGCTCGAGGCCGGCGGGCTCAAGGTGTCGGGACGCGGCGTCTCCACCGACGTGGTCGAGGCCTCGGCCCGCGCCTATCTGGCGGCGGTCAACCGGCTCGTCCGGATCCGGGCCCGCAACGAGCAGCGAGACCCCGAGATCGGGCCCTGACACCCCAAGCCGCGCCAAGCCACGCCGCGCCCGCGCCGAGCCTCAGGTGGCCGGCGCCACCTGGGCGGTGCAGAAGGCGCACCGGTGGGCGCCGGCCGGGATCTCACTCAGGCACTCGGGGCAGTCCCGGGTCTCGTCGTCCTCCCCTTTGGCCCGGCGCGCCGCCAGCGCGTTGATGGGCTTGACCACGAAGAAGAACACCGCCGCCGCGATGATCACGAAGGCGATCAAGGCGTTCACGAACCGCCCGTAGTAGAAGACGCTGTGATGCACCGTGAGGGTGAGGCTCGCGAACGAAACCTTCCCGGGATGGACACTAGGGGGGTCAGCAGATCGGCGGTGAACGAGGTCACCACCGCGCCGAAGGCCAGGCCGATGACGACCCCCACGGCGAGGTCGACCACATTCCCCCGCAAGATGAACTCTTTGAAGTCCTTCACCACGTCGCCTCCTCTGGGTCCGCCCGATGGGTCATCGGGGCCCACATCGGGCCCCGAACGCCATGCCAACCGGGACGGGCGCCGGCGGGAGACAGGCCGCCGAGGGACGGCGCCAGGAGAGGGGCCAGAAGACCCGAAGACCAGAAGAAGACTCAGCCGGTGGCGACGGGCATCCAGGCGGCGCGCTGGCGCTCGTACAGCGAGATCTCGTCCCCGTGGCGCAGGGTCAGCCCGATGTCGTCCCATCCGTTGAGCAGGCGCTCGCGGGTGAAGTCGTCGAGAGCGAACGTGCCCGCCAGCCCCGCCGCCGGTGCCTCGACGGTGCCCCGGGCCACGTCGATGGTGAGCTCGAGCGAAGGGTCGGCCACCACGGCATCGAGCAGGGAGCGCCCGAGCCCGGGATCCACCTCCACCGGGAGCAGTCCCTGCTTGGTGCAGTTGTTTCGGAAGATGTCGGCGAAGCGCGGCGACACGATGGCCTCGAACCCGTAGTCGAGCAGAGCCCACACGGCGTGCTCGCGCGACGACCCCGTCCCGAAGTTGGGCCCCGCCACCAGGATGTTGGCGCCGGCGTACTGAGGATCGTTGAGCACGAAGGCGCGGTCGTCGCGCCACTCGGCGAACAGCCCGGCGCCGAACCCGGTGCGCTCCACGCGCTTCAACCAGTCCGACGGGATGATCTGGTCGGTGTCCACGTCGGAACGGTCCAGGGGCACGGCGCGGCCCGACACGACCACCACAGGCTTCATGACGGTCCTCCCGACTTCACGACAGCTCCCCGGGGGTGGCGAAGTGCCCGGCCACGGCGGTAGCCGCCGCGACCGCCGGTGACACCAGGTGGGTGCGGCCCCCCCGTCCCTGGCGACCCTCGAAGTTCCGGTTGGAGGTCGAGGCGCACCGTTCGCCCACGGCGAGCTTGTCGGGGTTCATGGCCAGGCACATCGAGCAACCCGGCTCGCGCCACTCGAACCCCGCCGCCAGGAACACCTTGTCGAGGCCCTCCGCCTCGGCCTGGGCCTTGACCCGGTGCGATCCCGGCACCACCAGGGCCCGCAACCCGGCCCGGGCATGCCGGCCGTCGAGCACCGAGGCGGCGTCGCGCAGGTCCTCGATGCGCGAGTTGGTGCACGACCCGATAAAGACGGTGTCCACCATCACGTCGCGCAGCGCCGTGCCGGCGGTCAGCCCCATGTAGTGCAGGGCCCGGGCCGCCGCCTCGCGCTCGGCCGCGTCGGGGAAGCTCGAGGGGTCGGGGACATGCCCGTCGATGGGGACGACCTGTCCGGGATTGGTCCCCCACGTCACGTGGGGCACGAGCGAGGACCCGTCGAGGGTCACCGTGGTGTCGAACACGGCGCCCTCGTCGGTGACCAACTCCCGCCAGTCGGCCAGGGCCTGCTCCCACAACGCGCCCCGCGGAGCCCGGGGCCGGCCCCGGAGATACTCGAAGGTGGTGTCGTCGGGAGCGACCATCCCGGCGCGCGCCCCGGCCTCGATCGACATGTTGCACACCGTCATCCGGCCTTCCATGGACAGCGCCGCGATGGCGGGGCCGCGGTACTCGATGACGTGGCCCATCCCCCCCGAGGTGCCGATGCGACCGATGATGGCCAGGACCATGTCCTTGGCGGTCACCCCGGCGGGCAGGGTGCCGATGACCTCCACCGCCATGGTGGCGGGACGCTGCTGGGGGAGGGTCTGGGTGGCCAGGACGTGCTCGACCTCGGAAGTGCCGATCCCGAAGGCCAGCGCGCCGAAGGCCCCGTGGGTCGAGGTGTGGCTGTCGCCGCACACGATGGTCATCCCCGGCTGGGTCAGTCCCAGCTCGGGGCCGATGATGTGGACGATGCCCTGGTTGGCGTGGCCCATGGGATAACACGTGATCCCGAACTCGGCGCAGTTGGCGGCCAGGACCTCGAGCTGGCGGGCCGACACCGGGTCGGCTACGGGCTTGTCGACGTCGGTGGTGGGCACGTTGTGATCGGCGGTGGCCACCGTCAGCTCGGGGTGGCGCACCGGGCGCCCCGCCAGCCGCAACCCGTCGAAGGCCTGCGGCGACGTCACCTCGTGCACCAGGTGCAGGTCGATGAACAGCAGATCGGGCTCACCGTCGGCGTGGTGGACGAGGTGGTTGTCCCACACCTTGTCACTCAGTGTCCGGGGCTCACTGAGTTTGCCGGGCTCCTTGCGTGTGCGGGGCTCCGTGCGTGTGTGGGGCCGTGGGGTGCTCGTCTTCTCGGGGCTGCTGGCCACCGGTCAGCTGCCGATCTTCACGATCTCGACGCGCAGGGTCCCGCCCGGCGCCTCGTACTCGACCACCTCGCCCGAGGCCCTCCCGAGCAACGCCTGGCCCAGCGGCGACCCCGGGGACACCACGTTGAGCTCGTCGTGGCGCTCCTCGATCGACCCCACCAGGAACCGTTCGATCTCGGCGTCGCCCTCGTAGCGGATGGCCACCACCGACCCGGCCGCCACTGTCTCGGAGCTCCCGACCGCCTCGCCGTCGACGATCACGGCGTGGCCCAGGGTGTGCTGGAGCCGGCGGATCCGGGACTCCATCTTCCCCTGGGTGTCCTTGGCGGCGTGGTAGTCCCCGTTCTCCGACAGGTCGCCGAGCGCTCGGGCGGCCTCGATGGCACGCGCGATCTCGACCCGACCCCGGGTCGTCAGGTCCTCGAGCTCGGCCTGCAGGCGGTCGAATGTCGCCTGGGTGAGGTGGGTGGAATCGTCGTCGGTCACGCCGCACCAGGGTATCGGCTCCCCCGGGGCGCCCGGGTAGGCGCCCGAGGTGTGGTTGACGCCCCCGGCACGGGCGAGAGAGACTGGGTCTCCCATGGGAATCCCGAGCGAACCCGTAATCGTCATCGAGTAGGCGCGCACCTGATTGGTGTGCGCCGCCCCGACCGTCCACCTCGGTGGGCGGTTTTTCATTTTCCGAGACAGGACCGATGGGCACAGGCAAGAACCACACAGTGGCCGTGATCGGCGGCGACGGCATCGGCCCCGAAGTGCTGGCCGAGGCCCTCAAGGTGATCGGCGCGGCCGGGGTCACCCTCGAGCAGACCGAGTTCGACCTCGGCGCCGCCCACTACCTGCGCACCGGTGAGGTCCTCCCCGACGCCACCCTCGAGCACCTCCGGTCCTTCGACGCCATCCTCCTCGGCGCCGTGGGCCCACCGGTGAAGTCCACCGAGGTCCCCCCGGGGCTTCTCGAGCGCGGCCTGCTCCTGCGCCTGCGTTTCGAGCTCGACCTGTACGTCAACCTCCGACCCTTCCTGGGCATGGCCGGCGCGCCCTCCCCGGACTGCGACTTCGTGGTCATCCGCGAGAACACCGAGGGGACCTACGCCGGCGAAGGAGGCTTCCTGCGCCGCAACACCCCCTACGAGGTGGCCACCCAGGGCTCGGTGAACACTCGGATGGGCGTCGAGCGCTGCGTGCGCTTCGCCTTCGAGCTCGCCTCGCGCCGACCCGCCCGCCGTCTCACCCTGGTGCACAAGACCAACGTCCTCACCTTCTCCGGTGACCTCTGGCAACGGGTCTTCGACGACGTGGCCGGGGAGTATCCCGGGGTGACCGGCGACTACAACCACGTCGACGCCGCCTGCATCTACCTCGTCGAGCGCCCCACCCGCTACGACGTCATCGTCACCGACAACCTCTTCGGGGACATCCTCACCGACCTCGCCGGCGCTGTCGCCGGCGGGATCGGGTTCGCGGCCTCGGCCAACCTCAACCCGGCGCGCACCGGGCCCTCGCTGTTCGAGCCGGTCCACGGCGCCGCCCATGACATCGCCGGGACGTCCACGGCCAACCCCGTGGCCGCGGTCCGCTCGGCGGCCCTCATGCTCGAGCACCTCGGCGAGCTCGACGCCGCGGAGAGGATCACCAAGGCCGTCGCCGCCTACCTGGCCGAGCACGACCAGTCGCCCGGCTCCGTCGTCCCGTCCACCGTCGCCGTGGGCGACGCCATTGCAGAAAGGCTCTGAGCCCGTGCCCATCACCCCGACCGAGAAGATCTGGCTCGACGGCGAGCTCGTCGACTGGGACAAGGCGCGCGTCCACGTCCTCACCCACTCGTTGCACTACGGCTCCGGCGTCTTCGAGGGCATCCGCGCCTACCCCACCAGCCGGGGCGTGGCCGTCTTCCGCCTCACCGACCACATCACCCGGCTGTTCACCTCGGCCAAGGTGTTCATGATCGACGTGCCCTTCACCCCGGCCGACGTGGTGGCGGCGTGCAAGGACGTGGTCCGGGTCAACGGGCTCGACGACGGCTGTTACCTCCGGCCCATCGTCTACCTCGGGTACGGCGAGATGGGACTCAACCCCCTGCCCTGCCCCGTCAGCGTGGCCATCGCCGCCTGGCCCTGGGGCACCTACCTCGGCGACGAGGGGGTCGCCAACGGCATCCGCCTCAAGGTGTCCTCGTGGCAGCGCCACGACCCCAACGCCGTGCCCACGGCGGCCAAGGGCACGGGCATGTACGTCAACTCCTCGCTGGCCAAGGTCGAGGCCCTGAAGGCCGGGTACGACGAGGCCCTGCTGCTGGCGTCGGACGGCCGGGTGTCGGAGTGCACGGGCGAGAACATCTTCGTGGTCCGGGGTCGGACCATCGTCACCCCGCCTACGTCGGAGTCCGGCGCCCTGGCGGGCATCACCCAGGACTCGGTCCAGACCATCGCCACCGACCTGGGCTACGAGTACGTCACCGAGGCGCTCATCCGCACCGACCTCTACACCGCCGACGAAGCCTTCCTCACCGGGACCGCGGCGGAGGTGGTCCCCATCCGCGAGGTCGACGACCGTCCCGTGGGGACGGGCCGCCCGGGGCCGGTGACCAAGCACATCCAGGACACCTACTTCGCCACCGTGCGGGGCGAGGTGGACCGCTACAAGGACTGGCTCGAGCATGTCGAGTGACGTTCCTCGGCCCCCGGGCCGGGGCCGGTCATCCCGGGGCCAATTACGCGGGGGCCAATTACACAGCCACGGGGGAGCCAGCCACGACTTCGACTTCCCCGTCCTCCCCGAGGCGGTCGACATCTTCGACACCACCCTGCGCGACGGGTCCCAGCAAGAGGGCCTGTCGCTCACCGTCGACGACAAGCTCCGGGTGGCCGAGCAACTCGACCACCTCGGCGTGGCCTACATCGAGGGAGGGTGGCCCGGGGCCAACCAGAAAGACGAAGAGTTCTTCGCCCGCGCCCCCGCCGAGCTCCGCCTGTCCACGGCCACCCTGGTGGCCTTCGGGTCCACCCGGCGCGCCGGGGTGCGGGCCGAGGACGACGAGGTCCTGCGCCACCTGGTCAAGGCCAACACCGAGGCCGTGTGCATCGTGGCCAAGTCCTCGAAGCTCCATGTCACCGAGGCCTTGCGCACCACCCTGGACGAGGCCGTGGCCATGGCGGCCGACTCGGTGCGGTTCCTGCGCGACCACGACCTGCGGGTGTTCTTCGACGCCGAGCACTTCTTCGACGGCTACGCCGACGACCCCGCCTTCACCTTGCGCGTCCTGCGGGCCGCCGAGGAGGCCGGGGCCGAGGCCATCGTGTTGTGCGACACCAACGGGGGGACCCTGCCTCATGACGTGGAGCGCATCGTGGCTTCGGTGGTGGCCGACCTCGAGTGCCAGATCGGGGTGCACTTCCACAACGACTCGGGGTGTGCCGTGGCCAACTCCATCGCCGGGGTCCGGGCCGGGGCGACCCACGTCCAGGGCTGCGTGAATGGGTACGGGGAGCGCACCGGCAACGCCGATCTCTCCGCCGCGATCCCCGACCTCTCGCTGAAGCTCAACATCCGCACCATCCCGCCCGACCGCCTCGAGCGGATCACGCCCGTCTCGCACCACATCGCCGAGCTCGTCAACATCGCCCCCAACCCCCAACAGCCCTACGTGGGAACCGCCGCCTTCGCCCACAAGGCCGGCCTGCACACCAGCGCCATCGCCCGCCGCCGCGACGCCTACGAGCACGTCGCGCCCGATGCCGTGGGCAACGGCACCCGGTTCGTGGTGTCGGAGATGGCGGGCCGGTCGACCCTGGCCCTCAAGGCCCAGGAGCTCGGCCTCGAGCTCGACTCCGAGGCGCTCTCGGGCGTCCTCGACACGCTCAAGGCCCTCGAGTACCGGGGTTACCACTTCGAGGTGGCCGACGGTTCCCTCGAGCTCCTCTTGCGGCGGGCCACGGGGTGGGAGCCCCGGTTCTTCGAGGTGGAGTCGTTCCGTGTCATCGCCGACCACCGTGACCAGGGAGGACAGGGGTTACACAATGGACACGGTGGACGCCACACCACCGAGGCCACCGTCAAGATCCGGGTGGGCGACCAACGGGTGGTGGCCACCGCCGAGGGCAACGGCCCCGTCAACGCGCTGGACTCGGCCCTGCGCGAGGCCATCGGCGATCATTTCCCGAGACTCGCCGCCGTCCATCTCGTCGACTACCGGGTGCGGGTCCTCGACACCGGCCGGGGGACCGGGGCGGTCACCCGGGTGCTCATCGACACCAGTGACGGCGAACACGTGTGGACCACCATCGGGGTCTCCGAGAACATCATCGAGGCCTCCTGGCAGGCCCTTTTCGACTCCATCGTCTACGGTCTGGCCCACGCCCAGCAGGACCAGGAGCAGCCCAGCGCGCCGTGACCCAGCCCAACTTCGTCCCCATCGTCGAGACCGACCAGGTCCGCCCCAGCTACCGCCTGCGCACCCCGGGTGACTGGCGCGCCGGCCGGGTGGCCGAGGTGCGCGGGCCCACCCACCCCCGGGGCCGCGAGCTCGGGGTGCCCGGTCCCGACCAGGGGTACGCCTTCCTCCTCGCCCACACCCTGTTCGAGGACAGGCTCGAGCTCACCGAGGGGGTCACCGCCGAGGACGCCCTGGTGGCCTGCGCCGAGGTGGCCGGCGCCCGCGCCGCCCTGTTCGGCCGGGCACCGGTGGCCAAGGACATCGAGCTCGCCCTGGTCCTGTTCGGCTTCCTCGGTGACGCCCCCGCCGACCTCGTGACCTGGCGGGCCCCGCTGTTCAAATCGGCGGCCCACCACTACCAGCAGCAGCGCTCCATCGTGGCCGCCCCCACCGAGCAGACCCTGCGCCTCACCCCCGACGCCGTGCGCGCCCGGCTCCCCGAGTGGCGCTCGATGCTGCACCCCGACGCGCCCGCATCCTGACGCCTGTCGGCACTCGCCCCATGCGCGCCCTCGAGGTCACCGCCGACGGGCTCACCTTCGACGCCGTGGACACCGGGCCCGCCGACGGGCGTCCCGTGCTCTTGCTCCACGGCTTCCCCCAGACCTCGTACTCCTGGCACCACCAGCTCGACGCCCTCTCCGCCGCGGGCTACCGGGGGCTCGCCTTCGACCAGCGCGGCTACTCGCCCCGGGCCCGGCTCCCCACCGTCGAGGACTACGGCATCGACAACCTGGTGGGCGACGTCATCGCCGTGGCCGGGCGCTGGGGACTGGACCGCTTCGACCTGGTCGGCCACGACTGGGGTGCCATGGTCGCCTGGGTCGTGGCCGCCCGCCATCCCGACCGGGTGCGCACCCTCACGGCGGTGTCGGTTCCCCATCCCCGCGCCTTCGCGGCGGCCTACGGGACCGGCGGCACCACTACCGGCGACGACGACCAGCGCCAACGGTCGTCGTACATCGCCGTCTTCCGCGCCGAAGGGGGCGTGGCCGAGCGCGCCCTGTTGGGCGAGGACGGCACCGGCGCCGGGCTCCGGGCCATGTTCGACGCCAGTGGGCTGTCCTCGGACACCGACGAGGTCGACCGGTTCGTGGCCGCCATGGTCGAGCCCGGAGCGCTGACCGCCGCATTGAATTGGTACCGGGCCACCGAGCCCAATTCACTCACCGACGTGGCCCCGATCACCGTTCCCACCCTCTACGTGTGGTCCGATCAGGACATCGCCCTGGGGCGCACGGCTGCGCTGGCCACCGGGGACTGGGTCACTGGCCCCTACCGCTTCGAGATCCTCGAGGGAGTGTCTCACTGGATCCCCGAGACCGCACCCGCCGCCTTGAACGGGTTGCTGCTGCAGCACCTGGCGGAAAACGCCTAGCGCGTACCTCGGGGTGCGAGACTTCCGGATATGGACCAGCCCTCCTCCTTCGCGCTCGCCGACACGCACAAGCAGTTCCGCCAGGCGCTGCGCGCCATGTGCGAAGCGCGCATCGCCCCGCACGCCGCGGCGGTGGACCGCGACGCCGCCTTCCCTTGGGACGGCTTCAAGGCGTCGGTGGAGATGGAGCTCCCCGCGCTGGGGATCCCCGTGGACTGCGGCGGGGCCGGCGCCGACCACGTCACCCAGGCCATCATGGTCGAGGAGCTTGCCCGGGTGTGCGCCTCGACCAGCGTCACCATGCTCATCTCCAAGCTGGGCATGATGCCCATCTTCAACTGGGGCACCGAGCAGTTGAAGCACAAGTACGTCCCCCGGGTGGCCGCCGGTGAGGCCCAGGCCAGCTACTGCCTGTCGGAGGCCGACGCCGGCAGCGACGTGGCCGCCATGCGGTGCCGGGCGGTGCGCGACGGGGACGACTACGTCCTGTCGGGCACCAAGTACTGGATCACCAACGCCGGGGCCTCGGACATCTACACCGTCTTCGCCAAGACCGACCCCGACGGCGGTCACCGCGGGATCAGCTGCTTCGTGGTCGAGGCCGACTGGGGGGTGCGGGTGGCCAAGCTCGAGCACAAGATGGGACTGCGGGGCAGCCCCACCGGCGAGGTCGTCTTCGACGACGTCCGCGTGCCCGTGGAGAACCGGGTGGGCGAAGAGGGACAAGGCTTCACCATCGCCATGCACACCCTCGACCGCAGCCGGCCCACCATCGGGGCCCAGGCCGTGGGGATCGCCCAGGGCGCCATCGACTACGCCGCGCAGTACATGAAGCAACGCCAGGCCTTCGGCCAGCCCATCGCCGAGTTCCAGGGACTGCGGTTCATGCTCGCCGACATGGCCATGCGCACCGAGGCGGCCCGCACCTTGGTGTACCGGGCGTGCTCGGTCGTCGACGCCGGGGACCCCGACGGTGAGCTCTCCATGATCGGGGCCATGGCCAAGTGCTTCGCCTCGGACACCGCCATGGCCGTCACCACCGACGCCGTGCAACTCCTCGGTGGCTACGGCTACACCACCGAGTTCCCCGCCGAGCGCTTCATGCGCGACGCCAAGATCACCCAGATCTACGAGGGCACCAACCAGATCCAGCGCGTCGTCATCTCCAAGAGGCTGCTCGGGTAGACAGTCCTGATTGGGTCGGGGGTGCCGGAGACCCGATCTCTGGGTACTGGGATTCCACCTGCGCATGTCGTCTGGTCGTGCCACCATTACCGTCTGATGGCGCGTACGTGGTTGTCGATCCGAGTCGACCTGGTGGAAGGCGGTGGGGCCACCTGCTGGCCGCGTCCGGGGCGCGTCCTCGCCGCGGCCAAGTCGCACACCTTTGCCGAATTGGCCGAGGCGATCGATGACGCCTTCGCTCGCTGGGACAGGAGCCATCTCCACGAATTTGCCCTGGCCGACGGCACCCGGCTGTCGGTCCCCGATCCCGATTGGGACGATCCTGATTCGGTGCTCGACGACGGGCATACCAAGTTGTCCCGGCTCGAGAGAGGCGAGCAGTTCGTCTACACCTTCGACCTGGGCGACGACTGGGCCCATCTCTGTACCGTCGGAGATGGCTGGATCGACCCCGTCGACCATCTCGGCTTCATGCCCGAGACACCGCTGCCGTACTGGGGGTGGGGAGACATCCCCGACCAGTACGGGCGTCGTTGGGAGAGCGACGACGGCGAGTCGCAGGCTCCCTCCGACCCGAACCTGACCGACCTCCCGCCCTTGCGTCCGGGGTGGGGGCGGTCCGGGTGAGAGAGCACATCGCCGGCGTTGGCATTGCCGGTCGGGCATCCAGGGGTGGCGAGCGTGTGGCGGTGGGGTGAGGCGTATACCATCTGACCAGGACGAGGCCATAGGGCGGTCGGCGCGTCCCCGGGTCGGCCGCCTCGGCTCGGTGGGGTTGGGGTTGTTGGGGGTCGAGACCCATGAGAAACGACAGTGGACCGTGTCCCGATCGATCTCTCTGGCGCTGTGAGCGTGTAGGCGGATGCGCACGGTGAAATTGTTCGGTCCGAGGCGAAGCACGAGGCGCGTGGCGCGCCTGCGCGCTGGGGTGGTCGTCTCCCTGGTGGGCACCGTGGCCGTCGGCTCGACTCTGGTCGACATGGCCCCGAGCTCGGCTACCACCAACAGCGGCATCATCTCCACAGTCGTCGGCGGGGGGGCCAACGGCGCGCTCACCGACGGGATCCCGAGCACGTCGGCCATCCTGGGGTCCCCCGTGGGGGCGGTCTTCGACTCGCACGGCAACATCGTGTTCGCCGACCCGAACAACGACGTGATCCGCGTGGCGGCCACCACGTCGGGCTCGTGGTACCGCCAGAGCATGGTCGCCGGCCATCTCTACACGATCGCCGGCAACGGCGTCGACGGCGACGGTCCATTTCCCGCGTCACCGACCGACGCGTCCTTGAGCGACCCCAACGGGGTGGCCGTGGACTCCCAGGGTGACGTCGCCATCACCGACACCACCTACGGCGCCGTCCGCTACCTGGCCGAGGTCTCGGGCACGCGCTTCGGTGTCTCGATGACGGCGGGGACGATCTACACCATCGCCGGGGAAGGAGGCTCGCCGGCCGCCGTCGATCAGGACTCGTCGGCGGGGCTCATCGCCCCTGACGGCATCGCCTTCGACCCCTACGGCAACCTCGTCATCGCCGACACCGCCAACGACGACGTCCGACTGCTCCCCGCCCAGACCGGGACCTACTTCGGGCAATTCATGCAGGCCGGGTTCATCTACATCATCGCCGGGAACCTGGTCTACGGCTACACCGGCAACGGCGGCCCGGCCACATCGGCCGAGCTCGGCATGGACACCTACGACGGCGTGGCCACCGACTCCAGAGGCGACGTGATCTTCGCCGACGACGACAACAACGTGGTCCGCCTGGTGGCCGCCTCGACGGGGTCGTACCTGGGAAGGCCTGTCACCCAGGGCGACATCTACACCATCGCCGGGAACGGGAACCCGGGTTACAAGGGCGACAAGAAAGCGGCCACCGCCGCCCAGCTGGACATGCCCCAAGGCGTCGCCGTCGACGGTGCCGGGGACGTCTTCATCAGCGACTCCATCAACAACGTGATCCGTCTCGTGCCCGCCAACAACGGCACCTACGGCGGGGCGACGGTCAAGGCGGGCCACATCTACACCATCGTGGGCAACAGCCAGACGGGTTACTCCGGCGACGGCGGCGCGGCCACGAGCGCCGAGCTCAACAGCCCCGCCGACGTGAGCGTGAGCTCCTCGGGCAATCTCCTCGCCGCCGACAACGGCAACAACGTCCTGCGCGTCGTCGAAGCGGGCTCGTCAGCACTGCCCGCCGTGGCCAAGGTCAAGCCGGCCACGGGCCCGACCACGGGCGACCGCAGGGTGACCATCAAAGGCACCAACCTGGCGGGCACCACGGCCGTGTACTTCGGCTCGCGGCCGGCCGTGAATTTCATCGTGAAGTCGGCCAAGAAGATCGTGGCCACCTCGCCCACGTCCTCGGTGGGGAGGGTCACCGTCACCGTGGTCACCACGACGGGAGAGAACTCGGCGTCGCTGACCGACGCCTACACGTACCTTCTCGACACCCCCACCCACCACCACAAAGGCTGACGAGGCGCCCCCCAGGGCGCACGACCGGCGCTCAGTGGGTGTCGGCGAACTGCGCCAACCACGGTCGCGTGGCGGCCAGGAGCTCGTCGGTCATGCTGACCACGTGCTCGTAGGGGAGCGAGCCCGCCATGGGGTCGGCCAGCATGGCTTCGAGGGCCGTGGTCCGGCTCCCGGTGATCGCCGCCTCCACGGTCAGCTCCTGTGAGCTCACCACCCGACGGAGGTGCTCACCGAGATAGGACGGCACCACGGCCCGGTCCCGGGCCCGCACGCCGTGGGCACCGGCCACCACCATGCACTCGACCACGACGTCGTTCGCCAGGTTCTCCACCTGGCCGGCGTTGGGGATGTTCCCGGGGAAGGTCTTGTCCTGGCCCGTCACCAGGCCCTCGAGCAGGGTGGCCACGAACTCTCCCGACGGCCACGTCGAGATGGTCTCGGCGGCCAGGAGATCGGCCATCTCGGCGTCGTCGTCGGCCTTGTCGGACTGATGTCCGTGCATGCCGTAGTGGTGCGCCCCCCAGTCCCGTCCGTAGTCCGAGGCGGCGGTCACGAACCCGGGGAAGAACTCGACCACGTGGGTGTCCGACGACCCCGGGAGCACCCCGAAGCGGTCGAAGAGCTCGAACTTGACCTTGTTGTTGGCCACGATGTCGTGCTTGGTCCATCCCCGCCCGGGGTCGCCCATCTGGTAGTGCATCGGGCCCGGGGGGTCCATCCACAACGGGCCCGACAGGTCTATGTCGCCGGCCAGGGCCCGTCGCAGCAGGGCGAACCCGTCCTCGTCGCCGATCCGCAGCGACGTCACCAGTGGGAGGTGGTTCACGCCGGCCACCACGGGGTCGATCGAGTGGAAGGGCGTGTCGAACAACAGGCTGAGGACGAACTTGAGCCCCACGATCTCGGCGCACAGCCCCACCGTGGCGATCGACGTCTCCCGGGTGACCGCCCGGCACAGCGCCGAGAGGGGATTGCTCACGTTGACCAGCAGCGCCTGCGGGCAGGTGCGCTCCATGGCCCTCGCCACCCCGAGGATCACGGGCACGCTGCGCAGGGCCCGGGAGATCCCTCCGGGCCCGACGCTGTCGCCCACGGTCTGGCGAACCCCGTAGCGCGTGGGGATCTCGATGTCGTGACGCATGCTGGCGAACCCGCCCACGGAGAAGGTGGCGATCACGAACTCGGCGCCCGACAGGGCGTCGTCGATGTCGGTGGTGGCCCGGGCCGTCAGGGCGATCCCCCGTCGCTCGGCCACGTGCTCGGCGACCTTCAGCGCCGGCGGCAGCGAGTCGGGGTCGAGGTCGTAGAGCACCACCTCGGCGTCGGTCAGCGCCGGCGTGTTGGCGAAGTCCACCATGAGCTTCGGCGTCCAGTGGGTGCTTCCCCCCCCGACCAGCGTGACCTTCGCCCCCATCGGGGGCGACCCTACCCCCGACGGGCCCGATCTGCCCTCACCTAGTGTGCGGCCCATGCCCGAGGGACGGCACCGGACCGTCGACCACATGGCGGTCGAGGTCCATGGCAACGGGGCCGCGCTGGCCCGGGCGGCGGCCGACCGAGCCGCCGACGTGCTGCGCCAGGCGGTGGCCGCCAACGGCGTCGCCCATGCCATGTTCGCCACCGGCAACTCCCAGCTGGAGTTCGTCGACCACCTCGTCACGTCCACCCCCGACGTCCCGTGGCCCGACGTCGTGGTGTTCCACATGGACGAGTACGTCGGGGTCGGGCCCGACCACCCCGCCGGTTTCCAGCGGTGGATCCGGGAGCGCATCACCGACCGGGCCCATCCCCGCCAGGCCCACTACATCGACGGACTGGCCGACGCCGAGGCCGAGTGCGCCCGCTACGCCGGGCTGCTGGCCGCACACTCCCTCGATCTGTGCTGCCTCGGCATCGGGGAGAACGGCCACCTCGCCTTCAACGACCCCCCCGTGGCCGACTTCGACGACCCCCGCGCCATGAAGGTCGTCGAGCTCGACCCGGCCTGCCGGCTCCAGCAGGTCCACGAGGGCCACTTCCCCGACATCGGTGCCGTGCCCGGCCGGGCGCTGACCGCCACCATCCCCGCGCTCCTGCGGGCCCGCACGGTGCTGGCGGTGGTGCCCGAGCGACGCAAGGCCGAGCCGGTGCGCGCCGCCCTCACCGGCCCGCTGTCCACGGCCTGCCCGGCCTCGGTGCTGCGCACCCGGGACAACGTGGCCCTGTTCCTCGATCCCGGGTCGGCGTCGCTCCTCGACTGGTGAGCCGGCGCTGTCCTCGCCGCGCCACGGGCGCGCCCCGCGCCGCGGGCTCGCCTGCCGTGGCCGCTGTCGGGGCCCTGTGTGCGGTGGCGGTGGTGATGGTGATGGTGGTGTCGCTCGCCGGTTGTGCCGGCCCCGCCCCCCGTGCCCCCCGTGCCCCCCGTGCCCCCCGTGCGGCACCGATGTCGACCACGGGCGCCGACCACGAGTGCGTCGTGCCTGGAACGGGGCCCGGGCCCGCGCCACAGGTGGCGTGGACGCAGCTGCGCAACCCGATCCTGAGCGAGCCCGACGCGGGGGTGAAGGACCAGGCGCTGGTGTGGGCCGGGGGCCAGTGGCACATGCTGTTCAGTTACGTCACCAACGACGTCCCCACCAAGGGCGACGAGGACTGGAACATCGCCACGGCCACGAGCCCCGACCTGCTGCACTGGTCGGCGCCCGCCCCCTGGCCCCTCCAGGCCGGGGTCGACGGGGTGGCGTCGCCCGACATCGTGCGCAGCCCGGCGGGAGTGTTCGTGGCCACCTACGACTCGAACCCCGACGTCGCGGTGGGCGCCCAGTCCAAGCTCTACTACCGGACCTCTCCCGACCTCGAGAGGTGGTCGACGCCCGCGCCCCTGGCGCTCAGCCTCCACCCCGCCCCCGGGGACCGCATGATCGACCCCGCGCTGGCGTGGACGGGGCGGGGGCTCATCCTGGGCTACAAGTACGGCACCACCACGGGATCGGGGTCACAGCACTTCGAGATCGCCTGGTCGCCCAGCGGCTCGCTCGCCGGCCCGTGGAGGTACGTGGGCCGCCCCGACATCGTCGTCAACGGGGGCACCATCGAGAACTTCGAGTTCGTCTTCGTGGCGCGCCGGTGGCATCTGGTGGCCACCTCCAACAACTTCGACCAGCCCTGGATCTTCACGCTGTCGGGCACGGGCAACCCGGCCGACCCCAACTCGTGGTTGCACTGGACCGGCGCCCGCATGCTGGTGGTCCCCGCACAGTCCTGGGACTCGGGCCCCGGCATCTCCAGCGTCGGCTTCGAGCACGCCAACTCGGCGTTCCTCTGCGACGCCCACACGGGAACCGGTGACGACGCCGGCACCGGTGACAAAGCCGGCACCGGCTACTACTACCTCACCTACTCCGGCAGCGACGAGCTCACCCACTTCGGGGGATGGGGTCACGCCAAGATCGCCGTCGCCCGCAGCACCGACCTGGTCCACTGGCAGGTCCCCGGCTGACGGGCGGGGGCACCCGCGCCCCCACCCGCCGACGACACCACCCTCACCGACTCACGGCGGCGTCGCCAGGCCCGATCCAACGCTCGAGGAAGGCGAACGCCTCGACCCCGTGCCACTCGTGGACGCCTTCGAACACGTCATGGACCAGGCGCTCGGGCACCCCGTCCGACGCGTACACGGCGCGCAGCTTGGCGATCTCGGCCGCGGCCACCTCGGCGGGGAACAGGTCGTCGTGGGTGCCCGACTCCACCAGCAGCGGCCGGGGCGAGATCAGCGCGCCCAGGTCCACGTGCTCGAGCTGGCCCAGCATGCCCGGGAGCACCTGGGAGCCGCACATGTTCCACGGCATCTTGTGCGCCTCGGCCCACGACGAGAAGTACCCGCTCACCACCGCGGCGGCCACCCGGGCGTCCCAGGCGGCCAGGAACAGCGTCACCGTGCCCCCGTAGGAGAGGCCCACCATGGCCATGCGGCCCGGGTCCACCAGGGGGTGGGTCTCCAGCACGTCGAGGGCGCGCCCCAGGTCCCACAGGTTCTGGGTCAAGGGGTTGATGCCCGCCATCACGGCATGGACCAGGTTGGTGTCGCAGGCGTAGTGGTCGTCGGGATTCCAGTCGAGGCGCTCCCCGAAGCAGCGCAGGTCGGGGGCGAGCACCACGTAGCCGCGGCGCGCCAACTGATGGGCGTAGTCGGCGTTGGGCGTCCCCGTGCGCTCCAGCCCGACCGCCTCGGCCTTGCCCGGCCCGTGACCGTGGGCGGCGAGCACCGCCGGGCCCGGTGCCACCCGGCCGTGGGGCACCAGCAGATAGGCGGGCACCGACATGGTCTGTTCGGTGTCGAACACCACCTTGTCGCGCCGGTAGTCCTCGCACTCCACCGACTCGATCGTCTCGAGCCGCAACGGCGCCCGAGACGGCATGGGCCCCAGCAGCGTCACCAACCGCTGGCGACACCGCACCCGCCACTCGGCCAACGCGGCGGCGTACTCGGAGCTACTCGCGTCACCCGTCCTACCCGCGCCGCCGGCGTCACCGGCGCCCTCCGCGCCGCCGGGGTCGGGGAGGGGCAGGGGATCGATGTGGCGGGTCTGGCCGAGGCGGACCATCCACGAGTACCACGGGGAATAGTTGCGGTCCGGCGCCGGCAGGACCAGGGGCGGATCAGCTGGCAAGGGGGGTCCAGCTCTGCACCGTGTGCCAGCAGGTCCCCTGGGGCTTGCCCGTGTAGGTCGGCACGCACAGCGGTGACGGGGGGGAGTTGTTGTAGAGCTCCACCACCTGGTACTCGGTGGGGCCCGAGAACTTGTCGGGGCCGAAGCTCAACGTGGGGGAGTAGGTGCCCGAGAAGTTCTGGATCCGGGACATGGCCTGGACGAAGCTCCGCCGGTTGAGGTTGGGCCCGGCGCTGAGCGCGGCGGTGGCGAACAGGCGGATGGCCTGGCACCACCCCACGATGGGCCCCTGCTCCTCGATGTAGGGCGACACCGACGAGGTCGGCTTGTTGTGGGCCTTCCAGGTGTCGTAGCAACTCTGGACGGCGGGGTTGTAGCCGCCGGCGGACACCACGCTCGAGGGAGCGTCGGTCCCTCCCAGGGTCTCCACGGTGACGCCCTCCTGGTGGTCGAGGCCCTTCTCGTAGGGGATGGGGATGAGCCCCAGGGTGACCTCGATGGAGGACTCGTAGTCCGACAGCAGGAGCTTGGGGTAGTAGTTCTGGCCGTTCTCCTGGGACAGGAACGGGAAGAACGAGTTGAAGGGGATGAGGGGGATCACCGACTTCACCCCGGCCGCCTTGAGGCGCTGGACCACCAGGGGGGCGGCCGAGTTGCTGGCCGCCGTGTCCGAGGGGTTCGAGGGCAGGGTCTCCACCAGGGGGTTGGTGATCCCGGCCCGGCGCAGGTCGGGCAACAGGTACTGGTTGAGCGCCAGCTGGTCGCTGGTGCGGTCGCCGGCGACCACCCCCACCCGCGACGACCCACCGAGCAGGCCCGAGCTGATCCCCCACGACACCACCGTGGCCAGGATCTGGGCCTGGTCGGGCCCGGTCCACCACAGGTAGGGGGCCCCTTCCTGGGTCCAGTTGGTCACCGTGGTCCACTGCCCGATGAACGGGGTGTGGCCTTCCTGGGTGATGCACAGCTCGTTGTCCCCCGTCCACGATCCGATCCCGTCGAGCACGGCGAACACGGGCGGGCTCCCCTCGGTCCACTGCTTGCACAGCGCCCGCATGCCAGCCTCGTCGGTGGGGTCGAAGTTGACGATCATGGGATTGATCTTGCGCCCGTTGATCCCCCCGGCGTCGTTGATGGCGTTCACGAAGGTGTGGATGGCCGCCTTCTGGGCGCCGAACTCCGAGTCACCGGCGAAGCCGAAGTTCGACGCCAGGGAGGTCAGGTTCGACACCGGGAAGGCCACGTTGATCGAGTTCGACGTGACCCCCCGTGTGCTCGTCGACGCCTGGTCCACGCCCACGCCGCTCGGCCCCCCCAGACCCAACCCGCTCGACGAGCCCCCCGACCCGCCGGCGGTGGAGCCCGTGGCGTTGTTGGACCCGGCGCCCCCCTTCTTCGACGTCCCCGTCGACGCGTACACCACCCCGCCCACCAGGGCGATCACCACCAGCAGGGTCACGACCTGGACCCCGGGGTGGCGGCGCCGGAAGCGCCGCCACGACCGTGTCAGTGCTGCCCCAGGACCCGATCCCGCCATCCGCCCGTGCCTTCCCCCTCCGACGTGGGCCACACGTTATGCGGGTCCGGGGTCGAGGACCCGGCAGGCCACGGGCCCGTGGAGCCGAGCGATGGGCAGCGAAGCGTCGGCGGCCGGGCGTCAGGGGTTGTGGGCGTCGCGCCGCTGGGGCACCATGGACGGCGTGGCGTTGGTAACCGGTGTGGACATCAGGGCGATCTCCCCCGTGATCGGGGCCGAGGTCCACGGCCTGGACCTCAGTCGCCCCCTGGGCGACGCCGTGGTGGCCGAGGTGCGGGCCGCGCTGTGCCGGCACCTGGTCCTGTTCTTCCCCGGCCAGGACCTCGCGCCCGACGTCCAGGCCGACTTCGCCCGCCAGTTCGGCGAGGTCACCCCGGCCCACCCCGTGATCCCGTCGCTCGAGGGCAACCCCGAGGTGCTCCCCATCGACGGACGCGAGGACCGCGCCTCGTGGTGGCACACCGACGTCACCTTCCTCCAGACCCCGCCGTTGGGGTCGATCCTGCACATGCGCGAGGCGCCCGCCGTCGGGGGCGACACCATGTGGGTGAGCCTCCAGGCCGCCTACGACGCGCTGGGGCCACCGGTGCGGGCCCTGTGCGACCAGCTGATCGCCTGGCACCACGACCCGTGGTTCGCCGCCGACGTCGAGGCCCGGGGCGGTTACGAGTGGGACGGCCACCACCACGACAAGCTCTACCCCGTCACCCATCCCGTGGTCCGCACCCATCCCGAGACGGGGCGCAACGGGCTGTTCGTCAACTCCCAGTTCACCCGGTTCCTCGAGGGAGTGTCCAAGGTGGAGAGCGACTCGCTGCTGGACATGCTGTACCGCCACTGCCAGCGCCCCGAGTTCAGCTGCCGCTACCGCTGGGAGGCCGGCGCGGTGGCCTTCTGGGACAACCGGGCCACCTTGCACTACGCGCTCGACGACTACGGCGACGCCCTGCGCATCGCCCATCGCGTCACCTTGCGCGGCGACCGTCCCTACGGACCGGCCCGCCCCCTCGACCCCATCACCTGAGCGCGCCTAGCGCGACTAGGGTGCCGGGCGCGCTTAGGGCGTCGGGTCGGTGCGCGTCGGGTCAGTGCGCGTCGGCCCGGTGACGTGGAGGGCGGCGTCACTGGCGCCGAGGTAGGCGGCCAAAGCGGCGGGATCCTGGCGCACGACGTCGGGGGGGCCCGACACCACCACGGATCCGGTCTGCATGACGATCACGTGGGAACACAGCTCGAAGACCAGGGGCACGTCGTGCTCCACCAACAAGATGGTCGAGCCGGTCACCTCGTGGAGGCGCTGGAGCAGGGGGATGAAGGCCTCGGCCTCGCGCTGGGCGATGCCCGCCGTGGGCTCGTCCAGCAGGAGCAGGCGGGGGCCGGCCAACACGATCGACGCCAGGTCCACCACCCGGCGGGTCCCGGTCGACAGGTGCCCGGTGAGGTGGTGGCGGAAGCGCTCGAGACCGAACGACCCGATGACCCCGTCGACGAGTTTGCGCTTGTCGCGCTCGGCGCGCCGCGCCCAGGGGAGCTGCAAGGTGGTGGACAGCACGCTGATGCGCCGGCGGGCGTCCTCGCACAGCATGAGGGTGTCCTGCACCGACAGCTCGGGGTACAGGCGACAGTCCTGGAACGAGCGCACCACCCCCAGAGCGGCGCGCTCCTCGGGGATGTAGTCGGCGAGGTCCTCGCCGTCGAGCCGCAGGGTCCCCGCCGTGGGGGCCACGATCCCCGACACGGCGTCGAGGAGGGTGGTCTTGCCCGACCCGTTGGGCCCGATGAGCCCCACGATCGATCCCGGCTCGACTGACGCGCTCACGTCGTCCACGGCCCGCAACCCCCCAAAGGTCACCACCAGCTCCCGGATTTCCAACCGGGCGGGGCCTTCCCCTCTGGTCTTGCGGCCGGACGGCCTCGACTGCTCGTCGTCGTCGGTGAGGGGGGTGCGCTCGGCGCGGCTCACGACGGCACCTCGGCCACCGCCCCGGCGTCGGTGCTGTGGGTGGCCCCGGCGCTCTCGGCCCCCACGGCGTCGGGGGCGGGCGACGGGGGCTCTCCCCGCCAGCGGGCGCGCAGGCGCTCGACCCCGGCGGTGGCGAGGTCGCCGCCCTGGTGCAGCACCTGGGCCATGCCGCCCGGCAGGTAGAGGATGAACGCCATGAGCCCGATCCCACTGGTGAGGAACTGGATCGACGTCGTCGACCCGAAGATGGCCGGCAGCCCCACCAGGTAGAGCGCACCCAGCACGGCCCCGGGGATGGCGTCGAGACCGCCGATCACGACCATCGAGACCACCAGGATCGACACCGTGGGGTCGAAGGTGTCGGTGCTAAAGCGCTCGGTGGCGAAGGCGAAGCACACCCCGGCGTAGCCGGCGATGAACCCCGACAGCGCGAACGCCATGAGCTTGGTGCGCACCACGGGGATGCCGGCCGAGCCCGCCGCCACCTCGTTGTCGCGCACGGCGATGAGCCGTCGGGCGATGCCGCGGGTCGCGCCACACCCGCACCATGAGGATCGACACCACGAGCACGCCCAGGGAGAACCAGGCGAAAGCCCGCTCCGACGACAGCCCCAGCCCGAGGAGGGTAGGCCGGGAGATCAAGGTGGACTGGGGATCGGGGAGCCCCGAGCAGATCGTCTTGTGGATCACCGGAACCGACCAGCACGCCGTGGCCAGCACCGAGGTCTGCATGAACAGGGCGAATCCCAGCGTGCTCACCGCCAGGTACAGGCCCCGGATGCGCAGGGCCGTGAGCCCCACCAGCACCGACACCAGCCCGGTGACCACGCCCACGAAGGGCAGCAACAGGATGAGGGGGACGCCCCCTCCCAGATGGGCGGTGAGGTCCGCCCCCACCGCCACCAACCCGAACTGGCCCAGCGACACCTGGCCCGCCCATCCCGTGAGCACGGTCAGAGACAGGGCGATGACGCCGTAGATGCAGATCTGCGACATCAGGTACGACCGACCCACGTCCAGCACCAGCGGCAGCAGCGCGGCGATGACCACGGTGCCGACCACCCCCGCCGTCCCCACCCGTTTTCGCAAGGTGGCCCCGTCGCGCCGGAAGGCGTTGGTTCCCGTCGTCCACGACGTCCGTTCGGCGGTGCGAGAGCTCTTTTGCAGCGACGCCGCCCGGGCCAGCAGGGCCAGCTGCAGCAACACGAACAGGACCAGCTCGACCGTGGCCGTGCCCGACGAGGGGTTGTTGATGTTCCACTCCAAGAGGTCCTGGACGATTCCCAGGGCGATGCCCGCCACGAAGGCGACGGGCAGGCTCACCATGCCGCCCAGCAGCGCGGCCAGCAGCGCCAGCAGGAGGAGGCCGGGGCTCAGGACCTCGGTGAGCGTGCTCGTCTGGCTGGGCGAGGCCAGGATGGCGGTGAACGCCGACAACGCCCCCGCGAGGGTCCAGGCCACGGTGGACGTGCGCCGCACCCACACCCCGGACAAGCGGGCCGACTCGGTGTTCTCGGCCGAGGCCCGCATGGCCAGGCCCCACGACGAGAACCGGATGAAGGCGGCCAGGCCCAGCGCCACGATGGGGGCCACGATGAGGGTGACGACCTCACCGGGCGGGAACAGGAACGTCCCGATGTGAAACGTCCAGTCCACCGGCACCGGGAAGGCGCGGAACAGCTTCTTGGGCCGGATGAAGGGGAGCAGGGTGAGCAGGAACAGGACCTGGGACAACCCGATGGTGGCCACCATGACCATGACTCGGGGCCGGTCGAACAGACGCCGCAGCACGAGCTCCGACAGCGCCCCCGCGCCCGCCGCCAACGCCAGGGCGGCGATCAGCGCCGCCCAGTAGTTGATCCCGTAGTCGTAGTACAGCTTGACCAGGAACACCGCCGCCACCACGCCGAGCTGTCCCTGGGCGAAGTTCACCACCCGGCTGGTGCGGTAGATCAGCACCAGCCCCGTCGCCAGCAACCCGTAGTTGAGGCCCAGGATGGCCCCCTCGAGGATGACCGACGACGGGAGCGACACCGCGATCACGTCGTCGCCCCGCCCTCTCCGTCCTCTCTGTTGTCTCTGGTGTCTCTGTTGTCTCCGACCGGGGGGCCGGCCAGCCAGAGCCCGTCGGCACGCGGCCCGCTCGGCGGGGTGGGCGCGCTCGGCGGGGTGGGCGGGATTGGCGCGCTCGGTGCGGCGGGCGGAGCCGGGCGCGACGTGGCGCCGTTGCCCGCGCTGGCGCTGCCGGCGGCTCCGTTGCCCAGGGCGGCTCCCACAGTGGCGAGGAAGACGGGGCGGAGAAGGTCGTCGCGAGACAGGAGCTCGGTGATCGAGCCCTCGAAACGCACCTCGCCCCGTTCGAGGAAGAAGGCGTGGTCGGCCAGGGTCATGGCCCGGTTCACGCTCTGCTCGACCAGGATCACGGTGGCGCCATCGGCGTTGACGTGCCGCACGATGTCCATCAGGCGCTCCACCGTCATGGGCGCCAGGCCGAAGGCGAGCTCGTCGATCATGAGCAGGCGGGGCTTGCTCATCATGACGCGCGCCAGGGCCAGCATCTGCTGCTCGCCTCCCGACAAGGTGCCCGCCGGTTGGTCGAGCCGGGACTCGAGCTCGGGGAACAGTCCCACGGCGTCGTCGAGGGCCGCCTTGGCGCGCGGCGCGTCGCGTCGGAAGGAGTGTTCCCCGATCCGCAGGTTGTCCCGGACGCTCAGACCCGGGAACGTCATCTTCCCGCCCACCAGCAGCGCGGCGCCCAGGTCGATGATCTGCTCGGGCTCGAGGTACGTGCAGTTGGTGCCGAAGACGCGGATGACGCCGCGATGGGGATGGTCGAGGCCCGCCACGGCCCGTAGCAGGGTGCTCTTGCCGGCGCCGTTGGTGCCGAGCAGCGCCACGATCTCGCCCTCGGGGACCTCCAGGTTGACGTCGAAGAGGACCTGCTGGGATCCGTAGAAGAAGTCCATGTTGTGGATCTGCAGGGCCGGGATGTCTCCACCACTCTTACGTCGCTTGCCCTCGGCGTAGCGCTCGAGGACGTCCTCGATGACCAAGGTGATGTCGTGTCGGACGAACCGTGACCCCACGATGAGCAGGGCTCCGCCCACGGCGCACACCGGTCCCACCAGGGTGAGGGCCTTGGTCACGTTGCTGGCGTCGCTGACGGCACCCAGGATGATGCTGCCGGCGAATCCTCCGAACACCGCCGAGTACACCCCGAACATGGCGAAGCAGATCGTTCGCATCTCGGGTGGGGCCGTGGCGGCCAGGGTCTGGAAGATGGCAATGGCGATGGGCGCCACCGCCGCGTTGGCGAGGAACTGGAGCGCCACCACCAGCCACAGCTTGGGCATGTACAGCGAAATCGTGAACAGCGTCCCGTAGACCGTGATGCAGATACCGGCCAGGACCAAAGGAGCCTGGGGGGCGCGCCGGAAGAGGCGGTCCCCGGCGGTGTAGGCGACGGGCAACCCCAGGAAAGCGGCCAGTCCGATGATGGCGTAGATGTGACTGCGCTCCGCGGTCCCGTGGCTCCCGGTGAGATGCCAGACCCGGACGAAGTAGAGGTTGCCGAACAGCGACGCGCCGATGCCGACGAAGCCGAGCACCGATACCGCCACGAGCTCGTAGTAGAGCGAGCGGATCCGCAGCAGACGGGTCACGGCCGGGCCCAACAGCACCCGCGGGGCGTTCTCCTGCTCGGCCTGCACGTCCATGCCGGCCGCTTTGAGGATGTGGCTGGACTCGTTGGTGCCCTTGTCGGGCTCCCGGATCCCGAACAGGCTGAACGCGATCGGGATGCCGGCAGCCCCCACCACGAGCCCCCACCGCCAGTTGTTGGTGTAGGCGACGATGGCCCCGAAGATGAGGATGCCCAGGGTCTGGGCGATGGGGTCTTGGAGGTAGTGCCAGCTGAAGACCCGGCTGCGCCCTTCGGTGGGATAGGCGTCGGCCAGGTAGGAGTTGTGCACCGTGAGGTTCACGGCGCTGCCCACCGAGGCCAGCAGGTAGAGGACGACGAACCACCACACGTTGGGAGCCAGCGCCATCAGAGGCCCCAGCACGGCGAACACGAGGAGGGCCAAGGCCGAGACCACCTTGCGGCTGCCGCGGTCCGCCCACAGGGCCAAGGGCACGGCCCACAACAGCTGGGCCACCGAGGCCACGAAGGCCACCGCCCCCAGCCCCGAGTCGTGCAGGTGGAACGACTTCTCGAGGTTGTTGCCGATCAGGTTGATGCCCTGCCCGAACATGTTGGGCACGATGGCGGCCACGGTGAGCAGCACCAGCGGGGCGAAGCCGCTGGCCCGCAGGATCCCCATCAACGGCGGCGGCCTGCCCTCGCCGACCCCGGGCATGAGCGCCACATCGGCCACGGCGTCTTTGTGACGGCTCTTGCTGATGGCCTCCTGGAGCAGCTCGTCGGGGACGGTGAAACTGAACAGGGGCGCGTCGCCGCCGTAGAGCTCCCCCGCACCTTCCCCGACGAGTTGGTCCCCCGTAGGCGGCATCGCAGGCGCAACGCTAATCCCTGACGCCTTCGTCAGAGATTTCCCGACGTTCAGGCGAGAAAAAGGACCTTCAGGTCGGGGAGTGGTCGGGAGAGGTCAGGAGGGCGAGGCCGAGGCGACCGTGAGCGGTCCGTAAGGGAGCACGCCCACCCGAGGACGCCGTCCTCCCCCTCCGCCGCCGGCGTCGAGCGCTTCGGCCACGGCATCGGTCACGTCGGTCACGGGCCGCAGAAATGCGGCGCGGATCTCGTCGTCGGTCAACCCCCGGGCATGGAGCCAGACGTCGCTGTGGTGCAGGACCCGGCCCAGGACCTGGGCCTGCCAACGGTCCGTCTCTGACAACCCGTGGGCGGCGCCCAGCGCGTCGGGGTCGGCGGCCTGGGTCAACAGGCGGGCGAAGGCGCCACCTCCGGGCACGCCGTCGGCGCACTCCGCCGCCATGACGATGGTCCCGCCCGGGCGCACCACGCGCTCGGCGGCCGCCATTCCCTTGACCGCCTGGTACAGGTTGCGGTCCAGGGGGTACCCGCCATTGGTGCTCAGGACGACGTCGAAGGGCTCGCCCACGTGTTGGACGGCGGTGTCCTCCACGAACCGACAGGCGGCGTCATGCCCGTGGGGCAGGCGGCCTGCGAACACCGCGGTGAGCTCGCGTCGTTGGTTGATGGCCACGTCGAGGCACAGCGTCGGCGGCGCCAGGGCCACGGCGGCGCGCACGAAGTCGTGGACGGGATTGCCCTGGCGCACGAGCCACGTGGCGCGGGGGTCGGCGATCCGGCTCGGGCTGTGGGCCTCGAGAATGGTCTCCAGCGCGGCCAGGCCCGGGCACGCCCCTTTGGGACCGCCACTGAACCCGGCGAAGAAATGGGGCTCGACGAAACCGGTGAGGATGCGCACGCCGGCCTCCACGTAGCGCCGGTCGATGCGCACCGGCGTCCCGTCCACGCGGCCCACCTCGACGTGCTCGGCTTCGGGGGCGTCGGCCCGGTGTTGGAAGATGGTGTACCGGCTGGTGATGTTGGGGCCGACGAGCTCGACCATCTCCTCGGGATTCGCCTCACGATGGGTGCCCGTAGCGCACAACAGGTCCACCCGCGACGGGCCGGCCCCCACCCGCTCGAGCTCGGCGAGCAACGGGGGGAGAACCGTGCAGTTGGGCATGGGCCTGGTGAGGTCGGGGAACACCACCGCCACTCGCGCCGTCGCCCCCGCGCCGGCGACGAGATCCGACAGCGGGGGACCGTGCACCGGCGACCGCAACGCCGCCAGCACCGCGCCGCCCTGGTCGGGCAGGCCCGGGAGCTCGGTGGCGGTCACCACCACGGCGTCGTCGGGCACCCGGGCCACCATTCCGGTGCGCCCGTAGGCCAACCGCACCTCTTTCACCGTGTCACCGACTCCGTGCTCACCGTTCTAACGGCCCAGCTCGATGACGGCATCGGCGGCGGTGTCGGCCACGGGCCGCAACGTGGCGTACCGGGCCGTCATCGCCGGGTCGGGCGTCATCTCGGTGTCGACCGGGTCCAGTCGCTCCAGCACGACGCCGAGATCGGCATCGGCGCCGGCGCCCGCAGTGGCGGTGGCCCGGGCCACGAGCACGGCCGCTCCGGCCGAGGCGGCTTCGCCCGATCGTCTCCGGCGCGCCGACAGCCCGGTGACAGCGGTCAGGATGTCGGTCCACAACGCCACGTTGGCGCCGCCGCCTCCCAGGACGAGCCCCACCGGAGCAGGGGCGGATCCGCACGTGTCGGTGACCGACTGCAGGCAGCGGGTGACGTCCCAGGCGACGGACTCGACGACGGCGCGCGCCACGTCGCCGGCGTCGTGGTCGAAGGACAGTCCCACGACACCGCCCCGGGCGGTGTCTCGCCACCACGGTGCCCGGGCGCCCCCGAACCAGGGCAGGACGACCACGCCGCGCGACCCGGGCGGGCTCGACGCGGCGTCTTCCATGAGCGATGCGATGTCGCGCCCGGTGAGACGGGCCAGCCATTCGAGGAGTGACCCCGCGGCGGAGAGCCCGCCCTCGAGCAGCCATCCCCCCAGGGCGCCCCGGGTGACGATCATGGTGTGCGGGGGCGGGCCGAGAAGGCGGGGGACGGGAACCGAGACGTTGGCGGTGGTCCCCCACGACACCATGGGCCACGACGGCGACGACCCCGCGCCGAGGACCTCGCAAGGCCGGTCCCCGGCGCCGATGACCACGGGGACGCCGACGCGCAGCCCGAGTTCGCCGGCGGGCCCGGCAAGCAATCCCCCCAGCACCGAGTCCGACGGTCGGGACGGGGGCATGAGATCGGCGGCGGCGTCGACGAGTCCGGCGACCAGGGGGCCGAGCGGGCCGAGACCGTCGGCGCCGGACAGCTCGTACAGGCCGGTGGCCGACGCCAGGGTGTGGTCGGTGGCCACCTCGCCGGTGAGGCGCCAGGCGATGAGGTCGCGCGGCGACAGGAGCCAACGGGCGCCGCCCAGGCGCTCGGGCTCGTGGTGTTGTAGCCACGCCACCTTGGCCGCCACCGATCCGGGGTCGAGCACCACGCCGGTGCGCGCCCGGACGACGGCACCACCGTCGGCGGCGTGGGTGTCGGTGTCGAAGGACGCGGCCAGGGACGTGGCCTCGGCGAGGGCGCGCCGGTCCGACCACAACAGCGCCGGCCCCAGAGCAGTGGCATCGGCGGCGACGGGGACGAAGCTCTGGCGGGCGGCCGAGAAGCCCAGCGCGTCGACGGCCCCGAACGCGCCGGCCGCCTCTGCGCCCAGGGCGGACCGGGCCGCGGCACAGGCGGCCACCACCGAGGGCCACCACGTGCCGGCGTCCTGCTCGACGCGGTTGTCGGGCCCGTAGGTGGACACCAGCGAGCTTCTCCCGACGGCGATCGGAGGGCCGCCGTCGCCCCACACGACGACCTTGGTGACGGTGGTGCCGAGGTCGACGGTGAGGATCACGCCGAGCCGGGGCCCGTCACGCCGAGCCGGTGCGCACGGCGTCGGCGACGAGACGGGCCATGGTGGCCGGGTCGGGGTCCTGGTACACCACGCGCCCGACGGCCAGGCCGGCGGCACCGCCCGCCATGGCGTCGCGGATCTCGTCGAGGGCGTCCTCGCGGAGGTGCTGGAGGTCGCCAGGGTCGCCCCCGTCGCCGGGGCGTCGGGGGCCGCCGAGGAAGAGGACGGGTACTCCCACACTGGCCACGATGCGGGCCACGGCGTCGACGCGCCCCGCGCCGGGGGCGGTGTCGGGGATCGGGACCTTGAGGACCGGGGCCCCGAGGTCATGGGCCACCACGGCGGCGTAGACGATGGAGTCGGTGTCGCGCGCCACCTGGCCGTCGCGCCACGACAGGCACTCCACCAGCGCCTCGAGGCCCGCCGCGTGCGCCGACTCGAGCATGGTGCCGAGCAGCTCCAAGGCGGAGGGGGTGACGGGGTCGGCGAGGTCGATCCGGGTCATGTGCTTCACGCCGGTCCACCCCTCGGTGACGGCGCGCTCCACGGTGGCCACGGGCCGGTCGTCGAGCTCGAAGGCGCTGCCGGCGAGGCCGGTCCGGTTGAGCGAGAGATAGGTGCGGTGCCGGTCCTCGACGGCGCCCGACGCCGCCAGGTCGCGCAGGGGCTGGGTGCTCGCCAGGATGCCGTCGCAGAACTCCAGCGCGACCGACAGGGCCTCGAGGTAGGCGCCGTAGCGTTCGACGGTGATGACCCCGCGGGCGCGGTGGTCGGCAGCCAGGATGACAGCGGGCGCCGGGAGCGGGGCGCGGCGCGGCGACGTCACTGCACGCCGGCCAGCCGGAGCACCACCTTGGCCAGGGCCGAGAAGTCCTCCCGACCGAACCCCGCCGTGGAGGCCGCCGTGAGCGCCTGGCGGGCGGTGGCCGTGGCGGGCATGGGCACCCCGGCGCGCCCCCCGTAGGCGAGGGCGAGGTCGAGGTCCTTGGCCATGAGGTCGGTCATGAAGCCCGGCTGCCACCCGTTGGAGGCGGGGCTGTCGGCGATCACTCCGGGCACGGGCAGCCGGGTGCGCACCGCGGTGCAGTCTCCCGTCGAGTGCAGGAGCACCTCCAGCAGCTTGGCCATGTCGACGCCCGAGCGCAGCGCCAACGCCGTGGCCTCCGCCGTCGACAGCATCTGGGCGGCGTAGATGAGGTTGTTGCACAGCTTGACCACCTGGCCCATCCCGGGCCCCCCGACGTGGACGATCAACCCCGCCATGGGGTCGAGGGCCGGGCGGGCGTCGTCCAACGTGGCGGCGTCGCCACCGACCATCAGCGTGAGCGTGCCCTTCTTGGCGCCCACCGTGCCCCCCGACACCGGCGCGTCGAGGTAGCGGGCGCCGGTGGCCGTTACCCGGTCGTGCTGGGCCCGCTCGACGTCGGGGTCGATGGTCGAGCAGTCCACGACGATCGTCCCGGGCCCGAGGGCGGGCACCGCGGTGTCGATGACCTGGACCACATCGGGGGAGTTGGGGACACAGAGGATGAGGACTTCGCTGAACCCGGCCACGTCGGCGACGGTGTCCCCGTCGAGGGCACCGAAGGACAGCGCCTCGTCCACGGGCGGCCGGCTGCGCGACGTCACCATCACCTGGTGGCCGGCGGCCACGAGGTTGCGCGTCATGGGGAGGCCCATGGCCCCGAGGCCGACGAAACCCAGCTTCACGACGACCTCCCTCTGGTTAGCGGCACAGTTGTGAGAGAAACAGTGTTGTCAGCGGCACGGGCGCGCTCAGTTGAACTGGGGAAGCCATTTCGCCGTGCCCGCCAACAGCTCTTCCACCATGGCCTCGGTGTCGCGCAGGTCACCGCGCCCCGCCAGGGGGTCGAGGGCGAAGGCCTCGTGGACCAGGGCGCGGTCACCGGTGAGGGCGGCCTCGACGGTCATCTCCTGGACCGCGGCGTGCCGCCGCAACAGCTCGGCGAAGGCCACCGGGGCCCGCGCCGTGTCCCGGCCCCGGATTCCGTCGCCGTCGACGACGCACATCGACTCCACCACCACATCGGGGGGGAGGTCGGGGCACTGGCCCGTGTTGGGTCGGTTCAAGGGGAGCTCGCGATGGGTGCCGGTGACCAGCGAGTCGATGACCGGGGCCACGAGCTCGCCCGAGTCCCAGGTGGCCAGCTCCTCCTTGCCCGCCAGGACGGCGTCGACCTCGGCCACGAATTCAGCCTGGTGCTGTTCGCGCCGGGCCATGGGAGTCAGCTCGATGCCCCAGGTGGCCCCCCATCCCGACTCCGGGGTCAGCACCCCGGGCATGAACTCGGCCAGGTGGCGGTCGTTGGCGCCCAACAGGGCGCCCCACCGGTCGAGGAGGGTGAGCTTGAGCAGATGACGCCGGGCGAAGTCCAGCTGGGAGAAGGGCTCCGCTTCTTGTTGTCCGGGTGCGGGGGCGAGCGACTCGAGGCCGCCGAGCTCGTCGACCAGTTCCGCCAGCAGTGCGAACCCGTCGGCGCCGTCGACGTCGACCTCGGTGATGACGGGGAAGTGGTTGATGCCGGTGATGACGGGCCGCACGGCGGTGTGGGGCTTGCCGAAGGCGATGGCCAGGTCCATGCAGAAGCCCCCGACCTCGTGGCACAGGCCGACGGTCTTGACCCGGGTCTCGCGACACACGGTGCGGGTGAGCGTGGTCATGGGATTGGTGATGTTGAGGAGCCAGGCGTCGGGGCACTGGTCCTGCATGTCGCGGCCCACGCCGGCCAGCACGGGGATGTTGCGCAGCGCCCGGCTGATGCCACCGGGGCCCACGGTGTCGCCCACCGACTGGGAGATGCCGTGACGGGCGGGTACGTCGATGTCCACGGCCATGGACGTGAACCCGCCGGTGGAGATGGTGACCACGACGAAGTCCGCACCTTCGAGGGCACGACGCTGGTCGGTGGTGGTCGACACCGTCGACTTGGCGCCCAGCTTGTCGTTGGCGATGCGGGCGATGGACTCCATCTTCTCGAGAGGAGCGGGATCGATGTCTTCGAGGACCAGGTGCATGCCCGACATCGAGGGCAGGGCGAGGAGATCGGTGATCAGCTTGGGGGCCCACTGGTAGCTGCCGCCGCCGATGATGGTGACCTGCATGTCCTCATCCTCCCACCCAGACCCACGGCCCGGCGCCGGGCACCTTCCGTAGAACAGGTTCTATACTCGCCCCCGGGAGCGGGGTTGCTCCGGGGCCGGTGGCCCCACGCGGGGAATCTCGCTCACCGTGGGCCACGCGCGCAACTGGCCGGCTTCTCTCGGACTTCTTTCGGACGCTCGGAGGTAGGGCAATGGCACGACCGGTGATCGTCGAAGCGGTGCGGACCCCCATCGGCAAGCGCAACGGCTGGCTCTCGGGGTTCCACGCCGCCGAGCTGTTGGCCACGGCCCAGGTGGAGTTGGTCAAGCGGGCCGGGATCGAGCCCTCGGAGGTCGAGCAGATCGTGGGGGGATGCGTCACCCAGGCCGGCGAGCAGGCCTCCAACGTGACCCGGACCGCCTGGCTGAGCATGGGACTTCCCTACGAGACGGCGGCCACCACCATCGACTGCCAGTGCGGCTCGGCCCAGCAGGCCAACCACTTCGTGGCCAACCTCGTGGGCGCCGGCGCCATCGAGGTCGGGATCGGTTGTGGGGTCGAGGCCATGAGCCGGGTGGGGCTGGGGGCCAACGCCCTCAACGGCCCCGGCAGCTCGCGCCCCCCGACTTCCCGTGGGACATGCCCGATCAGTTCGGGGCGGCGGAACGCATCGCCCAGAAGTACGGAATCACCCGCGCCGACGTCGACGCGCTGGGGCTGGCCTCCCAGGAAAAGGCGGCCCGGGCGTGGGCGGAGGGACGGTTCGACCGAGAGGTGTTCGCGCTCGACGCACCCGTGGTGGGCCCCGAGGGTCCGACCGGCGAGCGCCAGCACGTCCAGCGCGACCAGGGGCTGCGCGACACCACCGCCGAGGGTCTGGCCGGGCTCAAGGCCGTGCTCCCCGATGGGATCCACACCGCAGGGAACTCCTCACAGATCTCCGACGGCGCCGCCGCCGTGCTGTGGATGTCCGAGGACCGCGCCAAGGCCGCCGGGCTCCGGCCCCGGGCGCGAATCGTGGCCCAGGTGCTCGTGGGGTCGGATCCCTACTACCACCTCGACGGGCCCATCGCGGCCACCGAGAAGGTGCTCGCCAAGGCGGGGATGACCACCGATGACATCGACATCTTCGAGGTCAACGAAGCCTTCGCCTCGGTGGTGTGCTCGTGGCAGAAGGTGCACGGCGTCGACGGGGACAAGGTCAATGTGAACGGCGGGGCCATCGCCATCGGCCATCCGGTGGGCTCGACCGGCAGCCGGCTGATCACGACCGCCCTCCACGAGCTCGAGCGGCGCGACGCCAACCTGGCGTTGGTGTCGATGTGCTGCGGGGGAGCGCTGGCCACGGGGACCATCATCGAACGGCTCTGACGCGAGTTGTCGCCCGGTTGTGCCCCCAGGGTGTAGGAAGGCGCCACGATGGGGCTGGTGAAGCGGAGACGGACGCCGCGCCCGGGGTGGACGGGCTCTCGACGCGTGGCCCTCGCACGCCACCATGGCCGGAGGCGCACCGCGCCCGTCGCGACGCGCCTGGGTGTGGCGCTGCTCGTGGTGGGCGCCGTGGGCGCCGGCATCTCCGGCGCGGCGCTCTCCCCGTCGGCGTCGGCGACGCCCGTGGCCCACACGGTGTTCGGCTCGAGCTGGCCCGTCTACCACCACGACGGCCTCGGCAGTGGTGTCGATCCCACCAACACCGACCTCAGCCCGGCGGCAGCGGCGTGGACGTCGACCGCCCTCGACGGAGAGGTCTACGGCGAGCCGTTGGTCGAGGCGGGCCGAGTCATCGTGGCCACCGAGAACGACACCATCTACGAGTTGGCGGCCAACACGGGCGCGGTGTTGTGGTCGACCCATGTGGGCACGGCGGTTCCCTCGGGGAACCTTCCCTGTACCAACATCTCCCCGACGGTCGGCATCACCGGCACGCCGGTGATCGATCCCGCCCGTGACGAGGTCTTCGCCGTCACCGACGAGGCCGCCGGCGCCGGTGCGCAGCACTTCCTGGTGGGTGTCGACCTGTACACCGGCGCGGTCATCTTGCACCAGGCCATCGTGCTGTCGGGATCGGACCAGTTGGCCCAGCTCCAGAGGACCGGGCTGGCGCTCGACGACGGCAACGTCATCGCCGGCTTCGGGGGCAACTCCGGGGACTGCGGCAACTACCACGGCTGGGTCACCTCCATTCCCGAGGGCGGGGGCGCCCAGGCGTCCTTCGAGGTGGCCTCGGCCGCCGGAGACAGTCAGGGCGCGGTGTGGATGGGCGGCGCCGCCCCCGAGGTCGACGGCCAGGGCAACATCTGGTTCACCACCGGCAACAGCGCCTTCACGTCTTCCAGTGACGCCTACGACGACAGCGACGGTGTCATCGAGCTGTCGCCGTCGTTGCACGTGGTCCAGGTCTTCGCGCCCAGCACGTGGTACAGCGACAACGGCGGTGACCTCGACATGTCCACGTCGCCCGCCCTGGTGTCGGCCAACGGGCTGGTGTTCGCGGCGGGCAAGTCGCATCTGGGCTTCCTGCTCTCGCAGTCGCATCTCGGCGGCGTGGGGGGACAGCTGCAGACCCTGAGCTCGTTCTGCACGGAAGACGTCGACGGGGGCACCGCGGTGTCGGGCGCGGTGGTCTACGAGCCCTGTGAAGCGGGGCTGGTTGCCGTGTCCACCGCCACGCCGGCCAGCGCCACCGTGCTGTGGCACACCAATACCGGTGCCGGGGGCCCTCCCATCGTGGCCGGCGGGTTCGTGTGGACCATCGGGGGCTCCACGCTCTACGCGCTGGACCCCACCACCGGGCACATGGTGCAGAGCTTCTCGCTCGGGTCCGAGTCCAACGACTTCCCCACGCCCACGGTGGCCGACGGGCTGTTGTTGGCGCCGTCCTCGAACCAGGTGCACGCCTTCACGGGCCCCGGCGGGCTCCCACCCGCGCCGCCGCCCCCACCGCCGCGCCCGGGGTACTGGACCACGGCCTCGGACGGCGGGGTGTTCAGCTTCGGGGGAGCGGGCTTCGCCGGGTCCATGGGGGGCAGGCACCTGGCGGCACCGGTGGTGGGAGTGACCGACACCGCCGACGGCGGGGGCTACTGGCTGACGGCCGCCGACGGCGGGGTGTTCGCCTTCGGTGATGCCGGGTACTTCGGGTCCATGGGTGGGAGGCCACTGGTCAAGCCCATGGTGGGCATGGCCGCTGCCCCCAACGGTGACGGGTACTGGACCGTGGCCTCCGACGGCGGGGTGTTCTCCTTCGGCGGGGCCAAGTACTACGGGTCCATGGGCGGGAAACGCCTGGCGGCACCGGTGGTGGGCATGGCGGCCACCGGTGACGGCGGGGGGTACTGGCTGGTGGCCTCGGACGGGGGGGTGTTCGCCTTCGGCGACGCCCGCTACGCGGGGTCCATGGGCGGCAAGCGCCTGGCGGCACCGGTGGTGGCCATGGCCGGCGCGCCGGACGGCGGGTACTGGCTCGTCGCCGCCGACGGCGGCATCTTCGCCTTCGGCGGCGCGGGGTACTTCGGGTCCATGGGCGGGCGGCCGCTGGTGCGCCCGGTCGTCGCCATGAGCCCGACGTCGAGCGGCCAGGGCTACTGGGAGGTGGCCACCGACGGCGGCATCTTCGCCTTCGGTGACGCCCCGTTCGAAGGCTCCGAAGCAGGCACCCGCTTGGTGGCACCCATGGTGGGCATCGCCGCCCCCCCGCTCCCCTAGGTCCCGCTGGCCTCCGGCGGCGGGGCGCGCCGGGCGAGCCGGGCGCGCTCGGCGGCCTTGCGGATGCGCGCTGGGTCGAGGACGGCGAACTCGCCTTCGGCCTCGACGCACACCACCCCGTCCTGGACGAGGCGTCCCCGGCTGGTGACCCGACGGCCATCGTTGGACACCACCTCGGCCTCGAAGCGGGCCTCGATCCCGACCAGGGTGGGGCGGCGGAAGCGGATGGTCAGCCACACCGTGGGGCCCGCCGCGCCGTGCAGATGGTTGGCGGCGGTGAGGACGATGTCGAAGGTCCCGGCCAGGGCGGCCCCGTGGACCCAGCCGGGCCCGCCTTCGTAGGGGGTGGTGAACACGGCGGTGCCGATGGCGAGCGGGGGCTCGAACGAGATGGCCACGGGGAGGGCGATCGGGTTGTAGCGGCCCACCACGGGGTCATAGGGCATGGACCCGCCCATCGAGGCGCGTGCGCCGTCGGGGGGAAGGCTCTCGGGGGGGTCGATGAAGCGCGCCACGTTCTGGGGCGGGACGTGGGCGGCCAGCACATCGGCCGACGTTCGCAGCTGGCCGACGACGGCGTCGAGGACGTCGGAGGGAGCGGTGGTGGTCACCACCAGGTCCACCAGACGGCGGACGGTGTCGGCCAGGTCCGTCATCGGCCGTTCACGGCCGGCGATGGCGGGGTGGGGGCTCCCCGGGATGTCGTCGCTCACCATCTCTCCTTTCTTGATCGTCGAACAGGCTGTCGTCGAGACAGCTGTCGTCGAGACAGCTGTCTCGAGGCGATTGCCGCCTGTGGGGGCGGCCGGTCGGAGACTGTCTACCCGGTGGCCTCGCGCACCATGACATCGACGGCGGGGCTCCCGGCTGCCGGGGGAACTGGAATCCGTTCTAATGTCGGGGCGGCCCCGGTGGCCGGCGGGGGAGGAGCCAGATCGACGGGCACCCCTCCAGCCCGAGGCGGCGGACGAGCCGTGGGGAAACGTGAAGGAGAGGTCATGCCCAGTCCCGGCACCGAGAATCTGATCTTCGAGCGACACGGCGCCACCGCGGTGGTCACCATGAACCGGCCCGAGGCCAAGAACGCCCTCAGCCTGCCCATGCTCGTGGGCATGGTCGACGCCTGGGAGGAGATCGACTCCAACGACGAGATCCGCTGCGCCGTGCTCACCGGGGCGGGCGGGACGTTCTGCTCGGGGATGGACCTCAAGTCCATGGCCGCCCCTGAGGCCGAGCAGTACCGCCCTCGCCAGGAGGCCGACCCCGATCTGCACTGGAAGGCGCTGCTGCGCCACTATCAATTGCGAAAGCCACTCATCGCGGCGGTGGAGGGCTGGGCCGTGGCGGGGGGGACCGAGATCCTCCAGGCGACCGACATTCGGGTGGCGGGCGAGAGCGCCAAGTTCGGCGTGTTCGAAGCGCGTCGGGGCCTGTTCCCCCTGGGCGGTTCCACCGTCCGGTTGCGTCGCCAGATCCCCTTCACCGTGGCCATGGACCTCCTGCTCACCGCCAGGGAGGTGAGCGCGACGGAGGCCAAGGAGATCGGGTTGATCGGTCGGGTGGTCCCCGACGGCAAGGCGCTCGAGGAGGCACTGGCCATCGCCGAGGTCATCTGCGCCAACGGCCCCTTGGCCGTGGAGGCCATCAAGCGCTCGGTGCGGGAGACCGAGGGCATCCCCGAGGTCGAGGCCCTCAAGATCGAGCTCGAGATCGGTTGGCCCATCTTCGCCACCGAGGACGCCACCGAAGGCCAACGGGCGTTCGCCGAGAAGCGCCCGCCTCAGTACAAGCGTCGCTGATGCCCGAGGGCGAGCATGGCGGCGTCTCGGACTTCGGCATCTCGCTGAGCGCCGGTGCCGGTGCAAGCGCCAGTGCCGGCGGCGGTACGGAGGCCGTCCACAAGGCGACCGAGGACGCCCGCTTCGAGCTGGCCGACCAGATCCGACGCATCACGAGCGCCATGGTGGGGGCGCCCATCAGCGACGGCGACATTACGGCCGCCGCCGACGATCTGAGAGAGGTGGCCGACCGCCTCCAGCGGGTGGCCGGTCCCGGCCGTCGCCCGCGCGCCCAGCCCGACCCCGTCGGGCACCCCCAGGACTTCTTCCCGACGAGCCCGGTCATCGGATTCGCCAATCCGGTGGCGCCCCCCGTCGTGGTCGAGGCGGTCGACGGCGAACTGCGGGGGACGGCGTTCTTCGACTACCAGTACGAGGGCCCCCCGACGTGTGTCCACGGTGGCGTGATCGCCATGGTGTTCGACGAGATGCTGGGGGCGGCGAACATCATGGCCGGGAGCCCCGCCATGACGGGGACCCTCACCATCCGCTACCGCAAGCCCACGCCTCTGCGGACTCCGCTACGCCTCGAGGCCCGATTCATGGAGCGGGTGGGGCGCAAGGTCCGGACCTACGGGGCCATCTTCCACGGCGACCTGCTCACGGCCGAGGCCGAGGGCATCTTCATCGAGGTCGTCCCCCAACGATTCCTGGCCATCGTGACCGAGAACTCCGACTCACCCGAGGCCGTGGAGCAGGTGCGCGCCGACGCCCGCCGACTGGGGTTCTCCGACTCCGGCTCATCCTGAGCTCGGCCGTCTCGGCCCTCTCGGCCGCACAGGCCGAATTGGCCCCGTCGCCGGTGGCCGGGCGGTCCCGGGAAAATCCGCTCTGACCAGGGAGATTCCCTTTCCCTGCGAGGTACGGCCCCCCGCCGACCACCGCGAGTGGCCTCGCTCTCAACAGAATCAGGACTCGCGCCGATACCCATCGGGGTGGCCGGGCGCTCGGCCCGGCCCTAGGCGAGGACGGCGGGGTTTGATCGAAAGAGCAGGCCAGGGCGACGAACCCTCTTCGTTTGCGTTCGGGGCCCCCGCGGCGGGCGCCCCGGGTGTCGGGAGTGCCCAGGCGGCCGCGGGTGTGGCCATCGCCCCCGGGGCCCTGGCCGACGACGACCTGGCCGTGTTCCTCGAGATGTCCAACGAGATCTTCGGGGTGTTCGACCTCGAGCAGGGCCTGGTGTGGAGCAACGGCACCGCGGCGGCACTGCTGGGCTACGCCGAGGACGAGTTGCGGCGCATGTCCCTGGTCGACCTGATCCATCCCGACGACCTGGTCGAGGCGCTCGGCCTCTTCGACCAACCGTCGGGGGACGCCGAGCCTGCCGGGGTGGAGTCCCGGTACCGGTGCAAGGACGGGACCTGGCGCTGGCTCGAGTGGACGGCGCGGCGCGAGCTCGAAACCGGGTTCGTCTACGGGGCGGCTCGCGACGTCACCGCCCATCACCAGGCGCAGGCCGCGCTGGGAGCCAACGAAGCGTGGCTCCAGGCGATCCTCGACCACTCCTCCGCCGCCATCTTCGTGAAGGACCGGTCGCGCCGCTACGTGCTGGTCAACGAGCTCTTCCTGCGCGCCTTGGGACTGGCCCGTGAGGAGGTCGTGGGCAAGACGGCCGAGGAGATCTGGCCCGGGGCGACCATCGACGATGCAGACCAACGCGTGCTGGACCACGGCGAGGCGTTCACGCGCGACGACGTGGTCAAGCTCGACGACGGACCGCACACCATGATGACGGTCCGGTTTCCGCTTCTCGACGCTTCGGGGGCGGTGACGGGCATGGCCGCCATCGCCACCGACATCACCGAGTGGACCCAGGTCCAGGCGGCCCTGGCCGAGCGCCAGCGCCTGCTGGACACGGTCATCCGGGCATGCCCGGACATCGTCACCATCCTCGACGACCACGGACGGATCCGGGAGATCAGCGAAGCCTCGGCCCGGATCCTCGGATACGACCTCCACGACCAGCGCGACCCGGTCCACGAGGAGATCGAGGCCCTCGTCCATCCCGAAGACCTTCCCCGCGTGCTCCGGGAGTCGGCCAAGGTGTTCACCGAGCCCGAAGCCACGCTCGACTTGAAGTACCGGGTCCGTCACGCCGACGGGCGCTGGGTCATGCTCGACACCCGCGGGCAGGCGATGGTGGGCGACGATGGCGCCACGGTCGGGGCGGTGGTGGTGTCGCGCGACGTGACCGACGAGCTCGAGATCGAGGCCCAGATGCATGTGGCCGTGGAGGTCGCCGAGCAGGCCAGCAAGGCCAAGAGCGATTTCCTGTCCCGGATGAGCCACGAGCTGCGCACGCCCCTCAACAGCGTCCTGGGCTTCTCCCAGTTGCTGGAGATGGACGAGCTCCCCGAACACCAGGGGGAGGCCGTGGGCCACATCATGCGCGCCGGCCGGCACCTGTTGAACCTGATCGACGAGGTGCTCGACATCGCCCGGATCGAGTCGGGCAATCTCGAGCTCCTGCTGGAACCGGTGGCGATCCGTCGGGTCCTGGGGGACGCCATCGACCTGGCTCGTCCCCTGGCCGAGGGGCGTCAGATCAATGTGGTGGCCGACCTGGAGCTGTGCCCCGACACCTTCCACGTCCTGGCGGACCGTCAGCGCCTCCTGCAGGTCATGTTGAACCTGCTGTCGAACGCCGTGAAGTACAACCGCACCGGAGGTCGGGTAGTCGTGTTCGTCGACGCCGCCCCGCCGGGCCTGGTCCGGATCACCGTCACCGACACCGGCAACGGGATCAGGGCCGAGGACATCGACCGCGTGTTCGAGCCCTTCGACCGGCTGGGGGCCGAGTCGACCGGGGTGGAAGGCACCGGTGTCGGGCTCACCTTGTCGAAGTACCTGGTCGAACGCATGGGGGGAGCCATCGAGGTGCGGTCCCAGATCGGCGAGGGCACCACCTTCACCGTCGACCTGCCCACCGCGGTGGCACCCGACGTCCCCGCCCGAAGGCCGGAGTCGCCGGTCGACGAGCACGCCAGCGTGACGACGCTGCGCGTCCTGCACATCGAGGACAACCTCGCCAACCTCGAGTTGATCGAGCAGGTCCTCACCCGCTCGGGTGTGGTGGAGCTCCTGGCCGCCATGTCGGGGAGCCTCGGCCTCGAACTGGCGCGCCAGCACCGACCCCATCTCATCCTCCTCGACCTCCACCTCCCCGACATGGCGGGCACCGCGCTGATCGACGCCTTGCAGGCCGACCCCCGGACCGCGGAGATCCCCGTGGTGGTGGTCACCGCCGACGCCACGCCGGCGCAGATCCAGCGGTTGCGCGACATCGGCGTGGCGGCCTACCTGACCAAGCCGATCGACATCCGAGAGCTCCTCCGGGTGGTCGAGTCGATGTCGCCCCCGGCGGGGGAGCTGGCGTGAGCTACCGGTTGACCGACTTCCGGCGGCCGCGCCCAGCTGGCGTCGGCCCGGACGCGGCGCCGGACGTGGCGCCGGACGCGGAGCCGGACGCGGAGCCGGACATCGCTGTCGACGCTGGCAGCGACGCCGCGCCGGCCCCGGTGGCGACGCCGAGCCCTGCGGCGAGGACGCACCTCACGCCGGTGACCGACGCCGACGGTGCGGGATCCACGCAGCTGAACACCTTCCTGGACCTGTCGGCCCAGATCTTCTGCATCACGGACTTCGACGGCGCCCTGGTGTGGTGGAACACCGCCTTCGAGCGGACCCTCGGGTACGGCCCCCACGAGCTGGTGGGCCTGCGGCTCGACGATCTCGTCCATCCCGACGACCGGGCCGTGCGCAAGGCGGCCGAAGCGCTGTTGGCGGCCGATGGCGAGGCCGGTCTCACCCAGATCCGGTTCTGCACCCGGGAAGGCCAATGGCGATGGCTCGAGTGGACCACGCGCGTCGACCTCAACCGCCGCCGGGTGTACGGCGCGGCCCGCGACGTCACCGATCGTCGTCGTGACGAGATCGCCCTGAGGGAGAGTGAAGCCCGGTTGCGGGCCATCATGAAGTACTCGCCCTCGGTCATCTACGTGAAGGGCCTCGAGGGCCGCTACCTCTTGGTCAACGACGAGTTCGCCCGGGTGAGCGGGGTTGCCGTGGACCGGGCGCTGGGCCTCAACGCCACGGAGTGCTGGGCGGGGCGCCCGACGGCGTTCTCCGAAGGCGAGCGAGAGCTGCTGGAGGACGGGGTGTCCAGCGTCAGCAACAGCGACGAGACCATGCGCACCGTGGAGGGCCCCCGGGAGTTCATGGTCAGCCGGTTCCTCCTGCGCGACGAGGGAGGCACCCCCTTCGCCATCGGCGGCATCGCGTCGGACACCACCGAGCGCCGGGGCGCCGAGAAGGCACTGGCCGCCCGGGATCGCCTGCTCGACTCGGTCATCAGGGCGAGCCCCGACATGATCACCCTGATGGACCGTACGGGGAAGATCCATCAGATCAGCGAGGCCGAGGGCGCGTTGTTCGGCCACCAGCACGAGGTGTTCACCCGGGCGGACGTGTTCGACTTCGTCCACCCCGACGACTTCGACGACGTGGCCTCGCTGTTCATCCGCATGGTCACCGGCGCGGTGTCGCATCTGCACCTGCGCTACCGGGCCCGCCACGCCGAAGGCCACTGGGTCACCGTCGACTCACGGGCGCAGGCGGTGGAGGACGGCGAGGGCCACTTTGCCGGCGCCGTGGTCGTCTCGCGCGACATCACCGACAAGCTCGAGTCCGAGCAGCTGCTTCACGCCTCGCGCGACGCGGCGGAGAAAGCCAGCCGGGCCAAGAGCGACTTCTTGTCGCGCATGAGCCACGAGCTGCGCACCCCTCTCAACTCCATCCTGGGGTTCGCCCAGCTGCTGCAGATGGACGACTTGCCCGGCCAGCAGACCGACGCCGTGGACCACATCCTGCGGGCCGGTCGGCACCTGCTCGACCTCATCGACGAGGTCCTCGACATCGCCCGCATCGAGTCGGGGTACCTCGAGCTGGCCCTGGCGCCGGTGGCGGTGTCCGAGATCGTGTCGGAGGCGCTCGAGCTGACCAACCCCATCGCGGCCCGCGCCGAGGTGATCATCCGCTCCTCGGTGGACCCCCGTGACGGGCACGTGGTCACCGCAGACCGCCAACGGTTCATGCAGGTCCTGCTGAACCTGCTGTCCAACGCCGTGAAGTACAACCGGCCCGGTGGACGGGTCGACGTGTCCTGCGACCCGGGCGCCCCGGGTCGGCTCACCCTGGCGGTGGCGGACACCGGGCGGGGCATCCGGGCCGAGGACCTCCACCGTGTCTTCGTGCCCTTCGACCGGCTGGGGGCGGAGCAGAGCGGGATCGAGGGAACCGGCGTGGGGCTGGCGCTGTCCCAGCACCTGTGCGAGCGCATGGGTGGTCGGATCAGTGTCCAGTCGGTGGCCGACGTGGGGAGCACGTTCACCGTGGACCTCCCGGCATCCGAGCCCGCTCCCGACACCGCCGACGCTGGCGATAGCGCCACCGGCGACACAGGCACCGGCGACACCGGCACCGGCGACACCGGCACCGGCAACGCGGCGACGCTCGCTCCGGGGACGACCGGCACGAGCGCCACCGCTCCGGGGACGACGGCCACCGGGGCCGCTGTCACGGTCACACCGGTGTCGGACACGGCCGATGGTGCGCCGGGCACCGACTCCCAGCCACAGATGCCGGGCGGAAGCGACCTGGACGCCGACCTGGGATGGTCGCCCGGGCCGGGCCGGAGCTTCCGGGTGTTGCTGGTCGAGGACAACCTGACCACGCTCGACCTGGTCGAGCGCGTCCTGTCGCGCCGTCCGGGCACCGAGGTGCTGGCGGCCATGCAGGGCGGCCTGGGCGTGGAGCTCGCCCGGGAGCACCTGCCCGACATGATTCTGCTCGACATCTCTCTCCCCGACATGACCGGTAACACGGTGCTGGACCGCCTCGGCGAGGACCCCGCCACGGCCAACATCCCGGTGGCGGTGGTGGGCGCCGACGCCCCCGCCCAACAGGTGCGTCAGCTGCTGGGGCGCGGGGTCATGGGGTTCCTGGCCAAGCCCATCGACGTCCGGGGGCTTTTGTCCTTGGTGGACGCCGTGCGCGCCGCGCGCGGCAACTGAGCCGGCGAGGGCTCAGGGCAGAGCTCAGATGGCCCGCTCGCGCCCTTCCCAGTAGGGATCGCGCAACTTTCGCTTGTAGAGCTTGCCGTTGGGGTCCCGGGGCATGTCATCGGTGAAGTCGATCGTCTTGGGCGTCTTGAACTTCGCCAGGCGACCCTCGCACCACGCCAGGATCTCCGCCGCCAGCTCGGGCGACCCCTCGACGCCGTCGACCGGTTGGACGACCGCCTTGACCTCCTCGCCCCAGTCGTCGTGGGGGATGCCGAAGACCGCGGCGTCCACCACCTTGGGGTGTCCCAGCAAAACGCTCTCGATCTCGGCCGGGTAGATGTTGGCGCCGCCGGAGATGATCATGTCGGTCTTGCGGTCGCACAGGAAGAGGAACCCGTCGTCGTCGAGGTACCCCACGTCTCCCACGGTGAAGAACTTCCCGATCCGGTTCTTCTGGGTCTTCTCCTTGTCCTTGTGGTACTCGAAGTCGGCCGACCCCATGGCCATGTAGACGGTCCCGATCTGGTTGGCGTCCAACCGGTTCTCGTCGTCGTCGAAGATGGCGATCTCCGAGATCGGCCAGGGCTTGCCCACCGTCCCGGGCTTGGTGAGCCACTCCTCGGTGTTCACGATCGTGCCCCCGCCCTCGGAGGCCGCGTAGTACTCGTCGATGACCGGGCCCCACCACTCGATCATGGCGTGCTTGGTGTCCACCGGGCACGGGGCCGCGGCGTGGATCATGTGCCGCAGCGACGTGAGGTCGTACTTGTGGCGGACGTCGTCGGGGAGTGCGAGCAGCCGGTGGAATTGGGTGGGGACCATGTGCGAGTGCGTCACCCGGTACCGCTCGATCAGCTCGAGCATGCCCTCGGCGCTCCACTTGTCCATGAGCACCACGGTGTGGCCCATGTGGATCGCCGCGCCCGAGAACCGGAGCACGGCCGTGTGGTACAGCGGCGAGCCCACGATGTGGACGTTGTCGTCACGGGGGTTGATCCCGAACAGGAGCAGGATCCCGGCCAGGGCGATCGCCATCTCGTCGGGGTCGGCCCCCGTCAACGTCCGGCGCACGCCCTTGGGGTGGCCGGTGGTGCCCGAGGTGTAGTTCATGGTGTCGCCCAGGCTGCGGTCGTCGGGCCGGTCGGTCTTCTGGTTGTCGCGCAGCTGGGCGTAGGAGGCGAAGCCGGAGATGTCGCCCACGGCCAGGCACCGCGATGCCGGGACCTCGGCCTCGTCGGTGGCGTCGAGACAGGCCTCGGCAAAGCGCTCGTGGCCGATGAAGACCTGGGCCCCGGAGTCCTTGACGATGTAGGCGATCTCCGGGGCCACCAGGTGGTGGTTGATGGGCACGATGTACCACCCCGCCTGCATGGCGGCGAGGTAGATCTCGAACACCTCGGCGCTGTTGGGCAGGACGAAGGCGATGGTGTCGCCCTTGCGGAGCCCCAGCATGCGCAGCGCGTGGACGACCTGGTTGGCCCGTCCCAGCAGCTCACCCGCCTTGAGCTCGGTGCCGTCCGGGGTCACCAGGGCGAGATGCCCGGGCTCCTCCTCCGCCATGGCCCAGAACCCGAAGTCGGTCATCGTCGCTCCTCACTCGGCTCTGAACGCCTGGACACGCCCCCACGCAGCCCCCGCGAGGCTAGAACGCGTTCTCGCTCTGGGCAAGCCGCTCGGTGGCCAGCCTCCGCAGCTCGTCGGCGCGGATCTTGGCGTTGCCGGTGAGAGTGAGGTCGTCCTCGGCGAAGAACAGGACCTTGCGGGGCAGCTTGTACGACGCCAGCCGGCCCCGCAGGAAGTCGCGCACCGCCTCCTCGTCGATCTCGGTGCCGGGCTGGGCCACCGCGCACACCACCACCATCTCGCCCAGGGTGGGATGCGGCACCCCGACCGCCAGGGCGCTGGCCAGACCGGGATGGCGCAGGAGCTCGTTGTCGATCTCGACGGGCGAGACGTTGGCGCCGCCCGTCTTGATCAGGTCCGAGGTGCGCCCCACCCAGTGGAGATGGCCGTCGTCGTCGACGAACCCGGCGTCGCCGGTGCCGAAGAACCCTTCGGGGTCGAAGACGTCCTCGGGGGCCACCTTCACGTACCCCTTCATGAGGGTGGGCCCCTTGACCCGGATCTCCCCCGGGGAGCCGGCGGGGAGCTCCTCGCCCGTCTCGGTGTCGACGATCCGCACCACGTTGCCCGGGAGCACCCGCCCCTCGTGGCCCTCGCGCTCGGCCGCGGGCGTGTCGGCGGGCATGGAGCTGATGATGGTGAAGGTCTCGGTGAGCCCGTAGGCGGCGCGCGGGCTCCAGGAGTCGTCGATGTTCACCGTGGGGTGCCGGCCGAAACACGTGAACGAGTCCACGTGGGCCACCGCCGACAGGTCGCGCCCCTCCCAGTCGGGATGGGTCTCGAGCGCAGCGAGCTGGTGCGGCCAGGCGTGGGGATTGGTCACCCGCTCCGACTCCAACAGGGCCAGCGCCGCGCCCGGCTCGAACAGCTCCTGGAGCACCAGGCAGGCCCCGGCCGCCAGCGTGGCCCCCATCACCATGCAGTAGCCCGCCGTCCAGAAGAAGGGAAAGGCGCTCCACACCCGCATGGTGGGGTCGAGACACAGGTGTTGGGCGAAGCGCCAGCTCTGGATGGCGGCGGCTCGCTGGGCGTGGAGCACGCCCTTGGGCTTGCCCGTGGACCCCGAGGTGTACACCACCAGCGCGTCGTCGAAGGCCGACACCTCGGCGGCGCGCCCCTCGAAGACGTCGTCGCCCACGTCGTCGCCGGCACCGAGGAAGTCTTCGTAGGACCCCGTGCCCATGCACGCCAACGTGGTGAGGTAGGGGAGGCCGCCCACCATGGCCCGCACCTGCTCGTGGTAGCGGTGCCCGGCCAACCGCTCCTGGTAGACGAGCACGGCGGTGTCGGAGTGCCGCAGCACGTGCTCGATCTCGGGGGGCTCGAACAAGGTGTTGACGGGGACGAGGACGCCCCCCGCCAGGGCTACCCCGAAGGCGGCCTCCACCCATTCGGGCCGGTTGCCCATGAGCAGCGCCACCCGGGTGCCCTTGCCCACGCCCGCCGCCGCCAGAGCCTTGGCGAAGCGCCGGGACCGGGCGCCGAGCTCGGCGTAGCTCCACCGCACCACCCCGCCCCCGCTGGCACTTGGAGCGTCAGCGTCGGCGTCGGCGTCGGCGGGATGGTGGAAGCACAGGGCTTCGCGATCACCGTGGCGCGCCATCACCTCGTCGAGCAACCCTCCCATGGTGAGCGCCCCGATGCCCACCTCGGTGTGGGCGGGGGGTCCCCGGAAGAGAACCACGGGAGGTCGCTTCGATCCCGGCCCGGTCGCCGCGCCCTACGCCGGCAGCTCGACCTCCACCGGGCCCTTCGCCATCACCGACCCGTCCTGGTTGGTCATGGTCACCTCCAAGGTCACCAGCGCCGCCCCCAGGGTGTTGTCGTGGCGGACACCGGCCACCTCGGCGTCGAGGAGGGTGAGGTCGCCGTCGAAGGCCGGGAAGCGGTACTGCACGGCGGAGTGGCGCACCAGGCCCCGGTCGCCGGCCCAGGCCGAGACGTAGTCCAGGACCCAGGCCCCCATCGACGCGCCGTAGCCGTATCCCCGGGGCATGCCGATGAGGCGGGCGTGCTCCTCGTCGGTGTGGCCGCGCGAGGGCCCGTGGTAGAGGCCGTCGGCGAGCTCGGGGTCCTCCTGGGCACCTTCGAGGTCGCGGTCCATCTCCTCGAGCCACCCGGCGTCGCTCAGGTGATCGGCGCCCTCGTGATACGTCGAGCCCCACACCGTGAAGGTGTACCCCCGCCACTCCGAGGCCAGGCTGGGCAGCGAGTGGGGCCCGATGGGGCGCGTCGGCAGGCTCTGGCCCACCTCGACCGAGTCGATTGTGGGGCTCTCGGCTCCGGCCCGGCTGCGGATCCACTCCCGCCGCTGGGTCTCGATGGCCGCCAACCGCTTCTCGGTCCACGTGGGCAACGGTGCGGCCTGTTCGAAGAACCCGAGCTCGCGCGCCACGTCGGCGCGGTAGCGCACCGCCGTCGACCACTGGGTGGCCACCCGCTCGCCGCGCTGGTTGGTGTAGATGGTCTCGCCCCGGCTGAACATGGTGGGGCCGGCGAACTTGGTCTCCGAAACCTTGTAGTCCACGAACCGCCGTTTCATGCGCAACAGGTCGCCGGGGTAGATCCGAGGGCCCGCGAACCACCACTCGTCGCCCCCGAAGATCATGTGGGTGCCCGGGATGTTCCCGATGATGGCGGGGCCCGCCCCGTGGCCCACGTCGCAGCAGATGGTGAAGGACTGGGGCGCCACGATCCGGCCGAACACGCTCTTGGCGGCCACCTCGTCGTCGAAGTGCAGGGGGTTCGGGTACTGCATGGCCTGCACCCACCGCCGGATGTCGGTGACCGTCACCGGCTCCTTCAACTGCCCCCCGCCCACCGGTTTGCCGATGTAGCGGTCCACGTCGGACGTGTCGAACTCGATGTGCTCGTTCACCTGCGTCATCGTCCCCCTCCTGCCCCTTCGCTCCGTTCCCCCCCACGTTCCCCCTGCGTTTCCCCCCGAATGTCCCTGCACGCCCCCCTCGCGGCCCGCTTCCTCTCACCGGAAATGGTGACACAGGCGTCAGGTTGGTGCCACGGGCCCCTCGGGGTGCCGTTTCCACAACGACTTCACGTCGCCTTCACAGAGAGTTCATAGGCTCGACTGTTGAGATCGGGGGCATGCCCTTCAACAATGGAGTCACGATGGACACCGAATGGATGGCCCAGGGGAGATGCAAGGACATGGACCCCGCCGTGTTCTTCCCCAGCGACGGCGTGGGCGTGAAGTTGGCCCAGCTCGTCTGCGCCAGATGTCCCGTGAAGGCTCCGTGTCTGGAGTACGCCCTTCGATGCCGGGTCGGCGACGGCGTGTGGGGGGGCACGTCCGAGCGCCAGCGCAAACGCATCCTCCGGGGGACCCGGGTCGTCCGGCGCGAGCCCGTGGGACAGCACTAGACCACTGCGAAAACACGCTCCGACCTGCTCCGATGATCGGCGGGCGCTAGCGCTGCCCCTGCCCTGTCGGCGACGCGATTTGTGCTCGGATCCAACGTCCCGTCAGATTTCAGGCTGACAACGCCGTTCCAGGCTGACAATGCCCGGTGACGGCGGCGGGACGAGACAGACCAGAGAAGGAGCGTCGGGGCAGTGGCTGGGTACCTCGAGGACAAGGCGGTGGTGATCACAGGCGGGGGCGGCGGCATCGGCCGGGCCTGCGCGCTGGCCTGTGCGGCCGAGGGGGCCAAGGTCGTGGTGGCTGACATCGGGGTGGGCCTGGCCGGCGAGGACCCCACCAGCCAGGTGGCCGAGGCCGTGGTCAAGGAGATCGAGGGGGCCGGGGGCGAGGCCGTGGCGGTGGCCGAGGACGTGAGCACCATGGCCGGGGGCGAGCGCATCGTGAACACCGCTGTCGAACACTGGGGCCACATCGACGGCGTGGTGGCCGTGGCCGGGATCCTGCGCGAGCGGATGCTGTTCAACATGTCCGAGGACGAATTCGACGCCGTGATCGCCACGCACCTGAAGGGCCACTTCACCGTGTTCCGCCACGCCGCCGCCATCATGCGCAAGCAGGAGTCGGGATCGCTCATCGGGTTCACCTCGGGTGCCTACGCGGGCAGCGTGGCCCAGGCCAACTACTCGGCTGCCAAGGGCGGGATTGTGTCGCTGGTGCGTTCCGCCGCGGTGGGGCTGCACCGCTACGGCGTGCGCGCCAACGCCGTGGCCCCCGTGGCGCGCACCCGGATGTCTGCCAACGTCCCCTCCGAGCTGGCCGAGATGGGCGACCCCGAGGACGTGGCCCCGTTGGTGGTGTACCTGTTGTCGGACGCCGCCGTGAACGTGACGGGCCAGGTGTTCACGGCGGTGGGGGGGCGCATCGCGGTGTGGAACCAGCCCGTCGAGGTGCGGTCCATGCGCACCGAGGGCCGGTGGACACCCCAGCAGATCGCCGAGCGATTCGACGAGGTCGGCCAGGAGCGCATGGGGTTGATCGACCGGCTCGAGCAGATTCGCCAGGCCGCGGCGTCGGGCCAGAAGCCCAACGCCTGACCGGGCGCCGCCGCCGATGCCGATGCGCTTCAGCTACGCCGAGTCCATGACCGACCCGGCGTTCTACGGGCCCCTGGCCGTGGCCGCCGAGGACGCCGGCTACGACACGTTCGTGGTGCCCGACTCCATCGCCTACCCGCTCGAGTCCGACACCATCTACCCCTTCAACCCCGACGGGTCCCGGGAGTTCCTCGAGGACAAGCCCTTCCTCGAGCCTTTCAGCCTCATCCCCGCGCTGGGGGCGCTCACCACGAGGCTGCGATTCGTGACCTTCGTGGTCAAGCTCCCCATCCGCCACCCCGTTATGGTGGCCAAGCAGGCCGCCTCGGTGGCGGTGCTCACGAACAACCGGTTTCTTTTCGGGGTGGGCACGAGCCCGTGGCCCGAGGACTACGGGCTGCTGGACGTGCCCTGGGAGCGCCGGGGAAAGCGGATGAACGAGGCCATCGAGGTCATCCGGGGGCTCACCGCCGGCGGGTTCTTCGAGTACCACGGCGAGGTCTTCGAGGTGCCCGCGGTGAAGATGGCCCCGGCGCCCAGCGCCCCCATCCCCATCCTCATCGGGGGCCACGGGGAGGCCGCCCTGCGCCGGGCGGCGGTCATGGGCGACGGCTGGATGCACGGCGGGGGTGATCCGGCGGAGCTGCCCGGATTGCTCGCCCGGCTGGCCGAGCTGCGGGCCGAAGCGGGGCGCGACACCGTGCCCTTCGAGACCCATGTGATCTCGATGGACGGGTTCAGCGTCGACGGCGTCCGGCGGCTCGAGGACCAGGGCATCACCGACGTCATCGTCGGGTTCCGCTGGCCCTACGTCGTGGGCCCCGACACCGAGCCCCTGCAGGCCAAGATCGACAGCCTCCGCCAGTTCGCCGAGACTGTGATCCACAAGACGCGGTAGAGAACGCGGTAGGGAACGCGGCGGAGAAGGACGACGCCATGGGCGCAGCACTGGAGATGTCGAAGAGGTCGATGATCACGACCGAGGCCAAGGACCGCGAGGGTTGGCTGGGGTTGTTCGCCGACGACGCCGTGGTCGAGGACCCGGTGGGGCCGTCGTTCATCGATCCCGAGGGGAAGGGCCAGCGCGGCAAGGAGGCCATCACCGCCTTCTACGACAACGTGATCTCCCAGAGCGAGAGCCTCAAGTTCACCATCCGCCAGTCCCTCGAGTGCGGGGACGAGGTGGCCAACATCGGGGAGCTCCGCATCACCCTGCCGGGAAACCAGGTCGGAATCGTCCCGATCGTCAACATCTACAAGGTGAACTCCGAGGGCAAGCTGGCTTCGCTGCGGTCGTTCTGGGAACAGGACAAGCTGACGTTCAGCGAGGGGTAGCCAAAGCCGCCGGCGTCACCGGCGCGGCGTCGCAAGCGCCCAAGATGCGCTTGGGTTCACAGGGCGAGGTGCAGACGCAGCGCCTCGCCGATCTTCGTCATGAGTGGTCGGGGGACGACGCCGACGCGCTTGCCGATGCGGTGGACCGCCACCGAGCGCACTTGCTCGGCTTGCGCCTTGGAGTCGCGCTCGAGCCCCGTGCGCGCTGACGGCAGGAGCACCTGGAAGGGATAGACCCGCGCCACGTTCGAGGTGACCGGTACGACGGTGACGACGCCGCGCCCGAGGCGCGCCGCGCTGTCGTTGGCGCCGTCGTTGCTCACGATGACGGCCGGCCGGCGCTTGTCGGCTTCGGCACCGCGGGCGGGGTCCAGGTCGACGAGGCGGATCTCGCCGCGCCGCATCAGGTGGGCCGCATCAGGAGGAGAGCCCGTCGGCGACCGACTGGTCCCAGGACTCCTCCTCGCCGGCCCCTTCCCACTCCTGCCACGCCTCTTCGTAGGCGCCACCTAGTCCCGAGGCTCGCAGGAGGCGGACGGCGGTGTGGAGCACGGCGGAGCGGGACCCGAACCCCTGCTGGTCGGCGTATTCGTCCAGGAAGTCCACGTCCTCCTGGGGAAGGCTGACACTCACTTTCATACTTTGATACTACCAAGGGTAGGAAAGAAGTAGTACGGGGTGGGTCTGTCACTCAGAGAGTCAGGTACCGGTGAACTCGCGGGCGAGGTTCTTGGGGGCCTTGCGCGCCCAGGCCTCGACGAGGAGCTCTTTGACCAATGCCGGCGACGCCACGCCGAGGTCCACCACGACACAGGCCAATCGCTTTCCCCAGTAGAACTCGTGGCAGGCCCGGGGGTTCTCGGCCACCGCCGCTCGGATCTCCATCTCGTCGACCATGACCCGCAAGTGGGTGTCGTCGGGGACGGTGGCGAAGATCTTTCCTCGCACCCGGAACGAGGCCAGGCCGTGATGGTCCTGTTCGGTGGCCTCGGGGAGGGCCAGGGCGAGCTCCCGGGCGCGGCGCAGGGTGGTCATGCGGGTGCCGGGTTTCTCCTCAGCCCTCGGCCGCAGCTTCGTCGTCGGCGTCGTCGTCCGGTGAGGCTTGCTGGATGATCATGGGCCCGTCGTTGCGGGGGCTGTTCACGGCCTTGTCGACGGGGTGGCGCACCAGCGTGCCCTTGGGAGCAGGGAGGAGCAGCTTGGCCAGGGCCTCGGTGTCGTGCTGGTCGGGGTCGAGCCAGCGGTCGAAGTCGGCGCGCTCGATGATGACGGGCATGCGGTCGTGGACGTCGACCATGTCGGCGCCGGCGTTGGTGGTGATGATGGTGCAGGTGCGCAGCATGGTGTCGGGATCGGGCTCCTCGGAGCGCGTCTTGTCCCACCAGGTCTCGTAGAGGCCGGCGAAGGTGATGGGCTGGCCGTCGGCCCGGCGGAAGTAGAAGGGGACCTTGCGCTTGGGGCTGGCGGGGTCCGGGACCTGCCACTCGAAGAAGCCGTCCACGACCACCAGGCAGCGGTGGTTGGCGAAGGCGGATCGGTAGGCGGGCTTCTTGGTGACCGTCTCGGCCCGGGCGTTGATCATCTTGTAGCCCGTACGGGGGTCCTTGGCCCAGTGGGGGACCAGTCCCCAGCGCAGGACGTCCAAAACCCTCTCAGAGTGTTCGCTCTTCTCTCCGGACTCGGTGAGTGGATGGCGCTCGGTGATGGCCGGGATGCCGCGTGCCGGGGGGACGTTCCAGCTGGGGCGCCCGTCCGGGTTGACGCCCGCCGCCAGCTGGACCTCGAGCAACCGGGCCAGCTGCGAGGGGGGCGTGTGAATGTCTACGCGTCCACACATATGCGCCTGGAGCATAAAGGCGCGAGCCCTGACCAATGCCAAAATTTCGGGACGACGCTACCGGGAACCGGCGCTTGCCCAACCTTGTGCCCCCGTGGCCGAATTTCGATGGTCGTGTGCCCACGAGTGAGGTCACGAGCAAGGTTTTCAGCAAGCCGCTCAGGGCAATTTCGGACCGTGCCCGTCCTGAAAGGAAAGGCCCCCCACGCGGGTCGTCGAGCTGATCGGTTTGGCTTCGGTGAGCGTCCAAGTTGCACGCCGATCTTCACTCCTCGTAGTCTCCTCACTTTGAGTGGGGGGGCGGCCTCCAAACGAACACCGATTCGGGAGGAATTCCATGCCCTTTCCTCGGTTTTTCGCGTCCCGTAGCGATCCGGAGGCACAGAGCGCGGGAATTTGGCCCATCGGGTCGACCGCATGAGGAGGGGCGTGGCCCGGCACCTCGGGCTCTGGGTCGCGGCGGCGGCAATCGTCAGCACCCAGGGCGCGCTCGTGGCGTGGGCGGCTACCAATACGAGTTCGGCCTCAGACGGGGGAGACACCGTCAAGGTGGGCGTCAGCAGCGCCACCTCGGCAACCGCCAAGCCGGTCCACCGTGGCACCGCGAGGGGAAGCGCCGGCTCGGGTCCTTCGTGCACGTACACCCCCACGTCGTCCGGTGGCGCCCCCACGGTCGACCAAGGAAGCCCAATTCCCGGATCGTGGTACCTCGTCCACTGTTCTGGGACGACCTTGACCACCTACAACGGCGCACTCTCGTGGTTTCCGTCCACGACCCCGGCTGTTGGAGGGACACCGGCTGTCGCCGAGACGCCGAGCGTGGCCCCGAGTGCGTTGGTACTTCAAGCAGTCGGTCTCCTGACGCTGCCAAGACCGGTCATCAATCTCAACCCGGCGGCATTCAGCGTCGTCAACCTCACGTCATGGCTCTGGGTCTCCCCGCAGACCTGGCACAGCTTTCGTGCGACCGCGACGGCCGGAGCCGTGAGTGCCACCGCCACGGCGGTTCCCCAGTTCGTCTCCTGGTCGATGGGCGATGGACACACGGTCCTCTGTCCGGGTCCGGGCACTCCGTACCAGACGGCCCTTCCGTCGACGGCGCAGTCCACAGACTGCTCGTACACATATGCAGAGTCATCGGCTGGGCAACCGAGTGCTGACGGCGACGCGAACGACTCGGCGTTTACCGTCACCGCGACGATTACGTGGTCGGTGAGTTGGCTGACCACAGGAGTCACCGGGGGCGGGTCACTTCTTCCGCTGCACACCGCTACCTCGACTGCTGTTCGCGTGGAGCAGGTCGAATCCGTCGGGACTGCTGGCTGACAGCCGAGTGAGGAGCAGGTTCGCATGGCCATGACATTGACTCGTCCTCGATCCCACCGCCAAGGGACGACCGACTCTGTTCGGTTCGCCGGGAACCCGCATCGCCGTCGACCCGTCGTGGCTGTGGCGTCTCTCGCACTGGTGGCATTTTGCGTCGCGACGTTCACCACCATCTACCTCAATGCCGGAACGCGGTACGCAGTCCTCGCCCTATCGCAGGAGGTCACGCAGGGCCATACAATCACCTCGAATGACCTCACCGTCGTGAGAATCTCTCGCGCTGCAGGCTTGTCCCCGGTTCCTGCCAGCGACGTCAGTCATGTGGTCGGGAAGAGAGCGGCAGTGTCACTGGTACCAGGCACCCTGCTCAGTTTTGCGGATCTGACTCTGCGAGGCAGTCTCACGCGTGACAAGGCGGTGGTGGGTATTGCTACCAAGGCCGGGCAGCTCCCGGCCGGAGGCGTCGCTGTCGGGGACAGCGTTGAAGTAGTTCTGACGGGCTCGCCGGCGACATTGGCGGGTGGGGCTTCCGGAGGGTTGTCTTCCACCAGCTCATCGGCGACGAGCGCGGTGTTAGAGGTTGGCGGTGTTCTGGCATCCGATGCTGTGGTCACCGCAGTAGCAGCCCCCAGCCCGTCAAGTCCGGACACAATTGTCGTGTCAGTCCTCATTCCGACTGCGATGGCGCCACTCGTGGCCAGTGCCTCCGCCGCCGGTCAGGCAGCCCTGGTTCTCGTGAGTCCGAACTCATGACCGTTGTCGCCTTCTGCTCGGGAAAGGGCTCTCCTGGAGTCTCAACTCTCGCTTGCGTCGCGGGGGCGGTTTGGCCCACCCACAGGGAGGTTTTGATTGCCGAATGCGACCCCTCGGGAAACGACCTCGCGGCACGGTTTGGGTTGTCGCCGCGTCTTGGCATGACGAGCCTGGTTCTCGCCCTTCGCCGTTCCGAGGACTCGACGCAGCCGCTCGGAGCTCACGTGCAATCACTACCCGGAGGCCTGGAAGTATTGGTGGGTCCCGTGAGCGCGGACGCTGCCAGAAGCTTGGATCGAGAGTTGGTCGCAGTGGGCACCACGATCCTCTCGGGACGAGCAGACATGATTGTCGACTGCGGACGAGTCCTCGCCGGTGCTCTCGGCCAACGAGAGATTCTCAAGGCGGCCGACCACATTGTCGTCCTCACTCGACCCGACGCGGCAGGGCTTGCGCATGCGATGTGGACGCTCGAATTCGTCCGAGGCCTCGAGACCAAGGGCACGACGTCCTTCGTTGTGGCGGGGTCCAATGGATTTGGCGTCACCGAGATCGCGGAAGCGCTCCAAGCGGATCTCCTGGGACTCATCCCTTTCGACCCCAAGTCGGCCGCCATTGTGAGTGGGGTTCCGGGAAGGCCGAAAGCGTTCGCTCGAGGTTCCTTGGTGGCTTCAGCGAGGAGTCTGGTCGATCGCGTGTTGAACAACTCGGACTTCCGGTGTGAAGCCAATGGTGAGACCGAGCAACCAGACACCGACCGCACTCTCTCAAGTCCTGTCGTCGCAAATGCCCGTCCCAGCCTGGAGTTCGCGGGATTGAAGGACCTGGGAGTTGAGGCACGATGACGTCCGTCGACGAATTTGCCTCGCTGGTCGGCCGGCTCCGAACCGAGGTCGCTGATGATTTGTCGGCCGCTGCCGGATACCAGTTGGCACTCGACGATCGCCGGGAGCTCGCGCGTCAGTTGACGCTTTCCCGAGTCGAGAGGCACGCGGCCGAGTCCGTCGAGGTCGGGAACGCGCCGTTGAATCTTGCCGACGAGCAACGAGTTGCCCGGGCAGTCCTTGATGCCCTCTTCGGTCTCGGGCGGCTTCAATCCTTGATCGACAACCGTGATATCGAAAACATCGACGTCAATGGGTGCGACCGGGTGTGGGTCAGCTATTCAGACGGGACCAAGGCGAGGGTGGAGGCGATAGCTGAATCCGACGCCGAACTCGCCGAGATGCTTCGCTCTGCGGCGGCGCGATTCGGGTTGTCGGAACGACGATTCGACGTATCTCACCCCGAACTGGACCTGCGGCTCCCGGACGGCAGCCGCCTCTCGGCATTGATGTCCGTCGTCCAGAGGCCCGTGGTTTCAATACGGCGCCACCGCTATGTCGATATCACCCTGGGGGACCTCGTTGAAATGGGTGGGCTCGATCCGACTGTCGCCAGCTTCTTGTCGGCGGCCGTCCGAGCCAGGAAGAACATCGTCGTGGGTGGGGCCATGAATTCCGGCAAGACCACCTTGGTGCGGGCCCTGTCGTCTGCTATTCCTCCCCGGGAGCGGGTGGTCACGATCGAACAAGCTTTCGAGCTGGGCCTGGACTCCATCCCGGACCGGCACCCCGATTTGGTGGCACTGGAGTCCCGTCCGGCCAATGCCGAGGGTGAAGGCGAGATCTCGATGGCTCGACTTGTCCGCAGGGCGCTGCGGATGAATGCCGATCGCGTCATTGTCGGCGAGGTCCTGGGCGATGAGGTTCTGCCGATGCTCAACGCCATGAGTCAGGGGCGTTCGGGATCGATGTGCACGATTCACGCCGATTCGTCGCTCGGCATATTTCGCCGATTGGCGTCATATGCCGTACAGGCGCCAGAGCGGCTTCCGCTTGAGTCCACCAACTTGCTTATCGCCGGAGCCGTGCACTTCGCGGTGTTCGTCGAGGTCGCTGACGTCGAGGCGCCTGCAGCGAGAATGCGTTACCTCAGTAGTTGGGACCGGGATCCCTCGATTGGTGAGCAAGCCCCGCGCCATTTGCGCTTCGACGCTGTCAAGCGTCGTCGGTTCGTCTCCTCCGTGCAAGAAGTCGTGGGTTCCGAGGGTCTACACGTCATCGCGAACGAAGTCTTTCGTACGGGCCGGGACGGTCACGCCGAGCCGACCGCACCTCTGCGTTCGTCCACGCTCGAGGAGCTCGTCGAATGCGGGTTCGAGCCCTCTCTGAGGAACGCCGAGGCAGTGCCATGGTGAAGACCTCGATCGTCGTCCTCCTTGCGGCGGGCACCGCGCTCGGCGTTCTTGGCCTCGCCTGGGTGCTGCGCGAGCGGAGGCCTGTCGGCGACTCGGGACGCATCGGTCCTCGCTCGGCCTTCAATGCGCACGCATCAAGACCTTCTGGTGTCTTTCCTCTATGGGTCACTCAGGGAGCGGTGCCGTTGGTCGTCGGGCTTCTCTGCGTCATCCTGACGCGGTGGCCCGTGGCGGGCGTTCTGGGGGCCCTGGCCGCCGCGACGTTGCCCGGGAGTCTTCGCCGCATCGTTCCCGGAGCCCAGTCGCGACGAACCGAAGCTGTCGCTAGCTGGACGGAGCTGATCCGAGACTCGTTAGCCGCGTCTGCGGGGCTCGCTCAAGCGATTGTCGTAACGGCGCCATCGGCTCCGACCGCGATCCGACCACACGTGGGGGCGTTGGCGTCACGGTTGACCAGCGGTGTCTCCCTGGAATCGGCCTTGCGATCGTTCGCTGTGGAGGTCGACGATCCTGCCGCCGAGTTTCTTGTCTGCGCGCTCTTGCTGGCGGCAACCGCGCACGGGCAGAGGCTGGTGGACGTCCTGACCGCCTTGGCGGCGTCGATGCGAGACGACGTCTCTATGCATCTTCGCGTTGATGCCAGCCGTGCTTCGGCGCGCAGCAGCGTGCGGACGGTGGTCCTGTTCTCAGTGGGGTTCGCGTGTGCGCTGGCACTGGTCGCACACTCGTACCTCAGTCCATTCGGCTCTGCCGTGGGTCAACTCGTGCTGGCGATAGTGGGGGTCTGTTATGGCGTCGGATTGGCCCTCATGGTGCGTATGGTCCGGCCGATCCCCCAGTCCAGGTTGTTGGAGATCGAGGGTGTCGGGTGACCGTTGTCGTCATAATGGCAATCGGTGCGGGGTTGGGACTAGTCGGCATGGTCGTCGGCATCCGCGGCCGAACTCCGTCCCTGCAACACGTGCTCTCGTCCTTGGCGGGCGACGAGGGATCGGGACGACTTCCCGCATGGAATCGGCCCGGGGGGCACGTCAATCGCCTGGCACTGACGAGGCTCGCTCAGGTCATAGGCAACAGCGAGCGCATTGACCATGCCCTTGCCACCCGCCTCGCCCTCGCCGATTCCTCGCTCGAAGAGCTCTGTTCTCACTGCCTGGTCGGCGCAGCCGTCGGATTCCTCTTTCCCCTCTTGGCTGGGGGGATGGTGACAGCTGGAGGCTTCGGGGTACCCGTCCCCGTCGTCTTGGGGGCGAGTGTGCTCTTCGGGATAGGTGGTGCACTGCTCCCTGTCGCGGAATTGAACGCGGCGGCCAAGCGAGGAAGACGGCACGCTAAACGCGTCATTTGCTCGTTCCTCGACCTCGTGGTGCTGGGTTTGGCGGGCGGAATGGGCATCGAGAGCGCCCTTCTCACGGCCGCGCAGCTCGGTGAGAACGTGGTGTCTCGGCGCATGCTGGCCGCACTGTCTCGTTGTCGAGACTCAGGTGAGCCACCGTGGGAGGCCCTGGCCCGCCTCGGCGAGACGTTGGGTATCGAGGAGTTGGGCGAATTGGCGGCGACATCGGGCCTAGCCGGAACCGAAGGCGCCAAGGTGCGAGCCACATTGGCGGCGCGGGCAGCATCGCTTCGGCGTCACGAGCTTGCCAATGCAGAGGCCGAGGCAAACGCACTCACAGAAAAGCTGTTCCTGCCCGGTGCGTTTCTGCTCATCGGCTTTCTCATCTTCATCGGTTATCCCGCGTTCACCAGGATCGCTTCGGGCGCGTGAAAGGGCTTGGGTTCATGAATTCTGATGTAGCGAATGCCTCGAACTCAGGGATAGAAGCGCCGTGACGGCCGGGGTTGGACCCTGGTGTTCAGGGAACCGATCGGCAGTGTCAGCCGGCGGCTCTGCGCCGTGGGGGAGTCACCTGCGGTGTGAGCAGCTGGTGAACGCGCTGGTGAGAGATGCCCAAGATGGCGGCGGCGTCTCTCATGCTGATCCCTCGGTTGGTGAGCGCGGCGACAGCTTTGCGGGTCTGCTCGAGGGCGCGTCGATCGGCGTCTCGCGCCAGCTCTCGGGCTTGCCGGGCTTGTTCGACGGTGCGCCCGATGGTCTTGGGCAGCACGGGGTAGGGGACGAGCTCGATCTGGCTTTCGTCGGTCTGGAACCACAGTGCGGCGGCTTCTCGCACGCGGTCGAGGGCTTGATCAACGGTCTTGCCCCACGTGTGAACCCTCGGTTCCTCTTCGAGCTCGACAGTCCAGCGCCCGTCCTCTTCCCGCTCGAGGCGGGCAGTGTAGGTCTTCACGTTGTCCTCCTTGATGTCGTCGGTCATTGGGTGAGCCACTTCAGCCCCAGGCAAGGTTCGAGGTCTCGTTCGATGGAGCGGAGCGTGCCAGCCGGGATGTCACCGAAATGGAGAGGGACGACAGTCTGGCAGCGGTCGCAGCGCCAGGTCTGGCGTGTTCCCTCTGCCGGACCGGCTCACAACCGAGTCGGCGGAGCCTGTGGATCAACGCCCGGGCCGTCACCCTCTCAGTCTACCAGCCTAGACGGAGCTGCGTCTATGTCGTTAGACGATCCTGGTTTGTGGACGTCAGGTCGTGCACTTGCAAAATGAAAGGAGCAGTTCATCATGGTTGTTCAGGTCAGCATGATCTGGTCGTACATCGCCGCCAGGTGGACGTCGGCGCACCGCAGCGAGGAGGGAAGCGCGGTCGAAAAGGTGATCCTGACGGCCGTGTTCGCCGCCCTTGCCATCGCCGTCGGGGCCATCATCGTGGCCAAGGTGATGGATAAGGCGAACTCGATCAACCTCAATTGAGAGCACTGGGACGTCTCTTCAGACTCGGCAGGGTCATGTCCTGGCGACGGGTGGTCGTGGATGAAGAGGGATCCGCGGTTGAGGCCGCGATTGTCATCCCCGCCGCGATGCTGGTGATCCTCGTCGTCATGCAGTTCTGTCTCTGGGCTTACTCGTCGACCCTGGTCCAGGCGGCGGCTACTCGAGGTGATCAGGCGGCCTGTGTTGAAGGTGGTTCTCTGTCGGACGGGATCACCGAAGCACGGCTGGCCCTGGCTGAGACCGCGAGTCATGTCGTGACGGACGTTTCCGTACAGGCCTCTCTCATGCCCGGAGACGAGGTGGAGATGCGCGTGACAGGACTGGCCGAGTCCATTGTCCCCGGGATCCACCTTCCCGTATCGGCTGTGCTTGTCGGCACTCGACAGGAGTTTCGCGTCAATGGCTGAAACGATGGAGGACGGGAGGCTGGCGAGTCCGCGGACATGGTGTCGATTCCGGACCGAACGAGGCAGCCTCACGGTGGAGCTTGCGGTCTTGACTCCCATCCTTGTCGTGTTCATCCTGGTATCACTGGTCTTTGGCCGGTATGCACTGGCGCGCGAGCAGGTCGTAGCCGGTGCACGGGCGGCGGCAGAGGCAGCTGCGGTCGCCGGCTCAGCGGCCGCCGCCCAGCCTGCTGCGGTCGCGGCCGCAGCACCGGTGCTTCGATCGGACCATTCCTGTGTCGATCCCAAAGTGACCGTCGAATCCGAATCGTTCGACCCCGGGGGAGTCGTCCGTGTCTCTGTGTCCTGTCGTGTGGACCTTTCGGACCTCGCCATCCCGGGTCTTCCGGGCTCGGTCTCCCTTCAAGCTGTTCAGTCAACGCCCATTGACCCCTTTCGGACGGTCCAACCATGAAGGAGCCGTTCAAATGCTGTTCGCGACAGGTCGAGTGTTCCCAGACCCGCGACGAGAGAGGATCTCTCACGGTCTTCCTCGCGGTTCTTGCCGTCGCTCTCTTCGCTTTGCTCGGCCTTGTGATCGACGGTGGTCGGGCAGTTGCCGCCCAGAGCGCGGCGACCGGTGAAGCTGAACAGGCGGCGCGCCTTGGCGCCGGACAGATCTCTGTGGACGCCCTTCGTCTGGGAACAGTGAGGGTCGACCCGGTTGCCGCAGTTGAAGTCGCCCAGGCCTATCTCAGCTCAATGGGGGCGAAAGGTGAGGTGACGGTGGCCGGCCAGACCGTGCGGGTCGAGATCCAGGGCGCAGAGCCGACCGACATCTTGGGAATTGTCGGTGTGGAGCAAATCGGGATCTCGGCGAGCGCCAGCGCGACCAATGTGCACGGGGTCACGAGGCAGGACTCATGAGCGACGGATTCAGCCCATACCCGAGAGTCGTGAAGAGCCAGAGAGCAATTCAAGTCGCATCGACGCTTGGGGTTGTCGGGCTGGTGGCGGGAGTCCCCGCACTGTTGGTGGCGTTGCATGCCGATCCACCTCTGAGGCAGATCGGTTCCGTATTGGTGAACCCGAACCAAGTCAAGCGTCTCGTGGCGACGCGCGTCACCGACGACGCGACCGTGAAGCTGGTCTGGTCGATCGCCTGGTTGGCGTGGTTGTGGTTCATCGTCTGCTTGAGCTTGGAGATGGTGGGCCGGTTCCGAGGTCGTACCCGGGCGAAGATGCCTGGAAGCCGGTACGTCCATTCGCTGGTGACGGGCTTGCTGGGTGCATCTCTGGCCTTTGGGTCTCCCACTCGGCTGTCGCCGATCAAACTCCAAGTTGCCGGAGCTTCTGCTCCGAGCCCGGTCTATTGGCGGCAAACCGAATCGGTGCCAACCGACGGCGGCCTGAGAATGGCGAACGTGCCGAGTGGTGGGCCTCTGGACTCTCCGACCGGTGTACCAGAAGCCGCTTCCACGTTGCTTCAGCACGTCTATGTCGTAAGACCTCGGGACACCCTTTGGTCGATCGCCGGAGCCGAGCTTGGCTCACCCTTGGACTGGCGGGCCATCGCTGCCGCCAACTATGGGCGTCCACAGCCAGATGGAGAAGCGCTCACCGACGATCACTGGATACGACCTGGATGGGTGTTCGTCCTCCCGGCGTCGGGGTCAGCTCCCAGCGCCACCTCTCACGCGCCGCCAACGCCCCTCGCCATTCCCACCACCCACGAGACGAGGGCTCCCACAGACGCTGTGGTGCCCGCGGTACCATTCTCGCCCACGCTGGTCCTGGGACGCACCGAGTTGCCGAGGGCGTCCACCATCGCCGCCAGCCGATCGTCGGGCAACGACACACCGATACATCCACCAACCAAGACAGAGGCACCGCCGTCTCCGCGTCTGCCCGTTGCGCCCATCGGCTACGGCCTGCTGGGAGCGGGAATCGTGGCGCTGATCGATCGCATGCGCCGAGCACAGAGCCGACATCGCTCAACGGGTCTTCGTATCGCCCTTCCCGAGGGTGATCTGGTGGAGTTGGAGCGAGGCCTCCGGATGGCGTCCGACCAGGGGTCAGCAGACTGGATCGACTTGAGTCTTCGTCTTCTCTCGGTGACGGTGCGGCAGCACGGCCTGGAAACACCTGCCGTCGTTGCCGTTCGTCTTCGTGATGATGCCGTCGAGATCATCTTGGACGCAGCACTTCCGACATCGCCAGCACCCCCACCTTTCGAATCGGGGCCGGATGGCACACGGTGGATCCTGACCAAGAGCGGTTCACGTATCGAAGCGCTTCGCAACGACCCCAAGGTCGTGGGAGTCGACGCGCCCTTGCCCTCACTCGTCACCTTGGGGCGCGACGAGCTCGGGGTCTTCATGGTCAATATCGAAAAGGCGGGATCGGTCGCCGTTTCCGGAGAGGACACCCTTCGGCTGGTCCAAGCAATTGCTGTCGAACTGGCGACGGCCAAGTGGGCCGATCAGATCGACCTTGTCTTGGTGGGCTTCGGAGACATCAGCGAGGGCCTGGAGCGCGTCAGCCATGCCCGTTCACTTCATTCCGTGGGCGCCAGGATGGAGCGAAGGGTCCGAGAGCGCGCCGCCCTTCTCACACTGGTCGATCGGGCTACGAACGACGAGACTCGATGGTCCGAGGGCGGTGATGCTTGGGACCTCAGTGTTGTCGTGTGTTCCCCTGACGCCTCAGTGGACGAGCGCGTTGCACTGGAAGATCTCCTCGAGGTAGCCGGAGACGGGTCATTCGGTGTCGTGGTGATTTGTGGATGCGACGTGGCTTCAGCCCGATGGCGCGTCCGGGCCGACGGGGGAACTGTCTCAGTTGAAGACGGAGGGCTTCGGTGGCCCTCGCTCCATAACCAGTCAGTACCCTCGAATTTCATCGAGGGTATAGCCGACCTCGTCTCGGTGGCCGCCCAGCGAGACGGAGTCTCGTCCGAGGAGGCCCCGTACGCGAGTCTGGCCCTTCGCATTCCAGAACGGGAGTCGACGTCCGACGCTGACTCCGTCCGGTCAGTTGCTCCTGGTGACGAGACAGGCTCTCAGGCTGCTGATGCCACGCAGACGTCGGTAGAGGTTCGCGTGCTGGGTCCGGTTGAGATCTTGGGCGCAGCCCGCCAATTCACCCGCGCCTGGGCGATAGAACTCGTCGTATACCTCGCCGTTCACCCCGGTGGGGCCAGCAACGACCAATGGGCAACGGCACTTTGGCCTGACAAGGAGATGGCACCGGCGAGCCTGCATTCCACGGCTTCTGCTGCCCGTCGATCTTTGGGGACGTCCACCTCGGAGGAGGATCACCTTCCCCGTTCTCGTGGCCGCTTGGTCCTAGGTCCCGGAGTCCGCACTGACTGGGACACCTTCGTGGACCGGGCACGATCGCCGAGACCGGAGGAGTGGCGAGAGGCGCTGCAGCTCATCCGGGGTCGCCCTTTCGACGGTTTGCGGTCGCCGGACTGGGTGGTGCTCGAAGGGATCCTCGCGACCGTCGAAGCCGTTGTCGTCGACTTGGCCTGCAAGTTCGCTCAGCACTGTCTCGACAACGGAGATGCCCCCAGCGCCGAATGGGCGGCCCGGCAGGGCTTGCGGGTGAGCCCTTACGACGAGCGGCTCTACCGCGTGCTCTTGAAGTCATCCGACGCGGCCGGCAACCCTGCAGGCGTCGAATCAATCATGGCGGAGCTCATCCATCTGATTGCCGACGATGTCGAGCCCTTCGATGCTGTGCATCCGGAAACCTTGTCGCTCTACCGCAATCTCTCGCGGCGTTCGTTTGCTGCCCGTAGTCGCTGACATCCATCGAAGGCTGCCAACCCGGCGGCTCGTCAGCCGGAAATTGGTCCTAGCAAGATCAGCGAGAGGTAGCCAGCGAGGACTTTCGCAAGGTCCGCCGTCGACGATCGGGCTTGCCGCCTGAGGGTGAGCGACAGACGAGGAGATCACAAGCCGATGAGCAACACGACGACGCTGTCAGGCAATCTGACCCGCGATCCAGAAATTCGATACACACGGGATGGCCAAGCGAACGCGACGTTCGGTTTGGCAGTCAATCGACGTTGGCAACCTCGAGGATCCGACGAGTGGGAGGAAGCCACCTCGTTCTTCGATGTGGTGTGCTGGCGCGATCTCGCCGAGAACGTGGCTCTCAGCCTGGTGAAGGGCCTTCGCGTTATTGTGACGGGCCGGCTCGAGCAACACAGCTGGGAAAATGAGAACGGTGAGCGCCGCAGCCGGGTGGAGGTCACAGCCGAAGAGGTCGGGCCGTCTCTCCGGTTCGCGACTGCCGAGATCTCTCGGACCGAGCGTCGCGGTCCTGACCAGGCAGACTCCTCCGGGAACTCCGACTCGGTGGGCAATGCCGAGGTCGTCGGAATCGACGCCTGACCGACTTGACCCGGACTCGTGATGGCCCCGTGGCCGTCGCGAGTCCGGCCACTCGGTCCGATCGGGTAGAGGGAGACACGATGGTCGTGGTGATGGCTCCCCTGTGGGTTGTCATTCCTATGCTCGCCATTGGGAGGTTCATCGCTCACAAGGTGAGCGCCCAGATCGCACGTCTCGACTCCTGGGTCCCGGGGTGGTCTGTGACCCATCGAGTCGCATGGGCATTGGTGGCTCTCGCCGCAGCCGTTGCGCTGATTGTCGCCTGGTCATCGGTCTTCGCGCATTCGACCAACGCGGCTCATTCGGAGGAGGACGTGCCGGAGATGAACGATTGACATCGATTCAGCACATCATCAAGGGAGATCGGGTGAGTTTTGCCATGGCTGTTGTCCTCACCAAGCGCGAAGCGTTCGAAGCATGCGAAGCCTGCGCCGAGGCCGAGCGTGCCCTCTTGCGAACGGGCCGGGCGGAGGAAGCCGGACGCCTGGCAGCTCTTTTCGAGCTCATCGAAGGCAGGCTCGTCTCCAGCTGAACATGACTTCCAATCCAACGGGGCCGCGGCGTCTTCGCACGGCCCCGTAGATCGGCACTGAGAAGCTCTGGTCGAGCTACTGGCTTGCGCCCGGCTCGAACTCGAGCGACAGCGAGTTGATGCAGTAACGCTGACCGGTGGGAGCGGGGCCGTCGGGGAAGACGTGACCCAGGTGCCCTCCGCAGCGGGCACAGGTGACCTCGGTCCGGCGCATGCCGAACGTGCTGTCGTCGTGCTCGTTGATAACCCCGTCGGCCACGGCCTTGGTGAAGCTCGGCCACCCCGACCCCGAGTCGAACTTGTCGTCGGAGCGGAACAGCTCGGCCCCGCACGCCGCGCAACGGAACAGGCCCGGGTCGTGCACGTCCAACAGCGCCCCCGTCCACGCCGGCTCGGTGCCCTTCTCACGCAGTACGTGGTACCGGTCGGGTGCCAGCTCGGCCTTCCACTCGTCCTCTGTCTTCACGATCTCTGGCTTGGTTGTCTCTGAACCCACCTGTGCCCTCCTCTGGGGTTGTGGTGATTTGGCGAACATCTTCTGGAGTATTCCCATGCCTAGGAAACCCCGCTCGGGGGGCAACTGTTCCACCCACCCCCCGAGTTTCCATGGCAGCGTCGGGACCCCGGGGCCGCTCGGGACCCCTTTGCTAACGTCGGCCCCGAATACGCTCCTGGCCTGGGAGCATGCAGGGAGAAACCCCCACTCCATGGACCTCCGCGACAGCCCCGAGGACGCCGCCTTCCGGACCGAGGCGCGCGCCTGGCTCGAGGCCAACCTCACCGGGGAGTTCGCCGACGCCCGGGGCCTGGGCCGGGCCGGGCTCCAGCACGAAGGTCGAGAGCTCCGCATGGCCTGGGAGCGCCACCTCGGCATGCAGGGATGGACCTGTGTCGGCTGGCCCGTCGAGTACGGCGGCCGGGGCGCGCCCATGTCCCAGCAGGTCATCTGGAACGAGGAGTACGTCCGGGCCGACGCCCCGGCCCGCGTCAACGTCATGGGGGAGGGGCTCCTCGGCCCGACCCTCATCGCCTACGGCACCGACGACCAGAAGCGCCGCTTCCTCAACCCCATCCGCTGGGGCACCCAACTGTGGTGCCAGGGCTACTCCGAGCCCGACGCCGGCTCGGACCTGGCCAACGTCCAGACCAAAGCCGTCCTCGAACACGACCAGTGGGTCATCACCGGCCAGAAGGTGTGGACCTCCTACGCCCAGTGGTCGGACTGGTGCTTCGTGCTGTGTCGCACCGACCCCGAGTCCACGCGCCATCACGGGCTCTCCTACATCCTCGTCCCCATGGACCAGGCCGGGGTCGAGGTCCGGCCCATCCGCCAGTTGACCGGCACCTCGGAGTTCAACGAGGTCTTCTTCGACCGGGCCCGCACCGACTCCGACCTGGTCGTGGGGGAGGTCGACGACGGGTGGCGGGTGGCCCTCGCCACCCTCGCCTTCGAGCGCGGCGTGGGGATACTGGGCGACATCGTGGGATTTCGCCGGGAGCTCGACCACATTCTCGACCTCGCCCGCAAGAACGGACGGGGGGCGAACCCGGTACTTCGCAAGCGCCTCGCCGATGCCTGGATCCGCCTCTTCATCCTCCGGCTCAACACCCTGCGTTCTCTCACCGGTGTCGACGGTCCCGTGGCCCCACCCCAGGCCTCGATCTCCAAGCTGTTCTGGGCCACCTGGCATCGGGACCTGGGCGAGCTGGCCATGGACGTCCTGGGTTCCGACGCCCTGGTGGGCGCGGCGCTTCCCTACGAGCTCACCGACCCGCAACGGATCTTCCTCTTCAGCCGGGCCGACACCATCTACGGCGGGTCCAACCAGATCCAGCGCAACATCATCGGTGAGCGCGTCCTCGGCCTCCCCCCCGAGCCCAAGGTCCCCGTCGCCGCCAAGGTGGCCCCCGCCTCGTGACACCGTCCGAGTCCCCGCCGTCCCCGCCCCAACCCCCCGCGCCCCACGCCCTGCTCCAGGGCAAGGTCGTGGTCGTCACCGCCGCGGCGGGCACCGGCATCGGCTTCGCCACCGCCCAGCGTTGCGCCGAGGAGGGCGCCGTGGTGGTCATCTCCGACGCCCACGAGCGGCGCCTGGGCGAAGCCGCCGAGGCCCTGGCCGAGATTTCGGGGGCGCCACCGCTGGCCGTCACCTGCAACGTGACCGTGGAGGCCGACGTGCAGCGCCTCTATGACGCCGTGCTGTTCGAGCACGGCCGCATGGACGTCGCCATCAACAACGCCGGCCTGGGTGGCAACGCCCCCATCGTCGACATGACCGACGACCAGTGGTCCACCGTCCTCGACATCACCCTCACCGGCACCTTCCGCTGCATGCGCGCCGAGCTCCGCCACATGTACGCCCAGGGCGCCGGCGTCGTCGTCAACAACTCGTCGGTGCTCGGATGGCGGGCCCAGGCCGACCAGTCCCACTACGCCGCGGCCAAGGCCGGCGTCATGGCCCTCACCCGCTGTGCGGCCGTGGAGGCCGCCCCCTACGGGGTGCGCGTCAACGCCGTGGCCCCCAGCCTGGCGCTGCACCCCTTCCTCAACCGCGTCTTCCCCGACGACGAGCTCGAGCGCCTCCGCCAGGCCGAGCTCTTCGGCCGCTCGGCGGAGACCTGGGAAGTGGCCAACGTCATGGTCTTCCTGGCCAGTGACTACTCGTCGTACATGAGCGGCGAGATCGTCTCGGTCTCCAGCCAGCACCCCTGAGTCACAAGACCAGGAACCCCGCCACGGTGGCCGTCCCCCCCGTGGTGACCACGCTGATCGGTCCGCTGGTGGCGCCGGTGGGGACAACCGCCCTGATTCTGCCGTTGCTGTTGAAGGTGATCGTGGCCGGGAGACCGTCGAACGACACAACCGTGGCATGGCCCAGTCGCTTGCCGTAGATGATCACGGTTCCCCCGGCGGGGCTCGACAACGGGTTGAACTTCGAGATCACCGGCCCCGTACCCCGGTACCGGATCCGCCCCGTCTTGGTGATGATCACATGGCTCAGCCCGGTCGTCGTCGTCGTCGACGCCCCGGTGGTGGACGACGAGGCCCCGGTGGTGGAGGTCGATACCCCCGTCCCGGTGTTCCCCGATCCGCTGTTGCCCGTCCCCGTGTTCCCGGTCCCGGCCGTGCCGGTATTGCCCGTCCCCGTGTTGGCCGTCGTCACGGTGGTCGTGGTGGTGCGCGCCGCGACGTGATGTGTGGGGTGGTGCGTGTGATGAGGCTTCTTCGCCGAGCTCGGGGCCGAGGCCGAGCACGAGGCGCCGAGCAGGGACGCCGCCGCGAGCAGCGTCACCAGTCGAACCGATTTGCCCTCCATCGCCCCCCACCCCCGGCACCACCCGACACGCCCGCCGCCATTATCCCACCCGGTCAGGGCCTCAGTGCCCGGGGCGAACTGCACGTGGAGTACGCCGTCTGCGTACGGGCACCCACCTCCCCGGCCCCAGTGACCGGCGGAGGTGCTCTGTCCAAGTTCGGTAGCCTGACGCCGTGTCAGATCCACAGGACGAGGACCCCCGGGGGGACCTGCGCTGGGGCTCGCTGCCCGGGCTGGTTTCCGACGCCGCGCAGCGTTTCGGCGAGGCCGAGGCGGTGGCCGACGGCGACGTCCGCCTGTCCTTCGCCCAGCTCGAGCGCGACGCGCTGGGGGTGACCGGGGCCGCCATGGCGGCGGGCATCCACCCCGGCGACCGCGTGGCCATATGGGCGCCCAACATGGCCGAGTGGGTGGTCGCCGCGCTGGGGCTGGTCGGGGCGGGCGCCGCCCTGGTGCCCCTCAACACGCGCTTCAAGGGCCCCGAAGCCGCCTACGTACTCACCCGGTCGCGCGCCCGGGCGCTGTTCACCGTGCGCGGCTTCCTCGGCCTCGACTACCCGGCCATGCTCGACGACGAGGACGTCCCCCACCTGGAGCGCATCGTCCTGCTGCGTGACGACGAGGGCACCACCAGCGAGGTCACCCAGAGCGACGAGGTCCCCATCTTCGGGTGGCACGAATTCCTGGCCGGTGCCGACGGCGTGGTCGAATGCGAGGACGGTGTGGTCGGCGCGCCCGTCGACGAGCCCGCCGTACGGGCGCGCTGGCGCAGCGTCACCGGCGACGACCTCTCCGACGTCATCTTCACGTCGGGCACCACGGGCCGACCCAAAGGGGCCATGACGACGCACGCCCAGACCCTGCGCACCTTCGCCACGTGGGCGTCCATCGTCGGCCTGGCCGAGGGTGACCGCTACCTCATCGTCAACCCCTTCTTCCACACCTTCGGCTACAAGGCGGGCATCGTCGCCTGTCTCATGCAGGGCGCCACCATCGTCCCCGAGCCCGTCTTCGACGTCGACAAGGTGCTCGCCACCGTGGCCGCCGAGCACATCACCGTGCTCCCCGGCCCCCCCACCCTCTACCAGTCCATCCTCGACCATCCCCGGCGGGGCGACTACGAACTCTCCAGTCTCCGCCTGGCCGTCACCGGTGCCGCCGCCGTCCCCGTCGAGCTCGTCAAGCGCATGCGCTCCGAGCTCACCTTCTCAACCGTCCTCACCGCCTACGGGCTCACCGAGTCCACGGGCACCGTCACCATGTGCCGGCAGGGAGACGCCCCGGAGATCATCGCCGAAACCTCGGGGCGCGCCATCCCCGGCCTCGAGGTGCGTGTCGTCGACGACAAGGGCACCGAGCTCACGCGCGGCGAGCCCGGCGAGATCGTGGTGCGCGGCTACACCGTGGTCTCCGGCTACTTCGAGGACCCCGACGCCACCGCCGAGGCCATCGACGCCGAAGGGTGGCTGCACACCGGGGACGTCGGCGTCATGGACGACGCCGGCAACGTCCGCATCACCGACCGCAAGAAGGACATGTTCATCGTCGGCGGGTTCAACGCCTACCCGGCCGAGATCGAGGCCGCCCTGCTCGGACACTCCGGTGTGGCCCAGGTGGCGGTCATCGGCGTGCCCGACGAGCGGATGGGCGAGGTGGGCTGCGCCTTCGTCGTGCCCCGGCCCGACGCCGACGTGGGCGCCCTGGCCGACCAGCTCGTGGCGTGGTCGCGTGACCAGATGGCCAATTACAAGGTGCCCCGCTACGTCGAGGTGGTCTACGCCCTGCCCACCAACGCCAGCGGCAAGGTGCTCAAGACCGAACTGCGCGAGAACTTCGCGCACCGACCCCCGAAGGGAGCCTGATGCGAGGGATCGTCTACACCGGTGAGGACGCCGAGGTCACCGACAAGCTCGAGGTGGCCGAGCCCGGCCCCACCGAGGTCAAGGTGAAGATCGTCGCCGCCGGCGTGTGCCACTCGGACCTGTCCGTGCTCGACGGCACCATCCCCTGGAAGGCCCCCTCGGTCCTCGGCCACGAGGGAGCCGGCATCGTCGAGGCCGTGGGCTCCTCGGTGCGATCGGTCAAGCCCGGCGACCACGTCGTCGTGGCCACCCTCGCCAGCTGCGGCGTGTGCCGGGCCTGCAACACCGGGCATCCCACCATGTGCATCCGAAGCCTCGGCAACGTGTCGACACCGTTCACCTACGACGGTGAGCCGGCGTCGAACTTCGCGGCGGCCTCGGTATTCGCCGAGTACACCATCATCCAGGAGATCCAGGCCGTCCCCATCTCCAAGGACGTGCCCTTCACCTCGGCCTGTCTCATCGGCTGCGGCGTGCTCACCGGTGTGGGCGCGGTCCTCAACCGGGCCAAGGTCGCCCCGGGCGAGACCTCGGCGGTGTTCGGCGTCGGGGGAGTGGGGCTCAACGTCATCCAGGCCCTTCGCCTCTCCGCCGCCAGCCGCATCGTGGCCGTGGACACCGTCGCCGCCAAAGAGGGCCTCGCCCGGCAGTTCGGCGCCACCCACTTCGTGGACGCCACCCAGTCCGACGCCGTGGAGGAGATCAAGAAGATCGTCCCCCACGGCCCCAATGCCGTGGGCCGCGCCCTGGGACCGGGCGGGGTCACCTGGGCCTTCGACTGCGTGGGCCACCCCGCCGTGCTCCGCAACGCCGTCGACTCCCTCGACTGGGGAGGCACCGCCGTGGCCATCGGCGTCCCGCCCCGAGGCAGCGAGGTCAGCGTCGACATCAACAATCTCGCCTATGTCGACCGGGGCCTCATCGGGTGCCGGTACGGGTCGTCGCGCCCCCGTCACGACATCCCCCTCATGGTGGAGCTCTATCTGAGCGGCAAGCTCATGCTCGACGAGCTCGTCTCCGAGACCCGGCCTCTCGAGGGCTTCCGCGAGATCGTCGACGACATGCACGCCGGCAAGCTGGCGCGTGGGGTGCTCACGCTGTAACCGGACCCCGCCGACGCGGAGGGCGCGGCGGGCGCAGTACCCACATCCTCCGCCTGCCTGCGACGACGGTGGGTTATTGTCGCTGCGCACCTTCGAAACCGAGGAGCGCCATGAACTTCTGCCCGCAGTGCGGAAGTCAGCTGCAACCCACGGACGCGTCCTGCATGGCGTGCGGAAGGGCAGCCGACGCGCCATCCGTGGTTCCCGCGCTCCGCATGGAGGGCGACTACCCGCCCCCACCTCCGGGCGGTTACCCACCGCCTCCTCCCGGCGGTTACCCGCCGCCCCCCGGGGGATACCCGCCTCCACCTCCCGGCGGTTACCCACCACCTCCTGGCGGTTACCCGCCGCCCGGAGGGTACCCACCTCCCGGCGGGGGCTCCTTTCCTCCCGGTGGTGCCTTTCCCCCGCCGGCTCCGGGCGGATACTCGCCGCAGGGCGTCCTGGCCGACTGGGGCGCCCGGGCGCTCGGAGCGCTCGTCGACGCCGGGCTCATCGTCATCTTGTTGATCCCCTTCTGGGTGCTCGAGTTCGCCATCAGCACGGCGTTCGGCGTGCTCGGCGATCTGGCCGCCCTGGCCGCCGTCATCGTGTTCGCCACCCAGGTGGGCCAGTACGGGCAGTCGCCGGGAATGCGGATGGTCGGGCTCAAGTGCATCTCCCAGACCACCGGTCGACCCATCGGGGCCGGGGCCGGGGTCCTGCGATGGCTCGCCCACATCGTGGACAGCATCATCTGTTACATCGGGTGGCTCTTCCCGCTGTGGGACAAGAACAGACAGACCATCGGCGACAAGATCATGAGCACCGTCGTCATCAGGGTCCCGCAACAGAAGTTCAGCCTCTTGCCCCCGACGTAGTGAACGTCCTCGCCACCCACGAGCTCGACGTACGGCGGCTTCGGACACCGGCCGCCGTCTTCCTCGCCGGCGGCCTCGTCCTGGCGCACCTGCCCGAAGGTTGGGGGCTGCCCTGCCCACTGCGCACGCTCACGGGGGTGCCGTGCCCCTTCTGTGGAGTGACCACCTCGGTGCGCGACGCGCTGGGCGGCCGGGTGCGCGCCGCCCTCAATGCCGCCCCCCTCGGCGTGGTCCTGATCGGGGCGGCCATCGCCATCGCCCTGCGGTTGATCCCGGCCAACGTCAGGATCCTCCGCATCGTCCTGGCCGCGGCCGTGATGGCCGAGTGGTGCTTCGAGCTGCACCGGTTCCGACTCGTCTGACCTGGCCCGGCGGGCGGCGGCGTCCCCGCCGACCAGGGCAATCCCCCGTCGATGGGCCTCGGGTCGCCCCCGCTCGCTCAGCCCGTCGGGGGCCGGCGCCCAGACCTCCCCGTGTCCACGGATGGCCGTAAGCTGCGCGTTGGGGGGCCCGAGAAGGAAGGTGGAGCGTGAGCCTCGACCGGTTGAGCCCACTCGATGCGTCGTTTCTCCATGTCGAGGACGACGTGAGCCACATGCACATCGCCGCCATCGGCATCTTCGAAGGGCCTCCACCGCGCTTCACCGATGTCGTCGACATGGTCCGGGGCAAGCTCCCCCTCGTGCCGCGTTACCGCCAGGTCGTGCGCTTCGTCCCTCTCGACGTGGCCCGGCCGGTGTGGGTGGACGACGCGCACTTCAACATCGACTACCACCTGCGCCACACCGCACTGCCGGCACCCGGTGGCGATGCCGAGCTGCGGGCGCTCGTGGGGCGCGTCATGGCCCAACAACTCGACCGCGCCAAGCCTCTGTGGGAGATCTGGATGGTCGAGGGCCTCGGCGCGGGACGCTGGGCCCTGCTCTCGAAGACGCATCACGCCCTCGTCGACGGCGTGTCGGGCACCGACCTCCTGGCGGTGCTCATGGACACCACCCCCCAGCCCACGCCCCCCGTCGCCGACGACTGGACGCCCCGTCCGGCGCCCAGTGGCGCCAGCCTGGTGCTGCGGGCTGCCACCGACCTGGCCCGTAGCCCCTACGAGCAACTCCGGGCCGTGCGGGCCAGCACCCGGGTGCCGCGCCACGCCCTGTCCCGGGCCGGGGAGGTGGCGCGCGGCCTGTCGTCGATGGCCGGGCTCATCCGGCCCACCCCGATCTCCAGCCTCAACGGCCCCCTCGGGCCCCACCGCCGCTACGCGTGGGCGTCCACCACCGTGGACGACATCAAGCGGGTCCGCAAGGGGCTGGGGGGTGCCTTCAACGACGTCGTCCTGGCGTCGATCACCAACGGGTTCCGGGAGCTGCTTCGCTCTCGCGGCGAGTCCGTCGATCGCGTCGTGCGGAGCTTGGTGCCCGTCTCGGTACGGCCCCGCAGCCCGGGTGCCATGGCGGTGGGCGACGGCACGCTGCACAACAAGGTGTCGGCCATGTTCGCCGGTCTCCCCGTGGGTATCGACGATCCCGCCGAGCGCCTGCGCACCATCACGGTGCAGATGGCCGGCCTCAAGGAATCCAAGGAAGCGGTGGCGGGCGAGGCGCTCACCTCGTTGTCCGGGTTCGCGCCCCCCATGCTGCTGGCGCTGGGGATGCGCATGGCCACCCGGGTCGCCCAGCGCAACGTCAACACCGTCACCACCAACGTCCCCGGGCCGCAGCTCCCTCTGTACGTCGCCGGCCGGCGCATGATCACCGCCTACCCCTACGTGCCCCTGGCCGGGCAGATCCGCATCGGCCTGGCCATCTTCTCCTACGACGGGCTCGTCACCTTCGGGATCACCGGCGACTGGGACACCACCGAGGACCTCGACGTGCTCGGCCGGGGGATCGAGAGCGGCATGCGCACCATGCTCGCCTTGTGCCGATGACTTCGACCTGGCCTCGCTTGCGCTGACCACGCCCGCTCAGCGGGCCTGAGGATGCGCAGCCCGCCGGGCCGACGATGGGGCGCCCGGTAGGGTTTCGGCCGTGACGGACACGCTCCAGGTGCGCTTCTTCCGTGGCTTTGCCCGCCGGCACACGCGTCTGCTCGTCCGCACCCGGGGGCGCCCGTCGTGGTCGGGTCCCCGTCTGCGGTTCCTCGTGCTCGAGACCCGGGGCCGTCATTCGGGCCTGCCCCGCAGCGTGGTCCTGCTGTACATGCCCGACGCTGCGGCTTACGTGGTGATCGCCTCGAACTACGGCGGGGAGCAACCTCCCGGGTGGTGGCTGAACCTCAGCGCCCGACCCGACGCCCTCGTGCACGTCGGGGGCCGGACCGTCGCGGTGCGTGCCCGCGCCCTCGCCGGCGAGGAGCGCGACGCCATGCTGGTCAGGGCGGTGTCGTACAACCGGCAGTGGCGCCGCTACACGCGCACGGTGCGGCGCGAACTCCCCGTCGTGCGCCTGGAGCCGGTGGCCCCGGACCAAGCCACCACCTAGGTGACCGTGGGATGGTTTGTGCGAGGCGACGGTGGGCACAATGCTTGTAGCAGGACATGCGCATCTCAATGCTCTCGGCAATCCATTACCCGGCGGAGGATTACGAGATGCGGAAATTGTTCTTGACAGGCTCGACAGTCCTGGCCCTGGCGATGGCGGTGGGAATCGCAGGGTGCGGCAGTAACTCCCCGAGTGCGGCTACCACCGCGGCGGCCCGAAAGACAGCCTTCTGCCGAGGAAATGTCAAGATTGACAAGGCGAGCGCCAAGGTCACCACAGAGGCTGGGTTCTTGGCAGTCCTCAAGACCCACAAGTCCGACCTCACGGTCATGGACGACAATCTGCCCTCGGGCACGCTCGGCACCGAGGCAAAGCAGGAGGTTGTCGCCGGACGGGCGGCCATTGCATCTGGCAACGTCAACGCTCTCAACAACGTTCCCCAATCCGCCGGCGGAGATATTGACACGTATTGCGGAGTCGATGGAAGTGGCGACTCGCTGCCTGCATATTTCGCAACCGGCAAGGGAGGCACCTTCTGTACAGGCTTTCTGCCGATCTATCAAGCAGTCTCGAACGCCTCATCCCCGGCTGCTGTCGTGGCCGCCCTCGAGGCCAACAAGACACAAGTCGTCCAGCTCGCCACTGAAGTGCCGGGGTTGCCGAACTCGATCAAAGCCAAGGCCAGTGCCGTGGTGACTACGGCCCAAACCGCTATAACGCAAAACAGCGCCGCTGGGCTGAAGGGGAACGGAAGTGGCCCAGCATCCTCGGTCGCGCTGTACTGCGGGCAGAACGAGTAGGCCCAAAACTGGACCTGGGTGACGTCGCGTCCAGGTGACGCGACCTGTAGATGATCCCCGATTACGAGTCATTGGGCCGTTGATTCAGACGCCTCGTAATGAGAGCAGGCCGTAAGACCGGGGTATTCGACGAGCGTGTCTTGCTCTCGCTCCGACTGGACCTGAGTCGGGTGGGCCGACCAACGGACTGCCCGCCCCGGAGGGGTCCGGAGCTGCCGAACGACGTCCAGGTGGTCCCGGCGTCCCCGAGCGATGATGATCACCGTGTCCAGCCGTCTATACCTGGCCCGCCAAAGTAAGGAGACCGTCAGTGGCCGACCCGATCACGTGCAATCCGGCGCTCTCAGAGTTGGCCTTCTTCGTGGGGGACTGGGACATGGCACTCTCCGGGGCCTCGTTCTTGCCCGATCCTGAACAGGTCATCCGTGGCAACTTCGGATGCTCCTGGATCGAAGGAGGTGCGGTCCTTGTCATGCGTCAGGGCGGACCCACACCACCGCTGGCGACATGGATCATCGGGCGAGATGAGTCGAACCCTCACTACAGAGCCCTCTACTCCGATGACCGAGGCGTCTCTCGGATCTACGCAATGAGCTTTATAGACAACACGTGGAGGCTGTGGCGAGATCACGCAGGGTTCTCGCAGCGCTTCGAGGCGACGGTGAGCGACGACCGGAACTCAATCACTGGCCGCTGGGAGAAATCGTCCGACGGGCAGGAATGGGAACACGACTTCGATCTCTCCTACCGCCGGTCTTCCGGCCTTCCGCCTACACCATCCTGAATTTGCCGGTGTGCTCCCGCCTCAGACGAAAAGGCAACCCGAGCCGATCGGGGAACGGGTGTGGCCTCAGCCGGTCGTCGCAACAGCCTCGCTGAACGCTTGAGACGGTGACGTCCAGCCCAGCGAGTGTCGAGGGCGGCCGTTGAGCGATGGGGCGATGGCGATCACTCGCTACCAAAAGATCAAGCCGATCCCTGGTCGCTCCCGGTCATCCAAATTGGGCCGCCACCGGGTTGTGTGGGGTGATGGAGTTCGACGCGTTCTTCCGCGCCGCCTTCCCCAAGGCGGTCGGCCTGGCCTGGCGGATCAGCGGGGACCGGTCGTCAGCGGAAGACGCCGCCGTGGAAGCCCTGGCCAAGGCGCATGTGCGCTGGCGCCGGATCGGGGCCGAGCCCTGGGCTGAGGCGTGGGTGATGCGGGTCACCGTCAACGAGGCCATCCGCGCCCTGCCCCGTCCCCGGCCCTTGGTGCCGCCGCCCGTGCCGGCTGATCCCACCGACGCCGTGGTGCTCCGCCACACGTTGAGCGCTGCGTTGCATTCATTGCCCAGGCGGCAGTGTGAGGTGATCGTCCTGCGTTATCTGCTTGGACTGTCGGAGCCTGAAGTGGCCGAAGTCCTCGGCGTGAGCCTCGGAACCGTGAAGACCCACCTGCGGCGCGACCTAGCCCGCCTGCGCACGACGGTGGCTCCCAGTCTGAAGGAGGAGCACCTTGCCCACCTTGTCTGACCAGGATGTAGCTCGATTCGACCCGAACGAGCTCGAGCGGATGCTGGGGCGGGCTCTTGCCCGCAGCGCGTCGATGACGGCGCGACGGCGACGCCGGCGCTCGGTCTTCGGCGGAGTTGCCGCCGCGCTGGCTGTTGCCATGGCCCTGACCACGGTCGTCATGCGGGCGGGAGCCCCCTCCCCAGGGAGCGCCCAATCCCCGGCGGGGGCGACGGGCTCGGCGTGGAGGCTGGTGAGCGATGTGTCCAGCGGTTGGCAGGTACTTCCCGGGCCGGGAGTGGCCGACGGTTTGCCGACGGCGCAGCTGACCTGTCTCTCCGCCGACACCTGTTACGCGCTCGGTGTGGTCTCGGATGAGCCGTCGTCTTCGTCGGCGCCGGGTTCACCGCCCAATGATGCGATCGCAACGACGACCGACGGTGGCCAGACCTGGACACCGGTCACCTTGCCCGCCGCCATCTCTGGGAGTCGCCTCTTCTGCCTGACGGCGACCACGTGCACGCTCCTCGGCATCAGCGCCGGGGGCAGTTCGGTCTTCCTCCAGAGCGCCGACGGCGGCCGGACGTGGTCCTCTGAGCCCGGGCCTTCTGAGCTCACTGCGGACGACTTCGTCGGGGGACTGGCCTGCACCACCGCCATCCGCTGCACGGCCATCGCCATGCCCCACCAGGTGGCCGCCGGCAGCGGCGACATCATGTCGTTGACCACGTCCGACGACGGCCAGAGCTGGAGCGAAGCGCCGCTTCCCGCCGGGTTCAACGGGATCCCCGACGGGCTCACCTGCACCAGCCAGGGCGATTGCGTCGTTGTCGGTTCCGACAAGGGCTTCCCAGGCGGGAACGCCGGCGCCGCCTACAGCCGCGATGGCGGCGCCACCTGGGCGTCGTCCACCGTGCCGCCCGGCGCGAGCGACCTCCATTCCGTTTCGTGCAGTGGCTCGTTCTGCATCGCCAGCTCGCTGCTCTCGGCCTCGTCCACGGAGCGTTCCATCCTCACCTCGGGCGACGGCGGTGCCACCTGGTCCGAGGTCATGACCACGGGCCTGGCATCAGACGTCATGCCCCTCACGACCAGTTTCTCCTGCCCGACGAGCACCGACTGCTGGACGGGCGGCACTGTTCCTCCGCCTGGCGGTGGCGGCGCCGTGCAGATCAGTGACGCCCAGGGCCTTCTGGCGCAGTCGGTCGACGACGGCCACACCTGGCAGGACGCCGCGCTCCCGAGCACGGCGCACGCTGTGATGACCGTGTCGTGTCCCACGGCGACCGACTGCTACGCCTTGGCGGTCGTGGGCAGCGCGAACGGGGTCGGTTTCGGCCTGCTAGCCGAGCACAGCTGCGAGAGCTACCGCACTGGCGATTCGCTCCGTTGTAGCCACCGCTTCGGTGGTGGATACACGAACCTGGCGATCGTCGCCGACACCCAGCAGATGGTCCAGCCAGCGAACACCAGGAGAACGTTGTGAAACGTTCCGCTCTTCGCCTTGGCGGCGCTGAGTGCAAGGAGGATGGCCCACACCAGGAAACAGGCGATGCTGTAGACCCAATAGTTCCGGTGCTTCAACATGTGTCTCGACCCCTCGTGAGTCAACCAGCCAAGCGTATTCCTAGGAGGAGATCAATTGTTGACGCGATCATCCTCCGATGAGGAGGCTGCCCCACTCGCTCGAATCTCTGACGGATGAAACGGCGTGACGTCATCCACCTCTGACGGGTGCCACCGGGTAGCACGGAGGTGTCTGTTGTTGGGCGGGGTCAAGAGCGTTGAGCACGTCGATGTCGGCAATGTGATCGTACGGCATCGACAAATGCTCACCGAAGTCCAAGGAGCATTGATCCTGCAGCGTGATGTTTGTCACGTCCGGACCCGACAGGAAGGCTGAGGTATACGGAGTCACCACCTCGTCGTATCGGCTCTCTATGACGGTGTAGTTCACCCCCGCCACAGTGTCCCCACCGGCGTTCAGATTCTCGAGGAAGGACGAACCCACCTTCTGTTGGGCACATGCCGTGCACGCTGCACCAACGAACTGGTTCGCGTCGGGAAGGTATCCCGCCACGGCCGTGAGCCCGTCGATGGTTGTGCCGTTATTAGAAGGCGCGAGCCCCACGAGGGTGTGGACAAGCGACGATCCGCCCAGGTACTTGATGTAGTAGCGAGGCATCATGCCGCCTTGGGAATGGCCCACGATGTCGACCTGGTTGGCCCCGGTGGCGCTCAGAACTTGATCAACGAATGTCGCCAGCTGCTGAGCAGACTGGGCGATGTCACCGATGCCATAGACGCCCAGGGCGTCACTGCCGTCGGCCGCGCCGTAGTTCAAGGCGAACACGCAGTAGCCGTTGTTGACCAACAACGGAGAGAGTGCCTGCCAGCTATCGGCCATGTCGGCAAACGTGCCGTGAACCAGAACCACCGGGCGCGGGTGGGCAGCACTCGGTTTACACGACCAATCGTTGGCTCCCGGTGGATTTGCAGTGCTGCTGGCATGTGAATAACCCACCACGCCGTTATAGAGAACCGGAAGTGGCGACGCTGCGTCCGCCGAAGGAGCGCTTTCGATGATCCCCGTGCCCACGAGAACCGCCACACTCATCGTTGCTCCGACAACGGCCATTACCCAGCGTCGCATCCTTCGACTCCCCTCATGGTTTTCCGGCGATTCACTCTGGCGTTGGCCGACTCACAGCGCGCTGCATGTGATGGTCCCGGAGTTCACTAACCCCAGATGGCGGTACTCCTCGCGAGGGTATCTACAGATGCACCAGGCGAGAACGGTGATAGCACCTACCACCCGCCAGGTGATTCCACCCCGGCGATCTCAGCACCCAGCCGGAAAACGGCTCGATCGGGGGGCCGCGTTACGCGGCTGATCCCGCTCTCTCGTAGATCTCGCGCACCCGGGGTCGAGCCTTCGTCAGCTTTTCCCTGAGGGCGACCCCGCCTTCTGTCTCGAAGGCTCGTCGCAAATCCATCACTTCCGGTCCGTGTCTCCTCGGGGCAGCCTGCACAACGGCCTCGGCAACCTCGTAGGCGCTCTCGGCGTCGACGTAGGTCCCGATCAGGAAGTCCGTCTCGCTTCTGTCATGGGTGACGGCGAGGGCCATCATGGCATTCACCATCGTGTCCAGCGCCATGGTGGCGACTCCCGATCCCCCAATCGTCAGTGTCGACCCTACAGCGTCGGTTTCCGCCAAAGGCACATCTGGCGAAAGCTCTACGCGCATCGATTTGAGCGCTCGGGCCACCGAGTTGACTGCATTCTTCGCTACTTCAGCTCGGCGTCGTGCCGACGCATCGTCGCCCTCGTCGAGAGCGGTACCCACGTCCTGGATGAGGTTGTGAGCACGATTCAACTTCCACGCCAGGTGTAGGGCCTTCTCTCTCCAATCGAAGGGTTGCTGCTCCATCCCTGTCCGCATTGGTCCTCCTCGTTTCTGCATCCAGCAGCATCGGAGACGTGACTTGAACAACCTCCCTGGAACCACGATAAAGACCTCGCCATGCACATCGACACCGTGATTTCACCTAGGACTCGAGTAACCGCAGGCAGACTGCATGATCCCGTTTACGATTCTGAAACACGTTGCGATGTAGACATGTGCGTTCGTTGGGTTGTCGTTGAGTGTGACATGAGAGTCATGTTGTTTGCCGTGTCTTTACTCGTCGGTAACGGCACGGCAACATCGGCCTTCCTTCTAACGTGTTGTGAAGGACCCACGATCAAACTTGTTGTGGCTGCCCTCTAGGCGCCGGAGTCTCTGGCCGGACCAAGGAGGTGAAGCACGTTACGAAAGCACAGCGAGAACCAGGACCACGTGAGCGTCGAAAGAGTTTCTGGTGACCGCAACCGACCGTCACGCCGCTACCCACCGGGAAGGGTGTGCGCCCATGGCGACTGTGGCACGAAGCTCTCGGTCTACAACGAGAGCTCCTTCTGCTCGCTGCACGAGCCGACGAAGGCGCCGCGACTACGGGGAAAGACCGAATTGTAAAGACGGACCTGCCCAGCGTGGCGTGTTCGGCTCCTTAGCTTCCCGGCCACCGCCGCGCCCAGGCCGTTTCGTGGCCGACCTTCTAGTAGCTATCGATGAACCGGCAAGGACCGGGCGGGCTGACGATTCGCTGTGGGATCATCTCGCCCATGCGCCGAGCATGGGGGGTTTTCGCCACGACAGTGCTCGGCTTGGTTGTAGCAGCGTGCGGACCGGGCAGCTCGGCGTCATCTTCTCCAGCCTCGATACGGCCACCGGCGACTCCCTCGCTGGGGTGCGGAACACCGGCGACTCCGGGCTCGACGGGTTACCTCTTGCACTTCAACGGCGCAGATCGAACCTATGTAGTCCACGTGCCGAAGTCATACAACGCTGACCGACCCACTCCCCTGGTGCTGGCACTCCACGACGCAGGGGATTCAGACAGTGCGTTCGAGGTGTACATCGGTCTGGACGCCACCGCCAACCACAACCGCTTCCTTGTGGTGTACCCGAATGGGTCGATCCCCTATGAATCCGGGTGGGTGTGGAGCGTCCCAGGGGATGACGCTCCGGCCGAAGAGCCTGGTTCGTCCACCACTCCCGTGGATGTCGCGTTCCTGACTGCACTGGTTTCGTATGTCGAGAAGACATACTGCGTCGACGAGCGCCGGGTCTATGCACTCGGTCTCTCTTCTGGTGCACGGATGGCCGACGTGCTGGCCTGTGACGATCCGACCGTCTTCGCTGCAGTCGCCCCGGTCAGTGGCCTTCGTATCCCTATGCCGTGTCTGAGCACTCGCCCGCTACCCATCATTACCTTTCATGGCACCGACGACACGACTCTGCCCTATGACGGCTCTGACGGCCCCACCTGGACGTACTCCGTGCCGGAGGCGGCCAGCCTTTGGGCGTCGCACAATGGCTGTAGGCCCTCGCCACAGATCTCTCACTCGGCGGACGCCCCAGAAAGAGCCATCATTTCGACCTACGAAGGTTGCCGAGACGACGGTACCGTGCAGCTTTACACCATTGAGGGCGGACTCCACGATTGGCCTGGGAGCCCGTTCGGAGGCGAGCCCGACGCTCCTGATGCAGACGCCATCATCTGGTCCTTCTTTGCCGGGCATCCGCTGCCAGCTTCGCAACAGGGCTGACAACCACACGTGTAGCGATTGGGTCCAGCGCAACGGGTGAGGGAGGTCACGCGCTCAGCATGTCGTTACCACTCGGCCCAGCCGGCCGGGGTGACCGAGCTCGAGATCGTGCGCGGGTCCACCGGCCGGCGGGTGTCGGATGCCCGGTACACGGCGAAGCAGAGTTGCAGGACCTTGGCGGCCTCGAGAGCAGACATCGCCGCCGGCGTGCCGTTGAGCAATGCCTCGACGAAGTGTGCCGACGAGCGGTGAAAGCCGGTGGCCCAGTCGGCGTCGATGGCGTCGTACTCCGTGAAAGCCCGGACGTTGTCCTTGCCCTGGTAGAGCACGACAGGAGCCAGATCGAGCATCTCGCCTGTGGCTCGTGTCACCCACACGAACCCCTCTTCTCCCTGTACTTCGAAGAACTCGTCGGCCCCGAAGTAGCCCGAGCGCAACCACATGTCGCGCGCGTACTGCACCTCCATGGTGCCCAGCAGCTCGGGATCTTCGTACTCGAAGATGACCGCACAGGGCTCGAAGAAGATGTCGCGGCGGCGCACGACCGCCTGGACAGAGACGATGTCCTGATCGATGAGCCACAGCGCCATGGCGTACTTGTGCACCATGTCGTCGAACAGGTGGCCACCGGGGCTGCGCTTGTCGAGGCGCCATCCGTAGCCTTCGGGGCGCAGGGCGGCTTGGAACTTCGAGTCGGTCTGGCCGACGACCGTCTTGATCCGCACCCCGATGGGCCGCCCGATGGCGCCGTCAGCGATGAGCTTCTTGGCCAGCTCCAGGGGCGGGTAGTGCACGAAGCATTCGCTCACCCGCAGCGTGAGCCCGGCGTCCTGCGCCATCTGTCCGAGCTCGAGAGCCTCGTCCACGGAGTTCGTGATGGGTTTTTGCACCGAGACGTGCTTGCCGGCCGCGAGAGCGGCGCTCACATGGGCGTGGTGCAGGTGCGTGGGGGTGAGGATCTCCACGGCGTCGATGTCGGCGTCGGCCAGGAGGGCCTCGGGGTCGGTGTAGACCCTCGGTACGCCCCAACGCTCGGCGGCCTCGCCGGCCACCGAGGCGTCGACGTCACACACCGCCAGGACTTCACAGTCGGGGTGCTTCAGGTACCCGGCAACGTTCATGTCGGCGATGTTCCCGGCCCCGAGTACCCCCAGACGAATCGATCGCGCCCGTCCACCCTGGTTCACAGCACCCCATCCTCATCCTCATGGCGCCGTGGGCTCGGCGGCTGGGAGGGAATGTAGCGTGCCGAGGGCGAAAACGCCTTCTCGGGTGGTCGTTTGGTCAGGCGACCGTCGGTCAAGCGGCGGCGGCGTTGGTGTACGAGCGCCGCAGCGCGTCGTCCACGAAGCGCTTTACCGCCACCGACCAGAAGAAGCCGACGTGACCACCCGCGTACGTCTCGAACGCGGGTCGGTCCCAGTGCAGCCACAGTCGCCGGGCATGGTCGAACGTCGACATGCGGTCGGCAAGGCCGCCGAAGATGAAGCGCCTCTCGAAGGGGACTTTGCACTGCATGGCCAGGGGGGACACCACACGGTGCACCTCGTCGGCGCCGGGCCCGAGCACACCGCTGGTGTCGGCGAGGCGGGCGATGCTGGGAGGGCTGTGCCGGCGGACGAGATGCGGCAGGTCGACGACGGGGATGCCGGCGATCACGCATGCCAGGTCGTCTTCGAGGGCGGCCACGACCGAGGCCACGAGCCCCCCGAGCGAGTACCCGATCACACCGATCTGCTGGGCCCCCTGCTCCTCGCGCAACCACCGGATGATCCGCCGCACGTCCCAGGCGGCCTGGGCCACCCCGTGCATGCTGTCGACCATGTCGATGGTCATGAGGTCCTCGCCCCGGGCGCGGCCCGTGGCCCGGGGCCCGTGGAGCGGGAGTACCGGCACGACGACGTTGATCCCCCGGCGAACCAGTTGCGAGGCCCGAAAGGCCCGTAGGTCCATCGCCGGGTTGTTGCCCATCCCCAGGCCGTGGGCGCACACCAACCAGGAGCGGTGGTGGTGACCCGGGACCCGTGACACCCACGCATGCACCGTCCGGTTGGACTCGTGCCCCATCCACCGGGCCCATCCCGGCTCGAAGGGGTTGGGCTCCCACCCGCTCGAGAACACGGCGTGCTCGTAGGCCAGCCCAGCGCGGTGCTCGTCCCACAGCTCGATGTCGTCAGGCGGTGGCGGAGTTCGGTGGTACTCGGCCGGGCGCTCGAGCCACCCTTCGCGCTCGAACAAGACGCGTAGGCGCTCGATGTCGGCAGCCGCCGAGGCGCAGTCGCTCTCTTTGGGCAGGAGCTCGGGGTGGCGCAGAACGGCGACGAGCACCTCGTCGAGATAGGCCTGGAGAGCGAGGCCGGGCGTGGCCCGAACCGGCACCACCGTGTCGTCGAGCGAGGCCGAGGCGCTCCGGGCCCTGCTCCGGGCGATGAAGTACGCCACGCTGGGGGCGGCCCGCAACACGCCCGACAGCCTCGGATCGCCGGCAGCGCGCCGGGCACCCAGGTAGGTGCGTACCGCCAGACGGCCCACCGCCGCCAGTGACAGCCCGCCCGACGGTGCCTCGGCCGGCTCATCGTCCTCTTGATCGGTCTCTTCGGTCTCAACGGTGTGCGGGAGCCGGACACTGGCGAGGTGCACCACCGGGCTCTTGGTCGGCTGGTAGCCGGGAGCCCTCCCGGACTCCCACAGGGGCGCCCGGTCGAGGGGGCCCATCGCCGGTCTGCGGGTCGAGTTCGTCGGTCGCACCCACAGGGCAGATCCGTTGAGCCCGGGGCCCGGCCCGCACCGTGCGGTCTCACCGGGCCGGGTCTCCCACAGCGGCGCCAGGGTGGGGTCCAACACACCCACCGCATTCCCATTGGCGCCCACGGTTCTGGGTTCCCACAGCGGTACCCCATCGACGACGTCGATGGCAGAGGAGATCGTCGTCCCCCCGACCCACAGCGCGTCCCCCATCAAAGGTCAGCCTAGGACGCGCGGTGGTGAAATTCGGGGTTCTTCGAACGGGGCTGTCGAGTTTCCGGAGTCGAGGGTGTTCCGGCGCTCTGCGGGAACGCGCTCAGGGCCCGGTCGGGGCGGCGGTATTACGACGTCGCGGTCACCGCGCCGGAGTGGGAACGCGTTCGAGGATGACCACGGGGATCTGGCGCGTCGTCTGCCTCTCGTAGTCGGCGAAGCCGGGGACGTCGCGCTTGTGGGCCTCCCAGATCGGCGCCCGTTCGGCATCGTCGGCGACGCGGGCAAGAACCGGGATCGTCTCGGTGCCGATCTCGACCTCGGTGTCGGGATGGGCCCGCAAGTTGTAGTACCAGTCGGGATTGGTGGGGGCCCCTGCCTTGGAGGCGAAGATAGCCCACGATTCGCCCACAGGCCGGTACATCACCGGGGTCACGCGCCCGGTACCGGTCTTGGCCCCCTTGTGGTGCAGCAGTAGCAGTGGCGCGCCCTCGAACGAGCCTCCCAGCTGTCCACCGTTGGCGCGGAACTCCTCGATGACCTGGGTGTTGAAGTCGTTTACCTCCGGCATCGTGCCCTCCTTGTCACAAGACCGGTAAACGCTCGAGCATCGTCGGGCATTCCGTCTACCCGGTGCGGCTACCCGGTGCGGCCCTCCATGAGGCCACGCATAGGACCCTCCCTGTCACGATGGCCGGAGCGCCGCAGTACCAGGGCGGTGCACGCCATCGTCGTCGCCAGGAGCAGGTAGGGGACGGCGTCGACCGTCGCCTGGGCGAGCGCGCCGGCGGCGGCGGCCGCCACTCCCTGTCCTGCCGCCCAGGCGAGATTCCCGAGCCCGTAGGCCAGGCCGTGGTGGAGCTGGCGACGATCGGCGCCGTCACCGATCATGGCGGCCGCCGGCACGAACAGGGTCCCGAACGCCGGGAGCCCGATCACCAGCAGGACCACCAGCACCGATGCCGGCCGGAGAACAGGGGCGAGCACGCTGACGCCGATGGCGGCCACGAGCGACAGTCGCACCGGGACCATGCGCCCGCGCCGGTCCGAAAGTCGGCCCACCAGAGGAGACAGCACGATCTCCACCGCGGCCGAGCCCAGGAACGCCCCGGCGATCACGAGCGCTCCGGCCCCGAGCCGGTTGAGCCGCAAGGGAACGAGGACGTCCACGACACCGAAGGCCAGGCCGGCCAGGAACGTCAGCCACATCCCCACCGAGATGGCCGGCTCGCGCAACGCCGGCAGCGCGCTGCGCAGCGTCTGCGCGGTGCCGGCCAGTGGCTTGGCCACGAAGAGGCTGGCCACCATCAGGCTGCCTCCCGCCACCGTGGCGGCGGAGAACGCCGGCCCGGTGCCCACGTACCTGGCCACGGCGCCGATGACCGGTCCCAGCAGCCCTCCCCCCACGGCCGCCGCGAACGCCGTGCCGAGGGCGGCCCCCCGGCGGTCCGGGGTGGCGGCGGCGGCGAGCCACGCCAGCCCGCCCGCCCACGTGCACGCCCCGGCCACGCCCTGGACGAAGCGGGCCGTGTCGAGCAGCGCCAGAGAGTGGCCGTAGCCGAAGACGAAACTGGCGGCGCTCATGGCCCCCAGCCCGATCAGCACCGCAGGCCGCACGCCCAGCCGGCTCGCCAGCACGCCACTGGGGACCGCGCCCAACAGCGTCCCGATGGGATACGACGCCACCAGGATGCCGGCCTCCGCCTTGGAAAGGCCGAGGCTGTGGACGTAGTGCGGCAACAGGGGGGTGAGGGCCGTGAAGAACACCGTGTCGACGAGTACCACGGCGCACACCAGGACGACGAGCCCGGGCTGCACCCCCGATCCTCCCGGGGCCCGGGCCGGCCGTTTCATCGGCTCAGTATGGTCGCGACGGCTCAGACGGGTCCCGGGGCGGAGTTGAGGCGGGCGAACATGGACTTCTGGGCCCGGTAGAGCTTGGGGAACTCGCCGTACAGCCGGTCGTACGTTGCGGTTCGGGCGGGGTCGGGCTCGTAGCGGGCATCGACCGGCACCATCCCCTCGATCTCATCCAAGGAGATCTCCTCCAGGGCCAGGCCGGCGAACATGGCGGCGCCGCGCAGGTTGGCGTGCAGCGGTTGTGCCACGCGCTCCATCGTACGGCCCATGACATCGGCATGGATCTGGCACCACAGCGCCGAGGCGGCGCCCCCGCCGATGACGCGCACCGGGTCGAGGCGGCGCTTGACGAAGCGTTCGACGGCGTCGTGAAGCCACCGGCTGTTGTACGCCACGCCCTCGAGGACCGCCCGCACGAGGTGGGCGCGGGTGGTGGCGAGTGAGAGGTTGTGGAATCCGGCCCGCGCCTTGCGGTCGTCGACGGGCGTGCGCTCTCCCGCCAACCACGGGGTGAACACGACGTCGCCACTTCCGGGCGGCGCGGTGGCGGCCAGCGCCGTCAACGTGTCGAAGCTGGGCACGGTGCTGTCGAGTAGGCCGTCGTCGGGCCCGATGATGTTGTCTCGCAGCCACTGCAGGCACAACCCGCCCGAGTCGTGGTTGTCGGCGATCAGGTACCGACCGGGGCGCAGTCCCGGGACGGACGCGATCTGGCGGACGACGTCGGTCTTCTTCATTGGCACCGGGCAGCTGATCCACGACGTCGTGCTGATGACCAGGTGGGTCTGGTAGTCGAGGACGGCGCCCGAGCCCACGGCGGCGGAGTGGAGGTCGGGGGTCCCGGTCACGACGACCACCCCGGGTGGGAGGCCGAGCTGGTCGGCGACTGCGGCGTGGACCTCGCCCACGACGGAGCCGGTCGGGACGAGGGGTGGGAGCTTCTCGCCCGGGACCCCGGCCTTCGCCACCAGGGTGCGGTCGTAGGCGAGGCGCTCGGGGTGCCGATTGTCGGTGAGCCACGCCGCGGTCATCGACGCGTGGGACGCGGCCGCCACTCCGGTGAACCGCATCGAGAGGTAGTCGACGGGCTCCAGGTACCAGCGGGCGCGCTGGGCCACGTCGGGCTGGTCGTGTTCGAGGTACAGCATGTGCCCGATCGGGTCTCCCCCCGACGTCGAGGGCGCCCCCCCGGTACGTCGGACCCAGCGCCACAGCGCCACAGGGGCGTAGCCCGACACCGGGCCGCCCACGGCCGCACGAGTGTGCCGGGCGCCGCGGCGGTCCATCCACATGATGCAGTCACCGACCGGTCGACCGTCCTCACCGACGGGGACCGTGCTCGCCCACTGTCCCGTGCACGACACCGCCACCACCTGTTCGGGGCGGACCACCCCACTCGACATCGCCCGTCGAGTGGCGTCGACGATCACGTCCCACCAGTGCCCGGCGTCCTGGACGGCACCGCCCCCGGGAAGCATTCGGGTGCCCAGCGCGACGTGGTCGCTCCACGCCACCGAGCCCGTGAGCGACACCAGGCCCACCTTCGGACCGCCGGTCCCCAAGTCGACGGCCAGAACGACACGCTCGGGGCGAGGGGTGCTCACTCCTCCGGGGGTATCTGCTGGTGACCATCCATCATGTCGGCCATCACGGCCTTGATGAAGGTGTCGGCCTCATCGGTCATGCCGCCGGCGACACCGCCGTAGATGGCCCCCGACCGGGGCTGATCGTCCTTGTGCTCCAGCGCGTACGCCACGGCGTCGTCGAGGTCGGTGGCGAAGGCGTCGACGACACCGTCCTGAGTCTGGGGCCGGGTCACGGCCATATGCAGGGCGTTGGGGTACTGCTGGCCGTTGAGCCGCCATCCCCGCAACCGCATGAAGTCGTTGACGTGGTACACGTCGAAGACGTCGGAGGTGAAGCTGAACAGGAACGTAGGATGACCGAGCAGGCGCAGCTCGGGGTGGGAGCGCACCGAGTCCTGCATGAGCGCGGCGGTCTCGAAGATCCGCCGGGCATGGTTGCGGTACCCCTCGCGTCCCAGGTGCACCATCGAGGCCCAGGTGGCCGCCAAGAGCCCACCCGAGCGCGAGCCCTCCATCCCCGGTGAGCAGTACTTGCCTCCGCTCCAGTCGGTGAGGAAGAAGTACTGGGCGTTGCGAAGGGCCTGGTCCCGAAAGGTCAGCACCGAGGTTCCCTTCAACGCATAGCCGTACTTGTGGGTGTCGGCCGACATCGAGGTGACCCCGGGCACACGGAAGTCGAAGACCGGGATGTCGTATCCGAGCTCCTGACCGAAGGGGAGGATGAACCCGCCCAGGCAACTGTCGACGTGCAGGCCCACTCCGTGGCGCAGCGCCACGTCGGAGAGCTCCGAGATGGGATCGACGGTCCCGTACCCGTAGTTGCAGGCCGACCCGATGATGGCCACGGTCTGGTCGTCGATGTGGTCCTCGACCCAGCCGACGTCCACCAGCGTGCTCTCGGCGTCCACCGGAGCGCGGCGGAGCTCGATGCCGAACAGGTGACAGGCCTTGTCGAAGGCCGGGTGGGCGGTTTCGGGCTTGATGACGTTCGGACGGGTGACGGCCCGGGCCTGCGAGGCGTGCTCGCGGTACGCGAGCATGGCGTGGGCGATGCTGCCGGTGCCACCGGTCGTCACCAGGCCGCCGGGCTTTGTTTCCTCGACCGCCTCGGCGTGGAGAAGGTCGAGCGTCATGGCGATGATCTCGGCTTCGAACTTCGTGGAGCTGGGGCACATGTCACGTTGGAGCGAGTTGACATGGGCGAAGAGCCCGAACGCATGGTTGAGGAAGTGGTAGTGGTCGTGGTCACCGCAGTACATCGTCCCCGAGCACTTCCCGGTTTCCCAGAAGGCGTCCTCCTCCTTGGCCATCACCTCCAGTTCGCCCAGGATCTCTTCGTGGCTATGGCCCCGTTCGGGCAGCCGGCGGTGGATGTCGAAGCGGTCCTGATACGGGAACGTGCTCATTGCCCGTGTCCTCCTATGCAAGAGGCTGTTCGTGCCCGACCCCAGTGATGTCCGAGCCCCGCCCACTGTAGGTCAACCCCGCAGTCGCCTCGACGGGGCATGCGGTGTTGTCCCGTCCCCACCCGGTGCGCCGCCACCCCTCCCGTCCTGTCGTGTCCCCCGGCACCGACCTCACCGGGCCTCACCCGCCACCGCTTTTGACACACGCCTTCTCCCACGCGCAACGTGGACGTCGGCGCCGACACTGCGGCGACCGAGGGAGACGTCATGGGTGATGGATGGTGGAAGCGCCCCGCGCTCGATCTCCTCGTCCGACGGGGTGCCGGCCGTATCGAGCACCCGGGCGGAACGCTCTTGGAACACCTTCGACGGGTGTCGTCCCTCCTCGAGGAATGGGGAGCCGGCGACGAGGTGCAGGCCGCCGGGCTGTGCCATGCCTGTTATGGGACCGACGGTTTCCCGGTGTCGCTCTTGGACCTCGATGAGCGCCCGCTGCTGGTGAGCTGCATCGGATCGCAGGCCGAGGCCTGGGTGCACCTCTACGCGAGCTGCGACCGCGCCGTCGCCTACCGCGACTTCGGCGAGCCCGGATCGCTCCGTTTCCGGGACCGCTTCAGCGACATGACCCGGGAGCTACCCGAGCACGACGCTGCCGTGTTGGTGGAGCTGACAGCCGCCAACGAGCTCGACATCGTGATGGTCAACCCGGCCTGGGGCGCCCAGGTCGCGCCGGAGCTGCTCGACCTCTTGCGGTCCGCCCGGCGGCGACTGAGCGAGGCGGCCTGGCACGGGTGCGTCTCGACCCTGGCGGGACCCCTGGGTGTTTCGGACAACCACCTCGGAGACGTGGCGCCACCCCACCCCCAGTCGAGCGCAGCCGGGGACGACGGCATCGGCCCTGCGCCACGGGACGTCGGGTCCGCCGCCTTCTAGGGGTGGGCTGCGGCTGCTTCGAACAGCCCGGACGAGTTGACCGTCCACGGGCTGAGATCGTCGCCGAGCTGCTCGCCGAGGACGTCGGCGGGAAGCGGGACGCCGAGGAGGAATCCCTGGCCGAAGGCGCAGCCCATGGCGCGCAGCTCCTCGAGCTGCTCGGGCCGCTCGATCCCCTCGGCCACGCAGTCCAGGCCCAGCGAGCGGGCGAGCGCCACCACCGAGCGGACGATGGTGGCGTCCTCGGTGGCGCGCCCGAGGCCCTCCATGAAGCTGCGGTCGATCTTCAACACTTCCACGGGGAAGCTCTTGAGGTATCCGAGCGACGCGTATCCGGTCCCGAAGTCGTCGATGGCGAGCCGAATCCCCAGGGCCCGAAGTCGACGCAGCACGGCCAGCGTCGACTCGGTGTCGGCGGCCAGTGCGCCCTCGGTGATCTCGAGCCACACCGACTCGGGGGCGATCCCCGAGGCGGACACGATGGAGGCCACATCGTCGACGAGCGTCGGCTCGATGAGCTGTCTCGGCGAGAGGTTGACACTCACGCTGATGGGATCGGGGCTCAGGCCGTCGTTGGCGCGTCGGCGGGTCCAGGCCACCGCCTGGCGACAGGACTCCTCGAGCACCCACGCACCGATAGGCGTGATCAGCCCGCTTTCCTCGGTCATCGACAGGAACTCGCCGGGGTGCAGCAGCCCCCGCTCGGGGTGTTGCCAGCGCAACAGGGCCTCGACCCCGGACACGCGGCCGGTGGCCAGTTCCACGATGGGCTGGTAGTACACGCGGAACTCACCCCGCTCGAGCGCCCCGTGGAGCTCGCTGCGCATGCGGATCTTGGCCAGCACCAGGCCGTGGTTCTTGGGGTCGAACACCTCGACCCGGGCACGACCGCGTTCCTTGGCCACGTACATGGCCGAGTCGGCGTCGCGCAGGAGGCTGGCCGCCGAGTCCCGGTCACCGCCGGAGAGCGCCAGCCCCAGGCTGGCGGTCACGAAGATCTCCCCTTCGGCCAGGTTGACCGGCGGCCGCAGGGCGTCCGCTAGGCGTTGGGCCATCTCGAAGGCCACCGACTCGTCGGCGATCTCGTCGCACAACACCACGAACTCGTCGCCACCGAAGCGCGCCACAGTGTCGCTCGGCCGCATCACGCGTTCGAGGCGCTCCGCCACCGCCTCGAGCAGTCGGTCGCCCGCGGCATGGCCCATGCCGTCGTTGACGAGCTTGAACCGGTCGATGTCGAGGAAGATGACCGCCACCTCCCGTCCGTGGCGCGCCGCCCGGCTCAGTGCCGTCTCGAGCCGGTCCATGAACAGCACACGGTTGGGCAGCGCCGTGAGTGGATCGTGAATCGCCGCGTAGGCGAGTCGCTCACGCAGGGCCCGGCGCTCGGTCACGTCCTCGACCTGGTCAATGAGGTAACTCGGCCGTCCTTCGTCGTCGCGCACGCACGACACGCTGACCGACACCCATACCTCGTGGCCGTCGGAGTGGCAGTAGCGCTTTTCGATCCGGTACCCGTCCGAGGCCTCGGCGACCAGCCGGCGCATCTCGGCGGCGCTCGCATCTCGGTCGTCGGGGTGGGTGAGCTCGTGGACGGTCATCCCGCCCAGGTCATCGGCGCTGCGCCCCACGATCCGCGCCATGGCGGGATTGGCTCGCAGGATGCGACCGTCGAGGTCGGTCATGGCCATCCCGATCGGGGCGTTCTCGAAGGCGGACCGGAAGCGCTCGTGGGCCTGTCGCAACGCCTCCTCGCCCTGCTTGCGGGCAGTGACGTCGTGGAGGTTGGCCACGATCCCCTGCACATTGGGGTCCTCGAGACGGTTGGTGATCGTGGCCTCGAACCACAGCCATGTTCCGTCGGCGTGCTGGAGGCGCACCTCGGAGCGCCATCCGTTGAACTCGTCGGGAGCCATGTCCCGCGCCTCGGCCCTCATGTTCACCAGGTCGTCCGGGTGCATGAGGTCCACGGCCATCTGCGTTCCCAACTGGGCGGGGGAGATCCCCAGGATGCGCTCGAAGGCGGGGCTGACATAGCGCGCCAACCCCTGGGCGTCGACGACCACGATGATGTCCGAGGCGTTGCGGACGAGGGCCTTGAAACGGCTCTCGGAGTGGCGGAGCTCGCCTTCGACCTTCTCGCGCGCCGCCGCCGAGCGACCCAAAAGCGTGATCGTGAGCAGCACGCCGATCAGGCCCAACCCGGCCAGGCCGTGGACCAGAGGCCTGCGGATGAGGCTGGGCGCGATCCCGAGAGAGATGGCCAGCTCTCCGAGGCCCATATAGACGACGGTCCAGATCATGGCCGGTTTGGCCGCCTCGGAGCCCGAGAGCTGGAGCACGTAGGCAGCGCCGAAAATGAATCCCAGTGACAGGATCGGCCCCCACCCCGTGCTGTAGGCGACCACCCCGATCACCCCCATCACGGCGCCCACGTACGCAGTGAGCTGCCACCGGCGCGCCCGTTCGGTCCACAGCGCGGCCACCACGATGCTCACGGCCTGGGCGCCCAGGACGAGGGCCACGATCGCCCAGTAGGGGATGGAGGCGATCAGGCCACCGAGGCGACACAGGCACAGGGCGCCGGCCGCCGGTGGCCCGGCCAGGACGGTCGGGTCGAGGATCCTGCCCCGCAGCCGGGTGCGGAACGACGAGGCGGTCTGGTGATGGTGCAGTTGCCCCTCGACCGGAGTCACGGCCAAACATCGTCATCGTGGCCGCTCTTCTTGACGGAGACCAAGGATCAGCCCCCAATTTCTCACGGAAAGTGGTCATCGGTGGCCCTGAGCGGTATCGGGCACCCACGGGGCCGGGTATCCCGTGCTCGTCCCCCGGCGCTTCGTAGGATGCGCTTGAACCTGGCGGTGGAGTGCGGATCGGGGGCTCGTCGTTGCCGAGAGTGGGGACCACGGGTGATGGCTGACGAGACAGCGACCTCTGCCGACGAGGAATACACCCAGGCGGCCCAGTCCTATATCCGGGCCGTGGGGGCCCGGTTGCGGGTCGTGCGCAACCAGCTCGGGCTCTCCCTCCAGGCCGTGGAGGCCGCTTCGACACAGGAGTTCAAGGCGTCGGTGCTCGGGGCCTACGAGCGAGGCGAGCGAGCCGTCTCGGTGTCGAGGTTGCAGCGGTTGGCCAAGCTCTACGGTGTCAGCGTCGACCAGCTCCTGCCGCACGAAACCGACGCCACCCGGTGGTGGATGTCGAAGGACGCCGAGGCCCCGGGGGCGACTTCACCGGAGCGCGCCGCCGCCCAACCCTGGCAGAGCAGCGATACCGTGACGATCGACCTCACCCGGTTGCGCGACGTGAGCGGGCCCGAACGCGACCTGATCCGAAGGTTCGTGAGCATGATCCAGGTGCAGCGCCAGGACTTCAACGGACAGCTGATCACGATCCGATCGAGCGACGTGCGCGCCATCGCCTGTCTGTTCGGCATGACCCCTGATGCCATGGGTCGGAGACTCGACGAACTGAGCTTGCGCATCAACACCTGAGGTCGGCTGTTCAGCTCCAGGGCAGAGCACTCCTTCGGCCCCAATACTCGAACCGATCTTCGGCCAGCGACCCCAGTTGGTCCCAGTCCTGGTCGGTGAGAGACACGTCCAACGCCGCCAGGTTCGACTCGAGTTGTGACGGGGTCACCGCGCCGGAGAGGACGACGTGCGCCCACGGCTGGCAGGTGGCGGCGGCCAGGGCGACCTGGTCGACCGAGGCCCCCCGCCGCCCGGCGATGTCCTGCAGCACACTCCGGGGCCGGCCCTCGCCCCGGTCGGTGAGGCGGCCGTTGGCGAAGGCCTCTTTGACGAGCACCCCCCAACCCCGGGCCCGCGCCTCCTCGAGGGCGGAGGCCACCGACGGCTCGAGCACGTTCCACGTGGCCTGCACCGTCGAGAAGGGGTTGACCCCCTCCACCTCGGCGTCCAAGGCGCGGCGCACCACATCGGCCTGGTCAGGTCCGCTCACGGTCAGCCCCACGGCCACACCGCCGGCGCCCAGTTCGACCAGGGCGCCCAGCACCGCCCGGTCATCGAGCACGCCGCTCTCCAACGTGGCCGAGTGCACCTGGTACAGACCCAGGAAAGGACCGAGGAGGGCCGTGGTCAGCGGGAGCTGCCGGCGAAACATGGCCAGCGAGAGGTCCTTGGTCTCGTGGACGGCGGCGTCCATGTCCCACCCCCCGATGTAGCGGTACCCCCACTTCGAGCCCACGGTGATGGCGCCGGGCTCGATGTGGCGGGTGTGCAACCACGACGCCAGGAACTCCTCGGCCTTCCCGTAGGAGCGGGCCGCGTCCACGTAGCGGATGCCCGACGCGTAGGCGGCGTCGAGCATGCGGTGGCACCGCTCTTCCATGGTGTCGCGGTCGCGACCCGGGCCCAGGTCGATGGCCCGACCGAGGGTGATGTACGCCGGCCGGCCCAGGGCGGCGAGCCCCAGGCCCATGGCCGTGACCTCCAGCCCACTGGTCCCCAGGGTCGAATGCGGGAGCACGGTGTCCTTCACGGCCGACCACTGTGCTCCACGACGGCCGCACCTCTCTGGGGCGCGGGCACCGCCGGTCTCAGGGCAGCACGACGTGGCGGGGACCATCCGCCATCAGACCCGTACCGAGGTGTCGGCGGGCCCGCTCAGCGTTCGGAGTCCTCAGCCGGATGCTCGACGACGGCGACGACCCGGGCGGCCATGAACCGGGCCGTTCGCACGGCACGACCGGACCGGGTCACCTCGGTGACCTCGACCGAGCCCCGTGAGCTGGCGATCTCGACGCGTCGCCCGGCCCGCGTGGCGAGGATGTCGAAGCGCTGCACGCCGTCTCCCACGTCCACGACGATTTCGACCCGGTCACCTTTCACCGACTCAATGGTACGACCATTGACGGGAGGACATGGCCCGATGTGCTCGGGGTCGGCCCCCGCCGGGGGTCAGCCGGTGTGGGGGGTCAGGGCATTGGCCTTGGCCACGTTCCCGAACCAGTAGGCACTGGGCTTGGGGTGCCGTTCGAAGGTGACCCGGTCGACGCCGCAGATGCCGAGCTTGGGGCCGAAGCCGAGGTGCCATTCGAAGTTGTCGAGCAGGCTCCACACGAAGTACCCGCGCACATCGATCCCGTCCGAGATGCAACGGTGCAGCCCGGTCAGGGCAGTGGTGATGAACTCGATACGCTCGCGGTCGTCCTCGGTGGCGAGACCGTTCTCGGTCACCAGCACGGGGATGCCCGTGTAGGCGGCGGCCCGTCGCACCGTGTACTCCACCACCTGGGGCCAGAACTCGTAGCCCATCTGGGTCAGGCGCGTCCCGGGCGCGGGCGCGATGGGCCCGGTGGGGCCGAGGACGGTGCGCTCGTAGCACTGGACACCGATGAAGTCGTCACCGCCCGTGGCGTCGAGGAAGGTGTTCTCGAGGATCTGCTCGGCGGCGTCACGCGTCTGCTCGCCTCCCTCGCCCGCCACCAGCTCCTCCATCGACAAGGTGATGCCCACCGGGAACGTACCGGGCCCCGAGCGAAGGGCATCGACGGCCAGCCGGTGGGCGCGGACCAGGGCCTCGTTCACCGCGAAGTGTCGGGCGTACTCGTCTTTCATGCCGGGTGGGTAGAGGCCGACGGTGTAGCCCAGCACAGCCACCACGTTGGGCTCGTTGAACGTGCAGGCCCAACCGATCAGATCACCGAAATGGGCGGTGACGCGCTCGACGTAGCGAGCAAACCGCTCGGGTGCATCGGCGGCCTCCCAGCCGCCGCGGTCAGTCAGCCACCGTGGAGTCGTGAAGTGGTGGAAGCTGACCACCGGCGAGACGCCCCGCTCGTGACAGGCTGCGCACATCCGCCGGTAGTGGTCGAGGGCTGCTCGCGAGAACTCACCTTCGGCGGGCTCGATGCGGCTCCATTCCAGGGAGAAACGGTAGGCCCCCAGGCCGAGGTCGGCGACCAGGCCGACGTCCTCGGGCCAGTGGTGGAAGGAGTCGCAGGCGTCGCCGCTCGACTCGACACATCCCGACTCGGGGTTGTGCTCCCAATCCCACCAGTCGTTGTTGACGTTGCCGCCCTCGATCTGATGGGCGGAGGTGGCCGCCCCCCACACGAACCCCGGAGGAAAGGTGAGGGCTTGCTCGTCTGGACCGCGGGCGCTCATGTCCGCACGGTAGCGGGCGAGGACGACCCAGGTCGTGGGTGGCCCGGGCGGGTCAGCGGTCGGGCCGCAACGAGACGGCCCGTTCGGCCAGGGAAGGTTCACGGAGGAAGCGTGCGATGTCCTCGAAGTCGTCGGTGGGGCCCCTCCACTCCAGGTCGGCCACCGACTCCAACAGAGACCGGTCGACCCGCAACGTAGCCAGGTCGCGGAACAACAAGGCGTGGTCCATCTCCGACGCCAGTCGCTCGGCGAGCTTGGGCGCGCTGCGCACCGACTTCCTCAGGTCGGGGTCCCAGTCCCCGACCGAGGGTGGGATGGCTTCGAGATGCTCGTAGTGCCCGAGGACCACCGATGCCGACTGTTTGCCCCAGCCCGCCAGTCCCGGGAACCCATCGGCGCTGTCCCCGACGAGCGCCAGCCAATCGGGGATCGACCCCGGTCCGATCCCGTAGCGGGCGCGCACCCCCTCCTCGTCGGTGATCACGTCCTTGCGCCGGTCGAGCTGCACGACTCGGGTTCCCCGGACGCATTGGGCGAGGTCCTTGTCGGGCGTGCACACGAGCACCTGAGCGACGGCATCGTCGTCGGCCGCCACCGCGGCTGCCGACGCCAGCGCGTCGTCAGCCTCGAGCTCGACCATGGGCCAAACCAGCACTCCCATGGCAACCAGCGCCGTCTCCAGCAAGGGGAACTGCGCCATGAGCGCTTCGGGGACACCGTCACCGGTCTTGTAGCCCGGCCACAGGTCGTTGCGGAACGATTCGACGACATGGTCGGTGGCCACGCCGATGTGTGACGTACGCGCCCCCAACATCGACAACACCGAGAGCACCACCCCCCGTACCGCGCCGATCTCCCCCCCCTCGGAGCTCGCCCGGGGCGGCGCGCCGTAGAAGTGGCGGAACAACTCGTACGTCCCGTCGACCAGATGGACCCGGAGCGGCGTCACCGGCGCGGCTCCCGTCGCATGTACCACGTCTCGACCCCGAGCACGATGTCGTGGGCGGCCACCTCGAATCCCAGGGCACTGTAGAAGCGGACGTTGCGTTGCTTGTCGGTCTCGAGCCAGGCCAGATGGGCGTCCTCGTCGAGCCAGGCGCACACCGCTCGCATCACGGCGCCGCCGATACCCCGACCCTGGTACCCGGGCTCGACTCCGACGGGGCCCAGGTGCCAGTGGGCCTCAGTGGGATCGGCCGCCGCCCACTGCGCCCAGAAGGCGTGAGCCCGGGCGGGGTCGCCCACCGGCGGCACCGGCGGCAGCGGCAGTGCTGAAGGCTCCGACAGCCCGGAGGTCTCTCCCGCCATGAACGACCCGATGCATCCCCCCGGTGGGGCCATGCCGGCCGCGGCGACGACGCATCTGCCCGCGAACGCCGCCAGCTGGGGCGAGGGGAGCAGTTCGAAGAACGGCCCGAGCTCGCCATACAGCCCGGCCAGCGCGTCGACGGCGTCGTCACCGTAGATGGCGACCGACGTCGGTGAGTCCACGAGCGCTCGCGCCGTCACCGCCGCCGCCGCCCGGTGCTCGCCTTTGCGCAGCGCGCGTACGTCGGTGCCCTTCACGCACCCATCATGTCCGTACCGCGTCCCGGGCGCCTTCTCAAGATCCACCGGCCTTCGTGACCACAGTGGCGCCCTGTTACCATCGGCGCCGCTATGACGGTGCGTCAGATCCGGGGGGACCACGTCACCGTCACCGACGTCCTGCGGGCCGCAGCCGAACAGAACGCCGAGGTCGAGGCCTATGTCGAGCTGGCCGCCCCCGGCGCCAGCGGGCTGGTCCCGGCCGATGCCCACGGCCGTCGGCGCCTGAGCTTCGCGGGCTGGGACGCCGCCTCCGACGCCGTCGCCGTGCTCTTGATGTCTTTGGGGGTGGGCAAAGGCGATGTCGTCTGCCTGCTGCTGCCCACCTCGATCGACTACGCCCTGTGTTATCTGGCCGCCGCTCGGATCGGTGCCATCACGACCGGGGTGAACCTCCGCATGGGCTCCGCCGAGCAGGCCTCCATCGTGGCCCGGGTCCACCCCGCCGTGACCGTCGTCGACACCGAGGTCGTGTCCCCGGGATCGGTGCCCCCGGGGTCGGGCACGGTACTGGCGCGCCACGCCCTCGGCGATGCGGGGGAGCACGCCGCCGCCCACCTGCCCGACGTAGGCGCCCGCGACCCGGTTGCCATCGTGTGGACCAGTGGTTCTACCGGGGCGCCCAAGGGGGCGGTGTTCGACCACGCCAACCTCCAGGCGGTGGCGGCGGGCACCGACGTGCTCTCGCAGCCTGGCGACCGGCGGTTGTCGCCTTTGCCGTTCCCCCACGTCGGGTACATGACCCGCCCGTGGGACGAGATCGCCCACGGCGTGACCACGGTGATCTCCGCCCAGCCCTGGACGGCGGCGTCGGCGATCGAATTGCTCGGCTCCGAGCGCATCACCGTCGGACAGGGAGTGCCGACGCAGTGGGCCTTGATGCTCGCCCACCCCGATCTGGCCCATGCCGACCTCTCGCACCTGCGCATCGCCAGCACCGGCGCTTCGCGGGTCCCCCCCGAGCTGGTGCGTGCCATGCGCGTTCGTCTGGGGTGCCCGGTGGTGGTGCGCTACACGTCCACCGAGTCGTCGCTCGGGACGGGCACCCGACCCGAGGACGGCGACGACGTGGTGGCCACGACCGTGGGCCGGCCCGTGCCCGGGGTCGAGCTCGAGGTCGTCGACGACCATGGTGCCCGGGTGACGCCGGGGGAGGTGGGGAGGGTACGGCTGCGCTCCGCCGCCGTGCTGCGCGGCTATGTCGGTGACCTCGCCGAGGGCGCGCTGATCGACCCCGACGCCACCGGGGCGGTCCTCGACGCCGAGGGCTGGGTGACCACGGGCGATCTCGGTTGGGTCGGCGACGACGGCAATCTGAGGTTGGCCGGGCGGGTGTCGGACATGTACATCCGCGGCGGGTACAACGTGTACCCCGCCGAGGTCGAAGCGGTGCTGGGCGACTTGCCCGGCGTCGACCAGGTGGCGGTGGTGGGGACACCCGACGCCGTCCTCGGGGAGATCGGCACGGCGTTCGTGGTTCCCGTGGCACCCGCCGCGCCCCCGAGCCTCGGTGACGTTCGGGCCGCATGTCACGAACGGCTCGCCGACTACAAGGCACCGGACCGCCTCTACCTGGTGGCGGAACTGCCCGTGACCCCCATGGCCAAGATCGACAAACGAGAGCTGGCGGCGCGTGCTGCCGAGCTGGAGAACAGGCGAGTGAAGGAGCGAGTGAGCCCATGACCGAGACCAAGGGACCCGGGGCCAAGAGCGACGCTCCGGCCAAACCGGCCGGGGAACGCCCGCCTCGCCAGCACCCCATCGTCGCCGGAGCCGAGCCCATCAAGCTGGGATCGATGCTCTTCACCCTGGTCGAGCCCCGGCGGGGCCACGAGGTGGCCTACAACCGGTGGTACGAGCGGGACCATTTCTATGCCGGGTGCATGATCGGGCCCTACCAATTCGCCGGCAAGCGCTTCGTGGCCACCGCCGAGCTCAAAGCCCTGCGCGACCCCGATCCTTCGGCCATCACCGGCGAGCCCGGCCGGGGCAGCTTTCTCTCGGTGTACTGGGTGCTCGACGGCTACCACGACACCTGGAACCGCTGGGCGGTCGACCAGGTGAAGGCGCTGCACAAGGCGGGCCGGATGTTCGAGGAGCGCGACCACGTCCACACCTTGCTGTACCGCTACGCCTGGGAGCGGTCTCGGGAGGCCGACGGCCTGCCCGCCGAGCTCGCCCTCGACCACCCCTCGGCCGGGCTCGTGGCCGTGTTCACCGACCGCGCCGATGACGTCGACGCCGCCGACTTCGAGACGTGGATGCGCGACGTGCACCTCCCGGGCCTGCTCCCGGGGTCCGCCGCCCGGCTCGTGATCGCCGCCGACCCGTTGCCGCTGCTCATCGACGCACCCGGGGACGTCCCCCGATCGGAGTCCGACGACCGCCGCCAGCTGACGCTGTGGTTCCTCGACACCGCACCCCAAGAAGCCTGGGACGCCGTCATCGGCGCCCACCGCAGTGCCCTGGAGAAGGCGGGGAAGGGCCGGGTGGTGGCCGCCCTCCCGTTCATCCCCACCATCCCGGGAACCGACACGTACACCGACATGCTCTGGGCCGACCAGAGCGACCAGAGGAGGTCGTCGTGAGCACGGATCCCGCCGTGGGCGCCCCGCCGGCGCGACGTTTCGAGGAGAAGACCGCCATCGTCACCGGCGCCGGCTCGGGCATCGGCAGGTCCACCGCCATCCGCCTGGCGGTGGAAGGCGCCTCGGTGGCCTGTCTCGACGTGGTCCCCGACCGACTCGACGAGACCGTGGAGGCCCTCGCCATCCTGGGGGCCAAGGCGGTCGCCTACCGCTGTGACGTCACCGACGAGGCCCAGGTGAACGAGACCGTCACCGAGGTTGCCTCGGCGCTGGGCCGGCCCGATGTGTTGTGCAACGTCGCCGGCATCGGGACCTTCGCCCACACCGTCGACCTGCCCCTGGCCACGTGGGACCGCATCCTGGCCGTGAACCTGACCGGGACCTTCCTCATGTCGAAGGCGGCGCTCCGGTACATGCTCGAGGCCCCCGGAGGCAACATCGTCAACATCGCCTCGACGTCAGGCCTCATCGGGTCGGCCTACTCGGCGGCGTACTGCGCGTCGAAGGGCGGTGTGATCATGCTGACCAAGGCCCTGGCCGTCGAGTACGCCGATCGGGGGGTCCGCATCAACGCCGTGGCTCCCGGAGGGGTCGACACCCCCCTCATCGGGAGCTTCCAACTCCCCGAAGGGGGAGACCGCAAGCACATCTACAAGATCACCAGCCGCATGGGCTTCTGTACGCCGGACCAGGTGGCCGCCGCGATCGCCTTCTTGGCTTCGGACGAGTCCGCCTACACCACGGGTGCGGTCTTGGCCGTGGACGGAGGGATCACCGCCTAGCGCCGCCGCTGGGGCCCGGTCGCTACCATCCACGACGGTGAGCCCCTCCCCGATGTTCATCGTCACCGACGTGGCCCCCTACCCCGACGGGCCCGCCGGCGTCCACGGCGTCCTCCCCCAAGCGGCGGTGGCGCTGGCGGAGCTGGCCGAGCTGGCTTCGCTCGAGCCGGTGCGCGTGGGCGAGGTCACCGAGATCCAGCCGGCCGCGCTGGCCGGGGGCGGGGTCCTGGCGCTGTTCACGATCGGTGAGACCCCGTGGTCCGAAGCGCAGCGCGCCGCGATCACCGAGGGTGTGCGCTCGGGACGCGTGGCGATCCTGGCCGTCCATGCCGCCACCGACTCCTGTGCGTTGTGGGAGGAGTACGGATCACTCGTCGGGGCCCGATTCGACGGCCACCCGTGGACCCAGACCTTCGACATCGACGTCGTCGACCGCTCGCATCCGAGCACCAGGCACCTCGGGGCCCGGTGGCGCTGGCACGACGAGGTGTACCTCTTTCGCGACCTCCGGCCTGACGCCCGCGTCCTGCTGCGCGTGGCGGACGGGCAGCTCGACATGTCGGTGGCCGGGGCCCGGCGGCCACCGGTCGGCTTCCCCCTGGCCTGGTGCTTCCACGAGGGAGACGGACGCGTCTTCTACAGCTCCCTCGGGCACTTCCCCGGGGCTTGGGAGACCCCCGACTACCTCCGATATCTCCAGGGTGGGCTGTCCTGGGTACTCGGCGACGGGGACTGAGCCGGCCCGAGAGAGACGACACCGAACGATGATGCATCTCGTCGACACCGTCGAGGTCGAGCCCGAGCTCGTGGACGAGTACCTCCACGTCGTGGCCACCCTGGCCATGGCGGTGATGACCGATGCCGGAGCGTCCTTCGTCTCGTGCGCCACGACCTCGGGCGAGATCGGTGAGCGGGTCCAGGTCCAGGTGACGTGGGCCTTCGAGGACCACGAACAGTGGAACGAGATCAGAAAGAACATGGTGCTCGATCCCCGGTTCCACGAGTACGGGCGCACGGCCGCCTCCCTGCGGGTGGGCGGGACCCGCCGCTTCTTCACTCCGGCGACTCTCCCGCCGCCGTGATGCTGCGGCGTTTCGAGGTGTACGCCCTTCGTCCCGACGCGCCCGCCGAAGGTGTGCGCGCCCTGGAAGCGGCGTGTCGAGACTGTGGGCGCTTCATCCCCGAGGTCCTCGACTGCGCCGTCGGTACCAACCTGTCCGACGCGCCCGTCCAGATCGTGTGGGAGCACGCCTATGCGTCGCCGGAGGCGTACCGCCGGTACATGGTCCACCCCTACCATGCCGTGGTCCTGGACCGGTATCTGCTTCCGGACTCACCCGAACGTCTCGTCATCGACGGCCCGCTGGGAGCGGGTCTGTACGGCTACGGCTGCGGCGCCCCGTCCTACCGGATGCGCAGCGGCATCCGCCGGCTCGTCCTGCTCCGCCTCGAGGCCGGTGTCCCGGAGGCCGAGGTGCAGCGCCTGGGCCAGGCACTGGAGCGTGTGCGGCCGGATGCTCCGGGCATGGTCGTCTCGGTGTTCGCCCCCAACACCATGGGCGCGGCGTGGTTCGACGGCGTCACACCGGTCATGGGCCCACCGCGATGGACCCACATCTGGGAGCAGGGTTTCTCGAGCCTCGACGCCCTCGACGCCTACCGGCACGGTGGGTCCGCCCTGGCCGACGTGGAGCGCGTGGGCTGGGACGAATGGATGGGTGGCATCGTCAAGCGAAGCGCCGAGCTCTTCTACGCCATGACGACCACGGCTGCGCAGGAATCCGGTGAGTGACGACACAGACAGGTACCTGCTGGACAACCGGTCCGCCGTGGCCGGCTCGCGCCTCGACGTGTTGAGCGCGATCTTCGACCCCACGACGTTCCGTCACCTCGAGGCTCTGGGCATCACCGAAGGGTGGCACTGCTGGGAGGTGGGTGCGGGCGGGCCGTCGGTGGTGCGCTGGCTGGCGCAGCGAGTGGGTCCGGGCGGAAGAGTGCTCGCCACCGACATCGACGTCTCGTGGGCTCGGGACGCGGCCGGTTCCGAGGTCGAGGTGCGTCGTCACGATGTGGGTCGCGACGCGCCACCGGCGGAGACCTTCGACTTGGTCCATGCCCGGTTGGTGCTCGTCCACGTGCCCGCTCGTGACGCCGCACTGCGGTCCATGGTGCAGGTGCTGCGCCCCGGTGGCTGGCTGCTCGTCGAGGACGCCGACCCCACCCTGCAACCGCTCAGCTGCCTCGATCCCCGAAGCCCCCAGGAAGAGCTGGCCAACCGGGTGCGCACCGGGTTCAGAGCCCTGATGGCGCAACGAGGAGTGGACCTCGCCTACGGCCGGACGCTGCCCCGCCTCTTGCGCAGTGCGGGCCTGGTCGACGTGGCCGCCGACGCGTACTTTCCGCTTTCCATGCCGGCGTGCGCGCCGCTCGAAACCACCACGATCGAATTGATCCGCGACCAACTGGTGCACCACGAGATCGCCACCGACGCGGAGATCGACGAGCACCTGGAGAGCGTGGCGTCGGGGCGTCTCGACCTCGCCCAGCCGCCCATGATCTCGGCCTGGGGTCGGATGCGCGCAGGCTGACGCCGGCACGCGGGGCGCCAGACTGCAGTGCACGGGACCCGGGTACTCTGGTTGTAATGCGATTCCGCCGTCAGCCACTTGTGCGGAACCCGGAGAGCCGGGAGCCGGTGTGGTTGACGCCACCGCCCTCGCCCGTGGTCTCGGCGCCTCCGGTACGCCGGCGGCGGTGGCCCATCGGGGGGTCGAGCTCCCTTCTCCTGGTGGTCGCCGTGACGTTGGTGGCCTCCGGGGGCGCCTCGGTCGTCTTGGACCTCACCGGCGGCTCGAGCGCCACGGGGCCGTCGTCGCATGCAGGCAAGGCCTCGCCCCGGCACGTCGCCATCAAGGCACATGGCACAGAGCCTGCGCTCACCCCGATCGTGATCCCGCCCGCGCCCACGCCGATCATCATCCCTCCGGCACCCAGCACCTCGGCGGCGTTCGACGTGAACGCGCCGGCCGGACCGCTGCCCAGCACGTGGAGGACCTACGTCGTCCCGGCTGTTGCCCCCCTCATCAACAGCGCCCCGTCCAACATCGCCGATCCCTCGGTGATCGCCACGGCGACGGTTCGCACGCTGCCGCTGTACGCCACACCCGGTGCGGCCAAACCGGTGGGCACCCTCGCCAATCCGAATTACCTGGGCGCCACGGTGGTCCTGCTGGTCACCGGCTACCAGCCGGGATGGGTGCAGGCCTACATCCCGGCGCGTCCCAACGAGACCACTCGGTGGATACCGAGCGCCGACGTCACGACCTCGTTCGTCACCGACCACATCGTCGTGAACCTCGCCGCCCGCAAGCTCACCCTCTACCACGACAATGCCGCCGTGTTCTCGAGCTCGGTGGCACCCGGGGCGCCGAGCTCGCCCACACCCACGGGCTCGTTCTTCGTGGCCTTCATCGCCAAGCTCACCGATCCCAACAACGTCTACGGCCCCTATGCCATGGGCACGTCGGCCTTCTCGAACACGTACTACAGCTTCGATGGAGGCCCCGGGCAGGTGGGCATTCACGGGACGAACCAACCCTGGGTGATCGGCTCGTACGCCAGCCATGGTTGTGTCAGGCTTCCCAACAATGCCATTACGACTTTGGCCCAACAGGTGGTCCCGGGCACGCCCGTCGAGATCGAGGGCTGAGCCATGAAGGGTTACGTGCTCAGCGTCGAGCGGGAGGTCGCCGCTCCACCGCAAGCCGTGTTCGCCATCCTGGCCGATGTCAGCCGGCATCATCTGATCGACGGGTCGGGCATGCTCCAGGGCGCCGACGAAAAGACCCCACAGCACCTGGCGATGGGCACGACCTTCGGCATGGGCATGAAGATGTTGGTGTCGTACTCCACCGTGAACAGGGTCGTCGAGTTCGAAGAGGGCAGACGCATCGCCTGGAAGACGGGGCCCACCGGATCGATGGGCCGCTGGGTGGCGGGCCGAGTCTGGCGCTACGAGTTGTCGCCGACCGAGGCCGGAACCCTGGTCCGAGAGAGCTGGGACATCACCGACGACCATCAGCGGGCCCTGTTGAAGCTCGGGGGCATCTACTCGGGCAAGGTGCGCCGCGACATGCAGCGGACACTGGAGCGCCTCAGCCGGCTGGTGACGTCCGACGGCGTTCCCGGTGACGGGATCGGCGATGACCGCACCTGACCCCTACCGCCGTGTCCCCCTCGGCACGGCGGTACCGAGGAGCAAGCCGCACCGGCTCACGCTACGGTGGGCCGTTCGCGGGCCCCGGGGTGGGGTAACCAGGAGGTGCCGGCCATGCCGGAGGTCGTCGCTGGCTTCATCGGGATAGCGGTCGTCTTCGTTTGGATCTACTGCCTGTATGACGTGGTCACCACCGAGGACGCCCTCGTCCGCAACCTCCCCAAGATCGCCTGGTTCGTCATCGTCCTGGTGCTCTTCGATATCGGGTCGATCTTGTGGCTGTGCTTCGGTCGCCCCCGCATCCAAGGCGGCCGAGTGGTCGGGGTCGAGCGCCAGCGCTCGCGCCCGCGGACCACGAGCTCCGTGGTGTCGCATACCGACGCCCCCGGGCTCGACCATCTCCATCCCGTGATCCGCGAGCGCGAAGAGCGAGCCCGTCTGCACATGCTCGAGGCCCAGCTCCGGCGTCGTGAGACGGAGCTGCGGGCCCGGGAGCTGGGTGACGGGGCCGACTCGTAGCTCGGCGCCCGGCCCGTGAGCCCAGGGACCGGACCTGAGCGGCTCCGGAAGGACGCAGTGTCATCCGCCACGGTCAACGGGGTCGACCTGTACTACGAGCGCGCCGGGACGGGTCCGCGGGTGCTGTTCCTCAACGGTTCGGGCTCGACACTGGCATCGGTGTCTCCGCTCATCGAAATCCTCGCCGGTCGTTTCGACCTTCTGGCCCACGACCAACGGGGCCTGGGCCGCAGCGCCATACCGCCGGGTCCCTACACCATGGCCCAGTACGCGTCGGACGCGCTGGGGCTCCTCGACGTCGTGGGGTGGCCGACGTGTCGCGTACTCGGCATCAGCTTCGGTGGCATGGTGGCGCAGGAGCTGGCGGTCACCGCCCCGCACCGGGTGGAGCGGCTGGCGCTGTTGTGCACGTCGGCCGGCGGGGGCGGGGGCTCGTCGTTCCCGTTGCACGAGCTGGCCGACCTGTCGCCGAGCCAGCGGGCCGAGACCTCCGTGCGGCTCCTCGACACCCGGTTCTCGGGCGAATGGCTCGCCGCGCACCCCGGGGACCAGGCGCTCGTGGATGCCGGGGCCCAGAGGTCGGGCACCCCGCTGTCGGACGAGGGTCGCCGCGGTGAATTCGAACAGCTCCAGGCCCGGCGCCATCACGATGTGTGGGAACGGCTGGGGCACATCACCTGTCCGACCCTGGTGGCCGCCGGGCGCTTCGACGGGATCGCCCCCGTGGCCAACAGCGAGGCCATCGTCGCCAGCATCGCCGGGGCCGAGCTGCGGGTGTACGAAGGCGGTCACATCTTCATCGCCCAGGACCGGCGGGCGCTGCCCGACGTCCTCGACTTCCTGTCCTCGTGATACCGCCGCCGCCTGGCCCCGGGTCGGTCAGGGCGATGCGGTGGCCTCGATGAAGTCCCCGACGATGGAACCGAGCTCCTCGCCCCGTTCCTCGGGGACGAAGTGACCGGCACCGTGGATGGTGGGGTGTGCCAGGCCTGCCGCGCCGGGCACCCGTTGCTGGAACACGGCCTCCCATCCCCGGGTGGCGGGGTCACCGTCGGAGTAGGCGGTCAGGAAGGGCTGCTCCCATCGTTCGAGCACGCCCAGCGTGGCCCGGGAGATGGCCGCTCCGGGGTCGTTGGGGGTGAGGGGGATCAGCCCGGTCATCTGTCGCATGCCGGCGGTGAAGGACTGGTCGGGGAACGGGGCGTCGTAGGCGGCGAGCACCTCGGCGGCGAGCGGGCCCGACGCCGAGTACAGGAAATTGCCGGCCACCAGCTCCGGTGCACGCTGGCAGTACTGCACGTATTCGACGAGGGACTCCTCGAGGACGACGCGCCCGTCCCCGGTGGCGTGGTTGGCCCAGGTGAGCTTGCCGTCGAGCATCGGGTCTGAGCTGTGCAGGACGGTGTTCGTGGCCACCACCCGGGCGAAGCGCTCCTCCGCCGCTGCCAGGGTGCCCAGGCCGATGGGCCCACCCCAGTCCTGGGCGACGAGCGTGATGGCGCGCAGATCGAGGCTCTCGACCAGGCTGGTCATCCACTGGACGTGGCGGCGATAGGTGTAGCGGGTCCGTTCGGTGAGCTTGTCCGACCGTCCGTACCCGATGTTGTCGGGAGCCACGACGCGAAGTCCCCGGGCGGTGAGCACGGGGATGACCGTGCGGTACAGATACGACCAGGTGGGCTGGCCGTGGACGAGGAGGACGACCGGGCCGTGCCGCGGGCCGGCGTCGACGTAGTGCATGCGCAAGGGGTCGACCCCCGGCGCGTCCACCGTGACGTAATTCGGCTCGAAGGGGTACCCGGCGATCCCCGCGAAGCGCTCGTCCGGGGTGCGCACCACCCCGGCGCCGGGCTCATCCGGGGCGCGTCGATCGGCGCTGGTCACCCGGTCGACTCCATGAGGAATCAGCCCGGCTCGACGGTGTGCGCCTTCTTCGCCGCCATCCACTCTTTCACCGCGGGCGCAAAGTTGGCCGGGTTGTAGACGTCCTCCTCGGAGGAGAAGCGCATGTTGCCCGCGTACTTGAGGATGGTGATGTTCGCAGACTGGTAGACGACCCCGTCACCGGGATCGTTGAAGCGGTTCTCGATCTGGCAGATCCACCAGCCTCGTTCCACGTCGCACACGCACCAGTCGTGAGGGAACATGGTCATCTCGGTGTTCGGCCACTGCGCCATCGTCGTCGAGATCCACTCGAAGATCCTCTCGCGGCCGACGAAGCGCCCGAAGAGGTGCTCGATGTATTCGGCGTCCTCGGTGAACAGCTCGACCCAGCGGCGCCAGTCCCCGCTGCGACCCGCCTCGTTGGCCACCGCCACGTAGTTGTCGTGCGCCTTCTGCAGCTCAGCGCGGTCCCACGTGCCCATCAGTACCTCCAGGTCGGTGATCGGGTGCTCGACGAGACGCCGGGCTGCCGGCGCCCCGCCGTCCCACGGCGCGCACCATATCTTTCCCGTCGGGACCGCCGCTGGCCAATGGTCGGCGGCGCCGGGCTTCGGGCCGAGCGCTCGCGAGCGCACGCTGTGAGCCACCGGCCGCCCGGATCACCCGGCCGGCCCGCAACGCCGCCGCCGTGCGCCCACTCTCGTTTGGGCGCCTAGCCTTGAATGATGGCGAGTGCCCCTCGGGACCCGGCAGCTGCGGCGACGATGACGTGAGGTGAGGTGACGATGACGTGAACAGTGCGACGTTCGTACTGCTGGCGTCGGTCTTCCTGGCCAGTTCGGTCGAGATGGTCGAGGCGCTCACCATCGTGGTGGCCGTGGGTGTCACCCGGGGATGGCGATCGGCTCTCGAGGGAGTGGCCGCCGCGCTGGTGACGTTGGCCGCCCTGGTGGCGGCCATCGGCCCGGCCCTCGTCCACTACGTGCCGCTCTCCGGGCTGAGGATCGCGGTCGGGGGCCTGCTGCTGGTGTTCGGGCTGCAGTGGCTGCGCAAGGCTGTCCTGCGCGCCGCGGGCCTGAAGGACAAGCACGACGAGGACGCCATCTTCACCGAGCACGTCGCCGAGCTGTCGGGGCGGACCACGGTTTCGTCCGGTCGTGATCCCACGGCGTTCGCGGTGGCGTTCAAGGGGGTGTTCCTCGAGGGGCTCGAGGTGGTGGTGATCGTGCTCACCCTGGGTGTCACCGCCCACCGCCTCGGGCTGGCGGCCGCGGCCGCCGGTGCGGCCGTGGTCGTCGTGGGCATCGTCGGAGCCGTGGTGTCGCGCCAGCTGGCTGGTGTCCCGGAGAACGCCATGAAGATGGCCGTCGCCGTCATGTTGGTGAGCTTCGGGACCTTCTGGGCCGGCGAGGGAGTCGGGGTGCGTTGGCCCGGGTCCGACCTCGCCATTCCCGTGCTCGTGGCGGTATACGCCGCGGTGACGTTGGCCACGGTGACGCTGGCCCGACGAGACCGACGGGCGGGTGTCGAAGTTGTCTGACGTCCGGCGCCCCACCGAACGACCGGACCGGTCACGGATCCGGCGCTACGGCTCCGCGTTCGGGCGGTTCTGGTGGGAGTTCCTGGTGGGGGACACTCCCGAGCTCCTGGTGGGCGCGGTGCTGGCCGTCGGCGTCGTCGCCCTGCTCGCCCACCACGGGGTGGGGAGGGCGGTGACGGTCACCCTCATGCCGGTCCTCGTGATCGCGCTGTTGGGAGCCTCGGTGCGCCGCGCCCAACGAGCCGGGCGCCGGCCGCCCCCCGGGGCGTAAGGCCGTCCTGACCCGGTCCGCTACTGGCGCGCCAGGGCGAATTGGGCGTCGGCCTCGGCGTCGACGAACGGCTCGCCGTCGACGTCGACGATGACCCGGATGATGCGGCCGCTGAAGGCGAACGGTGCTTCGTACTCACGCGTCACGGGAAGGCCGTCGCTGTACCCACACGTGAGTCCCGCTCCGCTGATCGAGAAGCGCATCGGCGTGAACCGGGGGATGGTTCCCTCGCCCACGACCGTCCCGTCGACCAGCAGCCGGCCCGTCCCGGCGTGGTCCACCGTCTTGGCGAAGGCGAACGCCACCTCGTGGCGCCCGGCACCGATCGGGGGGACGTCGGGGTCGGCTCGGATGTGGTGCTCCTCGAGGCTCACGAAGTTGTGGACGTACGCCGGCCGGCCGTCCACCATGTAGAACGCCCACCCACCGAGCCCCGATCCCTGGGCGAGGAGGACGCCGCTCACCGTGCCGCCGCCCCGACCCTCGCTGCCGCCGCCATCGACGCCGTTGCCGGGGACCTCGATCTGGGCGCGCACGACGTGGGGCCGGTTGCGGATGTTCACCGCCACCATCTCCGGGACCACGGAGGCTCCCGGGTAGTAGACGTAGCGCGTCCGGGGTGCGACGGCGGGGGGGCGGGCCAGCACGAACTCCGAGAAGGGCCGGTTGTCGAGGGGGAGGACCTGGTGGCTTTCGGCCTCGACCCACCACCGTGCCACGAGCTCTTGGAGCTTGTCGGGGTGGGTCGTCGCCAGGTCGTGGCACTCCGAAGCGTCCTCGGCCACGTGGTAGAGCTCCCAGACGTCGTCGTCGAACGCCACCCGGGTGTCCTGGATGGGGTGGTACGTGACCGCCTTCCACCCTTCGTGGTAGATGGCCCGGCACCCGAACATCTCGTAGTACTGGGTGTGGTGGCGGCTCGCCGCCGTGGCGTCGGTGAAGCAGTAGGTGAAGGACGTGCCCTCCACCGGGTTCTGCGCGACGCCGCCCAGGGTCGTGGGCGGGTCGATCCCGAGGGTCTCGAGAATGGTGGGGAATATGTCCACGGCGTGGACGTACTGGTGCCGGGTCTCGCCCCGGGCCGCGATGCCCCGGGGCCAGCGCACGATGAGCGGATCGGCGACTCCACCCTCGTGGGTCTCGCGCTTCCAACGCTTGAACGGGGTGTTGCCGGCGACGGTCCATCCCCAGGGGTAGTTGTTGTGACACAGGGGCCCACCGATCTCATCGATGCGGGCCAGCCCCTCCTCCACGGTGCGCGGGGCCATGTTCCACGGTCGCAGGTCGTTCACCGAGCCGGTGGGGCCGCCCTCGGAGCTGGCCCCGTTGTCCGACAGCACGACCACCATGGTGTTGTCGAGGTCGCCGGTCTGCTCCAGGGCGTCGAAGAGCCGACCGATGTGGTGGTCGGTGTGGCTCAGGAAGCCGGCGAAGGCCTCCATGTAACGGGCGTAGAGACGCCGGGCGCCGTCTGACAGCGAGTCCCACGCCGGCACCCAGTCAGGCCGGGGGGAGAGCTCGGTGCCCCGGGGGAGGACGCCCGAGTCGATCTGGCGTGTCAGCGTGGCCGTGCGCCAGGTGTCCCAGCCGCCGTCGAAGACGCCGCGGTAGCGCTCGATCCACGATCGCGGCGACTGGTGCGGCGCGTGACAGGCGCCCGGGCAGAAGTACAGGAAGAAAGGCTTGTCGAGGTCGACGGCGCGCAGGTCCTTCACGAGCTCGATGGCGTGGTCCACGAGATCCTCGGTGAGGTGGTAGCCGTTCTCGGGACGCCGGGGCGGGGGGATCTGGTGGTTGTCGGAGACCAGGGCCGGGACGAACTGATGCGTCTCGCCTTCCATGAACCCGTAGAAGCGCTCGAAGCCGCGACCCAGGGGCCAGCGGGTGCGCGGCGCCGCCTCGTGGCACTCGTCCTCGGGGGTGAGGTGCCACTTGCCCACGGCCCAGGTGGAGAAGCCCTCGGCCACCAGGATCTCGGCGAGCATGCCGTTGGCGACGGGGATGCGGGCGTCGTATCCGGGGAACCCGGTGGCGAGCTCCACGATCCTGCCCATGCCGTTGGAGTGGTGATTGCGACCCGTGAGCACGCAGGCCCGGGTGGGAGAGCACAGCGACGTGGTGTGGAAGTTCGTGAACCGCAGGCCCTGCGCCGCCAGGCCGTCGAGGACGGGCGTGTCGATGTCGGACCCGAAGCAACCCAACTGGGCGAACCCGACGTCATCGAGCACGATGACCAGGACGTTGGGCGTCCCCTGTGCGGGTCGGCGCCGTGGCGGCCACCACGGGCTCGACTCCGAATAGTCGCGCCCGATCACACCTTCGAACTCGCCGCGTTCCATGGGTCCTCCCTGTGGTGAGGCGCAGCTCGGCCCGTGCCGCGTCGCGCCGGTGTCAGCTCGGCAAGGGCATCAGCTCGGCAAGGGCATCAGCTCGGGAAGGGCTTGTTCGCCAGCTCTTCTCGCAACTTGTACTTGAGCACCTTGTTCAAGGTGTCGTTGCGGGGGAGGGCGTCGACCACCTCGAGCTGCTCGGGGACCTTCTGGGTCATGAGCCCGGCCGCACCGAGGTGCGCCACCATCTCGTCGAAGGTGAGCGGCTGGGATCCCGGGGCGGACTCCACCACGGCGCAGACCCGTTCCCCGCGCTCGCGGTCGGGCAGCCCGACCACGGCGACGTCGCCCACCTTGGGGTGGGTGTAGAGGAGGTCCTCTATCTCCTTGGCCGAGATGTTCTCGCCCTTGCGAATGATGATGTCCTTGAGGCGCCCGGTGAGCACCAGATGGCCGTCGGGCCGGAGGTGGCCGACGTCGCCGGTCCGGAAGAAGCCCTCGTCGTCGAAGGACTCCATCGAGAGCACGGGGTCGGTGTAGCCCTTGCACACCATGGGACCGCGCACCCGCACCTCGCCGTCGACCCCGGTGGGGGCCTCGTCCTCGTCGAGGGTCACGATGCGGACCTCGGCACCGCTGACGGGCTTACCCACGGTGTTGGCGAGCTGGTCGTCGGTGTCAGCCGGGGACCCCATGCAGATCATGGGGATCTCGGTCATCCCGTAGCCGTGTGCCACGGTCACGCCGATCTCGCGGCCCACCTCGTAGAAGATCTCCGGGGGCATGGGGGCACCGCCGCCGGACAGCAGGCGCAGCGAGGGGATGATCTTCTTCCCCGGCTGTTTGCGCTGTTCGTTGAGGTACGCCTGGTAGAAGGCGGTGCTGCCCCCGGCCATGGTGACCCCGTGGCGCGAGAAGACCTCGACGGCCACGTCGGGCGCGAACGACTCGAGCAGCACTGTCGAGAAGCCGATGGCGAGGACGGTGACGAGGTAGTCGGGGCCGGCGATGTGGGCGAAGGGAAAGGCGATGGACCCCACGTCCTGGTCGCTGAGCATCACCGCCAGGGCGAGGCCGCGGCCGCCGGTCACCAAGGTGGTGTCGGTGTGGCGCACGCCCTTGGGGTCCGAGGTCGTCCCCGAGGTGTAGTAGATCCAGCGCACCTGGTCGTCACCGCCGGCCGGCGGCGGGGGCAGGGTGGCGGGGTCGCCCTCGGGAAGCGAGTCGTAGGCGACCACCACCTTCGGGGGCCGGTCGAGCTCGGCGCCGATGGTGTCGGCCATGGCCACGAAGTCGAAGCCCTTCCACACTCCGGGGACGAAGAAGAACTCGGCGCCCGTCTGGGCCAGGGCGAAGGCCACCTCGCGCTCGCGGTAGATGTGGATGATGGGGTTCTGCACCACACCCAGGCGGGCCAGCGCCATGGAGAGCACGATGGTCTCGATCCGGGTGGGCAGCTGCCACGAGACCGCCGTGGCAGGGCCCACCCCCATGGCCTGGAGCCCGGCGGCGACGACCTCGCAGCGGTCCCGGAACTGGCCGAAGGTCAGTCGGCGGCCGGCCTCGTCGACCAGCATGGGACGGTCCGCCGACGCCGCGGCTCGGGCGTCGACCAGTTGCCACATCGAACCCACGTCGTAGATTCCGGCCGCCACGTGGTCTACCTCCTGTCCGCCCGCGCCCTGTCGGCCCGCGCCTACGACAGGCGCTCGACGACCATGGCCATGCCCTGGCCGCCCCCGACGCACATCGACTCGAGCCCCCACGTCACGTCGTCGTCGTCGAGGGCGTTGAGGAGCGTGGTCATGATGCGCGCCCCGGTCATGCCGAAGGGATGGCCGAGCGCGATGGCCCCGCCTTTCACGTTGAGCTTGGCCCAGTCGATGCCCAGATGCCGGGCCGACGGGATGACCTGGGCGGCGAAGGCCTCGTTGATCTCGACGCGGTCGATGTCGTCGATGGTCTTGCCGGCCCGCGCCAGGGCCTGGCGGCACGCCTCGACGGGACCCAGTCCCATGATCTCGGGGTCGAGCGCCGAGACGCCGCTCGAGACGATGCGGGCCAGGGGGGTGATGCCGAGCTCGGAGGCCTTGGAGACGGACATCACGACCACGGCGGCGGCGCCGTCGTTGAGAGGACAGGCGTTGCCGGCGGTGACCGTCCCCCCCTCGCGGAACACCGGCTTGAGGGCGGAGAGCCCCTCGACGGTGGTGTCGGGGCGGGGCCCGTCGTCCTTGGTCACCACGGTGCCGTCGGCCAGGGTCACGGGGATGATCTCTCGCTCGAAGAACCCGTTCTTCTGGGACTCCACCGCCCGGTTCTGGCTGAGCGCCGCGAACTCGTCCATCTCCAGGCGGGAGACCTTCTCGAACTCGGCGACGTTCTCGGCGGTCTGGCCCATGGCGATGTAGACGTCGTTGAGGCCCGGCGGGGGCGTCCACGGCTCGGTGACCGCGGCGTTGCGGGCCGCGGTGCGGGCCTCGGCGTCGGCGAAGGCCGGGTTGTGGGGGCCGGTGTCCGACGCGCCGAACTGGAAGCGGCTCACGGTCTCCACACCACCGGCCACGAACACGTCACCCTCGCCCGCCTTGATGGCGTGCGCCGCCATGCGGATGGTCTGCAGCGAAGAGGAGCAGTACCGGTTGACCGTGACCCCGGGCACGGCCACCCCGGCCAGCAGGGCGGCCACCCGGGCCACGTTGTACCCGGCCTCGCCGGCGGGCTGCCCGCACCCGATCATGACGTCCTCGACCTCGGCGGGGTCGAGCTGCGGCACCTTGGCGAGGACCTCTCGGATTACGAGGGCGGTCAGGTCGTCGGGCCGGCAGGTCACCAGCGAGCCCTTGTTGGCGCGCCCGATGGGCGTTCTTCCGGTGGCGACGATGACGGCGTCGGGCATGTCGGCGAGCTCCTTGGGTGCGTGTCGGGGAAGGGCCCTACCTTGGCACAGGCGGCCCGGCACGAGGGACGGTCCGCCACATCTGCACGTGGGGGCCGATGAAGCGCAGTTCGAAGACCGCACCCCGGGTCGCGAACCCGGCGCGCCCGTAGAGCCCTTGGGCGGGGACCCGGGCGTTGCACCACACAAGCCCACCCCCTTGCGCGGCGACGTGGTCGACCAGGGTGCGCAGGACCAGAGCCCCGAGCCCCTCGCCGCGGGCGTCGGGGCGCGTGGCCATGCCCCGGACACGCCAGCCGTCGCTGCGCCGGGGCTCCCAGGGGGGAGCCTCGGGGAGCACGCTCCCCACCGCCACCACCTGGCCGGGGTCGGTGCCCGACATGACGGCGACGTGGGCGACGCGTGGGTGGTCGTCGTCGGGGTACTCAGACTCCGACGCCGGCCGGCCTGGTCGCAGCACGCGGTGGCGCAGCGTCCGCACGACACGGGAGTCGACGAGTTCGACCACCATGGGCCCCTCCACTGTCCCCGAGGATAGGCAGCAGCTGGCCCCCGCCGGGGACCGAAATGTAACCTGTTTCAAGTTCGACCCGGAAGAAGGGCAGGGCGGGCATGGAGATCGGCTACACCCAAGAGCAGCAGGCGCTGCGCCAGGAGCTGCGCGAGTACTACGCCAACCTCCTCACTCCGGAGGTCGAGGCGGAGCTGGCCCAGAGCCACGGCATCGGGCCCACCGTCCGGCGCATCACGAAGCAGATGGCCAGCGACGGGTGGCTCGGGATCGGCTGGCCCAAGCAGTACGGCGGCCAGGGCCGCTCGGCCGTCGAGCAGTTCATCTTCTTCGACGAGTCGATGCGCAGCGGGGCGCCCGTGCCCATGCTCACCATCAACACCGTCGGCCCCACCATCATGAACTTCGGGACCGACGAGCAGAAGGAGTTCTTCCTGCCCAAGATCCTCGGCGGCGAGATCCACTTCTGCATCGGGTACTCCGAGCCCCAGGCGGGGACCGACCTCGCCGCCCTCCAGACCCGGGGGGTGGTCGACGGCGACGAGCTCGTCATCAACGGCCAGAAGATCTTCACCTCGCTCGCCGGCGACGCCGACTACTGCTGGCTGGCGGTGCGCACCGACCCCGACTCCTCCAAGCACAAGGGCATCTCCATGGTGATCGTCCCCATGAACACGCCCGGGGTACGGGTGGTTCCCATGTCCCTGCTGGGTGACCACAACGTCAACTACACCTTCTGGGAGGACGTGCGCGTCCCGCTGACCAACGTGGTGGGTGGGCTCCACAACGGGTGGAGCCTCATCACCAACCAGTTGAACCACGAGCGGGTTACGTTGTGCTCGCCGGGGATCATCGAGCGCGCCCTGGGCGACGTGCGGAAGTGGGCCCAGGACACCACGCTGGCCGACGGGCGTCGCGTCATCGACCAGGAGTGGGTGCGCATCGCCCTGGCCCGGGTGCACGCCAAGCTCGAGTTCCTGCGGCTCATCAACTGGAAGGTGGCGTGGCACGGGACCCAAGGACGCCTCGACGTGGCCGACGCCTCGTCGGTCAAGGTGTTCGGCACCGAGTTCTACATGGAGGCCCTGCGCACCCTGTCCGAAGTGGTGGGTCAGTCGGGGTACCTGCGCCGGGGTTCGGCCGAGGAGGTCCTGCGGGGACGGCTCGAGGCCTACACCCGGGGTCTGATCATCCTCACCTTCGGCGGCGGGACCAACGAGATCCAGCGGGACCTGATCGCCATCTTCGGCCTCGGCATGCCGCGGTCGCTTCGCTAGAAAGAGAGACAGACGTGGACTTCTCCTTCACCGAGGAGCAAGAAGCCGTCAGGGAGCTGGCGTCGAAGATCTTCTCAGATCTGTCCACGCCCGAACGCCTGAGGGAGATCGAGGACACCGACGAGCGCTTCGACCGCAAGCTGTGGGGTGAGCTCGCCTCGGCCGGACTGCTCGGCATCTCGTTGCCGGAGTCGGTGGGCGGTGCCGGCCTCGGCTTCGTGGCCGCCGCCATCGTCGCCGAGGAGGCCGGCCGGGTGGCCGCGGCGGTGCCTTTCGTGGCCTGCGCGGTGCTCGGTGCCGGGCCGATCGCCGAGTTCGGCGACGCCGACCAGCAGCGGCGCTACCTCGAGCCCATGGTGGCCGGGGACGTGGTCCTCACCGCCGCGCTCGTCGAGCCCGGCGGTGACCCCTTCAACCCCCACACCACGGCCACCCGCCAGGCCGACGGTTGGCGCCTCGACGGCACCAAGGCGTTCGTCCCGGCCGGCATGTTCGCCGACGCCATCGTGGTCAGTGCCCGCACCGACGACGGCATCGGGCTGTTCGTCGTCGACCCCACCGCTCCCGGCGTGGCGCGCCGGGCCCAGGAGGCCACCTCCCGGCAGATCGAAGCCGAGCTCGAGCTGTCGGGCGTGATGGTGGGTGCCGGCGACGTGCTCGTCGCGGGCCCCGCCGGCGTCGACGCCCTGCGGTGGCTGATCGAGCACGCCGAAGCCGCCCTGTGCCTCATGGTGGCGGGCGCCTGTGACGCGGCGGTGAAGCTCACGGCGCGCTACACGACCGAGCGCGAGCAATTCGGCAAGCCCATCGCCACCTTCCAGGCCGTGGGCCAGCGGGCCGCCGACGCCTATATCGACGCCGAGGCCGTTCGGCTCACGGCGTGGCAAGCGGCTTGGCGGCTGTCCGAGGACCTACCCGCCACGAGCGAGGTGGCCGTGGCCAAGTACTGGGCGGACGAAGGCGGGCAGCGGGTCGTGCATGGGGCCCAGCACCTCCACGGCGGCATGGGTGTGGACCGCGATTACCCGCTGCACCGCTACTACCTGCTCACCAAGCACGTGGCGCTGACCCTGGGCGGAGCGACCACCAGCCTGCTCCGGCTGGGCGACGTGCTCGCCTCGGAGCCCGCCTGAACCGAGCGCCACGGCGCCCCCCGCACATCGGGCGCGCCGTCAGTTGATGCCGTGCACCTTGGCGCCGTCGAGCTCGCGCACGAAGTCGGCCCCGAGGGCCTGCGACGGGGTGAGGGCACCGGGCGGCACCGCTCCCGAGGCGAGGCGCTGAGCGATGCGCACCACGGAGTCGGCGGTGAGGTCGTAGGGGTCGAGGGTGGTGATGGTCCCCGTGACCTTCTTGCCTTCGGCGTCGGTCACCTCACCCCACAGCTGTCCCTGGGTCTTGGCCCGCGTCTCGGCCGACGGGCCCGGCAGCCTACCCACGACGGCCTTCAACAGTCCCTGGACCATCCGGGTGCGCGTGGCGGCTCCCGCCGTCTGGGCCAACGCCACCACGGGTGCGATGGCGGGCGGGAGCGCGGCGTACACCACGATGTCGCCGATGCCCGTCGATCGATAGGCGGTGGAGACGTCACCCCAGGCGATGGCGTGCGCATTGGCCCTCCCGTCGGCGAAGTCGACGGTGCGCCGCCGGCGGTTCGACGGCACGGGGCCGATCACGCCCCCCACCCGGGCGCGCCCCGGGGTCCCCAACGACTCCATGGCGGTCTTGGCCGTGCCCGGGCTCACGCCGCCCGTGGCGCGGATGGCGAGCTCGAGGCGCACGGCCGCCGGCATGGCCCGCGCCAGCAAGGCGGCCAGGCAGTCCGAGGGCACCACGTCGAACCCGGCCCCGGGGAGAAGCACAACGCCGCGCGACTGCGCCTCGTCATGGCGGCCGAGGACGGCTTCGAAGACGTCGATCTCCCCGGTGATGTCGAGGTAGTGCGTCTTGGTGGCCAGACAGGCGTCGACCATCGGTGCCGACGTGGCCGAGAAGGGTCCCGCGCAATGCGCCACCACGTCGATTCCCTCGAGCGCGGCGCGCAGCGCAGAGGGATCGGTCACCGCCACCGTGCGATGTTCGAGCTCGAACCGCTCGCCGAGCTCGCGCAGCCGGCGTTCGTCGCGGCCCGCGATCACCGGGAGCTCACCGCGCTCGGCCGCCAGGGCGGAGACCAGGCGCCCCGTGTACCCGTACGCGCCGTAGATCATCCAGCCCATGCGTCCACCTCGGTGTTCGACACCGTGCCCGACACGACGGCTGTCACCCTACCGGGCACATTTCGGGCTGTCCCCCGAGGGCCTTCGAGGGCCACCGAGGGCCGAGCTCGTCGGTGCCGGCGTCAGGGCGTCACCCCCGGGCCCTTGCGGGCGCGCAGATGGAGGAACATGGGATACCGGGCCCAGCGCCCGTAGTCCTCGGTGTCGATGGCCGGGACCGGCTCGCGCAGCGTGTCGATGACGAGTCCTGCCCCTGACAGGGCCGAGACGTACTGCTCGAGGGAATGGCTCCAGCCCCGGAAGTGCATGGTGAGGCCCCGTTTCACCACCGTGTCGTCGAATGGCCGGGTGCCGAGGTACGACGTCCGCAGGACGTAGGGGGCGTCGTCCCCGTCGCCGTCGAACCCCCCGGCGTCGAGGATGGGATGGGTGATGCAGATGCACAACGCCGCTCCGGGCTCGAGCACGCGGGCCATCTCGCTCACCGCGGCGGGCATGTCGTCGAAGTCCATGAGCGAGTTGTAGGCCACGGCCAGATCCGCGCTCGCATCGGGGAACGGAAGCGCGCCGGCGTCGGCCCGGAGGTACCCACCCGTCGTGTCGACGTCGCGCGCGTGGCGAAGCAGGGTGGTCGAGCCGTCCACCGCCACAACGCGGTGGCCACGCGCCCGGAGGTCGCGCGTCACCCGTCCTTCCCCGCACCCCACCTCGATGGTCCGGCGCCCCGGAGGAGGGACGACGTGGTCGAAGAACGCGTCGCGGTAGAACCAGTAGGCGTCGTGTCCCGGGGTTCTCGCCCACCGGACCCAGTTCTCCGCCTCGGCTTCCCACGCCGCACGGTCGCCCACGGGGCGACGGTAGTGGACGCGACGCCGTGGGGCCGGGCCCGGTGACCCCCGGTACGATCCTCGCCATGGACGCGCCTCGCACGAAGGCCGAGACGTTTCTCGAGTTGCACTACGGGGCGGTGCCTCTGCTTCTTCCCAACCCGTGGGACCGGGGCTCGGCTCGACTGTTTCAGTGGCTGGGGTTCGCCGCGCTCGCCACGACGAGCAGCGGCTGCGCCGCCACGCAAGGACGCCTGGACGGTTCCATGGACCGCGACGCCGTGATAAGCCACGCCGCCGCCATCGTGGGTGCCACCGACCTCCCGGTGTCCGCCGACCTCGAGAACGGCTTCGGGGACGACCCCGAACACGTGGCCCAGACCGTGCGCCTGGCGCTCGACACCGGCCTGGCGGGGTGCTCGATCGAGGACTCCACCCGCCGGCGCCCGGACCCCATCTACGAAACCGCCCTGGCCGCCGACAGGGTGGCGGCGGCCGCCGAAGCGGCGCACGCCGGCCCCGTCCGGCTCGTGCTCAGCGCCCGGGCCGAGAACTACCTCCACAGGCGCCCCGACCTCGGCGACACCATCGCCAGGCTCCAGGCGTACCAAGACGCGGGCGCCGACGTGCTCTTCGCTCCCGGTCTGACCGATCTCGACGACATCCGTCGGGTCGTCTCCAGCGTCGACAAGCCCGTGAACGTGCTGGCCCGCCCCGGGGGCCCCGACGTGTCGGAGCTCGCCGAAGCCGGCGTGGCCCGCATCTCGGTCGGAGGGGCGTTGTGCTTCGCCGCCCTGGGCGCCGTGGTCGACGCGGCGCGCCAGCTCCAGGAGCACGGCACCTTCGGCTTCTTCGACCAGGCGGCCGTGGGCCTGGGCGCGGCCCGGGCGGCCTTCACCGACTGAGCAATCCGATTCATCCGCCCCCACCGGCTCCTACAACGCCGGCTCCTACAACAGCAGCTCCGCCATCATCCTGAGGGTGTCGGGGCTGCCCGCCACCAGCAAGGTGGTGGCGATGGACTCCTGCCAAGCGGCCAGCTCGTCGGCGACCTTCGGGCGCGGCCCGATGAGGGCGATCTTCTCCACCATCGAGGTGGGGACGGCCGCGGCCGCCTCGTCCTTGTGGCCGTCGAGGTAGAGCTCCTGGATCTTGTACGCCTCGGCTTCGAACCCCATGCGCACGAACACGTCGAAGTGGAAGTTCATCTCCTTGGCGCCCATACCCCCGATGTAGAGGGCGAGCATGGGCCGGTACAGATCGGCGGCGACCTCCACGTCGTCGTCGACGACGACCGGGCAGAAGGCGATCACCTCGAAGTCCTCGGCGCGGTGGCGGGCACCGGGGCGGGCGAATCCCTCGTCGAGGGCGGCGGTGAACTCGCCCATGTGGGCGGGGGAGAAGAAGATCGGGAACCAGCCATCGGCGATCTCGGCCGCCAGGGCCACGTTCTTGGGGCCCTCGGCTCCGAGCACGATGGGGATGTCGTTGCGCAACGGGTGGACGATGGCCTTGAGCGGCTTTCCCAGCCCCATGCCCCCCGGATAGGGCAGGGGATAGTGAGGCCCGTCGTTGGTGACCGGCGCCTGGCGCGCCAGGACCTGGCGGACGATGGAGACGTACTCGCGCGTCCGGGCCAGAGGCTTAGAGAAGGGCTGTCCGTACCAGCCCTCCACGACCTGCGGGCCCGACACGCCCAGGCCGAGGACCAGGCGCCCGCCGCACAGGTGGTCGAGGGTCAGCGCCGCCATGGCCATGGCGGTGGGCGTGCGCGCCGACAGCTGGCACAAGGCGGTGCCCAGGCGTACCCGGGTCGTGCGCGACCCCCACCACGCCAGCGGGGTCAGGGCGTCCGATCCGTAGGCCTCGGCCGTCCACACCGAGTCGAAGCCGAGGCTCTCGGCCTCGGCCACCAGCTCGGGGGCATTGGCCGGGGGGCCCGAGCCCCAGTACCCCAACTGCAGTCCGAGCTTCACGCTCGCCATCGGGCCCTCCTCGCGCCGTCGGGCGGGGTGTCCCCGGTGTATGCCCGGGCCCGCATCACTTCATCTTGGCCAGGATCTCGTCGGCGAAGCGCGCCGAGGCGTCGAGCCGGGCCTGCAACTGCACCTGGGGGGAGTCCGAGGCGTCCACCTTGGCCACCATCGCCGGCGCGCACAGGGTATCGGTCACGCCGAAGTCCTCCTCGAAGCTCCGGTACAGATCGGCGTCGGGCCGGGCCCACACCGACAGGTAGATCGAGAACGGCTCGTCCTCGCGCCCCGCCCTCCGGCGCTCTTCGGCCAGCGCGCCGAGGTACTCCCGGGCCTGGTCGGGTCGGTAGGCGCCCGCGGCGACCCAACCGTCGCACAGCGTGGCGGCTCGCCGCAGGGCCGGTGCCGAGTGGCCCCCGCCGATGATGGGAATGGGGCGGGGGGGCGAGGGCTCCATGCGCATGGCGGGCACGTCGTAGTGCGGGCCGTGGTACTCGACCCACCCTCCCGCCCACAGCGCCCGCAGCGCGGGGATCATGTCGTCGAGTCGTTTGCCCCGGGTGTGGAAGTCCTGTCCGGTGGCTTCGAACTCCTCTTCGCACCACCCCACGCCCACGCCGAGCGCCACCCGACCCTCGGCGATCACCGCCGCGGTGCCCACCTGCTTCGCCACCGTCACCAGGTCGCGTGCCGGAGCGACGTAGACGCCGGTGGTGAACTCGAGGTGCCGGGTCACCGACGCCATGGCGGAGATGAGGCACCACGGGTCGGGCCAGTGCGTGTCGGGGTCCCAGTGGTCCCCGAAGCCCGGAGCGCCGTCCTCGCGCGTCGAGTACGTGTAGCGGGACTTGCGATCGCGGGGGAAGAACATGTGGTCCGACACGTAGATGCCGTCGTATCCCTGGACGTCGGCCGCCTTGGCCAGCTCCAGCATGTGCAGCGTCGGTAGGAACGTCACCGCTTGGTGAAAACGCACGAAACCCGCCTCCTGGTGCCGCCGGTGGTCCCGGCGACCCTCGTCAGCTCCCGACCTTGGCGCCGGGGCTGAACGCGATCGGGAGGTGCTTGACCCCGTTGATGAACGCCGATTGCAGACGCTGGGCCTCGCCGTCGAGCCGCAGGTCGGGCATGCGGTCCAAGAGATGCTGGTACATGACCCGGATCTCCATGCGGGCGAGGTTGGCCCCCAGGCAGAAGTGCGGTCCCCCGCCGCCGAAGGCCATGTGGGGGTTGGGGGAGCGCTCGATGTCGAAGGTGTCGGGGTTCTCGAAGATGTCCTCGTCACGGTTGGCCGAGATGTGGAAGAAGACGACCTTCTGGTCCCCATCGATGTGCTGGCCGCGGATCTCGACCGGCCCGGTGGTCTGGCGACGGAAGTTCATCACCGGGGTCACGTAGCGCAGCATCTCCTCGGTGGCGTTCGGGAGCAGCGACCGGTCGGCCACCAGGCGCTGCCACTGGTCGGGATTCTGGAAGAAGGCGTGCATGGCCCCCGACATGAGGTTGCGGGTGGTTTCGTTGCCGGCCACGGTGAGAAGGAGGAAGAACAGCTCGAGCTCGAGCTCCGACAGCTGGTCGCCGTCGACCTCTACAGTCGAGAGCACGCTCATGAGGTCTTCGCTGGGGTTGATCTTCTTCTTCGCATAGAGCTCGGCGGCATAGGCATAGAGCTCGACGGCGGCGTCGGTGGCGTAGGTCTCACCCTCGACATTGGTCTGGAACTCGGGGTCCTCCTGCCCGATCATCCGGTTCGACCACTCGAACATGTTGTGGCGATCGGACTGGGGGACGCCGAGGAGATCGGCGATCACCTGCAGGGGAAGCTCGGCGGAGATGTCGGTGACGAAGTCGGCTTGGCCCTTCTCGATGACGCTGTCGATGATCCGGTCGGTGGCGGCATGGATGTTCTGCTCGAGCTGGTTGATCATGCGGGGCGTGAAGCCCTTGGAGACCAGCCGTCGGTAGCGCGTGTGCAGGGGCGGGTCCATGTTGAGCATCATGAGCTGCAACTGGTCGAGCTGCTCCTGGGGGATCTCCCACAAGAAGGTCGCCTTCTTCGCCGAGGAGAAGTGCTCGTAGTCGCGGTTCACGTTGACGCAGTCGTCGTACTTGGTCACGCACCAGAACCCCGGGCCGTCGGACTCCTCGTGCCAGTACACCGGAGCCTCCCGGCGGAGCTGGGCGAACCACTGGTGCGGAACGGCGGAGACGAAATTCCTCGAGTCGGTGAGGTCGATCTCGCTGAGCTCCATGGCGGGTCCTCCCTGGGTGCGTCGGCGGCGTCCGGGCCCCGGGTGCCCGGGGCCCCTGCGGTCATGGTCCCTGGCCCGCCGCCGGGGTCACCCGCGTTTTCAGAACGTGTTCCAGTCATGATACGCCGCCCCCCGACCGGGGCCAACACCGGCGGGCCCGGCGGGGCCAACACGGGTGCCCGGATTGTCGTGCCCGGCGGCGCGGCTGGTACCGTGACGAAACTAGAACGAGTTACAGCTAGGCCGGGACCGGGGCACGCCGGCCCGGACCGGTAGACGGACGGTGCCATGTTCTTCGGACCATGTTCCTAGAGGAGTCCCCCCAACAGCTGGCCCTGCGCGCCGAGCTGCGCGCCTACTACGCGGAGCTGCTCACCGACGAGGTGCGCCGGGGCATCGGCGAGGTCGGTGAGGGCGGCGAGCTGTGGCGCCAGGTCGTGGGCCGCATCGGCAAGGACGGCTGGCTCGGCATCGGGTGGCCCCAGGAGTACGGCGGCCAGGGCCGTCCCGCCACCGACCAGTTCATCTTCTTCGACGAGACCCGCCGGGCGGGGGCGCCCTTCCCGTTCGTGACGGTGAACACGGTGGGCCCGACGATCATGCGCTTCGGCAGCGAGGAGCAGAAGTCGTTCTTCCTCCCCGCCATCCTGGCCGGCGAGGTCAACTTCGCCATCGGCTACACCGAGCCCGAGGCGGGCACCGACCTGGCCTCGTTGCGCACCCGGGCCGTGCGCGACGGCGACGAGTACGTCGTCAACGGGGCCAAAGTGTTCACCAGCGGTGCCGACATGGCCGACTACGTGTGGTTGGCGGTGCGCACCGATCCCGAGGCCGCCAAGCACAAGGGCATCTCGATCCTGTGCATGTCGACCGACTCACCGGGGTTCTCGTGGAGCCCCATCGTCACCGTGGCCGGCGCCAGGACCACGGCGACCTACTACAGCGACGTGCGCGTCCCGGTGGCGCAGCGGGTGGGCCCCGAGAACGAGGGCTGGCGCATGATCACCACCCAGCTCAACCACGAGCGCGTCGGCCTGGCGGCCTGGAGCGGGTTCGCCTCCCAGCTCTACGAGGAGGTCGCCGCCTGGGCGGCGTGCACGGATACCCCCGACGGCGCCCCCGTGCTCGATCTCGGCTGGGTGCAGTCGGACCTGGCCCGGTGCCGGGCCGAGCTCGAGGCCATGTACCTGCTCAATTGGCGAATGGCGGCGGCGTTGTCGGCCGACACGATCAGCCCGGCGGACTCCTCGACGGTCAAGATCTTCGGGGTGGAGCGCAGCATGGACATCTACCGCCGCCTGCTGGGGATCGTCGGCGCGGCGGGCTATCTCTCCCCCGAGTCCCCCGGCGCCGTGCTCCAGGGTCGGCTGGAGCGCACCGCCCGGCACGCCCAGATCAACACCTTCGGGGGCGGCGTCAACGAGGTCCAGCGCGAGATCGTGGCCATGGCCGGGCTCGGCATGACCCGGGCGGCCCGGTGAGGCCATGACGCCCGACAACCCGACGACGAGCCCCGCGCCAGCCGACGCATCGGCGTTGTTGGAACGGTTGCGCGCCTTCGAAGGCATGGACAGCGGTCCCCCCATGGAAGCCCGCGACGAGGTCAACCAGGCCATGATCCGGCACTGGGTCGACGCCACCGGCGACGACAACCCCGTCTACGTCGACGACGCCGTGGCCCGCGCCAACGGGTTTCCCGGTGTCATCGCCCCGCCCACCATGCTCCAGGCCTGGATAATGCGCGGCTACCGCTCGCAGCCCGGCGGTGCCTGGCAGGCGCCCAAGGACGCGTCGGGCGCCGTCTCGGCCCAAGAGCAGCTCTTCAAGGTGCTCGACGAGGCCGGGTTCACGTCGGTGGTGGCCACCAACTGCGAGCAGGAGTACGTCCGCGACGTGGTCCTCGGCGACCGCCTGGCGGTGCACTCGGTCATCGAGTCGGTGTCACCGGAGAAGCACACCGCCCTCGGTGACGGGCACTTCGTGACCACCCGCCTCGAGTACACCGACCAGCACGGCGAGCTGGTGGCCACCATGCGCTTCCGCATGCTGCGCTTCCGGCCCCAGGCGGCGCGGCCCACGACCGACGCCGTGGCGCGACCTCGCCCGGCCATCACTCACGACATCGCCTTCTTCTTCGAAGGCGCCCGCCAGGGCGCCTTGCTCATCCAGCGCTGCGCCGGGTGCGGCCGGCTGCGCCATCCTCCGCGCCCCGCCTGCGCGTGGTGCGGCTCGTTCGACTGGGACACCGTCACCGCCAGCGGGCGGGGGACCGTGTTCAGCTACGTCGTGGTGCACCACCCCCAGGTCCCCGGGTTCGACTACCCCCTGGCCATCGCCGTGGTGGAGCTCGAGGAGGGCACGCGCCTGGTGGCCGACCTCATCGGTGTCGATCCCGCCGAGGTGCGCATCGGCATGCCCGTGGTGGTCGAGATGGTGGCCGTCGACGACGAGTTGACGATCCCCATGTTCCGGCCGGCGCCCGCCGGTGTCCTCGAGGGCGCCGGAGCGCACAGGACGGCGTGATGGACTTCGAATTCACCGAGGAGCAGCGCGCCGTCTCGGAGACCGCGGCGGCCATCTTCCAGGGCATGGCGAGCGCCCCCCGGGTGGCCGAGGTCGAGGACACGCCCGACCGCTTCGACGCCGTCCTGTGGGCCGAGCTGGCCAAGGCCAACCTGGTGGGGATCGCCGTCCCCGAAGAGCACGGTGGCTCGGGCCTCGGCCTCACCGAGCTGTGCCTCGTCCTCGAGCAGCAGGGGCGGGCGGTGGCGCCCGTGCCGCTGTGGGCCACCACCGTGCTCGGTGCCCTGCCCATGGCCCACTTCGCCCCGCCGGAGATGCAGGCCCGCTGGCTTCCCGGGGTGGTGGCGGGCGAGCACCGGCTGTCGGGGGCGCTGAGCGCGGTGGCCACCAGCGCCCGCAACACCCCGACGGTGCGCGCCCGGCGCGACGGGGAGGGTTGGCGGCTGCACGGGACGGCCTTCGCCGTCCCCCAGGCCCATCTGGCGGCCCGGGTCCTCGTTCCCGCGGCCGTCGACGGTGACGGGACCGGCACCGCCATCGTGGCCCTGGTCGACCCCACCGGCCCGGGCGCCGCGCTGGAGCGGGCCACCACCACCGACCACCAGGTCCATCCCCATGTCCATCTCGTCGGCGCCCCCGTGGGCCCCGCCGACGTGGTGGCCGGCCCCGAGCACGGTGCCGGCGCGGTGGCGTGGATGCTCGACCGGGCCCGCACGGGGTTGTGCGCCATCCAGCTGGGGGTGACCGAGGAGGCCGTGCGGCGCGCCGCCGCCTACTTGAACCAACGCCACCAGTTCGGCCGCCCCTTGTCGTCGTTCCAGGGCACCATGCTGCGCGCCGCCGATGCCTACATCGACACCGAGGCCATCCGGGTCACCACGTGGCAGGCGGCGTGGCGCCTCGACGCCGGGCTGCCCGCCACCGAGGCCGTGGCCATCGCCCACTGGTGGGCGTCCGAGGCCGGCCAGCGCGTGGTGCACGCCACCCAGCACCTCCACGGGGGCCTCGGGGCCGACATCTCCTATCCCATCCACCGCTACTTCTTGTGGGGCAAGCAGATCGAGCTCATGCTCCAGGGCCCGAGCGCCGAGCTCGCTCGTCTGGGGGCCCTTTTGGCCACCCAGTTCCGAGCCGCCTCGTCGGGCCGCACGCCGGTGCCGAGCCCGTGAGCGCGGTGCGCGCCGACACCCTGCGCTTCGGGGACACCGCCGTGGGCGACGCCCTGCCCGAGCTCGTCCTCCCCCTCGACCGCACCCTCATCGTGGCCACCGCCATCGCCTCTCGCGACTACCAGGACGTCCATCACGATCCCGGACTGGCGGTGGAGCGCGGGTCGCCGGACATCTTCATGAACATCCTGAGCACCAACGGCTTCGTGGGCCGCTTCGTCACCGACTGGGCCGGGCCCGGGGCGCGCATCGAGTCGGTGTCGATCCGCCTGGGGGCCCCCAACCACCCCGGCGACACCATGACCCTCACGGGGACGGTGAGCGCCACCGAGGACCCGGCCGGGCGCGCCGACGGGCGCGGCGTGGTGGAGGTCAAGGTGCGCGGCGCCAACAGCCGCGGTGACCACGTCACCGGCACCGTCCGCCTGTCGCTCCCCATCGACGGTGCGGGCACCTCATGAGGCTCGTGTCGTGAGCGCCAGGCCCCCCCGTCGCCACAGCTTCGCGGGCACCACCGCCATCAGCGGCATCGGTGCCACGGAATTCTCCAAGGACTCGGGCCGCAGCGAGCTACGCCTGGCCACCGAAGCCGTGGCCGCCGCCCTCGCCGACGCCGGCCTGACGCCCTCCGACGTCGACGGCCTCGTCACCTTCGCGGCGGACACCAACCCCGAGATCGAGGTGGCCCGCACCCTGGGCATGGGGGACCTCACGTTCTTCAGCCGCATCCACTACGGCGGGGGGGCGGCGTGCGCCACCGTGCACCAGGCCGCCATGGCCGTGGCCAGCGGCGTGGCCGACGTGGTGGTGTGCTACCGGGCCTTCAACGAGCGCTCCGGGCACCGCTTCGGGACCGGCGTCCAGGGCCGCGCCCCGGTGGCCAACGCCGAGAACGCCCACTTCTCGTGGTATGCGCCCCAGGGCCTGCTCACCCCGGCGTCGTGGGTGGCCATGTTCGCCCAGCGCTACCTGCACGCCACGGGCGCCACCACCGAGGACTTCGGCCGCGTGGCCGTGGCCGACCGGGCCTTCGCCGCCACCAACCCCGCGGCGTGGTTCTACGGCAAGCCCATCACCTTGGAGGACCACCAGGCGTCGCGCTGGATCGTCGAGCCCCTGCGCCTGCTCGACTGCTGCCAGGAATCCGACGGCGGCCAGGCCATCGTCGTCACCAGCCTCGAGCGCGCCCGCGACGGCGGCCACGCCCCGGCCGTGATCGAGGCCGCCGCCCAAGGGTCCGGGGCCCAGCAGGACATGATGACGTCGTACTACCGCGACGACATGACCCGGCTTCCCGAGATGGGGGTGGTGGCGCGCCAGCTGTGGGAGACCTCAGGGCTCGGCCCCGACGACATGCAGTGCGCCGTGCTCTACGACCACTTCACCCCGTTCGTGCTCTACCAGCTCGAGGAGCTCGGGTTCTGCGAGTGGGGCGAGGCCAAGGAGTTCCTGCGCGACGGCCACATCGGGCCCGGGGGCAAGCTGCCCACCAACACCCACGGCGGGCAGTTGGGCGAGGCCTACATCCACGGCATGAACGGCATCGCCGAAGGCGTGCGCCAGGTGAGGGGCACGGCGGTGAACCAGGTCGAGGGGACCGAGCACGTCGTCGTGACGGCCGGCACGGGCGTCCCCACCAGCGGGCTCGTGCTCGGCGTCGACCGCCGCTGAGCGCGCCCCACAGCGGCACGGGCGGCGCCATGGTCAGCGCGCCGCCACCGACTCCTCGAGGTCCTCGATGTCGGCGTCGCCTAGCAGCTGGTACCCGGCGTCGTCGCCCCGGCCGGGGCGCCACCACACCGGGTCGGCACAGTTCCAGCGTTGGGCCCGCAACGTGCGCACCAGCACCTTGGACGTGGCGGTGATGGGCAGCTCGGGGCACACCCGCACGAAGCGAGGAGCCCATTTCGTCCCCAGGTCGCTCTGGGCGGCGAGGAAGGCGGCGAAGTCCTGGGCGTCGAACGGCGCGCCGGGGTGCAGCTGCAGCGCCGCCATCACCTGGTCTCCCACGGCCGGGTCGGGCACGGCGTACACCGCGGCGAGCACCACATCGGAGTGGCGCTCCAAGATGCGCGCCACCGGTCCGGCGGCGAAGTTCTCCCCGTCCACCCGCAGCCAGTCGTCGGCGCGTCCCGCGAAGTAGAAGAACCCCGCGGCGTCGCGATAGGCGAGGTCGCCGGTCCAGTACCACCCGTTGCGCACGCGGGCCCGTTCGGCATCGTCGTTGTGCCAGTACCCTTCGAACCCGGCGCCGCCGCCCATCGACACCAGCTCGCCGATGGCCTCGTCGGAGTTGAGGATGCGCCCGTGCTCGTCGAAGCGCGCTTCGGGGCACTCGCGCCCGGTCTCGGGATCGACGACCATGGTGCCCTCGGGTCCCCGGCCCAGCGCGCCGCGTGGCGTGTCGGGTGTGCGCTGCACGGTGGCGCCGCCCTCGGTCGATCCGTAGCTGTCGACCACCACGCAGCCGAAGCGCTCTCCGAAGCGGATCACGTCGGCCTCGGCCCCCTCGTTGCCGAACACCCGCACCAGTGTGTTCTGGGCGTCGTCCGGTCGATCGGGGGTGGCCAGGATGTACGACAGCGGCTTGCCCACGTAGTGGAAGTACGTGACGCCGTGGCGCCGGACGTCGGGAAGGAACCCCGACGCCGAGAACCGCCCCCCGGTAGGCAGCGCCACGGTGGCCCCGGCGGCGAGCGCCGGTGCGAAGCCGGCCATCAGCGCGTTCGAGTGGAACAGGGGCATCGACACGTAGCAGACGTCTTGGCCCGACAGCCCGAACATCTGGGCCACGATGATCCCGATGCGGGCCAGGCGTCCGTGGGTGCAGCGACACGCCTTGGGCGCACCCGAGGTGCCCGAGGTGAAGATCAGGTAGCCGAGGGTCTCCTCCGCCACCCCGGTGGCGTCGCCCGCCGGCAACGGCGCGTCGGCGTGCGCGTCGAGGGCCTCGTGGTACGAGGGGTCGTCCACCACCACCACCCGGGGACTGGAGGCGCCCACCGTGCCGATGCCCGCCCCCAGGTCGAGCCCCTCGACGAGCGGGAGATGGGCTCGGTCGGTGACGACCAGCTGGCATTGCGTGTGGGCCAGGTCCCGGGCCAGGTCGGCCCCCCGGTGGGTGGGGTTGCCGCCCACCACCACCGCCCCCGCCAGCGCGGCCGCCCCCAGCCACAGCACGTGCTCGGGGACGTTGTCGAGCAGGGTGGCCACGTGGAAGGGCCCGGGGAGCCGCCGCTCGGCCAGCACCGCCCGTCGCACCCCGGCTCCGGCCACGACCTGGGCCCAGGAGAGCTCCTCGTCGCCGGCCACCAGCCCGGGGCGGCCGTCGCCCGCCCGGGCCAGCAGCAATTCGGCGATGGTGTCCATGGTCGGGGCCGTCCTCGGTCGGGGTCTTGGGTCACGAGGCCCTGGTCAGGACCCCTGCGGTCCGGGTTTTCGGCCCGCCCTCAATATTGGAACACGTTGCATTTTCGATGGCAAGATGGTACGGTCCGGCCGAGAGAGGAGCCTTCGCCATGGAATTCGGGATCTTCAACGCGGTCAGCCTCCTGCCCCAGTATCGCCAGGCGCACGGTGCGTCGGCGGAGCACGACCGCATCATGGACGAGCTCGCCTACATCCGGGCGGCCGACGCCGCCGGCTTCAAGTACTCCTGGTCCTCCGAGCACCACTTCCTCACCGACTACTCCCACCTCTCGGCCAACGAGTCCTTCATGGCCTTCTCGGCCGCCCAGACCAAGAACATCCACCTGGGGTCGGGGATCTTCAACCTCACCCCGCCCGCCAACCACCCCGCCCGCGTGGCCGAGCGGGTGGCCATGCTCGACCACCTGTCCGAGGGCCGTTTCGAGTTCGGCACCGGCCGGGGATCGTCCACCACCGAGCAGAAGGGCTTCGGGATCGACGACCAGGAGCTCACCCGGGAGATGGTGGCCGAGACGCTCCCCGAGATCGTCCGCATGTGGAAGGAGGAGGACTACTCCTACGACGGCAAGTTCTTCTCCATGCCCACGCGCAACGTCCTGCCCAAGCCCTACACCGACCCCCACCCCCCGTTGTGGGTGGCGGCGGGCAGCCCCGGCACCTTCGAGCTGGCCGCCCGCCAGGGCCTGGGTGTGCTGTGCTTCGCCTTCGGCAAGCCCGAGGGCTTCGCCCCGCTCATCGAGAAGTACAAGAAGGAGATCGAGAACGCCGAGCCCGTGGGGGGGTACGTCAACAACAACGTGATGATCACCACCCAGATGCTGTGCCTCGAGGACGGCGGCCGGGCCCGCAAGGTGTTCGCCGACATCGACTCCAACGTCCATCTCAGCCTGGTGTTCCGCTACCTCGACACCTTCCCCCGTCCGCCCGGCGTCCCCGTGTGGCCCGACGTGATCCCCCCCTCGACGCCCGACCAGATCGACAAGAACATCGAGAGCGGTCTCATCGCGGTGGGGAGCCCCGACGAGGTGGAGCGCTCGATCCAGCGCTTCGCCGACACCGGCGCCGACCAGCTGAGCTTCGGGATGCTGTCGTCGTCGATGCCCATCGAGTTGTGCGAGGAGGCCGTGGACGTCTTCGGCCGCCACGTCCTGCCCAAGTTCGACAAGGACCCCGTCCACAGCACCACCCGCCAGCGCATCGCCCAGGTCGGCGCCTGAGCGAGCCGCTCACCTCGGGTCGCCGGCGGCGACGTCGAGGGGGACGGGGAAGAACATCTCGTAGGGCCGGTCGAAGTTCGGGAGGAAATTCGGCCGCAGGCCCTCGGGGTCGTCGTTGCCAGCCGCCATCTGCGAGGGGTAGCAGGCCAGGGCATCACGCTTGCGTTGGCGATACCCGTCGGTGCGCACCAGCTCGGGGCGCAGGCCCCGCCGCAGCTGCCGGAGCAGCCGGGCGGGCCGGTCGAACTGCCAGACGGGGTAGCTGAGCAGGCCCACCCCGGTGCCGGCCAGGGCCCGCCGGGTGGCGGCCCCGAGCACGGCGTGGTCCTCGTGGGGGTCGCTCTCGCCCGTGACCAGCACCTCCGCCGGCCTCCGGGCGCCGACCACCGTGGCGATGGCGGCCGCCAGCTCCTCCTCGGTCCCGGCCAGCTCGGCGTCGACGAAACCGAGCCAGGTCACGTCGGCCTCGGTCAGGCCGAGCACGGCGCAGGCGGCGTACAGCTCGGCCCGGCGCACGGCGGCCACCTCCACCGGGTCGCCGACCGGCGCCTTGCTCCCGTCGGTCGCCACCACCAGGTGCACCGGGGTGCCGGCGTCGACCTTACGCATGATGGTGGCTCCGGCACCGAGAGTCTCGTCATCGGGGTGGGGAGCCACCACCAGGCACGCTCGGCGGGAGGCGACGTCGGTGACGTCAGTGCCCACTCGGCACAACGCGCTCACCACCATCACCTTCAGCGCGGGGTTGAGCGGAGCGATGGCGTCCTCCACGAACGCACTCGCCGACCGGCTGAACACGGGGCGAGACATTACCGGCGTCCTTCGACGGGCCTTCGACGGGCCCGAAGTGTCCCGGATGTCGTGTCCGGAGAAGAAGTAGCCTCGTGCCCGGTCGCCCTGTGCGTCAGTGCGGGGGGCTCGAGCGTCGTCGCCTGAGGCGGGTCCTCATCGGTGTCGGCGCTTGGTCGGGTCGTCGCTGCGGTGTCACCCTCGGCCCCCCCGGGGTCGGCACTCGCGGCGGCGGTCCCGACGCACCGCACCGTGGGTCGAGCACGATCAGGACAAGGCGGCCGACACGGCGTCGGCGGTGGCGAGCATGGCCACCAACGACAGGCTGTGGCGGAGCACGGCGTCGGCGTAGTCGCGGGGGACTCCGCACACGGCGTCGGTCACCACCACCACGCGGTAGCCGAGGTTCACCGCCTCGATGGCCAGCCCCAAGATCCCGAGGTTCACCGACACCCCGCTGACTACCACCGTCGTCACCGCCAGCGCCCGCAACACGGAGTCGAGGGAGGTGCCGATGAACGGTGACACCCCGTGGGCCCGGTGCGAGACCATGTCCCCGGGCTCGGGCCCGAGCTCGGGGACGAGCTCCACCGCGGGGGTGCCGTCGACGAGGTGCTCGGGTCGGCGCAGCATGGCCGAGATGAGCGGGGAGTTCGACGCCGACCCGCGCCGGTCCGCCCGGAAGCCGGCCGTGCAGTGCACCACGGGCACGCCGGCACCACGGGCCGCGCCCAGCAGGCGGGCCGTGGTGGCGATCACCTGGCCCTGCCGCACCGCCTCGGCCAGCTCGGGAAAGCTCGACAGGTCGCCCACCACACCCCGTTGGAGCTCCATGGTGAGCACCGCGGCGCGCCTGCCACCGACGAGCTCGGCCAGCGTCACGGGCACGGTCAGCGCCTGGCGCGGCGGCGCCGGACGGCGGGGTCGCTCAAGTCACCGGCGACGGCGCGGTGACGATGGCGTTCGCCCACGGGTAGTCGGGCTTGCCGCTCGGGGAGCGCTCGATCTTGTCCACCACGTGCAACTGGCGAGGCACCTTGTAGCCGGCGATGTGGGACCGGCAATGCTCCTGCACCACCTCCAGTGACGGGGCGGCGCGCCCGGGACGGGGCTCGACGATGGCGGCCACCCGTTGTCCGAAGCGCTCGTCGGGTGCCCCCACGACGATGGCGTCCATGACGTCGGGGTGCGAACGCACGACCGCCTCGACCTCCTCGGGGAAGATCTTCTCTCCTCCCGAATTGATGCAGATCGAGCCCCGGCCGAGCAATGTCACCGATCCGTCAGCCTCGACGGTGGCGAAGTCGCCGGGCATCACGAAGGGGCGGCCGCCGACCTTGATGAAGACCTCGGCGCTCTTGACGGGGTCGTTGTAGTACCCGATGGGGATGTCACCGGAACGGGCGATCTTCCCGATCACGCCGGAACCGGGCTTCACGGGCTCGAGGTTCTCGTCGAACACGACGGTGCCCCCCGTCGACGACACCGTGGGGCCGCTCTTCATGGCCGTGCCCCCCGGCTTGATCATGGAGATCCCGTTGTTGCCGGCCTCCGACGACCCCACGGCGTCGGTCATCACGAGGTTGGGGAACTGGGCGAAGAAGGCGTCTTTGACCGAGGGAGAGAACAGCGCCGCGGTCGAGGTGATGCCGATCAGCGACGAGGTGTCATACGAGGCCCCCGGATCGGCGAGCGCCTCGACCAGGGGCTTGCCCATGGCGTCCCCGGTGATCATGACCATGTTGACCTTCTCCCGCTCGATCAGGGCCCACACCTCGTGGGGGTCGAACTTCGCCACCAGGAGCGTGCGGTTCCCGACGAAGCTCTGTCCCATCACCGCCCACTGGGTGGCTCCGTGCATGAGGGGCGCGATGGGCAGGAAGCTGAGCTGGCCCCCGGCAGCGAGACCCTTCTCGACCATCTGCTGCGGTCGTTCCATGCGCACCCCGGTGAGGGCGTCGAGGCCGCCGCCGAGGGCGAAGAAGACGTTGCGGTGTGGCCACACCACGCCCTTGGGCATGCCGGTGGTGCCGCCGGTGTAGAGGATGTAGAGGTCGTCGCCCGACCTCGGCGCGAAGTCCCGCTCCGGTGAGCCGCTGGCGAGCGCCTGCTCGAAGTCGACGGCGTCGTGGCGCGGATCGGGCTCCCCGCTGTCGTCGTCGATGACGATCACGTGGCGCATCGACGGCAGCTCGGGCAGCAGGGCGGCCACCCGGGGTGAGAACTGGCGCTGGTGGACCAGGGCCACCAGGTCGGCGTTCGAGAACAGGTAACGCAATTCGTCCTCGACGTAGCGGTAGTTGATGTTGATCCACACCGCCCGCAGCTTGAACACCGCCCACGCCGTCTCGACCCACTCCACGCTGTTGAGGGCGTAGATGCCGACGTGGTCTCCGGGGCCCACGCCGGCGTCGGCGAGGTGGTGGGCCAGTCGGTTGGCCCGCGCCTCCATCTGCGCGTAGGTGAGCCGCTGGCCCTCGGCGACGAGGTACTCCCGGTCGGGGAAGGCGTCGGCGGCCGCCTCGAACAGGTCGGCGAGATTGAAGTCCATCGGCCCCAAACTAGAACAAGTTCCCGTACCGGGGACAACCCGCGCCCCGGTCCGGGCCGGGCACCGTCACGAAGGCTGGCGGTCGCGCTCGGTCGCCAGCGCCCGGGTCACCGCCGCGGCCACCCCGGGCCCGTCCAGTCCGAGGTCGGCCAGGATCCGGTCGGGCCGGCCCTGGGCGATGTAGCGGTCGGGCACCCCGAGCACGCACACCGGGGGCAGGGGGTGGTCGATCTCCGACAGGCCCCGCATGGCGTCGGCCAGGAAGGTGCCGGCGCCACCGACGCGGATGCCGTCCTCCACCGTGACGACCAGGCCGTGGGCGGCGGCATCGACGAGCATGGCCGGGTCGGGGGGCGATACCACCCGGACGTCCCACACCGTGGCGTCCACGCCGTCGGCGGCCAGCTTGTCGGCGGCCTCCTCGGCCGCCTCCACCATCTTGCCCACCGCCAGCAGGCACACCGTCCCATCGCCGCGACGGACCTGGCGCGCCGAGAGCCCCGAGCCCACCTCGCCGGGGCGCGCCTGGCGGGCGGGCGTCTTCGGGAACCGGATGGTGGACGGGCCCGCCAGGCTGAGCGCCTCCTCGAGCATCCCCGCCACCTCCTGGGCCGACGACGGGGCGAACACCGTCATCCCCGGGATCGACAAGGCGAGGGACAGGTCGAGGACGCCGTGGTGGCTGGGCCCGTCGTCGCCGGTGATGCCGGCCCGGTCCAGGGCGAAGACCACGGGGAGCCCGTGCAGACCGACGTCGAGATTGGCCTGGTCGAAGGCGCGACTGAAGAACGTGGAGTAGACGGCCACCACCGGCCGGAGCCCGGCCATGGCCATGCCCGCCGCCATGGTGACGGCGTGCTGCTCGGCGATGCCGACGTCGAGGAAGCGGTCGGGGAATTCGGCCTGGAAGGGGAGGAGCCCGGTGGGGCCGGGCATCGCCGCGGTGATGGCGAACACCTCGGGGCGGCGCTGGGCGGCGTCGAGCACGGCGCGGGTGAAGGCGTCGGTGTAGGTCGTCGGCGCGATGGCCGTCGAAGGGGCGACCGAGGTCGGCTGCACCTTGAAATCGTGGAGGCGCTGGACGTCGTCCTCCTCGGCGGGGGCATAGCCACGGCCCTTCTGGGTGAGCACGTGGACGACGATGGGGCCGTCCCACTCCGTGGCGTGGGCGAACGCCAGCTCCATGCCGGCGATGTCGTGGCCGTCGATGGGGCCGGCGTAGCGAACCCCGAGCGCCTCGAAGAAACGGTGCGGCGTGACGATCTCGCGCACTGCGCTGGTGACCCCGTGGAGGCTCGAGTACGCCAGGCCACCCAGACCCGGGATCGAGCGCAGGACGTGGCGCGCCCGTTCGCGGACGTGGACATAGGAAGGGCTCAGTCGCAGGTGGGTGAGACCGGCCGACAGGCGCGACACCGTGGGCGCGTACGACCGGCCGTTGTCGTTGAGCACGATGACGACCCGCGTACCGGCGTGACCGAGGTTGTTGAGCGCCTCGTAGGCCATGCCCCCGGTGAGCGCGCCGTCCCCGAGGACCGTCACCACCCGTCGGTGGTCCTCGCCGCGGCGCTGCATGGCGACGGCGATGCCGTGTGCGTAGCTCAGTCCCGTCGACGCGTGGCTGTTCTCGATCCAGTCGTGGGGGGACTCGGCGCGCGACGGGTAGCCCGACATCCCGCCCGGCTGGCGCAGGGTGGCGAAGGCCTCCTGGCGCCCGGTCAGGAGTTTGTGGGTGTAGGTCTGGTGCCCGGTGTCCCACAAGATGACGTCGCGGGGGGAGTCGAAGACGCGGTGCAGGGCCAGGGTGAGCTCGACGGCCCCGAGGTTGGAACCGAGATGGCCCCCGTTCACCGTCACCCGGTCGACGATGCACGCTCGGATCTCCGCCGCCAGCTCGGTCAGCTGGGCCTGGGTCAGCTTGTGGAGGTCGGCGGGTTGGTGGATGTCGTCGAGAAGCATGGGCACCTGATCCGGGGGACGCCCGAAGCGGCGACCCTGCGTCACGCTACCGCGGACCACGGCGCCGCGGCAGTAGCCCCGGCGCTGGTCGCCGCCGTGGAAGCCTCGGTGGAAACGGTCCCGCCGGCCCCCGCCACACCCTCGGGCCGGTCCCTCCCGGCCCGTCGACGAGCAGGTGCCGAGCCCGACGAGGCAGACTCTGCGCGCCGGGCGGTACACGCCGTCGGTGGACCGAGAGGAGCGTGCCATGCAGTCCAACGTCAAGGGCACCACGATGCCCGTGCTGGAGATGGTGCTCGAGCCGGGCGAGGCGCTCATCTCCACCCACGGCGACCTGTCGTGGATGACGGCCAACATGCAGCTCTCGCAGACCGCCAGCACCGGCGCGGGCGGGGGCATCATGGGCGGGCTCAAGCGCATGGCGGGTGGCGGCGGTCTGCTCCTCACCCGCTACGAGGCCACCGGTGGCCAGGGGATGGTGACCTTCGCCAGCAAGGTCCCGGGACGCATCTTCCCCATCGACGTGAGCCCGGGCCACGGATTCATCGTCCACCGTCACGGCTGGGTGTGCGGGACGCCGGGGATCACCCCCTCGGTGGCGCTGCAACAGTCGTTCCGTGGCGGGCTGTGGGGCGGCGAGGGCTTCATCCTCCAGAAGCTCGAAGGTGAGGGACAGGCGTGGATCGAGCTCTCGGGGGAGATCGCCACCTACGAGCTCGCCGGCGGTCAGTCGCTGCTCGTGCACCCCGGGCACGTGGGGCTGTTCCACGACACCGTGACGTTCTCCGTGATCCGGTTGCCGGGCATCGTCAACCGGTACTTCGGTGCCGACGGCCACCATCTCGTGTCGCTCACGGGTCCGGGCAGCATCTGGCTGCAGTCCATGCCGCTGCCCGTGCTGGCTCAGGCCCTGTCGGAATACCTCGGCGGCGACTCCGGGCGTGACGCCGCCTCCGGGGGCGTGGTCGGTGGGGTCCTGGGCAACGTCCTGGGCCGCCAGGTCTGACCCCTCGTCCTACCGGGACTTGGCCAGGAAGTCGTCTCGCTCGACGACCACGCGCATCACTTTCCCCGCCCCCACGAGGCCGGCGGCGTCGGTGGCGGTGACCGTGAACACCAGACGGCGGCCCTCGACCTTCTCGAGGGTGGCTTCCGAGACGATCTCCGAGCCGGTGCGCACCGGGGCCAGGTGGTCGAACTGCACGCGCACCCCCACGCTCGTCCGACCCTCGCCCAAGGCCCCGGCGACGGCCAGGCAGGCCGCCTCTTCGCACAGGGCGATGAGGCGCGGCGTGGCCAGGACGGGGACGTCGCCCGAGCCCAGGGCGAACGCCGTGTCGCCCTCGGTGACGACGTGGGAGACGCGGGCGCTCAGGCCGGGCTCGACGGGCACGGCGGTACGATACGAAAGACAGGCGCCGCCGGCCACACGGCCGGCGGTCTGCGCGACCGGTCCCAGGTGGCCAGGGTGGCCCGGGTGAGTCGCGACCGCGAAAGGAGAGGATCGGGGTGAGCGACGCAGGCTCGGGCGCAGGAGGATTGCTCGTCGAGGCCCCGGTCATCGAGCGGGTGATCGGCGCTGCGCTTCGCCGCGGCGGGGACTTCGCCGAGGTGTTCGTCGAGGACCGGCACTCCATCTCGGCCGTGCTCGACGACGGGCGGGTCGAGGAGTTGTCGTCGGGCCGTGACCGCGGCGCGGGGGTTCGGGTCGTGGTGGGCGAGACCACGGGCTACGCGCACACCGCGGATCTGTCCGAGAGCGGCCTCCTGGCCGCCGCCGAGGCCGCCTCCGCCGTCGCCCGTGAGGGGGGCGCCGGGCGCGTGGTCGCCCTCGAGCAGCGCCCGGCGGTGAGGAGAAACGATGTCGTGCAGCTCCCCGAGGAGGTACCCAAGGCCCGCAAGATCGAGCTCCTGGTACGGGCGGACGAGGCGGCGCGCGCCAGCGGCGGGGCCATCTCGCAGGTGTCGGCGTCCTACGGCGACGGCCGGCGACGCATCCAGGTCGCCAACAGCGACGGCACGCTGGTCTCCGACGACCAGGTTCGCTCCCGCTTCAGCGTGTCGTGCGTGGCGGTGGGCGACACCGGCATGCAGACCGGCTACGAGTCCAGCGCGTTCACCGTCGGTTTCGAGTTGTTCGACACCGTCGACGTCCGCGAGGTGGCCGCCACCGCGGCGCGCCGGGCCCTGGTGAAGCTGACGGCGCGCCCCGCCCCGAGCGGGGAGGTGCCCCTGATCCTGGAGTCGGGGAGCGGGGGCATCCTGTTCCACGAGGCCTGCGGGCACGGCCTCGAGGCCGACCACATCGCCAAGGACGCCTCGGTCTACGTCGGCCAGGTGGGCGAGCTGGTGGCCAGTCCCCTCGTGACCCTGGTCGACGACGGCACCGTGGGGCCCGAATGGGGCAGCTTCGCCGTCGACGACGAGGGGAACTCGGCCCAGCGCAACGTGCTGATCGAGAACGGCGTGCTCACCGACTACATGTGGGACTTCCTGCGCGCCCGCAAGGACCACAGACAGTCATCGGGCAACGGACGACGCCAGAGCTATCGCCACCTGCCCATGGTCAGGATGACCAACACCTTCCTCCTCAACGGCGACGCCCAGCGCGAAGACATCCTGGCCCAGACCCCCACCGGTGTGTACGTGGCCAAGCTGGGAGGCGGCCAGGTCAACACCACCACCGGGGACTTCGTCTTCGGCACCGTCGAGGCGTACCTCATCGAGGACGGCCGCATCACCGAACCGTTGCGAGATGCCAACCTCATCGGCAACGGGCCCGAGGTCCTGCGCCGGATCGACGCCGTGGCCAACGACTTCGCCATGGGCCCGGGGACGTGCGGAAAAGACGGCCAGAGCGTGCCCGTGGGATGCGGCCAGCCCACGTTGCGCATCACGGGCGTCACCATCGGGGGGACCGCCGGTGACTGAGGCCGTGAGCCGCCCGGGCCCGGTAGCGCCGACCGACGGTGAGCTCCTCGAGCTGGCCGTGCGCGTGGCCGGGGCCGCCAAGAGCGGCGAGGAGCTCGAGGTGTACGTCTCGCGCGGCGTGGAGACCGACGTGCGCGCCTACGAAGGCGAGGTGGAGTCGCTGTCCTCGGCGGCGTCGGCGGGCGTGGGGATCCGCGTCGTGACGGGGGGACGCCAGGGATTCGCCTATGCGGGGACTCTCGACGAGTCCGTCCTCACCCAGACCCTGGCCGAGGCCCGCGATAACGCCACCTTTGCCACCCCCGACGAGCACGTGGGCCTGGCCGTCCCCGACGGGGTGGCGCCCGTCCCGCTGGAGTTGTGGGACGACGAACTGGCCCGCACGCCGAGCGCCGTCAAGGTCGAGATGGCGCTGGAGCTCGAGCGACGCGCCCGGGGTGCCGACGGCCGGGTGCGTCAGGTCGCCTTCGCCGACTACGGCGACGTGGCGGCCGAGGCCGCGGTGGCCAGCTCGAAGGGCATCACCGCCACCGCCCGGCGCACGGTGTGCAGCCTGGCGGTCGAGGCCATCGCCGGCACCGACGCCGACAGCCAGACCGGCGTGGGGTTCACCGCCGGACGTGGTCCGGGTGATCTGGACCTGGACAAGGCGGTGGCCGACGCCGTGGAACGGGCCACCCGCATGCTGGGCGCCACCAAGGCGCGTTCGGGACGGTGCGCCGTGGTGCTCGACTCCCGGGTGACCTCGACACTGCTGGCCGTGGTGTCCGCCGCCTTGTCGGGTGAGGCCGTCACCAAGGGCCGGTCCTTCTTCGCTGACCGCGTCGGAGAAGAGGTGGCCGTGCCCTCGCTGGTGCTCGTGGACGACCCCACCGACGCCCGCGCCTTCGGGGCTTCCACCCACGACGCCGAAGGCCTCGCCTGCCGGCGCAACGTCCTGATCGAGAACGGCGTGCTGCGGGGCTTCGTCTTCGACACCACGGCGGCGCGCCGGGCCGGGGTGGTGTCGACGGCGTCGGCCGTCCGGGGCGGCTACGCCACGACGCCGGGTGCCGGGTGCCGGGCGCTGTTGCTGTCGCCGGGCGGGCTCGGGGCCACGGAGATCCTGGCGGAGGTGGGAGAGGCCCTGTTCGTCCAGTCGATCACCGGTGTGCACTCGGGCGTGAACCCCGTCAGCGGCGACTTCTCGGTGGGAGCGGAGGGCCTCATGGTGCGCCGGGGCGAACTGGCCGAGCCCGTCCGGGAGGTCACGATCGCATCCACGTTGCAACGGATGCTGCAGTCGGTCCTGCACATCGGGGCCGACGTGGAGTGGCTCCCCGGTGTGGCCGCCGGTCAGACCCTGGCCATAGACGGGATGGCGCTGAGCGGTTCCTGAGTCACCGTCGAGCGGTGTCGGCCCAGCCGCCGGGCCTCAAGAAGCGGCGGCCGCCGACCCGGTCGGGCTCTTGGCCCCCGGTTTCGACGAGGAGCCCGAGCCCGACGAGTCCGAGGACTTCGACCCGGAGCCCGACGAGTCCGAGGACTTCGACCCCGAGCCGTCCGAGGAGCCCGACCCCTTGGAGTCCGCCGACACCGAGGACTTGCCGTCGGACTTCTCGGCCTTGTCCGACTTCTCGGACTTCTCGGCTTTCTCGGACCTCTCGGCTTTCTTCGCCGAAGTCCGACTGTCGGTCTTGTAGAACCCGCTGCCCTTGAAGACCACGCCGACGGCCCCGAAGACCTTGCGCAGCGGGCCACCGCATGACGGGCACTCGGTCAACGGGTCGTCGCCGAAGCGCTGCACGACGTCGTGGTGCTCGCCGCAGGACCTGCACTGGTACTCGTAGGTCGGCATGCGCGCCCGACTCCTTCCGACGCCCGGGGGAGGCCCCTTTGGCACTCGTCACCCTCGAGTGCCAAGTCTACCGCCGTGGCGTGGGGGAGCCGGCCCATCGGTTGCGGTCAAGTCTCAGGAAGTCCTGGGTGGCCTAGACTGCGCGCCGTGGTCGACCGCAGCTTGACGCACCTCGATCCCCTCGGCGGTGCCCGCATGGTCGATGTGACCCCCAAGGAGCCGACCCACCGGAGGGCGCTCGCCCGTTGCAAGGTCATGATGGCGCCCGAGACCACGGCCAAGGTCGCCAGCAACGCCATCACCAAGGGCGATGTGCTGGGGGCGGCCCGGATCGCGGGTATCCAGGCAGCCAAGAAGACGCCCGACCTGATCCCCATGTGCCGGCCCCTGCTGGTGGGGGGCATCCACGTCAACTTCACGATCGGCGACAATTTCGTCGAGGTCGAGGCCCAAGTCGAGACGGTGGACCGCACGGGCGTCGAGATGGAGGCCCTCACGGCGTGCACGGTGGCGGCCCTCACGATCTACGACATGTGCAAGTCCGCCGACCGCTTCATGAGCGTGGGCGAGCTGGCGCTGTGGGAGAAGACCGGCGGCAGCGTCGGCACCTGGCGGCGCCCGGCGCTGTAAGGCACGCCGCCGTCTGCGCCTGCGGCCCCGGTGGGCCGCCGCTCAGTGGAGCCGGAACCGCTTCCGGCGGCCTCGGGCGATCAGGGTGACGTCCTTGCTGATCAGCTCGGACTCCTGAGCGTCTGACTCCTCTGTCCCTGACCGCGTGACATCGTCGATCTCGGGCGACACCGACAGGATCTCGGTGGCCATCGACGCCGCTGATGTCAGGTGGTGCGACATCCCGTCGTCGAGGTCCTCTTGCGCCTCCTCGTGCTCCGGGGCAGGAAACGCCGTGAACTGGTCGCTTCCATTGGCGAGCGTTGTCGGGCTCTCGAACGCCGGCGCCACCGACAGCGGCGACAGATCGGCCACCGGTGCCGGCGCGGGTGCGGACAGCGGTGGCGGCGGTGGCGGTGCGGCCATCCGTGGTTCCTCGGGCACGAAGACGCCGGCCGACGGCGCCGGTGGTGCATCGATGCCAAGGACCGGCGGGGCCGGAGGGGCGGACGGGGCCGACTCGACGGCGTAGGTGTCGGGTGCCGCCGTGAAGACAGAAGACGATGGTGCGGCCTCGTCGGTGAAGACCGGCGGTGGCGGTGGGGGTGGGGGTGGCGGAGGGGGAGGCGGAGGCGATGCCATCACCATGGTCGGCTCGGGGGACGGTGCCGCCGGCGGTGGCGGGGAAGTCGTGAACGTCGTCGCCGCCGACATCACCGGCGCGTCGGTGGGCGAGAGCACGTCGGTGGGGGTGCGCTGCACTCCGAGGAGGATGTCGAGGACCTTGTTGTGCTCTGCCGTTGGCGAGACAGAGGCGGCCCGGGTGTCGGGAGCGCTGCGTTCGTAGCCGGTCTGCGGTGACTGGTGTGCCTCGGTGTTCAACGTGGTCGCCGACGCCAGGGGAACCTCAGGGCGGTTCACGGTCCCGGCCTCGCTGGGGGCGGCGGTTCGGGGCTCGTGTCCGTTGCTGGCGCCGAACTCCGAGACGAGGACGGCATCGAGGGCGGTCGAAGTGAGCTCCGCCACCGAGGTGGCCGGAAGGACCTCCTCGTCGAACGGAGGCACATAGAACACCGGTTCGGGTGCGCCTGTCTCGACAGCTGGTTCTGGCACCTGGGCTGCTCCGCTCCATGCCCGCTGCGCCGAGGCCTCGACGCTCGTGACTTCAGTTTCGGCAGGACCGGTCGAGTCCTTGAATCCGAAGGGCACTTCTTCGCCAAGTTGGGGGCGGGTATCGGGGGGCGCGGCGAGGGCGGCGCCTCCGAGGGGTGGGGGCGGTGCCGGCGGGGTGAGCCGGGCCTCGCCGACGAGGGGGTCGTCGGCCACACTCGGGCCAGGTGACGCGCCTTTCATCTCGGCGTCGGAGTCCAAGGCGTCTTGGACCATGAGCCCGAGGACTTCGATGGCGTCGGCCAGCTTGGCCTGGCTCTCCTGGACCTCTCGCAGTCGCTCGAGGATCTCGCGCCACAACTCGGGGGACGACGACGCCGACGGACCGAAGACTTCACTCGACGAAGGCTGAGCTTCGTGAGGACCGCTCTGCATTGTCATGCCCGGGCTCTTCCCCCTCGTGACCCCAGCAGCCCTCGGCCGGCGACGTCGAGGTCACAGAACTGCGCGCCCGACCGCCTCCGGCGGACCTGCCCGATGGCCAACAAGACCAGGGCGAAGCGTAGTCAGCCGACCACCAAGCGGAAAGTCGAATTCAGGCTCGGCTCGGGCTCCCTCGGGCTCCGCTACCGAGGTGTGGCGCTGCGGCCACGTGGGCGGGGGGCCGACTCGAGGTCGGGCCGGGGTCAGGCCCGGGCCGCGCTCCGGAGGTCGTCGAGGGACAACTCACCTGTCGCCTCGCCCCCGCACTGGGTGCAGTGGTCGACGTGGCGCCACGATCTGAGCAAACGCGTGCCCTCCGGGTTGAGCAGCACCACGAAGGACTCCGACACCGGGTCGATGTCGAGCCCGAAGTAGGGGCGCCATCCGGTGGACGCCGGGTGGCTGTCGAGGTCCAGGCCCTTCAAGACGCGCCGGAAGCGCATCCGTTCGGTATCGAAGAGCCAGGTGCTGTGGCAGGACTCCAGGACGAGCGGTTCCATGTCGTGGATCATCGCCCGAAAACGCGACGATCAAGCCTCAACCATATTGCGATTGTGTGACGATCGCTGGTGGGTGACTGGTCCGCCACGCTTCGTCGGGCCACCAACCGTCTCAGAATGTCACTGTCCCGGTCGCCACCAGTACAGCGAGCGCGATACCGGCCACGATAATGACGAGGAGCGCCCCCAGCAGCACTCGGGATCGCTTTTGGACCCCTGGAGATGAGCCCGACCCGACCGCGACCGCCCCGGCGAGTTGGCCGATCTCGTATTCGAGCCCCTCGGGATTGTCGCTCGGGACCACGAACCGATGCGTCCGCGAGGGCGTGACCGCCTCGACGACGACACCTTGGTTCCCGGCCGGCGTGCGCATACGCCCGCTGGTCACCACAGCCGACACCTCGGTCCAGGCCAGCACGGCGCCGACGGCCCCATCGGGCTTGCGCACCGTCAATCCTGCCCCGTCGAGCTGGACCGTCAACCCTGGTACGGCGACCTCGCCCTGGCTCTCGGCCGTGAGGAGATAGACGTCGGACAGGACAAGAGGACCACTTCTCGCCGCCGTGGCTTCAGGGGACGGCACCTGGTTCTCTGTTATCTCCGGCACTGGTATCTCCGGCACTGGCGTCGCCCTGCGTCTTCTGGTCTTCGGCATCAGATTCCCTCGCCATGACCATGACGCGTGCACCGTCTGCGGTCAACGACCCGAGCCGGGGCCCGATGGGGCGCCCCTGGGTCGCAAGTCCCATATCCCACGCCGCCGGAGGGAATTTTTACCACAAGGAGCGCCGAAATCACCACGAAAACAGTTGGAGTAGCGAGGAGGGTCGCTTAAACTGAGGCCTTCATGAATAGCGACGACCTCGACCGACTGCTCCACATCCTCGCCGACCTCGACGGCTCGGACATGCACATCAAGGCGGGCGCGTGCCCGCGCGTCCGTGTGGACGGGCTCCTGCGCACACTCGACGACGAGCCCGAGTTCACCGCCGAGGACACCCTGGCCCTGGCCCAGGCGATCATGCCCGCCAAGATCTGGGATGTCTTCGAGGAGAACCGCGAGGCCGACTTCGCCTACAGCGTTCCGGGGCTCGGGCGGTTCCGCACCAACGCCTTCTTCCAGCGCTCGTCGGTGGCCCTGGCCATGCGCCGGGTCCGGACGACGGCGTCGACGTTCGAAGACCTCCGCCTGCCCGATGTCGTGCGCCGACTGAGTGAGCACCACCGTGGCTTGGTCCTGGTGACGGGGCCCACCGGCTCGGGCAAGACGACGACGTTGGCGGCCATGGTGGACCACATCAACCACGTGCGCTCGTGTCACGTGATCACCATCGAGGACCCGATCGAGTACCTCCACAAGGACGACCTGGCCGCCATCGACCAGCGCGAGGTGGGCTTCGACACCGACAGCTTCAGTGCGGCCATGCGCACCATCCTCCGCCAGGACCCCGACGTGATCCTGGTGGGCGAGATGCGCGACCCCGAGACCGTCCACACCGCGCTCACGGCGGCGGAGACGGGCCACTTGGTGTTCTCCACGCTCCACACCACGACGGCCACCGAGACGGTCAACCGGATCGTCGACTTCTTCCCACCCCATCAGCAGGGCCAGGTGCGGGTGAGCCTTGCCGGAGCGCTCACGGGGACCATCTGCCAGCGGCTGATTCCGCGCGCTGACGGCAAAGGCCGCGTGCCGGCACTCGAGATCATGGTGGTCAACGGACGTATCCAACAGGCCATCCTCGACCCTCTCCAGACCTCGGATATCGACGAGATCATGGCCGAGGGCGAGTACTACGGGATGCAGACCTTTGACCAGTCCTTGGCCGAGTTGCTGCGCGACGAGGTGATCGACCTGCGCGAGGCCATGAACGCCGCATCGAACCCCCACGACCTGAAGGTCAGGCTGGAGCGCATGGGGATCGTGTCCACCGGGCGGGGATTCGTCGCGGCCGCCTCCTGACCGCTGACGCCGTCAGGTCCCGATCGAGGTTCCCGCCACAAACGCGGCGATCAACGCCGCCGTGCTTCCCGCCGCGGCGGCCAGGGCGACGGCGCTGCCTCGAGGCGAGTCCGGGAGAGACGGGCGCGCGCCGCGGACGGCGGACAGCACCACCAGGACGGCGGCCGATGTCAACACGCCCACACCGGCCCCCGAGGATCCCGTCCACCCCATGACGGCGCCGGCGGGCACCAGGGCCCACAACGATGCCAATCGGACGGTGCGCCGTCGGGCCCACATCGTGCTGGCGCCGACGACGATGACCGCCACGGCGATCCCGATGAGCATGTCCCCGAGATGCCACCAGCGCCGATCGAGCGCGGCGGCCACTCCGGCCAAGACCGCCCCCAAGCCGGTGCCGATGAGCGAGACGCTGGCCGGTGACCGCTGGCCGTCGAGCTCGATGGCCGCCAGGGCCAGGGTGGTGGCAGCCAGCACGCACATCCCGGGGACGGCCCAATGGGCGCCGAGGAGCCAGGCCACGGCAGCGAACACCGAGCCCGTGACCGCCTCGACCACGGGGTAGCGGGCCGATATGGGCTCGGCGCAGTTCCGGCACCGGGCCCGCAGGGCCAGCCACGAGACCACGGGCACGTTGTCCCAGGGTCGGATGGGCGTGCCGCACGCCGGACAGAACGATCCGGGAGCGACCACCGACAGGCCCCGGGGGACCCGGTAGACCACCACGTTCAGAAAAGATCCGATCACCAGCCCGGCCACAGCCGCTACCACGGTGACCGACACACGGGCGCCCCCGGCGGCGGCCAACCCTGGGGCCAGGACTAGCAACTGTGCCTCTGAGCAGGGAAAAGGCCACCAGGTTCCCGCTCATTCACAAGGCGGTCACGCTAGCACGGTGGCCTCCGAGCGCCGCCTGCGCACGGTGGGGGCCCGGCGGCCACCCAGGACGTTCAATCCCGGCTCGTTACGTGCCGATGCATCAAAGCATGAGCAACGTGGATGCCGTTCGGATGCTCGCGGACGAACACCACCTGGAGTTCGTCGATCTCGAGCGGTTCAACGTGGATGCCAGCGCGTCCTCGGTGATCCCCGTGGCGGTGGCCCGCAAACACCATGTCGTGGCCATCGGTCGCAAGTTCGGCGCCCCTGTCGTGGCGATGTCGAATCCGGCCGACGTCGTCGCCATGGACGACCTGCGCGCCGTCATCGGCCGTGAGTTCGTGGCGGTGGTGGCCAGTGACGACCAGATCGACGCCTGTCTGTCCCGCCTCTACGGGGAGGACGTCAAAGGCGCCGCCAAGCGTAAGGCCGCATCTGGCGCGATGGCCACCTCGGCGGTGATCTCCCCGAGCCCAGCCAGCACCGCGACCGAGACGGCCAACGGCAAAGGTGCCGCGCCAGCACCTCCGGCGCCTCCGGCACCGACCAGCGGCGTGCCCGAATCGAAGTTGTCGACACCGCCGCCCCCGCCACCTCCCGCAGCTCCTCTGCCGACCCTCCCACCCCTGGCGCCACTGACGACATCCGAGAAGCCCACCGACTCCGAGGAGCACGACGCGTCCGCAGCTTCGGGCCCGACGGTGATCGTCCCGACCCCGGCGTCGACGGCCGGCGACGAGCGAAGCGAGCGACCCGAAGACGTGCTGGCCGCCGCGCTCGAGGCGATCGACACGTCGCTGGGTGTGAGCCGCAACACCGAGACCGTCTCCGACGAGCTCGGGGCCAATGTCGTCGACCCTTCTGCGGTACCCGAGGTCGACGCGTCGGGCGAAGTGGTCGCACCGAAAGCCCCCGCCGTCGAGGTGGCCGATGTCGTCTTGGCGGCCGACCTGGTCGACGAGGTGGTCGGAGAGTTCGAGCACAACAGCGACACCGCGACCACCGACGAGGTCCCCGAGGGGCTGGCTGGGTTCCCCCCCTTGGCGCGCGTCCTCGTCGAGGGCGAGCGCGTCACCCTCGAGGACATGGAGTCGGTCCTCGAAGAGCGCCAGCGGACGGGGCAGGCCATCGCCCGGATCCTGACCCTGCGAGGTCTCGTCACCGAGGCCGACCTCATGTGGGGAATGGCGCAGGAGATGGGACTGGAATTCGTCGACCTCGACATGCAGAGTGTCGACTTCGCCGCCGCCTACCACCTTCCCGAGGCGACGGCCCGCCATCACAACGTCCTCGTCATCACCCTGCGCGACAACGTGCCTGTGGTGGCGGCCTCCAACCCCACCGACGTGTTCGCCATGGACGACCTGCGCACCATCATCGGTCGCAACTTCGTCACCGTGGTCGCCACCCGCTCGCAGATCAGCGCCTTCATCGACAAGGCGTACCACCAGGGTGGTGACGCCACCGAGGTCGCCACGGCGGCGGCGTCGGACTTCGAGGACCTCGACGAAGACCTCGGCAACATCCAGGCCGTCGTCGACGACGCCCCCATCGTGCGCTACGTGAACCTCCTCGTGCTCCAGGCCCTCAACGAGAGGGCCTCGGACATCCACGTCGAGCCCACGGCGGAGAACCTCCGGATCCGCTACCGGATCGACGGTGTCCTGCACGACATCTCCACCGCGCCGCGCGCCATCGCATCGGCGGTCACCACCCGTCTCAAGGTGATGGCCGACATCAACATCGCCGAGCGCCGGCTCCCCCAGGACGGCCGGATCTCGCTCACCGTCGGCAACCGACCCATCGACCTCCGCATGGCGACGCTTCCCACGATCTACGGCGAAAAGGTCGTCATGAGGGTCCTGGACAAGTCCAACGTCGTGCTCGGATTCGAGGACCTCGGTTTCGACCCCGACCTCCTGGAGATCTACCAGGACCTCTACAGCCGGCCCTACGGGACCATCCTCGTGACGGGCCCGACCGGGTCGGGCAAGACCACCACCCTGTATGCCACCCTCGCCGCCCTCAACAGCCCCGAGAAGAACATCATCACGGTCGAGGACCCCGTGGAGCTGCGCATCAAGGGCATCAACCAGGTCCAGTTGAACGTCAAGGCCGGCCTCACGTTCGCGTCGGCGTTGCGGTCGATCCTGCGGTCGGACCCCGACATCGTCCTGGTGGGCGAGATCCGTGACCGCGAGACGGCCATGATCTCGGTCGAGGCTGCCCTCACCGGCCACATGGTGCTGGCCACTTTGCACACCAACGACTCGGCCAGCACGCCCATGCGGCTGGTGGAGATGGGGCTCGAGCCCTACCTGGTCACCTCGGCGGTCAGCGGGGCCCTGGCCCAGCGCCTGGCCCGCCGGCTGTGCGTGCACTGCCGGGAGCCCTTCGAAGCCACCGAAGCCGACATCGTGGCGGCGGGCTGGAAGCCCGAAGAGGTCTTCGCCGACACAGACAAGCCCACGCTGTCCCGGGCGGTGGGCTGTACGGCATGTTCGAACACCGGTTACCGGGGACGCAAAGCGCTCCTCGAGCTCCTCGTCGTCACCGAAGACGTTGAGCGCTTGATCATTGAGGGAGGCACGGCTGATGACATCCACAAGCTTGCAGTCGAACAGGGCATGGTGACCCTGCGGCGCAGTGGCATCCGCAAGGCGCTCGAGGGTGAGACAACCCTCGAGGAAGTGCTGCGGGTGGTCGCATGAGCCCGTCTGCCAACACCAGGGTCGAATGGGCCCGCCGCCTGGCGCATTCCATCGTCACCGATGGATATGCCACCGATGCCGACGTCGCCCCCGTCCTCAACGAGGCCACCGACCGGGGGTCGTCTTTCCCGGCGCTGCTCATCTCACGGGACGTGACCTCGCAGGAGGTCGTCCTGGGTCTGCTGTCCCAGCTCACCCGGCTCCCGGTGGTCGACCTCGACAACGACCGCCCGAGCGACCAGGCCCTGGCGGCGACGCCGGTGACGGTGGGCCGCGAGTACGGGGCGGTCGGGTACCGCCTCGACGGCGACCAGTTGACCACGGCCTTCGGGGATCCCCCCGACGAGGACGACGTGAGAGCGCTGTCGGTGCTGATCGGGCACGCGGTGGTGCCCGTTCTCGCCAACCCGATCGCCATCGCCCGCCTGCTCGACTCGATCGAGCCTCCGGCGTCGTCGTCTCCACCGGCACCGACCAATGGATCGGGACCGGCTTCCGGTGGCGCCGGGCTCAACGGTGGCCAGGGCGGCGGCCTCATGGCGCGCCCCAATGAGCCCGAGAGCCCCGAGAACGCGCTGCACCTCGACGACCTCCTACGGTACGCGGTGAGCGTCGGCGCCTCCGACCTCCATGTCACCACGGGGTTGCCGGCCTGCATCCGGTTGCACGGGGCCATCCGCCCCATCGAGGGCTGCCCGGTGCTCGACAACGAGACGATCCGGGACATGGTCTTCGGGATCCTCCCGCAGACGATGCGTGAGCGTTTCGAGGCCGAGAAAGAGCTCGACACCTCTCACTCCATCGTCGACGTGGGAAGGTTCCGGCTCAACGTGTTCCAGCAGCGGGGAACCGTGGCGGCCGCCTTGCGTGCCATCCCCCACGAGATCCCGCCCTTCGACGTGCTGGGCATCCCCGAGTCGATCCGCTCCTTCACCGACATGCGCCACGGTCTCGTGCTCGTCACCGGCCCCACCGGGTCGGGGAAGTCGACGACGCTGGCGTCGCTGGTCGACATCATCAACCGGTCCAAGCCTCTGCACATCGTCACCGTGGAGGACCCCATCGAGTTCCTCCACACCCACAAGCGGGCCATGGTGAACCAGCGCGAGGTGGGCCAGGACACGATGTCGTTCTCCGAGGCCCTTCGGCGGGTGCTGCGCGAGGACCCCGACGTCATCCTGGTCGGTGAAATGCGTGACCTCGAGACCATCTCCATGGCGCTCACGGCGGCTGAGACGGGCCACCTCGTCTTCGGGACCCTGCACACCCAGGACGCACCACAGACCATCGACCGGATCATCGACGTGTTCCCCACCAACCAGCAAGAACAGGTTCGCACCATGTTGGCAGGGTCGCTCGAGGGTGTGGTCACCCAGCAGCTGCTGCTCAACGCCGACGGTACGGGTCGGTTGGCGGCCTGCGAGGTGATGATCTGCACCTCGGCCATCCGGAACCTCGTGCGGAGCGCCAAGACGCATCAGATCTACTCGCTGATGCAGACCGGCGGTCAGTACGGCATGCAGACCATGGACCAGGGCCTGGCCAAGTTGGTGAAGGCGGGGCGGATCACCGAGGCCGTCGCCTTCGACCGGTGCCGCAACGAGGAAGACCTCCGCAACCACCTGAGCGCGTAGGAGCCCGACATGGCGATGACATTCGATTACAAGGTACGGGACCGCACGGGAAATCTCGTGGAGGGCACCCTCGAGGGCGACAGCTTGGCGCTGGTCGTCAGCAAGCTGCGCGAGATGGGGTACCTCCCGCTGGCGGTCACGCCCAAGAGCGGGGTCAACGTGCACCGGGAGATCTCGATCCCGGGGCTCACGAACCGCATCAAGCTCACCGAGATCGCGGTGGCCACCCGTCAGCTCGCCACCATGATCGACTCGGGGCTGTCGGTCGTGCGCTCGCTCGGCATCCTGGCCGGCCAGGTGGAGAACAAGGAGCTGGGCCGGACCCTCGGAGAGGTCCGGATGGAGGTCGAACGCGGGTCGTCGCTGTCGGCCGCCTGTGCCAAATACCCGAAGGTCTTCAATACCCTCTTCGTGACCATGGTGCAGGCCGGGGAGGCCGGCGGGCACCTCGACTCGGTTCTGCTCGACCTCGCCTCCACCATCGAGAAGCAGGCGGTGCTCCGGCGCAAAGTTCGTTCGGCCATGACCTACCCGGCCATCGTGTTGAGCGTGATGGTCGTCATCTTCCTGGCTCTGCTCATCTTCATCGTCCCGGTGTTCCAAAAGCTGTTCACGTCGCTGCACGCCAAGCTGCCGCTTCCCACCTTGATCGTGATCGGGATCTCGAAGATCGTGCTGAGCTTGTGGTCGGTCGTGCTCATCGCCATCCTCGTGACCGGGATCGTCCTGCTCCGGCGCTGGATCAAGACCCCGGACGGCCGCCTGAAGTGGGACGGCTTCAAGCTCAAGCCCCCGATCTTCGGGCAGCTGATCCACAAGGTGTCCTTGGCGCGCCTGTCGCACACCCTGGGGTCGCTCATCCAGGCCGGGGTACCCATCTTGGAGTCGCTCGACATCGTCTCGGAGACGGCCGGGAACCAGGTCGTCGGAAACGCTCTGCTCGATGCCAAGGCGGGGGTGCGGGAAGGTCGTGCGCTGGCCGACACCCTGCGTGAGCACGAGGAGGTCATCCCGCCCCTGCTCACCCAGATGGTGGAGGTCGGCGAGCAGACGGGTGCCCTGGACGGGATGCTGCACAAGGTCGGCCAGTTCTACGACGGCGAGGTGGAGACCACCGTCAACAACCTCACCTCGATGCTCGAGCCCATCATGACGGTGGTCATGGGTGCGGGCGTGGGAGTCATGGTCGTGAGCATGTACCTGCCCATGTTCAGCTACATCAAGGCCATCCCCAAGAGCTGAGCAGTAGCCCCCCAGCGCGAACGCATGAAGTCGATTCGCAATTCCCAAGAGGGCAGCTTCCCCGAGGGCGGCGTGAGCGGTCTTGACGTCATCGGCCGCCTTCGACGTCGGTCGTGGCCCTTGGGTGTCACCGTGCTTTCGGTGATGACGGGGATGGCCTTCTGCTTTCTCTGGGCGCCCGTGGTCCACCATCAGCACTCGTGGTCGACCCCGGGAGACATCTGGAGCGCCTTTCGTTCTGCCCAGTTCATCGGGTGGGGCGACCTGGGAAACGTGTACGGGGCGGGGACCGGTCTGGTCACATTTCCCGGGATCCTGCTGCTCTACGCGCCGCTGACCGTGGTGGCCGGTGCCCTGGGCATGACCGAGAGCTTCCCCTTCACCCTTCCTCATCCCACGGCCTGGCTCCTGCTCGGCCCCTACGAGATCGTGATCAGCTGCAGCGCGCTGTTCGCCTGTGATGCGTTGGCCGAACGAATCGGTGTCGGACGGGGATCACGACGGCTGCTGTGCGTGGCCCAAGGCGTCGTCCTGTTCAACGTGTCGGCGATCTGGGGACACCCCGAAGACGCGCTGGCCGTAGCCCTGGCGGTCTACGCGCTGGTGTTCGCCCTCGACGGGCGGTGGAGAGCCACAGGGTGGCTTTTCGGTGCCGCCGTGGCGACCCAGCCTTTGGTCGTGCTCGCCCTCCCGGTGATCCTGGCGTTGGCCGGCAGACAGCGGGCCATGCCCCTGCTCGTCCGAGCGACCCTCCCGTCGGTGCTGCTGCTGGCGACGCCACTGGTGGCCGAATTCCATGTGACGGCCCATGCGCTTTGGGACCAGCCCAACTTCCCCAACGTCGATCACCGCACGCCGTGGACGTCACTGGCTCCCCGGCTGGGGGGCTCGGGGGCCGGGCTCGCGGTGGCGGCCGGCCCCGGTCGTCTGGTGGCGATGGTCCTGGCCTGCGTCTTGGGATGGTGGTCCCGACGATGGCGAGCACATCCCGAGATGGTGGCGCTGGCCGTGGCGCTTGCCTTGGCGCTTCGCTGCTTCACCGAATCGGTGATGGTGGCGTTCTATGTCTGGCCCGTCCTCGCCGTCGGGTTGGTCGTGGCCATGCGTCGTGCTCCCGGGCGCCGGGCCTGCGCCGTTGCGGCCGCCATCGGCGTCACCGTGTGTAGCGATTTTCACCTCGGTGAGTGGTCTTGGTGGGGGGTCGTGAACGGCGGCATCGTCGTGCTGCTCGTGGCCGGTATTCCGTCAAGAGTCCGGCGTGACGTGCCGATAACTACAACCGCGGCGGACGACGTATCCGTCGGTGACCATCCCCCTGCACTGGTGGGAGCGAGACCATGACCAGGAGATCGGCGACATGGCACAGGTAGTCGGACTCGACATCGGCACCAGCGCGGTGCGGGCCGCCGAGCTCGAGTTTGGGTCGGGGGCACCGGTACTCGTGGCCTTCGGGCAGGTCGGCCTGCCCCCGGGTGCCATCGTCGACGGCGAGGTGCAGGATCTTTCGGCGGTGTCCGACGCCATCACGCGGCTGTGGGAGAACGGGAAGTTCCAGTCCAAGTCCGTCGTGGTCGGGATCGCCGGCCTGCGAGCCATCACACGTGAGGTGGACCTGCCCTGGGTGCCCGACGAAGACGTGGACAGCGCGGTGCGCTTCCAGTCCGAAGAGGTCATCCCTTTCCCGCCCGACAAGACCATCCTCTCGGCGCAGGTCCTCTCCGACAACACCGCTCCCGACGGCACCAAGACGCGTCGGGTCCTGGTTGCTGCCGCTCACCGTGATCTCGTCGACGGCGTGGTAGCCGCGGCCGAGAAGGCCGGCCTGATCGTCGAAGGCGTCGACCTCGTGTCCTCTGCTTTGGTGCGGGCACTGGGCGATCCTTCGGTTGCGGCGGAGCGCCCCGAGGCGATCGTCTCCATCGGCGCCGGCCTCACCGTCGTCGTCGTCCACCAGCACGGGCGCCCCCAATTCGTGCGGACCATCGGCACCGGTGGCAATGCCGCCACCGCCGCCGTCGCGGGAGCGCTCGACCTTCCCCTCGTCGACGCCGAAGGGCTCAAGCGGCGCCTTGGTGAGGCCACCCCCCAGGTGGCCTCGGCCGAGAGCGCCGTGCAGCCGGCTATCGCCGAGCTGGTGGGAGAGATCCGTAACTCCGTGCAGTACTTCGCCACCCTCCCAGGACGCGCCCCCATCGCCCGCGTGCTCCTCACCGGTGGGGGGCGCGCCTGCGTGGCCTGGTCAAGGAGCTGCGTGCCCAGGTGCGCATTCCTGTCGAGCACGTCTCGCCCTTGGCCCGGCTCGACCTGTCGAGGATCGACCTCGATCCCGACCAGGCGGCGAGCATCGACCCAGTGCTGGCCACACCGATCGGTCTGGCGCTTCCCGAGCCGAACCCGTCGGTGAAGAAGTTCAACCTCGTGCCTCCGGAGATCACCCAGCGGGCCTTCGAGCGTCAGGTGGCCCGCAAGGCCTTCGTGGCGGCGGGGGTGGTGGTGCTGCTCCTGGTGGCAGCCAGCGCCGGGCGCTTTCTTCAAGTCCACAGTGCCCAGAACCGGGTCAGCAACCTTCACGCCAGCGTCGCTGAGCTCAATGCCCAGATTCCCAAGTACGACAAGGTGGTGGCGGTCAACAACGAGCTCCGGGTGGCCAAGGGTCAGGTCACGCAATTGGCGGCCTCAGCCGTCGACTGGTCGGCGGCAGTCGCTCAGCTCAGCAGCCGGATCCCGGCCGGGTTGAGCGTCAACACGTTCTCCGGCACGGGCGGTCTCGCCCCCGGCGCCAAAACCACCACGACGGCGGCGGCCACCCCGACCTCGGCAGGGACGACGCCGGTCCCGGGGGCCATCGGGTCTCTGGCAGTGGGCCTGGCCGGAAACTTCCCGAACTCGGCGCACTTCGACCCCGTGGCGCAGTGGATCGACAATCTCACGGCCTCGACGATGTTCAGCCCCCCCAGTGTGAGTGGCGTGGTCAACACCCCGGCCGGGGCCAACACCACGGTGGGCTTCAGCTCGACGTTTTGGCTCCTGCCCACCTCCAACCTGACCAAGAACGCAGGTTTCTGATGGAAAAGCTCACCCGATACCGAATCCCAATCCTGACCGGCCTCGGTGCCGTCGTCCTTGCCATCATCGTCTTCGTGGCGTGGATCTCACCCGAGGGGGGCAAGCTCACGAGCCTCCACGCCCAGCAGACCCAACTCGTGTCTCAGCAGACACATCTCCAGACCGAACTGGCGTCGCTCAAGCGGCAGAAGGCCCTTTTGGCGTCCAACTGTCAATCCCTCTCCAAGGACTTGAGCGAGATCCCGGGGACCCCGAGCGTCGACAGCTTCTTCAACCAGATCACCGCGCTCGCTGTCGCCAGCGGCGACCCCAACACCCCGAGCATCAGTGTGACCCAGGCGACGGCGGCCGCCACGGGAGCCTCCCCCGTCGCGGTGACGTTCACCCTGGAAGGAACCTATGGCCAGATGACCGCCTTCCTCAAGGGTCTGGACACGTTCCCCCGCTTGTTCACGATCACGACCATCACGGTCACCGGCGGCCCCGTGGCCACGGGAGGGGCAACCATCAACCCGGCCACCACCGGGTACACGCTCGACCTGGGCGGCAACATCTACTACAGCACCGGCCAGCAGAACGTGTGCGCCACCGCCACCGCCCCGGCCCAGCCACACTGAGCTCACATCGAGCACGGGGATCCCTCCGGCCCGTTGTTCAGTGTTGGGGAGATTTTGCTCTGAGGCCTCAAGGAGCGCTCGCCGGGTGCCGATAGCTGTTCCGATAACCATTGCGCATTAAGGGAGGAAGTCCATGCTCAAGTCCATGCTCACGCGCATGCGTGAGGCCAATACGCAGGAGTTCGAGGGAGAGGAAGTGGCCGAGGCCGGCTTCACCTTGATCGAACTGATGGTGGTCCTGTTGATCATCGCCATCCTGCTCGCCATTGCCATTCCCACGTTCCTGGGAGTAGCCAACTCCGCCGGCGACCGCGCTGCTCAGTCCAACCTGACCAACGGGCTCACCGAGGCCAAGGCCATCTACCAGAACGCGGCCACCTACTCGCCGGCTGGCACCGCCATCCCGGCGCACGGCACAATCGCCGTTCCTGTGCCGGTGTCGTTCTCCAGCTCCGCACCCGAGTTCAACTGGGTGACAGGTACTGGTGCCGCTGGTGGCTGTAACGGCTCGTCCCCGGCTAACTGCCTCAGTGAGCAGGTGGTCGACTCCGCCGCCGACGCCGATGGCCAGGGTGTCATTCTGGCGGCGTATAGCCCCAAGACGCAGTCGTGCTGGTACGCGGTGGACCTGGAGTCCACTCCTCAGAACCTAGCTGCCACTGACGGCGGCGCGCCGCCGGCCGGGGGGGTGCCGTTCCTTGCGACCGGCGTTGTCCCGACGGGGGCTGCCACCGCTGGGGTGTTCTACGCCCACAAGACGAACGCAGTGACGAACGTCAACTGCAACGCCAACTGGGCCGCTACTCAGGCCGCATTTGCCTGGGGCGTGAGCTACAGCATCCCGGGAGCAGCTGCCTAGTCTGCTAGCTGGCTGAACCCGAAAGCAGTGCACTGTGGCCTCCGCTTCGGCGGGGGCCACAGTCGCGCCTGCCCCACCATGGCGCCGACGGTCCTTGACCGGTCGTCAGAAGAGCGAGCCGTCAGCTCGGCAGGGTCGGTACGTCGGTCCCCACCGGCCCGGCCGATGCGATCACGTCGAGGATCTCGGTCCCCACGAGCTCGTCGCGATCGAGCAGGGCGTCGCGCAGGGCCTCGATCACCGCTCGGTTGTCTTCGAGCATGGCGCGGACCTTGTCCTTGGCGCCCCGCAGCAGGCAGTCGACCTCTTCGCGCCCCGAGTCCACGGCGGTCACCTTGGTGACGATGTTCCCGGGCATGTCGAGGGCGGCGGCCGAGATGAGGGTGCTTCCCATGCCGAGGCTCCCCACCATTTGGCACGCCGCCACCGTGGCGGCCTGAAGATCGGCGGCCACGCCCGAGCTCGTCTCTCCGAAGAACATCTCCTCGGCCACCATCCCCCCGAAGGCGATCTGGATGAGGGCTTCGATCTCCGAGCGGGTCTTGGTGTAGCGCTCTTCTTCCTCGGAGTGTGACAGCAGCCCCAGGGCGTCCTTGCGCTTCACGATGGACAGGACCTCCATCTTGCGCCCCTTGCCCACGAGCCATGCCACCGCGGCGTGGCCCGACTCATGGGTGGCGATGGTGCGCCGCTCGGCCTCGGCGTACTCCACGGGCTGCGCCAGGCCGATCTCCTCGGTCATCTTGGCTTGCTGGATGTCGTCCCAGCCCAACCCGTTGGCGTTCCGCCGCAGCGCCCATACCAGCGCTTCGTCCAGAAGGTGCTCGAGCATGACCGGTGAGTACCCGAACGTCATGGCCGCCAGCGTGTCGCGCTTGGCCGGGTCGTCGAGCTCGGCGTCATGCGCTTTCTTGGCCAGGTAGTAATCCAGGATCTCGCGACGCCCCGACTTCGACGGCAGGTCGAAGTAGATCGAGCGGTCGAATCGGCCCGGGCGCACCAGGGCGGGATCGAGGTCGGCGGCGCGGTTGGTGGCCCCGATGACGAGGATGTTGGCGGGGGGATTCGGAGGCTTGTGCAGGTGGCGGCGGGTGGGGAGCCAGGCGTTCACAATGTCGATCAGCCAGCCGTGCAAGCGCACTCCTTTCGGCGGCTGGTCGAAGGACTGCAGCTGGATCAGCAGCTCGTTGACCACCCCGGCCACGCCGTCGTGGTGGCGCCCGGCCCCCATCCCGCCCCGGGCACCCCCGATGGCGTCGATCTCCTCGATGAAGCCGATGGCGCCGCCCTCGACCCGGGCGTACTTGCGAAGCTCACGGAAATAGGAGCGGATCTTGCGGTTGGTCTGCCCGTAGAACATGGACTGGAACGCTGATGACGACACGAAGAGGAAGGGCACCCCGGCCTCGGCCGCCATGGCCTTGGCCATGTAGGTCTTGCCGGTACCCGGTGGGCCCTCGAACAGAATGGCCCGGCGGGCCGTTCCCCCCATGTGATCGGCGAAGGCCTGATGGGCCAGGAAGAGGTTGAGGGTCTTGATCACCTCGTCGACGAGGACGGGGGCACCGCGCACGTCGTCGAAACGGACGTCGATCTCGTTGGGGCGGTAGAGGATGTGCGGCGAGCGACCGGCGCCGAGAAGCGGGATGACCATCACCGAACACAGCACGAGGATGAGCAGGAAGCCCGGGAGATACGGCGTGAGGCTCGAGGGGATGTGGGGGAACCCGAAAGCTCCCCGGTGCAGCACCGTGGCTCGCACCACGAACCAGATGGCGAACGGGGCGAGGATGAGCGCCAGGCGCCGCATCTTGCCCTGGCGCATGCGCTCACGATGGGCACCGACGTCGGCCGTGGTGACCCCGATGACCCCCGATTGGCCGAGGGACCGCAAGGCTTTCGAGGCGGCGTCGGTGTCCCCGGCGGGCGCGAATTCGTTCGGGTCGGCGGCGGCGTCGGTCTGGGCCCCACCCCTCAGGAGTCGACGGCGGTCCCCCCGGCTTCCGTGACTACCCATGCCCTCACCCTCACACCGGCGCCATGGCCTGCGACCCGTCTCGAACGGGGACTATGACGCAACGACACCACTCTCTGTGTCCGTTCTAACGCCGCTCCCAACCAGGGATCAACTCGTCCCCAACAGGCCCCCCAACGGCCCCCAAGAGAGACAGCCCCCCAGGAGAAACAGTCTCCGGGAGCGTGGTGGAGATCACATGGGGCCGGCGTCGTGCTTCCTCCCGGGCAGCAGCTCGCGCCGCGAGGCCAGGATGCCGAGGGCGCGGGCCAGGGCCGGGCGGGTGTCGGCGGGGTCCACGACCTCGTCGACGAAGCCCCGCTCGGCCGCCACCCACGGGGTCAGCATCTCGGCGCGGTAGGTGTCCTCGAGGGCCCGGCGCTCGTCTTCGGAGGCCTGGCGGTGGAGGATCTGGACCGCCCCCGGCGCGCCCATCACGGCGATCTCCGCCGAAGGCCACGCCAGGCACAGGTCGTTGCCGATGCCCTTGGAGTCCATGACGATGTACGCACCCCCGTACGCCTTGCGCAGCACCACGCACACCCGAGCCACGGTGGCCTCGGCGTAGGCGAACGCGAGCTCCGCACCGTGGCGGATCATGCCCCGCCACTCGAGGTCCTTGCCCGGGAGGAAGCCGGGCGTGTCGACCAGGGTGACGATGGGGAGGTTGAAGGCGTCGCAGAAGCGGACGAAGCGGGCGCCTTTCTGCGAGGCCGGGATGTCGAGGGTGCCCGCCAAGGAGCGGGGCTGGTTGGCCACCACGCCGATGGGCCGGCCCCCCACGCTGGCCAGCGCCGTGACGAGGTGTGACGCCCACCCGGGGCGCAGCTCCAGGACGTCGCCGTCGTCGACGATGGCGCGTATCACGTCGCGCACGTCGTAGGAGGCCGATGCCGCCGCCGGGACCAGGTCCCTCAGCGCCGGGGTGACGCGACTGGTGGGGTCGTCGGTGACGATGCGGGGGGCTTCGGCGTCGGTGTTGTCGGGGAGGTGGTCGAGCACGCTTTGGAGCAGCCCGTCCACGGCGTCGGCGTCGGCGGCCAGCAACGCACACAAGCCACTGGCGCGCGCGTGCATGGCCGCGCCGCCGAGGTCTTGCAGGCTCACCCGCATCCCGGTGAACCCCTCCACGGCGTCGGGCCCCGACACGAAGGCGAAGGCGTCCGGCGTCATCACGGTCACGTCGGCCAGGCCGAGCAGCAGGGCCGGCCCCGAGATCGCCGCCCCCGTCACGGCGGCCAGCACGGGCACCGAGCCCGAGCACGCCGCCATGGCCGCCGCGGCGCGCCCCCATCCGTGCAGGGCGTCGATGCCCTCGGACACCTCGGACCCCGACGAAGACAGCACCACGACCAGCGGGAGCCGCTCGTGCAGCGCCACCCGGGCCGCCTCGGCCAGGGTGTCACCGTCGGCCTGGGTGAGGGCGCCGCGGTGATGGCCGGAGACCGAACGGGCCGACACCACGCGCCGCCCGCCCATGGTGTCGACCCCGGCCCGAACCGAGCCCGGGACATGGGTCCGCAGGGGGAGGTGGGACCCCGGCACTGAGGATCCGGGCTGCGACGAGGCGGGCGCCGAGGACGCAGGCACCGGGGGCTCGGGAGGAACCAGGGACACGGTCGCCACCGAGAGTCATGTTAGGAGGACGGCCGGGCCGTGGTGCGCCTCGTCATGCGCGGAGCGGCCCGAGGGGCTGTGCCACCATCTGTCCACCGGTCCGGGCACGAAGGGGTGGTGACGATGCGTGCGTGCGTGATGCGTCAGGGTCGGCTCGTGGTCGACGACACCCCTGATCCGCGGCCCGAGACGGGCCAGATGCTGGTGCGGATCCTGGCGTGCGGGATCTGCGGGTCGGATCTCCACTTCCTGCGACACGGTGAGTCGATGGTGTCGATGACCGACGACATGCTCCCGTCCATGGGGACCCAGGGCATGGGGATGGCACCCATCGACTTGAGCCGCGACATCGTGATGGGTCACGAGTTCTGCGCCGAGGTGGTCGAGCTCGGGCCCGACACCACCGGCCCCAAGCCCGGCGCGCGCGTGGTGTCGGTGCCGGTGTTGTTCTCGGCCACGGGACTGCACCAGCTGGCCTACAACAACGACTACCCCGGGGGCTACGCCCAGTACATGGTCCTGTCCGCGCCGCTGGCCCTCGAGGTCCCCAACGGGCTCGACACCCGGCACGCCGCGCTCACCGAGCCGTCTGGCCGTCGCCGTGCACGCCGTGGCCCGGTCCGGTGCCACGGCGCGCGACAGCGCGGTGGTGGTGGGGTGCGGACCGGTCGGGCTGGCGGTGGTAGCCGCGTTGCGCGCCGTCGGCGTCGAGTCGATCGTGGCCGCCGACTTCTCGGCGCGCCGGCGGGCGATGGCGCGCACCATGGGGGCCACCGATGCCGTGGACCCCAGCGAGGAGGGCGTCGTCGACGCCTGGCGCCGGCTCGACGGGGGTCGTCCCCTGGTGGCCTTCGAGGCGGTGGGCGTGCCGGGAATGCTCCAGCAGTTGTTGCGCGAGCTGCCCCCGGGCACCCGCGTGGCGGTGGTGGGGGTGTGCATGGAGCCCGATCAGATCCTCCCGTTCTTCGCCATCGCCAAGGAGCTGTCGTTGCACTTCGCCCTGGCCTACGGGGCCGACGAGTTCGCCGGTGCACTGCGGTCGTTGGCCGAAGGCGACATCGACGTGTCTGCGATGATCACGGGTAGCGTCGACCTCGACGGGGTGCCCGGAGCCTTCGAGGCGCTGGCGCGTCCCGACGAGCACGTCAAGATCCTGGTGGAGCCCGCACCGACGTGACCCCGCCCGCGCCGAGACGTCGGTGGCTCCGGCGTGCCTGGCCGTGGTTGAAGTACGTCGTCGGGTTGGCGCTCGCCGGTCTCGCCCTGTGGGCGCTCACCGGTCGCACCGGTGAGCTGTCGGGGGCGTCGAGCTATCTCGCCCACCTGCGGTGGTGGTGGCTCGCCCTAGCGGTGGTGGCCGAGGCGGGGTCGCTGGCGGCATTCGCCTTGGTCCAGCAGCGCCTGCTCGAGGCGGGTGGCGTGCACCTGTCGACCGCCCGGCTCTGGGCGGTGACCGTGGCGTCGACCGCCATCGCCAATTCGATGCCGGCCGGGCCGGTGGTGTCGTCGGTGTTCGCCTTCCGCCAGTACCGCCGCGGGGGCGCCGACGAGGCGCTCGCCGGCTGGACGCTCGCCGCGGTGTTCGTGGCGTTGGCGGTGACCTTGGCCCTGGTGGCCGCGGTCGGGGTGACCGTGGCCGGGGCCGAGGGGGCCGGGCTCGACCTGGTCGCGGTGACCGCCGGCGTGCTCGTGGGGGCGCTGGCGCTGGGCGCGGTCTTCCTCCAGCGCCGTGCCCTGGCGTGGCTGGTATCCGCGTCGGTGCGCACCACCCGGCACCTGGTGGGGTGGCCCCGCGGCGAGTTGGCGGCCCACGTCGAGCGGATCATCGCCCGGCTCACGGTGGTCAGCCTCGACTTCCGCCAGGTCGTCTCGGTGGTGGGGTGGGGTGTGGCCAATTGGGTCCTCGACTGCGCCTGCCTGGCTCTGTCGTTCCTGGCCATCGGGGCGGGAATCCCGTGGAGGGGTCTGCTCCTGGCCTACGGGGCCGGGCAGCTCGCCGCCAACCTGCCCGTCACGCCCGGTGGCCTGGGGGTGGTCGAGGGGAGCCTCACCATCGCGCTGGTCGAATTCGGGGGGGCCGAACCCTCGACGGTGGCGGCGGTGCTGCTGTACAGGATCCTGAGCTTCTGGGCCGAGCTGCCCGTCGGCTGGGCGACGTGGGCCGTGCTGGCGTGGTCGGGGCGTTCGGCCGACGTAGCCCAGCTCAACCGTGCAAACGTGGTCGAGGAGGTGGCGTCGTGAGACTCCGGCGTTGGGGAGGGACGAGGCGGGTGCTCGCCGTGGGAGCGCTGGGTTTGGGATCGCTGGGGCTGTCGGGTTGCACCTCGGCGCGTAACACCCTGGGGACGAACTCGAGCCCGTGCTTTCGGGCCCTCGCCCCCGCCGAGGACGCCGTGCACGACCGGGGGGTGTTCACCGGGGTCCGCCTGGTGTCGGCCTCCTCGCTTCGGAAGTTGCACCACTTCGACAGCGTGCTCGTGCAGCGCTCGTCCACCCCCTTGCACAATCTGTGCCTGGTGGCCTACCGGGGCACCTACCGCCCCGACCAGGTCAAGCGACCGGCGGGACGGGTCCCGGCGTCGGGCGTGGGCCACTTCGCCGTGGTCGTGGTGTCGAGCCCCCAGAACGTGCTGTTGGGCACGTTCGTGCTCGAGAAGGAGCCGGTGCGGTTCCGCCATCTCGCCCTCGGCCCCGTGCCGTCCACGGCACCGAAGGGCGGCTCACTCCTCGGGTGACCCCTCGCCGTCGGGGGGGCCCGCCCGGATGGCGCGTGTGCGCGCCTTGCGTTGGGCGCGCTCGACCCGCTCGAGTTGTCGTTCGACCTCGGCCCACGTGAGCGGCTCGCCGTCCTCGTGATCGGCGTCGTCGCCACCGTCGTCGCCGGCGGCCTCGAGGCGCTGGGCGCGCAGCATCGTGACCCAGGCCGCGCTCCACAGCACCGGGAGCGTGGCCACCTTGGCGAGGACGCCGGCCAACTGCTGGTCCACGAGGCGCGAGATCCCCAGTGCCTGGTGCACCGAGGCAAAGGTGTCGTAGAGAGGGTGACGGGCGAAGACGTAGATGATGGCCGGGAAGGTGGGGACGACGGACTGCACGAAGAGGTAGGCGGCCAGCCCCACCGGGACGGTGCGGTGGGTGCCGGGGATGTGGCGCAGCACCGGGCCCCACAGCACGGCGCCGCCGAACAACAGCACCACGTCGGTCAGGGCCCGCCACCACGGCGAGGACGCCTGGGCGGCGACGGCCGGCGTGAGCAGGGTTCCCACCGCCACGACGGTGAACGTCGCCACGGCCACGACCGGACGGGTGAGCACCTCGAGGCATGCGTCGATGGGCGCCGGACGGGTGAGCATGGCCAGCAGCGGGCTCGGCATGGCGAGGAGGAGGAGCGGAGCCGCCGCCAGGGTGAGCAGGAGGCGCTGCACCACCAGGGCACTCAGCGACCAGTGGGCGGCGAGATCGGCGAGAGGCCACGTGAGGGCGAGCGCCAGGGCGGCGAAGGCCCCGACGAGGTACCACAGCTGGCGGTGGGTGGGCAGCGGGGCGGGCCCGGACCGCGACGCCACGTGGCGGACGCCGAGCCCGTAGGACAGGGCCAGCGCGGCGATGGCGAGCCAGGCGAAGGGGTGGGGATGCAACGCCAGGGGATCGCCGGTTCCCGCGGCGAGCAGCGGTGTGGTCACCGCCGTGTCCTGGTGCGCCCCGGCCGTCGGTGGCGGGCAACCCGGCGCCTACGCTCTGGCCCATGGTGGACCGGCTCGAGCGGCTGACCGACCTGGTGCTCGTGCTGTTGCGCGACCAGCGGCCCAAGTCGCTGCGCGAGATCGCGTCGGAGGTGCCGGGGTACCCGGCCCAAGAGGGTGAGGCGCGGCGCCAGGCTTTCGAGCGCGACAAGCGGACGCTGCGCGACGGCGGCATCGAGGTCACGGCCACAGCCATCGACGGGCCCGAGCAGGTGGGCTACGTGATCCGGCCCGAGGACTACTACCTGCCCGACCTCGACCTCGCCCCCGAAGAGCAAGCCGCCCTGAACCTCGCGGTCGCCGGGGTCCACCTCGGCGATCCTAGTGGTCGGGATGCGCTGTGGCGCCTGGGACTGCCGGCCTCCGCCGGTGCCCGCCCCGTGGCCGAGCTCCCCGCCCTTCCGGCCCTCCCCGTGTTGCACGGGGCGCTGCGGGCGCGTGCCACCGTGCGCTTCGACTACCGCGGGGAGCGTCGCCGCGTCGACCCCGCGCTGCTGCGTTTCCACGGCGGGTGGTGGTACCTGGTGGGCTACGACCTCGATCGCGCCGCACCGCGAACTTTCCGGGTCGACCGCATGGAAGGCGACGTCTCGGCGCTGGACCCGAGCTCGGCCGCCTTGCCCGACGGGTTCGACCCCGACGCCGCGCTCCCCGACGTTCCGTGGCGCATCGGTGAGGGTGCGCCCGTCACGGTGGTGATCCGGGTGGACGCCACCCTCGCCGGGCCCGTGCTCGACGAGGTGGGGGAGGGGGCGCTGGCCGGTCGCGACGACGACGGTTCGGTGACGGTGCACCTCGAGGTGACCAACACCGCCGCGCTGCGGTCGTGGCTGTTCGAGCTGGGCGAGCACGCCGAGGTCGTCGGTCCCGAAGAGGTCCGAGCCGGGGTGGTGGCGTGGCTCGAGGCGATGGCGGGGACCACCACCGTCCCCGAGGCCCGGTGATGGCGACGCGCGCCGACGCCGGGGCCCGGCTCCTGCGGTTGTTAGCGGTGCTCACCTGGCTGGCGCGCCAGGGACGGGCACCGGTGTCCGAGCTGTCCGAGCGCTTCGGGCTCGAGCCCGACGAGCTCATCGCCGACCTCGAGCTGGCGGCGTGCTGTGGCTTGCCCCCGTACTCACCGGACCAGCTCATGGAGATCATCGTCGACGACCAGGAGGTCATCGCCGACCTCGGGACCGAGCTCGGGCGGTCGCGGCGGCTGACGGCGGCGGAGGGCTTCGCGCTCGCCGCGTCGGCCCGGGCCATCCTGGCCGTCCCGGGCGCCGATCCCGAGGGAGCCCTGGGCCGGGCGCTGGCCAAGCTCGAGGCGGTGTTGGGCGGGCGCGGCATGCTGCGCGTCGACCTGCGCGAGCCGGCGCACCTGGCGGTGGTGCGCGAGGCGACAGAGTCGGGTCGCCAGCTCGAGCTGCACTACTACTCGGCCTCGAGCGACCGGGAGTCGACCCGCATCATCGACCCCGTGTCGGTGCGGTTGATCGAGGGTCACTGGTACCTCGACGGGTACTGCCACAACGCCCAGGGCATGCGCCGCTTCCGCGTCGACCGGGTCTCCACGGCGCGCCTCACGGGCGCCCCCGCCGACGCCGAGGGCCTCGACGGCGACGCCGGCGCGCCGGGCTCCGAGGCGTTCGTCCCCGGGCCCGAGGCCACCGTCGCCCACCTGGCGGTGGACGAATCGGCGGCGTGGATCACCGAGGCTCTGGTGAACTCGTCGTCGGAGCCTCTGCCCGACGGGCGCACGGGCGTCACCCTGGCGGTGGCGAGCACCGTGTGGTTCGGTCGATTGTTGTTGCGCCTGGGCCCCCACGCCGAGGTGCTCGACCCGCCCGAGCTGGCCGACGTGGGGCGCAACGCAGCGCGCCAGCTCCTGGCCCGCTACGGGGCGGGCCCCAGCTCCTAGCCCGCGCCTGGCGAGGGCGGATCGGTGCCGGGGACGCCGTCGTCGGCCACGTGCTCGGTCCATTCGGAGCCTGACCAGTAGCGCTGGTGGTGCCGGGCGAAGGGGTCGGCGAGCCAGCCGGGCGCGATGCCCGTGAACGGCGTGCCCCCAGACGGGCCTGCTGATCCCGCAGAGGGACTGGTGAAGGAACTCCGGGAGAATGGAGCCCTGCCGTAGCCCCTTCGCCGGCGCTGCGAGGAGAGCATCCGCATGGCGAACAGGCCGCCGAAGATCACGATGGCGATCCACGACTGATGTCCGTAGTACACGACAACAGTCTATTGCCGGTGGCGAGCGAGGTCCCCGGCGAGGTCGGCGTCCAGGGGCGCCGGTGACCCTGACGGGGTGCTGCGGGTGGCCAAGCTGCGCAAGGGGGGCCACGCCTACTACCTCGAGGTGGCCGGCAACGGGGCGGGGACGGGCATCGAGGGCCCCGGCCGGTGGGTGGGCTCGGGAGCGGGTGTCCTGGGACTGGGAGGGGAGGTGACCGCCGACGCCCTCGGGGCGGTGCTGCAGGGCGACGACCCGATGACCGGGCGGCGGCTGGGACGGTCCCACCACCGCGTCACGGTGGCCGGGTTCGACCTCAGCTTCTGCGCACCCAAGTCGGTGAGCATGCTCCACGCGCTGGGCCCGCCCGAGGTGGCCGCCGAGGTCCACGCCGCCCATGTCCACGCCGTGGGCGCCGCCCTCGACTATGTCGAGCGCCGGGCCGTCGCCGTGCGCCGCCCGAGCGCGGACGTGCTCGTTCCCGTGGCGGCCGAGGCCGTGGCCTGCGCCGGCTTCGTGCACCGCGTGAGCCGGGCGCTCGATCCCCACCTGCACAGCCACGTGGTGATGGCCAACCTCGGACGCGGACCCGAGGGGACCTTCAGTGCCCTCGACGGCCGGGGGATCTATGCCCACGCGCCGACCGCCGGCGCGCTCTACCACGCCCAGCTCCGCCACGACCTCACGGCGCGCCTGGGTGTGACGTGGGAGCCCCTGCGAAACGGGCGGGCCGACGTCGCCGGCATCGGCCTCGAAGCCCGGGGTGCCTTCTCGCAGCGCGCCGCGGCCATCGCCCAGCACCTGGCGGCGCGCGGGCTCGGCTCTCCCCGGGCCCGCGCCGTCGCCTCTCACGTCACCCGGCCCGAGCGCGACGTCCACCGGGGTGCCGACGACCTCCGTCCGCGCTGGCAGGCCCGGGCCCGAGCCGTGGGACTGGGCCCCGCGCACCTCGAGGCCGTGCTCGACCGGGCGCCACGCCGCCCCGGGCCTGCGCCCGACCCCGCCCTGGGGGAGGCCGTCGCCGAGGAGCTCGGCCGTCGGGGGCCCACCACCACCCGGCGCGACATCGTGCGGGCGTGGTGCGCGTCGCTGCCCGGGGGTGCTGCGGTCGTCGCCGTGGAGGAGGCGGCCGACCGTCTGGTGCAGTGCATGGAACCCATCGCCGCGCACGCCGGGCGCGTCGAGCACCGCGGGGTGGGGGAGCGACGCCACGTCGTCGACGCCAGGGAGCTCAATCACACGGGCGAGCTCGAGCGGCTGCTGGCGGCCCGGGGGATGAAGATGGCCGTCGTCCCCGACCGCGGCGTCGCCCGGGGCTTCGGCCTCGGGCTGGGCTGATCAGGAGTGTGGGGACACGATGGGCCCGGCGTCGGTGTAGCCCTGTCGGATCCCGTGCCCGGCGCGGCGCGTGAGCTGGTCGGGCTCGTAGAGCATCCAGTAGGCGTTGCGGGCGTGCTTGCGCGCCCGGTCGACACACACCGCCGCGAGCCGCTCGGGGTCCTCCTCCTCGTGCTCGTGGACGAATACCTCGAGGACGTGGGTACTCGTGAGCAACTGGGCGAGCATGATGCCCTGGGACGCCTCGTGGGCACACACCTGGTCGATGGCGGCCTTGCCCGGCATGCCGAGGGCGACCACGATGCGACAGCCCTGTTCCTCGACGAGCTTCTTGCACTCCACCCCGAGGTCCTTGATTCCCGGAACCGTCCGCCGCACCACCTCGAACCGCTCCCCGTGGCCCGGGCACTGCTTGAGCTCGTCGACGGCTTCGGCGCCCATGTCGTAGCGGGCGAACATGGTGTCGACGACCCCGATGCGGTCCATGGCGCGATTCTCCCACGGCGCCGGCCACTGCTCAGCCGGCACCCTCCCGGCCGTGGTCCCGACAGCGGGCCACGTACCCGCCGGGGCTGACCGTGACGGCCATGCGGCGCCCGCAGCGCGCACAGAACCGGGGCGGGTCGAGCTCTCGGGCGCACCCCGGGCACTCCCCGGCCGGCCGGCCGCACGCCGTGCAGAACACGCCGTGATGGTACCGAGGGGGGCGGCCCCGTCCCCGACGGTGGACAGTGGGGCCCGGGGCCGCTAGACGGATTCCCTCGACGGGAGGAGCCGGCGTGGACGGCGGGGAACAGGGCGAGGCACCCGGGCGCCCCGGGGACGAAGGCGAGGACGAGATCCCCGCCGCCCCACTGCGGGCCATGGTGACCCGGATGCATGCCCGCCGGCGCACCGAGCCCGGGGACGAGGGACGGATCCGACGCCAGTTGGGCACCGGCGACGAGACCATCTCGGTCATCGACGACGGCCCCGACCACTGCATCATCGGTCGTCGGGTGGGACACGCCTCGGACGGCACGACCTACTGCCTGGTGGGGCGCATCTCGTTGGAGCGCTACGCCGACATGGTGGCGGGGGACGTCGGGCTCCTCGACGCCTTCTCCCACGCCCGCGACATCGCGCTGTGCGGGGTGTTCGACGACGAGCACGGCGCCTCGAACGTGTTCGTGGTGCAGCCCTACCGACACTCCGAGGACGTGCCCGACGACTACCTCCCGCCCGGCGAGTTCATCGAATTCGTCGACGACCCCGACGACGCCGTCGGTGCCGACGAACCCGACGAACCCGACGAGCCCGACGAGCCCGACGAGCCCGGGGAAACCGGCGACGCGCCCTGAAGCGGCGAGGCGACCTTAGAAGACCGGGCCGGGCGCGATGTCCCAGCTGGCCACCACGGATCTCCCCTCGGCGGCCCGGCGCGTGGTCCGCAGTCCCTCGGCCTGGAGCCGGCGTTCGACGTGGGCGACCACGGCGTCGACGTCGGTCGGGTCCACGTGGTCGCCACGAAGCATGTCCACGTCGATGGGGCGCAGCTCGACCCGCCCCTCGGTGTCGCCCCGGGTCGACCGGTAGTAGATGCCCCAGCGCCGCTTGAGAGAGAGGAGCCGGACGCGCTGTGCCGTGGGTGGAACATTGAGGCGGACAAAGCTGTCCATGGTGTTCCCCCAGCGTGGTCGGCGTTCTCGGACCCGATCCTCAATGTCGGCACGGGCGCGGGCCGACTGAAGCAACGTTCCCGCTCCGGCCCGTCCCCGGGGGCCCGGGGGATGGCCCGGGGCCCGTGGGCGTAGCCTGGCCCGATGCGCAGTCTCCTGGCCGGCCCGACCGGCCCTTTCGGGGGGGAGCAGACCAGCCTGGAACCGGGGTCACCGGTCCCCGGGGCCCGGGCCGGTGGGGCCAGCCGTGGCTGACAGCGACGACGCCTTCGACCTCGACATGGCGGCGGCGTCGCTGCACTCCGATGCCACCGACGTCCACATCATGCTGAAGGTCCTCGCCGGCCAGCTGGCCGAGGTCCTCGGCCCCCGCGTCGTGGTGGACCGGGCCGGTGGGTTCCTGCGCAAGTCGGGCGAGGTCAAGGCCCTCGAGGTGACCCTCGGCGACGACGTCCTGCGGGCCGAGGTGGACCAGGGCACGGTGCGATGCTCGGTCGCCCACTCCTCGGGAGGGATCCGCATCCGCAGCGAGTCGATCGATCTGGACAACTGGTTGAAGAGATTGCTGGCGGCCCTGCAGCAAGAGGCCGCCCACAGCGAAGGCGCCCGTCAGGCGCTCGAGAGAATCGTCATCGGAGGTTCGTCATGACCCAACCCCAGGATCTGCCCAAAGAGGCGGGCCACCGGCTCGAGGAGCTCGAGCACGGCCTGTTCACGTCGGACCTCTCAGTCAACGAGTTCCTCCTCATCAAAGAAGCCGGGTTCCACCCCCTGGGCTTCGTCATGGGCTCGTCGATCTATCACACCGGGATCCAGGCCCGACGGTGGAACAAGAGCCAGGAGCTCACCAAGCTGACCGAGGCCATGTACAACGCCCGCGAGTTGGCCATGACCCGGATGGAAGAGGAAGCCGACGCCCTAGGCGCCGATGGCGTCGTGGGGGTGCGCCTCGACGTGAACTACTACGAGTGGGGCCGCGACGCGGCGGAGTTCATCGCCGTGGGCACCGCCGTGAAGGCCGAGGACGGCACCTCGCACCGCAACGCCTTGGGCAAGCCCTTCACCTCGGACCTCTCCGGTCAGGACTTCTGGACGATCATGCAGACCGGGTACGTCCCCCAGGGCCTGGTCATGGGGACCTGCGTGTTCCACATCGCCCATCGCGGCATCGGCCAGGCGCTGGGCACCATGGGCCAGAACGTCGAGCTGCCCAACTTCACCCAGGCGCTGTACGAGGCCCGCGAGCTCGCCATGACGCGCATGCAGGACGAAGCCAACACCCTCGGGGCCACCGGGATCGTCGGCGTCCGGCTGGAGGAGAAGTCGCATCAGTGGGGATCGCACACCATCGAGTTCCTGTCCCTGGGCACCGCCGTGACCAAGTCAGCCGGTGACGTCACGCTTCCCAAGCCCATCACCATCATCTCCCTCGACAACTGATGAGCGCGCCAGGCCCCCCCGACACCGACGACGTGGACCGCGACCCGGGACACAGCGCCGGCCCCGGCGACCTCCCCGAGGCCGCCGGCCGGAGATTAGGTGGAGAGTCGTTCTCCTCGGGCCTCACGGTCCCCGACTTCGCCGCCTGTCTGCACATGGGCCTGCGGCCGGTGGGGCTGGTGCAGGGCTTCTGCGTCATGCAGTGGGGTTGGTACGGGGCCGGGTCGCCCTACATGCGGGGCATGAACCCCTATTCCTTCGGGGGATCGGCGCCCCGGGGCGTCTACTCCGAGAGCTACCGCTGCCCCCACGGCGGCTACGTGTACTCCAACGAGCACCGCATCTGGGGCCAGAACTACCAGCAGCCCTGGGTCGAGTCGGCCTGGGCGGAGGGCTTCGGCTACTCGTACACGAGGATGGTCGAAGAGGCCACCGAGGTGGGGGCCCACGGCGTCATCGGCGTCGTCGACAGCACCCGGCACCTGGCCGACATGAACGTCACCGAGTTCCACATGCTGGGCACCGCCGTGGTGGTCGAGGGCGCCGCCGCCCCCCCGGGCACACCGTGGACGACGTACCTGGCCGGCCAGCGCCTGGCCAAGTTGGTGGAGTCCGGCTACATGCCGGTGTCAGTCGTGGCCTCGTTGGCGTCGGTGCGGGTGTGGGCGTACTGCGTCACCGAGATCCTCATGGAAGGCACCTTGTCGGCCTGGGGGGGCGGCTACATCCCGGTGTCGGAGGTCGAGCAGCTGTCGCGGGCGCACCTGGCGGCCCGGTCGCTGGCCCGCGAGCACGTCCGCAGCCGGCTCGGCGCCGACACCTTGCAGGGGGCGCTCATCGTCGCCAACACCCAGAGCCTGAGCCAGGGCGACGAGGTCATCGAGTGCACCCTGCGCGGCACCCGGGTACGGCGGTTCAAGGACTTCGACCCCCTCCCGGCGGCGCGTCCCACGGTCCGGTTGACGTGAGCGCCCCGGGCAAGGCCGGCGCCGCCGCAGAGGCGGTCGACCTCAAGGCCGAGATGCGGCGGGCCGCCGACTCGTTGGGCCAGCCGGCGCACGACCAGCGCACCCGGGCCGTGACCTCGGACCTCTCGGTCGACGAGGCCCTGCTGCTGCACAGCATCGGCTGGGAGGCCGTCGACGTCGTGTTCGGCGCCTCGGTGGTGTCGATCCCCCCCGGGGTGTGGACGTGGGGGTCGGGAGAGATCACGTCGGCCTCCGACGCCCACAACCTGGCCGTGCGATCGGCGGCCAAGCACCTCGGCGAACAGTGCGCCGGCGTGCACGGCCACGGGGTGGTCGGCGTGCAGGTCGGTGTCGAGGTGCAACGCCACCACGTCGACGTCGAGCTCACCGGCACCGCCGTGCGCCCCGTCACGGGCAAGGACCGCAACACCGTGTTCGTCTCGGACCTCTCGGCGCGCGACTTCACCCTGCTGCACAACGCCGGATGGGGCCCCATCGGGCTCGCATTCGGGGCCAGCTTCGTCTACGCGCCGCGGCGCTCGATGGGGACCACCATGCGCCAGTCCTCGCAGAACGTCGAGCTCACCAACTTCACCGAGGCCATGTACGCGGCGCGCGAGGCGGGCATGGAGCACATGCAACGGTCCGCCCTGGATATGGGCGCCCAGGGCATCGTGGCCGTGCGCGTGTCCGAGGGCCCCATGTGGTTCGCCAGCCACGCCATCGGGTTCACCGCCTGGGGCACCGCCGTGCGCCTCGACGCCCAGTCCCACCAGTACCTGCGGCCCGAGGTGGTGTTGCCCCTCGACGACGCCGTGGTGGAGTTCGAGGCGCAGGCGCTGCGCTAGACGCCGCGCGCTTGGAGAGCCAGCCGTGCACCGGTGCCAGGAGTGCGGGTTCGACTACGACCTCGACGACGCGCCCGGCGCCGGTGCGGCGGTGTTGTCCGGCGTCGCCCAGGTGGTCGCCGTGTTGTCCGATAACACCGTGCTGTCCGACGACACCACCGATCTCGGCCACCGGGCCCGACCGCAGCTGTGGTCTCCCATCGAATACGGCTGCCACATCAGAGACGTGCTCCTGGTGCAACGCGAGCGGGTCCTCGCCGCGCGCCGGGTCGAGCGGCCGACGTTCGAGCCCATGGGACGCGACGAGCGCGTCGAGCACGACGGCTATGCCCGTCAGGACCCCGGGGCGGTGGCCCGGCAGCTCTCCGATGCCGCCGCCATGTTCGCCAACGTGCTGGCCCGGCTCGACGACGCCGACTGGGACCGCGTCGTGGTCTACGGCTATCCCCAGAGGATGGAGCGCACCCTGCGCTGGGTGGCGGTGCACACCGTCCACGAGGTGTCGCACCACCTCCTCGACATCCGCCGCCAACTCGACGGGAGCACCGGCGGTGCCTGACGGCCGCCGGGGCCCGGCGCGTTCCCCCAGCCCACGCGCCCACCCCGCACGCTGTCGGGGGCGGCGCGCCTGCTCGCCCAGCTCGACGGCGTCGTGGCCGGCCTCGTGGACGCCTACGGACTACCCCGGCTGTCGAAGCCCACCGACACCCACTTCGCGGCGCTGGTGGAGTCGATCGTCTTCCAGCAGCTCGCCGGGGCGGCCGCCTCGACCATCCACCGCCGGCTGGTGGCCGCGCTGGGGGGACACGTCACCCCCGAGGCCTTGCTGGCGCTGGCACCCGAGACGCTGCGCGGCGCCGGGCTGTCGGGCAACAAGGCGGCGTCGGTCACGGACCTGGCGGCCAAGGTCCTCGACGGCACCGTGGTCCTCGACCCTCGGGGGCTGGCCCGCGAGGACGACGACGAGGTGGTCGAGCGCCTCACCATGGTGCGCGGCATCGGCCGCTGGACGGCGGAGATGTTCCTCATGTTCCAGCTCCGACGCCTCGACGTGTGGCCCACGGGGGACCTCGGGGTCCGGCGGGGCTTCGGCGTGGCCTGGGCCCTGCCCATGCCGAGCGCCAAGGAGCTCGAGCCGCTCGGCGAACCCTTCCGGCCCTATCGTTCCGTGGTCGCCTGGTACTGCTGGCGAGCGGCCGAGCAACCCGGCCAGGCCGCCAGCCCCGTCACGGGCTGACACCCCGAGGAGCCCCGTGCCCGCACCCCCCCCCGACGAGTCCCGATGGTGGCGGGGCGCCGTGCTGTACCAGGTGTACGTCCGCTCCTTCGCCGACAGCGACGACGACGGGGTGGGGGACCTGCGGGGGCTCGTGCGACGGCTCGACCATCTGGCCTGGCTCGGCGTCGACGCCCTGTGGTTGAGCCCGGTCACGGCTTCACCCAACGCCGATTGGGGCTACGACGTCGCCGACTACTGCGCCGTGCTCCCCGAGTACGGGACCCTGGCCGACCTCGACGAGCTCATCGCCGCCGCCGGGCGGGTGGGGATCCGGGTCCTGCTCGATCTCGTCCCCAACCACACCAGCGACCAACACGCCTGGTTCGTGGAGTCGCGCTCGTCGGTCGACTCGGCCCGCCGCGACTGGTACGTGTGGGCCGACCCCCAGCCCGACGGCTCGGCCCCCAACAATTGGGTGAGCAGCTTCGGGGGCCCGGCCTGGAGCCTCGACCCCGTCTCGGGCCAGTACTACCTGCACAACTTCCTGCCCGAGCAACCCGACCTCAACTGGTGGTACGACGGCGTGCGCGACGCCTTCGACGACATCGTGCGCTTCTGGTGGGACCGCGGCGTGGCCGGCTTCCGCATCGACGTGGTCAACATGATGATCAAGGACGCCGAGCTGCGCGACAACCCGCCCGCCACCGAGGACGACCCCTTCATCATGCAGATGTTCGGCCAGCGTCCCATCTACAACGGCAACCGCCCCGAGGGCCACGACATCCTGCGCCGGTGGCGGGCCATCTCCGACGGCTACACCCCGGCGCGCCTGCTGTTGGGCGAGACCAATGTGGACACCCTCGAGATGTTGGCCTCGTACTACGGGACCTCCGACGACGAGCTGCACCTCGGGTTCAACTTCCCCTTCATCGAGGCCCCCTTCGAGGTGGACGCGCTGGTCGGCGTCGTGGACCGGATCGAGGACCTCTTCCCGTCCACGGCATGGCCGGTGTGGACGGGCTCGAACCACGACGTGTCGCGCCTGGCCACCCGGTGGTGCGACGGCGAGGAGCCCAAGGTCCGCCTGGCCCTGCTCATGCTCCTCACCCTGCGGGGCACTACCGTGCTCTACCAGGGCGACGAGATCGGGCTGACCGACGGCGTGTTCGAGAAGGAGCAGCTGCTCGACCCGGTGGGGCTGCGGTTCTGGCCCTATTACCCGGGCCGCGATCCCGAGCGCACCCCCATGCCGTGGGACGACGGGCCCAACGCCGGGTTCACCTCGGCCGGGGTCACCCCGTGGTTGGCCATGGCCGATGCGCCCATGACCGTGGCCGGCCAGCGCGCCCAGCCCGGGTCCGTGCTCCACCTGGTGCGCGACGTCATCGCCGTGCGCCGGGCGTCACCGGACCTGCAGACCGGCGCCTACCGGCGCCTGCCCGCCGGGGAGGGGGTGTGGGCGTGGCAACGGGGCACGGACACGGTGGTGGCGCTGAACCTCTCCGACGACGAGCACACCGTGGCCCTGCCGCCCGCCGCCGCCGGGACCGAGGCCGGGCGACGCGTGGTCGTCGGCACCCACCGGGACCGGGAGGGCTCGCCCACTGGCGACGTCCTCGACCTGGCGCCGTGGGAGGGCGTCGTGCTCACCAGTCGAGGTTGAGCACCTCGCGCATGGCCTTCTCGAAGGAGGCGTCGTCCAGCGTGGACCGCGCCCCGAGCACCATCTCGGCGTCGGTGCCCACCGGCACGCGCCACGGACCGTCGGGGGACTCGAGGGCATCGGCGATGGCGCCGGCCACGACCTCGGGCCCCGGGGCGGCGTCCCGGCCCAGCTGGGCGGAGAGCTTCTGCATGATCATGTGCAGCTCGTCGTAGGGGGCGCCGTCCACGCCGAAGTCGACATTGGACTCGCCGAGGTTGGTCTTGAAGAACCCGGGCTCGATCACGATGGTGCGGATCCCGAAGTGCCCGGCCTCGACGTGCAGTGCCTCGGACAGGGCCTCGAGGGCGAACTTCGACGCCGCGTAGAACGCCGACAGCGGGGCGGCCACCCGGCCCGACACCGAGGACAAGTTGACGATGGTCCCCTTCCGGCGGGCCCGCATCTGGGGCAGCACGGCCTGCATCAGGCGCACGGGGCCGAACACGTTGGTCTCGAACAGCCGGCGCACTTCGGCCAGGGGCACCAGCTCGACCGGCCCCCCGATCTCGATCCCGGCGTTGTTGACGAGCACGTCGATCGTCCCCGCGGCGTCGACGGCGGCCCGCACCGAGGCGTCGTTGGTGACGTCGAGGGCGAGATGCGCATCGGCATCGAGACCTGTGATGGTCTCACGCCGACGCGCCGTGGCCACCACCTCGTAACCGCGTTGCTTGAGCTCCACGGCGGTCGCCCGCCCGAAGCCGGTGGAACATCCCGTGATGAGCGCCCGAGCCATGGGCCGAGACCCTACAGCGCGGCGCCCAGAGCGCCCAGGGGCATGCGCAGGTCCTCGAGCATGCGCAGGTCCTCCTCGGGCGAGCGCCCCAGCGTGGTCAGGTAGTTGCCCACGATGAGGGCGTTGATCCCGGCCGTCATGCCCATGGCCTGCAGGTCGCGCAGCGTCACCTCACGGCCCCCGGCGTAGCGCAGGATCACACCCGGCAACGCCAGGCGGAACAGGGCGATCCACCGGATGGCCTCCCACGCGCCCACCAGGGGCCGGTCGCCCAGGGGAGTGCCCGGCCGCGGGTTCAAGAAGTTGACCGGCACCTCGGTGGGGTCCACGGCGCGCAACTGCAACAGCAGCTCGATGCGCTGGGCGTCGCTCTCGCCCATGCCCAGCAGCGCCCCGCAACACAGCTCCATGCCGTGCGCCCGCACCAGGCCACAGGTGGCGGCGCGCTCGTCCCAGCCGTGGGTGCTCACCACCGAGCCGAAGTACGACCGCGCCGTCTCGAGGTTGTGGTTGTAGCGGTGCACGCCACCCGCCGCGAGGCGCCCGGCCTGCTCGTCGGTGAGGATGCCGGCCGACACCGCCACGCGCAGTCCGGTGTGCTCGCCCACCAGGGGCACCAGCTCGAGCAGGCGCGCCATGATGCGCTCGTCGGGCCCCCGCACGGCCAGGACGATGCAGAACTCCGACGCCCCCAAGGCGGCGGTCTCCGCGGCGGCCCGCAGGACCTCGTCGGTGTCGAGGAAGGCGGTGGCCTTCACCGGCGAATCGAAGCGCGCCGACTGCGAGCAGAAGTGGCAGTCCTCGGGGCATCCCCCGGTCTTGGCGGACAGGATCCCCTCCACCTCGACGGTGGGCCCGCACCAGGCGAGCCGGACCTCGTGCGCCAACGACGCCAGCCCCATCACCGACTCGTCGGGCACCATGGCGAGGCCCCCCAGCTCCTCGACGTCGAGGAGGCGGCGCTCGTCGAGCAACGCCACCGCGGCGGCGGCCACTGCCGCCCGGGCGTCGGAGGCGCCCAGGCGAGGGGGGAGCCGCACCGGGCAGGCCTCGACGGGCGTCCGCACCGAGACGGTGCTACGCGTGGGGGACGCGGGGCTCGCCTCGGGCACCGGCCCACGGTAGCGGCCGGCGTCCAGCGGCCCGAACAGGAGGCCACAGGTGGCTTGGGACTTCGAGACCGAACCGGAGTACGAGGCCAAGCTGGCCTGGGCGCGCGCCTTCGTCGACGAGGAGGTCATGCCCCTCGAGACCCTGGAGCTCGCCGACCACGACCTCCTCCGGGCCATCCGCCCCCTCCAGGACCAAGTCAAGGGCGCGGGCCTGTGGGCCGCCCACATGCCCCCCGAGCTCGGCGGGATGGGCTTCGGCCAGGTCCGCCTGGGCCTGTTGCACGAGATCCTGGGGCGCTGCTTTCTGGCGCCCGTGGTCTTCGGCAACAACGCCCCGGACTCGGGCAACGCCGAGCTCCTGGCCCTGGGGATCGAGGCGTCGGGTCGCGAGGAGCAGCGGGCGCGCTTCCTGGCGCCGTTGCTCGCCGGTGACGTGCGCAGCGCCTTCTCCATGACCGAGCCCGGGGCGGGCGCCGACCCCACCCTCATCGCCACCACCGCCGTGCGCGACGGCGAGCAGTGGGTCATCAACGGCCACAAGTGGTTCACCTCCAACGGCTCGGTGGCCGACTTCCTCATCGTCATGTGCGTGACCAACCCCGACGTCCACCCCTACGCGGGGTGCTCGATGATCCTCGTCCCCGCGCAGAGCCCCGGCGTCGACATCGTGCGCGACGTGCCCACCATGGAGCATCCCTTCCCCCATTTCGGGAAGTTCGGCGGCCACTCCGAGATCATCTACCGCGACGTGCGCGTCCCCGTCGACAACCTCGTGGGCAACGAGGGAGACGGCTTCCGGCTGGCGCAGATGCGCCTGGGGCCGGGCCGCATCCACCACTGCATGCGCTGGCTGGGCCAGTCCCAACGCGCCTTCGACATGCTGTGCGAGCGGGCCGTCTCGCGACAGCTGCACGGGTCGCTGCTGGCCGACAAGCAGATGGCCCAGGCCTGGGTGGCCGACTCCATGGCCGAGATGTCGGCGGCGCGGCTCATGACGCTGCACGCGGCGTGGAAGATGGACCGCGACGGGGCCCCGGCGGCGCGCGTGGAGATCGCCATGATCAAGTACTTCGGCGCCGGCGTCCTCTACAACGTCATCGACCGTGCCATCCAGGCCCACGGGTCGCTGGGGTTCTCCACCGACCTGCCCCTCGAGCACATGTACCGGGCCGCCCGGGCGGCCCGCATCTACGACGGCCCCGACGAGGTCCACAAGGTCACCGTGGCCCGCCAGGTCCTCAAGCGCTACACCCCGGCCGAGGTGCCCACCGAGCACGTCCCCACCCGGCGCGACGCCGCCCACAAGAAATTCGCCGACCTCCTGGCCGAAGTGAGCGCCAACGACTAGTGAGCGCCAACGACTCGTGGGCACGGGGTCGTGGGCCGCGGGCCAACTAGTCCCCGTTGACATGTCCCGGTTAGCGTTCCCGGACCGGGGTGCGGCCAGCGTGCCCCCGAAGGCGGGGGAGCGGGCATGCGGGTGACGATCTGTGGCGTCCGGGGGTCGACCCCGGCTCCCGGGCCCGACACCGTGCGCTACGGGGGCCACACCTCGTGCGTGGCCCTGGCCCACGACGGCGAGCTCCCCCACCTGGTGCTCGACGCCGGCACCGGCATCCGCCGGGTGACGGGGCTGCTGGGCGGCAGCGCCTTCGCCGGGTCCATCGTGCTCGGGCACCTGCACTGGGACCACACCCAGGGACTGCCCTTCTTCTCCGCCGCCGACCGGCCCGAGGCCCGCACCGACCTGTACATCCCCGCCCAGGGCGACGCCGAGGAGGTCCTGCGGCGCGCCATGTCCCCACCGCACTTCCCCATCACCCCGGGCGAGCTGCGGGGCACGTGGCGGTTCCTCGGCCTCGAGCCCGGCGCCGGGGTCGACATGGAGGGCTTCAACGTCCTCGCCCTGGAGATCCCCCACAAGGGGGGGCGCACCTTCGGCTTCCGCGTCTCGGACGCCACCGGCACCATCGCCTATCTCTCGGACCACTGCCCCACGTCACTGGGGCCCGGTCCCGACGGGCTCGGCGAGTACCACCCCGCCGCCTTGGCCCTGGCCGACGGGTGCGACCTGCTCATCCACGACGCCCAGTACCTCGACTCCGAGCTCGCCGCCCGGGCCAGCTTCGGCCACGCCTCGGCGGGCTACGCCGTGCGCCTCGCCGAGCGGGCCGGGGCCCGGCGGGTGCTGCTCTATCACCACGACCCGCCCCGCACCGACGACGACATCGACGCCCTGGTGGCCTGCTACGCCGGGGGCCCGGTGCGCGCCGACGGGGCTGTGGAGGGCACGGTCATCGACCTGCCGGAGTAAGGGCGCGCTAGCCGGGCGCCCTAGATACGGCGCCGGCGGCGGTCCGAGAGCACCCGCCGCGCGCAGTTGTGGCCCGCCATGCCGTGCACGCCCCCCCCGGGGTGGGTCGACGCCGAGCACAGGTACAGGCCCTTCACCGGGGTGGCATAGCGGAACCAACCCGGCACGGGCCGGAACACCAGTTGCTGGTCGAGGGCGCTCGACCCCGCTCCCAGGTCGCCGCCCACCAGGTTGGGGTTCTCGCGCTCGAGGTCCTCGGGAGTGCGCACCGCCGTGCCCACCACCCTCGCCCCGAGCCCGGGAGCGTGGTCCTCGAGGCGGCGCATCACGACGTCGAGGAACTTGTCGCGCCACGGAGCCCACGAACCGGTGTCCCGGGGGACGGGGGGCACGTGGGTCTCCACCCACACCGTGTGCCCGCCGGCCGGGGCGCGGCTGGGGTCGGCCACCGATTGCTGGCCCACGATGAGCATGGGCCGGCGCGGCACGGTGCCCCGCCGGGCCTCGTGGGCGGCCTCGGCCATGTCGTCGAGGTCGCCGGTGAGGTGCACGACCCCGCACTGCGCCAGTCCCGGGGCCGACCACGGCACGGGCCCGTCGAGGGCCAGGTCGACCTTGAAGATGCCCGTCCCGTAGCGGAACCGGCGCAACCCCTCGAGGTAGCGGGGGGGCAGCGTCCCGGCGCCCACCAGGTGGTGGAACAGCGCCCGGGGCCCCGTGTCGGCGAGGACGGCCCGACGGGCCCGCACGCTCGATCCGTCGGCGGTCTCCACCGCCGTAGCCCGGTTGCGCTCGACCACCACCCGGGTGACCTCGGCCCCGGTGCGCACCACCCCGCCGGCGTCGGTCACCGCCCCGCACAGCGCGGCGGCCAGGCGTCCGGCGCCCCCCACGGGCACGGGCATGCCTACCTGTTGAGCCGCCATGGCCAGGATGAGGGCGGCGGGCACGCTCCCGGGGTTGTCCACCGGGACATCGGCGTGCGACGCCCCGGCGGCCAGCAGCGCCTGGGCCCCGCTGTCGGCCAGGCGGTCGCGACACAGCGCCTCCAGGGGCCCCAGCAGGAGCTGGGTGGTGCCGATCAGGCCGTCGCGACGGGCCCGCCGGGCGAAGGCCAGGCCCGGCAGCGGTGCCCCCACCGGTCCCAGCATCTGGGCCAGGAAGGAAGTGCCCACCCTCTCCCACCACCGGTACAGCGCCAGCCAGGCCGGACCGTCGGCGGGGGCCCGCCGGGCCAGGCCCTCGGCGGTGCGCTCGGGGTCGGCGTGCACCGTGGCGACCACCTCGGGCGACGCCGCCGCCGCCACCGGCACCGGGAAATGCGCCCACGCCACCCGCCTGTCCAGCCCGAGCTTCACCAGCACCGGTGAGCAGTGCAGCAGCCCGTAGAAGGCGGAGTAGGCGTCGTGCACGTAGCCGGGCACCGTCAGCTCGGCGCTGTGCACCGCCCCACCGGCGACGCCCGAGCGCTCGAGGACCGTCACCTTCCAGCCGGCGCGCGCCAACAAGGCCGCGGCCACCAGGCCGTTGGGCCCGGACCCGATCACCACGGCGTCGACGTCGTCCATCGCCAGCCTGCCTAGGCGCGCCGGCGGGGGACGGCAACTCAGCTGCCGCGGTTCTCCTCCCGGCGGTGCCCGCTGCTCAGCTCCACCAGGGCGTCGCGGTCGACGCCGTCGGCCGAGGCCACGGCCAGCTTGCAGGCCGTCACGGCCCGGATGGTCGAGGTGCGCTTCCCACCTTCGAGCACGGCCCGCTCGCCGTGCATGGACCCGGGCCCGTACTCCGCCAGGCGCTCCCCGTCGACCTCGATGCGGACCACGCCGTCGAGCACGAGGTAGATGTCGTCCTCCGCGGCGCCCTGCTCGGTGATCACCGCGCCCCGCTTGACGTTGCGGACCTTGGGTTTGGCCCCGCCCCGCATGAGCGACAGCGACAGCTGGCGCTCGAGAGCCGACTCCACCTCGGTGGTGAACGCCTCGGAGTCCTGATCGCCCCACGGGCTGTGCTTGCCGAAGGCGCGCCGGTACCAGTTCGAGAAGTCGATCATCCCCGACTTGAGCGCCAGCTTGTTGTCGTCGCCGTACACCCAGTGCCGGGGGAAGCTGCTGGCGCCGCTCATGGCGAACGACGACGACCCGTCGGCGCGCACCGTGAGCGCCAGGGTGGTCCACGCCAGCGGGGCCGCGAACTGCACGAAGGGCGCCCGCCGCACCCGGCGGGGCGCCGGTACCCCGGTGCGCCCGCCGGCGGTCTGGAAGAAGGTCACCGAGCCCTTGTCGACCTGCGGATCGGGCTGCAAGTCGGGAAGGGCGATCGCCTCGAACACGGCCTGCTTCTTTCCGATCCGGAGCAGGGTCGAGCAGATGAGACCTCCCCCGGACTGGCCGTGCCCGACGATGCGGTCCCCCTCCACCTCGATCCACGCCTCCAACCGGTTGGCGAACCGGAAGCGGCCGTCGCGCTGCAAGGCGTCGAGGTCGTCGATGACGTCGGGCGGCGGGTCGTCGTAGTGGGCCACTCCCGCCTCGAACGGCATCTTGGTGGCCATGCCACTGATGGCCTCCGAGGGAATCCAGGAGATGGACGTGACCGAGGACTTGATGCGCATGGCTCCTCCCCGCTTCGACTGGCACCCCGAACCGTACCGGGCCGACGGGCCCAGGCCCAGGGCGGAGCCGGGCCGGCGGGGCCGGACCCGGGCGCTCAGGTGGCGGTGAAGGCCAGCTCGGCCCGCCTGATGCCATTGATCACCGAGGAGGGGCTGCGCTGCACGGTCCCGACCCGCCCCACGTCGGCGAAACGGTCGAGCAGCTCCTCGAGCAGAACCCGGCCCTCGAGCCGGCCCAGGGCGGCGCCCAGGCAGAAGTGGTTGCCCTGGCCGAAGGCCAGATGGGGGTTGGGGTTCCGACCGACGTCGAACGCCGAGGCGCTCGGGCCGAACACGTCCTCGTCACGGTTGGCCGAGGCGAACAACATGAGCACGGGCTCCCCCTCGGCCACGGCGACGCCGCCCACCTCGGTGTCCCGGGTGGCGGTCCTCATGAACGACACCACCGGCGTCGACCACCGGAGCATCTCCTCCACCGCGCCGGGGACGAGCGAACGGTCGGCCCGGAGCCGGGCCCACTGCCCGGGGTGGTCGGCGAAGCCGAGCAGGCCGGAGCTGATGAGGTTCCGGGTGGTCTCGTTCCCGGCCACGAGCAGCTGGACGAGGAACATGCCCAACTCGTCGTCGCTGAGCCGTTCCCCGTCGATGTCCACCTGGGCGAGCTGGGTGAGCACGTCGTCGCGGGGCCGGGCGCGGCGGTCCCGGGCCGCGCCCACGAGGTACTGGACCATGTCGGCCATCAACTGCCCCCGGCGCTCCTCGGGCCAGTCCGTGGCCCCGGGGATGACCGCCTCGGACCACTCGTAGCACCGCTCCCACTCGTCGTCGGGCACGCCCAGGATCACGCTGATGACCTGGAGCGGGAGCGGCACGCTCAGGGCGGAGACCACGTCGACGGGGGTGGCGTCCTCGAATCGCTCCACCAGTGCGGCGGTGCGGGCCCGGACCACCGGCTCGAGGGCGCGCGCCACCGAGGCCTTGAACCCCGGTTGCACCAACCGTCGATAGCGCGTGTGCACGGGCGGGTCGGAGTGCATCATCGTGGGCGGCGACGCGTACGTGGTCCCGATCTCCTCGACGAGGATGCCGCGTCCGGCGCAGAAGGTGGCGTGGTCGATCTCGATGGCCGACACATCGGCGTGCTTGGCCACGGCCCAGAACCCCCGCTCCTCGTTCCAGGCCACGGGCGCCTCGGCCCGCAACCGGGCGTAGAGCGGGTAGGGGTCCGAGGTGTAGAGCTCGGGGTCCACCAGCCGCGCCGCCAACGACGTGCCCGGTCGCGTCGGCGCCGACACGGCCCGCCCTACCGGGCCCGCACCCGTGCCCCGGCGGAGTCCGGTGCCGCGGGCGGATCGGCGAAACGCGGGGGCCGGCCGGCGCGCAGCGCGGCCACCCCCTCGGCGAAGTCGGGTTCGGTCATCATGGCCCGGAGCCGGTCGTCGGCATCCCGGGCCGCCGTGGCGGCGTCGCGGTGGAGGTCGGTGTAGAGCTGGAGCTTGGTCGCCGCCAGCGAAGCCGGAGAGATCTCCGTCGCCAGGGCCCGCGCGTAGCGCTCCACCGTTTCCAGGAGCTCGTCGGGGGGCGTCACCTTGTTCACCAGCCCGATGTCGGCCGCCTCTTCGGCGAGCAGCACCCGGCTCGAGAGCAACACGTCGGCGGCCCGGGTGAGCCCGATCAGACGGGGTACCAACCACGACAACCCGAACTCGGCGGGCAGGCCGAGGCGCCCGTGCGACGAGGTCAGCTTGGCCCCCGCCGCCGCGAAGCGCAGGTCGCAGTAGCACGCCAGGGCGAACCCCACGCCCGCAGCCGGCCCGTTGACCGCCGCGATGATGGGCTTGGGGATCCCGAACTGGTAGGCGAACTCGGCGTCGAACTCGGGGCGCACGCCGTAGCCGGGCCTCTCCAGGTCGGGCCCCGTCCCCGGGTCGTAGCCGCCCCGCTCGACGTGGCCCTCCAGCGCGGCGGTGTCGGCCCCCGCACAGAACCCCCGCCCGGCTCCGGTCACCACGATGACCCGGACCGACGGGTCCGACGCCGCCCGGCCCAGCAGCGACCGGTACTCGGTGTTCATCCGCCCCGTCCAGGCGTTGAGCCGCTCCGGACGGTCGAGGGTGATGGTGGCGACGGCGTGGCTGGCCCGGTAGCGGGTGACCTTCAACTCGTCGAGCTCCACCGCACATTCCTACCCGACCGGGGCTCGGCGTGCCCCGCCGGAGCGCCCCCACTGTTGTCCGGTTGTTGGTCGCCCCGGCGCTCAAGTTCGGGCCGCCCCTGCCGATCATTCTCCACGGACACCCTCAGTTCCAACCCCACACTCAGCATCCCCAATGTCGAGAACCCCCACCAACCCCGGTGGGGGTTCTCGCGTCCGGGGTCCTTCGGCGCGCCCGGGCGGGACCCTTCGATTCGGTTCCCCGGCCTCGCGTACCATCGCCCGATGACCGCCTCCCCGCCGGTGCTCGGCGCCCTCGACGCGGACGCGTCGGCGCCGTTCGGGCGCGACAGCGTGGTCCGGGCGGTGGTGGCCGAGCCCGTCACCGCCCTGCTCGTCCAGCGGGCGCTGGTCATGGAGGTCGCCCATCCCACCGTGGCCGCGGCGGTGGCCCACCACAGCGACTTCCAGGCCCACCCGCTGCGCCGCGCCTGGGCCACCACCGACGCCGCTGTGCGCCTGGTCTTCGGCAACGGGCGCGTGGCCCGCGGCGCCGCCCGGCAGATCTACGCCGTCCACGACCACATCAACGGGCCCCTGGACGGCGCCCCCGGTGCGCATCCCGACGTCGAGGACCTCGGAGCCGCCGGGCGCTACAGCGCCCACGACTCGTCCTTGTTGACTTGGGTGTGGGCGACGTTGGTGGACAGCGCCGAGACCGCCTTCACGCGGTGGGTGCGCCCGTTCACCGCGGCCGAGGCCCCCGCCTTCTACGCCGAGATGCTGGCTTTCGCCCGCTTCTTCGGCATACCCGAGGCGTCGCTGCCCCCCGACCGCGACGCCTTCTCGAGTTACCTCGACGGCGCCCTCGGCGACGACCTCCTGGGGACGAGCGAGCAGAGCCGGGCACTGGCGCACGACGTCTTATGGTTCGCGCACCGGACCGTCCCCTCCCCGCTGGTGCGGGTCCAACGGGTGCTCGCCCTGGCCACGCTCGACTCCCGCATCGTCGACCGGCTCGAGATCCGACCCGATCCCGCCGACGTCGAGCTCGGCCGCCGTCTCGACGCCTGGCTCGGCGCCTACTACCGGCGCTTCCCCCGGCCCCCTCGCATCATGCCCGCCCTCTACGTGGCGGTGCGGGGGCCGAGCATCGATGTCGCCGGGAGGATCCGGGCCACACTCGGTCGATAGCCGGCGACGGCCCTGGCGGGCACGGGAGAGTAGATCGAATCCAATAAACCACTGAGCACGTTTTTAACGCTGCTACAAGCGGTGAAATGGGCGGGATGCCCTTGTAATGTTGTCGGAATGTGGTCAGGATCTCACTAATGCCACATGCGTCGGCACTCAGAGTGAAGCCGGGCGGGGCGAGCTCCCAAGATCACCAAGCAATCGTCAAGCCGGGAGCGAGCGGCTCTGCCGGCCTGCCCCCCTGGGCGTGGTTCCTGGCCGGAGGGTTGGCGCTGGTCGCCCTGGCCGTTTCGGGCCTGTTGGGATCCTTCGAGTCGACGGCCATGTTCGTGCTGGGCATCGCCACGGTGACGGCTGTGGCGCTGGCGGTTCGGCACCATCGCCCGGCGCTCGCCTGGCCGTGGTGGGCGATCGGTGGCGCCATGGCGCTCTTCCTGGTGGGAGGGGCCCTCCGGGCGGACCTGCACACACTGGGCAACATCACCGCCAGCCGCTCGCTCGTCCCCGACCTGCTGGCTCTTCCCGGCTACGGCCTGGGGGCGGCCGGCCTGCTGGGGTTCTCGCGGGCACGCGACCGCGGTCGGCAACGTCACTTCGGAGTCATCCTCGACGGCCTCATCGCGGCGCTGGCCATCCTCGCCGTGGCCTGGGTCTACGTCATCGACCCCGTCCTGTTCCACGCCCATACCCCCCTGGCCACCCGGCTGGTGCTCACCTGCTACCCCGCCATGTCGATCTTCCTCGTGGTGGTGACGGTTCGCATCGCCTTCAGCCCCGAACAGAACCGCGTGCCGTCGTACTGGTTCCTGCTGGCCACCATGACGTGCATGTTCGCCGGCGACACGCTGTACATGTTCGCCGACGCCGATCTCGTCAAGGTGGCGGGGAGGTTCCTGGACCTCCCCTACGGCCTCGCCTTCGTGGCCGCCGGCACCATGGCGCTGCACCCGTCGATGCGCGCCCTGACCGAACCGGCCGGCAACCGTCCCCAGGCGTCCTCCCCGGGACGGATCGTGCTGGTCGCCATCGCCCTGCTCGTTCCGGCGGTCATCACCCTGCAGCACCCCTCCGACTCGGTGCAGGACCGGGTGGCGTTGTTCATGATCATCATCCTGTTGACGCTGGCGGCCGTCCTGCGCATCGTCCAGGCGCTGCACATCGCGGAGCGGTCCGAGGCCAACCTCGCCTATCAGGCCATGCACGACAGCCTGACCGGGTTGCCCAATCGCCGCATGATGCACCAGCACCTGACGAGCGTGCTCCAACAGGCGTCGGTGGACGACACCCATGTGGCGCTGCTGTTCCTCGACCTCGACCGCTTCAAGCTCGTCAACGACACCCTGGGGCACACCCACGGCGACGAGCTGCTGGTGGCCGTGGCGCGGCGGCTCGACGAGCACGTCCGGCCCAACGACCTCGTGACGCGCATCGGCGGGGACGAGTTCATGGTCGTCCTCGGCCAGGTCGTGAGCGTGTCCCAGGCCCTGGATCTCGCCAACCGCCTGCGGTTCAGCCTGCGGGCCCCGTTCATCGTCAACGACATGGAGTTCTACGTGTCGGCCAGCATCGGCCTGGCGTTCGCGTCGGGCGACGATCCCGATGCCAACGCCGAGGTCCTGGTGCGCGACGCCGACACCGCCATGTACCAGGCCAAGGACGCCGGCCGCGACGCGGTGGCGGTGTTCGACGAGTCCATGCGGACCAAGGTGTCAGAGCGGGTGGAGCTCGAGTACGACCTGCGCCGGGCGGTCGAGCTGCGCCAACTCCACCTCGTGTACCAGCCGATCGTGCGCATCCCCCACGGGCCCATCGAGGGGGTCGAGGCGCTCGTCCGGTGGGCCCACCCCACCCTGGGGATCATCCCACCCGCCAAGTTCATCCCCCTGGCCGAGGAGAGCGGGATGATCATGGGGATCGGGGAGTGGGTCCTCGAAGAGGCCTTGCGCCAGCTCGCCGCGTGGCGCCACCAGACGACGGGGTTCGAGGACCTCTACGTGGCCGTCAACATCTCGGGCGCCCAGCTGCACGACGAACGGCTCGTCCAGCGGGTGGGCGAGGCGCTCGTGCACCACGGCATCGAGGGCAGCGCGTTGTGCCTGGAGCTCACCGAGTCGGTCGTGATGGACAAGCCCCTGGCGGCGGCGGCGGTGCTCGGTGCCCTGCGGGGACTCGACGTGCGGTTGGCGATCGACGACTTCGGGACCGAGTACTCGTCCCTGGCCTACTTGAAGCGGTTCCCGGTCACCAGCCTCAAGATCGACCGCTCCTTTGTGGACACCCTCGAGGACGACGACAGCTCGGATGCGACGCTGATCGCGGCGGTGGTCGCCATGGCCCACGCCCTGGGCATCACCACCATCGCCGAAGGGGTGGAGACGACGAGCCAGGCCCATCGCCTCATGGACCTGGGGTGTGACGCCCTCCAGGGTTTCCTGTACTCGAGGCCGGTGCGGGCCGAGGGGCTGCCCTACGTGGTCAACTCGCTGTGGAAGCAGACCGAGGACGTGCTCGAGGGCTCGGTCTCGTAGGGGGCGTCGAGGTCGAGACTGGTGTCGAGACTGGGGTCGAGGTCGAGGGGCCGGACCGCAGGCTCCATCCCGACGCCGCCGAAGTACAGCGCGTGCAACTCCGGATCGGACTGCGCCAGGCGGCGATCGGTGTCACCCACGTTGCACCACACGGGCATGCTGGCCGGCGATCCCAGATAGGGCCGGGCCGTCACACCCTGGAAGCCGGCCATGGGCATGCGCAGCTGCCACCGGATCATGCGGAACACCGGGACGTCGAGAATGGCGAGGAGCCAGTCGATCCCGTAGCGCGGGGAGGCCAGCGCCAGGGCCTGGTAGAGGCCCATGCTCACGAGGCCCATGGTGGCCTTGCCCCGGTACTCGGGGGCGACGGCCAAGGTGGCGATGTCCCACGTCCGGGCGAGGTCGATGTCCAACCCGGTGCGCATGGCCATGGTCTGGATGCTCTCGCCCCACACCGGCGCGGCGTCGTGGATCGTCTTGAACCCCGATTCGGAGGGGACCAGGATCCGCATGGTGCCCGCCGGGAGGCTGCGGAGGTGATCGACCACGCAGATGAACATGCTGGCCTCGTCGTAGGGCTCGTACTCCTTGGCCAGCAGCTCGGGTGTGTTGCCGAAGGTCTCGAGGAACACCACCCGTTCCACGTGGCGGGCGAGGGCGGCGCCCGGGTCACCGGAGTGAAACAGATACACCCCCAACGGCGCCGTCGCCTCCGGCGCCCTCACCTGGCGCGCCAGTCGTCGCAGTGCCGTGTCGCCCGTGTCGACGGCGGCGCGCATCCTCAGATTGCCTTGGCGACGATCTGGCCTGCGTCGAAGAACGCCCGCGTGTACTCGACGGCTCGGCGCACGCCGAACACCTTGCACGTGTAGACGTCGACGCTGAAGAACAACACGGGCCTGTCCCACGCGTAGACATGGGCGCCCGATCCCTCCCAGTGGACCCACCCCGCCCACCCGTATCGATCCGACCGGTGTGTCACCGGGTCGAGCAGGATCTCCATGTCGCACACCTCGGACAAGCCGACCAGGTACTCCCTGATGGCGGCGTCGGAGATCGGTGTCTCGCACGTACCCTCGATGACCAGGCGCTGGCGGTAGATCGTCGGTGCCAGGTCGGGCATCGGCCCGGCAAACACCATCTCCCTGGTTCCCACGCGATCAAGCGTAGGAATGGCGACCGGAACAGAACAAGAGGCGTTCGCCCTCTCACTTATAGTGACGTCTCAGCGCCCAGTGTGGTGGGTGTGATGGGTGGTGCAACACCGCGCTCGAGGCTGCAGCGCGCCTACACATGGGCGGTGGCGCCCCTTTCCAACGTCGCGCCCCTCTACAACAGCCCCTTTACAACATGGTCAGAAGGTGTTCGACCTCTTTCCCGACGACGGCGCGCGTGGACGTGGGGTCCTCGGCGTTGGCCACCAGCATGGCTGCTTCGTTCAATGCGGCCAGGAGGATGTGGGCGAGGGGTTGCACCGGGCGCCGGGCCATGAACCCGCCTTCCATGCAGTGCTCCAGGGCCTCGGACACCAGACCCAGACCGTAGGTGGTGTCCATCTCGCGCCAGGCCTGCCACCCGAGCACAGCCGGGGCGTCGAGCAGGACGATGCGCCGCACGGCCGGGTCCAGCGCGGCGTCGAGGAACGCCAGGCACCCGAGTCGCAGATGCTCCATGGGGCCGTCCCCGCGCATGGCGGCCTCGGCGATGCGCGCCGTGAGATCGGTCTCCACCGATTCGACCACGGCTCGGAACAACCCTTGCTTCGTGGAGAAATGGTGTGCCAGCGCGCCGCGCGTAACCCCGGCCCGTTCGACGATCTCCTCCTGGCCGGCACCGGCGAAGCCGCGCTCGGCGAACAGCTCGCGACCGGCGTCGAGGAGGGCCAGGCGTGTCGCCGCTCTTCGTTCGGCCTGTGTGCGACGCCGCGGCTGCGGCCCGGGATCCTCGTTGACAACCATACTCCTCCCCAGTATAAAGGCGTGTAACCCGCATGTAAGTGATTCTCCCGAGGAGGAAGTGATGACCCTGTCCCGCACCGAGGTGGTCCCGGGCCTGTTGGCCGAGCTCGAAGCCTTCGGGGAGCTCATCGGCCCGCTCGACGAGGCGGCGTGGGCCCAGCCCACCCGTTGCCAAGGATGGGCGGTCGCCGATGTGGCCGCCCACGTCATCGGCTCCATGGCCGACGTGGTGTCGGGGCAGTTGGAAGGGCTCGGATCGCCCGAGGCCACGGCCCGCGAGGTAGCCGAGCGCAAGGGTCGCAACCCGGCGGAGCTCGCCCAGGAGTTGGTGTCGGTGACCAAGCTGGCGTCCGACCTCGGCGCCGCCTTCGACGACGCGTCGTGGGAGACACCCGCCCCCGGCGGCTACGGCGGAACGCTGGGCCAAGGCGTCGAGGCGCTGTGGTACGACACCTATCTCCACGCCGATGACATCCGGGCCGCACTGGGCCGGGAGTCGGTGCGGGGGCCCGGACTGCGCGCCAGCGTCCACCACGTGGCGTTCGAGCTCGGAAAGCTGGGCTGGGGCCCGGCCACGCTCGCCCTGGATGGGATCGAGCCGGTGTCCGTGGGCCCGGGTGGGACCACGCACACCGGGGACGCCCTCGAGTTCGTCCTGGTGGCCACCGGTCGCGCCGACCCCAAGGCCCTCGGGCCCGAGGCACCCCTCGACATCTACGCCTAGGCGCGGCGCCAGGCGCTCAGCGCCGCGGTCGGCCCCGGCGCTGTCCTCGGGCGAAGGCAAACCCCGCCAACCAGAACACGAAGAAGACCACCGCCACGATCCACAGCAGGTGGACGGCAAAGCCGACGCCGGCGAAGAGCACGGCCAGCAACAGGAAGATGGCGACGAAGCATCCCATGGTGACTTCGACGCCCGGCGGTTCAGGCCCCGCCGGGGCGCGGCGCCACCTGGTTGAAATTCTCGCGGACGTCGCGCAGGTGCGACCGGATGCGCGTGATCGACGGCGCCGCCTCGCCGTCGAGGGAGTTGGCCAACTCCTCGACGGCCTCGGTCAGGTGGGCGACGGCCAACTCCAGGGCCGCCAGCCGCTTCGACAGCTCTCCGTCTTCCATGCGCGGAGTTTACGGCGGACCCGCCGTCGGTTACTGCGGCGCTTCCGCAGAGACTGCGCCCCGCCCTCGGGCCCTGGGCGCAGGCAGGATCTCAAGTCCGGCGCCCCCGATGCCGATGCCAAACCGGGATAGTCCCCGATCGCCGAGGGCGCCGACGGCACCGCAGCAGGCTCTCAAAAGAAAGCGCATCTGACCTGGTCTTTGGGGCCAATGGGGACAACGGTCCTTTTGGGCTAATGACGGCCTGGACCGGTGCCGATGCTTGATGGCATGGGGAGACGTCGCGCAATGAGCGCTCCCGAGTCCGAAGGTTCCGAGGCCGCTGAGCGGCCGCGACCGGTGGCGCCCCCTCGCCGGGCGGTGGCCCGAGTGCTGCTGGCCCTGTTCCTCGTGGGCGGACTGGGTGCCGCCGCCGGGGCCGGCTGGCAGTGGACACGCGTCGTGAACCGACAGGCCCACCAGTCGTTCAACCAGCAGGCATCGGAGGTGGCCGCCCGGGTCACGAAGGCCCTGCAACGCGACACCGACCTGACCACCTCGAGCCGGGCCGTGATCGAGCAGAACCCCGATCTGACCAATGCACAGCTGGGAACGTGGTTCTCGGCGCTTTCCACGTCGCGCCCCGCCGACGCCACCGGCATCACGTACATCGAGAAGGTGTCGGCCGGCCAGTTGTACTTCTTCCGGTTGGCGGTCGGCACCGACCCCACGAGCGCGTTGTCCGCCGGGGAGCCCTTCGTGCTCACCCCGGCGTCGTCGCCGGGGCCCTACTGCCTCACCCGACTGCTCGCCTTGCGCAGCTCACTGCAAAGCGCCGGTGACGTCGCCCTTCCCCCCGGCCTCGACTGGTGTTCCACCTCGGTGAACGGTGCGCTGGAGTCGTCCGGTGCCACCGGGAAGGTCGAGGTGACCAAGATGCTGGGCGCCGACGAAGGTCGGGTGCTCGGCTTCCAGACCCAGGCCGGCACCGCGCCCGGCAACGCCGACATCCAGATCCTCAAGGCCCTCGACGAGGCGTTCAGCTCGACCGTCGTCGTCCTGGCGCCGGTCTACGAGGGGCCCACGCCGACCACGGTGGCCGGACGTCAGAACGCGCTGGAAGGCTGGGTGGGCGGGATCTTCGACAGCGGACAGGTCCTGGCCGGCGCCGTGGGCGCCCACAGCCACCTGCAGGTGACCTTGACCCGGGTGAATGCCGGATCGAAGCCCGAGGTCATCTCCACCACTGACACCACCAACTCGACCGGAGGGATGGTCGACACCGTCCGGACCAACGCCGATGGGCGATGGGTCGTCAAGGTGCGCGGTGCGCCGACATCCGGGACGTTGACGGGCCGGACCCAAGGCGTGGCCGTCGGGAGCGCTCTGGCCCTGGCCACATTGATCATGTTCTTCGTGTTGCGCTCCCTCGTGATGTCGCGACGGCGCGCTCGTGTCGAGGCCGCCTTGCAGACGGGCGAGTTGCAGCACATGGCGCTGCACGACGTGCTCACCGGGCTGCCCAACCGCTCGCTCGTTGTGGACCGCGCCGAACAGCTGTTGGTCCGGAGTCGTCGCAGCCAGCTGCCGACCGCCGCGTTGACCTTGGGGCTCGACCGGTTCAAGGAGTTCAACGACACCCACGGACACCAGACCGGCGACGAGCTGTTGAAGGCCGTCGCCGATCGCTTGCGCACTGTCTTGCGCGAGGCGGACACCGTGGGGCGGGTCGGTGGTGACGAATTCATCGTGTTGACCGACGGGGCGTCACTGGCGGCCGGGCCCGAGCTCGTGGCCGAGCGGATCCTCGACGTGCTGCGTCAGCCCTTCTACCTCGGTGAAGGCCATCCCGAGCCCTACACCGTGTCGGTCTCGATCGGCATCGCCTTCGGGCCCCGTGTCGACGCCGAGCAGCTGTTGCACGACGCCGCCGTGGCCCTGGCCCAGGCCAAGGAGGCCGGCAGGGGTCGCTACGCCCTGTTCGGGCAGGACATGCCCCAGGCCATCGAGAGCCGTCTGGCCTTCGAGAACGAACTGCGCAGTGCGGTGGCGACCGACCAGTTCTTCCTCCGCTACCAGCCCATCTTCGACATCGAATCCCGGACCACCACCGGGGTGGAAGCCCTGTTGCGCTGGCAGCACCCCACCCGCCGGGTCATCCCCCCCGACCATTTCCTCCCCCTGCTCGAGGAGACGGGGCTCATCGTCCCCCTCGGCCGCTGGGTGCTCCAGGAGGCGTGCCGCCAGGGAGCCGCCCTGCACAGCGCCGGCTACCTCATCTCGATGTCGGTCAACGTGTCGGCCCGCCAGCTCGAGTCCGATTCGCTGGTCGACGATGTCCGCGACGCGCTGAGCGCGTCGGGCTTCGAGGCGACCGCGCTGGTGCTCGAGGTCACCGAGACGACCATCATGAGCGACACCTCGCTCATGGTCGACCGCCTCATCGCCCTCAAGGGCATCGGGGTCCGGATCGCCATCGACGACTTCGGGACGGGGTATTCGTCGCTCGCCTATCTCCGTCAGTTCCCCGTCGACATCCTCAAGATCGACCGCTCGTTCATCAGCGCCCTGGCGACCACGCGCGATTCTTCCATGCTGATCCATACCCTCGTCCAGTTCGGCAAGACCCTCGGCCTCGAGACCATCGCCGAGGGCATCGAAGAGGAAGGCCAGATGGACCCGCTCCTGGCCGAGCAGTGCGACACCGGCCAGGGATTCCTCTACGGGCGGCCCCTGTCCCCGACCCAGCTCGACATCTTCCTGCGGACCCACCTCACCCAGGAGCCCCCCCTGTGGGTGGTGCCCCCGAAACAGGTGGCCCACTAGGCACGACCCCCGCTGTAGCGCCGGGGGACCCGGCCCGGCGGCGGATGCCATGATGGACGGCAGGACGCCGGTGACGCGGCAGGGCCCGGGGAGGGGTGCCAGTGAGAACGACTTCGCCGGTCAGCGCGTGGGAGAGCGATTTCGACGTGCTCGACCCGCACTACGTCGCCGACCCCTTCGGGATCTGGGCGGAGCTCCGACGGCAGTGCCCGATCGCCCACACCGACCGACGAGGCAGCACCTGGTTGCCCACCCGCTACGACGACGTCACCGCCATCGCCCACGACATCGAGCATTTCAGCTCGCTCGAGGTCGCCGTGATCCCCTTCGACGGCGAGGAGCCCGAGGATCCCGTCCTGCCCTACGGATTGCCCCCCATCTCGGCCGACCCCCCTCTGCACACCTGGACCCGTCGCCTGCTGCTGCCGTGGTTCTCGCACACCCGGGTGGAGAGCTACGAGGCCATGACCCGGGCGCTGTGCTCGGGCCTCATCGCCGGCTTCGTGGACCAGGGCCGGGCCGACGCGGCCTCGGACTACGCCCAACAGATCCCCGTCCGGGTGATCGCCCACATCCTGGGTGTGAGCCCCGACCACGCCGACACCTTCACGGGGTGGGTGCGAGACGTCCTCGAGTTCGCCGACGACCCCGAGCGCCGGGTGCACGGGGTCCAGGGCCTGCTCGAGTACTTCATCGAGGAAGTGGCCAAGCGGCGCGCCCAGCCCGGCAACGACCTGCTCAGTGAGCTGCTCCAGACCGAAGTCGACGGCGCGCCCATCGAGGACAGCCTGGTGCTGGGAGCCGCCGCCCTCGTCCTCATCGCCGGCGTGGACACCACCTGGAGTGCCATCGGCTCGTCGCTGTGGCACCTGGCCACGCACCCGGATGACCGTCGACGCATGGCCGAGGACCCCGAGGTCATGTCGCTGGCCGTCGAAGAGCTCCTGCGTGCCTACTCGCCGGTGACCATGGCGCGCCTGGTGACCAAGGACGTCGAGTACGCCGGCTGCCCCATGAAGGCGGGTGACAAGATCCTCATGAACTTCCCGGCGGCCAACCGCGACCCGGAGGTGTTCGAGGACGCCGACGAGGTCGTCCTGGACCGTGCGCACAACCGTCACGTGGCGTTCGGATCGGGGATCCACCGGTGTGCGGGCTCCAACCTGGCCCGCATGGAGCTGCGGGTGGCGCTCGAAGAGTGGCTGGCACGGATCCCGGACTTCCGCCTCGCCGACGAGGACGCCGTGACGTGGGCCGGCGGCCAGGTGCGGGGCCCCCGCCTGCTCCCGGTGGTGTTCGGTTGAGGATCCGCGTCGACCCCGAAAAGTGCCAGGGCCACGCCCGCTGCTACGGGCTCGCCCCCGAGCTGTTCAGCGTCGACGACTACGGGCTGTCCACCGTGGTGGGCGACGGTTCGGTGCCACCCGAGCTCGAGGACCGCGCCCGCCTGGCCATCGCCAACTGCCCCGAGTTCGCCATCGAGGAGGTTCCGGCCTCCTGAGGCGGTGGTTCACCGGGCGGTGTCGGTCCTCGCGAGCCCCTCAGTCCTGGTTGGCCATCTTCGAGTAGGGCCGGCAGGGCTCGCCCCGCAACGCCCCACAGGCCGGCATGGTCGCCGGGGGACTGACACCGTGGACGATGTTGACCACCAGCGACGACGCCATCGTCCCCCCGAGCGACACCGTGTCGGTGACCGAACCGTGCGTCGCCGGGGTGTCGAAGGCCCACGACGGCCGGTCACCACCGGGAGCCGAGATCACGATGCGCAACCGGGTCCCGGCCCGAAACGCATGGGCGATGGGGTCGATCGGGATCCGCACCAGGGTGTAGCGGCCGGCCGGCAGGGTGCGGCGGTCCGACCTCAAGTAGGTCGGCACCGGATCGAGGACGGTCGACGACGCCGACAAGGTGCGGCTCGAACTGCGCAGGAAGCCCGACGTGACGTACTCCTCCTCGGATTCACCGGGTCGGACCTCGGTCACCGTGGCCTGGAGATCGGTGACCGGCGCCGTGGACCGCAGCCACAGGTCCAAGCTGGCCGGCCCCACGATGGTGGTGGGTGAGCCGAAGGCCGGTGTCTCGAAGGCGACGCCGTTGGCGCTCGGCACCACCGTCCAGTTGTAGGGCGGCTGGGCGGCCCACGGGTTGCCGGTGGGGAGGTCGGTGGCCGGGCGGACCGACGGATCGGGCCGGAACGACGTCTGCGTGCTGGCACCCTTGGACGACGCCAAGGTGCCGTGGGAACCGAGGTAGTAGCGGGTGACGGCGCCGCGCGGGGGCCACGCCGCATAGTCGGCCTCGAAGGTGGGCTGCAGGGCCCCGGGCCCGAGGTCACCGCCCCCGTTGTCGAAGAGCACGCGCACACGGGGGTCCTGGGCGGCGAAGGCCGCCTTGGCCGAGCTCAGGGAGGTGGCGGTGGTGAAGCGCACCGGTGGAGGGGCCAAGGCCTTGGCTCCACCGGTGAGCGAGGCGTACACCGCCGGGGCGAGCAGCGACAGGAACGGACTCGGAGTCGGCACGCGGCCCGCCACGTAGATATCGAGGAACTCGAGCCAGCGCGACAAGGTGTCGGGGCCCAGTGAGTCGGTGTGCGTCCCGTTGAGCATGGTGGCGTACACGGTTTTGTCGGGGGTGAGGGCCGTGATCAACGCCGGCCACTGCGGTCCGACCTCCTCGTCTTCGAGGGCTCCCACCAGGAACACCGGCACCTTGATGTGCGAGGCCCACACCACCGGGGAGCGCTGGTTGAACAGCGAGGGGTCGCGGGCGAGCCCCGGACTCACCAACGACGCCAGCTTCTGGGCCTCGGGGTGCAGGCGCTGGTTGGCAAGACAGGTGGTGTCGCCGGTGGCGATCTCCGCCGTCGCCCACGGCTGCCCCCCTTTGGGCGCGGCCTGGGCATCGCTGATGCGCTGGGCGATCCAACTCTTGGCGAACCCGCTGTTGTAGATCCCGCCCGGATACCCGGTGGAGAAGAGGTCGTCGGTAGGGCTGAGCGGGGCGATGGCAGCCAGGTCCGGGGGGTCGGTGCCGGCTACCTCGAACTGCGAGATGCCCGAGTAGGAGATGCCCACCATGCCCACCTTGTGGTGCAGGACCCACGCTTGGGCGCCGACGGTCTGGATCATGTCGTAGCCGTCGTAGTCAGAATCCAGCCCGAAGAGGTCGAAGGCCCCACCCGAACATCCCGTCCCCCGCATCTGCATGCTGACGGTGGCAAAGCCGAGAAGCGGTGCGATGACGCTGCCCACCACCGTGGAGGTGTCGGGCAGCAGTGGGTCGCTCGCCGGCGCCTTGCCCTCGAGGGCGTTGATCAGGCTGTGGGGAGCGGCGGTGGCGTAGCCGGAGTACTCGATGACGGTGGGGAAGGGGCCGTCGGCGAGGGTCTTTCCCGGGGGGAGCCGCACCGTGGCGGCGATGGAGATCCCGTCCCGCATGCGCACGTAGTTGAGCCCGACGTGAAGGTGTTGCGACGAGTAGAACGAAGGAGGGGGCACAGAGCTCGTCGACAGGACCGAGAACGCCGCGGTGGCGCCGTGGTTGCGCCCGGTCTCCTCGAACCGGAAACCACCGCCCGGACGGAGGTTGCGGATGATGAGGCCGCCCAGGCTGTTCACGACCCCCGAGCCGACCGTGGCGCCTGATCCGCTCACCAGTGTCAGGTGCTCCCCGGGAGGCGCGCCCACGACGTAGGCCTCGCCGATGGACCCGTGGCCCGCGAACGACGTGGCGGCCCCACTCGGTGTGGCCCCGCCCGCCACGAAGGCGCCGGCGGCGGCGATCACCGAGAGGACCATGGCGACATGCCGCCTCGTCAGGAACCCCCGCACGCACCACTCCCGTCATGCAAGCCACCCACTGCAGCGGCCGCCGTCGCGCCGCCAGGGTAGTCGGACCGAGTGGCGGTATTTGTCTAGGCCGCCTCGACGATCAGTCGCACGAGCTTGCCGTTCACGCGCCGAAGCACAGAAGCCCGGCGTTGTGACTCGGCCACGGCGGCAAGGGCCAGGACGTCCTGGCCCAGGTCCTCCGCCAGCACGGCTTGCTCGTACCCGTTCGCTGCGGACTCGCTCGTTGCCATGGCGATCGCCCCCCGACCTGATCCTGTGACCGAGGGATCAACGCATCGCCAAGGGCGGGTCAACTTCTGGGCAACGGCGGGGGAGGGCCCGAGCCGAACGGCCCGACGTCGAAACCGACGATCCCGTAATTGAAGAGCAGGGGCTCGGGAACAAGCAGCGGGCTCGACGTCCTCGGGGGCGTGATCTGGAGCCATTTCCCCTCGAAGCACGCGTTGGGGTTGGCCGTCGGCGGCGCCCCCGGGGTCAGGATCAGGGAACAGATATCGGGGTAGGAGAGCTCGAACCAGGCCCGCCCCTCGGGGGCGACCACGACGGCGGTGGGACCCGCCGGGGCCGCGTCGGTGCTGGTGCCCATGGTGGCGACGTCCTGGGTGGCGGCCGGGAGGGCCGTCCCGTTGGCGCTGTTGACGGCCAGGCCCGGATAGCCCAGCAGTGTGCACGGGGACAGCGAGATGTTGGTGAGCGTCACCGTCTCGTACATGGTCCCGTTGATGCCCTCCCAGTTGGTGACCGTGCCGTTGAGCTGGCCGCTCACACAGCCGGGCGGACCCGACACGGTCGAGGTCGTCGGCGCCGTCGACGCCACCGGGTTGTGCCGCGCGCCGCCGTGGGCCGGCGTGGCGTAGTACTTGTGTAGGGCCACCACCATCCGATCGATCCCGAAGGCCCCGGCCGCGACGGCGATCAGGACGACGGCCACCAGGATTGCCTTGCGGGCCCGGCGCCACAGGCGGCGCCGCTGCACACGGCGTCGCACCATCTCCTGGACCGTCTCGGGGTTCGTCATCTTCCGCCTGTATCCATGCTCGACACTCATTTTCGACCAAAATCAGCGCGCGCCTGACAAGAATCAGCTCCTGGCCTGTCCCCCGGGGCCGGTCGGGCCACCCACGGGTCGGTTCTGAGGCCACCGGGGTTGGTTCCTCGGGCACACGGGCCGGTTCTGAGCCCGATCGACTCATTCTCGGCCACGGGGACGCCGCCCCGCGCCGCCCCCGCCCCCCGGGGCTCGTGGCCGGCGGTCCGACGCGACGGGGGGGAGGGGCCCGCCCCGGTCTGGGGGCAGCGCGATTGCAGCCCGGGCCATGGGCGAGCGATCCTGGTCCCGGCGCGGCGCCAGCGACCGCTTGGCCCGCCGGGGAGGACGATGGGGTCGCGTCTGGCCGACGATGACGAAGTATCCCGGTGGCGTGAGCACGGGTGGGTCCTTCTCGGTGGCCTCGTCTCCACCGAGGAGATCGACGCCGCCACCAAGGACCTGGAGCTGATCTTCCCCCGCGCCGAGGACTACCACGCCGACCCCGAGGGCGAGACCGAGCGGCGTCTCGGACGCCCCGCCCCCGTCGAGGAGTTCCCCTGGCCGGCAGAGGGGCCGGGCTTTCGCCACGACCAGCACCGGTGGATGGGCACGTTCCCGTTCCCGGGCAGCGGTGCCCTCAACCGGCTCGTGGTCCATCGCTCCCTCGTGGACTTCGCGGCGCGCGCCCTCGGCAGCACTGACCTCCGTCTCTACCAGGCACAGGTGTCGGCGAAGTACGCCGGCATCACCAACTATGAACAACCGATGCACACCGACCGGAACCACTCGTGGTTGCCGGCGGTGCCCGAGCCTCCGTGGTGGCACATCGAAGGGTTCCTGTATCTCTCCGACGTCAGTCCCACCACGGCCCCGACCCATCTGGTGTCGGCGCTCGAGTCGGTGGGGCGTCGGACGACGGTACCGCTCGTCATGCCCGACCGCGACCCCGCGCTCTACCAAGCCGAACAGGCCGCATCCGGGGTGCGGGGCTCCTACCTCGCCTATCGGACCGACGTCTTTCACCGCGCCGTCGACCTCACCGAGCCCGGCGGTGCCCGCTACCTGCTCAACGCCAGTTACAAGCTGACGGGTCAGGACTGGGTGGGGTACCACACCATGCAGTCACGCGCGACGTCGCCGCATTGGGTCGCCTTCGTCGAGGCCTCCACACCCGACGAGTTGGCGCTCTTCGGATTCCCCCCTCCCGGGCATCCCATCTGGAGCGAGGCGCTCATCGACGCCACCCAGCGCCTCTACCGAGGGCTCGACACCGGTCCCTGGCGGGCGATGCTCGACGAGTGATGTCCCGCCCCGTTGCCGTGCCCCGGCTGGCCTGTGACGAGAGCAGCACCCCTCGGCGAGTCCCGCCATTTTCCAAAGACCCTCGCCAAAGCTAGATTTCTTGTGACGTTGGGCCCGTGGACGGTGGCACGGCCCTTCGCGGGTGGCAGGGGGGCAATGAGCGTAGACGGCTGGCATCCCGACCCGTACGGGATCCACGAGGAACGACTCTTCGCGCACGGCGAGCCGACGCCACTTGTCCGGGACGGCGGCATCGGCCACTTCGACGCCCTCCCGGGGCCCGATGACCCGCTCCCGCGGGTGCGCACGCAGGGGCGACCGGGGGCCAGGCGGGTCAGCAAGCCGTGGTTGGGCCTGGCCGCAATGTTGATCGCCGCCGGTGTGATCCTCGGGTCCATCGGGATCGTGGTCACCGGGGGCAACGGGAACACGGTGACCACCACGACCCTGAACCCTCTGGTGCGGACTCTGTTGCACCTTCCTCCGGCCACGACGCCGAGCACGCTACAAGCGCAGCCTCCGACGTCGACACTGACGTCGATCGAGCAAGCTCTGGCGGCCCTCCCGAAGTCCACGACACCGGCATCGACGACGACGCAAGTTCCTGTGATCGCCACGACGGCCCCGCGGCGAAAGAGCACGACCTCCGGACCGGTGACGACCCGAGTGACCCAGGCGCCGGCCCGTGTGGCCGCCCCGGCTCGGACGATCGTGCCGACTACCGTGCTGCCGTTGACGACCATGACCACGTCGGTGGGTCAGGCCGACGCCGCGTGGTACGTGGCGTACGGGTCGGTGTTCAACATCCTGCAGATCGATCTCGCCAAGCTCAACCGGGCACTCGAGGCGACCAGTCAGGACCTCTATTCGAGCGTCCACCCCTACTGGCAGGAGCTCTACGCCGACGCCAACTACGCCATCTCGGTGCCGGCCATTCCCGACGCGGCGACGGACTCGACCTGGGCCACCGCCTTGGGCGATCTCAGCGAAGGCGCCACCGAGTCCATCATCGGCTCGGTCGGGAACCCCGGCACCGCCGGGTTCGACTCTGATGTGTTCAACCAGGGAGCCGCCTTCATCACCATCGGCACGTCCCAGCTCGACCAGGCCCTGAGCTCGGTGCAGAGCGCGGCGGCAGCCACGTCGGCAGCGTCACGCAACCAGGTCCGCGGGTGGTACCAGTCCCACGGGGCTGTCCTCACCACGCTGCAGACCGACATCAACAAGCTCAACGCCGTGTTCGCTTCCACCGGAGCGGCGGACTACGCCACGCTCGATCCCTATTGGCAGCAGATCTCGACCGACGCCCACAACGCCATGGCGACGGCGCCCATTCCCGACACCCTCATCGAGCACTACTGGAGCACGGCCCTGGACGACCTCGTCGCCGGAGCGAGCGATTGCACCGGTTCGTCGGAGGCCCTGCCGCCCAACCTCTTCGACCAGGGGGTCGCCTCGATCGACGTCGGCTCGACGTACCTGAAGACCACCCTGGGAGCGCTCCAGAGCCTGGCGGGGTGAGGGCCCGGGGTGACCCGGGAGCCGTCAGGCGATCTTGTGGCTGTGCTGGCCGCGCTTGACGGCCACTCGGCCCACCACGGCGGTCTTGGCCGATGCCCACCACGAGGTGTCGCGGGCCCGCCCCTCGCTCGTCCGTCTCGGCGACGGGGGCAGCGTCGCCTCCCACGGAGGGTCGTTGAAGAGGTCGACCCGCTGCGTGTCGGCGAAGACCTGGGAGGGGTCGTACCACGATGCGGGCCCACTCGACGACGTCCGTTGCCTGGTCATGAGAGAAAATGTAACGCTGCGCCGATCCTCGGTCGGGGATAGGGAGGCCAGACCGCCACGTCACGACTCGACGTCGACGCCCGCCGGGTGCGGCGCGCCGGGCCCTAGAGCTTGAAGGCGCAGCCGTCCCAGTAGGCCACGGGCCGCCGCTTCAGCCTCCCGCGAAGCTCGATCACGAGCTCGTGAGGGAGATCTCCGGCCCGGCCACGGACCCTCACCTCTATCCCCTTGGCCCCGACTCTCCCTGGGGCCCCGACCCCGAGGTAGTCCGGGGCGTCGACGGGCGGCTCGGTGGTGGAGTCGAGCAGGGTCAGCCCACCCCCGCAGCAGCCGTGGTGGCTCGATCGCACGTAGAGGACACCCCCGTGGGCCCTGACGTAGCGCTCGGCCTCCGGCGAGACGACCACCTTCACGGCGCCATGCTACGAACCCGGCCGGCGCTCGAGACGACGCTGCGGAGCCCACGGTGGGTGCCTCACGAGGTGAGGGCGACCACGCCCTCCCACTCGCCGAGCTCCAGGACACGGTGGAAGGCCTCACCGTCACGTCCCCGGTCGGTGCCGATGGTGATGCGGCCCGTCATCGTCTCGAGCGTGGCCCGCCGGTCGCTCAGGTTGAGGGCCACCACGACGTCACCACCGCGGGACCAGGCCCACACACCCTCGGGCGCCGAGAGGGACCGGTATGTCCCGGCCTGCAACTCGGGGGTTCTCCGCCGCAGGGTGATGAGGTCCCGGACCAACGTGAGGGTGGAGCGCGGGTCGGCGCGTTGCTGCTCGACATTGCACGCCCCGGTGGGACCGAGGGGCAACCAGGGGTGCGCCCCGGGAGCGGTGAAACCCCCACCGGGCCCATCGAGCCACGGCATGGGAGTGCGCATGGCGTCGCGCCCCGCGTACGCCGGCCAGTACCGAACCCCCAGGGGGTCGCGCAGGTCGTCTCGAGACACCGGCGAGTCCCCCAGTCCGATCTCGTCCCCCTGGTACAAGACGGGGGTTCCTCGGAGGCACAGCAACATGACCAGGGCCGTGCGGGCCTTGCGCGGGTCTCCGTCCGCCCAGCGAGACGCCAGTCGCGACATGTCGTGGTTCGAACCGGTCCACGCCGGCCAGGCGCCGGGGGGCAGCAGCGCCTCGGTGTCTTCGACGATCCCGCGCATGGCGGCGGCATCCAACGGGGCGGTGATGAAGGGGAAGTTGAAGGCGAGATCAAGCTCATCGTCGCCGTCGCCGTAGTAGTCGACCAACCTTTCGATCTTCACCGGCGTCTCCCCGATGAGGGTGCGCGCCGGGTCGTAGGAGTCGGCGACCAGTCTCCACCGTCGCAGGACGTCGTGGACCTCCGGTCGGTTCCCGTTGTAGACGGGGCGCTGTCCGAAGAGCTGCGCCTCGAAATCGTCGTCCTCGGTCGCCGGAGGGTTGTCCCGGAGCAAGGCGTCCTTGACGATGATGTTGCACACGTCGATCCGGAACCCGGCCACTCCTCGGTCGAACCAAAATCTCAGGATGGCGTCGAATTCGGCGCGGACATCCTCGTTCCACCAGTTGAGATCGGGTTGCTCGGAAAGGTGGTTGTGCAGGTAGAACTGGCCTGAGGGCGGATCCAGGGTCCACGCCGGCCCTCCGAAGCTGCTCACCCAATTGTTCGGGGCCGTGCCGTCGGGTTTGGGCGGAGCCCAGACGTACCAGTCCCGCCTCGCCGAAGTGACCGAGGAGCGCGACTCGACGAACCATGGATGCTGGTCGCTGGTGTGATTGGGGACCAGGTCCAGAAGGACACGGATGCCGCGACCTTTGGCTTGCGTCACCAGGCGGTCGAAGCTGTCCATCGTTCCCAGATCCGGTTGCACGGCGCAGTAGTCGGCCACGTCGTAGCCCCAGTCGGCGTTGGGGGACACCGTGATCGGGCTGAGCCAGATGCCGTCCACACCCAACCACTGGAGATAGTCGAGGTGACCGATGATCCCTTGCAGGTCCCCCACGCCGTCACCGTTCGAATCGGCGAACGAACGGGGGTAGATCTGATAGAGGACTGCCGTTTGCCACCAGGGGGCTCCGGGGCTCGCCGAGACCTCGCCCCCGGTGGTCACGGGACGGCGGGCAGGGGCTGCCAGTCGTTCACGACGACCCAGCACACCCCCTGCGGTATGTGATCGAGCGGGAACTTGCACTGGGTCGAGGGGGGCTGGTTGGTGTGCAGCCTCACCACCCGGTACTGGGTCGGGCCGAAGTACTTGTCCGGTCCGTAGCTAAGAACGGGCGAGTAGCCGCCGGGGAAGTTCGAGATCCTGGCCATGGCGGCGTCGAAGGTCTGTCGGTCGAGGTGCCGGCCGGCGGCCGTGGCCGCCGCCGCGAAGAGACGGATCTCCTGGCACCAACCCTGGACCGGCCCCTGTTCCTCGATGAAGTAGTTCTGGTTGCCCGGCGGGATCTGGGGATAGGCCTTGTGCCAGGCGACGAAACAGCTGCGCACCCCAGGGTCGTACCCCCCCTCTGACTCGGGCCGTGAGTCGTCGATCCCACCGAGCGTCTCCGTGGTCACACCCTCTTGGCCGTCGAGCGCCTTCTCATAGGGGAACGGGAGCAGGCCGAGGGCTGACTCGATCGAGTCCTCGTAGTCCGACAGCAGGAGCCTCGGGTAGTACTTCTGCGCTGTCTCGGCCGCCAAGACGGGGAAGAACACGTTGAACGGGATGAGCGGGATGACCGAGGTCACGCCGTCAGCCCGCAGTTGCTGGACGACCAGGGGGGCCTGGGCGTCGGTGGAGGCGGTGTCGGACGGGTCGGCGGCGATCGTCTTGACGATGGCCGTGATGCCCGCCCGTCTCAGGTCGGGGAGCAGGTAGTCGTTGAGCGCCACCTCGTCGCTCGCCCGGTTGCCCGAGATCACCCCCACCTTGGTGGTCCGTCCCAGGAGCCCGGCGCTCAGCCCCCAGTCGACGGTGGCCAGGAGGACGGCGGCGTCGTCGGGGCCGGTCCACCACAGATAGGGCGCTCCCTGTTGGGTCCAGTCGGTGACCGTGGTCCACTGGCTGAGCAGGGGGGTGTGGCCCTCCTGGGTGATGCACAGTTGGTTGTCTCCCGTCCAGGTCCCCACGCCGTCGAGCACGGCGAAGGCGGGCGGGCTGCCGTCGGTCCAGTCCTTGCACAGGGCCCGCATCCCCGTTTCGCTGGTGGGATCGAAATTGACGATGCTGGCGTCGATCGTCCGCCCGTTGATGCCCCCGGCGTCGTTGATGAGCTTGACGAAGAGCATGATCGCCTTGGTCTGTTCGGAGTACTCGATGTCGCCGGCGAAGCCGAAGCTCGACGCCAGCGAGGCCAGGTTGGACACCGGGAAGACGACCCTGATGCTGTGAGCGGTGACCCCCGCCGTGCTGCTGCTAGCCCGGACGGGGGTCGAGGCGTTGACGGGGGCAAGGGTGGTGGTGGTGGGTGAGCCCCCCGAGGACCGGGTGCCCACGGCGTAGGCGGCGGCGGTCACGAGCACCAGGACGACGGTCACCGAGACGACCTGTACGGCCGCCGACCTTCGCCGGAAGCGTCGCCACGACCTTCCCAGTCGTCTCCCGCCGTGGCCGGCCATCGCCCGTCGTCACCCCCGTTTCATCGAGCCGCCGGGCGGCCCGTGCCCGACGGCACAACTTAGGCGACGCCGGAGGCGGTCAGGCCTCCGACGTCGTCGAGGATGGCGGGCTCGAGCCGGCTCCGGGCGGCTCCGGCTCCGGCGTGCTCATCGACAAACCGACGCGACGAACAGCAGATGCCGGAGGGAAGCCAGCGCGGGTGGTGCGAGGACTACCTCGCGGCACTCACGAGATGGTGATGGAAAAGACTCTGGTGTCGGTGTTCTGCGTCCGGGCGATGGTGCTTGTACCGTCAGGGTGAGGCCCCCGACGGCGGTCCGCCGGGGGCCTCGTGCCCTACTGCAATTGTTGGAACCCGATGACGGTATTGGGCCGATCGACGACCGGCGCCGCGTTCTGGGTGACCGTGAGGGAACCCAGGAGCGAGTTGTTCGTCACCGTGGTGCCGCCGGTGTTCTTGGTGACCGATATGAGGGCGATGGCCTGGCAGTTCTCCACCGCGACCCCTCCGGCGTTGGAGGCGATCGACACCCCGGCCAGCATGTCCGCCTTCTGAAGCGAGACGCCGGCGGTGTTGCCGTTCAAGGTCACCAGGCCGACGACGGTGTCACCCGGGCACGACGACGTCCCGTCGCCCATCACCACCCGGTTGGCGGCCCCCGTGGCATAGAGCACACTCACCACCGTCGTGCTGCAGAACCGGAGTGTGCCCCCGCTCAGGAAGCTCACCGACCCGCCCACGATGGCGCCCTCGGCGTCGAGCGAACCGCCGGGATTGACGTCGATGTCACCGATCAGGTAACAACCCGGCGGGACGAGGACGGACTGGCCGCTGTTGATGGTCAGCTGCCCGAAGTAGTTGCACACGAGCTTCTGGCTGAACGTCACCGTCAGCGTGCCGGGGACGAAGGTGAACGTGTAGTTCGCCGCCGCCAGCGTCCCCAGCGAGCACGTGATCGGGTAAGTCCCGCCGGGGCTGGTGGTCGTGGCCGTGGTGGTGCACAGCGCCTGACCGGTGACCCCGGAGGTGGCGAGCGTCTGCCCGTTCACGAAGCCCGAGATCGTGGCCGTGAGCGTCGGCACCGCGGCCCCGAACGCCTTGGAGACGTTGTTGGCCGTGACCGTCAATGTGGCCGGTCCGACGGTCACGACGCCCGAGACGTAGTTGATGTTGTAGTTGGCATCAACCGCGCCACTGCACGTCGACGCATAGGTCCCCACCGGGCTCGTGGCGCCGGCAACCGTCGTGCACGTCAGACCGGCCCCGAGCACCGAGGAGCTCTCGCCGTTCACGAACCCGCTGTAGCTGGGCGTGATGGTCGGCTTGGTGCCGCCGTAGGTCATGGTGCCCGCCGACGCCGTGATGGTGAGCGGCGCCGGCCCGATGGTGACGACCCCGCTCACGTAGGTGATCGTGTAGTTGGGGTCGGCTGCTCCCGAGCACGAGCTGCCGTAGTTGCCCACCGGCAGCGACGATCCGGCAGTGGTGGTGCACACCGGCTTGCTCGTGAGCGAGTTGGCGTTGTCGCCGTTGGTGAAGCCGGAGTACGTCGGCGTGATGGTCGGCTTGGTGCCGCCGTAGGTCATGGTGCCCGAGGATGCCCGGATCACCAGGGCCGCCGTCCCCACCACGGTCGTACCCGGTACGTAGGTGATGGAGTAGTTCGGATCAGCCGCCCCCACGCACGAGTCCGGGTAGCTCCCCGCCGGGCTCGACGACGTGGCCGTGGTCGAACACGATGGGGCCGACGTGAGCGACGAGGCGTTGTCACCGTTCACGAACCCCGAGTACGACGGGTTCACGGTTGGCACCGTTCCGCCGTAGGTCATGGTCGGAGACGACGCCGCGATGACGAGAGATGCCGTGGTGATCTGCACGGCGCCGTTCACGTAGCTGATCGTGTAGTTCGGGTCACTGGCGCCCGAGCACGAGCTCGAGTACGTGCCCACCGGGCTCGACGACGTGGCCCCCGTGGAGCACAGCGGCTGCGTGGTCAACGAGGACGCGCTGTCCCCGTTCACGAAGCCGGAGAACGACGCCGAGATGGGAGGAATGCTCCCGCCATAGGTTGCCGATGTCGACCCGGCCGTGATGGACAGCGCCACCGGGCCTACAACGATGGACCCGTTCACGTAGGTGACGGTGTAGTTGCTGTCACTGGCGCCCGAGCACGACGTCGGGTAGCTCCCCACCGGGCTGGCCGAGGTGGCCGTGGTGGAGCACGTCAACCCGGCGCCGAGGACCGACGCCTGCTCGCCGTTCTGGAGCCCGGCCACGCTGGCCGTGACCGCCGGCACCGAGCCGCCGTAGGCCATCGATCCTGACGAGGCCGTGACCGTGATCGACGAGGGCTCGACCTGGACCGACCCGTCCACGTAGGTGAACGTGTAGTTGGCGTCCACCGCTCCCGAGCAGGAGCTGTCATAGACCCCGTAGGGGCTGATCGAGGTGACCGAAGTCGAGCACGTCGGCACCGTGGTCAGCGAGGTTGCGTCATCACCGTTCACGAAGCCCGAGTACGAGGCCTGGATGACCGGCGCCGCCTCCCCGTAGGTGATCGAGGCCGAAGACGCCGTGACCACCAGCGGTGACGGGCCGATCTGCACCGAACCGTTGGCGTAGCTGAATGTGTAGTTGGAGTCGACGGCCCCCGAGCACGACGTCGGGTAGCTCCCCACCGGGCTGGCCGAGGTGGCCGCCGTCGAGCACGTCGGTGCCGTGGTGAGCGACGACGCCGAGTCGGTGCCCACGAATCCCGAGTAGGCCGGTGTGATGGCCGGCACGGCGTCACCGTAGGACGTGAGAGCCGACGAGGCCGTGATCGACAGCGTGGCCGCCGTTACGTGCACAGACCCGTTGACATACGTGATGGCGTAGTTCGAGTCAACGGCCCCCGAACACGAGCTCGAGTACGTGCCCACCGGGCTCGTCGACGTGGCCGCCGTCGAGCACGCCGGCGTCGTGGTGAGCGAACCGGCGGTGTCACCGTTCACGAACCCCGAGTACGAGGCGGTGATGGTCGGGGTCGACCCGCCGTAGATCATCGAGCCCGAGGAGGCCACGATGGAGAGCGGCGCCGGGTTGACGTGGACCGAGCCGTTCACGTAGGTGAACGTGTAGTTGCTATCGACCGCGCCCGAGCACGACGTCGCATAGGTCCCGGCTGCGCTCGTCGACGTGGCCGCCGTGGTGCACGCCGGCGCCGTGGTGAGCGAAGCGGCCGTGTCGCCGTTGACGAACCCCGAGTACGAGGCGGTGATGGTCGGCGTCGAACCGCCGTAGGTCATGGAGTCCGACGACGCCGCGATGGACAGCGACGCCGGGTTGACGTGGACCAAGCCGTTCACATAGGTGAACGTGTAGTTGCCGTCGACCGCGCCCGAGCACGAGCTCGAGTAACTCCCCACCGAGCTCGTGGACGTGGCCGCCGTGGTGCACGTCGGCGCCGTGGTGAGCGACGCGGCCGTATCACCGTTCACGAACCCCGAGTACGAGGCGGTGATGGTCGGGACCGTTCCCCCGTAGATCATCGAGTCCGACGACGCGCTGACAACGACGGCGGCACTCCCCACCACCACGGCTCCCGGTGAGTAGCTGATGGTGTAGTTGGGGTCGACCGCGCCCGAGCACGAGCTCGTGTAGTTGCCGGCCGGGCTCGACGACGTGGCCGTCGTGGTGCACGTCGGAAGGGTGGTGAGCGACGCGGAGGTGTCGCTGTTCACGAACCCCGAGTACGAGGCGGTGATGGTCGGGACCGACCCGCCGTAGGTCATGGAGTCCGACGACGCCGCGATGGACAGCGGTGCCGGGTTGACCTGGACCGACCCGGACACGTAGGTGATCGTGTAGTTCGAGTCGACCGCGCCCGAGCACGAGGTGGGGTAGCTCCCCACCGAGCTTGCCGAGGACGCCAGGGTCGAGCACGTCGGCGGGGTCGTGAGCGAAGCGGCCGTGTCACCGTTCACGAAACCGGTGTACAGCGGCAGGATCGCCGGAGTGGCGCCGCCGTAGGTCATGGAGTCCGACGTGGCCGCGATGGTCAGCGGGGCCGGGTTGACCTGGACCGAGCCGTTCACGTAGGTGAAGGTGTAATTCGAGTCGACCGCGCCCGAGCACGAGCTCACGTAACTCCCCACCAAGCTCGAGGACGTGGCCGCCGTGGTGCATGTGGGTGCCGTCGTCAGCGAGGCCGCCGACTCACCGTTCTCGAAGCCGGAGTACGAAGGCGTGATGGTGGGCGTGGAGCCCCCATAGGTCATCGAGTCCGACGAGGCCGTCACGACCACAGTTGCCGTGGCCACCTGGACCGTGCCGCCGAGGTAGCTGATGGTGTAGTTGGCGTCCGCCGCCCCCGAGCACGAGCTCGGGTAGCTGCCCACCGGGCTCGACGAAGTGGCCGTGGTGGTGCACGTCGGCGGCGTGGTCAGCGAAGCGGCCGTGTCGCCGTTGACGAACCCTGAGTACGACGCCGTGATGCTCGGCGGCGAGGACCCGTAGTTGACGGTCCCCGATGACGCCGTGATCATCAAGGTGGCCGGATCGATGGTCACCGTTCCCGGGGTGTACGTGATGGTGTAGTTGTTGTCGACGGCCCCGCCGCACGCGCTGGCATAGGGCCCGACCGGGCTCGAGGAGGTGGCACCGGTCGTGCACAGCAGTCCGGCGCCCAGCACCGAGACCTGCTCGCCGTTCTGAAGCCCCGACACGATCGGCTCGATCACGGGTGGGGTGTCGCCGTAGGTCATGTCGTCGGACGACGCCGTGATGGACAGGCTCGCCGGCCCTACCACGATGGTCCCGCTCACGTAGCTGATGGTGTAGTTGGCGTCGACGGCGCCCGAGCACGACGTGGAGTACGTCCCGACCGGGGTGGTCGGGGTCACCGAGGTCGAGCACACCAGTCCGGCACCCAGCACCGAGATGTTCTCACCGTTCTGGAGGCCGGACACGTTCGGGCTGACGACCGGCACCGCCCCGCCGTACGTCATCGTGCCCGACGAGGCCGTGATGGTGACGGGGGCAGGGATGACCGTGGTCGTGCCGCTCACGTAGCTGATGGTGTAGTTGGCGTCGACGGCGCCCGAGCATGTGGTGGCGTAGGTGCCGACGGGGCTTGATGATGTCGCCGCGGTCGAGCAGGTCAGTCCCGCACCCAGAACCGAGTTGCTCTCACCGTTCTGCAGGCCCGAGACGAGGGGGTTCACCGTGGGCGGACTGCTCCCGTAGGAGGCCATTCCCGAAGAGGCGGTGATGGTGAGTGGCGCCGGGGCGACGGTCACCGATCCGTCCTGGTAGCTGATGGCGTAGTTCGAGCCCGAAGCACCGGAGCACGTGGTGTCGTAGTTGCCGACCGGGCTGGCTGCCGTCGCTGTGGTCGAGCACACCGGTGTCTGGGTGAGCGAGCTCACGTTGTCGCCGTTCACGAAGCCCGAGTACGACGGGGTGATGGCCGGCGGCCCGTCCCCGTAGTTGACCGATGCCGACGACGCCGTGATCATCAGCGGTGCAGGGGCGATGGCTACCGCTCCCTGGACATAGCTGATGGCGTAGTTCGAGTCGGCCGCCCCCGAGCACGTGGTGGCGTAGCTTCCCACCGAGCTCGACGACAAGGCCGTGGTCGAGCACGTGGGTGCCGTGGTGAGGGAACTGGCGCTGTCACCGTTCACGAATCCCGAGTATGAGGCCGTGACACCGGGGACCGAGCCGCCGTACGTCATCGATCCCGACGACGCCGTGATCACCAGCGCGGCGGCACCGATGACCTCGGAACCGTGGACGTAGCTGATGGCGTAGTTCGAGTCGGCCGCCCCCGAGCACGTGGTCGTATAGCTGCCGACCGGGCTCGACGAGGTGGCGGTGGTGGAGCAGGTCGGCTGGGTGGTGAGCGAGCTGGCGCTGTCAGTGCCCACGAACCCCGAGTACGAGGGTGTGATGGTGGGGACCGAGCCGCCGTACGTCATCGAGCCCGACGACGCCGTGATCACCAGCGCGGCGGCACCGATGCCCACCGCACCGTGGGAGTAGCTGAATTGGTAATTGGGGTCGACGGCACCCGAGCACGTGGTGGCATAGCTGCCGACCGGGCTCGACGAGGTGGCGGTGGTGGAGCACGTCGGCTGGGTGGTGAGCGAGCTGACGGTGTCACCGTTCACGAACCCCGAGTACGAGGGCGTGATGGTGGGGACCGAGCCGCCGTAGATCATCGATCCCGACGACGCCGTCACGGCGAGGGGGGCGGGGTCGACCGTGTTCGAGCCATTCTGATAGGTGATGGCGTAGTTGGGGTCCGAAGCACCCGAGCACGTGGTGGCATAGCTGCCGGCCGGGCTCGACGCCGTGGCGCTGGTGGAGCACGTCGGCGCCGTCGTGAGCGAGCCGGCGTTGTCACCGTTGACGAAACCCGAGTACGAGGCGGTCACGGCCGGCGGGCTGTCACCGTACGTGGTCGATGCCGACGAAGCCGTGATCACGAGCGGCGCCGGGTGGACGGTCAGGTTGAGGACCGCCGAGGTGCTGGGGGCGTAGAGGGTGTCACCCGTGTAACTGGCCGTGAGCGGGTAGGTGTTGACCACGAACGAGGTCGAGCACTGCGCCTGGTACGAGCTGCCGACGAGGACCGGCGCCACCGATCCGCATCCCGTGATGGTGTTGGACCCGTTGAGGAAGCTGACCGTGCCACCCCCGTCGGACCCCGTGCCGTGTCCGTCGGTCCGGGTCAAGGTCGCCGTGATGGTCACGGCCTGGCCGTAGGTCACCGACGAGGGCGACGTCGAGAGTGTGGTGGTCGTGGGGGCCGGCGTCGGCGGAGCGATGGCGAAGCTGTGGTCGGCCGACGAGCCCGAGAAGACGGCGTTGGGGGGCTTCGCCACCGGCGTGAGCCCCACCTGCACCGGCGTGGATGAGTCCGTGGTATTGCCGTCGCCCAGTTCGTCGAGGCCGTTGTAGCCCCAGGCGTAGAGGTTGCCGTCGGACCCGATGGCCAAGCTGTGCTCCGCACCGTCCGCGATGGCAGTGGCGCTCACTCCCGCCGGCATCGACACCACGACGGGGGACGACGAGTTGACGGTCGTCCCGTTGCCGAGCTCCCCGTTCGCGTTGTTCCCGAACGCGTACAGCTTCCCGTTGGAGCCGATGGCCATGCTGTGGTACGTCCCGGCCGCAACGGCCGTGGGCGCCACTCCGGCCGCCAGGGTGACCGCCACTGGTGTGGTCTTGTTGGTCGTGTTCCCGATTCCGAGCTGGCCCAGATCGTTGTAGCCGAAGGAATAAAGCGCACCGCTGGCAATGACGAGACTGTGGTACCCCCCGGCCGCGATGGCGGTGGCGACTGCCCCGGCGGACATTTGGCCTTGCGACACCACGGTGGGCACCTTCTTGTTCGCCGTGGCTCCGTCCCCGAGCTCACCCATGGAGCCATCGCCCCAGGTGTACACCTTGCCGTTCGAGCCCAGCGCTTCGGTCATGTACTGACCGGCGGCGACAGCCGTGGCGGTCACGCCCGAGGGGAGCTGGGCTTCGACCGGAGTGGTCGAGTTCGAGGTGGTGTTGTCTCCCAGCTGGCCGAAGCCGTTAAAGCCCCAGGTATAGACCTGGCCGTTCGAGCCCAGTGCCACGCTGTGGTCGAAGCCGGCGGCCACAGCCGTGGCGGTGACCCCTGAGGGAATCGCTCCCTGCGACACCACGACGGGTGTCGACGAGTTGTTGCATGGCGAGCAGGGCCCGTTGCCCAGCTGACCGTCGATGTTGTTGCCCCACGAGTAGAGCTTGCCGTCGGAGCCCTCGGCCAAGCTGAAGTCCGAGCCGGAAGCGGCCGCGGTGGCAGTGACTCCCGACGGGAGCAGCACTTTCTCGGGCCCTCCCGAGTTCGTGGTGTTCCCGACCCCCAACTGGCCTTTGTCGTTGTAGCCCCACGAGTACAACTCGGTCGTCGCCGCGTTTGCGTGGGTGGCCACCAGGACATCGACGAGGGTCGACGCGGTCAAGATGGACAACGCCGCCAGCGTTGTCAGAACCTTGCGCGGCCTGCCCCGTGTGGTTTCCGACGTTGCTGTCCCACCGGCACGAATCGTGCGCGCTACCCGCATCGCGCGCTCCTCTCATCGTTTCCCGTGACGACGACATCCGTCGGGAACTGCCCTCCCCCACGTCGCTGACGCCACTCCAACCCGCCAAGCTCCCTTTCAGGAGCGAGGGGAGCGTACGTTCTAGCCTGACCAGTGTCGTCGTCAAAAATGACGAACCTGGGACGACCCAAGTGGGGGACGAGACCAGCGGCGAGTGGCAGAAGGGGTCAAAAAAGGCAGATGGTGCGCATTGCGCGAGGATCCCCGGGCTGGCCCCTTGGATCCTTGACCTCATTGGCAACTCACGCCCGGTGCCGCGCAGAAGCGTCGGCTTAGGAGTGCATGTTTGCGACGAGTATGATTAGTGATGGAAATAGTTGGCTGTTAGTCCGGGAAGGCTCCTGGGCACGGCCCCAGTTGCCACCCGCTTCCGACGGTGCGCGCCCTTCACGCGCCCGGCTGTGACCACTAGAACCGAGCATTTCCCAGGTTGCTCACGTTACCTCCGGCGTCGCACACGATTACCTTCACCGCGCCCTTGACGCCGGGAAACGTCGAGTTCGAACCAATAGTTCCAGTCAGTTTGAACTCGAAGGACCCCGGTGCGCACTTGACCCTCCGCTGGACCGACTTCACGCTGAACTGGATGGTTGTCATCAAAGGCGGGATATTAGGATTGCTCCCGTGGGACCACGTGATGGTGGCGGGCGAGTCGGGATACCCTTGTCCGGCCGGCAACGGGACTGTCCCCTGGGCTCCCGTAATCAACTCATGGCTGCACCCTTGGAGCGTCCAACTGCCGCCGTCCGTGCCGACCAAACCTCGGCAAATCACCGACGTGCTGCCCTTCCTTGCCCATGCGGACCCGCCCGGTATTACGAGCGTAGATAACAAGAGCGGGACTGCCAGGGCAGGGATCGCAAGCAACCGAGTGGTACGAAGATGACGCATAATTGTTCCCTCCGACCTCGACTGAGCTGATTTGAGACGTGAGTATATGGATCGCGGGGGCCGATTTCGACCCCAAATTTGATGCGATCCGATTCAAACCATCGCTGTCCGAAGCCAAGTCACGACTGAACCGAGTGATCGGACGTCGAAAGCGGAGACATCTGAATACTCATGTCCCTAACAGATCCCACCCAGCGACTGCACCAGGTTGTTGCCTACTCAGGGACAGGATGCGCGTAACATCACAGTCCAACCTCTAGGTGCTGTTGGCTACGCCGGTCATGACCGTGCTCAGCGGACGGTGATGACCGCAGTGGCAGTATTGGTGGCGTCCTGCAGGCCGTTGACGTCGGTGACGGTGAGCGTGACGGTGTAGGAGCCAGGCGTGTTGTAAGAATGGCTCACGAGGATTCCCGAACCTGAGTAGCCGTCGCCGAAGTTCCACGCGTAGGAGGCAACGACCCCCTTGGACTTGCGAGCGTTGAAGGTGGCCCGGTGGTTCGCGAACGGAGACTTCGGGCGGACGGTGAACGAGGCAAGGGGAAGGTCGACTCGTTGGATGCACGAGTGTCCCCGTTGGTAGCGGTAGTTCTCGTTGCTGAATTCTTCTTGAAGGAAGTAGTGTGCACCGTTGATCGTCTGGTTGTAGAGCCCTCCTGGCGTCGTCCCGCCCAGCACGCTGCCGTAGATGAACCGGCAGTCGTCGTTGATCTCCTTTCCCTTCCTGTCGTACCAGGCAGTGCCCTCTGGATCGGTGATCGCCCCGTTCATCTCCCCGCTTACCCAGGACAATTCGACGTCGGCGTCGAGCTCCCCGTTGGGGGACTCGTTCCCAGGCCCGAATTGCGGACTGCAGGTCTTGTGGGTTTCCGAGTTGTAGATGGGGAACGGCATGTCTACGTAGATGAGCGGGCCTGACGATATGAAGCTGTGATACCCACAGAAGGTCGATTGTCCGGCGTCATTCTCCGTGCACGAACCGTCTTGGGCCCCATCGGCCGATGTCATGCAGGACTCCACGCCTTCGGGCAGGAAGACGACGTACAGATCTGCCAGGTCGGCGGGGAGGCTGTGGGCAGCTTGGACGGTGGCCAATTCTGACTGGATCTGCGTGTCGGTCAGACAGTTCGTGTAGCTCGTGGTGTCGGAATAGATCGCGCCCGTGTCAGGCGTGCACCCACTGGCAGGGAAGGCGTCACTGTCGACGATGGGCGTGCCCGCTTGGACGTCGTAGTTGATGCCGTACTGCAGATCAGTGGAGAAGACGTTGGTGGTCTTGCCGCTGTCGGCGGCGACGTTGGTGAAGAACCCGTTGATCACGGACTTGTAGCTCGAACTGAACGTGAAGCTGGGATCCCAATAGATAGGGGTGACCGTCACCGCCCCCGGGGTGGTGTTCGTGCCCATGACGGGCCCGCTGTGGTTGGACAGCGGAGGTCGTCCCAGGTAGCCGCCGTTTGCGTTTGCCGCCATGCTGGAACCCACCACGACGAAGATCGAGAGCAGCAAAGTCGAGACACACAGTGCGCTCAGTGACGGCGAAAGAACCTTCCGCATCGAACGGGCCTCCCCCACAGATGTTCTCGGCCGATGCCGAAGCGTACCAGGGCGTTTTCTTCTCTGGCTCGGCCATCGAGGACCTGCCGATCGAGGTGATTCTCCACGGGTGCAGCCCCCTCATCGAGCCCGTCTGGTCGCCTCAGCGACCTTGTCGCCATGGCGGCCGGTCCCGGCGCGGCACCGCTGCCGACAGGCCGACCAGGGCCGGAGCCCTGGTTGACACCCGGAGGCGACGGGACGACGCGCCCACAATCCTCCTTCCCGCCAAGTCGGGGTGGTTGTCGAGGTTTGCTTTACGGCGCCCTGACACTCGCCCCTGACGAAGTGTCTCAGGGCAGGTCCGAGGGTGGCCAAGTATTCCCACTTCCGGTCGGCCGGCTGTACCATCAGCGGTACCATCAATTTTGGCGAGGCCCCGTTACAAACGCGGAGGCGAACATGGATCCGGCAAAGGAGACGCCGGCTGATGACGAAGGCGACGGATCCCTAAGCTGTGGTGTCAGGTACTCGGTCGTCGAGTACCTACGCAGGACTGCCAGAAGGTGGGGCGGGAGAACGGGGGAGGCAATGTCAGGGAGGTGGTTTCGCACATCGGCGAGCGCCGTCTTGATGGTGACGGTGTCGGGCCTCCTCCTGTCAATGCAGCCGCAAGCAGCGGGTCAGGGAGTGACTTTTGCGGTGACCCCCGACACGACCTTAACCAATCTTTTCGCGGCGTACGGAGGAACCAAGAGCGGATGGGCGGGAGGAGACGGCACTCGCTCCTTCGCGCTGCCCGACGGAAGGACGGCGTGGTTCTTCAACGACACCCAAATCCGGACCACAAAGGCAAACGGCAAAGTGTCCCCGATCACTCTGGTGCACAACTCGGTGGTCATCCAAAATGCTGAGGGTGCCCTTGTACAGACTCTTTTCAGCAAGGGGACCAACAGGCGGCTTGCCTACATCAATCCTGCGCCCTATACGGGCAACGCTTGGCTCTGGCCCGCGAGTGGTGTTGTGTCCAATGGCACGTTATACGTGATGTTCTCTGAGGAGCGTGGTCGCAGAATCTTCCACCAACGATGGACGGGCTCCAGCTTCGTTGCGACGTTCGCACTGCCGAGCCTTCAGATGACCGGCATGTATCCAATCTCCGCCGGGACGATAAACTGGACCAATTATGTTCTGGCGGGAGCGGATGGTTTTACGTACATCTACGGCATGAATGGCTCTCAGATATACGTGGCGCGAGTGCCCTCCTCGGCACCCTTGACCGATCAGTCGCAGTGGACGTACTTCGACGGCAGCGCGTGGAGTGCCCAACAGTCCGCTGCGGTATCGATCGGGAGCGGCGCCAACACCGAGTTCAGCGTTTCTGCTGTCGGAAGCCACTACATACTCATAAGTATGGGTAACTCTCAGTTGTTCAAGGGAGAAATAGACGCGTACATCGCGTCAAGTCCCACGGGACCATTTACGAATGGGCAACAGATCTACCAGACGCCGCTGACGGCGGGCCGCTTCAAGATCTATACCTACAATGCTCACGTCCAGCCTGGACTCACCGTAACTTCGGGGAGTACCACGACTCTCGTGATGTCGTACGACATCGATTCCACTGGAATAGTGGGCCAGCCCGTCGCGTATAGGCCACGGTTCTTGTACGTGACCGTGAACGGGGCCTAAGTGACCTGTCAATAATCTTCACCGTTTAGGAATCTCGGGTAGGTCGGCGCGTTTGTCCCAATGTCAGCGACGAGGAGAGGCGCAAATGTGATTTCGATTTCTCGAGCCTATGGAGTTGTCCGAAGACGAACGGGCCACTCTCGAGCGATCGGCCTGACGTCCCAAGAGCGCACGGTCTCTGGCCTCGCGTAAGGCGCCGGTCTCGGGATTGGGCCCTATCACCACCCCGCCGGGCTGGACGGGTTCTCCGGCCGGAAGGCCTGGCGTTCTCGACACGGCTGAACCGTCCACAATCAGTCGGAGCGAGAAGGAATGGCACTTCCAGCCCGGTCCAGATGGATACATGACGACGCGCACGGGATCCCCGAAGATCGCCGCCCGTCGTCGCCGGTGGCACCCAGACCCGGGTCGACGACTGACGTCACGAAATCGTGATCGACAGGGCGGCAGTTGCCGTGTTTTGCGTCGCGGGATGGTGCTTCATCTTGAACCTCTTGTCGACAACCTTCACGATGAAGGTGTAGGTCCCGCTGTCGCGCTTGCTGGGCCTCCCCGAGATAGCCCCGGTCGACCTCTTGAGGTGGAGACCCCTCGGCAAGTGACCCGATGACACCGTCCACGCATACGGTGCGTTTCCTCCGGTGGCGGTGAGACCGGTCGAATAGGCCTGCATCGCGGTGGCTTCAGAGAGGGACGCTGCACCGGAATAGACGAGGGCGTTTCCGTTGTAGTCAGCGGCTCCGCAGAAGCTCGGCGCTTCGACGATCGTCAACGCGTCCTGTGCGCCCGCACAGGACACCGACGCCAGGGAGTTCGAGGAGTCGACGTCGCTCAAGGCCGACCAGCTGGTGCCATCGTAGGTGAGGGTGTTTCCACCACCGTCGATTGCGACACAGAAACTCGCCGTTGCACATGACACGGAGTCCAAACCGTTGGAATCGACGCCGGGAGTGAGAAGCCACGTGCCGCCCTCGTAAATGAGCGCACTCCCCTCGTAGTCCACGGCTGCACAGGAGGTCGTCGCCACGCAGGACACCGATGCCAAACCTCCGGGGGTTGAGTCCACCCGGGTTGGGGTCGACCAGCTGGTGCCGTTGTAGGTCACTGCGTTCCCTTTGTAGTCGACGGCCATACAGAAATTGGCAGCCGGACACGACACGGCCACGGGGGTGTTTCCGGCGTCGAAACTGGTGGGGGCAGACCAGTTGAAGCCATCGGGGTTGAAGGCGCCGTCGTATTTGAAAGCGTTTCCGTTGGCGTCAACGGCCACGCAGAAATTGTTGGAAGCACATGACACCGACACCAGGGCGCTTACGGTCTGATCAATAAGGACGGGAGCCGACCAGCTCGTGCCGTTGTAGGTCAACGCGTTGCCGCTGTAGTCGACGGCGGCGCAGAATTGCGCCGTCACACACGACACCGAGGAAAAGCCACCGCCGTCCGGGTCCACCGGGGTCGGGCTTGACCAACTGGTGCCGTTATAGGTCGATGTGTCCCCGTTGAGGTCGACCGCCACACAAAAATGGACAGTCGGACACGACACCCACAAGGGATTCCCTCCGTTGGCGGGGTCGATGCCCGCTGGGGTAGACCACGTGGGCTGGCCGGAGGCCGACCCGGCGAAGGGCACGGAGGCGACGGTGGCGCCCGCCATAACGGCGATCCCGACGAGTACCCGAGCTTTGCCACTCAGCCGCGATGACCTCGGGCGCAAACTCCTTGGGCCGGAGTCCGCCGAGCACCCACCCCGCCGCCGGGCTTCGGACCGTAAGCAACGCAAACCACCGAACATTGCGGCACCCCCCGGATCCCCTATCCGCGTAAAGCCAGCCAGAACAATACACGTGCTCGGATCCTGACGCCGGGAGACACCTCCAGCGTCGGCGCCTCCCTGTTTCGTTCCTGTTTCATCCGGGCGCGACCCGTGCAGGACCATTCGGGACCTGCCATTGTGGCTGCAGATCACGTCGCCCTACCGAGACAGGAATCCTGGGCGCGCCGCCCCAGATGGCTGACTCCCGCCGGATCATGGGACGAGCTGCACGACTTCGATCAGGGGAAGGCCGAGGAGTAGGTCGAGGCGAGTTTCCTGTCCCGGCGCCGGTCCTTCTCGCTCCTGGTCTTCGTCGCGAATCGACACCCGCCTGGACGACCACCAGGACTTTTCGAGTGGAGGCGAAGGGACTCGAACCCTCGAACCTCTTGACTGCCAGTCAAGCGCTCTACCAACTGAGCTACGCCCCCGGGACGACGCGTCAGGCTACCAGCCCGGCTTGGCCGGACCCCCGGGTTCTCGCCTGATCAAGGGTGGTTCGGTCGAGCCGGAATGGGCGCCGGGGAGGCTCGGAGGTGGCCAGGGCGCGGCGTCGGCTTCCCTAGAATCCGAGAATGGCGCGTGCCTACGACGTTCAGGAAGTCGAGCAGAAGTGGCAGCGGCGCTGGGCCGACAGCCGCCTCTACGAGGTCGACGCCGGCGACCCCCGTCCGAAGCAGTACGTCCTGTGCATGTACCCCTACCCGAGCGGCCCTGCCCACCAGGGTCACGTCAGGAACTACACCTTCGGGGACCTCCTGGTGCGGCACCGCACCATGCAGGGTTTCGCCGTTCTCTCGCCTTTCGGGTTCGACTCCTTCGGCCTGCCTGCCGAGAATGCCGCCATCCGCACCGGCGAGCACCCCCGGACCTTCACCGAGGCTCGCATCGCCGAGCTGAAGGCCAGCGTGAAGAGCCTCGGGGCCGTCTACGACTGGCGGAGGGAGATCCGGAGCCACGACCCGTCGTACATCCGCTGGAACCAGGTGATCTTCCTGCGTCTGTTGGAAGCGGGCCTGGCTTACCGGGCGCTGGCGCCTGTCAACTGGTGCCCGGGGTGCCAAACGGTGTTGGCCAACGAGCAGGTCCTGGCCGACGGGACCTGCGAACGCTCCGGTGACCTGGTGATACAGCGCGAGCTCGAGCAGTGGTTCTTCCGGACGACGGCCTATGCCGACGAACTGCTCGAGAGCCTCGACGACCTCGACTGGCCCGAGCGCGTCAAGACCATGCAGCGCAACTGGATCGGCCGATCCGAGGGGGTCGAGTTCGACCTGCCCGTCGTGGGCGGTGAGCGCGACGGCCTGGTGATCCGTGTGTTCACGACGCGCCCCGACACCAGCTTCGGGATGACCTACGCCGTCGTGGCGCCCGAGCACCCTCTCGTCGACGTGCTCACCACCGAGGCGCAGAGACCCGAGGTGGAGAGCCTGCGCGCTGCCGCGGCCACCAGGAGCGAGCTCGACCGGACCTCCGAGGAGGGGGTCGAGACCCTGGCCAAGCGCGGTGCGTTCACCGGCGGCTACGTGGTCAACCCGTTCAGCGAGGAGGAGATCCCCGTCTTCGTGGCCGACTACGTCCTGATGCGCTACGGGACCGGAGCGATCATGGCCGTCCCGGCCGAGGACGATCGCGACTGGGACTTCGCCCGAGCCCACAACCTTCCGGTGGTGCGCACCACGCAGCCCCCCGAGGGGTTCGACGGGGGCGCGTGGACCGGTGACGGCATCAAGGTGAACTCGGGCTTCCTCGACGGTCTGGACGTGGGGGCCGCCAAGGAGCGCGCCGTCCAATGGCTCGAGGAGCGAGGAATCGGCCTCCGGACCGTCAACTACCGCCTGCGCGACTGGTTGGTGTCACGCCAGCGTTACTGGGGATGTCCCATCCCGGTCGTCTTCTGCCCGGACGACGGGATCGTCGGGGTTCCCGAGGACCAGTTGCCCGTCCTGGCCCCCGACGACGTCGAGTTCCTTCCCACCGGCGAGTCCCCACTGAGGCGCCACCCGACGTTCCGCCATGCCACCTGCCCGAAATGCGGGGGCTCCGCCGAGCGCGAGACCGACACCATGGACACCTTCGTCGACTCGTCGTGGTACTTCCTACGCTTCTGCGACCCGTGGTCCGAGGACAGACCGTTCACGCCCGAGATCGCCCGGCATTTCATGGCGGTGGACCAGTACATCGGCGGCATCGAGCACGCCATCTTGCACCTCCTCTATGCGCGCTTCTACACCCGGGCCCTCATCGACGTCGGGCTGGCCCCCGGGCTCGGGCGGGAACCGTTCAGTCGGCTCTTCACGCAGGGCATGATCCGCACGGACGGCAAGAAGATGTCGAAGTCCAGGGGAAACCTGATCACGCCGGCGCGCTATTTCGACACGGTGGGCGCCGATGCCCTGCGGCTGTTCCACATCTTCGCCGGGCCCCCGGGCGACGACATGGACTGGACCGAACAAGCCGACAACGTCATCGAAGGGTGCGGCCGTTTCTTGGACCGCGTGTGGCGGCTCACGGTCGAGACCGCCGGTGCGGGACGCGAAGGCGAGCTTCGTGCCGAGGACCTCGCCGTCGAACGGGCTTCGCACCGGCTCATCGCCAAGGTGAGCAACGACATCGAGCGGTGGTCGTTCAACACCGCCGTGTCCGCCTGCATGGAGTTTTCCAATGATCTGCAGCGCTACGGACGCGACGCGCCCGGTGGCCCGCATGGGGCCACCCAGGACGCCGCATCGGACGCCCTGCTCCTGTTGCTCGCCCCGTTGGCCCCGCACGTGGCCGCCGAAGCATGGGAGCGCCGCCATGGAGAAGGTGCGATGGTGCACGCCGAGCCGTGGCCGTCGTTCGACGCCGAGCTGGCCCGCTCCGAGAGCGTCACCTTGGTGGTGCAGGTCAACGGCAAGGTGCGGGACCGGATCGAGGTCTCGCCCGACGTCACCGAGGAGGAGGCCGTGCGCGTCGCCATGGCGTCGGAGCGCGTCGCCGGTGTGCTCGGCGGCGCCCAGCCGTCACGGGTGGTGGCCCGGCCCCCCCGGCTGGTGAACATCGTCATCTGAGCCGCCGTCGGCCCGGCGCGGCTGCTCCCCGGAAAGCGTCACAACGCCCTGAACCCGGCCAGTAGCTCGCGGATCTGGTCGTGGGCCATGCGATAGGGGGCGTAGAAGCTCACGCGCGTGACCATGTCCCCATAGCGTTCGACCACCTTGGCGGGGATCTCCCCGATCTCCCCCGACACGGCGAAGGCGTCGAGCATGTCGTCGGGGATGAGGTCCGCCATCTGCACCCACTCCCCCTTCTTCGACAGTCGGTTGAGCTCACCGAACAGGTCTCCCCAGCCGTCGAGGTCGAGCACGGGCCGGTAGGCGGGTGTCGACGCGTAGAAGGCCAGCTGGGCTTTGACGGCCTGGGTGGCGGCTTGGACCTCGGCCTCGTTGGCCCCCGTGACCATCATGGCGGGGTAGGAGACCTCGAACCCTTCTCGGGTGCGACCCGCCCGGGCCAGGCCCCGGTCCAGTGCCGGCATCGTCACCTCGCGCATGTAGCGCGCCGTGGTGAAGCCGTGCGCCAGCAGCCCGTCGGCGACCTCCCCGGCGACCTCGGTCATGAGCGGCCCCACCGCGGCCAGGAAGACTTTCGGAGTCCCGTACGGGTTGGGCCCGGGATTGAAGAACGGGGTCAACAGGGTGTGCTTGTAGAAGTCCCCTCGGAACGCAAGCTTGGTGCCGTCGTGCCAGGCCGACCAGATGGCCCGCATGGCCGTGATGAACTCGCGCATCCGGGGAGCGGGGTGCGACCACGGCATCGAGTAGCGCTTCTCGATGTGCGGCTTGATCTGCGAGCCCAGGCCGAGCATAAACCGACCCTTGGAGTACGACTGAAGGTCGTTGGCCAGCACCGCCGTGCTCATGGGGTTGCGGGCGAACGCCACCGCGATCCCCGTGCCGAGCTCGATGCGTTCGGTGTGCTCGGCGGCCAGCAGCAGGGGGAGGAACGGGTCGTGTCCCGTCTCCGCGCACCACAGGCCGTCGAAGCCGTCCTCCTCGGCTCGTCGCGCCGTCTTGAGGGCGTCTCCCGGATCGAACCCGATGCCACCATCGACTTGCATCGGGCGCACCCTATCCGAAGCCAATCCGGCGAACCCACGCCCCTGGTAGGGGTGATTCTCGTGCTCCGAGGCCGAAAAACCGGTGTAGTTCTTCTTCGAGGTGGCCGAGAATTGTGAGATGGGCCAAGAACGATCGTGGTTCGAGGGGGAGCCCCCCGACGGCGTTGACCCCGGTCTCGCCGAGCGCGAGCCGTTCCTCCGACGCGTCCTCGACGATTTCGAGTCAGGCCGGATCGAGCCCTACGAATACACGCGGCGAGTGCTGGCCATCAACGCGGCGGCATCTCCCGAGGAGATGGCCGCCATCGTGCACCAGCCCTCCGGCTCTTCTCCCGGTCAGGACGGCCCAGAGGGCCACAAAGGTCTCGACGCCGTCGACATTGCTCTGCTGGCGTCGTCGAGCTCGGCCGCCACGCGCCACTCGACGAACCGGTACGTGGCCTTGGCCGTCGTCTTCGTGACCTTCGCCGTGCTCATCGGGATCGGGATGTGGCTGGCCACGCACGCGCATGGGGCCGCGCTCTAGCTGGTGACGCGGCGTGCCGTCGGGCGACAACTAGTCTCCCGGCCGTGCGTCGTGCCCTTGTCCCCATGGTGGTCGTGGTGGGATGCCTGTTGGCCGCGTGCGGGTCCAGTGGGCCGTCAGCGACGACGACGACCGGGGGGAGCGCCGCCACGGCGCCGGGCACGGCGCAACTGCCGGCCGTGGCGGGTGCCACGGACCTCAACAAGGAGCCCGTCATCAGTCCGGGATCGCAGCCTCCTCCCACCAGCCTCCAGACCAGGGACCTCGTCGTCGGCACGGGTACGGCGGCCGTGGCGTCGAGCACCGTCTCGGTGCGGTACGTCGGCGCCGACTACGCCAACGGCCAGGTCTTCGACGACTCGCCCTGGAAAAGTGGCCAGCCGACGCCGTTCGCGCTCTCGGGGGTGGTCCCCGGCTTCGGGCAGGGCATCGTGGGCATGAAGGTGGGGGGTCGGCGGGAGATCGTCATCCCTTCCGCGCTGGGTTACGGTGCCACCGGCGACCCTCCGGCCGTCGCCGGCAACGAGACGCTGGTGTTCGTCGTCGACCTCGTGCAGATCGCATAGCGACGTCCACGACCTCACAGGTCGTCGGGCGATCCTCCGTCGCTGCGTTGATCGCGGAGATAGCGCTCGAGCTCGGCGGCGAGCTCCTCACCCGTCGGCAGCGTCCCCACGTCGAGGGGGTTGCCCTCGGCCGCGTCCACGCTGCGCTCGAGCTGACGGACCATCGAGGTGTGCTCGGTGCTTTTGGCGATGAGGTCGTCCACTTGTTGGAGCGAGGCGTCCGCCGCGGTGTGGAGGTCGGTGGAGTCCAGTGACAGTTCGCCCACGGCGGCCAGTCCGTCGATGAGGGCCGCGCTGGCCGGTGGGAAGGCCATGCCCGACACGTAGTGCGGGACCCGGGCCCACAGCCCGACGGTCGGGATGCCGGCGTCACCGAGGGCGATCTCCAGGGCTCCCCACACGCCCGAGGGCACGTCGATCTCCCCCTGGACGATGCCCACCCGGGCCACCAGTTCGGCGGACTGCGGAGGGGCGGTCGCCGCCAGGCGCACCGGGCGGGTGTGGGGAGCGGGAGCGGGGAAGGCCCCCAGCCCCACGACCATCCGGACACCGAGCTGGCCGGCCAGGGTCACCACCGAGGCGACGAACGTCGGCCACCGGAAGTCGGGCTCGGGCCCCACCAGGTAGCAGACGTCGGCGCCGGCACGATCGGCCCCCACCCTGAGCTGGATGACCGGCCAGGTGAGGCCCTCGTTGACCCCGTGGGCGATGTGCACCACGGGACGCCGAGCCCGCTGATCGATGAGGGCTTCGCCGTCGAACGTGGCGAGGAGCTCGGTGGGCTCGGCCGACAGCAACGCCGTGATGGCGCCGTCGGCGCCCAGTCCGGCGTCGACCCATCCGTCGAGCGACACCACGAGGACGGGTCGGTCGACGGCGCGCTCCCCGTGGCGCTCGTAGAGCGTCACCTCGTCGGGCCCCGGCTCACGAAGCGTCCAGCGTCCCGAGCGCCATCTCGGCCAGCCTGACGACGCTGTGCCCGAAATCGTCCACGCTCGATCGGTCCCCCGCCGCCGCGCCCCCCACGTAGCGGGCGTACACGCCTTGGATGATGCAGGCCAGCTTCCAGTAGCCGAAGGCGACGTAGAAGTCGAGGTGTGAGAGGTCGCGACCGGACGCTTCGGCGTAGCGCGCCCGCATCTCCGCTCGGCCGGGAAACCCCGGCACCGTCGTGGGGGTCACGCCGATGAGAGCGGCGTCGTCACCGGGATCGGTCCAGTACACCATCAGGAGCCCGACGTCGGCCAGGGGGTCACCCAGGGTGCAGATCTCCCAGTCGAGCACGGCGCGCACCGACCCGTCAGACCCGAGCACGGTGTTGTCGAGGCGGTAGTCGCCGTGCACGATCGACGTCCCCACCTGGGGTGGAACCTGGGCGGCGAGCCGGTCGTGGACCGCCCCCACGGCCGACGCGCTGTCCAGCCCCGCCACCTGGGAGTTGCGGAACTGCTCGTACCACCGGCGCAGTTGGCGCTCGATGTACCCGTCGCGCTTGGCGAAGTCCCCGAGGCCCACGGCGTCCACGTCCACGGCGTGCAGGGCAGCCAGCGTGTCGGCGAGGGACTCTCCGGCCCGCCGTCGTGACGAGTCGTCGAGCTCGCGCGCCGCGGCGGGGGCGTCCCGGATGATGTGGCCCTCCACGAACTCCATGACGTAGAAGGGTTGCCCGTTGACCCCGGGGTCGTCGCACAGTCCGAAGGTCTCGGGGACCGGGACCGCGGTCGGCCCGAGGGCGGTGATGACGCGGTGCTCGCGCGACATGTCGTGGGCCGTGGGAAGGACGTGGCTGAGCGGTGGGCGGCGCAGGGCGTACACGTGGCCGGCGTCGTCGTCGACCCGATACGTGAGGTTCGAACGCCCCCCGGCGATGAGGGTGAACGACAACGGGGGCCGGCTGCCCCCCACATGTGACGAGAACCATGCCGTGACCGGTTCGGCGTCGATGCCCTCGACGCCGCCGTCGACGAGGTCGGCAGTCGTCATGGGCAGAACGCTACCCGCGGCGCCCCGAGCGACCCGAGCTGCGAGGAGCACCCGGTATCGTCGTCGGTGTGATCGAAGTCACCGATGCCACCTTCGAGCAGGACGTTCTGTTGCGGTCCGAGCAGGTCCCGGTCGTCGTGGACCTGTGGGCACCGTGGTGCGGGCCCTGCCGCACCCTGGGCCCCGTCCTGGAGAAGGTTGTCGAGGCCAAGGGCGGCTCGGTCGAGCTCGTCAAGGTCAACGTGGACGAGAACCCCCAGATCTCCACGACGTTCCAGGTGCAGTCGATCCCGGCGGTGTTCGCGCTCAGGGACCGGCAGGTCGTCGACGGCTTCATCGGCGCCGTCCCCGAGGCGCAGGTCACCGAGTTCGTGGAGCGCCTGGCCCCCGAGCCGTCCGAGGCCGACCTCCTGGTGGCGGCGGGCGACGAGGTGTCGTTGCGCCGCGCCCTCGAGCTCGAGCCCTCTCACCCCGGTGCCGTGGAGGCGCTGGCGCGCCTGTCGGTGGCGGGTGGTGATCCCGACGAGGCCCTCCGGCTGCTCGCCCGGGTTCCCGAGACGCCCGAGCTGCGCCAGCTGGCGGCGACGGCACGCCTGGCCGCCCAACAGGTCGAGGTGCCCGCCAACGGGGTGGACGTCCTGCTCGACGGCCTGCTCGCCAAGGTGAAGGACGACGAAGCAGCGCGCCAGGAGTTCCTCGACCTCCTCGAGACCCTGGGCGCCGACGATCCTCGCACGGCGGCGTACCGCAAGGCGCTGGCGGCCCGGCTCTTCTGAGCGCGTCCGGGGCGCGCCGCCTGACCACGCCGGGGTAGGGCGCGTGTAGGTTCTCGCGGTGCGCCTCCGTCTCGGTGATCGGACCTTCGATCTGACCACGCGATCACTGGTCATGGGCATCTTGAACCGGACGCCCGACTCCTTCTACGACAAGGGCGCGACCTTCTCCCTCGACGCACTGATGGCGCGGGCCGCCGAACTGAAGGCCGCCGGCGCCGACATCCTCGACGTCGGCGGGGTGAAGGCGGGCCCGGGGCCCCCTGTGAGCGAGGCCGAGGAGCTCGACCGGGTCCTCCCCGCCATCGAGGCCCTGCACGCCCGCATCGACGCGCCGCTGTCGGTCGACACGTGGCGGGCGTCGGTGGCCCGGGAGGGGTACGCGGCGGGCGCCGTCGTGGGCAACGACATCAGTGGGTTCGCCGACCCTGACTATCTGCCCGCTGCCGCCCGGGCCGGCGCGGCAGTGGTGGCCACCCACATCCGGATCGGGCCCCGCGTCCCCGACCCCGAGCCCGAGTACGACGACGTGGTGGAGTCGGTGGGGAGCTTCCTCGCCGATCGCGCCGCTCGAGCGCGCGCCGCCGGTGTGGGCGCCGACCAGATCGTTCTCGACGCCGGACTCGATCTCGGGAAGACCGCCGCCCAATCCCTGGAGCTGTTGCGCGCCTCGGGTGTCCTCGCCGGCTTGGGGTATCCCCTGCTCCTCTCGGCCTCGAACAAGCCCTTCTTGGGCGTGACGCTCGATCTCGACATCGACCGTCGACAGGAGGCGTCGCTCGCTGCCGCCGCCCTGGGGGTGTCGCTGGGGTGCCGCCTGGTGCGGGCCCACGACGTGGCCGGGACCCGGAAGGTGTGCGACGCCCTGGCCGCCGTCCTCGAGGCACCGTGAGCGACCCCGCGGAGCCGCGGCCGGCGTACCTCGTGCGCGGGGACGACGCCTCACTCGTCGGCCAGCGCGCCCACGACCTGCTGGGTGACCTCGCCGGTGCGTACGACATCGGGATGGTCGTGGAGGAGCACGGTGGGACGGGAGCCGACGAGCTCGAGGTGGGCACGGTGGTCGACGCCCTGACGACGCCGCCGTTCCTGGCCGACCGGAGGATCGTGGTGTTGCGCGACGCCGGGCGTCTGGTGGCCGCCGACGCCGCCCGCCTGGTGACCTGCCTCGCCGATCCTCTTCCCGGCGTCGCCCTGGTCCTGGTGGCGGGGAGTGGCACCATCCCCGCCGCGCTGGTCAAGGCGGTCGAGCGCCAGGGCGCGGTCGTCGACGCCGCCGTCGGTACCGGACGGGCCCGGACGCAGTGGCTCGTGGACCGCCTGCACGAGGCACCCGTCAAGCTCGACGCCCGGGCCGGGTCTCGACTGGGGGAGCACCTGGGCGGTGACATGAGCCGCCTGCGGGGACTGCTCGAGGCCCTCGCCGCCGCCTACGGCGAGGGGGCGTCGGTCGACGTCGACAAGCTCGAGCCGTTCCTCGGCGAAGCCGGCGCGGTGGCACCGTGGGACCTGTCCGACGCCATCGACTCCGGTGACACCGCCGGTGCCCTCGGGGCCCTGCGCCGCCTCTTCGGGGCGGGCTCGTTCCACCCGTTGCAGGTCATGGCGATCCTGCACCGCCACTACCAGGCCATGCTCCGCCTCGACGGGTCGGGCGTCACGACCCCCGACGAGGCTGCGGCGCGCCTGGGCATGCGCAGTTCCTTCCCGGCGCGCAAGGCGCTCGAACAAGGTCGGCGGCTGGGCCCCACCGGCATCAGCAGGGCCATCACCTTGCTGGCCGACGCCGACCTCGACGTCCGGGGTCGCAGCGCCCTGCCACCGGAGACGGTGATCGAGGTGCTCGTCGGTCGGCTCAGCCGGCTGGGCGCGGCGAGGGAGACGACCACGCGTCGGCCCGCGGCGAGCGGGTCCCGGCGCCGGACCTGAGGCTCTAGTCCTCGGCGGCGGCGTTCGCCCGGCGCATGAGCCGGGACTTGCGGTTGGCGGCCTGGTTCTTGTGGATCACGCCCTGGGCGGCGGCCTTGTCGATTCGTCTCACGGCGGCCCGCGTGGCCTCGGTGGCGTCCTCGGCTCCGGCGTCGACGGCCGTCACGGCGGTCTTGGTGCGCGTGCGGATCTCCGAGCGCACCGCCTTGTTGCGCACGCGGCGCCGCTCGTTCTGGCGGTTCCGCTTGATCTGGCTCCGGATGTTGGCCATGGGGTTCGCTGCTCCGAGACGTGACCCGCTGTGGGCGGCTCGTCGACAATGGAGGTGGAGGGGGATCGGTCCTGGCCGGACGGCCCAACGTGTCCGAGCCGGTGGCGCCACCGGTCACCACCAAAGGCGCGAGCCTAGCAGGGGGAGGCCGTGGTCGCTTCTGGGACCGGACCCCGACGCCGGCGCCGGTACGCTCGAAGTGCTGTGCTCAGCCCCGACCGCATCCGCAATTTCTCGATCATCAGCCATGTCGACCATGGGAAATCGACGCTGTCGGACCGCATCCTCGAGCTGACCCACGCCGTCGACCCGCGCCTCATGCGCGAGCAGTACCTCGACTCCATGGAGCTCGAACGCGAGCGGGGGATCACCATCAAGGCGCAGAACGTGCGCGTCCGGTTCAAGGACCACGTCCTGCACCTCATCGACACCCCCGGGCACGTCGACTTCGGCTACGAGGTGAGCCGGTCGTTGGCGGCGTGTGAGGGAGCCGTGCTGCTGGTCGACGCCTCGCAGGGCATCCAGGCCCAGACGCTGGCCACCTGTTATCAGGCCATCGAGCACGACCTCGAGATCGTGGCGGCGCTCAACAAGATCGACCTGCCCGCGGCGGAGCCCGAGAAGTACGCGGCGGAGATCGAGCGCGTCCTGGGCATCCCGGCGGAGTCGATCCTGCGCATCTCGGCGAAGACGGGGGAGGGGGTGGAAGAGCTCCTCGACGCCGTGGTGGCGCGCGTGCCGGCACCGGCGGGGGAGCCCGGCGACCCCCTGCGAGCCCTCATCTTCGACTCCGCCTACGACCAGTACCGCGGGGTCGTGAGCTCGGTCCGGGTCATGTCCGGCGTGCTGCGTTCGAGGACCAAGGTCCGCTACATGCAAGCGGGCTTCTCCGAGGAGGTGGAGGAGATCGGCGTGCGCATGCCAATCCCGACGCCCGTCGACGAGCTCGGTCCCGGAGAGGTGGGGTATCTCATCGCCGGCATCAAGGACGTCGGCCAGGCCCGCTCGGGGGAGACCGTCACCGACGCCGCCCACCCCGCGCCCGAGCCCCTGGCGGGATACCGCGATCCCAAGCCCATGGTGTTCTGCGGGCTCTACCCCATCGACGGCGACGAGCTCACGGCGTTGCGCGAGGCCCTCGAGAAGCTGCGGTTGAACGACTCGAGCTTCACCTTCGAGCCCGAGTCGTCGGGGGCGTTGGGCTTCGGCTTTCGCTGCGGCTTCCTCGGCCTCTTGCACATGGAGATCGTGAGGGAGCGTCTCGAGCGGGAATTCGACCTGTCGCTCATCGCCACGGCGCCCTCGGTGGCGTACGTGGCCCACCTCACCGACGGCGGGGAGATGCGCTTCGACAATCCGAGCGAGATGCCCGACGCCAGCCGGCTCGACCACATCGAGGAGCCCATCCTCCGGGCCACGCTCATCGTGCCGTCGGAGTACATCGGGACCGTGATGGAGCTGTGCCAGGCGCGCCGCGGCGACCTCGACCGCATGGAGTACCTGTCGCCCGAACGCCTCGAGCTCATCTACCGCATCCCCCTGGCCGAGGTCGTCGTCGACTTCTTCGATCAGCTCAAGAGCCGCACCAAGGGATACGCCAGCCTCGACTACGAGGCCCATGGGTACCAGAGCGCCAATCTGGTCAAGGTGGACCTGCTCATCAACCACGTGCCCGTCGACGCCTTCTCGACGGTGGTGCACCGTTCCCAGGCCGACGCCTACGGCCGGCGCATGACCGAGAAGCTGCGCGAGCTCATCCCCCGTCAGCTCTTCGACGTTCCCATCCAGGCGGCCGTGGGGGGCCGGGTCATCGCTCGCGAAACGGTCAAGGCCAAGCGCAAGGACGTCCTGGCCAAGTGCTACGGCGGGGACATCACCCGCAAGCGCAAGCTCCTGGAGCGCCAGAAAGAGGGAAAGAAGAAGATGAAGTCCATCGGACGGGTGGAGGTCCCCCAGGAGGCCTTCATCTCGGCGCTGCGGCTCGAGGACTGAGCGTCGTCTCGCCCCGGTGCCTCCACCCGCCGGCACCGTCGTCTCCGGACCGGCCTCGGGCCCGACCAGGAGGCGCCGCTCCCGGGCCTGCCCATCCGGCCCAGCCCGTGGGATCGAGGTAGCACTCGGTAGACTCGACTGCCAGAACCACGATGAAGGAGAACCGAGCCCCGCGCCCCGAGCGCAAAGAGCACGCCACGCCGGGCCGCGGCCAGGCCGACTCCGAAGGTGAAGCCGGGCTCGACGTCCGCAAGGCCGCCATATTGAACGCGGTGGTGTCGGAGTACATCGAGACGGCCCAACCGGTCGGTTCCGCCCACATCACCGGGAACCCCGGCGTCGAGGTGTCCTCGGCCACCGTGCGCAGCGAGATGGCCGCCCTCGAGCGTGACGGCTACCTCGCCCAACCCCACACCAGTGCCGGCCGCATTCCCACCGACAAGGGATACCGGTTCTTCGTCGACCACCTCGGGCGGCCCGGCGCCCTGGGGCCGCACGAGCGCCACGAAGTGCGCAAGTTCTTCGCTCACGTCCACGGCGAGGTCGAGGACCTGCTCGGCCGCACCAGCGGTCTGCTGGCCGGCCTCACCGACTACGCCGCGGTCGTGGTGGGCCCCAAGCACGAGTCGGCCACCATCCGGTCGGTGCAGCTGGTGGGGCTGTCCCCCCGGCTGGCGCTGCTGGTCGTCGTCCTGTCGGACGGGGCGGTGGAGAAGCGCACCGTCGACCTGCCCGCCGACACCACCGACGACCTGCTCGCCCGGGCGGCGACCCACCTGACCAATGGCGCGCTGGGCGGGACCCTGGCGAGTCCGGGTGCCTTTCCCGAGGTGCGCGACCCGGCGCTCGACACCGTCGTCGACTGCGGCGTCGCCGCCCTGCGCGAGCTGGGGGCGGCCGGCGAACCCGACCACGTGTTCGTCGGAGGGTCGTCGCGCATGGCGTCGGCGTTCGACGCCGTGGAGACGGTCCGGTCGGTGCTGTCGATCCTGGAACAGCAGCTGGTGGTGGTGGAGTTGATCGAGGACATCCTCGACCGGGGATTGTCGGTGGCCATCGGCGCCGAGCACGGATTCGAGCCGCTGGCGGCGTGCGCGCTGGTGTTGGCGCCCGTGGCCATCGAGGGCGAGGTGGCGGGCACCATCGGCGTGGTCGGCCCCACCCGGATGCACTACCCGCGGGCGTTGGCCGCCGTGGAGCTCGTGGGCGAGCAGCTGGGCGAGCACCTGGGGGCGACCACGTCGAGCGGCTCGGGGCCGGCGCGCCCCCCGGACGCGCCCGCGCCCGCCCCGGGGCGCGCCCGGCGGGACGAGGGAGGCGGTCCGACCGTGGCAGCTGACTACTACGCCCTGCTGGGCGTCTCGCCCCAGGCGTCCGACGACGACATCAAGCGCGCCTATCGGCGCATGGCTCGGGAGCTGCATCCCGACCGCACCGGGGGCGACAGTGCGGCCGAGGCCCGTTTCAAAGAGGTCACGCGTGCCTACGAGGTGCTGCACGACCCCGAGCGGCGCGCCCGCTACGACCGCTTCGGGCCCGACGGCGTCGACGCCGTCCCCGGGGCCGGTGACCTCTTCGGCGGCGGGCTGGGAGACCTGTTCGACGCCTTCTTCAGCGGGGCCGGTGCCGGGCCCCGACGTCGGGGTGGGCCGGTCCGGGGCGACGACACCGAGATCGTCGTCGAGCTCTCCTTCCGAGAAGCCGTGTTCGGGACCACCCGCGAGCTCACCCTGGACACCCCCGTGGGGTGCGCCACGTGCCAGGGGACAGGGGCGCGGGCCGGCACCACCGCCGTGCGCTGCCCCGACTGCCAGGGCTCGGGCGAGCTGCACCGGATGCGACAGTCGATCCTGGGCCAGGTGGTGACGGCGGCGCCCTGTCGGCGCTGCGGTGCGACGGGCGAAGTGATCACGAGCCCGTGCTCGGACTGCCGCGGGGACGGACGCGTCACCGCGGCGCGCACCTTCTCGGTCGACGTTCCCGCCGGGGTCGACCACGGCTCGACCCTGCGCCTGTCGGGGCGGGGCCCGGCCGGGCCCCGGGGCGGTCCCGCCGGCGATCTCTACGTGCATCTGGCGGTGCGCCCCGACGACACCTTCGTCCGAGCCGGTGACGACGTGCAGGCCGAGCTGCACGTCTCGATCGCCCAGGCGGCGCTGGGTGCGTCCCCCGAATTCGAGACGCTCGACGGCACCGAGACGCTGGCCGTCTCGCCCGGCACCCAGACCGGGCACGTCATCCGCCTGCGGGGGCGCGGCGTCCCCCACGTGCGGGGGCGGGGGCGCGGTGACCTGCTCATCCAGGTCGTGGTGGACACGCCCACCCGTCTGTCCAAGGCGCAGGAGGATCTGCTCCGCCGGTTCGCGGCGGAGAGCGGGGAGGACGTCGGGCCCCCCGACGAGGGCCTCATGTCGCGCCTGCGCTCCGCGTTCGGCTGATCGTCGCGCGCCATGCGCAGAGAAGACGACGCCCGGCGTCCCCGATCGGGGAGCCCGGGGGCGACGCCGGCGACCGCCGGGGCGGCCGCCCAGGTGTTCGTGTCCGACCTCGACGAGTTGGCGGTGACCCCCGACGACGGGCACCACCTCGGCCAGGTGCTGCGACTCCGGCCGGGTGAGGGCGTGGTGGCGTCGGACGGCGACGGTCGATGGCGCGTCTGTCGGTTCACGGGTGCCGCGGGGCGCGATGCTCCTCGTGCACCGGTTCTCGAGCCCGACGGACCGGTGATGACGTCGGTGCGCGTCGGGCCCGAGGTGACCGTGGCCTTCGTCCCGGTGAAGGGCGGCCGTCCCGAATGGGTCGTGCAGAAGCTCACCGAAGCGGGTGTCGACCACATATTCGTGGTCGAGTCGCTGCGCGCCGTCGTGCGCTGGCACGGTGAGCGCCGGGCGCGGGCCGTCGACCGACTACGCCGGGTGGCGCGCGAGGCGGCCGCCCAGAGCCGGCGTCCGTGGCTCCCCGAGGTCGCCGGCGTCGGGGGCCTCGATGCCCTGCGAGCCCGGGTCGCCCCCGTGCCCCTGGCGTTGGCGCAGCTCGGTGGCGAGCCCCCGAGCCTCCGAGCGCCGGCCGTGGCGGTCGGCCCCGAGGGCGGCTGGGAGACCTCGGAAACCACTGGGTACCCGCTGGTGGGCCTGAGCTCCAACGTGTTGCGGGCCGAGACGGCCGCCGTGGCCGCCGGCCTGCTCATTTGCGCACTTCGAGAGGGCCTGGTGGGGCCGTTGTCGCCGTCCGGGGCCCCCGCGCCCCCAGGCGTCGACACGTAGACGGTTCTTGCAATCACCACGCTGAGTGAGCGAGACTGGCAAGGATTATCCGCGCAGGTGCCCGAGGGTGGGATCAGGCACGGTTGTCATGCTCTCGCGGGGGTTGGAAGGGGAGCCGATGGCGAGCACGGGACGAGCGCAGCGAGGATCTGAACGGTCATGGTGAACACGGTGTTGCCCGAAGAGGACGAGCAGGAAGAGTCCGCGCGGGCGGCATACGCCCGGGCGGTGGGGTCTCGCCTGCGCGCGGTGCGCAAGCAGATGCGGCTCTCGCTCCAGGCGGTCGAGGCCATGTCGGACCAGGAGTTCAAAGCGTCGGTCTTGGGCGCCTACGAACGAGGCGAGCGCGCCATCTCGGTGCCGAGGCTCCAGCGCCTGGCCAAGCTCTACGACGTTCCTGTCGACCAGCTCCTGCCCCAGGACGACGACGCCACGCGTTGGGGTCCCAACGGTGAGGGCAACGGCAACGGGGAGAGCCCGGGCCGAGCGCGGCGCCAGCTGCGCCCCTGGGACGGCCACGACAAGGTCACGATCGACCTGACCAAGCTCAACTCGGTGAGCGGTCCCGAGCGCGACCTGCTGCGCCGCTTCCTGTCGATGATCCAGGTACAACGCCAGGACTTCAACGGGCGCATGATCACCATCCGCGCCGAGGACCTGCGGGCCATCGCCTGCCTCTTCGGGGTCACCCCCGACGCCATGAGCCGGCGCCTCGACGAGCTGGGCCTGCGCGTCATCGCCTGAGCCCGGGGCCGGTCGTTGCCCGCCGAGGCGAGAGCCGGCCGGCCGCCCACCCCGGATACTGCGAACGGCCCGCCCGCGCCGCCGGGCGCCTGTCGGTGGCGGTGGCGGTGGGGGTCGGCGCGTGAAGGGCACCGGATAGCATGACGATGCACGGTGCGATACGGAGCGCCGGCATGGAGAAGCGGTGAGCGACCAGATCCGTTGGATGAGCACCAAAGAGGCGGCCGAGCACCTCGGCGTCACGCTGCGCAGCCTGTACCGCTTCATCGACGAGGGAGCGCTGGCGGCGTTCAAGTTCGGGCGGGTCATCCGGCTCAAAGCCGACGACGTGGACGCCTTCATCGAGCAGTGCCGCATCGCCCCGGGCAGTCTGGAGCACCTGTACCCCGAGGTGAAGGGCTCGAGTGTCGTACGGGGCCGCGCCGAGAATGCGTAGGGGACGGGCTCGGCGTCGGTGAGCGACACCACGGACTGCATCTTCTGCGGCATCGTCTCGGGGGAGGTCCCGGCCGAGGTCGTGCACCGCAGCGAGCTCGCCGTGGCCTTTCGCGACCTCAGCCCCCAGGCCCCCGTGCACGTGCTCGTCGTCCCGCGTCGGCACATCGACGACGCCGGGGTGCTCGAGCCTGGCGACGCCGAGGTGCTGGCGGACATGTTCGTAGTCGCCGGCCGGGTGGCCGAGGCCGAGAAGGTCGCCGACAGCGGGTATCGGCTGGTGTTCAACGTGGGGGAGGACGCCTTGAACTCCGTCCCCCACCTCCACCTCCACGTGATCGGCGGGCGACGCCTCGCCGGGTCGCCGGGGTGAGCGCGTCCGGCGGTCGCCGACGCGCTGCGGACGCGAGGCGAGGGGCCCCACGCGGCGCTCTTCGGGCCCGCTGGTAGCCTCGCGACGAGCGCCCGTGCCGTCGACCCAGGTCAAGATCCTCGTCCCCGGGAACCATCTCATGGTGGGCCTGCTCGGGCAGAGAGACGAACTGCTGCGGCTGATCGAGCAAGCCTTCGACGGGGTGCACATCGTAGTGCGGGGCAACGAGATCACCATCGACGGCGAGGAGGCCCAACGAGTCGGGCGGCTCTTCGAAGAGCTCGTCACGCTGCTCGAGCAAGGTCACGGCCTCGACGCCGGCGACGTGGGACGGACCATCACCATGGTGAAAGACGACGTGAGCCCGGCCGAGGTGCTCACCACCGAGCTGCTGCGCTCGGCGCGGGGCCGCACCGTGCGGCCCAAGACCGCCGGCCAGAAGCGCTACACCGATGCCATCGCCACCAACGTGGTGACCTTCGGCATCGGCCCCGCCGGCACGGGGAAGTCGTACCTGGCGGTGGCCCTGGCCGTCCAGGCCCTCCAGGCGCGTGAGGCGGACCGCATCATCCTGACCCGGCCCGCGGTGGAGGCCGGGGAGCGTCTCGGGTTCCTGCCCGGCGACATCATGGCCAAGGTCGACCCCTACCTGCGTCCGCTCTACGACGCCCTCTACGACCTGTTGGGCCCCGAGGGCGCGCAGCGGCTCCTGGAGCGGGGCACCATCGAGGTGGCCCCGCTGGCGTTCATGCGGGGCCGGACGCTCAACCGGAGCTTCATCATCCTCGACGAGGCCCAGAACACCACGCCCGAGCAGATGAAGATGTTCCTCACCCGCATCGGGTTCGGGTCGAAGGTGGTCGTCACAGGCGACGTCACCCAGATCGATGTGCCCGGCGGCCGATCGGGGCTGCCCGGCCTCGAGGCGGTGCTGGGGACGGTGCCGGGCCTCGCCTTCGTGCACCTGACCCAGCGCGACGTGGTGCGAGCCCGCATCGTGGCGGACATCGTGTCGGCCTACGAGAAGGCCGACGAGGCCAAGGGCGCGGGCCACGGCGCGCTGTCCCGGACCAACCGGGGCGGCTCGGGCCGGCCGTCGCGCGCCGGGCGCCAGGAACACGGAGGGCAGTCCGCTGGTGGTTGACGTCTTCGCCGCCGACGAACAGTCCGAGCGCGACATCGACATCATGCGCTGGGTCACCCTGGCGCGCGACGTGCTCGGCGCCCAGGGCGTGAAGGAGGACGTCGAGGTGTCGCTGCTGTTCGTGGACGAGCCCACCATCGCCGAGCTCCACGAGCGATTCCTCGGCGAGCAGGGGCCCACCGACGTGCTCGCCTTCCCCATCGACGAGGAGCCCGAGCTCGGGGGGCGCTCTCCCGACGAGGGCGGGACCGGCCCCGGCGGGGGCCTGCCCAGCGACGAGAACGACATGCCGACGTTGCTGGGTGACGTCGTGGTGTGCCCCTCGGTGGCGGCCCGCAACGCCACCGATCACGGCGTGAGCCTCGAGGACGAGGTGGCCCTCCTGGTGGTGCACGGCCTGTTGCACCTTCTGGGGATGGACCACGGCCGGGACGAAGAGGCCGAGACCATGGAGCGCCGCGAGCGGGAGTTGCTGGCACGCTTCTACCGCTCCACGTCGTAGGCGAGCCATGGCGCCCGCCGCGCTGTTCGCCACCAGCCACTTCGGGACCACCGACGCCATCCTCGTCGTCGTGGTGGTGGTGCTCCTGGCGGGGTCGGCTCTGCTGGCCCTGGCGGAGACGGCCCTGGTGCGCACCAGCAAGGCCAAGGCCTTCTCTCTGCGCGACGAGCGCCGGCGCGGATCGGGCCGGCTGGTGCGCCTCGTCGAGCACCCCCAGGCCTTCCTGAACCCGATCCTCCTCCTCGTGCTCATCTGCCAGCTGGTGACCGCCACCCTGGTGGGCATCCTGGCCGAGCGGTTCTTCGGGGCCCTCGGGGTGCTGGCCGCCACGTTCTTCGAGGTGGTCGTGATCTTCGTGTTGGCCGAGGCGCTGCCCAAGAACTGGGCGGTGTACAACCCCGAGCGCTCAGCACTGTTCGTGGCGCCCATCGTCTCGGCCCTCGTGAACTTCCCCCCCGTCCGGATCCTCGCCAGCGGCCTCATCGGCCTGGCCAATCTCCTCATGCGCTCCCACACCAGGGAGAGAGGAGGGATGCGGGAGTCCGAGCTGCTGGCCATGGCGGACGTGGCCATGGAGGAGGAGGTCATCGAGACCCAGGAGCGCGAGCTCATCCACTCCATCATCGGGTTCGGGGACACCATCGTGCGCGAGGTCATGGTGCCGCGCCCCGACATGCGGACCGTGGAGGCCGACCTTCCCCTGTCCCAAGCCCTCGACATGGCGATCGCGGCGGGCTTCTCGCGTCTTCCCGTCCACGAGGGCAACCTCGACGACGTGGTGGGGATCGCCTTCGTGAAGGACCTGGTGCGGGCCGAGCGCGAAGGCCACGGGCAGCGGCCGGTGCGGGACTTCGTGCGCCCCGCACCGTTCGTGCCCGAGACCAAGCGCGTGTCGCGGCTCATGCGCGAGATGCAAGAGGGCAAGTTCCACCAAGCCATCGCCGTCGACGAGTACGGGGGCACCGCCGGGTTGGTCACCCTAGAGGACCTCATCGAGGAGCTGGTGGGGGAGATCGTCGACGAGTACGACGTGGAGGAGCCGCCCGTGCAGCGGTTGGGCGACGGCGAGGTGTCGGTGACGGCCCGGCTGCCGGTGGACGAGCTCAACGACCTGCTCGACGCCGAGCTCCCCGAAGGCGACTGGGACACCGTGGGCGGCCTGTTGTTCAACGTGCTCGGCCGGGTCCCGGTCGAGGGCGAGTCCGTCGAGGTCGACGGCGTGCGGCTGGTGGCCGAGAGGGTCCAGGGACATCGCATCGGCCGCATCCGCATCTCGCCGCTGCACACGCCGGGCCTCCCCGCCCCCGACGACGCCGAGACGTGACCGGGACCGCCGGCGCCACCGACGATGCGGACGCCGGCGACGGGCTTCGCTCGGGGTTCGTGACGGTGGTGGGCCGCCCCAACGTCGGCAAGTCCACGCTGGTCAACCGGATCCTGGGCACCAAGGTGACGATCACCTCGCCCCGTCCCAACACCACCCGGCGGGCGGTGCGCGGCGTGCTGCACCGTCCCGGGCTCCAGGCCGTGTTCGTGGACACCCCGGGCCTGCACCGGCCCCGAACGGCATTGGGGACGAGGCTCAACGAACAGGTGGCCGAGGCCCTCGACGACATCGACGTGGTGGTGCCCGTGCTCGACGCCACCAGCGCCATCGGGCCCGGCGACCGCTACGTGCTCGAGCGGGCCGCCACCACCTGCCACGAACGCGCCGCCACGGGGGCCACCGGGGCGCTGTCGCGCGTGCTGGTGGTCGTCAACAAGGTGGACGCCGCCACCAAGGCGCAGGTCCTCGAACACCTCGAGGGTGCCCACGGCGTGCTCGAGGGGGAGGGCGCCGAGGCCGGGGTGGAGTACTTCCCGGTGTCGTCGCTCTCGGGCGAGGGGATCGAGGCGCTCGTCGGCGCCGTGCTGGCCCGGCTGCCGCCCGGCCCCCCCTATTTCCCCGACGACATGGTGACCGACGTGCCCGAGGCGTTCTGGGTGGCCGAGCTCGTCCGGGAGCAGCTCCTGGCGCACGTGCGCGAGGAGCTCCCGCACTCGATCGCCTGCCGCGTGACCGAGTGGGAGTGGCCGCGGGTGCGCATCGAGATCATCGTCGAACGTGAGTCGCAAAAGGGCATGGTCATCGGCAAGGGCGGGGCCATGCTCAAAGACGTCGGCACGGCGGTACGCGCCCAGCTTCCTCCCGGGGCCTTCGTCGAGCTGCGGGTGCGGGTCGAGAAACACTGGCAGCAGCGCCCCGACATGATCGAGCGACTGGGCTACTGACCCGGGCCCGAGTCGGCGCGTCGGGCGACGGCTCGGAGAAAGTCGACGACCTCGTCGTGGTCGACGGTGCGCCGCATGGGCGGCAAGGCCTCGAGGAGCACGTGGCGGTAGCCAGCCGTCGCCAGGCGCGAGTCGAGGACGGCCACCACGCCGCTGTCGGTCGACGACCGGATGAGCCGCCCCGTGCCCTGGGCCAGGAGCGTGGCCGCCCGGGGCAGGTCGACGGTCCGGAAGGCGGCGTCCCCGGCGCGGTCGCGGCGCGCCTGGAGGAGAGGGTCGTCGGGTCGGGAGAACGGAAGACGGTCGAGCGCCACCAGCGAGAGCGTGGGCCCCGGCACGTCGACTCCCTGCCAGAACGACATGGTGGCGAACAGGCAGGCGGCGTGGTCGGAGGAGAAGGCGTCGAGAAGCATGGCCTTGGGTTTGTCGCCCTGGGCGAGGACCTCGAAGGGCAGCACCGGGCGCAGGGCGTCGGCGGCTTCGTGCATGGCGCGCCAGCTGGTGAACAGGGCCAGGGTGCGGCCACCGGCCGCCGTGATGAGGGTGCCCAATTCCTCGTGCAGGGCCTGGCGGGCGCCGGGCCGGCGAGGGTCGGGGAGGTGCTTGGCGCAATAGAGCAGTGCGCAGCGATCGAAGGGGAAGGGGCTTCCCACGTCGAGGTGGTCGGTGCGCGCCGCGGGGAGGCCCAGGCGCGTCTCGAGCTGGGGGGGCACCGTCGCCGAGGTGAGCACGGCGGTGACGTTGGGCCACAGTCGCTGGGCGAGCAGTGGCCCCACGTCGATGGGCGCGGCCCGCAGCGTCGCCGTGCGCCCCGAGGGGCCTGAGGCCTCGACCCACACCACCTGGCCGTCGCCGGGCGCCAGGATGGAGCCGACCTCCTCGCCGAGATGGCCCACCGCCAGCAGGGCCCGGTTGCGCTGGGCGCCCTCGTCGCCGCCGCTCCCGCTGGCGCTGCCCGGCGTCGCCGTGGGCGGCGTGCCCGAGGCGCCCCGGCCGTCGGCGCGCCGCAGGGCACCGGTGAGGGCCTGCAGGCGGCCCCCGGCCAGCTCGAGCAGGGCCGCCAGCTCCTGGTCTTCGGGCGTGAGGTCGTCGCCTTGGCCGGGGGTGAGGACGCGCCGCCCGGCCTGGGCGCGCAGCACGGCGTCGAGCCGGTCGGCCACCTCGACCACGCCGTCGGCGGTCGACGCCGCGTCGGGCCCGAGAAGGGCGCGGGCCCCCTGGGCCACGGCCCGCAGGCGACCGGCGGTGATCTCCACGCCGAGGGCCTCGGTCATGACGTCCTCGACGGCGTGGGCCTCGTCGAGCACCACGATGTCGTGCTCGGGGAGCACGGCGCCGTCGCTGGCCACGTGGGTTGCGTAGAGATGGGTGTTCACCACGACCACGTCGGCGGCGCCGGCGCGCTCGCGGGCCTGCTCGGTGAAGCAGATCGTGCCCGAGGGACAACGGAAGGCCCCCGGGCACTCTCGGGCCGACACCGAGAGCGCCGCCCAGGCCCGGGGGCTGGGCTCGAAGTCGAGCTCGGCCCGATCGCCGGTGGGCGAGGTCTCGGCCCAGGCGATGAGCCGGCGCAGCTGGCCGCCCAGGCGCCCGAGGTCGACGGTCTCGGGGGCCGATCGGGCCCCGGCGCCGGCGCCGGGACCGGTCTCGGGGGCGCCGAGGTCGCCCTCGTCGAACAGCGCCACGGCCGCCAGGCCGGCTTCCTCGGCTCCTCCCATCTCGGCGGCACGCTGGCGGCACAGGTAGTTCGACCGGCCCTTCAATACGGCGAAGCGCACCGCCCGGGCCGAACCGAGGGCGTCGGCGACGAGGGGCAGGTCCTTGGTGGCGAGCTGGTCCTGGAGGGCCCGGGTGGCCGTGGCCACCACGACCGATCGGCCCGAGAGCACCGCCGGGACCAGGTAGGCCAGGGACTTGCCGGTGCCGGTTCCCGCTCCCACCACCAGGTGGCGGTGCTCGTCGATGGCGCGGCCGACGGCCTCGGCCATGGCCAGCTGCCCGGGGCGCTCTTCGCCTCCTCCGGGGAGCGACGCCGTCACCGTTCCCAGCACCTGCGCAATTTCGGGGGGTGCGGGCACCGTGTCGACGGTAGTGGAGCGGTGTTGTGAAAAACGCGTGAACGACCCCCGAAAGGGGCCCGCGCCGCCCGCCCGGATCGGTACCATGGGCGCACCAGAGAAAGGAGGTGGTCCAACTGAGTGGATATAAACTAGGGACCCTGGAGGTGGCTGGCCGCTGAGGCGGCTCGCTGGACCACCTGGCGAATTCCAGCCAGTTACCCGCTGAGCACCCCGGTCGGGAAGTCGTCCCACCCGACGAGGTACGGGGCCTCGGTGCCTTTCCAGCAACAACTCGATCGAGGGGCGTCCGCGCGGGCGCCCCTCGATCTTTTCCGGGCTTCCCCGACGGCCCCGGGACCCTCGCCCGCCCCGGGGCGGGCCCCGGCAGCGCCGGCTGCCGGGCGGCTGCCGGGGACCCCGAGAATCGACGTCGGCAGCGGGTCGGCTGCTACGATCTTTCGAGCGATCGGTGGATCACGCAGGCCGTTCGTCGTTGTCGGTTGACGTTCGTGTCTCCCGCAAGTGTTCGTGCGTGGAGAAGCGAGGTACGGCAATGGCCGAGGGCACGGTGAAGTGGTTCAACGCAACGAAGGGGTACGGGTTCGTCACGCCTGACGATGGTTCGCCCGACGTCTTCGTCCACTTCTCGGCAATCGATGGCACCGGATACCGCGAGCTCATCGAAGGTGAGCGCGTCGAGTTCGAGCAGACCCAGGGCCAAAAGGGCCCGCAGGCCACCAAGGTCCGCAAGCTCTAGGTACCTGTGTGCCGATGCGGGGCAGCCCTCGGCTGCCCCGCATCGTCGCGTCCGGGCCCTGGTGGGATCACCGGCTGCACGAAGAGCGGCCGGCGCCAGGAAGTAGGTTCGGTGCGTGGTGTGGCCTCCTAACGCAGAAGTACCGGAGGGCATCGACCCCTCGGACATCCCGGCCCACGTGGCCTGCGTCATGGACGGCAACGGCCGGTGGGCGGCCCAACGGGGCCTGCCCCGCACCGAGGGCCACGCGGCGGGGGAGGAGGCGCTGCTCGACACGGTCAACGGCGCCCTGGACATCGGGATCAGCTGGCTCACCATGTTCGCCTTCTCCACCGAGAACTGGCGCCGGCCCCGTGATGAGGTGCGGTACCTGATGGGGTTCAACGAGTCGCTGCTGATGCGCCGGCGCGACGAGCTGCACGACAAGGGGGTGCGGATCCGCTTCGCCGGACGCCGGGACTGGCGGGTGCCACGCCGGGTCCTGCGGCGCATGGACGAGTCCGTGGAACTCACGCATGCCAACCGGCGTATGACGCTCACCATGGCGTTCAACTACGGGGGCCGCGCCGAGATCGTGGACGCGGTGCGGGCCCTGGTGGAGGAGGGTGTGGCCGCCGGCAAGATCGACGAGCGGGCCATCCGCTCGCACCTCTACTACCCCGAGCAGCCCGACCCCGACCTCGTGATCCGGACCTCGGGTGAGTACCGGATCTCGAACTTCCTGCTGTGGCAGTTGGCCTATTCGGAGTTGGTGTTCACCGACGTCCTGTGGCCCGACTTCCGGCGCCAGCAGCTGTTCGAGGCCGTCACCGAGTACCAGCGACGGGAACGGCGTTTCGGGCAGGTCAAGACATGAAGGTGGCCGCCGTGGTGCTCGGCCTGGCCCTGTTCGGGGGGCTGATCGTGTTGGCCGTGGCCGGGGTGTCGGGGGCCACCGCCGTGCTCGTCACCGGCGGGGCGGTGGTGGCCATGATCGGCCTGGGCAACGCCGTGGGCGGGCGCCAGACTCCCTCCCGGCCTCCCCTCGGCGCCGTGCCCGGCGAGGTGACGGGCCAAGCGCCCGACGAGGTGACGGGGGCGGGGCCCGACGAGGTGACGGACATCGAGCCCGACGGCGCCGAGCACGGTGGGGCCCCGGAGCGATGAGCCTGTATCGCGACGAGGGCGTGGTGCTGCGCACGCTGCGCCTGGGGGAGGCCGACCGCATCGTGACCATGGTGACCAAGGGCCGCGGCAAGGTGCGCGCCGTGGCCAAGGGGGTGCGCCGGACCAAGTCGAAATTCGGTGCCCGCCTCGAGCCGCTCAGCCACGTGACCCTGCTGTGCTGGCAGGGGCGGGAGCTCGACATCGTGAACCAGGCCGAGGTGACCGACACCTTCAAGACGGTGCGCGAGGACCTGGCCCGGGTGGCCAAGGCCTACACCGTGCTCGAAGTGGCGGACCAGGTCTCCCAGGAGCGCCACGCCAATCCCCGCCTCTACGACATGGTGGTCGGGGCCCTGCGGGCGCTCGACGCCCAGGACCCGCCCCTGCTGGTGAGCGCCTTCTGCCTCAAGGTCCTGGCGCTCGAGGGCTCGGCTCCCGTGCTCGACGAGTGCGTGTCCTGTGGCGCGCGCCAGGGCCTGGTCGCCTTCGACCTCGTGGAGGGAGGGGTGCTGTGCCGGTCGTGTCGCCGGGGCCGGCCCATCTCGCCGGCGGCCCTGGCCCTGGTGCGCCGGATCCTGGGCGGGGAGCTGGGCTCGGCCCTGGCCGAGCCCGACGGGCTCGTCGTGGGTGAGGTCACCGACCTGGCCACCGAGGCCATGGAGGTCCACCTGGACCGGCGTCTGCGCAGCGTGCGCACGAGCCCGACGGCCTAGGACCCCACCGTGTCGTTCGGGGTGTACGTGCACGTCCCGTTCTGCGCGGCGCGCTGTGACTACTGCGCCTTCGCCACCTGGACCGATCGTGACCCGCTCATGGCCGCCTACGCCGGGGCCTGCGCGGCCGAGCTCCGCCGGGCCACCCACGACGAGGGCCTGCCCGCGGCGACCAGCGTGTACGTGGGCGGGGGCACGCCCTCGCGCCTGCCCGCCGAGCTGCTGGGCGAGGTCCTGGGGGCAGCGGTGGTGACGCCCGACGCCGAGATCACGGTGGAGTGCAACCCCGAGGACGCCTCGGCGGCGCGCTTCGCCCGCTGGCGCCGGGCCGGGGTGACCCGGGTGTCCTTCGGGGTGCAGTCCATGGTCCCCCACGTGCTCGACAGCCTGGGCCGCCGGCACGGGACCACCCAGGTGGTGCGGGCGCTGTGGCTGGCGGGCGAGGCCGGGTTCGCCTCGGTGAACGTGGACCTCATCGTGGGGGCGGTCACCGAGACCGACGCCGACGTGGCCCGGACGCTCGAGGCGGTGCTGGCCCTCGAGCCCCCGCCCCCGCACGTGAGCGTGTACGCCCTCACCGTCGAGCCGGGCACGCCCCTGGCGCGCGACCCGGCCCGCCATCCCGACGACGACGTGACGGCGCGGCGCTACGCCCGGGTGGACGCCGCCCTGGGCGCGGCCGGTTACCGGTGGTACGAGGTGTCGAACTGGGCGGTGCCGGGACACGAGTGTCGCCACAACGCCTTGTACTGGGCCCAGGGCGACTACCGGGGCATCGGGTGCGCGGCCCATTCGCACCGGGGGCGACGCCGGTGGTGGAACGTCCGCACCCCCGAGCGCTACATCGAAGCGGTGCGCGCCGGGAGGCCCGCCACCGCCGCCGACGAGGTGCTCACCGACGAGCAGGTGGCGTTCGAGGGCCTCGCCCTGGCGCTGCGCACGTCGGTGGGAGTGCCCGCAACGGTGGTGCCCGACGATCCCGACCTCGACGGGCTGTTCGAGCGGCGCGGCGACCGGGCGGTGCTGACGGTGCGCGGGAGGTTGCTCGCCAACGAGGTCACGGTGCGCCTGGCGGTGCCCGGTAACCTCGTCACATGACCGAGCAACCCGAGCAGGGCGACGTCGCGCCCGAGGTCCCCGGGTACCCCGACCTGCTGGAGCGGATCGTCAACCTGTCCAAGCGGCGGGGCTTCATCTTCCCCTCGGCCGAGATCTACGGAGGGTTCCGGTCCACCTACGACTACGGGCCGCTGGGCGTGCTCATGCTGCGCAACGTCAAAGACGCCTGGTGGCGCGCCATGGTCCAGCTGCGCGACGACGTGGTGGGCATCGACGCCGCCATCTTGTCGACGCCCAAGATCTGGGAGGCCTCGGGCCACCTCGAGAACTTCACCGACCCCCTGGTGGACTGCCGCCACTGCCACGAGCGCTGGCGGGCCGACAAGATCGACGGCTCGTGCCCCAATTGCGGGTCGACCGACCTGACCGAGCCGCGCGCCTTCAACCTCATGTTCAAGACGTTCGCCGGACCGGTGGAGGAGGACGCCACGGTGGCCTACCTGCGCCCCGAGACGGCCCAGGGCATGTTCGTGAACTTCCTGAACGTGCTCACGACCACCCGCAAGAAGCCGCCCTTCGGCATCGCCCAGGTGGGGAAGTCGTTCCGCAACGAGATCACCCCGCAGAACTTCGTGTTCCGGACCCGAGAGTTCGAGCAGATGGAGATGGAGTACTTCGTCCCGCCCGACGAGGCCGACAAGTGGTTCCACTACTGGCTCGAGGAGCGGATGCGGTGGTACCTGGACCTCGGGATACCCCCGGAGCGGCTGCGCCTGCGCCACCACCGCGCCGACGAGCTCTCGCACTACTCGGCGGCCACGGCCGACGTGGAGTTCCTGTTCCCGTGGGGGTGGGACGAGCTCGAGGGCATCGCCAACCGCACCGACTTCGACCTGCTGGCCCACGCCGCGCACTCCGGTGAGCGGCTGGAGTACTTCGACCAGTCGACCGGTGAGCGCTACGTGCCGTACGTGATCGAGCCCGCCGCCGGGGCCACGCGCACCATGATGGCGTTCCTGTTGGCCGCCTACGACGAGGACGAGGTGGGCGGGGAGCGTCGCACCGTGTTGCACCTGGACTCCCGCCTGGCGCCGTACCAGGTGGCGGTGCTGCCGTTGTCGAAGAAGGACGAGCTCATGCCGTTGAGCCGTCAGGTGCTGGGGCTGTTGCAGCCGGTGGCGGTGTGCGACTTCGACACCACCCAGTCCATCGGCCGGCGCTATCGCCGCCAGGACGAGGTGGGCACGCCGTACTGCGTGACCGTCGACTTCGACTCCCTCGAGGACCAGGCCGTCACGGTGCGCGACCGCGACACGACGGAGCAGGTGCGGGTGCCCGTCGACCGCGTGGCCGGGGAGATCGCCGAGCGTCTGCGCCGCTAAGGGCCCCCGGGACGGCCGGTAGGCTCGGGGCGTCCCGGAACCGCCACACGTGCCCGGCGCGGCACGGCCAGGAGCCCCCTCATGCCGTTCGTCTACGACTTCGACCACAGGCATCGTCGGCCGCCCATGGAGCTCAAGGACCTCCTCGGTGGCAAGGGGGCCAACCTGGCGGAGATGACGTCGGTGTTGCGCCTGCCGGTGCCCCACGGATTCACCATCACCACCGACGCCTGCCGGGCGTACATGGACCGAGGATGGCCCGACGGCCTGTCGGGGGAGGTCAAGCGGGCCCGGCGGCGGCTCGAGAAGACGATGCACAAGCATCTCGGGGACGCCGTCGACCCCCTGCTGGTGAGCGTGCGGTCGGGGGCCAAGTTCTCCATGCCCGGCATGATGGACACGGTCCTGAACCTCGGGCTCAACGACCAGTCCGTGCAGGGCCTGGCCAAGCAGACCGACGACGAGCGCTTCGCCTACGACTCCTACCGGCGGTTCGTGTCGATGTACGGGCGCATCGTCCTCGACATCCCCGGCGAGGCCTTCGACACACTGCTCGACGAGGCCAAGGAACGCTCGGGGGCGGCGACGGACGCCGATGTCCCCGTGGGCGAGCTCCAGTCCCTGGTGTTCGCCTACAAGCAGATCATCCGCGACCACACCGGGGCGGACTTCCCCCAGGACCCCGACGCCCAGTTGCGGGGCGCCATCGAGGCGGTGTTCGGGTCGTGGAACGGGCCGCGCGCCATCGCCTATCGCGACCACGAGGACATCGCCCACGACCTGGGCACCGCCGTGAACGTGCAGGCCATGGTGTTCGGCAACCGCGACGACCGCTCGGGGACCGGAGTCGGGTTCACCCGTGACCCTGCCACGGGCGCCAAGGGGGAGTACGGCGACTTCCTCGTCAACGCCCAGGGCGAGGACGTGGTGGCCGGCATCCGCAACACCGAGCCCCTCTCGGCGTTGAAGGACAAGTTCCCCAAGATCCACGCCGAGCTCCTGGCCATCTTCGTCCGGCTGGAACGCCACTACCGCGACATGTGCGACACCGAGTTCACCATCGAACAGGGCAAGCTGTGGATGCTCCAGACCCGCGTGGGCAAGCGCACGGGCCGGGCCGCGTTGCGCATGGCGGTGGAGATGACCACCGACCCCGGCATCCGCCTCACTCGGGCCGAGGCGGTGCAGCGGGTCAGCGCTGAGCACCTCGACCAGGTCCTGCATCCCCAGTTCGCCGACGGGAACCGCTCGGTGCTCACCAAGGGCCTGGGAGCCTCCCCCGGGGCGGCGGTGGGTCGGGTCTACCTGAGCGCCGACGATGCCGCCGCCGCGGCGGGGCGCGGCGAGCGCGTCATCCTCGTCCGCACCGAGACCTCGCCCGAGGACGTCCACGGGATGCTCGCCTCCCAGGGCATCCTCACCGCCCGGGGCGGCCTGGTGTCACACGCGGCGGTGGTGGCCCGGGGCTGGGGCAAGCCCGCCGTGGTGGGGGCGGACAAGGTGCGCATCGCCGGGAAGTCCTTCTCGGTGGGGGCCACCGTCGTGCACGAGGGCGACTGGATCTCGATCGATGGCACCGCCGGGGAGGTCGTGCTGGGCCAGATGGCCCTGGTGGAGGCCAAGGCCTCCGAGGAATTCGAAACCCTGCTGGGCTGGGCCGACACCATCCGCAAGGGACACCTCAAGGTGCGGGCCAACGCCGACAACGGTCCCGACGCCGCCAACGGCCGGCGGTTGGGAGCCGAAGGCATCGGACTGTGCCGGACCGAGCACATGTTCATCGCCGAGGACCGCCTGCCCATCGTGCGGCGGATGATCCTCGCCGAGAACCCCGCCGCCGAGGTCGCCGCGCTGGAAGAGCTCCGGGTGGCCCAGCGCGCCGACTTCATCGACATCCTCGAAGCCATGGACGGACTGCCCGTCACCGTGCGCTTGCTGGACCCGCCCCTGCACGAATTCCTCCCCGACACGGGCGAGCTCGCCATCAAGGAGGCCACCGTCGGGCTGACCGACGAAGAGCAGGCGCTGTTCGAGGCGGCCAAGCAGTGGCACGAGTTCAACCCCATGCTGGGCACCAGAGGGGTGCGCCTGGGAGTGCTCAAGCCCGGGTTGTACTCCATGCAGGTCCGGGCGCTCATGGAGGCAGCCGTCCAGCGCGTGACCGACGGCGGCCGCCCGGTTATCGAGATCATGATCCCCCTTACCGTCAACCGCGCCGAGTTGGCCCTGGCCCGGAGCTGGGTGGAAGAGGCCGTGACCGAGGCCTTGGCGGGATCCACACGTGCCCAGCGGCGTCGGCTCGAGGTCCTCATCGGCACGATGATCGAGACGCCGCGCGCCGCGCTGCGCGCCGGTGAGATCGCCCACGAGGCCGACTTCTTCTCGTTCGGCACCAACGACCTCACCCAGATGACATTCGGGTTCAGCCGTGACGACGTCGAGGGCCGGATGATGTCCGCCTACCTCGAGCAGGGCCTGCTCAAGCACAATCCCTTCGAGGTGGTCGACGCCGACGGTGTGGGAGAGCTCGTGCGCCTGGCCGTGACGCGCGGTCGGGCGACGCGGCCGGCGCTCAAGATCGGCGTGTGCGGGGAGCACGGCGGGGACCCCGAGTCCATCGCGGTGTTCGCCGACGCCGGCTGCGACTACGTGAGCTGTTCGCCGTTCCGGGTCCCCATCGCCCGGCTGTCGGCCGCCCAAGTGGTGTTGGCCCGGGCCTCGCACCGGGCGCCGACGGCGAGACGGCGCCCCCCGGCCACCAACAAGCGCGCACCGGCTCGCAAGGCAGCCGCCCGCAAGGCAACCGCCACCAAGAAGCGGGCACCGGTGCGCAAGGCGGCCGCCCGCAAGACGGCCGCCCGCAAGACGGCCGCCCGCAAGACGGCCGCCCGCAAGACGACGGCCGCCAAGAAACGGGCACCGGCCCGAGCCGCCCCGCGCCGGGTGGGTGCCGCGCGGGCGTCGTCCCCCCGGCGACCGTCGCGACCGAAGACCAGGTAGCGGCCCGATCGGGCCGCTGGTCACCGTCGATACCCCGGCGCGGTACCGTCCGGACGTGGCCATCCCCGACGAGGACGTCGTCCGTGTGCGGTCTGCCACCGACATCGTGGCGCTCATCAGCGAGCACGCCGCGCTCAAGAAGCAGGGCACGCGCTGGGTGGGCCTGTGCCCCTTCCATCAGGAGAAGACCCCGTCGTTCAGCGTGAACGCCGAGATGGGCGTCTTCCACTGCTTCGGGTGCCAGCGTTCGGGGGACGCCATCACGTTCGTGCGGGAGATCGAGCACGTCGACTTCGTGGAGGCGGTCCGGCGACTGGCCGAACGCAGCGGCGTCACCATCAGCGAGGACCCGTCGGCCACGGCCGAACGCCAACGACGGGCTCCGTTGCACGAGGCCATGGCCAAGGCGGTCGACTTCTACCACGAGCGGCTCATGTCGGCCCCGGACGCCGGCCCGGCGCGCGACTACCTGCGCTCGCGGGGATATGACGGCGAGATCGTCCGCACGTTCCGACTGGGCTGGGCCCCCGACGACTGGGACGCGCTGGCGAAGCATCTCAAGGTGCCACCGAAGGTGCTGGAGGACTCGGGGCTCGGATTCGTGAACCGCAGGGGCCGCCAGCAAGACGCCTTCCGGGCGCGCGTCGTGTTCCCCATCTTCGACACCTCGGGCAAGCCCATCGCCCTGGGAGGCCGCATCCTGCCTGCCCCGGCCGGCGACGACGGTGCCGACGCCCCCGGTGGCGTGGCCGCCCGCGCCCCCGGCGCCGCCGTGGGCCCCAAGTACAAGAACTCGCAGGACGGGCCGATCTACTCCAAACGCCGCACGCTGTACGGGCTCAACTGGGCCAAGCACGACGTGATCGAGAACGGCGAGGTCATCGTGTGCGAGGGATACACCGACGTCATCGCCTTCTTCGTGGCCGGGATGCCGCGCGCCGTGGCCACGTGCGGGACGGCCCTCGGTGAGGAGCACTTCCGGCTCCTTCGCAATTTCGCCCGACGCGTGGTGCTGGCCTACGACGCCGACGCCGCGGGACAAGAGGGTGCCGGGCGCGTCTACGAATGGGAGCGTCACCACGAGGTGGACGTGGCGGTGGCCGCCCTTCCGGCCGGCGCCGACCCCGCCGACCTGGCCCGCAGCAACCCCGACGCTTTGCGCAAGGCCATCGCCGAGGCCCAACCCTTCCTGGCCTTTCGGGTCGACCGGGTCCTGCACGCGGGCGACCTGCGCTCGGCCGAGGGACGCGCCAAGGCGGCCGAGGCGGCCATCGTCGTGATCGCCGAGCATCCCAACGAGCTGGTGCGCGACCAGTACCTGATGCTCGTGGCCGATCGGTGCCGCCTCGAGCCCGACGCCCTACGGGCCCTGGCCGGGCGCGTGGCCCGGCAGCCGCGGAGCGCGCCCGGGGAGGCCAACGGCTCGCGCCGTCCGGGACCCGGTGCGCCGGGGCCGGGCGCGAGTCCCGATGACAGAGCGGCGCGCCCGGCCGGGCGGCCCCAGGGGGCGGGAGCGGACATCTCTCGCCCCGGGCTCGAGGCCCTGCGCCTGGCCGTGCACCGACCCGAGGGCGTCTCCGCCAGGCTCGAGGCGGTGTTGTTCCCCGACGAATTGCAGCGTGCCGCCTTCGAGGCGCTCACCGGGTCAGACGACCTCCACGAGGCGGTGGAGGCCGCCGAGCACCACGACCCTCGCGTGGCCACCCTGCTCCGGCGTTTAGCGGTTGAGGAACCGGCCACGGATGCCGATGACGTAGTGGTGACTCTCGTGCGCAACGCCTCGCGACGGGCCCTCGCCGTCGCCGAGGCCCAGGCCCGCCTGTCGCCCAACACGGTGGGCGAGATCGCGCCCGTCATCGCGCGCGTCCGCCACGACCTCGACGAACTCGACGACAGCGATCGGTGCCTCGCGGCCGCGGACCGGTTGCTAGCCTGGCTCGTGGGAGGGGACGACACGAATGAGTGAGGTTCACCAACCGGCCGGATCCGTCCGGCCACCGCCCGAAGGTGTGGCGGTCGAGGGGTTCGAGACTTTGCTCTCCGTGGGACGTCGGCGCGGCTATCTCACCCAAGACGACCTGATCCTGGTGCTCCAGGCGGTGGAGCTGACGCACGACGTCATCGAGGACGTGGTGCTACGCGTGCGCCAAGAAGGCATCGAGTACGTCGAGGAGACTCGCAGCGGCGCCGCTCCCGTCGTCCTGGCAGAAGCCGTGGCCGAAGCCGTGGCCGAAGTGGTGGCCGAGGAGGTCGTGGAAGCGCTTCCGGCCACGCTGGACGGCGCCGATCCCGCTGTGGCTCCCGACGACGGCGACGCCGAGGACGGCGCCGACAGTCAGGGCCCGTTGCAGCGCCTGAAACGACGGGCGTTCAAACGCGAACCGGTGGACGAAGTCATGGACCGCCAGACGCCGCGGCCCGGCCGTGGGCGGATCGCGGCGTACAGCTCCCCCGACCACGGGGGCGGCACTGCCGCCGACCCCGTGCACACCTACCTCAAGGAGATCGGCAAGGTCCCCCTGCTCACCGGGGAGCTCGAGGTGGAGCTGGCCAAGCGCATCGAGGCGGGCAACGCCGCGGCCGACGAGATCGCCCTCGGCCAGCCGGCGGCGGGGGTCCGCAAGGTGCCGGCGGAGGAGCGCACCCGCCTCCGCATGCAGGTGCGCAAGGGACAGCAGGCCAAAGAGGCGCTCATCGAGGCCAACCTGCGGCTGGTGGTGTCGATCGCCAAGCGGTACCGCAACCGAGGGCTCGCCTTCCTCGACCTCATCCAGGAGGGCAATCTCGGGCTCATGCGGGCCGTCGAGAAGTTCGACTACACCAAGGGCTTCAAGTTCTCGACCTACGCCACGTGGTGGATCCGCCAGGCCATCACCCGCGCTCTCGCCGACCAGGGTCGGACCATCCGCATCCCCGTGCACATGGTCGAGACCATCAACAAGGTCGTGCGCGTGCAGCGCCAGCTGCTCCAAGAGCTCGGACGGGAGCCCACGGTCGAGGAGATCGCCAGCCGGGTGGAGTTCCCCATCGAGCGCGTGCGCGAGATCCAGCGCATCAACCAGGACACGGTGTCGCTCGAGCAGCCGATGGGAGACGAAGAGGACTTCAGCTTGTCCGACCTCATCGAGGACCAGGGGGCTGAAGTTCCCGACGACGCCGCCACCCGGTCGATGCTGCACGAGGCGGTGCGCGACGCGCTGGCGACGCTACCCAAGCGCGAACGAGAGGTGATGGAGTTGCGCTTCGGCCTGGAAGACGGCCGGGTGCGCACCCTCGAGGAGGTGGGCAAGGCCTTCGGGGTCACCCGCGAACGGATTCGACAGATCGAGGCGAAGACGCTCGCCAAGCTTCGTCACCCCAACGCCGCCCAACCTCTGCGTGACTTTCTGGACGAGGTCTGAAAAGCCCACTGCTATCGTTACCCGACCGGCGGCGCAGTCCGTCGGTGATGTTTCCGGGGTAGCTCAATCGGCAGAGCAAGCGGCTGTTAACCGCTAGGTTGAGAGTTCGAGTCTCTCCCCCGGAGCTGGGTCTTTGCCAGCCGCTTCTCAGCAGCGTGGGGTCCCTTCGACGAGTCCTCCCCGCTACGCTGATCGCTCCGACCCGGCCAGTGCGCGTCAGGCGGAGGACAGATGAGGGGCCGTAGCTCAGTGGTCAGAGCAGGGGACTCATAATCCCTGGGTCGGAGGTTCGATCCCTCCCGGCCCCACGCACAACGAGTCGTTCCGGAGTGACACGGACGGGAGGGTCATGGACATCGAGGAGTTCTACCAAGGCGACGAGCGCCGGCGTCGTTCAGAGGAGATCGAGTTGGGCACGGAGTGGCGCGACGCCCAGGGCGTGCGTCACGAGCTGTCATGGGTCGCCGACACCGGCGAGCTCTACCTCATGCGCGAGCCCGCGGTGCGCATCGCCGAGGACGGCTTCGGCGACGAGTTCTCCGGTTCGCTGCCCGTTGGCGCCGTCACGGTGGACGTGGTGGGTTGGATCCCCACTCGCGACCGCGTGGAAGAGGTGCTCACCGGGTGGCCCGACGCCATGGGGGGCTCCGACAGTGTGTCGTGGGTAAGGGCCCGCCTGCGCGACCAGGCGGTGCCCACGGCACCGCCGGCCGGTTGACCAAGGCCGACGACGCGGTGCCGACGACGACCCGGGCGTTGCCGTACGTACTCGTCGCCACCTTGGCCATCCTCGTGCTGGGTGGCATCGCATGGTCACTGTCGAGCGCACCGCCGCTCGACCAGGCGCAGTTGCGCCTCGCGGCGCGCGCCACCATGGGCGGCGTCGAGCTTCGCCCTCATCGACACCAACTCGGTCAGCCCGGGAGGGCCGGGGTCGACGAGCGAGGTCTTTCACGTGGTGTACCGGGCGCCCGACGACGTGGAGGAGTCCGAAGTGGGCCCCAACGGCCAGATCGACACGGTCATCTTGCTCGGGAGCCGCCGCTTCCGAGGAAGCGGGTCGCAGTTCACCGAGCTGCCCGCCAGCCCGGGCCTCGCCGGCCAGGCCGTGCAGACCATCATGTCCCCGCTCAAGGCGGCCTCGACCGCCGGCGACGTCACCCGCCACGGCGACCTCTACCGTTTCGTGCCCCTGCGGCGCGGCCCGTTCCTGGCCACGGTCCTCGGGGTGCCCCAGTCGCAGGTGTCGTCACCGGTGCTGACCGCCGTGGTGGACGGGGAGTACGTCACCCACGAGCGGATCACCGCCGTGGTGGGTCGCCAGCGCCTGGAAGTGGACCTCGCCTTCTTCGACATCGGGTCGGCGCCGCCGGTCACCGCGCCCCCGTCGTCGTCCCTGGTACCGGCGGCCCCGCCCGGCGCGGCGACCCCCTGACCGGCGTCGGGGGCGGCGTCGAGGCCTCCGAGGGCGGTCCGCCCGGCTGTCGGAGACCGTGGCAGGTAGGTAGCATCAGGGGAAACAGGTTTCACTTTTGAGGCTTTTGAGGAGGGGACGTGAAGGTCTACGACCGGCTGTTCATCGGTGGCGAATGGGTGAGCCCCTCGGGGACGGGCACCATCGACGTGATCAACCCGACGACCGAAGAGGTCATGGGTCGCGTCCCCGACTCCACGGAGGCGGACGTCGACAAGGCCGTGGCCATCGCACGCGACGCCTTCGACAACGGCCCGTGGCCACGGATGTCACCGGCCGAGCGGGCCGAGATCCTCACCAAGGTCTCCCAGGCCATTCAGGCCGACATGCAGTCGTACGCCGAGCTGATCACGACGGAGATGGGATCGCCCGTGTCGTGGGGGACCATGGCCCAAGTCTTCGCGCCGACCATGATCCTCGACTACTACGCCGGGCTGGCCTCGACGTTCCAATTCGACGAGGTGCGCCAGGGGTTGATGGGCGAGGTGCTGGTGGCCAAGGAGCCCGTGGGCGTGGTGGGAGCGATCAGCCCGTGGAACGTGCCCATGTTCATCGCGGCGGCCAAGCTCGGCCCCGCCCTCGTGGCCGGGTGCACGGTGGTCTTCAAGCCCGCGCCCGAGACCCCGCTCGACGCCTTCAAGTTGGCCGAGGCGTTCGAGCAGGCCGGTCTGCCCAAGGGCGTGTTGAGCGTGCTCCCCGCGGGCCGAGAGGTCGGCGAGCACCTGGTGAGCCACGCCGGCGTCAACAAGGTCTCGTTCACCGGGTCGACGGCGGCCGGCAAGAAGATCGGGGCCATCTGCGGCGGTCAGCTCAAGCGCTTCAGCCTAGAGCTCGGCGGCAAGTCGGCGGCGGTGCTGCTCGACGACGTCGACCTGTCACTGGCCCTGCCCATGCTGCTGCCCAACGCCCTCATGAACAACGGCGAGGCCTGCATCGCGCAGACCAGGATCCTCGCCCCCCGGGACCGGTACCAGGAGGTCGTCGACGCGCTGGTCGAGTCGGTGTCGGCAATGAAAGTCGGTGACCCGCTCGACCCCGCCGTCGAGGTGGGCCCGCTCGTAGCCGAGCGCCAGCGCGACCGGGTCGAGGGGTACATCAAGCTCGGGCAGGAAGAGGGGGCCAAGGTCGCCCTGGGCGGCGGCCGCCCGGCCTCCATGGGCAAGGGCTGGTTCGTGGAGCCCACGGTGTTCGTGAACGTGGACAACTCGATGCGCATCGCCCAGGAGGAGATCTTCGGCCCCGTGCTGGCCGTCATCCCCTACGACGGCGGAGACGCAGAGGCCACGGCCATCGCCAACGACTCGAGCTACGGGTTGTGCGGATCGGTGTGGACCAACGACCCCGAGCGCGGGCTCAAGGTCGCTCGCGGTGTGCGGACCGGCACCTACATGCTCAACAGCCCCATCCCGATCGACTTCTCCACCCCCTTCGGTGGTTACAAGGAATCGGGCATGGGCCGCGAGTTCGGGCCCGACGGTCTCGAGCTGTTCCTGGAGAAGAAGTCGATCAACCTGCCCGCCGGGTTCAGCCCGTCGCTCTGAGCGAGAGGTCCCTGGCGCCGCGACCGGCGCCGGAGCGCGTCACAGGCCGGTCGGGGGCGGGCGCGTGGACGGCGTCTGCGCTGTCGGCGGGGGGGTAGGGATGAGGCCGCCGCTGGAGTCTGCGGCCGCGCACTGCGCGCTCAGGGCGTGGACCAGCAACGACTCCGGCAGGTCGTCGCTCTCGGCCAACGTGGCCATGAGCGCCTGGAACTGCCCGGCCTCCCCGGCGGCGGTGGCGGCCAGGGGCAGGGCGTCGCGGAGCTGGGCGACGGCTTGTGACTGCTGGGCCGTCGCCACGGCGGGGCTGGGGGCGTGCAGCGACGACTGGTAGAGGGCGAGTGAGCTCCGGACGTGCCGGCAGGCCTGCCGGGCCAGGTCCGTCCCGTCGTGGTTGGCGCACCCAGCCAGGCCGCCGGCCACCACGACCACCGTGCACACCGCCACCGACGCCCGCGCCGCTCGGGGCAGGGCGTGGCGACGCCCGCGCCGCGTGGAGCGGCGCCCCGTCATCCGTCGAGCCACCCCGGGGCGGCGTCGAGCAGGTACCGGCTGACCGCCAGGCAGCGATCGAACACCTCGCACAGCAGCTCCTCGCCCCCCAGGACCCGGGACAGCGACACCGGGTAGCGGGCCACGATGGAAAGGCGTCGTTCGGGGGCGTCGGTGGCCGACGCGAAAGAGTCGATGGCCGACACCTCGAGGGGAAGGTCGATCCCACCCACTCCGGCCAGGTCGATGGCCAGGCGCAGAAGGTCGGGGCCGTGGGGAAGGGGGGGCAGTCCCCAGGTGAAGGTGAGTGGGAAGTGGTACTCGTCGGGGGGCACAGCGTCCTCGGGGAGGTCCACCACGGCATCTTCGAACGACAACAGGGTCCTCGGGTCGACCTCCAGCGCCAGGTGCAGGTCGAGGGGCCCGCCGCAACCCTCCTCGGGGTGGAGGTCGACCTCCCAGGTCTGGCGCAGCGAGTACGTCTCCACGAAATGGCGCTCGTCGTGCACGTGAAAGCCGTGGTTGTCCGAATGGTCCTTCAGATCCGCGACATAGCCGGCGACGTCGATGACGGCCACAGTGGCGAGAGCCTACCGGGTCGGCCACCTGGCCCCGTCGGGCGGGCCGGGTGCCGGTAGGGTCGCCCGCATGGACGACGACGCGCTCCTGGCGCTGTGCCACCGGGTGGTCGACGCCGTGCCCGTGGCCCTCGCACCGGTGGAGGACTGGCGGCCGCGAGGCGAGCGGCCGGGCCAGTACGCCATCGACCTAATCGCCGACCGGGTCGTCCTCGAGGTCCTGGCCGAGGCGGGGATCGGAGTGGTCTCCGAAGAGAGTGGAGTGCACCGTCCCGGCTCGCCGCTGGTGGCCGTCGTCGATCCCGTGGACGGCTCCACCAACGCCGCTCGGGGCATCCCCTGGTATGCCTCGAGCATCTGCGTGCTCGACGACGCCGGCCCCCGGGTGTCGGTGGTGGCCAACCTCGCCAACGGGATCCGCTATCACGCCGTGCGGGGGGCGGGAGCGTGGCGGGGCACCACCCGGGTGGAGCCGTCGGGCTGCCAGACGCTGCGAGAAGCGGTGGTGGCCATCTCGGGCATGCCGAGCCGCCATCTTGGGTGGGCCCAATTCCGAGCGCTCGGGGCGGCGGCACTCGAGCTGTGCGCGGTGGCGGACGGCACCCTCGACGCGTACGTCGTCGGGGCGCACGCCGCGCTGGCCCCGTGGGACTACCTGGGAGCGCTGCTGGTGTGCCGGGAAGCCGGAGCCGCCGTGGGTGAGCTCCGGGGTCAGGAGCTCGTGACGACGGACCCGGGCGCTCGACGGGCCGTGGTGGCGGCGGCCACGTTGCCCTTGCTCGGCCTGCTCGAGGAGGCCGCCCTGTCGGGCCCCAATGGCGAGCCAGAGGCCCCGGGGGCGTCGCCCGGCCCCGGCGCCGGCCGTCGGGCCCCGTGATGGCCAGCCGACGCCGGCTCCGCCGAAAGACCGCGGGCCCGGTGCGCCTGCCGCACTGGCGCGCCGACGGGCAGCCCAAGGCACGCTTTTCGTCCGAGCAGGACGCCAATCGGGCGGCCCTGGGGTATCGCCTCGAACACGGTGCCGACCTCTCCGCCTACGAGTGCGAGATCTGCAGTGGGTGGCATCTGGGCACGAGCCCCGACAAGTGAGGCCAAGATCTACGGCGCGGGCCTCGGGGCTCGTGCCACCAGGGCCCAAACTCGGTGTGGCACCGCCAGCGGCTCGTCCGGGAAGTCCTGTGTCAGGAGGACGGCGAGCTCACCGTCGAATGCGGTCACGGCGTCGGGCGGTAACGACGCGGCCACGCCCGCGCTGGCGCGGATGCGGCCGCGCCAGGCCTCGTGGCTGTAGGGGACGTCCACGTCGAAGGAGAACGTCTCGATGCCCGTGAACCCCGCTTCCGCGACGTCGAGGGTCCACAGGGGATACATCCCCAACCCGCCGGAGTACGGCCACTCGGGGTTGTGCTGGAGAATCAGCATCTCGGTGGCGGCCACGACATTCCCGGGCAGGGGCAGCCAGTCGAAATGGCAGATGGCGAGTGCTCCGTCGGGCGCGAGGACGCGGATGCACTCGGCGGCGGCCGCGGCGCGGTCGAACCAGTGCCAGCACTGGCCCGCGGTGACGACCTCGAAGGAGCCATCGGGCGCGTCGATGTCCTCGGCGCGGCCCACCCGGTAGTCCACCCGGACGCCCTCGTCCTCGGACAGTCGTCGCGCCTCGAGCAGGAGGGGCTCGGCCGGGTCGATTCCCACCACCGACACGCCTCGTCGGGCGAACCCGCGGGCCAGGGCTCCCGTCCCGGTGCCCAGATCGAGGAGTCGCTGCCCCGAGCGGCCGAGACCCATCGCAGCCAGCCGGTCGAACAGCGCCTTGGGGAACCCGGCCCGGTGGGCGGCGTAGTCCGCTGCCGTCCTACCGAAGTCGACCCCCACGTCCCGAGTCTCGCGTGGATCCACGCCGTCGCCGCGCACGTGTCCCACGTCGTCGGACGAGCCGGCTGCGAAGACGACGACCGCTTGGGTCAGGTGTGGACGCGAAGACAGGAAAGTGGCTCTGACGGCGGCGAGCTGGACGGATGAGTTCGCGTCGATGCGTTACTGCTGAGCTGACGTGGGGCCTCTCGCGAGCTCAGGTTGTCTTGGCGATGATGACGTGACAGGTCGAACGGTGCGCCACGCTGTTGGGGACGGAGCCGATCAGCCTGCGAGCACCCTTCATGCCCTTGGAGCCAACCACGATCAGGTCAGCACCCACCGACTCCGCCACGGTGATCAGGACGTCCGCAGGAGCGCCCGCGATGGCATGGGTCTCAACGGGTGTATCCCCGGTCGTCTTGGCCACGTCGGCCAGCAACTCCTCGCTGGCACTCTTCACAGCAGCCGCCGTGAAGCTGGTGTCGGGCGCTGCTGCCGTCCCGGCGTGGGCCACCGCGATCGAAGTTGCGGGGTCCTTGTATGCCGACACCAGGTGAAGAGTGGCTCCGGTGCGCTGAGCAAGGTCGAGCGCCAGTGCCACTGCGCCTGAGGCGGTGTCAGAACCATCGGTCCCTACGACGATCTTCGAGAACATCGACGTCCCCTCTCACGTGGTGCCGGGTCGGGCAATGATGCCACCAAAGGCCAATGCCCTGCTTGTCCAGCTGGATCGGCGGACGGGCATGGCCGAAACGCTTCCGCGTGGTCTTGTTCGGGTGAGGCGTCGCGTACGACCAGGTCGAATCAACGATGCAGGTAGATTGGGCAGAGCGGGGCGCTTAGCTCAGCTGGTTAGAGCAGCTGGCTTACAACCAGCAGGTCGGGGGTTCGAGTCCCTCAGCGCCCACCATAAAAGCCCAGGTCAGCGGCTTGCGATCGGAGAGCGCTCGTCTGGGCTAACCTAAATCCCAACACGAAACCCAACAAATCCCAACAAGGCCGAAGGGGTGGGTGGTGGCGGGCAGCATGCGGGCGAAGAGCGGGGAGAGAAACGTGTGGGAGTTACGCGTTTTCTCGGTCGCGACGAGCACGACCGAATCAAACACAAGAGCGTGACGTTTCGGGGTGGGAAACGAGCTGCAGAGAAGGAGCTCACGCGCTTGGCGGCAAAATACGAAGGAACGCTCGGCCCGACCCAGGTGATCTCAGTGCGGTGGGGTGAGAGCACGACGATCAACGAGGCGCTTGAAGCGTGGAGTGACAACGGTTGGCAGGACCTGAGCCCGACGACCGTGCGGCACTACCGCGAGTTGTGGGACCGGCACATTCGCAAATCCATCGGGCGTCGCACTATTGCTTCGCTCAATCCTTACGAGGTCGAGCGATACTTCCGTCGGCTGAAGGACGCCGGAGTGGGTTTCACGACCGTCCGTCATATCAGGGCACTTCTGAACCGCGCGTGCCGATTGGCCAGGAAGTGGAGCGCCAACACCTTGCCGAACCCGATCGTGGACACGGAGCTCCCGGTCTGGTCGCTCACCCAACGGGGGGACTCGGTGCGCTCGCCCGAGCTCACGGAGGTCCAAGCGATCCTGGCCGCTGCCGCGACGTTCGACGAGCGCTTCGGGGCGTTCGTCCGGCTCGTGGCGGCCACCGGGATGCGCCGGGGCGAAGCGTGTGCGCTCAGATGGACGGACATCGACTGGGAGGGGGGTTCGGTGGTCGTGGACGAGTCCGTCGTCGCTGCGGCCGGGGGTGCTGAGGTCAAGTCTCCGAAGACGAGGGCGAGCATTCGTACACTGGCACTCGATCCCGGCACCTTGGCGGCGTTGCAGACGTTGCGGACCAGCCAAGAGGGGCTCGCGCAGATGTGCGGCGTGCGGATTGCCGAGAACGGCTTCGTGTTCTCCTACGAGCCCGGTGCCGCCGAACCCCCTCATCCAGACACGATGAGCCATATGTTCACCAAGGTCCGGAAGCGGGCCGGGGTCGCGTCGGACGTGCATCTGCACTCGTTGCGTCATTTCCAGGCCACGGTGCTCGACTCGGTGGTACCCGAACGTCAGAAACAGGCCCGCCTCGGTTGGTCGACCGTGCACATGGCTCGGCACTACACCGACGTGGTCGCGGCAGAGGACCTACGGGCGGCCGAGCACGTCGGGCGCCTGCTCGAAGGCGGCGGAGGGAGCGCCAGCGAGGGTGTGCCGCATGCCGGACAACGGTCCAAGGCCGCGGCAGGCTGAACCGAGCTCGCGTTCTGGGCGTCGACGATGCCGTCCATCAGTCGTTCGACGGCGCGACGAGGGATTCGAATTCGTCCCGCCCAGGCGAACGACAGGCAGCGGGAACTTCTCGCTACGGATCGCTCGGTAGCACGTCGCCCTATCGACACCGAGGAGTTCCGCCGCTTCTTCAACGCTCAACAGGGATTTGGCGAGCAGGGGAGTTCTCGGTCCGGCGCTTCCCATCGACGCTTCCTTTCGAAGATGGGCTTCATTGTCCGGGCGGGCGTCACCCGGGACGTCACCCTCGTGACCTCGATGGTGAAGATTCCTCTGATCAGGGAAGATGCGAATAGAGGGTGACGTTCGTCGTCGGGTCGGACCATCAGGCTGCAGACGTGCCCATCGTCACCCTGGGTGGATCTATCCGTCAGCGGTGAGCATGACGAGGCCATCGTTGACGACGAAGTCGTCGAAGTCGGCTGTATTCAAAGTGACCAATGGGACGTTGTGCCGAATGCAGCAGGCCGCTATCCACGTGTCATTCTGCGGGCGTGGCCGTCCGCGCAGCTGAGCCGTTCCAGCCAGCTCGCCCCATCGCCTGGCGATGCCTGGGTCATAGGGGATGACGGGGCGTCTGGCGATCCAAAGGTCGAGGGCCCCTCGCCGGGTGTCACCCCAGCGGCGCACCACCACCCACTTGGCGAGTTCGCCGATCGTGACGAAAGTCAGCCAAACCCGAGCGCCCCCGATGGCTCGGTGTACCCAGAGGGGTGCCCGATCCTTCTGCAACAAGGACGCGACGTCAGTGTCGATGACGACGTCGGTCATGTCGGATCAGGCCAAGGAGGAATTGCGAGCGACCCTGAGGTCAGCGAGGAAGGCGTCGAGCTCTTCGTCGGACTCCCAGATGTCGTCGTCGACGAGGTCGTCAGGGCCAACCGGCTCGGCGTGTTGCAGCCGCGCCAACTCGTCGAGTGTCGGTGACAGAGCAGCGGTTGTCTCGTGGTCGTCGTGGGCCTGGCTCACGGACCCAAGCCTACGGCCTCGGGCACGGTCCGGTGCCAACCTCTCGCCGACGAGCAGCGGCCAGCGGTCCGGGACCCCTCGTAGTACCGATTGCTTCGCACGTCACCCTGGGGTTCTGCGATGTCACCCTCCCTGGTCAGAGGCTC
>CAVSWP010000010.1:0-175932 GCA_963731665.1 uncultured Acidimicrobiales bacterium | reverse complement strand
ACCTTCCCGGGAGAGGTCTTCATGGAGGTGGCAGTCCAAGCGATGGACCTCGCCGGCATCGAGAAGCAAGGCCTTCCCTATGGAGAGCTTCTGAAGAACTACCTGCCCGAGTACGAGTTCCGGGGCCGCCGGGCTCAGAAGGTCAGGTTTGCCATCCTGGCTACCGGTGCCGCTCGAGGCGGCATCGACCCCGACCTTCTCGACGAAATCACCTGGTGGCAAACGGACGATTTCTGGTTCTATGCGCTCGCTGGAGCTGTGGCCATTATCCGATCCAGTGCGGACAAGCACGCAGTTCCGATCGCCGATCTCATTGGGGAGCTGGCGCTCAAGCACGAGATCGACCTGACTGCTGCCACGCAGTGATCCTCCGCTGCACGTCCCGAATGCTCGATGTCATCGGCGGCAAGCCGGAGCTCCTCGACGCTGAGCCGAGCGACGACGATTGGTACGCCAACGTCGTCTACATAGACGGCAAGAAATGCGTACTCCTGGTCCACGACGGCACCCTGTTCTCCAGCTTGACCTTGAACGTTGGCGTCGGCCTCCTGAGACCGATCAGCGGGTTCGTCTACAGCCAGATCGTCCGTGGCCTCGAGAGCGAGGGCTTTCCACCTGATGCCCTCGGTGCGATCGACTACAAGCAGATCCACCCAGCCCCGACCCGAAGTCGTAGTGTCCTCGGGTCGATGAACGACATGGTGATCATGGCCCGACGCGTCATAGGCAGTGAAGGGGGGCTCGAGCGGTGCGACGTCGCGAAACTGAGCCACTTCCTGCGCAACACGCCCAACGGCGCACGGCGATTCGCGACCCCGCTCGAGCTCGTCAGCCGAAGACTTGCCGGCGAGCGGCCGTGACCAGCCCGCGGGAAGAGCCTCGAAGTGCGTGGTCTCCCAGGTGCCTGTGGTCGCTCGAGGTCGTTGACAAACCCGAGCAGCTCTTGGTCCGGAGCCTCCCAGTCAAAGGTGCCCGCCTTGTCGGCGACACAACCGTGGAACGACAAGATGACCGAGTAGACCGATAACCCTGAGATCCTCTCTCAGTTGGTACATCACTCTCACCTCTTGACGCGGTTGTCGATGTACATCACGAGCGGCGAGTGACGAACGCCGAAGCGTTAAAACCAGATGACTATGCCGTCCGATGGTCGACGGTCATCTAGAGGCCAACCGCAGCTCCAGGTAGAATTGGCCGATGGGGATTACCCCTATTTCGTAAAGCATCGGTACTAAGGAAGAGAAACGGGTATGAAGAAAGACGAGTCTCCGTCTCAGCTGATCGACGCGAGAATCAAGGAACTGAGCGACTGGCGGGGCAAGATGCTCAGCCGGCTTCGTACCTTGATCAAGGAAGCCGATCCCGAAGTCGTCGAGGAGTGGAAGTGGAGAGGGGTCCCGGTGTGGTCCCACGACGGAATGATCTGCACAGGCGAGACCTACAAGAGCGTCGTGAAGATGACCTTCGCCAAAGGGGCTGATCTGAAGGACCCTTCGGGCCTCTTCAACTCCAGTCTTGACGGGAACACCAGGCGTGCCATCGACTTCCACGAGGGGGAGAAGATAAACGAGCGGGCGTTAAAGGCTCTCGTGCGCGCCGCCGTGACCCTGAACAAGTCCAAAACCAAGGGCTACTAGTGGGATCGAATCGCTCATCACAGCGAGCGCGACCATGGCGAGGGCGGGCCTTGGACTGCGTCACGGTCATGATTGTGGCGGCAGGCGTGGCGGTTGCGACGGGACCTCACGTGGCATTGGCGGCCCCTGCACCGCGCCAGGCTCCACAACCGCGTGGGGGCGAACAGCCCCCCGGTTATGTCCTCGTCGGAGCCGACGGCGGTGTGTTCAACTTCGGGTCGGCTGCGTATGCCGGATCGATGACCGGCCAACACCTGGCGGCCCCGGTGTCGGCGGTGGCCGAGTCGGTCGACGGCAAGGGCTACTGGCTGGCTGGTCAGGACAAAGGCGTCTTCGCTTTGGGGGACGCGGGCTTTCACTCGAGCGGCATCGACGTGAACTTCCCTTGCTTCGGCCCGCCGATGACCGTCTGCCCGGTACCCATCATCACCTCGATCGACCCCAGTCCCGCCGTCGGAATCGCTCGCAGCCTGGACGATGGCGGCTATCTGGTGGCCATGGCCGATGGTGATGTCTACGGGTACGGCGACGCTCCGTGGGACGTGGCAGGGGGCCAGGTGCCCACGGCGCTCGCCGCCCCCATCGTCGGCGTCGCCATGTCGGCCGACGACGCCGGCTACTGGCTGGCCGGGGCGGATGGGGGCGTGTTCGCCCGTGGCCAGGCTCCGTTCTTGGGCTCTCTGGGCGCAAAGCGGTTGGCCGCGCCCATCACCGGGATCGCCGCCAACCCCGATGGCGACGGCTACTGGCTCGTGGGTGCGGACGGCGGGGTGTACGCCTTCGGCGGTGCAGCGTTCTTCGGATCCCTCCCCGGCTTGGGGGTGAGACCCGATGCACGCGTGGTGGGGATCGCGACGACCTCTGACGGCAAGGGTTACTGGCTCGTCGGCGCCGACGGCGGAGTCTTCGCCTTCGGCGACGCGACCTACCTGGGCGGAATGGCGGGAACGCGTCTGGCCGCCCCCGTGGTGGGCATCGCCGCCACCACCAGTGACCCGTTACCGCCGTGCGCCGAGACCGACTTCACCGCCACCACCGACCAGAACAGCTACTCGGAGGGTGAGCCCGTCACCATCACGCTCACCTACTTGAACCCGACCGCGGTGGCCTGCTCGGCCAACGTCGGCTCCAGGGCCCCGGGCTGCTCCGACGCCTTCGTCTACCAGTCGTCCGGACCGCCCTTTGTGGGTCCGGAGGTGTGGGACGCGCAGGCAACCCCACAGGGTCGGGGGCCGCCCTGTCCCGCCGGCAACGATGAAGAGCCGATACCTGCGGACTCGTTCGTGACGACCCAGTTCGTCTGGAATCAGGTCGAGTGCACCGGTCCGTCTGTGTATGCGTCGGGCTGCCCGCAGTCCCAGGTTCCAGCCGGGAACTACCTCGTGTGGGGCACCTGGGGGTTTGACTACGAGGGCTCGAATGCCGCACCCGTGGAGATCACGCCGTAGCGAGTCGATCACCGCCGTGCCGACGAGCCACGGTGATGCTCGTCTCGATCCTGTGTCAGGCCATCCTCCTAGTCCCCCGGAGCGGGTGCGACACATTGGCGCACACCCGGTGACGATCTGGTAGCCGCGATCGTGAGGGAGTTGGCGTTGACCCGAGTCAGCTTCGCCATCGGGCAGACGACGGGGTCTCCAGGTACGATTACCGGCCGTGCGATCAGTCGTGCGCCTAGGCAATCGTCACCCGAAAAAGCACCACCTGGTCAAACTTGTCATCTCGCTGACAGTGATGGTGGCATTGTTCGGCCTTCCGTTCGGCTCTCGTGCGCAGGCAGCCACCTGGTGGGTTCCACCCCTTGGGAATCAGCCATGGCAGTGGGAGCTGAGCCATCCGTTGAGGCTCCACAATGCGCGGGAGATGGGTACCCGCGACAAACTGCCCGATGGCCAGTTGGCTCCTGCCCCCGTCATCTACGACATCGACGGCATCATCAATCCAGCCTCTACCGTCTCTGCGCTGCACGCCATTGGAAAGCATGTCGTCTGCTACATCGAGGTCGGGGCAGCGGGCAACTACTACTCGGCCGCAGATGAAGGTATCTCTTCAACGTACTTTGACCAACTCGGTGCCGCTGGAGAGTTCGGGAACAAGGTGCCGGGCTATCCCGAGTACTACCTGAATATTCAGTCTTCGGTGACAGTTTCGATCATTGAATCCATGATCGCCCACCAGTGCGCGGCGAAGGGGTTCGACGCTGTGGAGACCGACATTGATGAGGAATACGCGGACAACAGCGGCTTCCCGTTGACCCAAGCCGACGAAGAGACCTATATGACGACACTTGCCGACTACATGCACGGTCTCGGACTTGGCTGGTGGATCAAGAACCCGGACGATACGGGTGATAGCTATGCGGCCGACATGTATCCGTTGGCCGATGCCGTACTGACTGAGCAGTGCAACCAGTACTCATCCTGTGGCCTGTTGTCAGATTACGTTGGGCACAAGGCCGTGTTCAACGCGGAATATCGTTTGAAGACGTCGAAGTTCTGTCTCCAAGATGACACACGGGGTTTCAACGGTGCCAGGTTCAACGTGGGACTGACGGGCATCAGGAAGCCGTGCCAATAGCCCCCGAACGAGGGCACCGAGCGGCGAGACTTGGCAACATCGGGATCAGATCCTGATCCCCGACGACCCAGGCGATCACCCGAGCAGCCGCAGTACGATCGGCACGGCGAGGGGATGGGCCATGAGCAGACACATGCGAAGGCTTTCAGCCGTGCCGGGCGCTGTGCTCGCATTGGCGGTGATGACCCTGGTCGTCGTGGCCGTCGCCCCGGCGCCGGCAAGGGCGCAATCGGGGGGAACCGTGCTTCCCGGAACACAGTGCCCAGCCTTCCCCGCCGACAACGTGTGGAACACACCCATCACCAACGTCCCGGTGAATGCGAACAGCGCCACGTGGCTCGCCTCGATGGATGCTTCGACAACGTTTCTTCACCCGGACTACGGACCGTCAGGGAGAAAGAAGAAGCCCTACGGCTTACCGTGGCAGATCGTTTCTCCGTCACAGTCACTTGTGTCCATAAGGTTCCAGTACGCGTCCGAAAGCGATCCGGGCCCGTACCCGCTCTCCCGGTCCACGCCGATTGAAGGCGGTTCCGATCGTCACGCCATCATGGTGGACCCGTCGACGTGCACGCTCTACGAACTCTTCGACACGCACTACCACAAGAGGGCGTCGAGGGCCGGGTCAGGCGCCATATGGTCCCTGCAGTCCGATGCTCTTCGCCCGGCCGGGTGGACCTCCGCTGACGCCGCCGGCCTACCGATACTCCCCGGTCTCGTCAACTACGACGAGGTGGCGTCCGGCTCGATGGACCACGCCATCCGCTTCACCGCCGCATGTACGCAGCAGGCCTACCTTTGGCCGGCACGCCATGAGGCCGGCCAGGACGACACCAATTGCCCACCGATGGGAGCGCGCTTCCGGCTGGCAGCCAGCTTTACGCTTCCGCCATCGCAGTGCTCGGCCATGTGTCAGACCGTTCTCACCACCATGAAGACCTTCGGACTGATCCTGGCCGACAACGGCAGCAACTGGTTCTTCCAGGGCACCGCCGACACGAGATGGACCTACGCCGAAGTGGACCAGTTGAAGCAGATTCCCGCCGGTGCCTTTGTTGCCGTCGATGAGTCGTGTCTCATGATGGACGCCAATTCCGGAGAGGCGTACCAGCCGGGGACCACCGGCTATGCCGAAAGTTGTGGGTGACTGGAGGGTCGTCGGCGGCGATCGGCGGGCGCCACACGCAACCTTGGTCTCACCTGGCCACGTCAAGTTTCAGTAGGTCTGAGGCCACGACTACCTCGCCGTCGAAATGGGCCGAGGCCTGGTCGAGCCATTCCTGTTCGGTGCCCGCAACGGGTGGGGGCACAAGGTGGCTCAAAACGAGGGTCCTGACACCATTGCGGGCCGCGGTTTGAGCCGCGTCGGGCACCGAAGAGTGGTAGTCGAGGATGTCCGTCAGGCGGGGCAAGCCGATCTGCTCGATGAGATCGCGACGCACAACGGTATGCACCAAGACGTCGGCACCAGAGCACAGTTCGTCAAGCCCCGGGCACGGCACCGTGTCGCCGGCGATGACCACGGACTCGTTCCCCTCGTCGACACGGAAAGCGACGGTCGGGCGGACAGGCGCATGATCAGAGGGCGCGGCAGTGACCCGTACCGGCTTCTCGTCGAAGATCACTCCTCGATCTACTTCGGCCACCACTGAGGAGGGTCGCCACTGCAAGTCGCAGTGGTGAGCCAGGCGGTAGCCGATATCCGGCTCGAGCATCGCCTCGGTGGTCCGCAACAGAGCCGCCGTGCCGCCCGGACCGAACACGGGCAAAGGGTTGGGTGCGAACGACATGACCCACCGCATTGTGAATATGTCGTTGAGATCGGTGATGTGGTCGCTGTGGAGGTGAGTCAAGAACACCGCCATGAACGCGCCCGGAGCCGATCCCACAGCTGCCGCCCGCATCAGGACTCCCCGTCCGCAGTCGAAAAGCAAGTCCCCCACGGTCGTGCGAACGAGCGTCGACGGCCCGGCCCGCTCGGGATCTGGGAGCGGTCCGCCACTACCGAGGATGATCACCTGCATGACTCGCCTCTCACTTGGCTGAGTAGATGCTAGGTCGGGCGCACCGGCGCAACCCCGGGGTACGTGGGTTCGTTCACCCAAGGCTCATCTCTCGCCGAAGCCCGACCGCCCGCCGCGCCCAGAGCAATGTCGGGCTAGCCGGTGGTAATGCCAGGCGGTGGAGGCCGGGAACCGCTCGGCGTTCGGGGTCGTCTAACCAGCCGATGAACAAGGGATTCCCTATGCCACTCCGGGCCATGCTCTGCCTGGGCGCCTTCACCGTCGTGGCCGCGGCCTGTGGGAAGAGCGCGACGGCCACGACGCCCTTCACCGCTGTCACCCCGCCCACCACGACCGCCCCTGTGAACCGGGGTACAACCCCGACAAGTTGGGTCCCCATCGCGTTGGAAGATGCCCAGATCTCGGTCCCCGCTGACTGGGCCACCGCCACGACGGACTGCCCCTATGGTTCGGCGCCGGGAATGGTCATCGTCCGTGACGTCACCTTCGTCAGCGGCTGCGTGCTGGAGACAGGGCCGGCAATCCCCAACGTGGTGAGCATGACACCAGAATCGCCCCCAAGCCTGGCGCCCGACGGGAAACGCACGTCGATCAACGGGATCACTGTTTATTGGGGCCATCCCACGAACAACACGATCGGATACCAGGTCCCTTCCCTCGGCGTGCAGATTGACGCGACGGGTGTAGTCGCACGGGAGGTTCTTGCCACCCTGACCCGGTCGGGATCGCCGTAGGACGCAGGGCTCCGCCTCGGCTTTCTGAAGGACGTCAGAGGCCGGCGAGGACGTGAAAGGCCACAGCGGCGGCCGTTGCGACGTTGAGCGAGTCGACGCTGTCCACGATCGGGATGTGGACCACCACGTCGGACGCAGCCCGGGCCGTATCCGTCAGGCCCGGCCCCTCCGCACCGAGGAGCAGGGCGACACCGACGGGGTGATCTGAACCGGACATCCAGGCCTTGAGCTCGGCGAGACCGATGGCAGGGACCCCGCCGTCGGCAGCCGGACGCGGTGCCAACGCGGCGACGACGAATCCTGCGGCCCGGACCCGGTGGATCCCGGTCGGCCACGGCACCAGCCGGGCGAACGGCACGTGGAGGACATGCCCGACGGATACCCGGATCGACCGGCGGTACAGCGGGTCGGCGCACGTCGGGTCCAAGAGGACTCCGGCCACGCCGAAGGCGGCGGCGTTGCGGAACAGGGCCCCGATGTTCTCATGGTCGTTGAGGCCCTCGAGGATGGTGACTCGCGGAGGAGCTTCCCCTGGAGCCGATGTTCCAGCGGCGTCGGCCAGGAGCCGTCGTGTATCGGCGGGCGACGGTCGGTTGGCGACCGCTACCACACCTCGGTGCAGGGCGAAGCCGACCGTGCCGGCCACGATGGCACGAGACCCTACGAAGACCGGCGCTCCCCGGGCCCGCGTGGCTGCCACGAGATCGCTGGCAGCCGACACCTGGTGCTCATCCACGAGCAGCGAACGCACCGTGTACGCGGACGTGAGGAGCCGGTCGACGGCGAGCCTGCCCTCGACCACGAAGATCGACTGGTTAGCGTCGAGTCGGCTGCGTGCAGCCGGGTCGTTGAGGTCCCGGTAAGGGTCGAGCCGGGGGTCGCCGGGGTCGTCCACCCTGACGAGCGGACCCGGGTTGACGGCCGTGGGGTCCCGGGTTGCATCTGACACTCTGCCAGCCTCGCGCAACTCACCTGAGGACAACGCGCTGAGCCTTGGCTGGGTACCTGACAACTCTTGCTGCCGGAAGCAATCATTACCTCGACGCCGGGCATTCCATCCGGCTTCGCCGACAGTGCTAGGGCGTGACCGAGATCAGTGCGACGGTACAGTCACTCGAAGAACCGTCGACACAGGTGAACTGCGTCCCAGTGGCCAACCGGGCGCTACCCACGGCCCCGGCCACGACCACGACCTCACTGGGCGTCTGGGACAGGACTTCGGCGATGCCCGGCTCTGAGGAGACGAACGGCCCATAGAACGGGCCGGAGGCATCGCTTCCAAAATACTGTCCATCCCAGGTCCCATTGATGCCGATGACCGATCCGACAGGCACGGAAAGCACCGCGGCGTGGAGGTTCCCGATGAGCCCGGCACAGTCTCCCAAGGGGGCGACGTGGTTCTGGTAGTGGGCGATCATCGGGATGGCGCAGGTCGACGGGAGCTGTGGGTCGATCTCGACATCACTGAAGGGATTGGTGGTGTTGGTGACGGTCGTTGCCGTTCGAGAAACGGTTCCCGTCCTGATCGTCGTCGGAGAGGGCGCGCTCGCCGTCGAAGAGCCCGTGTTGCCGAGGACAGTGGGTCTCGCCAACGCCAGCGCCATCACGAGCACGCCGAGAAGAGCAATGGTGGAGGGGGCCCGTCGCATGACCACTTGGACGTCTCAGGGTGACCGTCCGTTCCCGGTTCTTCGCACAGGCCTTCTGACAAGGCCTGCTTCCGGAAATGAACCCCGTGACCCCTCAGCCTTCTCCGCAGTGCATCACCGGTCCACCCACTGAGGCCGCCGTCGCACCAAGGAGCCAAGACAAGGGCGAGTGAGAAGGGGAATCGAGGGGATCGGCGACTTGCAGTGTGACATGTTCGGTCATTCCCGACCGCAAGCGCTTGGTCCAGCGATCGATGTAATGCTCGGCTTCAACCTGCCGACCATCGACCTCGTCGAACCACGTTCCCGGACCCGCCTGGGTCGGGCCGGTCCAACCCACCTTGGAAAGTCGGCCGGCCACCTGACGTTCGACTTCATGGACCGATTCCGTCGACATGAACGGAACGATGACGGCCACACCCGGCTGGGTAGAAGTACAGGACCCGGTGAATACGGGCTCCTCGCGCCTGACATGCCCTATTCGGGCGCTCGGCGGGACGACGCGCTGAATGGTGGCGAGTTGGCCGATAATCCCACCACCAGGGTCGCCCTCCGGCCCTTCGTTCTCAGAGCATGATGAAGTGCACATGGCGACGATGACGCCGGCAACTCCCAGGGTTGCTCTCACCAAGGACCGTCCCGACGTTTCCTCGTAGCGATGCGCAACAGCGCTCCCGATTCCGTGGAGGCGCCGGATCCAACCACTGCCCTCGCTCGTCAGCAGCGTTGCGTACCGATTAGTTGTCGGAGAGGGCGACCCGAGCCAGAGCTTCCACCGTCGCCAAGGCCCCGGGCCCCTGGGCCGCCACCACGGTTCGGCTCCCATTGGAATAGGCGTTCACGATGGAGCGACCGCCCGTCGTCTGGCCGAAGGCCCCATCGCCGACACCGGAGATCTGGGGCATGGCGGGCGCCCCGGGGGCATTGCCGACCTGCCCGGCGAAGACCGAAGCGCTTTGGTGCGCAAAGATCGCCACGGCAGCAGTGCCGGCACCGCTGGTGTACTCGCAGATGATCCCGCCGCCTTTCGTCGAGGTAGTAGTCGGGCCACTGTAAGAGCCTTCGAGCGCCGCATTCGCTTGGGCAAGCGTCGGACAGGTGGCGGCACCTGTGGTCGCAGCTGTGGTACTCGGGACAGTTGCGGTGGTCGTGCTCCCCGGTGGCACGGTGGTGGCTGACGCCGACGTCGTCGGCGGCGCGGCGGTCGTGCTGGCGCTCTTGCCGCCTCCCGAGCTACAGGCCGTGAGAACCAAGCCGAGGATCAGGGCAGCAGACACCAAGGGGATTCGTCTGTTCACCACGTAAGCATACGCCTGTGTCGATCGTCGGCAACTGCACACTGTCAACAACGGCCCATCGCAGCTCCCTCGGACCACCGTCAACGCTCCACCGGCCATGCGGGGCTGGTGTCGGCGAGCACGGCGGCTCCCGTTCCGAGCCTGCGGCTACCGTGACCATCATGGTGCGCAAGCCGATGAGTGCGGATGAGGTTTCTGGTCTCCATACCCGACTCTCGAACTGGGGCCGGTGGGGACCTGACGATCAGCTCGGAACCCTCAACTTCATCACGCCGGAGGTGACCACCGGGGCGGTGTCGGTTGTGCGGTCAGGCCGGACAGTGTCGTGTGCCCGCCCCTTACCCACACAACCGGCGCCAGACAACCTCAATCCCGTCGTCCACCACATGATCGGCACGGTCACCGAGGGATACGGTGCCGACTATTTCGCCCTCGCATCGCATGGATACTCGACGAGCCACATCGACGCCCTGTGCCACATCTTCCATGAGGGAAAGATGTACAACGGGTATTCGGCAGAGACGGTTACGGCTCACGGAGCCGGCAAGCTGGGCATCCACCACCTCCGATCCGGAGTCATCACCCGGGGGTTCTTGGTCGACGTCCCCAAATTCCGCGGTGTCGAGGCAATGGAGCCCGGCGAGCCCATCTTTCCCGAGGAGCTGGAGGCCGCCGAAACAGCAGCGGAGGTCAAGGTGCAGCGCGGTGACGCACTCCTCGTGCGCACGGGGCGTTGGCGATGGCGGGAGTCGCACGGACCCTGGTCCCCCCCTGACGGCATGGCCGGCCTGGACGCCTCCTGTCTGGCCTGGCTCCACGAGCGCGAGGTGGCCGCGCTGGGTAGCGACGGGATCTCCGATGTCTGGCCGTCGCGCATCGACAACGTCCCCATGCCCATTCACACCGTGGCCATCGTGGCCATGGGCCTTCACCTTCTGGACAATCTCGACCTCGACGAGCTGTCCCTGGCCTGCGCCGCTGCCGCCCGCCCGGTCTTCCTGCTCATGGTCGCACCGCTGGTGCTGACTCGGGGAACGGCTTCGCCGGTGAATCCGATCGCCGTCTTGTAGGTCGCGGACCGGTATTAGCGAGTGAGCTGGACGCGGGATAGCTCGGACTTCCAGTTTTGATCGGCCTCACTCGGCCGACTCAGGATCTCCGCAACCAGAGCGAGGAGCTCGTCCTGGGTGTCCAGTGGTTGTTCTTCTCGTCCGAGGTCCGGGTCCGTTCTCGCCGTCTGGTTCGTCGAATTCCCATCGGAAGGGGGCATCGGTCCGCTCGACTCCATCTCGGGGGGCGGCTCACGACCGCCGTCGCGGTCGACGCCGACCGTGTCCAGTCCCGACGTCGACTCTGCCTCTGATCCACCGGGGGTCCAGAGCCGTCCAGAGCCGGTGGATTGCTGACGCGGCAGTCGCAACCTGCCCGGCCGACCGAGGTAAAAGCCTTGACCGAATCCATAGCCCAGGCCGCGCAGCGTCTTGAGCTCGCCCTCGGTCTCGATGCCTTCCGCGACGATGGCCGCACCAAAGGCGTCGAGGCCAAAAGAGAGCATGGCCGATCCGAGGGCCCGACGCGCCGGGTCACCGTCGATGCCCCGGGTGAGCCCGATGTCGAGCTTGATGACGTCGGGATGAAGATTGAGGATGTGACGCAGGCTCGAGAAGCCCGCGCCAGCGTCGTCAATGGCGAGTCGCACTCCGTGGGATCGAAGCTCATTGGCGGCCTTCTCGAACAACTCGTAGTCATCGATGCAGTCGTGCTCGGTCAGCTCCAGCACGACACGCTCGGCCGGAGCCTCCGCCACCAGCGCTCGGAACTCCGGGGACATCATCGTCTCCGGTGACGCGTTGAGCGACAGGTAGAGGCCGGACGGGAGCTGCTTCAGCTGGCCGAGTGCTAAGCGGAGGGCCGCCATCTCCAGCTCGACGCCCAGGCCGATCTCCTTGGCTTCGGCGAACCACGCATCCGGCGAACGACCGGGCGACATCTCGAAGCGGGTCAGGGCCTCAGCTCCGGCCACCCCGCCCGTCCGCAGGTCGACGATGGGTTGGAAGACGATCTCGAAGCCTTGGTTGGCGAGAGTCGCCCGGATCACGTTCTTCCGGTCGTCCAGCAGACACGCCGCCTCGGCACCGTCGCGATCGGTCAGAGGGACTGAGGGGGCCCACCGGTCGGAGGAGCTTTTTGCTCGCCCACGGGCGGATGAGAGCTTTCCCTTCCTGGAGAGGAAGAGATCACCACCACTACCTGGCCGGGACAATGCCATAGTGGACTTGGTTCAGCTCCGTTCGCAATCAGCTGAGCGGCCCATCAGAACGGAGTTGGACGCCATCCTGAGACAACTCACCACTTGTGTATCGACTCCGATCACGCCGGGCTTGACGCCTGGCATCAGCCGGACGACGCGACAGTGGCCGTGCAGGGTGACTCTTACACTATTAGAGCACTTTGGCCCTGCTCCCCCCGTGGGCACGCGCCGATGACGGCGGAGACGAGAGGTCGGCGATGGTACACGGCCCGACCCGGCTCGCTCACACAGCGCGCGCCGTGCAAATCCAACCGAGGTCGTAGACGCGAACCTCGGCGAGGGTGAACCCGCTCTGAGTCAGCCGACCATCGAGGGTCTCGGGGTCGATCGGGACGTAGACGTCGTCGACGTGGAATTGCCGGACGCCCTCGTTGTCGATCCCGTCCGCGGCGACGAGCACCCCACCCGGTCGGAGGACCCGGGCGAGCTCGCACAGCACGCGATCCTGGGCAGCGACGGTCGGGATGTGATGAAGCATGTGGAAGCACGCCGCACCTGAGAATCGGTCGTCAGGGAGGTCCATGACCGTGGCGTCCCCGCAGATGACCTCCACGTTGCTCCCCACCGAGCGGGCCGCCAACGCAGCCGCCAGCTCGGGGTCGAACTCCAGTGCGGTCAGCTTGATCGTCAGGTTCCGCAGGACATCGGTGGTCAATCCGGGCCCTGGCCCGACCTCGATGACGTCGTCACCCAGAGAGAGCCCTCGCAGCGCTTCGGGAAGGATCGTCTCCTCCACCACGAGACGCCACGCCGGGCTGGCACAGAACTCCAGGTGCGCCTGGTTCACGGCGACCCAGTAGTCCCTACGCCGGAACCGGCACCCCGGACCCGGGCTCTTGCGACGGCATGCTCTGGTTGACCGGCACCGGGTACGGCACGGGGTTCGGGACGTCCAACTCGATGAGCTGTGACTCCTGGCACTCCCGGCCCACTCTGGGGTCGGCTCTCCCCAGCGTGGCCGGCAAGGAGGGAACCGAGGTGTCGGGCGACCCGACGTGCAGGGTCGAGGTCAGATCGCCGGTCACACTTCGACGCCAGGCCGTGATGTTGGGTGCCTTCACGCCGAAGCGGGTCTCGAGGAAGCGCAGCTGCGAGGTGTGGTCGAACGTGTCCGAACACACGTACCCGCCTCGACTGAACGGCGACACCACCAGGAGCGGCACCCGGAAGCCGAGGCCCAGGGGCCCGGCTATCCCTGTCGCCGGAGAAGGCAGGGGGTGGACGCTCAGGTACTCCCCCGGAGTGCCCGGCGGCGCCACGGGCGGCGCCACGTGGTCGAAGAACCCATCGTTCTCGTCGTACATGATGAACAGCACCGTCTTCGACCAGGTCTTGGGGTTCGACACCAAGGCCTTGAGCACCTGGTGGGTGAACCACATGCCCGCCGCCGGCGGCGAGGGGGGATGCTCGTCGTAGCCCACCGGGGGGACGATCCACGAGACCTGGGGCAAGGTGTCGTTGGCGACGTCGCGGACAAAGTCGCGGGGGAAGATCGGGCCGAACGCCTTTTTGTACAACGGCGACGACGGGTCCTGCACGTGGCGCTTGAAGTAGAGAAGGATGTTGTCGGAGAGGGCGATCGACAATGGGTTCGACGGTTGGTAGCCCACACCCGGGGGGTTGTAGACCTTCCACGAGATGCCGGTGGCATCGAGCTCCTCGGGCATGGTCCTCCACGAGGCACTGCCGATAGCGCTGGACGACGAGTTGGTGATGATCACGGGACCACCCTCGTGGCCTTCCGGATCGAGCGTTCCCGACAACGCGTGGAGTCGGTTGGGATGCGTGGGCGCCATCACGGAGCAGTGGTACCCGTCGCAGATGGTGAACGCGTCGGCCAGGGCGTACCAGAATGCGAGATCGGCTCGGGTGTAGTAACCCATGGTCAGCACGCCGTTTTGGGGTCCCTCGAACTGCGGCATGGTGTGGGTGGCGACGAAACGATCCATCTGCCCCCCGTTCCACGACATGTGCTGGGCCGACCACTCGTGAGAGAGGTCGAACGTGCACTCGGCATCGGTCGTGACGGTGTCCAGGTGAAACGGCAACAGGTCCGTCGCCGCCCCTCCCGGCCATGCCTGAGCGAAGACACCGGGAGACCCCGCCGGGTGGTCGTCAAAGCCACGCACGCCCTTGTACGAGCCGAAATAGTGGTCGAAGGACCGGTTCTCGTTCATCAGGAAGACGACGTGCTCGACCGCACCGAGGTCCGACCCTGCCGGGGCCACGGCGGCGGCTTTGCGGGCGGTCTCTCCTCCGCACGCCGCCAAGGCCATGGTGAAGGCGCCGGCCATGCCCGCCACCAGCACTTCGCGCCGCGTCCGTAAGTTCAACCGAGAGGTAACCGGTGACCGGTTCTCCACGGTCGGCACTCTATGGCTTGGGTCGACGCACGTCCAAGGTCACCAAGACAGCCACGACCCGCTATGAGACTCTTCCCCCACTCCGGTCGCCGGGGGAAGGCAGGCAGGCACCGAGGCTCAGATGGCCCGTTCTGAGGACGCCGTCCTGGCAGGACGCCGATGACGAAGCTGGTTGAGCAACGACTGCTCGTCGGGCCCCAGTCGCTCGGCCGCCTTTCCCTGAGGCCGACGCGGTTCTTGGAGCCGATCGGTGAGGAGCGAGAGATTGTGTTGGGCCGCCTCGAGCTGGTTCTGCAGAACGTCTCGTTCGGCGGCGATGGCCTCCGCCTCGGCGTTGGCACGGGCCACGTCCCGCTGCAGCGAAGCGTTGCGGGCCTCGAGCTGTTCGAGGCGTCGGCGGGCCCACGATGCCGACTCCGAGGTGTCGGTGGGAGCCGCCGCCGCACGGGTCACCTGGGCGAGCAGTGCCGAGGCCAACTCGTCGTAGTCCATCGGTTCATCACGCGACGCGCTGATGCCGGCGGGTACGCCGCGAATGTCCTTACCACTGTGCGAGATCCGATAGGTCCGCTTGCCCCTGATCTGGCGCGCCAATAGGCCCGCTTTCGCCATGGCGGCGACCACCTGAGTGAAACCGGCGTCGGTCCCTTCGTATGCGATGGCCTTCTTGAGGACAGATGTCGCCTTGCCGCCGGGATCCTCTACTGCTCCGTGTTCAGCAAGATATGCGACGATCCGATTGCGAACATTTTGATCTCGTGCCACAAGATGACCTCCTCAAAGGCGAGGCGCGACAAACAAAAAGTCGATCCGTAGAAGAGATCGGCCACATGCCCCACGTGAACGTTATCACCTGGCACCGCCGCGTCGATCACAACCTCGTGACGACTTCGCACGCAGGCGAAATGAGGACGACGGACTGCAAGTCGGTCACCCTCACATCGAATTCTCAGGTTTTCATCGTGCACGGGAGTCCTCCCCCGGGTATGACGTGCAGCCGCCGTCCCAATGGATGAACAACCGTCACTCCGCCAAGCGCCCCACGGCGTCGAATACAAGTCGCCCGATGCACCCGATGACAGAATCGACAGTCCACACACGGCGTTGCGTGTCGGCGGGGCAGTGTGCGAGGGGCAGTGGGGTCGGACTCTCGGCGGACGCTCGACCTCGGGTGAAAGCATTTGCCGGTCCGCTCATACTCCACCTACCGTAACCACGGAAAGCAGCATGGTCGTGGGACGACAATCAGAGGCGATCGGATAGAGGGAGCGCGTGGCACAGACGGTGTCCTCGACGGAAGTGGAGCATCCCCTCGCCGCCTTGACGGCGGGCGAGATCACAGCCGCGGTGGAGCTCATCCGCGCCGACAAGCGCTTCTCCGAAGAGACCCGGTTCGCCTACATCGGGTTGGCTGAGCCCACCCGGGAAGAGGTCCGGGCGTGGTCCCCCGGCCGCCCCCTCGACCGCCGGGTGCGGCTCATGCTCGTGCCCGGCCCTCAGGCGCACATCCTCGACGCCGTGGTGGCGCTCGCCAGCGGGGAGATCGTGGTCACCGCAGTCGACGACGTCCGACCGGGGCTGTTGTTCGAAGAGTCCTTCGCAGCCATCGTGGCGGTGCAGCAAAGCGCCGAGTGGCAAGCCGCCATGCGTCGGCGCGGCATCGAGGACCTCGAGACAGTGCAGATCGACCCTTGGCCGGCGGGGTCATTCGGCCTGGCCCACGAAGACGGACGCCGGATCTGTCGCTGCTTGTTCTACGTGCGCCACCAACCCGACGACAACGGGTACGCCCATCCCATCGAGGGAGTCGTCGCCTTCGTCGACATGGCCCGGGGCGTGGTGCTCGAGATCCTCGACACCGGGGTTGTGCCCATCCCCGAGCAGAGCGGCAACTACTACCCCGAATCGGTACGCCTGCGCGACGACCTCAGACCCATCGAGATCACGCAGCCCGAAGGTCCGAGCTTCTCGGTGGTGGGCAACCACATTCGCTGGCAGAAGTGGTCCCTGCGGGTGTCGATGGACTCGGTCGAGGGCCTCGTGCTCCATGACGTGGGTTACGAGGACAGCGGACGTCTGCGGCCCATCCTCTTCCGGGCCTCGGTCAGCGAGATGGTCGTCCCCTACGGCGATCCCGGCCCCATGCACGGCTGGAAGAACGCCTTCGACGCCGGCGAGTGGGGTCTGGGTCGTATGACCAACTCGCTCGCTTCGGGGTGCGACTGCCTGGGCGTCATCCACTATTTCGACGCCGTCTTCACCTCCGAGCGCGGCCATCCCTATGTCGTGCCTAACGCCATCTGCCTCCACGAGGAGGACTACGGGATCCTGTGGAAGCACAACGACCCCCGCTCGGGACGCAACGAGGTTCGCCGGTCCCGACGGCTGGTGGTGAGCTCGATCGCCACTGTCGGCAACTACGACTACGGCTTCTACTGGTACTTCTACCTCGACGGAACGATCCAGTTCGAAGTCAAGCTCACCGGCATCCTGTCGACCATGGCGGTGGCACCGGGAGAGCAACCTCGGTTCGCGTCGATGGTCGCTCCCCAGTTGGCCGCTCCCTTCCACCAGCACCTGTTCAACATGCGGCTCGACGCCGAGATCGACGGACCCGCCAACTCGGTGTACGAGGTCAACACGCGTCCGGTGTCGCCGGGCCCGGACAACCCGTGGGCCAATGCCTTCGCCCCCGAGGCGACGCTGCTCGAGACCGAGACCCAGGCCCGTCGCCTCGTGGACCCCGCTGCCAGCCGGCACTGGAAGATCGTCAACCCCAACGCGCACAACCAGCTCGGCTTCCCCGTCGGCTACAAACTCGTGCCCGGGTCCACGCCGACGCTGCTCGCCGACCCCGGTTCGAGTGTGGCCCAGCGCGCCGGCTTCGCCACCCGCAATCTGTGGGTCACGCCCTATTCACCTGACGAACGCCGGGCCGCCGGGGACTATCCCAACCAGCACGCCGGGGGCGACGGGCTGCCCCGGTGGAGCGCCCAGGACCGATCCGTCGTGGCGAAGGACATCGTCGTCTGGTACACCTTCGGCGTCACCCACGTCCCCCGGCCCGAGGACTGGCCCGTCATGCCGGTGGAATACGCCGGGTTCACGTTGGTGCCCGTGGGGTTCTTCGACCGCAACCCCGCTCTCGACGTGCCACCGCCTCCCAGCGCCCACTGTCAGACCGACTAGGTCAGACGGCGACCTCGTCGACCGAGGCGCTGCGCGGGCTGTCGGCACCGGAGGAGGTGCGCTGGGCCTCGAGCTGGCCGTCGACCCAGGTGGCCACGGCAGAGATGGTGGCGGCGGCCGTCGCCCGCAGTGCGGCGAGGTCCACCGCCAGCACCCGGATCTGGCCACTTTGCGGCCAGATCCCCACCACCCGACACGGTGCCCGGCGAGCGTCGGCACCCAGGGCGCCGACCAGCGCCGGGTAGCCGAGCTCGACGCGCCAATCCCCCCGACATCGGCCCGACCCCACCACGAGCAGGGCGGGGCGCCGCTGCGCGAAGGCGCGCACGTCGGCCCGACCCTTGAGCACGAGCGGCGACCCACCGGGACACTGCCACCAGTCGTCGCGCCCTCCGATCACCGGCAGCCCGGGCATCCGCTGCCAGTCGACCGCCGTGAGCAGCTGCGTCGCCCACGTGACGGACTCCGCCTCCACCACGGCTCGTCCTCCGAAAGGAAGTCCCGAGTACCACGTCGCCCACCACGGTGCCCTGACGGCGGCGGTCTCCGCCGCCACCGACGCATCCTCGACCCCCTGCGCCAACACCTCGGCGACGGCCACCGACGGGCACGGAGCCAGCCCGCGCACGCAGCGGTTCACCGCCGCCACGGCCACGGCACGTCGACACAGCCGCGGGGACGGCACGAAGACGTCGTCCGTCGTCATGCACCGTTCGGGCTGGCGATGGGCGATCAGGACCTTGAAGGCGTCGATCTGGAGTCGACGACCGGGCGGGAGCTCCGCGCCCAGCGCGTGCAGGTCGCGCCCCAGCTCGTCGCGGAGCTGCGCCAGCTCGGTCGAAGACACGTCCTCGCCCGGCGACGCCAGAAGGGCGTCGGTCAGCCATGCCACCCGGGGAGCGACCTTGCTCACGCCAACTCCCGGGCCCGCTCGGCGCTTCGCTCTGGCACCCTGGGCACCCGGCTACCGGCGCGCTGCTGGCCCGGCGCGCACCGCGGGAGCCCGGCGCACCAGGCGCACAGGGGGTTGGGCGTGCGAGCGGGTTCGGCGCCGCTGTCCACACGACAGAGCCGGACCGACCCGTCCAGGGCGCGCGCTAACGCGCCCAGAAGAGTGTCCTCACTGACCGGCTCGGCGTCGAGCTCACCGGTGGCGCTGTAGTAGGTGGCGATCCGGAACGGCGGTGCGCCACTGCGTAGTGCCTCGAGCAGCGCGTAGAAATGGAGGTCGGCGCGGTGCTCGAGGCGGCGGGACCCCGACTTGAGCTCGACCAGGCACACCGAGGCCCGCTCCTGCGCGGGGCTTCCGAGCACGAGGTCCACCACGCCGGCCAGCACGACGCGCCCACCGCACAGCGGCACCTCGAGTCGCTCCTGAGTCCGGGGAAGCCACGCCGGGCTGGGCACCGGCCATCGCTCGGCGATGTTGGCGGCGTGCTCGGCCACCTCGGCCATCAGCTGGCTCCGTGCGGGGTCGGGCAGTGCGTCCACGAACGCCACCACGCCGGCACGGTCTCCGTCCACCTCGAAGGCGGCGACGGCGTCGGCCCACGGGTCCTCGATGGCCCCGGTCGTGACCCACTGCCGGAACAGGGCGTCGACGAGGTTCCCCCGCGTGAGGTCCACCGTGTGCACCCTCGGGGCCTGGCGGGAGGCGACCACGTGAGCCTCGCACGCCAGGACCTGGTTGAGGCTCTCCTTGCTCACCCGGACCACGTCGACGTCGGACGGCAAGGCGCGCACCGCTTCCACCAGGCCGTCCTCGAGCCAGTCGCGCAGTCCCCCGGCCAGCCCGGGGTCGATCAGCGGCCGAGCCACCTCGTCACCCCGGAGGCGCCGCAGCAGCTCGTCTCGATCCATGACGCCGGCCGTGGCCGCTCGCATCTTCCCTCCAGGCACGGGCCCACAATGCACCACGGGTGTGACGAGGCCCGGGACCCTTCCGCCCGACGGGGGGAGGGAAAACAGCCCGTGTCGCCGAAGTCGGGCGGGGCACCCCGGTAATCTGGAATCGTCATGGACGTCACCGGCACGGGGGGGTCCCCGGGCACCGCCAGGGACATGCCGGAGCTCCCGGCGTGAGCGTCGCGTTCGACGTGGTCTTCGGGGTATTCGTCGCCGCCATGGTCGCCCTGGCCGTGATCGCCGTCCGGTGGGCGGTTCGACGGGACCGGGTGGCCCGGGCCCGGCAGGTCCAACAGGCCGCTGACACTGGTCCCTCGAGCGGGGCCCCGGTGGCGCCCGGCCCGACCCCGGACAGGCCCACCCCGTGAGCAGCGCCGGTCCGGTCCTCCCCGGAGGGGTGTTCATGGGACAGGGCCCCGTCCGTCGACCTCCGGGCCCGGGAAGCTCGAGATGGTGGCTGGCCCGCTACCGCCGCACCCGGATCCTTCGGCGCCGCGTCCACACCGCCTTCGTCTTCGCCGGGGGGGGATCGCGGGGGGCCGCCCAGATCGGCATGCTCCAGGCGCTCGTGGCCCGAGGGATCACCGCCGACGCCGTGTACGGCGCGTCGGTCGGCGCCATCAACGCCGCCGGGTACTGCGGACAGCCCGACGCCGCCGGCGTGGACGCGCTGGCCCAGCGGTGGCGCAACATTACCCGCGAGGACATCTTCCCCCAGGGAAGGTTCCCGACCCCGTGGCGCTTCTTCCAACAGCGCGGGGCCGTGCACGCCAATGACGGCATCCGAAAGGTCATCGAGGCGGGCATCGGCTTCGAGCGCCTCGAACAGAGCACGGTCCCGCTCGAGGTCGTGGCCACGTCTCTCACCGACGGGCGCATGCAGTGGTTCTCGCAGGGGCCGGCGGTCGTGCGCATCATGGCCTCGGCGGCACTCCCGGCGCTGCTCCCGCCGGTCGACATCGACGGCGAAGCCTTCATCGACGGGGGTGTGGTGGACAACGTGCCCATCGGCCGGGCCATCGCCCAGGGCGCCGAGCGGGTCTTCGTATTGTTGTGCGGTCCTCTGCATTACACGCCCCACCGGTACCGGCGACCGATCGAAGCCGTGCTCACCGCCTTCTTCATCGCCGTGCACGCCCGCTTCGCCCGGGAGATCGAGCACCTGCCCGAGGGTGTCGAGGTCGTGGTGTTCACCGTCGACACCGAGCCCGTGTCGCGCTACGACGACTTCTCGGCCACCGACGCCCTCATCGCCGCGGGCCGTGCCAACGCCAACATCGTCCTCGACTTCTGGGAGAACGGTGGCGTCGGCGACACCTTCGGTCCCCCGCCCCCGAGGGCGGTCGCCGACGGGGCCGAGCTGACCGAGGTGACCGACCTGACAGATCCTCAGGGCGAAGCCGTCTGACCCTCCGAAGCCCCTTGGGGGCCTCTCAACGGGGCGGCGGCTCGTCGGGCGGTGGAGAGGCGACGTGCCACCCCGCCGAGGACACCTTCCGGGGCTCGTAGAACACACAGCCGTCGGGGCAGGCAAAAGGCAGGACCTGGTTGGCATCGACCCGGCAGCGCTCGAGCTTGTCGCCGCGCGCGGTGGTCTGCATGATGTAGTGCCGACAATCGCTGTTCACGGCCATGGTCCATTGTGGCCCACCACGCTGCCCTACGGGGCACAGGGCGCAGGGGCCTCGGCTAGCGTCGGCCGCGTGGACAGTCCCGTCTCCACGCGGCAACTGCTCCGATGGAGCGAGAGCCTGGCCGCCATCGCGCGTACCGGGCTCGGATTCACCGAGAGCCTGTACGAGCGCGAGCGCTTCGAAGAGGTGCTGCGGGTGGCCGCCGACATCGGGGTGGCGGCCAGCGACGGGGCCACCGGCGTCGAGGACGCCGAGGACCTCGTCGAGGAGTGGCTGCGCGCCGTGGGCGAAGGTGTGCCGGGGTACGTCACCCCCAAGGTCGCCGTGGGGGCGGCCGTCGGGAACGACGACGGGGAGCTCCTTCTCGTCAAGCGGGCCGACTCGGGGGTGTGGCTATATCCCACCGGATGGGCCGACGTCGGCTACTCGGCCGCCGAGGTGGTGGTAAAGGAAGTGCTCGAGGAGACCGGCATCGAGGCCGAGCCGCTTCGGCTCATCGCCGTGCTCGACGGCCTGCGCCTGGGGTTCACCCGCGTCCCTCTGTACTCGTTGGTCTTTCACTGCAAGGCCGTGGGCGGGGAGCTGCGGGCCCATCCTCTGGAATGCGCCGATGTGGGGTGGTTCGCCGCCGACAAGCTCCCCCAGCCCCTGGCCGGCGCCGAACGATGGGGCCCCCACGTGTTCGCCGCCCTGCGGGGCGAGCACCTCGACGTGCTCTTCGACCGGCCTCGTCGTCCCATGTGGCGCGGAGAAGCCCCCAAGAGCTGAGTCGAGCTCCCCGCTGCGCTGAACCAAAGGGGCGCCCGGGTGGTGGGCGTCAGGCGGAGGTCGCGGGACCGGTGTGGCGCCTGCGGTGGGCAAGGGCCTTGGCCGCGCCCCAGGCGATCGCCAGCTCGCCCAGCGCGGGGTCCAGCGCCTGGAGCGACGCCGGGGTCAGTCCGTAGGGGTCGTCGGGAAAGCGCGCCGAGACGAAGGGATCCCGGGGCATCGGGGCCACGCCCGCCTCCCGGAGCACCCCGGTCGGCCACGAGACCGCTTCTCGGACCACGGCCAGCGGGGTCGACCGCTGGGCGTCCACGTCCTGGGCCAGGAGGGCGGCGAGTTTGGCGGCCACCTCCTGCTGGGCACTACGACCGGCTGTCTCGGCCCGGGTCATGACCTGGTCCCGGTCGGGGGTTGGGCGAGGGAGCCGGTCGTCGACGCAGCGCAGCACCCAGCCCGGCACCGAGGCGCTGACCCGAGCCGCCAGCTCGGCGCCGAGCCCCGCCAGCGCCGTCTGGGGGTCGGGGTCCTCCACGACGACGCGCCCGTCAGCTCTCCACCATGTCCCCGAGGAGGTCGACACGCACCCCCTGGCCCCGCAGCCAGGCCAGGGCCCCGTCGATCTTGTCCGGCTCTCCTTCGAGCTCACACACGATCCAGCCCTCGTGATCGTCGACGTTGGCCCTCCGGATGTTGGGTTCGACGTCGTGGTCACGCACCAGCTGGGCCATGAACGGTCGTCGCACCAGATCCTCGGGGAACGTGAGCTTGACTCGGACGTCGATCATGGCGCTCCTCGCGTGTCGCCGGGCACGGGCCCGGCCTGGTGGGCGGCGCCCGTCAGCGCCAGGTTCAGATTGCCCGACCGCAGTCCCTCGAGGTCGAGCGTCACGTAGCGGTATCCGGCCCCGCGCACGGCGGTCACGACCTCGTCACGGCGCGCCACGGCGGCGGCCAGGTCGTCCACCGCCAGCTCGATTCGGGCCAGGTCCCCGTAGTGGCGCACCCGCAACTGCCGGAACCCCAGCCTGCGTAGGGCCGACTCGGCGGCGGCCACGGTCGTGAGGGTGCCCAGGGTCACCGGCGTGCCGTAGGGCACCCGCGACGCCAGGCAGGCGGCGGCGGGCTTGTCCCACGTCCGCAGGCCGAGGTGTCGCGACGCGGCCCGCACGTCGTGCTTGGTGAGGCCGGCCGAGACCAGCGGAAAGCGCGCGCCGCGCTCGGCGGCCGCTCGCTGGCCCGGACGGTAGTCGTCGAGGTCGTCGACGTTCACCCCCAGGAGCACGGTCGCCGTCTCGGCCTCGGCCAGCGGGGCCAGCGCCGACAACAGGCTCGCCTTGCAGTGATAGCAACGATCGGCCCCGTTGGCGGCGTAGGCGGGGTCCTCCAGCTCGTCGGTTGACACCGTGCGCCAGCGCAGACCCCACTCCCGGGCCAAGGCGGCGCAGTCGGTGAGCTCCTCGGACGCCAGCGAGGGCGAGACGGCGGTGACGCACAGCACGAGCTCGGGCCCGAGCACGTCGGTAGCGACCCGGGCCAACAGCGCCGAGTCGGCGCCGCCGCTGAACGCCACCACGGCCCGCCCCCCGAGCCGGATCTCGGCCCGCAGGCGCTCGAGCTTCTCGGCCACGCCGGCGTCGGGAGTGGCGTGGCGCGGCGTCGTGCTAGCGGACATGGTCGAGCACGTCCTCGATGTCACCCACCATGCCCGTCCAGAAGGGGCCGAACTCGGCGTAGTGGGCCGAGGCCTCGTCGAAGCGCATCTCGTAGACACAGGCCTTCAAGTCGTCGGGATGCACGCCGAACAAGGTGACGCCCCATTCCCAGTCGTCGAGGCCGGTCGAACCGGTGATCAGTTGCACGATCCGGCCGCGGAAGGTACGACCCACCGCCCCGTGGCCCGTCATGAGGGCCCGGCGCGCGTCGTACTCCAACGCGTACCAATTGTGATCGGCGTTGCGTCGCTTGGACATGGGGTAGAAGCAGAAGGCCCGCATGCCGTCGGGGGGGAGGACCGGGTACAGCCGGGCCTGCTTCATCTCCTCGGGGACGCCCTGGGCGTACTCGGAGACCTCGGTGAGCGAGACGTAGGAACCCGTCGCCTCGAGCCCCGCCCCACACAGCGCCGACTGCAGGGCGCGCAGCCGCCACAGGTCGGGGCCCAGGGCCATAACGCCCAGGTCCGCCTTGTGCCCGAGCAGGGCCACGGTCACGACCTGGTCGCCGTCGGTGCGCGCCGTCTTGACGGCCCGCACCACGGCCTCGGCGTCCACGGCCGGGCCCACCCGCAAGAAGAGGTGGAGCACACCCCACCCCACCGACGGGGTCAGGGGGTCGTGCCCGGGCCGGCTCGGGGTCGATGCCACGGGCCCAGTGTAGGAAACCACCAGGGGGCGCCCGATGGGCGCCCCCTGGCTGCAAACTCTTGGCGATCGGGCGCCGCAGGGGCGCCCGATCTCGGAAACGGCGAGACGGACTAGAAGTCGTCCATCCCCCCACCGGGCATGGCGGGCATGGAGTCCTTCTCGGGCTTGTCCACGATGACCGCCTCGGTGGTGAGGAACAGCGCGGCGATGGACGCCGCGTTCTGCAGTGCGGAGCGCGTGACCTTGACGGCGTCGATGACACCCGCCGCGAACAGGTCCTGGTACTCGCCCGTGGCGGCATTGAGGCCCTCGGCCGGCTTCTTCAGGTTGCGCACCTTCTCCACCACCACGCCGCCTTCGAGGCCGGCGTTCACGGCGATCTGCTTCAAGGGCTCCTCGACCGCTCGCGACACCATGCGGCACCCGGTGGCCTCGTCGCCTTCGAGCTTCTCGGCCCGGTCCAGGATCTGGGCCTGGGACCGCAGCAGCGCCACCCCGCCTCCGGGGACGACACCTTCCTCGATGGCCGCCTTGGTCGTCGACACGGCGTCCTCGATGCGGTGCTTCTTCTCCTTGAGCTCGACTTCGGTGGCGGCCCCGACCTTGATGACCGCCACACCACCGGAGAGCTTGGCCAGACGCTCCTGGAGCTTCTCGCGGTCGTAGTCGGAGTCGGTGTTCTCGATCTCGGCCTTGATCTGGTTGATCCGGCCCTTGATCTCCGAGTCCTCGCCGGCCCCCTCGACGATGGTCGTCTCGTCCTTGGTGACCACCACCTTGCGGGCACGGCCCAGCATGTCGAGCCCCACGTTCTCGAGCTTGAGGCCCACCTCCTCGGTGATGACCTGGCCGCCGGACAGGATGGCCATGTCCTGGAGCATGGCCTTGCGGCGCTCACCGAAGCCCGGTGCCTTCACCGCCACCGACTTGAACGTGCCCCGGATCTTGTTGACCACCAGCGTGGCCAGGGCCTCGCCTTCGACGTCCTCGGAGATGATCACGAGCGCCTTCCCCGTCTGCATCACCTTCTCGAGCACCGGCAGCAGGTCCCGTACCGCCGAGATCTTGCTGGCCACGAAGAGCAGGTAGGGGTCCTCGAGCACGCTCTCCATGCGCTCGGGGTCGGTGACGAAGTAGGGCGAGATGTAGCCCTTGTCGAAGCGCATGCCCTCGACGAGGTCCATCTCCATGCCGAAGGTCTGGGACTCCTCGACGGTGATGACGCCGTCCTTGCCCACCTTGTCGATGGCCTCGGCGATCATCTCACCGATCTCGTTGTCGGCGGCCGAGATGGCGGCCACTTGGGCGATCTGCGACTTGGACTCGGTCTCTTTGGCCTGGTTCTTGAGCGACTCCACGGCGGCCTCCACTGCGGCCTCGATGCCCCGCTTCAGCGACATCGGGTTGGCCCCGGCGGCGACGTTGCGCAGACCCTCGTGGACCATGGCCCAGGCCAGGACGGTGGCGGTGGTGGTGCCGTCGCCGGCGACGTCGTCGGTCTTCTTGGCCACCTCCTTGACCAACTCGGCTCCGACCTTCTCCCACGGGTCTTCGAGGTCGATCTCCTTGGCGATGGAGACTCCGTCGTTGGTGATGGTCGGTGCTCCCCACTTCTTCTCGAGCACGACGTTGCGGCCCTTGGGGCCGAGGGTGACGCGTACGGCGTCGGCGAGCTTGTTCATGCCGTTCTCGAGGGCCCGGCGGGCCTCCTCGTCGAAGGCGATCAGCTTGGGCATGGCGTGGTTTCCTCCGTGGGTTTCTCTACCGGTGTCGTCGGCGGGGCCGGGGAGCGCCGCTCCCGGCGACCGCCCCGTGCGACTGTTAGCACTCTAGCGCTTCGAGTGCTAACTGCAAACCGGGCCACCCACCCAGCCCCCGGGGCCCACCCCCCGGGCGACGCCCCGGGCCCGATCCTGCCTCCGTCCGGCGCCGCCCGCCGGGGCGGAGCGGGGAACCCGGGACGGGGAGGCGCTCAGCCTCCGGCCACGGCCGGGACGATGGACAGGGTCTGGCCGTCGGCGACCACGGAGTCGAGGCCGTCGAGAAAGCGGACGTCCTCGTCGGCGAGAAAGACGTTCACGAAGCGCCGCAGCGAACCGTCCTCGTCGAAGAGCCGGTCGCCGAACCCCGGGTGGGCGGCGTCCAACGCCTTGAGCACCTCACCCACGGTCGAGCCCTCCACCACCACCTGGGCGGAGCCCCCGGTGAGCGTCCGCAGCTGGGCGGGCACCCTCACGGTCACGCTCACGACCCACCCCCCTCCACCGTGGCGTCCACGTCGACGGCGGCGTGGAACGCCTCCATGGTGGGGGCGATGGTGGTCGACGGGCCCACGGTGTCGACGAGGGCCTCCACCGTCTTGAGTCCGTGGCCGGTCACATAGGCGACCACCCGCTCGTCGCGTCGCACCACTCCTCGGGCGGCCAGCTGGCCCAGGGTGGCGATGGTGACCCCACCGGCGGTCTCGGCGAAGATCCCCTCGGTGCGGGCCAGGAGGCGGATCCCGTCGAGGATCTCGTCGTCGGTCACCGAGCCGAAGGCCCCGCCGCTCTTGCGCACCGTCTCCAGCGCATACCAGCCGTCGGCCGGATTGCCGATGGCGAGCGACTTGGCGATGGTATGGGGCCGGACGGGCCGGATGGCGTCGCTGCCCTCGGCGAAGGCCGTGGCCACCGGCGAGCAGCCCTGGGCCTGGGCTCCCGACACCCGCACGTGGGGCTCTTCGTCGAGCAGGCCCACGGTGTGGAGCTCGCTGAAGCCCTTGGCCACCTTGGTGATCTGGCTGCCCGACGCCACCGGGACGATCACGTGGTCGGGCGCCTGCCACCCCAGCTGTTCGGCCACCTCGAAGGCGAGGGTCTTGGACCCCTCGGCGTAGTACGTGCGGACGTTGACGTTCACGAAGGCCCACGAGGGATGCTCACTGGTGAGCTCCGCACACAACCGGTTGACGTCGTCGTAGGTGCCCTCGACGGCCACCACGTGACCGCCGTACACCGCCGTGGTCACCACCTTGGCCACCTCGAGGTCGCGGGGGATGAACACCACCGACACCATGCCGGCGCGCGCCGCATGGGCGGCCACGGAGTTCGCCAGGTTGCCGGTGGAGGCGCAGGCGGCCACCTTGAACCCCAGCTGGCGCGCCTTGGTGAGGGCCACCGACACCACGCGGTCCTTGAACGACCCCGTGGGGTTGGCCGTGTCGTTCTTGATCCACAGCTCACCCAGCCCGAGCTCGGCGGCCAGGCGGTCGGCCCGAACCAAGGGCGTGCAGCCCGTGCCCAGGTCGATCGGGGCGGGGTCGGCCACGGGGAGCATGGGCGCGTAGCGCCAGATGGTCTGGGGGCCGGCCGCGATCAGCTCCCGGCTGACCGACGCTCGCAGGGCCTCGTAGTCGTAGGCGACCTCGAGAGGGCCGAAGCAGTAGTCACAGACGTGCAGCGCCTCGGCCGGATAGGCCCGCGCACATTCCCGGCAGCGAAGCCCGGTGACGAAGTCCACGAAACACCTCCACATCGGTCGGGCATTGGCACCTGGCGCCCGCCGAAATGACGGATTCACTGGTTGCCGCGGCGTCGCAGGGCCCGTCCCTCAGCCGCTCTGGATGGTCCCACCATGGTGGACGAAGCCGACCACCGCCGTCAATGCACGGGGGTGGTGGCGTGCCGGGGCCCAGGGTGAGAGATGATCGGAGCATGGCTTTCCGGCCCGGCCCGACCCCCCCAGGGGTGGTGCGTAACTTCGACCACCGTGACTTCGAGGTCACGGCCCTGGTGGCGGCGCGCGGCGGGCGCCGGGTGGCGGTGTGCCTCCCGGCGCGCGACGAGGCCGGCACCGTGGGCGCCATCGTGTCGAGCGTCCGCCACGCCCTCACCCGGTCGGGAGGCGGCGTCGACCTGGTGGACGACGTCGTCGTGGTCGACGACGGGTCCCGCGACGACACCGCCGCGGTGGCCCGCCGCGGCGGGGCGCGCGTCATCCCGGCGCGCACCTTGGGGGGAGGAAAGGGCCAAGCCATGGCGGTGGCGCTGGAAGAGACCGACGCCGAGCTCCTCGTCTTCCTCGACGCCGACGTGGAGAACTTCGGCCCCCATTTCGTCACCGGCCTGCTGGGCCCCTTGCTCGAGGACCTCGCTCCCGGGCAGCCGGACGTGGCCCTGGTGAAGGGGTTCTACGAGCGGCCCCTGCACGGACAGAGGGACGAAGGTGGGCGCGTCACCGAGCTCGTGGCCCGCCCCGCCCTGGACCTGTTGTTCCCCCACCTGGCGTCGGTTCGCCAGCCCCTCGCCGGGGAGACCGCCGCGCCCCGGACGGTGCTGGACAAGACGGGGCTGGCCCCCGGTTACGGCGTGGAGCTCGCACTCCTGATCGACGTGGCCGAGCGCTTCGGCGTCGAGCAGGTGACCCAGGTCGACCTGGGGGTGCGAGTCCATCGCAACCGGCCTCTCACCGAGCTACGGGCCCAGGCGACCGACGTCCTGGGCGTGGCCCTGCGACGGGCCGGCGTCGCGACCCCATCGCCGCCCGCGCTCTGAGCGCAGTGGCCGCCCGCCCCGGAAGCGGGGGGGCTGACGTCGCCCGAGGGCGCGCCGGCTCGGCACCGGCCCGCGAGGCGCCGACCGGGAGGTCGGAGCGGGGCTGGGCCCGGCCGGCCCCGGGGGCGTCGGCGACGGTGACCGTGCCCGCACCCCCGACGGCCTCACCGCCCACCGCCGGACGCCGGCGCGGCAGGGCGAAGGCCACCAGCGCCCCCACGCCCAGGACCACGGCCCCGACCCACACGGCGGGGACGAGCCCCGAGACATAGGCGGTGCCGCTGGCGTAGCCACCGCGCGCCGAGAACACCGCTCCCAGCACGGCGATCCCGAGCACCCCGCCCACCTCGCGGAAGGCGCTGTTGGCCCCCGACGCCACCCCTTCCTGCTCGGGGCGGACCGACGACAGCACCACCGAGGCCAAGGGGACGAAGAACAGGGCCATGCCCACCCCCGACACCACGAACGGCAACCACAGCCGGGAGTAGCTCAGGGTGGGGGTTGCCTCGAGGGCCAACCACGACAGGCCCACCGCCTGGAGCCCGAGTCCGGCGGCCAGCACGGGCCGTCCCCCGAACCGCTGCGCCAGGGCGGCCGCCATCGGCGCCACCACCATGGGCATGCCCGTCCACGGCAGGACCCGGAGCCCCGCCTCCAGCGGCGAGTAGTGCTGCACCACCTGGAGGAACTGCGACAGGAAGAAGATGGAGCCGAACATCCCGAAGCTCATGAACAACGCCATGACGTTGACGGCCGCGAACGACCGGCTGCGAAACAGGCGCAGGGGCAACATGGGATGGGCGCTGCGCAGCTCCCAGGCCACGAAGCCGGCCAGGCCGACGGCGCCCACCACGAACGAGCTCAGAACCCCGAGGCTCGTCCACCCGTGGGCGTTGGCCCGCACCAAACCGAGCACGATGCCCAGGAGCCCGGCGCTGCCCAGCACCACGCCCCCGAGGTCGAGTGGCTGGCGCGGGCCCCGCGACTCCGCCAGGCGCCAGCGGGCCAACACCACCAGCACCACCCCGACGGGCACGTTGATCCAGAAGATCGACTGCCACGACCATCCGCTGGTCACGGCGCCACCGACGAGGGGACCGGCCGCCACCGCCACGCCACCGATGGCGCCCCACACACCCAGGGCCTGGTTCCGGCGCTCGGGGCGCACGGCGGCCGACAACAGCGTGAGCGACAGGGGCATGATGAGCGCCCCCCCGGCGCCCTGCACGGCCCGTGCGGTGACCAGCCACCCCACCGACGGGGACAGCGCGGCGGCGGCCGACGCCCCCGTGAACACCACCAGGCCGGCGAGGAACATGCGGCGTCGTCCGAAGCGGTCACCGAGGGCGGCCCCCGTCAACAGCAACACGGCGAAGGTGAGCGTGTAGGCGTTCACCGTCCACTCCAGCCCGGCCAGCCCGGCGTGGAGATGGGCACGGATCACCGGCAAGGCCGTGGTCACCACGAGGTTGTCGAGGGTCGCCATGAACAGCGCCAACGACGTGATGACCACCGCCCACGCCGCGCTCGGCCGCGCCGGGCCGGGCGCCGGCCGCCCGCTCGGGCCGGACATCACTAGTGAGTGATTACTACCTTCGGTGGGCACAAGTTGCTCCTCTCGGGACGGAACCGGCTGGTCAGGGAGTAGCCCGGTGGGCGAAGAACTGCTCAGGCTGGACGTGACAGGCCCGAACCCATGACTCGTCGAGGGCGACGGCGTCGATGGCGGCCACGACGTTGAGGAGCATCCCCTGGGCGAAGAAGGCCCGGACGTCCTCGTCGGGAAGGCCGGTGACCTGCGAGACGACGGCCCACAGCCGGCGAAAGCCCTGGCGCGCCGCTCGACGGATCTCCTCGTCCTCGGAGGCGGCGAACGCATGGAGCTGGACCAGCAGCAGGTCGCGCTCACCCAGGAGCACCTTGTAGGCCTCGCCCATGGCCGCCATGGCCTCCACCCCCGACAGGCCCTGCGCCGCCGTCGAGAACGTGGACTCGATGCGGGCGTACATCACGTCCATGGTGGCGATGAACAGCTCCCGCTTGGTCCCGAACAGCCGGAACAGATACGGCTGGGAGATCTCCGCCCGCGAGGCGATGGCGTCGGTCGAGGTCCCGGCGTAGCCGCCCTTGGCGAACTCGGCCATGGCCGCCCGCAACACCGACGTCCGACGCTCGTCGGCCGTCTGGCGTGTTGCCGCCGCTCCCTTGACCGCTGCCATAGTCTCAAGTTAGTGGTCACTCACTTCCCTGTCAAGAGCCTGCCCCCGTCGAAGAGCTCCCCCAGGGCGCTGGCCACCACGGCCTCGACGCACCCGACGGGGTCGCGCCGCGCTCGGGCCTCCCCGAAGCGGTCGCTGAGGCTGCACACCTCCACCCGGACGTGGGGGGCATCCCCCGCGGCGGCGGCGATCCCCTCGATGCCTCCGGGTCCGACCCCCCCCGCCACCACCAGCACCGGGACCCCGGCGTGCCGGGCCGCACCCACCACCTCGCCCACCACCTTCCCCGACCACGAGGAGGCGTCGAGACGGCCCTCCCCCGTCACCACCAGGTCGACCCGGGCGATCCGGTCGAACAGCCCCACCGACTCGGCCACCACGCCGAAGCCGGGCACCAGCCGGGCTCCGAGCGCGGCCAACCCGCCGGCGAGCCCGCCGGCGGCGCCGGCCCCGGGGAGGGTGGTGACGTCGACGCCGTAGTCCTCCCGGAGCTGCACCGCGAAGGCCGCCAGGCGGTCACGGAGCTCGACCACCTGGGCGGCGGTGGCCCCCTTCTGGGGCCCGAATTGCTCGGCGGCGTCGATGAACCCGGTGCCCACGTCGCAGGCCACGACGACCTCGACCCCCCCGATGCCGCCGGCGGCGTCGATCGCCTCGAGCGCACCGCGCCCGCCGTCGGTCGTGGCCGAGCCGCCCACGCCCACCAGCACCCGCCGGGCGCCGGCGGCGGCGGCGGCGGCGATGAGCTCTCCCGTGCCCCGGGTGGTGGCCCCCATGGGGTCGTTGCCCTCGGCCCCTCCCGCCAGGGGCAGGCCCGATGCGGCCGCCGACTCCACCACCGCCACGCCGTCGGCCATCCACCACGGGGCCACCACCACACCTCCCAGGGGCCCGGTGACCGGGGTCTCGTGCCAGGCGCCGGGGGGTGCCCCCGGAGGTGCCGTGCCGGCGACGGCCGAGTTGGCGGCCAGGACGTCGGCGAATCCCTCTCCCCCGTCGGAGAGCGGGCATGGGTCGCAATCCCACCCCGCCGACCGGGCCCCACCAGCCATGGCGGCCGACAGCGCCGGGGCGCCGGCAGATCCCTTGAAGGCGTCGGGGGCGGCCAGGGCGACAGGTGGGGAGGAGGCGTCGTGGGGCATCACGCCATGGTGGCTCGTCGGCGTGGCGGCCGCAGGTGGAGGGTAGGGTCGCTGGGGTATGAGAGGGGTCGGTTGCTCTTGAAAGCGGACCTGGTCATCGCCTCGAACCGGGGCCCCCTGTCGTTCGCGCTGGACCACGAGGGCCGCCCCGTGCCGGCCGGTTCCGCCGGCGGGCTCGCCGCCGCCCTGCACCCGCAGCTCGAGGGCAGCGGGGCGACGTGGGTGGCGTGCGCCATGTCCGACGCCGATCGCAGGGCCACCGCCGAGGGGCTCATGACCGAACGAGGGCTGCACCTGCTCACGGTGCAACCCGAGCGAGACACCTACCGCATGGCCTACGACGTCGTGTCGAACTCCACGTTGTGGTTCTTGCACCACCACCTGTTCGACCTGGCTCGGCGACCACGCTTCGACCACCACTGGGCCCGGGCGTGGGAGGCCTACCGCGAGTTCAACGAGCTGTTCGCGTCGGTGGTCGACGCCGCCGCCGCCGAGGGGGCCACGGTGCTCGTGCAGGACTACCACCTGAGCCTTTTGCCCGGGCTCCTCGCTCACAAACGGCCCGACCTGCGCACCGTCCACTTCACCCACACCCCGTTCGCCAGCCCCGACGCCTTGCGGGTGCTGCCCACGGCGGTGGCCCACGAGGTCCTCGAGGGACTGGCGGGGGCCACGGCGTGCGGATTCCACACGGCGCGCTGGGAGGCGTGCTTCGTGGCGTGCTGCGAGGACATGGGCGTCGAGCCCCACCGCACCTTCGTCTCCCCCCTCACGCCGGACGCCGACACCCTGGCGGACCAGGTCGGCTCGCCGGAGTGCGAGGCGTCGGGCGAGCGGCTCGAACGGCTGCTGGCCGGCCGGCGGATGATCCTGCGCGTCGACCGGATCGAGCCCGCCAAGAACCTACTGCGGGGCTTCTGGGCCATCGACGAGATGCTCCGCATGCGGCCCGAGCTGTGCGGCGACGTCGTGCTCCTCGCCCTGGCCTACACGTCGCGCTCGACCTTGCCCGAGTACCTCGCCTACGGGGCCGAGGTCGAGCAGGCGGTGCGGCGGGTGAACGACGTGTGGGGCACCGACGACTGGGCGCCCATCATCCTCGACGTGGCCGACGACCCGGGGCGGTCGGTGGCCGCCCTCATGCGCTACGACGTGCTGCTCGTGAACCCGCTGCGCGACGGGCTCAACCTGGTGGCCAAGGAGGGTCCGCTGGTGAACACCAACCACGGCGTCCTGGCGCTGTCGCGCGAAGCGGGCGCCTTCGCCGAGCTGCGCCCCGAAGCGCTCGAGATCAACCCCTTCGACGTCACCGGGACCGCGGCGGTGCTCATCGACGCCCTCGACATGGCGCCGACCGAACGGGTCCGGCGGGCCGAAGCCCTCCACGGCCTGGTGACCAAGCGACAGCCCGGAGACTGGCTCGCCGACCAGCTCACGGCGGTGCTGCCCGCCTGACAAGCCCACCCCGGCCCGCGGCGGCGCGCGGGACCTGCGCTACCCGGCGCGCCGAGCGAGCTCGCTGAACAGCGCCAGGGCCTCGGCCGGACCCCGGACCACCACGTCGGCGGCGGCGACGACCTCGGGCGGCGTCTCGTCGTCGGCCACCGCCAGGCGCACGGCGCGCGTGCCGTCGAGGGCCAGGCGGTCGAGCGCTGCGAAGGCGGGCAGGTCGCCGGCGTCGTCGCCGGCGAAGCACGCCGCCGCCGCGCCCCGGGCCACGCGCCCCACCACCGAGCCCTTGTCGACGCCCACCGGGGGCCGGAACTCCACCGCCATCCGCCCACTCTGCAGTTCGAGGCCGGTGCGCTGCTCCCACTCCCGGGCGAAGGCCACGGCGCGGGCGGCCGCCTCGGGGGCCTGGCGCCAGTGCACGGTGACCGAGACCCCTTTGTCCTCGACCCCCACGGCGTCGGCGGCGAACTCCGCCCGGGCGGCCGCCACCACCTGCGCCACCGGCGCCCGCCACGCCTCGGCCTCCGGCGCGGTACGCACCGTGCCGTGCTCGATCCACTCGAGCCCGTAGGCGCCGAACAGCAGGACCCCCGGGCCCGCCGCCTCCAGGTGCTGGGCCAGGAACGACACCGGGCGGCCCGAGACCACGGCCACCGCCGCGAAGCGCTGGGACAGCGCAGCCAGGACCCCCGGCGCCTGGGCCAGCGGTTGGGCGGCAGCGGGGTCGGCCACGATGGGCGCCAGGGTGCCGTCGAAATCGCTCAGCACGACGCTGGCACCGGGGTCCTCGAGGAGCACCGCCAAGGGGCCCAGAGGGTCGTCTCCCACCGGCGCGTGGCGCCCGGTCAGTTGGTCGGGGCGCCCGTCGAGGACGTGGTGGAACCGGGCGCCAGCCGGGCCAGGTCGGGGCCGGCGATGACGACCACGGTGGCTCCCGCCGTGCTGGGCACGGGGGCGATGGCGCTGGCGGCCTCGATGGACGCCGACGACAACCCCAGGGCGCTGACCACCGACGTCGCCGAGCGCACCGGGCCCGACACCGTGTACACCTGGGTGACGGTCACCTTGGTGGTGGCGTTGGTGGGCGTCACGGTGGCGAACCCCCGGGAGCGGAGGTAGGTGCTCGTGCCCGCGGCCAGCCCGGTGATGCTCGTCCCGTTGGCCACCAGGACGTGGATCGAGGCCGCCCCCGGCACGATGGTGGCCTGGGTCGTGGTCGTGGTGCTGGCCGGCGCGGTGGTGGTCGGCGTGGTGGGGGTGGACTGCGAGGCCGCGAACACCCGCAAGGGCGCCCGCGTGGCCGACGGCATCAACAGCGCGCCGATGACCACGCCCACCACCACGACGCCGACGCCGCGCAGGAAGCCGGTCGGCGGCGGAAGGTCGCGACCCGCCCCGTCGCCGGGCCCTCCCGGGCCGGCAGCGTCGTCAGGACGAAGGCTCATCGCCGGGGGTCGTGGGGGGCGGCGGTGGTCTCGAAGCGGCCCCGGCGGTGGTCGAGCCGGCGGCGGCGCAGGCGGCGCACCACGAGCGGCGCGTGGTCGAGGGCTTCGGTGGTGTCGACCAGCTCCGCCAGCCGGCGGTAGTACCCCGTCGGCGACATGCCCAGGCGGACGCGAATGCCCGTTGCCTTCGCTCCGGGCCGGGTCCACCACGACTCCTCGAATTCGAGGATCTGGCGGTCCTGGTCTGTCAATGCCATCGCGGGGTCAAGCCTGCCAACGCACCGCGCGCGAAGCAAGGATCCTCGGCGCTGCGCTCCGTCGTGCCCGGTCACCGACGGCACGGGCGGTAGCGTGGCACCGAGGCCGGTGTGGCGCAGCTGGAAGCGCAGACGATTTGTAATCGTCAGGCCGTGGGTTCGAGTCCCACCACCGGCTCGGGCGCGCCGACACGCGGGGGTCGTGCGAAATGCGCCGCCCCGTGCCGTTTCGCTGCTCATGGCCCTCCCGTCCTCGTGCAGATGATCGCGCACCCGGAGCTACTCCGGCGCACCCGCCGGGCCCGCCCGCTGTCGTGCCAGCTCGAAGCACGCCACCGCCCCGGCCGAGGCCACGTTGAGAGCACCCAGGGCCCCGAACAAAGGGATGGCGGCCAGAGCCGAGCACCGCCGCCGGGTGAGCGGGGCCAGGCCCCGGCCCTCGGCCCCCAGGACCAACGCCACCGCGCCATCCGACACCAAACCCATGTCGAACAGAGAACGTCCGGCGGCGCCGTCGAGCCCGATGCTCGTCACCCCGTGCTCGTCCATCGTGCGCAGCGCGTTGGGGACACCGGGCACCACGGCGATGTCGAGGTGCTCGATGGCGCCGGCGGCCACCTTGGCCACCGTCGGCGTGACGTGGACGGCGCGATGTCGGGGCAGCACCACACCGGTGACGCCGGCACACTCCGCCGTGCGCAGCAGGGCGCCCACGTTGTGGGGATCGGTGACGCCGTCGAGCACGAGGAGGAACGGGGGCGTCGCCCCCCCGCCCCGGCACAGCGCGTCGAGCCCCACCTCCTCCAGAGGCCGGGCGTAGGCCACCACCCCCTGGGGCGCGTCGGTGCGGGCAGCGCGCTCGAGCTTCGTTCGGGGAACAGCCACGATGCGCACCCGCCGACGCGTCGCCCAGCGCTCGATGTCGTCGATCAACGAGGACGGCTCGAGATCGTCGACCACCCAGACCTCGCGCACCGGCCGGCGCCCCGCCACCAGCAGCTCGCGCACGGCGTGGCGACCCTCCACCTGTTCTCCTCCGAGGCCGTGCCCGGCGGGGCTCCGGCCCCGGCCCCGGCCGGCGGGGCCGCCCGATGCACCGGCGGCACCCGGTGTACCCCGACCGCCACCGGTTCCCCGGGCGCCCACCGGTGGTGTCTTGTGTCGGGTCGGGACGCCCTCGCGCCCCGAGGAGCCGCGCCCCGAGGAGCCGCGCCCCGAAACACCGCGAACCGGGGCGCCGCGCCCCGAGGGGGTAGTGCCCCGTCGGCGCGGGGGACCGCTCACGGCGCCGCGGCCAGGAGCACCACCGCCAGGCAGGCGATGCCCTCGACACGGCCCAACGCCCCCATGCCCTCGGCTCGCTTGGCCTTCACGCTCACGGGCGCGCCCAGCAACTCCTGCAGACGGCGCGCCATCTCCTCGGTGTGGTCCGCCAACCGGGGACGCTCGCACACCACGGTGCAGTCGGCGTTCACCAGGCCCATACCGGCGGCGCGCACCATCGTGGACACCTTGTCCAACAACTGCATCGAGTCGGCACCGGCCCAGGCCGGGTCGCTGGCGGGGAAATGGCGACCGAGGTCGCCGAGGCCGGCCGCCCCCAAGAGGGCCTCGGCCACGGCATGGGCCACCACGTCGGCGTCGCTGTGGCCGGCGAGGCCCGCCGCGCCGGGGACCGTCACCCCACCGAGGACGAGGGGGCGTCCGGGGTCGCCGGAGAAACGGTGCACGTCGAATCCCTGTCCGACCCGCAACGCCCCCGGCGCGGTCACGGCGCCACCAACGCCCGGGCGATCTCGAAGTCGGCGGCCGTGGTCACCTTGATGTTGCGCGGGTCACCGGGCACGACGCGCACGGTAGCGCCTCGCGACTCCACCAAGGCGGCGTCGTCGGTGGCCTCGGGCCCGTCTTGGTGGGCGGCGCGCAGCACCCCGGCGCGAAACGCCTGGGGTGTCTGCACCGCCACCAGGCCGTCGCGCGCCACGGTGGCGGTCACGGCGTCACCGTCGACGCGCTTCAAAGTGTCGGCCACGGCCAACCCCGGCACGGCGGCGTCGGCCCCGCCGGCCACGGCGTCGATCACGGCCCGAAACAGCGCCGGCGTCGCCAGGGGCCGGGCGCCGTCGTGGACCACGATCACCTCGGCCGACGCCGGCACCGCCGCCAACCCGGCGCGCACCGAGGCCGCGCGGGTCTCGCCCCCGGCCACCACCACGTCGGCGCCGCCGATGTCGTCGTCCTCGGCCCCCACGTCGGTGTCGTGCCCGGGGGGGACCACGAGCACCACGCCGTCGGCGGCGGCCCGGGCCGCTTCGACGGCCCACTGCACCATGGGGCGGCCCTCCAGCGGCGCGAATTGCTTGGGGGCCCCGAATCTCCGGCCGCTACCGGCCGCCACCACGACCACCCACACCGACACGGCTCACCTCCCCTTCGGCGGCGGCGCGCCGCCGGGGCGGCCCGGGCCGCCACCGCTCAGGGCAGCGCCTCGTCCAGGCGCTTCTCCGCGGCGGCCTCGTCGACGTCGAGCGCGAAGGTCAGCTCGGAGACCAGGATCTGGCGGGCCCGGCTGAGCATGCGCTTCTCGCCGGCGGACAGCCCCTTGTCCTTGTCGCGGATCGAGAGGTTCCGCACGACCTCGGCCACCTGGTAGATGTCGCCGGAGCGAAGCTTTTCGGAATGGTTCTTGTACCGGCGCGACCAGTTCGTGGGCATGCGCGCCTCCTTCTTGCGAAGGACGGCGAACACCTCCTCGACCTCTTCGTCGTTGATCACCTCGCGCAGGCCCACGCCTTCGGTGTTGTCGGCCGGGACCATCAACGTGAGGTCCCCATAGGCCAGGCGGAGCACGAGGTACTCCTTCTTCTCCCCGAAGGCCTCTTTGACCTCGCGCCGCTCCACGATCGCCGCCCCGTGATGGGGGTAGACCACCTTGTCACCGATGTCGAACACGTACCTCTCCCGGGGATGGCGCGCTGGCCACACGCTCACGGCGAGGGACAGACGTTCCATTCTACCCGAGTGGCCCCACGAGCCAGCCTGGGCCCGGGTCGCGCCCCTGAGCAGGGTCAGTTGTAGCGGTCGAGGATGCTCGCTTCGGCGAGACGGGCGAGACCCTCCTTCAACGACCGGGCGCGGGCCTCGCCCACGCCCTCGACCTCTTCGAGATCACCCACCGACGTCCGCATGATCCGCTGCAGCCCGGCGAAGTGCTCGACGATGCGGTCCACCAGCGCGTCGGGAAAGCGCGGCAGGCGGTACAAGAGCCGGTAGCCGCGGGGCTCGAGCGGTGCGTCGGGATCGGATTGCGCAGGGTTGAGGCCGAGCACCACCGCTATGCGCCGGACGTCGAGCAGCTCATCGGTGGACAGCGCGCTGAGCGCGCCCAGAGCGCCCTCGCAGTCGGTGCCCGCGACGGCGGGGCGCCGACCGTGGCCCGACACCGTGCCGTGCCCGTCGCCCGGGGCGGCGCGCGCCGCCCCGTCGCCACCACGGACGTAGTCGCGCACCACCAGACGGCGCACGGGGTCGACGCCCTCGAGCACCTCGTCGAGCTGCAGCCGCAGCAGTCGCCCGTCCTCTCCGAGCTCCACCAGGTCGGCCCGGACCTCCTCGGCGACACGCCACAACAGCTCGGCCGGTTGGAGCACGGCGGCCACGTCGCGCACCGTCACGGTGTCGGCGATCTCGAGGGCCGACAGCGAAGCCAGCGCCGAGTCGTAGCGCTGGCGGAACCGCCTCGTGGTCTGCAGGGCCTGGCGCACCCGCTCGTGCAGGAGCCGCTCGTCCTGCAGGACGTGACGGGCGTCGTTGCGGTACACGGTGACCAGGCCCATGGCGGCCGACACCGACACCACCGGGACGTCCACCGAACGCGCCACGCGCTCGGCGGTGCGGTGCCGGGTCCCGGTCTCGATGGTCGGGATCGAGGCGTGGGGCATCATGTGCACGTTGGCCCGGGCGATGCGATCGGCGTCGGGCGACAAGATGATGGCGCCGTCCATCTTGGCCAGCTCCGACAGGCGCTGAGGGCTGAACTCGGCGTCGAGGAGGAACCCGCCGGTGCAGATCGACAGCACCTCGGGCCCGTCCCCCACCACCAGCAGGAGACCGCGATTGGCCTGCAGGACGCGCTCGATGCCGTCGCGCAGTGGCTGTCCCGGCGCCACGAGGGCCAGAGCGTCGGCCATGGGCGAGCTCGGTCGCTCCAGCACCTCAGCATGGTACCTGTGACGCGCTTACACAGAGGGTGGCGCCCCCGTGGCCAGCGCGACCGCCTGGGCCAGGCTGCGCACGTGCACGACCTCCATCCCGGCGGGCCCGTCGGGACACGACTCGGGTACCAGCGCGTGGCGGAATCCCACTCGACACGCCTCGGCCAACCGGCGCGGGGCGTGGGGCACCGCCCTGATCTCGCCCCCCAGGCCCACCTCGCCGAACACCACCAGGTCGGCCGGCAGGGCGCGACCGGCGACGGCCGAGGCGAGCGCCAGGGCCAGCGCCATGTCGGCGGCGGGCTCGAGGACGCGGATGCCCCCCACGGCCGAGGTGAAAACGTCGGTGCGCGCCAGCGCCACCCCGGCCCGCTGCTCGAGCACGGCCAACACCAGCGCCAGGCGCCCACCGTCGACGCCCTGGGCCGAGCGGCGGCTGGCGGCCTCCGGGGCGGTGCGCGCCGTGAGGGCCTGGAGCTCCACCAACAGGGCCCGCTGGCCCTCCATGGCGGGCAGCACCGCGCTCCCCGGCGCGCCGGCCCGGCGGTCGCCCAGCAGCAGCCGGTAGGGGTCGGTCACCGCCATCAACCCGGTGTCGTGCATCTCGAACAGGCCCAGCTCGCCCGTGGGCCCGAAGCGGTGCTTGGTGGCCCGCACCGTCCGCAGGGCGTGGTGGCGGTCCCCCTCGACACCGAGCACGGTGTCCACGAGGTGCTCGAGGGTCCGGGGCCCGGCGAGGGCCCCCTCCTTGGTGACGTGTCCCACCAGCACGAAGGGCACCCGCTGCGCCTTGGCCAGCTGCACCACCAGATCGGTGCACGCCCGCACCTGGCCGGGGCTGCCCGGCGCGCCCGGCCACCCGGGATCGGTGACGGCCTGTATGGAGTCCACCACCACCAGCACGGGGGCGGTGTCGGCCATGGCGGCGCCCAGCACCGACAGGTCGGTGCTCGCCAACACCATGAGCCCGGCGGGCAGGGGCCCGAGGCGCTCGGCCCGCCGCCGGACCTGCTGGGCCGATTCCTCGGCCGACACCAGCAGGACCCGGGCTCCTTCGCCGGCCATGGCCGACAACACCTGGAGCAGCAGCGTCGACTTCCCCACGCCGGGCTCGCCCCCCAGCAGCGTCACCGACCCCGGGACCAGCCCGCCGCCCAGCACCCGGTCGAGCTCGGCCAGCCCGGTGGGCACGGGCCCCGACTGCGTGGGGTCGACGGCGTCGAGTCGCACGGCCCGGTCGGGCCCCTCGGCGAACAGCTCGCCCGCCGGGCTTCCCCCGGCGAAAGCGCCGGGGGGACCGGCGCGGCGCGCCGGGGCGATGGGATCGATGACGGGCTCCTCGACGAGGCTGTTCCACTGCCCGCACCCCGGACAGCGACCGGACCAGCGCGCCGCTTCCCCTCCGCACGCCGTGCACCGATGCACCGTCCGCAGCCGTCCCACCGTCCCGAGGCTAGGGACGGGGTATGACGGTCAGGCCGGGGTCAGGAGTCGGCGCCCGCCCCGGCCAGCTCGACCGGCGGCGGCTGCAGTCCCTCGACGGTGCGGAAGACGATCTCGCCGTCCTCGACGTCGACGATGATGGTCTCGCCCACGCGGAATTCCTTCCACAGGATGCGCTCCGACAGGGCGTCCTCGACGAACTGCTGGATGGCCCGACGAAGGGGACGGGCCCCCAGGGTGGGGTCGTAACCCTTGTCCGCCAACATCTCCTTGGCGGCGGGCGTGAGCTCGAGGCCCAGGCCCTGGGACTCCAGCTGCTCGGCCACGCGTCGGATCATGAGGTCGACGATCTCCACGACCTCTTCCTTGGACAGCTCGTGGAAGACGATGACCTCGTCGATGCGGTTGAGGAACTCGGGCCGGAAGTGCGCCTTGAGGGCGTCGTGGACCTTGGACTTCATCCGCTCGTAGGTCACGGCCTCCGAGGTCTTGGCGAAGCCCACCGACGACTTGCGCAAATCGGCGGTCCCCAGGTTGGAGGTCATGATGAGCACGGTGTTCTTGAAGTCCACCGAGCGCCCCTGGGCGTCGGTGAGCCGGCCGTCCTCCAGGATCTGGAGCAGGGCGTTGAACACGTCGGGATGGGCCTTCTCGACCTCGTCGAACAGCACCACGGAGAACGGCTTGCGGCGCACCGCCTCGGTGAGCTGACCACCCTCCTCGTAGCCCACATACCCCGGGGGCGAGCCCACGAGGCGCGACACGGTGTGCTTCTCCATGTACTCGCTCATGTCGAGTTGGATGAGGGCGTCCTCGTCGTCGAACAGGAACTCGGCCAGCGCCTTGGCCAGCTCGGTCTTGCCGACCCCGGTGGGGCCCAGGAAGATGAACGACCCGCTCGGCCGCTTGGGGTCCTTGAGGCCGGCGCGCGTCCGGCGGATGGCACGCGACAGCGCCTTGATGGCCTCTTCCTGGCCCACCACCCGCTTGTGCAGCTCGTCCTCCATGCGCAGGAGCTTGGAGGTCTCCTCCTCGGTGAGGCGGTACACGGGGATCCCGGTCCAGTTGGCCAGGACCTCGGCGATGACCTCCTCGTCGACGACGTCGAAGAGCTCGAGGCCCTCGGCGCGCCACTCGGCCTCCATGGCCGTCTTGCGGTCGAGGCGTTCCTTCTCCTGTTCGGCGAGCTTCTTCGCCTGGTCGAAAGCGGAGCGCTCGATGGCCGACTCCTTGTCGTGGCGGATCCGGTCGATCTCCTCCTCGAGCTTCTTGTAGTCGGGGGGAGTGGTCATGCGGCGGATGCGCAAGCGGCTGCCGGCCTCGTCGATCAGGTCGATGGCCTTGTCGGGCAGGTAGCGGTCGGCCAGGTAGCGGTCGGCCAGGTTGGCCGCGGCCACCAGGGCCTGGTCGGTGATGGTCACCGAGTGGTGCGACTCGTAGCGGTCGCGCAGACCCTTGAGGATCTCGATGGTGTGTGCCACCGTGGGCTGCTCGACCTTGATGGGCTGGAACCGGCGCTCCAGGGCGGCGTCCTTCTCCAGGTGCTTGCGGTACTCGTCGAGCGTGGTGGCGCCGATGGTCTGCAGCTCACCGCGCGCCAGCATGGGCTTGAGGATCGAGGCGGCGTCGATGGCTCCCTCGGCCGCGCCGGCCCCCACGAGGGTGTGCAGCTCGTCGATGAACAGCACGATGTCGCCGCGCGTCCGGATCTCCTTGAGCACCTTCTTCAGGCGCTCCTCGAAGTCGCCGCGGTAGCGGCTGCCGGCCACCAGGGCGCCGAGGTCCAAGGTGTAGAGCTGCTTGCCCTTGAGCGTCTCGGGCACGTCGTTGGCCACGATGCGCTGGGCCAGTCCCTCGACGATGGCGGTCTTGCCGACACCGGGCTCGCCGATGAGGACGGGGTTGTTCTTGGTGCGCCGACTCAGCACCTGCATGACGCGCTGGATCTCCTTCTCGCGCCCGATGACCGGGTCGAGCTTGGTGTCACGCGCCAGTTGCGTGAGGTTGCGCCCGAACTGGTCGAGCACCGGCGACCCCGAGGGGGTCTCCGACGCCGACGAACCGGGGCCGGCCCCGACGGACTCCTTGCCCTGGTACCCCGACAACAGCTGGATGACCTGCTGGCGCACCCGGGCCAGGTCGGCGCCCAGGCTCACGAGGACCTGGGCGGCCACCCCCTCCCCCTCGCGCACCAGGCCGAGGAGCATGTGCTCGGTGCCGATGTAGTTGTGGCCCAGTTGCAGGGCCTCGCGCAGCGACAGCTCGAGGACCTTCTTGGCCCGTGGTGTGAACGGCGGGGAGCCGGTGGGCGCCGTGCCCGACAGGCCGATGGTCTCCTCGACCTTCTCGCGCACCGCTTCGAGGGACACGCCCAATTGCTCGAGCGCCTTGGCCGCCACGCCCTCGCCCTCGTGGATGAGCCCCAGGAGGATGTGCTCGGTGCCGATGAAGCTGTGGTTGAGCAGGCGCGCTTCCTCCTGCGCCAGCACCAACACCCTCCGGGCCCGATCAGTGAAGCGTTCGAACACCAGACCGCCTCCCTCGACGGCTCGAATCCTGAGCAGAGTCTACCGGGCATGCTCTCGCAACCGACACCAACAGGCCTCGTTTCCCCGGAGCGTACGGTCCGTGGTGCATCCCCCCATTCCTTCGGCACGCGGGGGCCCGATCCTGACCGGAACCACAGACGGTAGTCACAGAAGTGGCCCCGATCTGCACGGCCCCCGAGCCCAGAAGGCGCCCGCGCCGGGCCCAGGCCCTGGCCACGGCCATGGCGGCGGGCCCACGTTGTCCGGCCTGGAGGTCCTTCGCCTATCGTTTCCCCCTGGTGGACACCGCCTCTCTGTTGTCACTCCCCTTCCTCCAAGACGACCTCGAACGGCTGGAACCCCAGCTGCGGGGGGCCGTCAGCTCCGGCGACCGCTTCTTGGACGAGGTCACCACGCACCTCATCGCGGCCGGGGGCAAGCGCCTGCGCCCCAGCCTGGCGCTGGCCGCCGCCACCGCCGGCCGCCGGCCGGCCACCCCCGAAGACCTCCAGGGCGCCGTGGCCGTCGAGCTCGTGCACCTGGCCTCGCTCTACCACGACGACGTCATGGACGAGGCCCTGGTGCGGCGCAACGTGCAGAGCGTCAACGCCCGCTTCGGCAATCTCGTGGCCATCGTGGCCGGCGACTTCCTCCTGGCCCGCTCGGCCGAGATCGCTGCCTCGCTCGGGACCGAGATCGCCGGCCTGCTGGCCAACACGTTGGGCCTTCTGTGTCAGGGCCAGGTCACCGAGGTGCGATCGGCCTTCTCCACCGATCGCACCGAGGACGAGTACCTCCTCACCATCCAGGGCAAGACCGCGGCGCTCATGGCCACCTCGTGCCGCATCGGCGCCCTCACCGCCGGCCTGCCCCGAGGCGAGGTGGAGGTCCTCACGAACTTCGGACGCTGCTTCGGCATTCTCTTCCAGCTCCGTGACGACATCCTCGACGTCGTGGCCAGCGATCAGGAGCTCGGCAAGCCCGCCGGCCAAGACCTGGCCGAAGGGATCTACACCCTGCCCGTGCTCCTGGCCCTGCGCGACCCGGGCACGGGCCCCGAGCTCCGGCCGCTGCTGGGATCACCGCTCGATCAGCCCGAACGGGACAAGGCGCGCGACATCGTGGCGGCCTCGGGCGCCATCGCCGACACCGTCGCCGCCGGGCGTCGCTACGTGGAGGAGGCCCTGGCCGCCGCCGAGGCCGTCCAGGAACGCTCCCTGGGACGCTCGCTCGGCGACCTGGCCCGGTCCCTTCTCGAGGGCCTGCCGGTCTCCCGATAGGGGGCCGGCTCGGTCGGCCACGACCTCATCGAAGCCGGTCAGCGCTCGGGGCGCAGGGTGGGGAAGGCGATGACCTCCCGGATGTTGGCCACGTCGGCCAGCAGCATGACCAGGCGGTCGACCCCTATGCCCAGCCCGGCGGTGGGCGGCAGCCCGTGCTCGAGGGCCCGGAGATAGTCCTCGTCGACACCCATGGCCTCCTCGTCCCCGGCGGCGCGCGCCGCCGCCTGGGCCTCGAAGCGGGCCCGCTGGTCGTCGGGGTCCACCAGCTCGGAGAAGGCGTTGCCCAGCTCGCGCCCGGCCACCACGGGCTCGAACCGCTCGACCAGGTCGGGGTCGGCCCGGTGCCTCCGGGCCAGGGGGGACACCTCGGCGGGGTAGTCCATCACGAACACCGGGCCCCACAGGTTGGGCTCAGTGGTCTTCTCGTACAGCTCGAGCAGGAGCTTGCCCGCCCCCCACGCCGGGTCGGGCTCCACGCCGGCGCCGGCCACCCGGCGGCGCAGTTCGTCCACCGGGGTGTGCACGTCGGCCGCCTCCCCGGTGGCCTCGGTCACGAGCTCGGCCATGGTGGCCCGGCGCCACGGGGGCGTGAGGTCCAGGGGACGCCCCTGATACGAGATGGTGGTGGTGCCACACAGCTCCGACGCCAGCCCCGACACCAGGTCCTCCACCAACACCGCCAGGTCCCCATAGTCGGCGTACGCCTGGTAGAGCTCGAGCATCGTGAACTCCGGGTTGTGGCGCGGCGACAGGCCCTCGTTGCGAAACACCCGGGCGATCTCGAACACCTTCTCGAACCCGCCCACCACGAGGCGCTTCAAGTACAGCTCGGGGGCGATGCGCAGGAACAGGTCGGCGTCCAGCGCGTTGTGGTGGGTGACGAAGGGCTTGGCATGGGCGCCGCCGGGAATGGGGTGCAGCACCGGCGTCTCCACCTCGACGAACCCCATGTCCTCGAGGCGCCGTCGCAGCGAGGACACCAGCCGGCTGCGCAACGACAGGATCTCGCGGGTGCGCTCGTTGGCCCACAGGTCCACCTCGCGCTGGCGAAAGCGCGTCTCGACGTCGGACACCCCCTTCCACTTGTCCCCGAAGCCCCGGCGCGCCTCGGCCAGCAGCACCCAGCTGTGGACCTGTACCGACAACTCGCCCTTGCGGGTGCGCATGACCCTGCCCGTCGCCCCCACCCAGTCCCCCAGCGACAACCGGGTGAAGCGCTCGAAGTCCTTGGTGGTCTTCTCCAGCGCGAACAGCTGCACCTGACCCGAGGAGTCGCGCAAGGTGGCGAAGGCCAGGCGCCCCTGGGGGCGCACCAACATGACCCGGCCGGCCACCGAGACCTCGTCGTCGGTCTCCTCGCCGGCGCCCAGCGAGGCGAAGCGCGCCTGCAGCGGGCCGGCTTCGGCCGTGCGCACGAACGAATAGGGGACGTCGGCCACAGGCCGCGACGCTACCGGCTGGCCGAAGTTCCCCCCGGCGACAAGGCTCAGGCCGGCTTGGAGTTGCGCTCGTAGACCAGTCGCAGCCCGTGCAGCGTCAGCCAGGGCTCGCGGTGCTCGATCGACTGCGACAACGGCGCGATCACCTCGGACAGCCCGCCGGTGGCCACCACGGTGGCATGGCCCAGCTCGTCGACGATGCGCCGGCACATGCCGTCGACCTGCTCGGCGTACCCGTACAGCGCGCCCGACTGGATCGACTCGACCGTGGACTTCCCGATGACACTGCGCGGCTCGACCAGCTCGACGCGCCGCAGGGCGGCGGCGTGGTGGAACAGCGCGTCCATGGAGATGGCGATGCCCGGGGCGATGGCCCCGCCCAGGTACTCGCCGTTGCCCGAGATGGCGTCGAACGTCGTGGCCGTGCCCAGGTCCACCACGATGCACGGGCCCCCGTAGAGGTCGTAGGCGCCAATGGCGTTGGCGATGCGGTCGGCCCCCACCTCCTTGGGGTTGTCGTACAGGATCGGCATCCCCGAGCGCACCCCCGGCTCGAGCACCACGCAGGGCACGTCGAACCACCGCGCCGCCATCTGTCGCAACGACGTGGTGACGCGCGGCACCGACGACGTCACCGCCATGCCCGTGGCCACCTCGTCGACGTCCATCCCGTCGAGGTTGAGCAACTCCGACAGCAACAACGCGTGCTCGTCGGGGGTGCGGTCGGCCACCGTGGACAGCCGCCAGTGATGCGTCAGGCCGGCAGGCTCGGGCCCCACCGCCGGGGCGGGACGGCTCCCGGCCGGGGGGTCGTCACCGGGACCGAGCGAGAACAGCCCGATCACCGTCTCGGTGTTCCCCACGTCGATGGCAAGCAGCACGTCAGTCCTCCACGAGGTCGAGACCGAGATCGAGCACCGGCGCCGAGTGGGTGAGGGCCCCCACCGAGATCAGATCGGCGCCGGCGGCGGCGAAGGCCGGGGCGTTGTCGATGGTCACCCCGCCCGACGCCTCCACCAGCACCCGGCCGGGCGCGTCGGCGGTGCGGGCCCTGACCAGCGCCACGCACTGCGAGACCTGCGAGGGCGTCATGTTGTCGAGCAGTACCGCGGTGGCGCCGGCTTCGACGGCCTCGACCACCTGCTCGATCTCGTCGCACTCCACCTCCACCATGCGCCCCGGCCACCAGCGCCGGGCCAGGGCCACCGCCTCGGCTATGGCCAGCGAGCCCAGGTGGTTGTCCTTCACCAGCACGGCGTCGGACAGCCCGGCGCGGTGGTTCCACCCCCCGCCGGCGCGTACCGCCGCCTTCTCCAGGGCGCGCAGGCCGGGGGTGGTCTTCCTCGTGTCGAGCACCCGGGTCGCCGGGTTGGCCTGGGCCACGGCGTCGACGAAGCCCCGCGTCAGCGTGGCGATTCCCGAGAGATGACAAAGGAAATTGAGCGCGGTGCGCTCGGCGGTGAGGATCGAGCGCATGGGGCCCGACACTTCGGCGAGCACCGACCCCGGCGCCAACCACCCTCCGTCGGGCACCCTCCAGTCCACCGCCAGGGCGGGGTCGACCTGGGCGAAGGTCTCGAGGGCGCACAGGCGTCCCGCCGCCACCCCGTCGGCGCGCGCCACCACGTGCGCCCGTCCTCTCTGGGTGTCGGGCACCAGCATGGCGGTCAGGTCCCCGAGCGGGCCCACGTCCTCGGCCAGGGCCCGGGCCACCGCCTCGCGCACGGCGGCGGCGGGCGGGTCGGGCGGCCCCGAGGACGGCCAGGCGTCGAGCAGCCCACCGGCGTCGCCCGTGCCGAGGTGCTCCCCCCACGGGGCGCTCACGGTCGGCCCCCGGGAGCCCCGGCCGGTGTGGCGGCCTCGGCCACGGCGCGCTGCACGATCCGTCGACGCCACTGCGGGCGCGCCTCGGGGAAGTCCCGCCGGGCGTGGGCTCCCCGGGTCTCCTCGCGCAGCCACGCGGCGCGCAGCAGCGCGCCGGCCACCGTCACGAGGTTGGCGAGCTCGCCCGTCGCCCGTCGGCCCCGGCCGGTGTGCCCCTGGCCACGCGCCGCGCCACCGTCGTGCACGTGGTCGGCCACGAACCGGACCTCGGCCGCGGCGGTGGCCAACGACTCGGGAGACCGCAGCACCCCGGCGCCCTCGATCATGGCCCGCTGCAGATGCTCCCGGAGCTTGGCGACGTCGAACGCCTCGCCCCCGGCCCCGCCGTGGGTGACTGTCGCCGGGGAGGCCTCGGTGCCGACGGCGTCGACAGCCGCACCGGACGCCCCGGCGTCGATGTCCACGCAGGCGATCTCCCCCGGCGGGACGTCACCGGACGGTGCCGACAGGGCCCGCATGACCCCGCTGTCGCCGGGCCCGTCGGCACCCGAGGCGATGGCCTCGGCCAGCCGGGCCCCGAACACCATCCCCTCCAGCAACGAGTTCGACGCCAGGCGATTGGCCCCGTGCACACCGGTGCAGGCCACCTCTCCCACCGCCCACAACCCGGGCACGGCGCTGGCCCCGTCGAGGTCGGTCACCACCCCACCCGAGAGGTAGTGCGCCGCCGGGGCGATCGGCAGCCAGTCCACGGCGGGGTCGAGCCCGGCGGTGTGCAACGAAGCCGCCACCGTCGGGAACCTCTCGTCAAAGGCCTCGAGCCCGGTGGCGTCCAGCCACAGGTACCCGACACCCTGGGCCGCCATGCGGTCGGCCATGGCCCGGCTGACCACGTCGCGCGCCGCCAGCTCGTCGACGAAGCGCTCGCCCCGGGCGTCGCGCAGCAGCGCCCCGTGCCCGCGCAACGCCTCGGACAACAGTGGACGGGGCATGGCGGGATGGTGCAGCGCCGTGGGGTGGAACTGGAAGAACTCGACATCGGCCACCGGGACCCCGGCGCGCAGTGCCATGGCGACGCCGTCGCCGGTGGCCTCGGGCGGGTTGGTGGTCACGGCGTAGAGCTGGCCCGCGCCCCCGGTGGCCAGCACCACCTGCGTGGCCCGGACGTCCTCGAGCACGCCCTCGGGGTCGAGCGCCTTCACGCCCACGCACCGACCGCCCTCGACGATCAGGTCGACGGCGAACCACCGCTCGAGCACGGCGGCCGCGCTGCGCCGCACGGCCGACACGAGCGCCCGTTCCACCTCGGCCCCGGTGGCCGCCCCCCCGGCGTGCAGGACACGGGCGGTGGAGTGCCCACCTTCACGGGCCAGGGCCAGGTCCCCGCCCGCCTCGCGGTCGAACACCGCCCCCAGGGCGATCAGCTCGTCGACCCGGCGGGGCCCCTCGTCCACCAGCACCCGGACGGCGTCGACGTCACAGAGCCCGGCTCCCGCCGCCAGGGTGTCGGCGAGATGGAGGTCGGTGGAGTCCTCGTCGCCCCCTACCGCCGCCGCGATCCCCCCCTGGGCCCAGCGCGTCGTCGACTGGGCCAGGTCGGCCTTGGTGAGCACGCCCACCCGCAGGCCGGCCGGAGTGGCCAGGCGGACCACCGCCGAGAGGCCGGCCACGCCCGAGCCCAGCACGAGGACGTCGAGCTTCACCCGTGGCGCCCCGAACCCTGCGCCGGGCGCCGTGGCTCAGCCCGAGACGGCCGGGCGCAAGGCGTCGTGCAGGCGCGCCCGGGTGTGGTCCACCACGGCGTTGGCGGCGTCCACGTGGACCACGGTGGGCTCGAACCCGGCCAGCTCGGCCGCCTCGTAGTCGGCGTAGGTGATGACGATCACCTTGTCGCCCCGGTGCACCAGCCGCGCCGCGGCCCCGTTGAGGCACACCTCACCGGGCCCACCCACGATGGCGTAGGTCTCGAAGCGGGCCCCGTTGTCGATGTCGAGCACCGTCACCTGTTCGTACTCGAGGATGTCGGCCAACGCCATCAACTCGGGATCGAGGCTGATGGAACCGACGTAGTCGAGGTTGGCGTCGGTCACCGTGGCCCGGTGGATCTTCGACTTCATCATCCGCCGGCGCATCTCAGCGCTCCTCTCCGGTGTTGACCAACACGAGATCCTCCCCGCCGCCCACGGCGCCGCCCGCCCCGCGGGCGCTGTCGTTGTCGATGAGCCTGACCTCGCCCACGCGCGCCGCCACCAGGAGGCGCACCTCGCCGCGCACCTCGGGCGGGCACCGCAGGGACTGGGGGTCCACCACGGCGACATAGTCGGGCGTGACGAGGGGCTCGCCGGTGAGCACCGCCATCATGGCGGCGCCCACCCGACCGGGGTCGCGCTCGCCGCGCTCCACGCAGGCGCGCCCGGCGCGCAGGGCACGCCACAGGGCCAGCGCGCCGTGGCGCTCGTCGGTCGACAGCCGGGTGTTGCGACTCGACAACGCCAGCCCGTCGAGCTCGCGCACCGTCGGACACCCCACCACGGTCACCGGCATCGACAGGTCGTCCACCATGCGGCGGACCACGGCCAGCTGCTGGTAGTCCTTCTCGCCGAAGTACGCCCGGCAGCGACCCGACAGCGAGAACAACTTGGCCACCACCGTGGCCACCCCGTCGAAGTGCCCGGGGCGCGAGCCGCCTTCGAGCCCTTCGCTCACGCCCTCGACATGGACGCTCGACGCCATGGCGGCCGGCTGGGCGCCGTACATCTCCTGCACCGACGGCGCGAACACCACCGACGCCCCCGCCGATCGGGCCACGGCGGCGTCGCCCTCGAGGTCGCGCGGGTAGGCGGCCAGATCGCGCGCGTCGTTGAACTGCAGCGGATTGACGAACACCGTCACGGCCACAACGTCGCACTGCGCGGCGGCCCGCTCGATGAGCGACCGGTGCCCGTCGTGCAGCGCCCCCATGGTGGGCACCAGGCCCACGCTGCGCCCCAGGGCGCGCTGGGTCTCGAGAAGGTCGGAGAACTCCTTGGCCGACGTCACCACCCGCATGCCTCCCGCCCGCCGGGCCCGGCGGCCCGTAGGCAGGGCCGTGCTCTGGGCCGATGCGGCTCGGGCCGACGTGGCCCGCGACGAAGTGACTCCGGCCGGGCGGGACTGGCCGGCGCGCGCCGGACGGTTTCGGGCCCGTTCCTCGGTCCGGCCATCCGACGCCAGTCGACGGGCCAGGGCCACCCCGGCCTCGTAGCCGGGGAGCTCGGAGGGCTCCAGCGTCGTGCGGTGACGCTCGAGGGTGGCGTCGTCGCCGCGCGCCGCCGGGCCGGTCAGCGCCGAGGTCGGCCCCAGCTCGGCCACGTCGGTGAGCGCGGCACGGGCCAGGCCCAGGAAGGCGTCGAGGTCGAGCCCCGCCGACGTCGCCACCCGCTCGACCTGGCCCATGAGCGCCACCAGGTGGTTCGAGGCGATGCACGCCGCGGCGTGGTAGGCGGCGCGGTGCTCGTCGTCGACGGCCACCACCGTGCCACCGAGCAAGCGGGCCAGCTCGGCGGCCACGGGCTCTCCGGCCACGGCGAAGGTGATCCCGCTACGCAGGCGCACCCGGCCGACCTCGGGTGAGGGCAGGGGCACGAGCGGGTGCAACGACGCCCGCCGGGGATGCGGGGACAGCACATCGAGGCCGAGCGCCCCCGACAGGTGCACCACCACGGTGCCGGGCACGGGCACGACCTGCGCGGCGACCCGGGCGATGACCGAGTCGGGCGTGGCGATCACCAGGACGTCGACGCCCCGGGCGGCCTGCGCCAACTCGTGGCGGCGCGACAACACCTCCCGGACATCGCATCCGGCGTCGGCCAAGGCCGCCGCCAGTGAACGACCGGCCCTTCCCGGACCGATCAGTCTGACAGTTGTCACCAGACCCCTCTCTGCGCTCCAGCCCCTCACCGAGGGTGCCGGTCGCTCCAGGCGATCGGATCAGTACGCGGCCAGTCTACCCACCACCTGGACCTCCCCACCAGCCCCTCGGAGGGCCTCGGCGGGGACGAGCTCGGGGGCGAGCTCGGCCAGCGGCGCCACCACGAACCGTCGCTGCCACATGCGGGGGTGCGGGACCACGAGGTCGTCGTCGTCGACCACTTCGTCGCCCACCAACAGCACGTCGACGTCCAAGGTGCGCGGCCCCCACCGCACCGTGCGCTCCCGTCCCGCCGCCGCCTCCAGCCCCCGGGCCACGTCCAGCAGGGCCCGGGGCCCGAGCTCGGTGTCGAGCTCGACCACCACGTTCAGGTAGGGGTCCTGGCCCCGCGGACCTCCCACCGGCTCGGTCTCGTACAGCCGCGACACCGCCACCACGCCGGGGAGGCCGTCGACGGCCCGGCCCAGCTCGGCCTGGCGGTCACCGAGATTGGAGCCGAGGCCGACAAAGGCGCGCGCCATCGCCCACCTACCCGGGCCGGGCCTGGCCGGGGCGGCGGCGATGGACGCGCACCCCGGTGGAGGCGACCTCGGGGGCCAACGGGGGACGCAGCTTGCGCACCGTCACCGTGACGGCGTCGACACGCGGGTCTTCGAGCACGCGCTGGGCCACGGCCCCGGCCAGGGACTCGAGCAGGAGATGCGGTGGGCCGGTGATGACCGCCACGGTGCGATCGACGGCGGCCGCGTAGTCGGCGGTGCGGGCGAGATCGTCGGTCGACGCCGCCGGCGCGGTGTCGAGGTACAGGTCGAGGTCGACCTCGAAGGGCTGCGCCGTGGTGCGCTCCTCGGCCAGGACCCCGTGCACCCCGTCGACGCGCAGTCCCCGCACCTCGACACGATCCCCCGCGAAGACGGCGCCGCCCTCCACCACGCCGCCCAACGAAGCGCTCAGGTGGCGCCGGCGACGCCGAGCTCCGAGGCCCGGGCCACCATGTCCAGTCCCGGAGGCCCCATGGGGTGGCCGATGAGCCGCTCCACCACGGCGACGGCCTGCGGGCCTCCGGGCAGCCGGGCGCTCCACAGCAGATACCCCGACACCACGCCCATGACCCGGTCCCCGAGCTCCTCTTGGTGCACGAGGAGACGTTCACCGGCGCGCATCCACGTGTCGATGTTGCGGTAGACGTCGAGCAGGGTCTCTCGCACGTCACCCGTCGAGGAGAGCGGGAAGTGCGACCACACCAGCTCCCCCTCGTCGTAGGCGGCCAGGTTGTGCGGCGAGGGCAGCAACGACACCACCCGGTTGAAGCCCTGCACGCGCAGCCAGATGATCTCTTCCTGGCGGCGCACCCGGCGGTGGTGCGGCGCGAAGCCTCCCGGCCGCTCGCTCACCGCCAGCTGGTCCTTCACGATCCACGTGAAGTTGCGCGGGGGGATCCCCGCCGCCCACTTCCCTTTCACGGCTTCACCCTCACCCTCGTCCTCATCGATCGCACCGCCTCATCGATCGCACAGCGCCGCGCCCGCCTCGGCCACGCGGGTGGCCCCCACCAGGGTGGCCGCCTGCCGGGCGCTCTCCACGTCGTGGACCCGGACCATCGACGCGCCCGCCAGCATGGCCCACGTGGCGGTGGCTATGGACCCCGGAAGCCGCTGTCCGGGGTCCGACGGCCGGTCCGAGGGATCGGGGGCCAGCGCGCCCAGGAAGCTCTTGCGACTCGTCCCCACCAGCACGGGGAATCCCGTCGCTACCAGCTCGGGCAGATGGCGCAACAGGGCCAGGTTGTGGGCGGCGGTCTTGCCGAAGCCGATCCCCGGGTCCACCCACACCTCGTGCACCCCCGCCTCGACGGCGGCGCCGGCCCGGGCCCGCAAAAAGGCAGCCACCTCGGCCACGACGTCGTCGTAGCGCGGGTCGCGTTGCATGGTGCGGGGCTCGCCCTGCATGTGCATGGCCACCCACCCCACCCCGGCCTCCGCCGCCACCGGCCACAGCGAGGCCGAGATGTCGTTGATCAGGGTGGCCCCCGCGGCGATTGCCGCCTCGGCCACGGCGCGCTTGACGGTGTCGACCGACACCCGCACATGCGGGGACAGCGCCTCGATCACCGGCACCACCCGCCTGGTCTCCTCGCGCTCGGACACCGGCTCGGCCCCGGGCCGACTGGACTCCCCACCCACGTCCACCACGTCGGCTCCCTGGCGGGCCAGCTCGAGGCCGTGGGCCACGGCCCGCTCGGGGTCGAAATAGAGACCGCCGTCTGAGAACGAGTCCGGCGTGACGTTGATCACACCCATCACCCGAGGCTCCATGCCCGTAGGTTAGGGCCGCCGCCCGGGGCCGGCAGCCGCCGCCGACGGGGCTCGCCACCACGGATCTAGCGGCCGTGCACGTACTGCATCGCCTCGGCCCTGGTCCGGGGGTCGTCACGAAACAGCCCGCGCACCGCCGAGGTGATGGTGAGGGTCCCCGGCTTCTTGACCCCCCGCATCGACATGCACAGGTGCTCGGCCTCCACCACCACCAGCACCCCGCGCGGGGCGAGCACCTTTTCCATGGTGTCGGCGATCTGCGTGGTCATCCGCTCCTGGACCTGCAGGCGATGGGCGTAGACGTCGACCAGCCGGGCCAACTTCGACAGGCCCGTGAGCCGCCCGTCGTCGCCGGGGATGTAGCCCACGTGCACCTTTCCCATGAACGGCACCATGTGGTGCTCGCACAAGGACGCGAACGGGATGTCGCGGACCATCACCATCTCGTCGTGATCCTCGGCGAACGTCACCGTCAGGTAACTGCCGGGATCCTCGTCCGATCCGGCGAACAGCTCCTCGTACATGGCCGCCACCCGCCGGGGCGTGGCTCGCAGGCCTTCGCGGCCGGGGTCCTCGCCGATGGCCTCGAGGAGCTCGCCGACGAGGCGCTCGACGCGCTCGCGATCGACGGTCACCGGCCCGCTCGCTCAGTCAACGGGGACCGGGCCCTGGTAGACGCGGATGTCGGGAACGTTGCGGTAGCGCTCGGCGACGTCGAGCCCGTACCCCACCACGAAATCGGGAGGGATGTGGAACCCCACGAAGCGCAGGTCCAACTTGGCCCGCTGCCGGCCCTCTTTCACGAGCAGGGCACACACCTCGAGGCTCGCCGGCCGCCGGGCCAGGAGGCTGCGGCGCAGATAGGACAGCGTGAGCCCGCTGTCGACGATGTCCTCCACCACCAGCACGTGGCGGTCGGTCAGGTCGGAGTCGAGGTCCTTGACGATGCGCACCACGCCGCTCGTGGTCGTCGCCGACCCGTACGACGCCACCGCCATGACGTCGACCTCGACCGGGAGCCTGATGGCCCGGGCCAGGTCGCTCATGAACACGAAGGCCCCCTTCAGGACCCCCACGAGGAGGGGAGGGCGGCCTTCGTACTCGGCGGTGAGCTGGTCTCCGAGCTCGGCGACCCGCTTGTGCAAGACGTCCTCGGCGACGACGACCATGCCCAGGTCCGGGTCATCGTCCCAGCGGTCGATGCTCACCGTGGCGCCGTCACGGGCATGGCGCATCCCCGGTCATCGGGCGCCGACACTACCGGACGCCCCCGGGGCGATCGGCGCCGACGACAGCGCCCCGCGCGAGCGTCGGACCCGGATACCGGGGGCCACGTCGGTGGCGCCCAGCTGGCCGCGCGCCACGGCCAGGACCCGCTCCACCGCGGCCAGGTCGGGAGGGTGCGGCGAGCCAGCGCGCAGCCAGCGGCGAGCGGCCCGGCGGGCCAGGGGTGGGGGGGCCGTAGCCAGCTCCGAGGCGTCCCCGGCGTCGATCTCGGCGGCCAGGGCGTCGAGCAGGCCGGCCTCGTCGGCCAGGACCGCCGCCTGTCGGGCCAGCACGGGCACGAGGTCGCGCCCCGCCAGGGAGCTGGCCAAGGGAAGCAGCTCGTGGCGGACGCGGTTGCGCACGAAGCGGGGGTCGGCATTGGAGGGGTCCTGCACCGGCTCGAAGCCGAGGGTCTCGCACAACGCATGGGTGTCGGCCCGGCGGATGGCCAGCAGGGGATGGGCCGGCCCCGGTCGCATCCCCGCCAACCCGTCGAGTCCCGCGCCCCGCAGCAGGTTGACGAGGACGGTCTCGGCCTGGTCGTCCATGGTGTGTCCGGTGGCCGACCCCGGCGGCAGGACCGAGAGGCGGGCGGCGCGGGCGCGCGCCTCGAGGTTGGGGCCCGCGGCGACGTGCACCCGCACCCCGGAAAAGCGCGCCCCCACGGTGGCGGCCGCCCGGGCCACCAGGTCGGCCTCGGCTTCCGAACCCGCCCGCAAGCCGTGGTCGACGTGCACGGCGGTCACCTCACAACCGGCCGCCACGGCCAAGGCCAACAGGGCCACTGAGTCCGGGCCCCCCGAGACCGCACAGCACAGGGGGGTGCCGGCGGGGGCGAAGGTGCACCGCTCCAACAGGGTGTCGACGCTGACGGGCCGAGCCGCGCCCGGCGTGTCGCCACCGGCCCCCGACATCAGCCCGTGGCGAGGCGGGCAGGTCCGATCCGTGTCACCCACGTCTCCGGCTGGCGGATCTCGTCCATGGTGGGGAGCATCTCGGGCCCTTCCCACACCCGGGCCAGCAGCTCCGGTCCGCCCGTGGCCTCCACGGCGCGGATGAAGCGCTCCCCCGCCTCGTACTGGCGCAACTTCGCCTCGATCCCCACCAGCTGCTGGAGCAGGCGCGACGGCAGGCTGGCCCGTTGGCGCCGTTCGCGCAGCACGCGCGAGAACGTCTCGGCGTCGGGCACGGCGTCGGCGCCCGCCCGGTCCATCGTGATGTCCCCGTGCCCCTCGAGCAGGCTCATCATGGCCTGGATGCGCCCGATCACCTCGAGCTGTTCGGGGGGCGCCACCAGCCCGAGCATGCCGGCCTCTTCGAGGGGGTTGTGCCCGGCCCGTACCGCCGCCGCCGCCCGCCGCAACGCCTCGACGAAGCGCTTGGGGTCAGGGGTCATACCCGACATGGCCTGGTCGACGAGGGACAAGAAGTGGGGCCGCAGCCACGGGACACCGGTGAACTGGCAACGGTGGGTGACCTCGTGCAGGGCGATCCACAGCCGGAATTGCTTGGCCGGGAAGCCGTGGCGCCGCTCGATGGCCACGATGTTGGGGCCCACGTACGACACCACCCCGCCGGTGTCCTCGCCCTCGGCCAACAGCAGGTCGTACTGCCCGAGCACCCGCGTGGCCATCCACCCGAGCACGAGGCCGAGCTGAGCCCCCGTCGCCCGGCGGGCCGCTCCGGCCAGGGGTCCTTGCAGGCTTCCGGTGTCGAGCTTCTCGAGCACGGGCTCGAGCAGCCGGCGGAACGAGGACACGTTGGCCCGCACCCAGCCAGCCCGGTCCAGCACGAGGGCGCCGGCGCTGCCGGTGGCGGGGTGGAGCCCGGTGGCTTCGATCACCAACGCCTCGGCGCGGGTGGTGGCCTCGGAGAAGTCGGCCTCGAGCTCTGCCATGGTGACCGCGTCGAGGGTGCCGGCTCCGGGGGGGCCCAGCAAGGAGCCCCGAGAGCCGACCCACGTGGCGACGCGTTGGGCCACGTCCCACGACACGGGGCTGGTCACGACCCCCAGTGTAGGGAGCGTGGGGCCGTCTGCGCCTTCTCAGGCGATCTTCTTGCCTCGCAGCCTGGGCGTACTGGGGCTGAGATGCAGGCAGCAGTACTCGTCGTCGTTGTAGATGGACAGCTTGGTGTCGCAGCCGGGCTCGGCGCAGACCCGGCCCGACGCGAACGTGCGCGACGGCCGGCCGTGACCGGTGAATGCGCTGCCCCCGATGGACTGGTCTCCGAACTCGGTGCGCTCTTCCATGCCCTCAACCTCCCGCCGCTGAGATCGCGTTCGGCTTCCTATCGACGCCTGGATGAGACGTCGTGAGGGACAGGTCGAGTCGTTGTGTGATCGTTGGGAATTGCCAATTGCCGGCTTCGGAGCCGGAGGATCAGGTGCCGTGGGCGCCGACCGCAGGGCAACCGACGGCAAGACGGGGGTGTCGAGGGGCCGCCGACACTAACCGGCGGCTCAACTCGAGTGACCCGACGCCTGGCGGCGCTCCTCCTCGAGGATGGCGTCGTGAACCCGCTGGCGCAGGGAGTCCGGGACGTGGTCCTTGCAGCGGTTGGCGATCACCTTGCGGAGATCGGACTCGAAGTCAAAGGCCCCGAGGCACGGGGCGCACTCGTCGAGATGGACGCGGATCTCCTTGCGGCGCTCGTCGGTGAGCTCGCCGTCGAGATAGTGATAGAGCCGCTCGATCGTCTCGTTGCAATCGACCTCGGGCTCTTCGGACCCCATCTCGCCTTCTCCCATCAACCCCGAGGCTAGTGCCCCGCCTCGGTGGACCCGACCAGACCGCGCGCCACGGCAAACTCGAGCAACGCCTTCTGAAGCGCCTTTCTTCCCCGGTGGATCCGGCTCATGACAGTCCCGATGGGCACCTCGGTGATGTCGGCAATCTCCTTGTAGGAGAAACCCTCCACGTCAGCGAGCAGCACGGCGATGCGGAAAGCTTCGGGGAGCGACTCGATGGCCTTCTTCACCTCGTCGTCGGTGAAGTGCTCGAACACCTCGTCCTCCGCCGATCGCCCCGCCCCGGTGGCCTGGAGGTCGCCGATGCGGTGGTACAGGTAGAGGTCCTCGACATCCTCGACGTCCGCCTTCTCCGGTCGCCGTTTGGCGGCGCGATAGCTGTTGATGAAGGTATTGGTGAGGATCTTGTAGAGCCACGCCCGGATGTTCGTCCCGTCCTCGTAGCGGTCGAAGGAGCGGTACGCCTTCAGGAACGTCTCCTGCACGAGGTCCTCGGCGTCGGCCGGGTTGCGGGTCATGCGCAAGGCGGCGGTGTACAACGCCTGCATGTGCGGCATGGCGAGCTCTGTGAAACGACCCCGATCGGCCATGCGCTGCACCATAGTCAGTGGGTGTGCCGTCGGTGACGGCGCGCCGCCGGCACCTCCTCGGAGACACCTCGTCGCAGCCGCGGCCCCTTCAGGCGTCGGGCAGCACCTCGGCCAGTGCCCAACGCCTCTCGGTGCGCACTCCGGCGGGGTAGAGCCGGAAGGACATCGATGCCAGGGGTGCTAGGTCCCCCTCGGCGGTGACGAACCAACACGGCAGCTCCGCGTCGGTGGCGTCGCGCAGCTCGAGCCAGGTCTCCCGGCCGATGGCGCCGTCGGCCTCCGACAGCACGACGACACAATCGATGCCGTCTCGGATGAACGGCCAGCGAAGGTGCCAGTCGGCGCGCGACACAAAGCCGCAGGCGTCGGCGTCCATGACGACCGCCCGGGGCCACTGCTGGGCGACCCGGCCCATGGCCCGGCGGTACAGCAGGGTGCCGTAGGTGTTCTCGGCGGCCGCCAGGTACACCACCGCCGGCGCCGTGGCCTGCGCAGCGCGGCGTTGCGCCTGCTCGGAAGCGGTGTCGTCCCGGGCCCCAAACGGATGCGTAATGCTCATCGCGGACCCCCCGTCCGGTTTCCCGTCCGCCGCGCCGCCGAGCCCAAAAAGGTCCCGGCGGCGTGCCCCCCCTGTGGCCATGGTGCCGCCCGATCCTCACCGGAAGTCCAAAAGACGCTCAACTCCCGGACAACGAGAAGGCCCGGTGCCACCCGCTTGCGCCGGCGCAGCGAGCGCGCAGTCGAGCCCGCCGACGGAGCCTGGGAGGGGACTCGAACCCCTGACCTGCGCATTACGAATGCGCTGCTCTACCAGCTGAGCTACCCAGGCGACGTGACCGATCAAACTACCTGACCGCCGTCGCGCTCCCGCGGCCCGCGCCGAGGCCGTGAGTCAGCCGGTGACCGCCGACAGGCGCACCAGCATCGCCTCGAGCAACAGCGATTCGTTGGGGTTGCGGATGAGCTCCGCCGAAGATCGCTCCACCACGGCGATGGCGCCGGCGAGCTCACGCACCCGCTCTCCAGTTCTCCCCGACCAGGCCGCCGGCGTGGCGTCGGGCGCCACCAACGTCACCAACCGGTCGCGATAGGCGGAGGCGAGCACGGTGAACCCGGCGCGCAGCTCGTCGGTGCGCCACCGGCGCTCCTCGCGGTGCTGGCGGTCCTCGATCTCCTTGCGCCGGGCCACGGACCTCTCTCCCCGCTGCTCGGCCTCGACGGCGAGCCCCTCCATCTCGGCCTGGTGACGGGCCCGCACGGGTTCGAGCGCCTCCTCGGCCGAGGACAGCAGCTCGGCCGCCAGCGATGCGGCCGCCGCGCCGGTGCCGTCGAGTCGCGACGGCACCGATCGCCACAGCTGGCGTCGTTGAGCGAAACCCCCGTCGGCGGCGAGCAGGCGGGCCCGGTCCACGCTGCCCCCCGATGCCTCGGCCAGCTCGGCGGCGAGGTCAGGGGCCATGCCGGTCCCCACGAGCCACTGCCCGAGCTCCGAAGGTGGCACCGGGCGCAGCTCGATGCGCACAGAGCGGCTGGCCACCGTGGCCAGCTCGGCCGGGACGGAGTCGGCGAGCAGCACGAAGACGGTCTGGCCGGCGGGCTCTTCGAGCGTCTTCAGCAAGACCGGCGCGGCCAGGCGGGCGAGGTGGATGTCGGACACCACGATCACCTGCCGGTGCGCTTCGAGGGGGCGCCGCTGGGCGAGCCGCACCACGTCGCGGGCGTCGTCGACGGTCACCGACGGGCCGGCCCTCTCCACCTCCACCACGTCGGGGTGGACTCCGGACAGGGCGCGGCGACAGACCTCGCACGCCCCGCAACCGCCGAGGGGGCACAACAGCGCAGCCGCGAAGCCCCGGACCAGAAGGCGCTGGCCCAGTCCGGGCGCACCCACCAGGAGATAGGCGTGCACCGGTTGCCGAGCCCCGGCGCGCAACTGGGCCACGGCGTCGGCCTGGCCCACGACCTCGGAGAACAGCGCGGCGGACGGGAGCGCGTCGTCGCCGGCCGGCGCGCTCACCGGGCCACTGTCATGAAGCCACCGAGGGCAGGGGTCCGAGACGCCGTTCGACCACGGCCAACAGCTCTCGGGCGACAGCGTCGATGTCGCCGGCGGCGTCGACGACGACCCAGGTGTCGGGGTCGGCCTCGGCGAGCGCCCGGTAGCCGGCGCGCACCCGGTGGTGGAAGTCGGCGTCGAGCCGTTCGAGGCGATCGGCGCGCTGCGGGTCGAGGCGCCGGCGCGCCACCTCGGGGTCGATGTCGAGGAGGACGGTCAGGTCCGGCGTGATCCCCGCCGCTGCCCACCGCACCAGGTCGCCCAACTCCCCGAGGTCGAGGCCCCGTCCGTATCCCTGATAGGCGAGGGTCGACCCCGAGAATCGCTCGGTGACGACCCAGCGCCCTGCTTCGAGCGCGGGCCGCAGCACCTCGGTCACGTGCTCGGCCCGGTCGGCCGCCATGAGAAGCGCCTCGGCCCGTTCGGAGATGGGGGGAAGGGTCGGATCGAGCACCAGCGCCCGCAACGTCGCCCCCAGCGGTGTCGCTCCGGGCTCGGAGGTGGACAGCGCCCCGATGGCGGCCGCCAGCAAGGCGGCGTGCGTGGACTTTCCGCAGCCGTCGACGCCCTCGAGGGCGATCAGCCGGCCGCGACCGCTCACGCCGTCTCGGGCGACCCTGGCGAAACCTTCTTGGCGGTCGCCGTCTTCTTGGCCGCCTTCTTGGTGGCCGAGCCCTTCTTGGCCGTCTTCTTGGTGGCCGAGCCCTTCTTGGCGGTCTTCTTGGTGGACTTGGCGGCCCGCGCCCGCTTGACGGGCGGCCCGGCGGCGCGGCGATCGGCGAGCAACTCGGCGGCGCGCTCGATGGTGATCGTCTCGGGCTCGTCCCCCTTGCGCAGCGACGCGTTGGTGGTGCCATCGGTCACATACGGCCCGAAACGCCCCGAGCGCACCACCACCGGCGCGGCGGTCTCGGGGTCCTCGCCGAGCTCACGCAGCGGGGCGGCGGTGGTCCGTCCCCGGCGTGTCTTCGGCTGGGCGAACAACGCCAGCGCCTCGTCGAGCGAGACCGAGAGCAATTGACCCTCGGTCTCGAGGCTCCGGGTGTCGGTCCCCTTCTTCACGTACGGCCCGAACCGCCCGTTGAGGGCCTCGACCACCTCGCCCGACGAGGGGTCGGTGCCCACGGTCCGGGGAAGTCGGAGCAACTGCAGCGCCTCGTCCAGCGCCACGGTCTCGGGGGTCATCGATTGGAACAGCGACGCCGTCCGGGGCCGCTCGCCGCCCTCGACGGCCTCGCCCAATTGGATGTAGGGACCGAAGCGGCCCGAACGGACGAGCACCGGCAGCCCGCTCTCGGGGTCCTCGCCCAGAGTGCGGTCACCCGACGGGGCCGACAGGAGCTCCTCGGCACGCGCCACGGTGAGCTCGTCGGGCGCCAGGTCCTCGGGGATCGAGGCCCGGTCCTCGCCGCGTTGGAGGTACGGGCCGTAGCGGCCGACGCGCACCACGATGGGCTCCCCGGAATCATCGGCTCCGATGGCGATCGAGTTGACCTCGCGGGCGTCGATCTCGCCGAGGTGCGAGGACACGTCCTCCTTCAGTCCCCGGCGACTCTCGTGCGCGGGCGCACTGGACCCGTTGCCGCCGAAATAGAAACGCGTCAGCCACGGGAGGACCTCCTGCTCACCCTGGGCGATCTCGTCGAGGTCGTCCTCCATCGCCGCCGTGAACCCGTAGTCGACGAGGTCGCCGAAGTACCGCTCCAGCAGGCCCACGACGGCGAACGCCGTGAACGACGGCACCAGCGCTGTGCCTTTCTTCCACACGTATCCCCGGTTCTGGATGGTGCCGAGGATGCTGGCGTAGGTCGAGGGTCGCCCCACGCCGAGCTCCTCGAGCGCCTTGACGAGCGACGCCTCGGTGTAGCGGGCCGGGGGCTGGGTGCTGTGGGCACGGGCCTCGATCTCCCGGGCCGACAGGGTGTCGCCCTCCACCAGGGCCGGGAGCTGCACGTCGCGCTCGGCCGTCTCGGCGTCGGGGTCGTCGGATCCCTCCACGTACGCCCGCAGGAATCCTGCGAACCCGATGACGGTGCCCGAGGCCGAGAATTCCGCCTCGTCGGCGGGCGTGGCCCCGGCCGGAGTGCCCACCAGCCGGACCTGGGCGCTCGTGCCGGTGGCGTCGGCCATCTGGGAGGCCACCGTGCGCTTCCAGATGAGGTCGTAGAGCCGGAGGGTGTCCCCGTTGAGCACCCGGGCCGCTTCGTCGGGAGTGCGGAAGGCCTCACCGGCGGGCCGGATGGCCTCGTGGGCCTCCTGGGCGTTCTTCACCTTGCGCTCGTAGCGACGAGGCGCCTCGGGAACGTACTCGCCCCCGTACAGCGCGGACGCCTGGGCCCGGGCCGCCGTCAGCGCCTCGTCCGACAACGTGGTGGAGTCGGTCCGCATGTAGGTGATCCAGCCCTGTTCGTAGAGCCGCTGGGCCACCTGCATCGTCCGTTGCGCGCCGAAGCGGAGCTTGCGGCTCGCCTCCTGCTGCAGCGTCGAGGTCATGAACGGAGGCGCCGGCGAGCGCCGGTAGGGCTTCTCGGTCACCGATCGCACCGCGAAGGTCTGGCCGGCGAGGCCCTGGACCAGTCGGGTGGCCTCGGGCTCGCCCAGGAGCACCACGTCGCCCCGGGTGAGCTCCCCGGTCTCGGCGAAGTCCCGGCCGGTGGCCACCGGCGTGCCCCCCACGGCCACCAGGTTGGCGGTGAAGCCCTGGCCGGCGGCGTCAAACGTGCCTTCGAGATCCCACCACGTGGCGGCGCGGAATCGCATGCGGGCCCGCTCCCGTTCGACGATCATCCGGGTGGCCACGCTCTGGACCCGGCCCGCCGAGAGGCGGGGCATCACCTTCTTCCACAGCACCGGTGACACCTCGTAGCCGTACAGGCGGTCGAGGATGCGCCGGGCCTCCTGGGCGTCTACCAGACGGCGGTCGAGATCACGCCATTCCTCCACGGCGCGACGGAGCGCCGGCGCGGTGATCTCGTGGAAGACCATCCGCTTGATCGGCACCCGGGGGGAGAGCACTTCGGTGAGATGCCACGCGATCGACTCCCCCTCGCGGTCTTCGTCTGTGGCCAGGTAGACCTCGCTCGCCCCCGCCAGCAGAGACCGCAGGCGGGCCACCACCGACTTCTTCTCGGGGGCCACCACGTACAGCGGCTTGAACCCGTTGTCCACGTCCACCCCGAGCCGGGCCCACCCCTCACCTTTGAAGGCGGCGGGGATCTCGTCGGCCCGTCGAGGCAGGTCGCGAATGTGACCGACGGACGACTCGACGACGAATCCCGTACCCAACAGGGCCGCGATCGTGCGGGCCTTGGCGGGCGACTCCACGATGACGAGAGGCTTGCCCGCGGCGGCAGAAGCGGTTGACGGGGAGCGGGGCGAAGAGGGCATGGTCGTCGATGAGCGTGCGGGGTTCACCACACCGGTGTCAACCGCAGGCGAGGCCCGATTGGTCGCCCGATCACCGTGACCAGCGATTTCATCGCAACGTCCTCGTCTCGCCGAGGTCCGACCGCCGGGTCCGTCAGGCCTCCATGGCCGCCGGGGCCGGCGTGCTCGGTGCCTCGATGGCCGCCACCGCTTCCTCGGCGCCGAATCCCTCGGACTTGCGCTTGGAGAAGGCGATGGCACCGATGAGGATCACGATCCCAGCGCCGGCGATGCCCAGGCGCGCCCCGGTGTGGTGCCGGAGGGTGATCACCGCCGGCAGGATGAGCAGCGACACCAGGTTCATCACCTTGATGAGCGGGTTGAGCGCCGGGCCGGCGGTGTCCTTGAAGGGGTCGCCCACGGTGTCTCCGATCACGGCCGCCGTGTGGGCCTCGGACCCCTTGCCTCCCTCGTGCCCGTCCTCGATGTACTTCTTGGCGTTGTCCCACGCCCCGCCCGAGTTCGACAGGAAGTTGGCCATGAGCTGCCCGGTGAGGATGGCGGCCGCCAGGAAGGCACCCAGGGCGAGGTAGTTGATCCCGAAACCGACGATCACCGGGGTGAGCACGGCCAGCAGGGCGGGCGTCACCAGCTCACGCTGGGCCGCCGCCGTGCAGATGGAGATCACCCGGCCGTACTCGGGCTTCTCGGTGTAGTCCATGATCCCGGGGTGCTCGCGGAACTGGCGCCGCACCTCTTGCACCACGGTTCCCGCCGAACGTCCCACGGCACGAATGGCGAGCGAGGAGAACAAGAAGGCCACCGAACCGCCGATGAGCAAGCCGATGAAGATCGTCGGGTTGGCCACGTTGATCTGGGTCTGCTGGATGCTGAAGAGCTTGGACGCCGGGACGTGCAGGCCCAACTGCGACACGATCGTCTCGACGAACGAGCCGAACAGCGACACCGAGGCGATCACGGCCGAGCCGATGGCGACACCCTTGGTGATGGCCTTGGTGGTGTTGCCGACGGCGTCGAGGCTCACCATGACCCGCTCGGCCTCACCGGTGAACTCCCCCGACATCTCGGCCACGCCGGCGGCGTTGTCCGAGACGGGCCCGAAGCTGTCCTCGGAGACCACCATGCCGGCCGTGGAGAGCATCCCGATCCCCGTCAGCGAGATCAGGTACAGCGTCAACTCGATGTTGCCGTGGGCGAGGCCCACCGACACCCCGATGGCGACGGCGATGGCGAGGATGGCCCACACCGTCGACTCCAGGCCGAAGGCGATGCCCGACAAGACCGTCGTGGCCGGGCCGGTGCGCGCCGACTCGGCGATCTCCCGGACCGGCGCGCGCTCGGTCGACGTGAAGTGCTCGGTGATCTGGCTGGCCACGAGCACCAGCACCACACCGGTGAGCACGGCGAAGAACGCCTTCATGTAGTGCAGGTAGAAGCCGGCCACGAGGCCCGCCCCGAGCACCGTTAGCGCCGCCGCCGTCCAGAAGCCCCGGTTGATGGGAGCCATGGCCGACTTGTCGTTGGGCCGGGCCCGTACGACGTAGACGCCGATGGCCGAGGCCACGATGCCCATGGCCGGCACGATCAGGGGGAACACCACCGCCCGGGCGGCATTGCCCTGAAAGGACTTGCCCAGGGAGGTGAAGGCGGCGAAGCCCAGGATGATCGCCGCGATGATGGTGATGACGTAGGACTCGAACAGGTCGGCGGCCATCCCCGCGCAGTCGCCCACGTTGTCGCCCACGTTGTCGGCGATGGTCGCCGCGTTGCGGGGGTCGTCCTCGGGGATGCCCGCCTCGACCTTGCCCACCAGGTCAGCACCCACGTCGGCGGCCTTGGTGAAGATGCCTCCACCCACACGCATGAACAGGGCGATGAGCGAGGCTCCGAACCCGAAGCCAACGAGCACGGCGGTGGCGGTGTTCTGGAAGAGGAAGACGATCACCGTGGCCCCCAGCAGTCCGAGGCCGACACACAGCATCCCCGTAATGGCGCCGGTGCGGAAGGCCACCCTCAGCGCGCCGGGCAGCTTGCCGTCGCGCGCCGCCGCCGCCGTGCGGACGTTGCCCCGCACAGCCAGGCTCATGCCGATGAAACCGGTCAGGCCCGACAGCGTCGCCCCGGCCAGGAAGCACAGCACCCGGAAGCCGCCCGCCGAACCGAACGACAGCGCGATGGTGCCGTTGGGCCGGACCACCTTGGTGGCGGTGAAGAAGATCAGTACCGCCAGGGGGATGACGATGATCCCGACGGCCCGGAATTGCCGGCGGAGGAAGGCGACGGCGCCCTCCTGGATGGCCGCGGCGATGTCCCGCATCTTCTGGGTCCCGGTGTCGGCACGCAGCACACCCCGCATGAGGACGAGCCCCACACCGAGGCCGAAGATGGCGGCGACCAGGGCGAGAACCAACCACAGCTTCTCGGTGTTCGAGAAGACGAAGCTCTGGTACCCCCCTTCGGCGGCGAGAAAGTGGGTCATGTACCTGCTACTCCCTTCACACGGGCCCTGGGGCCCTGGGGCGAGACTCGGCGGGCGAGGTCCCGGGTTCGGTCAAGGCAATCGGTCGGACCCGGTGTCGGGCCCGGCCTCGAGATGAGGCGCTCCCCCGAAGAACGGGGGCTGACGATACCGACTCGACGCGACGGCGGGCAAGGAAGCGTCCCCGGCCCGCCCACGACGGGCCCTCAGACCCCGACGTCGACATCCGGGGTATCGGGACCGGCGATCAGCTCGTACTCGGGGTTCAAGATGGCGAGCTGACCCTCCCAGGCGCCGACCATTCCCTGGGCCACCAGTCGCGCCCCTTGCTGGATCCCGGGGATCCGGCGCCGGCCCTGGAAGACGAGGAGGATGGCCCCGCTGGCGTCGACGAGCGTGCACTCGAGGTTGGCGGTCGCCCCTCCGGTGGGCACGCGCACCGACCGGATCCGCCCCGCCACGCGCACCCGCTGGCGCCACTGCGCCTCTCCGATCGGGGTCGTCCCCGCCACCTTGGGGCCGAACTCTTCACCCGCTCGGGCCGATGCCCGGACACCCGCCCGGACCGACGCCCGCGACAGCTTGGGCACGCTGCCCTCGGTGGCCGCGCTCCTCACCCGGTGCCGCCACCCGCCCGTGAGCTGGAAGGGGACGATGGTGGCATTGACGTGGGGGAGGTGTCCCACCGCGGCGGCGATGCGATCGGCGCTGCGGTCGTGCAGCAGGCGCCGCCATCCCGCCGCGAACCCGCGCCGGGGCAGCAGCATGGTGAGCTCGGTGTCGCCGTCCCGAGTGGTCTGGGCGGCGAGCTCCAGCGCGGCGCGCGCCAGGCGCCGGTCGGGGCAGTCAATGATGTCCAGGGGAAGGCGCGACAGCCCGAGCCGGCTCCAGTCGTGTTCGAGGGCGGCGGCTTCGAGAGGGTCCACGGCGAAGTGCACGGCCCGGAGATGGTCGGGCGACAACGTGCGCGGCGTACTGGATGGCCCGGGCCGTGGCCAGGTCCATCCTGTCCACCAGCACCACCACCACGTGGCGACGCAGCACCGGCGCCTCGCACGCCTGGGACGCCCCGGCCTCGAGTTGCCGGTCCTCCTTGACGTACTGGCGATGGAGCCGCAACAGGACCAGGACACCGAGCGGCATGAGGATCACCACCACCCAGGCGCCCTCGGTGAACTTGGTGATGGCGAAGATGAGGAGCACCACAAACGACAGGACAGCGGCCGTCCCGTTGATGGCGGTCCGGCGCTGCCAGTGCGGCTCACGATGGGTCAGGTGGTACTTCACCATCCCGGCACCGGCCATGGTGAACCCGGTGAACACGCCGATGGCGTAGAGGGGGATCAGGCTGTCGACCTGGGCCCGGGTCACGACCAGGAGGACCACCGAGGCCACGGTGAGCACGATGATCCCCGTCGAGAACACCAGCCGGTGCCCGCGTCGGGTGAGCTGGCGCGGCAGGTAGGAGTCGTCGGCGGCGAAGCTGGCCAGGAAGGGGAACCCGGTGAAGCTGGTGTTGGCCGCCAGGACGAGGATGAGCATGGTGCCCGCTTGGAGAAGCACGTAGAGCACGTGGGCGAACGCCCCCGGTCCGTACACATACTTGGCGACCTGGGCCAGGACGGTGGGGGTCCCCAAGACATAGGGCACCGGGTGCACGATGGCCGCCAGCGCGGCGATCCCGAGCACGAGCGATCCCAGGATGAGGCTCATGATCACCAGCGTGATGCGGGCGTTGCGGGCCTCGGGCGCCCGGAAGACGCTCACCCCGTTGGAGATGGCCTCGGTGCCGGTCAGCGCCGAGCCCCCCGAGGCGAACGCCTTCATGACGACGAAGAGCGATGCGCCCATCAATAGACCATGGCCCGATGTCCCCACCGCGATGGCGTGCGCCTGGTGCAGGGAGTGGGAGTGGAGGTCACCGAGGATGGCCTTGACCGACCCGACCACGATTAGAAGCGCCATGTTGGCGATGAAGAAGAATGTCGGCAGGGCGAAGGTCCGACCCGCCTCGCGGATGCCGCGCAGGTTTCCGTAGGCGATGAGGACCACGAAACCCACGGCGATCTCCACCGTGGCACCCGTCAGGTTGGGGAAGACCGAGGTGATGGCGGCCACACCGGCCGCCACCGACACCGCCACCGTGAGGGTGTAGTCGATGAGAAGGGCCACCGCCGCGATCTGGGCCACTCCCAAGCCGAAGTTCTCGCGTGCCACCACATAGGCGCCGCCCGCCTTCGTGTAGACCTTGACGACCTCGAGGTACGACGACGTCACGAAGAGAAGGACGACGACGACGGCGATGGTCACGGGCACCACCAGCGCGAAGGCGGCGACGCCGATGACCTTGATCAACTGGAGCAGGATCTGCTCGGTGGCATAGGCCGACGACGAGATGACGTCGGAGGACAGCACGGCCAGCGCGGTGGGCTTGCCCAGGCGCTCCACCGACTGGCGCTCGGTGGCGATGGGCGGGCCGAGGACGGCGTTCTTGAACCGGTAGCGGATGGTCTCGGGAAGGTCCAGGGTGTCGGGCGACGGAAGGGCTTCGGGGGCCACCCGTCGTCCCGGGGTCGTCGCCCGGGCTCGTTCGACCTCGGGCACCACCGCCGGCTCCACGCCTGAGGGGACCGTCTCGCCGGGCCCGGGCACCGGTGCCTCGCTCACGCCTTCAGGTAATCACAACCCGTGAGTTGTCCGGCGCGCCGTTGCCGTGTTGCATGGTGCCGGTGCACGTGGTGATCGTCGGGTGTGGGCGGGTGGGGTCGGGTCTCGCCGTCCGACTGGTCGAGCAGGGCCACACCGTGTCGATCATCGACAAGGTGCCCCGGGCCTTTCGCCGCCTTCCCGCCGACTGGCCCGGGACGTCCATCGTGGGCTCGGGCTTCGACCGGGACGACCTCGACCGCGCCGGAGCCAAACAGGCCGGAGCCCTGGCCGCGGTGACCAGCGGGGACAACTCGAACATCTTGACGGCTCGGATCGCGCGCGAGAACTACGGCATCCACAGTGTCGTGGCCCGCATCTACGACCCCCGACGGGCCGAGATCTATCAGCGACTCGGCATCCCCACCGTCGCCACCGTGACATGGACCATCGACCAGGTCATGCACCGACTGCTCCCCGAAGCAGTCGTCGGGGAGTGGAGTGACCCCTCGGGCCACCTCGTCCTGGTGGAGCGAGTCCTGCCCGAGGCCTGGGCGGGACGAGCGCTGCGCGACCTCGGCATGCCGGGGAAGGTCAACGTGGTGGCCGTCACGCGGGCGGGCATGCCCCGGCTCGAGGTGGCCGCCCTCGTGGGGCAGGAGGGTGACATCCTGCACCTGGCGGTGCTCAAAGACGCCGTGGGCGAGCTCGAACGCCGCTTCGCCACCATGGGCGGCCTCGACGACGATCGCGCCATGGGATCGGCGCGATGAAAGTGGCCATCGCCGGGGCCGGCAACGTGGGCACGGCGATCGCCAAGGACCTCGCCGCCCATGGCCACGACGTCCTGCTCATCGAGAAGGACGTCGACCTCGTCGAACGGCTGCGCCCCACCGTCGACGTCACGTGGGTCGCCGCCGACGCCTGCGAGGTCAGCTCCCTCGACGCCGCCGGCATGGCGCGCGTCGACGTGGCGGTGGCGGCCACCGGTGACGACGAGGACAACCTGGTCATCTCGCTGCTCGCAAAACAGGAATTCGCCGTCCCGCGCGTGGTGGCCCGGGTCAACCACCCCAGCAATCAGTGGCTCTTCAACGAGTCGTGGGGAGTCGACATCTCGGTGTCCACCCCCCAACTGCTCACCGCACTGGTCGAGGAGGCCGTCTCCGTCGGGTCGCTCGTCCGCCTGCTGCAGTTCGAGCGGGGCAACGCCCATCTCGTCGAGGTGACGCTGGCCGAGGCTTCGCCGGCGGCGGGGGCGTCATTGGTCGACCTCCAGTTCCCCCGCGATGCCACGGTCGTGGCCGTGGTGCGCGGCGACCGGCTCGTCGTCCCGCGCGGCGACACGTTGCTCAGCGCCGGCGACGAAGTGATGGTGCTCGTCACCGCCGAGGCGGAGGAGGCCGTCCAGCAACTCCTCGTGGGCGACTGACCGGCCGGCCTCGAGACGGGCACGGGGAGCGAGATCGGCCCACCTCGGGCACCACGTGGTCCCGGTCACGGTGTCACGCCCGTACAATTCGGCCGGTATGGAGGCAGCCTTCTTCGATCTCGACAAGACGGTCATCGCCCGTGCCTCGATGGCCGCCTTCGGCCACCACTTCTACCGCGGTGGCTTGATCTCGAGGTCCACGGTGGTGCGGGCCCTCACCTCGCAGCTGGTCTACCTCCATCTCGGCGCCAGCGAGCAGAAGTTGGCTCGGATCCGTGAGTCCGTGCTCAAGCTGACGAAAGGATGGGACCAGGGCGAGGTGTCTCGGATCGTGCGAGAGACCCTCGACGAGGTGGTCGAGCCCATCATCTACGCCGAGGCCCTCGAGCTGCTCGAGCAGCACCACGCGTCGGGTCGCAAGACGTATCTCGTCTCGGCGTCACCGGAGGAGATCGTGCAGCCCCTGGCCGAGTACCTGGGCGTGGACGGCGCCATCGCCAGCCGCGCCGTGGTGGACCTCGACGGGCGCTACACCGGAGAGATGGCCTTCTACGCCTATGGGCCCTTCAAGGCCGAGGCCATGCGCGACCTGGCATCGTTCGAAGGGATCGACTTGGCGTCGTCGTACGCCTATTCGGACTCGTACACCGACGTGCCCATGCTCGAGGCGGTGGGCCACCCCGTGGTCGTGAATCCCGATCGGGTGCTCGCCCGCCTGGCTCGCGACCGCGGCTGGGAGTCGCTGCAGTTCACCAGGCCGGTCCGGCTCCGCGATCGCGTTCCGGTGCCCAACCTTCCGACGGCGGCCGCGCTCACAGGCGTGGCGTTAGCCGCCACGGGTGCCGCCGTGCTTGTGAGGCGGTACGGGCACAGGACGGCCCGCGCCTGAGTCGATCAGGCTTCGCGCAGCCGCTTGGCGGCGATGAGACCCAGACCGACGAGGATGGCGATGATCAGCAGTTTCTTCACGGGCAGGATCCTACCCACGCGTCGCGACATCGTGTCCTGTGGCGCTGACCTGGGCCGTTACCGCCCAGGGACCCCATCGGTCCTCAGACCGTGAGGAGGTCGCGGGCGCCGGTGTCCGATGACGGGTGACGCAACTTGGACATGGCACGGGCTTCGATCTGCCGGATGCGCTCCCGGGTGAGGTTGAAGTGCTCACCTACCTCTTCGAGCGTCCGGGGCTCACCGCGATCGAGGCCGAAACGCAGGCGCAGGATCTCGCGCTCGCGCTCGTCGAGGGGGGAAAGGAGCCGGTTGATCTCATCGGGGAGCAGCGACGTGGCCGCCACCTCGAAGGGCGACTCGGCCGACCGATCCTCCACCACGTCGCCGAGCTCGGCGTCACCGTCTTCGCGCAACGGCTCCGACAGCGACAACGGCTCGGCCCGGAAACGCAGCGCCTCGATCAGCTTGTCCTCGGGCATCTCCACCTCGACGCCGAGCTCGGCCAACGTGGCCGGGCGGCCGAATTTCAGTTCGAGCCGAGCCTGGGCCTTCTGGACGCGTGCCAGGGTGTCGCCGGCGTGCACGGGCAACCGGATGGTCCGCCCCGTGTTGGCGATGCCACGGGTGATGGCCTGTCGGATCCACCACGTGGCGTAGGTCGAGAACTTGAAGCCCTTGCGCCAGTCGAACTTCTCGACGGCGTGCATGAGGCCCAGGTTCCCTTCCTGGATGAGGTCGAGGAGGGGCAGACCCGACGCCTGGTACTTCTTGGCGATCGAGACCACCAGACGGAGGTTGGACTGGACGAAGGTCTGCTGGGCCTGTTCGCCGGTTTGGATCTTGCGCCTCAGCTCACGACGCTTGGCCGGGGTGAGGTCCTTGACCTTGATGGCCAGGTCCATCTCGGCGGCCCTCCCGCCCTCGATGGTCTGGGCCAGGCGCACCTCGTCGTCCTTGGTGAGCAACGGGTACTGCCCGATGTCGGTCAGGTAGAGCCGGACCAGATCCTCCTCGTCGCGCTCGACCCGTTCCTTCGCCAACGTCTCAACCCTTCGTCGGATCCCTCCGGCGCTCCCGTGCCGGCCATCGAAGTCTTCGGCTGTGAACCTGCAGCCGGTGCCGGCTCGTTCCGGCCGCGTTCAGCCACCCCCTGTGGATATCAGTTTACCGACGGAGTCAAGACCCGAGCCCTGGCCACGCCTCCACGGGCGAGAACGAATACCTGGTCCGCAGGCCAAACCGGCGCACCGGGCCTCTGGGCGCCACGTCGGGCGGGAAGGGCTCGGAGCCATGGGGCCGGGCGGGTTCACAACGACGCGGGCTCGACCCCCGAAGGATCGGGCCCCGCCGGCCAGGGGACGAGCCCGGCGCCGGTTTCCGCGATCATCTCCTCGAGGCGCTGCTGGTGGCCAGTGACCACGACCACGTCATGGGGACGCCGCAAAAGTGCTTGGGTGAGGGCCTCGAGGGCCTGCCACTGCTCGGTCTCGTCGCGCAGCACCAGCCGCAGGCAGCGCGTCATGGGCGCGTCGGCGACAGGCGAGACGCGTCGCAGATGCAGGGTGTACCCGGTCACGAGCCGGGGAAGGACCACCCTGCTGATCCCGACGAGGCGCGGCAACGTGCCCCCCGAGGCCATGCCGGAGCCTCCGCCCGGGCCGATCAAGGTACCGGCCGACGCGTGGTGCGGGTCAGGGACGACCCCGGCCAGCACGCCGAGCATGCGGTCGACCTCGACGCTGGGGGGCAACACCAAGGTGTCGGGGTCGACGGAGTCGAGCACGGGGAGCCTTTCGGCGAACAGCTCGGCGTGCCAGGCGTGTTGCTGGCTGTACACGTCGAACAGCACCTGGGCCTCGGGTACGGGCTCGGAGGCGACCCACGAGCCCAGCACTTCGAACAGCCGGCGCTCCAGCCACTGGTACGACCCGACGAGCGTCGCCTGGGCGTCGAGGGAGAGGGCGGGCCCCCCCGAACCGGCGGCGTCGAACGTCGTTCCACCCAGTGCCAGCGCGGCGGCGTCGAATCGGTCAGGCACCGGGGGCCACCCCATCCGGGTCGCCGGGCGCCCCGCCGGTCGTCGGAGTGGTTTCCGGCGCCGGGTCGCGGTACCGGTTCGTGATCGGCATGCGCCGATCCTTGCCGAACGCCTTGGCCGTGATGCGCACACCGGGAGGGGATTGCCGGCGCTTGTACTCGGCGCTGTCCACCAGCGAGGCCACCCGGGCCACCAGGTCGGGGGCGAACCCGTCCCCGACCACATCGGCGATCGACCGGTCGTTGAGCACGAGCGCGTCCAGCAACGGGTCGAGGACCTCGTAGGGCGGGAGGCTCTGGTCGTCGCGTTGATCGGGACGAAGCTCGGCCGACGGTGGCTTGCTCAGCACCGACTCGGGTATGAGGTCCTTGCCCTCGCGGGCATTGCGGTAGCGGCACAGCCGGTAGACGAGGGTCTTGGGCACGTCCTTGATCACGGCGAACCCGCCGGCGGAGTCGCCGTACAAAGTCGAGTACCCGGTGGCGAGCTCGCTCTTGTTACCCGTGGTGAGCACGATCCACCCCCGGGCGTTGGAGAGCGCCATGAGGAGCACGCCCCGGATGCGCGACTGCAGGTTCTCGTCGGTGAGCCCGGAAGGGACGTCCCCCAGCGTGTCGGCGAGCACGGAGCCGAAGGCGGCGTGCGCTGGCTCGATGGGGACGTGGTGCAGGTCGATGCCGAGCCCTTCCGCCAGGGCGGCGGCGTCGGTGACCGACCCCGCACTCGAGTAGCGCGACGGCATCGACAGGCCGTGCACGTGGCGGGCGCCGAGCGCGTCCACGGCGACGGCGGCCACCAGTGACGAGTCGACGCCCCCGGACAGGCCGATCACGGCGTCGGTGAAGCCGTTCTTCTTCAGATAGTCACGCGTCCCCAGTACGAGAGCCTCGTAGACCTCGGCTTCCTCGCCGAGAGGAGCGGGAATCGGCGGGGGGCGCCGGGCGGCGGGGTCGCGGGGGGCGCTGCTGATGGAGAGCACCGGGAGGGTGGTGCTGCGCACGGCGGGGGGGATGGGCACGTCGACGACCAGGATGGTTTCGACGAATCTCGGCGCGGCCGCCACGACCTCACCACCGGAGTCCATGACGAACGATCCCCCGTCGAAGACCAGCTCGTCCTGACCTCCCACCTGGTTCACATAGACCAGGGCGCACCCCGCCTCGGCCACCCGTTCCCGGGCCACGCCCAGGCGATCAGCCTCCCGGCCGATGGAGTACGGCGACGCGTTCATGTTCACCACGAGCCCGGCCCCGCCCGCGGCGAGCTCCGGAACGGGGCCGCCCGGGAACCACAGGTCCTCGCAGATCGAGATGCCCAGCGGCATGCCGGCCACGAGGTAGAGCTCGAGCTCCGAGGTCCCCGGCGCGAACCAGCGCTCCTCGTCGAACACCCCGTAGTTGGGAAGTCGACGCTTGTGGTACACGCCGAGCACTCCCCCCCGTCCACACACGGCGACGGCGTTGCGCAGTCGGCGCGGCGCTCCCCGGATGGCAGCCTCCCGAGCCACCGCACCGGCGCCCGCGGCGTGGGCCACGGCGGCGTCGAGGTCCTCGTGGCCGACGACGTCCACGAACCCCACCAGGGCCAAGCACGCGGAGGTGGCGGCGGCGACCTTCTCCAGCGCGGCCAGGTTGAGGCCCACGAAGGCCGGCTTGAGCAAGAGGTCCTCCGGGGGGTACCCGGTGATGGCGAGCTCGGGAAAGGCGGCCACGTCGGCGCCTTGAGCCTCGGCGCGCGTCAGAGAGTCGATGATCCGATCGGCGTTGCCGTCCACCTCGCCTACGACGGTGTCGAGCTGGCACAACGCCACACGCAGGTGGGACACGGTGAAATCTTACCGGCACCCCCTGTGCACCCAGCCTGGCAAGCTGCGGACATGGTCGCGCCGTCACCTCCCGAGGACGGCGTCAGCCACGGTCCCCGACCGCCGGCCACGGTGCCCGGGGCCCTCGTGAACCTGATCGACCACTCGGCGTCACCGGAGGCGGCGGCGGCGACCCTGCACCGAATGCTCGACGAGCACCCCGAGGTCGCCGACCGCTTGGTGCCGGGGTCCGCGCCGAGCCCCTTGGCCGACGCCCTGGTCCGGGTGAGTGCGGCCAGCAACTCGCTGGGCCGGCTGTGTGTGGTGGACGCGAAAGCCCTCGACGTGCTCGGAGCACTGGACCAGGCCGTGGCCATCGACTCCGCGGACCCGGACGCCCTGGCGCGCACGAAGCAACTCGAGCTGCTGCGGATCGCGGCGCGCGACCTGCTCGGTCTCGAACCGCTCGAGGCGGTGGGGAGGGCGCTGGCGGCGCTGGCCGAGGCGGTGCTCGACGGTGCCGTGGCGCTGTCGAAGGGCGGACGCCCCCTGGCCGTGATCGGCATGGGAAAGCTCGGTGGTCGTGAGCTCAACTACGCCAGCGACGTCGACGTCCTGTTCGTGACCGAAGACGGGCCCGACGAGGACAAGGCGAGACGCATCTTGCAGACGGCGCGGCGGTGCTTCCGCGTCGACGCCGATCTTCGCCCTGAGGGTCGGGCCGGCCCTCTGACGCGGTCGCTCGAAGGCTACGGCGCCTACTGGAGCCGGTGGGCGGCGACCTGGGAGTTCCAGGCGCTGTTGAAGGCGCGCGCCGTGGCCGGCGACGCCGAGCTCGGCCTCCGGTTCGAGCGCGCCGCCCACGAGCAGGTGTGGGAGCGGAACTACAGCGCCGACGAGCTGGCCGCGGTGCGGTCGATGAAAGCCCGGGCCGAGAAGTTCGTCGCCCGCCGCGGCTTCGCCGGGCGCGAGATCAAGCGTGGTCCGGGCGGCATCCGCGACGTCGAGTTCGCGGTCCAACTCCTCCAGCTGGTGCACGGACGCCACGACACGGGGATCAGGGAACGGTCCACCCTGGGCGCCATCGCCGAGCTCGCCGGCGCCGGGTACATCGCCGCCGAGGACGCCGCCGCCCTCTCCGACGCCTATCGCTTCCTGCGAACCGTGGAGCACCGGTTGCAGCTCGTCGAGGAGGAGCAGACCCACTCCGTCCCCGCCGACCCGGCGTCCCAACGACGCCTCGCCCTGGTGTTGGGCTTCGAGGACGACGCCACCTCTTCGGCCGTGGCCCGGTTCGACGACGCCCTACGCCGGTGCCAGCGGGACGTGCGCGCCATCCACGAGCGTCTGTTCTTCCGGCCCCTGCTCGAAGCCTTCGCCACCGTGGCGACACCATCGATCCCCGGCGAGGGGTCGGAGAGGACCATCGAAGAGGTGGCGGCGCGCCCCGTCATGTCGGCCGAAGCCGTGGCCAGGCGGCTTTCCGCCTTCGGGTTCTCGGACGCCACACGCACCCGAGCGGCGGTCGAGGACCTCGCCGGCGGCTTGAACCGCAGCTCCCGGCTGATGGCCCAGTTGCTCCCGCTCCTGCTCGACTGGCTGTCACTGTCGCCGCACCCCGACCTCGGCCTCCTCGGACTGCGCAACCTCGTCGTCCACCCCCACCAGCGTTCGATCCTCGTGTCCACCTTCCGCGAATCCCCCGAGGCCGCCCGACGACTGTGCCTGATGCTGGGGTCCAGCCGGACACTGGTCGAGGCCATCGAGCGCAATCCGGAGCTGATCGCCACCCTGGCCGACGACACGACGCTCATCCCCACGTCCCGTGACGCGCTGGTGGCCGAGGCCGGCGAGCGGCTGCACCGCAACGACGACGAGTCCTGGCGGCGCGCCCAGCTGGTCCGGATACGACAGGACCAGCATGTCCGCATCGCGGCGCGCGATCTGCTCGATATCGACGACATCGTGGGCACCGGCCACGAGCTCACCGCTCTGTGCGAGGCACTGGTCGAGGCTGCCCTCGAGGCGGTCGACCCCGGCATGCCGTTCTCGATCGTCGGGATGGGACGACTCGGGGGAGCCGAGATGTCGTATGCCAGCGACCTCGACGTGCTGTTCGTCTACGACGGTGCGAGCGACATCGAGGGCGAAACCGTGGCCGAGTCACTGCTGCACCTGATGCACGGACCGAGCCCGGCCCAACGGGTGGCCACCGTCGATCTCGGGCTCCGCCCCGAGGGCGGGCAGGGTCGCCTGGCGCGCGACCTGCACGGGTACGCGGCGTACTTCGATCGCTGGGCCGAGACGTGGGAACGCCAGGCCCTGGTGCGCGCCCGGATCATCGCCGGGGACCGCGCCTTGGGCGAACGGTTCATGGCCCTGGTGGATGATTTCGTCTGGGGCCGGCCGGTCACCGAGGACGACGTGGCCGCCATCCGAAGGATGAAGGCCCGCATCGAGCGTGAGCGGATCCCCTCGCACGAGGACCCGCAATTCCACCTCAAGCTGGGACGAGGGTCACTGTCCGACATCGAATGGACGGTGCAGCTGCTCCAACTTCGCCACCACCTTCCCGGGACGGGCACCGATGCGGCCATGGAGGCCCTGGGAGATCGCGGGGTGCTCTCCCTCGCCGACCTGACGACACTGCGCTCCGCCTATCGGTTCTGCGAACGAACCCGGAACCGCTGGCACCTCGTGGGCGCCCTGCCGGGAGGCGCGTCCCCCGGAGACGCCCTCCCGACCCAGCCCGATCAGCTGTCCCACCTGGCAAGGAGCCTGGGCACCACACCGTCGTCGTTGCGTGACGACTACCGCAGAGTCACCCGCCGGGCCCGAAGAGTCGTCGAGCGCGTCTTCTACGGCCTGGAAGACGCCTGAGAGGGCGCCGGGGCCAAGCTGCGGCCGCGGGCACACCGTTAGCATTCGGTCAGTGCCATCTCCCGAACGTTGCTGATCGGGTGTCGACCCGGCAACACCACATCGAACACGACGACGCCGCCGGCCCCGGTTCGGCGGCCCTGATCGACGCCGTACTGCGCCTGGTCCCCGATGCCGCCATCGTGTCAGACCCGGCGGGAAAGATCGTGGCCGCCAACGCCGCCGCCGCGTCGATGTTCGGCTACCGGCCAGGAGCGCTCGTCGGCGTCGACGTCGACGTCCTGGTCCCCGACCGGTTCCGGGCCGACCACGCCGGCCGGCGGGCCACCTACGCCGCCCATCCCACGCCCCGGGCCATGGGCCAGGGACTCGAGCTGTGGGCGACGCGCCTCGATCGGACCGAGTTTCCCGCCGACATCAGCCTCGCTCCCCTGGGCGTGCCCGGGCGACCGCTCACGCTGGCACTGGTGCGAGACCTCACCGGGCGGCGGGCCGAATGGGAGGCCGCCGCGTGGTTGGCCGCCATCGTGTCGTCGTCGGAGGACGCCATCGTGTCGATGGACCTCGGGGGCTCGCTCACCACCTGGAACCCGGGTGCCGAGCGGCTCCTGGGGTACAGCGCCGAGGAGATCTGTGGCAAACCGTTCTCCCGCCTGGTCCCCGACGGTTTGCTGGTCGACGTCGACGAGCAGATGGCCATGGTAGGCGGCGGGGTGCACGTCCCCACCCGCGACACCGTGCGACGCCACAAGGACGGGCACGAAGTCGAGGTGTCGGAGGGTCTCTCGCTCATCCGCGAGCCCACGGGCGCATCGACCGGGTTCTCGGCGGTGTTGCGGGACATCACCGACCGCAAGCGGGCCGAGCGGGAGTTGCGGCGTCTGTTGGTCGACGGGCAACGACGCGAGCGCTGGCTGGGTTCGATCTCGGAGGTCAGGCTGTCGATGTTGGCCGGCGGCGGCCTCGAGCAGTGGCTGGCATTGATCGCCAAGCGGGCGTCGGAGCTCTCCGATGCCGACGGCATCACCGTGAGTGTGCTCGTCGAGGAAGGAAGCGAATCGCTCAAGGTGATCGCCACCCATGGAGCGCCGGTGTTGCCCTTGCGGGGCCGGCTGGTGCCGATCGAGGGATCGGCGACCGGGCGGGTGTTCACCACCGGCCGGTCCACGGTCACCACCGACCCGTCGGGATTGCTGGGCCCCGATCAAGTTGACGCCGTTCCCGCCGAGCTGGGTCCCCTGCTGCTGGTCCCCATCACCACGTCACACGGCAACGACGGGGTGCTGGGAGTCGGGCGGTTGGTCGGCCGGGCGGGCTTCAGCCCCGAGGAGATCCGCGTGGTAGAGAGCTTCGGCCAACAGGCGGGGCTCGCCATCGAGCTCGACCGGGCCCAGACCGACCGCGAACAGCTCGCCGTCCTGGGAGATCGAGAGCGAATCGCCCGCGATCTGCACGACCACGTCGTCCAGCGGCTCTTCGCCGTGGGCATGGCCCTGCAGGCCGCCTCCCGTTCCATCGAGGACCCCGCGGCGTCGGACCGGATCGCCGAGTCCATCGAGGAGCTCGACGCCACCATCCGCGACGTGCGGTCCACGATCTTCTCGCTGGCCCTGCGCACCAACGACAGAGGGGGGACAAGCGCGCGGGCGCGTCTTCTCGATGTCACCTCAATGGCAGCCCAGAGCCTCGGGTTCCAACCCCGCCTCCATTTCGACGGGCCGGTGGACACCAAGCTCCCCGAGGAGCTCGTCCCCGACGCCCTGGCCGTCGTGCGTGAGGGTCTCTCCAACGCGGCGCGCCACGCCCATGCGTCGGGCGTGGTGGTACGCGTCGACGTCCACGACGCCCTCACCATCACGGTGACCGACAACGGTGTCGGGATGCGTGACACCACCCGCTCGAGCGGGCTCGCCAACCTGCGTGCCCGGGCCGAGGCTCGCGGCGGCTCGATGACCGTGGGCCCAGGGGAAAAACGCGGCACCCGCCTGCGCTGGAGCGTGCCGCTCGAGAACTGAGCCAGCTACTCCGACTGCTCGGGCCCGTCGACGACCTCCACGTCGCGCCGGGCGATGACGTGCACGTCGACATCGCAGTCGGCGGCAAAGCGCAGCACCCGCTGGACCACGGAGCCTTTCGTGAGCTCCTCCCAGCGACTCCGTCGACTCGATCCCAGGACGATCTGGGTCACCTGGTGCTCGCGGGCGTAGTCGACGAGGGCACGGGCGGGCTCGTCGCCATGGAGCACGACCCATTCGGCCCCGAGGTCATCGGCCAGCTTGTGCAGGGCGTCAAGCTCGTCCCCAGAGCCACGGCGTGTCTGTTCGGCGCCCACGATATGCACGGCGTGGAGATCGGCCTTGGTCCTCAGGGCGATGCGCGCCGCTCGCCGGATCACGGCGTCGGTCCCCGGAGCCCCGGTGGCCGCCACCATGATCCGCTCCCTGGTCTCCCACAGCGAGTCCGGATGCCGATCGCCCAGGTAGGCGAGCAGCTCCTCCTCTGTCTCGTCGGCAACGAAACGAAGGGCGAGCTCGCGCAGCGCGACCAGGTTCTCGGTGCGGAAGAAGTGCGTTAGGGCGTCGGGCACCTTCTCGGCCGGATAGATGTTCCCGTGCACCATGCGACGGCGCAGAGCCTCGGGCGACGAATCGATGAGCTCGAGTTGGTCCGCCCGGCGCACGACCCAGTCGGGTACCCGTTCCCGGACCCGGGTGGCCGTCATGCGCTCGACGGCGTCGGCGATGCTCTCGAGGTGCTGCACGTTCACCGTGGTGATCACCGCGATCCCGTCGTCGATGAGCTCCATGACGTCCTGCCACCGCTTCTCGTGGCGCCCCGAGTCGGGGACATTGGTGTGGGCGAGCTCGTCCACCAGCGCCAGCTCGGGGTGACGGGCGAGCACGGCGTCGACGTCCATCTCCTCGAATTGCGAGCCCCGGTAGGAGACGACCTTGCGGGGGACGACTTCGAGGTCCCGAATCAGCTCGGCGGTACGGGGTCGCCCATGGGTCTCGACGAACCCGACCACCACGTCCGTGCCACGGCGGTGTCGACGCCACCCCTCGTCGAGCATGGCAAAGGTCTTTCCCACGCCGGCGACCGCTCCCATGTAGATGCGGAACCGGCCCGTAGGGCCCACGGCATCGTCCTCGACCGACTCGTTGCGGTCTGCCGGGGCGAAATCGGTCATGCGCCCCATTGTGCCCGGTCACCAGGTGGGCGGGAGGAAACGGGGCGCCGATATCGTGGGAGTCCAGCGACGCCAGGGAGAGCACATGGAGAGAAGCCGGCGCGGCTTGGTCGGATCGATCGCTGCATCTGCCGTCATGGCGGCCCTGGTGGCTGTCATGATCCCGCTGCGGAGCCATGTGAGCATCGCCACCACCGGGCTGGTGCTCATCGTCCCGGTGGTGACCGGCGTGGTCGTGGGAGGGTTCCCCGCCGGCGTCTTCGGGGTGGTCTCCGGGTTCATCGTCTACGACCTGGTGTTCATCCCCCCCTACTACACGCTGTCGGTGGGGACCGGTGAGAATTGGGCGGTTCTGGGCGTGTACGTCGCCGTCATGCTGCTCGTGGCCCGAGTGGTCGCTCGGCTCGAGTCGGCGCGCGCCGAAGCCCATCAGCACGAACAGGCCATACGGCGGCTCTTCGAGCTGACCGACCTCCTCATCGAGGACCGACCGCTTTCGGAGATCCTCGAGCTCATCGTGACCACCGTCCACGAGGCGTTCACCTTGCGCAGCGTGGCCCTGGTCCTGCCGGTGGGCGCCCAGCTGGAGGTGGTGGCTTCAGCCGGTGAGCCCCTGACCGACGAGGAATTACGCGGGGTCGCACCGGTACCGGGGATGCCCGCCAGCCTGAGTGTGTCCAAGACGTCGCCCCAGGGACAGGCGCAAATCGTCGCCCTCATCGCCACGGGTCGTCCGATCGGGCTCCTTCATCTCTGGGGTGCCGGTCGGAGTGTGCACGAGCAGGAATTGCTGCACACCTTCGCCAATCACATGGCCCTTGCCCTCGAACGCGTCCAACTGCGCGAGCAGGCATTGCGGACCGGACTGCTCGAAGAGGTCGATCGCCTGCAACGGGCGCTGGTGAACGCGGTGTCCCACGACCTTCGCACCCCTCTGGCCACGATCAAGGCGTCGGCGTCCACCTTGCGCAACACCGAGGCGGCCCTGCACTTCGCCGACCGCGAGGAGCTGCTGGCGCTCATCGACAACCAGACGGACCGTCTCGACCGCCTCGTCACCAATCTCCTCGATCTCTCGCGCGTCCAATCCGGCGCGCTCGAGCTTCGAAACGAGCCGATCACCGTCGGCGATCTCGTCAACGACGCACTTCGCAACTTCGGGCCGGTCTCGGACCCCGCCGACATCACCGTCACCATCGACCCCGACCTCCCACTGGTGGACGTCGACCACCTCCTGATCGGTCAGGTCTTCGCCAACCTCCTCGACAACGCCGTCCGCCACGCCCCGCCGCACACCGCCATCGCCATATCCGCCTCGCTTCGAGAGGACGGACTGGTGCAGGTTTCCGTGCAGGACAGGGGTCCGGGCATCGCCCGGGCCGAACGCACCAATGTGTTCCGCATGTTCAATCGGAGCGGAGCGTCGGGCGGCACCGGCGTGGGTCTTTCCATCGCCAAAGCCTTCGTCGAGGCGCACGGACAGGAGATCTGGGTCGAGGACTCACCCGATGGGGGCGCCCGCTTCTGCTTCACCCTGCCCCCGGCACGAGTCACCGTGGTCGTGCCCTAGGTGGCCCGGGTCCTCGCCATCGACGACGACCAGGCATTGCTCCGGGTGCTGCGGATCGGCCTCAGCGCGCTCGGCCACAGCGTGCTGGTGGCGTCCACGGGTGAGCAAGGCATCTCCCAGGCAGCCATCGGAGCGCCCGACATCATCGTCCTCGACCTCGGCCTGCCCGATCTCGACGGTATGGAGGTATGTCGAAGGATCCGCCAGTGGAGCAACGTCCCCATCATCGTGCTGTCCGCGGACGGCACCGAGGATCGCAAGATCGCCTCGCTCGACGGCGGGGCCGACGACTACATGACCAAGCCGTTCGGGATGGGTGAGCTCGAGGCCCGCCTGCGCGTCGCTCTTCGTCACCGCGCCTCGGAGAGCGACGACGAGCAGTCCAAGGACATCGTGGTCGGGGCGCTCGAGCTCGACGCCGTTCATCACGAGGCTCGGATGGACGGGCGGCCCCTCGAGCTCACCACCCGCGAGTTCGCCCTCCTCGTCTTCCTCGCCCGCAATGCCGGGAAGATCTGCACCCACCGCATGATCCTCGAGCACGTCTGGGGACCCCACTACGGCACGGAGACGCAGTATCTGCGGGTGTACGTATACCGTCTGCGGCGCAAGCTCGGGGACGAGAAGGGCGAGATTCTGCGCACCCACCCGGGGATCGGCTACGAGCTCGTGGGCGAGCACACCCGCTAGGCGGGCGTCGTTCGGCGTGCCCGGAACCCCCACGGGTCCGCCCGGGGGAATTAGCCTCGCGACGCACCTTGGCGAAGGGGGTAGTCGATGACTCGAAAGCTGACCGCCGAGCTCCTGGGAACCTTGATCCTGGTCTACTTCGCCGTCGGGGTGGCCACGCTCTCGTTCGGCTTCGGTGCCACCGGGACGAGCTTCTACGCCGGGGTCGTGGCCACCGCCCTGGCCTTCGGCCTCACGCTGCTGGCTCTGGCCTACGTGCTCGGCCCCATCTCCGGATGCCACGTCAACCCCGCCGTCACCATCGGCGCCCTTCTGGCCGGTCGCATCACCCTCGTCGAGGCCGTGGGGTACTGGGTGGCCCAGTTCGTCGGCGGGTTCCTCGGGGCCCTGCTCCTGTGGGCCACCTTCAGCGCGTCGCCCCTGTACGACAGGACGACGACCGGGCTCGGGACCGACGGGTGGGGAGCGGCGAGCCATATCCACATCAGTGCCGGAGGGGCGTTTCTGGCCGAGGTCGTGCTCACCGCCTTCTTCGTATTCGTGATCCTGGGAGTCACCAGCAAGATCGGGAACACCGCCACCGCCGGGATGGTGATCGGGCTCACCCTCACCGTGGTGCACCTGATCGGCATCCCGATCACGGGTACGTCGGTGAACCCCGCCCGCAGCCTGGGACCGGCGCTCATCGTGGGAGGGACGGCGCTGCACCAGGTCTGGCTGTTCATCGCCGCCCCCCTGGTGGGCGGGGCGTTGGCGGCCCTGCTCCACCTGCTCATCTACCCGCAGGAGGAATCCGAGCCCGAGCCCGCGCTCGACCCGGCCGACGCGTGAGCGCCCGACGGGGCGCGCTCGGGGGGCGCCCGGGGCTGGTGGCGGTCGTCGTCCTGGGCGCGGTCGGGCTCTCCGCGTGCTCGGCGGGCCCCACCCGCTCGACCAGCCGAACCACCACGCCCCCGACCACCCTCACGCCCTCGACGTCCGCCACCAGCCTCCCCCCCAACACGACCACGACGCCGACGTCGAACCTCGTCGTCACCGACGAGATCCGGTCCCAGCTCGTGGCGGCGGGCGCGGCGCTCAACAGCCTTCCCCCGTCGGCCTACACCGGGCTGGTCCCCGACGAGACCTACTACGCATACGACGCCGCCACCGCCACCTACTGGGCGGGAGCCGGTCTGGTGCCGAGCTCTTCGTCCACGCGAGCCCAGGTCTCGGTCCAGGACGACGGCGCCTACCTGCTCTTCGAGCGGCCCAGCGGCGGGACGTGGAAGGCCTCAGACGTCGGGCTCGCCGGCACCGCCGACGGCACCGCCTGCACCGTGACGGTGCCGGCCGCCATCCTCACCTTGTGGAACTGGGCCCCGGGGAGCTGCCGGCCGACCACCATCGGCTGACGCCGGCGCCCGTGACCCGGACGTCTAGGTCACAGGCGGCCAGGTCCCGGACAGCGACGACAACGGCGGCTGGCGTTGTGCCAGGTACCGGTCGAACTGCTCCACCTTGTGGGTGTCCTCGAAGTCCTCGTGGTACACGATCTTCCCCCACACCATGCGACCGAACAGCACGGCGCGGTTCTCGTACACCACGGTGCCGCTCGCATCGACGGCGCGGTCGGAGAACAGGACACAGACCGTGGTGCGCCACGGCGGCCCGTTGACGAGGATGTCGTGGGTCTCGCCCACGATGCCGGCCTCGAGGAAGCGACGCAGGAAGGCCTCGATGGCCGCCTTGCCCCGATGCTCCCCGCTCCATGAGCTCTGACCCGGGAACACGAGCACGGCGTCCTCGGCGTAGCCGGCCAGCAAGGGAGCGGGGTCCCCGTGGCGCAGCGCCCGGACATTGCGACGAATCACCCAGCGAACAGCTGCTTTGTACATCGTGACTCCTGGATAGATCGATCCAATCCGAGACTAGCTACACTGTCCGGCAGCCGGCAAGCGGGCCGGAGCCGGTGGTGGCTGCGGGCGGAGAGGAGGGCCATGGTGAACGACACACGGGACCGTCTCGTCCATGCCAGCGCCGCGCTGCTCCAGCGCCAAGGCCTGACCGGGACGGGGATCAAGCAGATCCTGGCCGAGGCCGGGGCGCCGTTCTCCTCGCTCTACCACCACTTCCCCGGGGGCAAGGACGAGTTGGCGGCGGCGGCCATCCGTTCGTCGGGCGCCCAGTACCAAGCCCTGGTCGAAGCGGTATGGGACCGGTGCTCCGACGTGATTACCAGCGTCGCGGCGGTCTTCCACGGCGCCACGAGAACCCTGGAAGAGAGCGACTTCGCCGTCGCCTGCCCGATCGCCACGGTCGCCCTCGAGGTGGCGTCGACCAACGAACAGCTCCGAGTGGCAACCGCCGAAGTGTTCGACGCCTGGATCGAGGCCGGGGCGCGACGTTTCGAGGGCGAAGGCCTGTCGCCGGGCGATGCCCGCCGGCTGGCGCTCACCTTCATCTCGCTGCTCGAAGGGGCCTTCGTGCTGAGCCAGTCCATGAAGAGCACCGAGCCCATGCGAGCTGCCGGTGCCACCGCCACCGCATCGGTTCGCATCGCCCTGGCGTCCACCTCGACGCCGCACGCGCCACCGGCACCGGGCTCATGAGCAACCACGACGATGATGGCGTGGCGAGCGCCTCGACAACGCCTCTTTCCGACACCGGGGCCGTGCAACCGTCGTTGGACGCCGCAGCCCTGGCGGAGTTGGCGGCGTTCGGCGAGGAGCAACCCGTCAGCGCCGGCGACGTCCTCTTCCGGGCGGGTGACCTGTTCTACGACTTCTTCGTGGTGCTCGACGGCAAGGTCGAGATCGTGCGCCAGGACATCGAAGGTGAGGCCGTCATCGCCGAGTACGGAGCCGGGGGGTTCCTCGGAGAGCTGAGCCTGTTGACGGGACAGCGGCCGTACTTGACGGCCCGGGTCACCGAGCCCGGACGCGTCCTGCGGATCAGGCGAGATGACTTCCGGCGCCTCATGGGTGCCAAGCCCGACCTTGCCGACGTCATCTTCACCGCCTTCGCCGCCCGACGAGAGCGCCTGCGCCTGGGCCCCGGTGCCCGGGCGTTTCGGATCGTGGGGTCCCGGTACTCCTCCGAAGCCATGGCGTTGCGGTCGTTCGCCACCCGATCCCACATCCCCCACGAATGGATCGACCTCGAGGAGGCCCTCGACCCCGACGTGCTCCTCGCCAGCATGGGCCTGCGCCCTCCCGACACCCCGGCGGTCATCACTCCCACGACGGTCCTGCGCCACGCCTCTCCGGGAGAGCTCGCCGAGCACCTCGGCCTCACCTTCCGACCCGTCCCCGGCACCTTGTTCGACCTCGTCGTGATCGGCACGGGCCCCGCCGGCCTCGCCTCCGCCGTCTATGGCGCGTCGGAAGGGCTCAACACCGTCGCCCTCGACGCCGTCGCCGTCGGAGGCCAGGCCGGCTCCAGCTCCCGCATCGAGAACTATGTGGGCTTCCCCAACGGGATCTCGGGCGAAGACCTCGCCTCCCGAACCGCCATGCAAGCGCAGCGCCTCGGAGCGCGCCTCAATGCCCCCTGTGAAGCGGCAGGCCTCCGGCCCGAACACGGGTTCCACGTCGTCACCCTGTCCGACGGAAGTGAGATCCCCTGCCGAGCGGTGATCGTCGCCTCCGGTGCCCGCTACCGGCGCCTGGCGGTCGACGACCTCCAGCGTTTCGAAGGTGCCGGCGTGTACTACGCCGCCACCGACCTCGAAGCACGAATTTGCACGGGGAGGGACGTCATCGTCGTCGGGGGTGGGAACTCCGCCGGGCAGGCCGCCATCTACATGGCCCAACAACGCTGCAAGGTCTCCATCGCCATCCGCAGGGACGACCTCTCCGAGACGATGTCGCGCTACCTGGTCGAGCGGATCGAAGCCAACCCGCGCATCGAGGTCCTGTCCAACACCGAGGTGCGAGCGCTCGCCGGTGCAGGCCATCTCGAGCAGGTCACGCTCGAACACACCCCGACGGGAACCGGTACCACGGTCCGCTGTGGCGGATTGTTCTGCTTCATCGGAGCCGAACCGGCGACGGAGTGGCTCGACGGCGCCGTGGCGCTCGACTCCCGGGGGTTCATCCTCACCGACCGCGACGTACCGGACGGGGAGATCGGCGACTCGCCGTTCGCCGGGCGCGACCCCCTGCCCTTCGAGACCTCGACCCCGGGCGTGTTCGCGGCGGGCGATGTGCGCCACGGGTCGCTCAAGCGGGTCGCCGCCGCCGTCGGGGAAGGATCGAGCGCCGTGCGCTCCGTGCACGAACACCTGGCCACGAGCACGTAGTCCTATGGGTGATGTCGTGACGTTCGAGCAGCGGCGGGCGTGGGAGCGAGACGGATGGTTCGTGGTCGAGCGGGCCGTGCCCGATGAGGACCTGGAGGCGGCGCAGAAGGCCATCGCCAAGGTCTTTCCCGGCGCTGACGAGATGGCGAACGCCGACGGCGCCGACGGCGCCGGCGAGCTCGAGCGGTGGCGGACCTGGGACGCGCCCTGGCCCGAGTTCCCCTTCCGGAGCCGTTCGCTGAACCGCCTGGTGCTCAGCGACGTGATGATGGATCTGGCGGTTGCGCTGCTCGGGACCGACGACGTCCGCCTGTACCTGGCCATTGCCACGGCCAAGTACGCCCGCCAATCCTCGCAGTACAACCAGCTGCTGCACGCTGACTTCCCCAACCACACCCTGACGGTGCCCCGGCCGGAAGCGGGGTATCACCAGATGGAGACGTTCATCTACCTCAACGATGTCGGCCCTCACAACGGGGCGACCCGGTTCGTGCCCCGCCGGCTCACCCGCCACATCCCCGTGGGGGAGCACACCTTGAATCTCGTCGACCACGGCGCCCTCTACGACCTCCCCGACGACGCCTCGGCTCCGGCAGGCTCGATCGTGGTCTACCGGCCCGACGTCTACCACCGGTCGGTGGACTTCACCGACCCCACCCGGGCGCGCTTCATGCTGCACGCCTCGTACAAGCCCGCCGCCATGGAATGGGGCGGCTACCAGGCGTGGCCTTTCAAGGGGTTCTCCCCCGAGTGGCACAACTTCGTGCAGCAGGCCACGCCACGGCAGTTGACGACTCTGGGGTTCCCCGCACCGGGCCACCCGTTCTGGACCGAGGAGACGCTCGCCGGGGTCGCCAGCCGCTATCCGGGCCTGGACCTCGCACCGTGGAGGGCGGCCAAGCCGAGCCCCGGCTGAGCCACGGCGGGAGGGTCTCCCGTCCCGAGCCGCCGGTCAGCCGGTGGCGCTGTGGGTCGGAGTGGAGCCGTCCGGCAGGACCAGGTCGAACCCGTCCGGCGTGTTGAGCATGCCCGGCGCCGTGCCCGCTTGATCGTTGATCCCGTATTGCCACACCAGGGCCCCGGTCCCGGGGTCGAACGCCACCATGCGATTGCGGTAGTCGTCGTTGGCCATGAGGACTCCGCTGGGCAGCATCTCCGCCAGCGACGGATGATCGAGCATGCCCGGACCACTGGCGACGTCGTAGCGGTAGAGGATCTGGCCGAGGCGGTTGAACTCCAGGATCTGGCCCGGCGCGGAGTAGTCGGCGATCAGGTAGAGATCGGGCCCGATCTGCTGCGGGTCGGACGGATAGGCGATGGGGAGGTGCACGGTCCACGCCAGCTTGCCCTGCGGGGTGTACTCGCTCACCCAAGAGCCGTTGATCTCCGACACCAGGATGTTGCCGTCGGCCAGTGGGGTGTCGCCGTTGGGCGATCCCATCGACACGGGCGGATTGTGCACGCACACACCCGTGGTCCCGATCTGGTCGGCGACGGTGCCGTTGGTATTGAGAATCAGGACCCGGCAATTCTGGGCATCGGCCACGCTGATCTGCCCGTCCTTGAGGAGATAGGCGTCATCGGGCTCGTGCAGGTACCCCGGTGCGGTGCCCACCTGTTTGGGGTGACCGTAGGACCACAGGATCTTCCCCGACGGATAGCCGATCTCGACGATGGTCTCGTTCTGTTCCTGGTTCGAGATGATGGCCGTGCCCTTATCGATGAAAAAGGCATCGTCGGGGAAGTAGAAGTCGAGCGGGTCGGTCGGTGCGGTCGCCGACGGGTACGTCCACAACACGTTCATGGAGGCGTCGAAGAGCAGGAGGCGATTGTTGCCCCGGTCGGCGACGAGGAGCTTGGCCCCGAAGTACGGAGATCCCGCCCCCGGGGCTCCCGCCGTCCCGAAGGCGGCATTGGGGGTGAGCATCTGCACCGCGCTCACCGGCGCCCCGTCCGACTCTCCTCCGACCAGCCACGCCGTCGAGCCGAGCACGGCCACACCGGCGTGGGAAGCAGGGAGTTGCAGATGCCCCGCCGTTGCGAGTCGACCGGAGGTGGGGTCGAAGGCCCAGATGGTCGACACCGTGGAGGTGGCCGCGGGCGAGGTCGATGCCATCAGGTGTGCAGAGGCACCGGCCCCCGTCACGTATCGATCGGTGATGGCTCCGCTCTTGCCGGCCCCGGGGTTCGAGGAGGAACTGGGTCCGATCTGTGTGGACCCGATCCCCGGGGTCGAGGACTGCGGCGCCGTGCTCTCGCCTCCCACCACGTAGACGTGCCCGCCGAGGGTCACCGCCACGGCACCGCTCAAGGGCTCGGGAAGCTGGCCGGCCACCGACACCGTGTGGCGGACCGGATCGATCACCTGGATGGCGCTCGTCGGCTCCCCGGCTCGGGCGCCCGTGATCGCCTGGCCACCGAACACGTAGATCTTCCCCCCGAGCGCCGTCACCGCCGGATAGCGAACGGGCACGGACAGCGAAGCCACGGAGCGAAACGTGTGACCGTCGGTGGTGGCGAGCACCGCGGCGTCGGGGTTGGTCCCGTCGTACCCACCGACCAGATACGTCGTCGGGCCCACGGTGACCCCGGCCGCGTCGGATCGCGGCGTCGGCAGCGAGCCCACCACGGTGGCCACGGCGGGTGCTGATCCGACGGTCCCCACGCTGGGTGTCGAGGGAAAGGCCTGCACCGTGTCGACACTGGTCGAGGCCCCTCCGCCGAAGACCACGTCCTGGCCCCCGACCACGGCGCCGGCGGCGTCGTGGAGCGGCCCGACCAGGGCGCCGACCTGGTTCAGGGACCCGTTCGCCGTGTCCAGGGTGTAGATCCCGCTCGAAGACGTGTTGCCCGTGGTGAGCCCACCCATCACAACCAGGTGGGTCCCCGAGCCCGCAAGGACCACGACGCGGCTGATGGGCGCGGCCAGCTTCCACGGGAGGAGACCCGATTCCACCGCCGGGGTGGAGACCGGGACGGCGTGGTGCGCAGGTCGGACGGCGGGAACGGCCTTGGGGCGGGGATGGTTCGAGGCAGACAGCTGGACGGCGATCACGAGGCCGGTGACGACCACGGCGAGAAGGACGAGGACCGCTCGTGCCCGCCGGACGCGAACCGAAGTCGTCCGGACCCGAGACCGGGCGAGGTGCCGAGCCCCCGAGGTGCCTGGCAGGGGGCGCGCCCGCCCTTCAGTACTTGGCATCTACGGGGAACGTAGCGGAACGACCACCGCTGAGTTCACACCGCTCCGCTCGTCCATCTTGATGTGGCTGGCGTCGAGGCGTGGGGTCGGGTCGTGCTCGTGGGCCAGTGCGGCACCGAGGTGACGAGCTGGACCGTTGGTGGTCCCGGTCAGCCCGATCTCACCGTCGTCGACGCCATCGCACAGTGGCATGTCGTGGCCCGACGAGCCGGGGGATGGATCTGCCTCCGGGACGTGAGCCCGGGCCTGACCGCCCTCCTCGATCTCGTCGGCCTGCGCGACGAGATGGGTCTGTCCGGACGATGAGCGGGGGAAACCGTGCACCGTCGGAAACAGTGACACAGTGGGCTCCGAGAAGAGGCCCACATCGGGCACGGGAGCACGCGCACAACACCGTGCACATGGAATTGCCGAGGAGGAGTCATCGTGGACTGGAAGCTCGAGCTCGTGGTGGTGCCCGTCTCGGACGTCGACCGCGCCAAGACCTTCTACCTGGAGGGGGCCGGCTTCGACCTCATCGTCGACCACAGCGCGGGTGAAGACTTTCGTGTCGTGCAGGCGACTCCTCCCGGCTCGGCGTGTTCGATCGCCATCATGAAGAACACCGACGCTCCGGGCTCTGTCCAGGGTCTCCACCTGGTCGTGCAAGACATCGACGCCGCCCGCGCCGAGCTGGTGGAACGGGGGGTGGATGCCAGCGAGGTGTTCCACTTCGAATCAGGCGGTCAGGTGTCGGGGCCCGATCCCCAACGCGCCGACTACAACTCCTTCTTGAGCTTCAGCGATCCCGACGGGAACGGTTGGCTGGTGCAGGAGGTCGCAGGGCGTGGTTGACAGCGCACCGAGCCGGGCGACAGTGACGGGTCACTTCAGGATGCTTCGCAGTGCCTTTCCAAGAAAGCCGTTGGTCTTGGCATAGACCTTGCGGCGCACCACGCGCTTCCCGTAGGCACTGGGACCTTTTTGCGCAGCCTGGACGTTCCCAAGGTCTCGGGCTGCCCGGTACAACTGACTTCTCAAACCCTTGCGCCTCGGCACCGCTCCTCCTCCGTCACGTGGTCGAATCGCAGCCCTTCCGAGCCCCCGAGGGCTGTGCGAGGCTGCTGTCGTGGTGGACCGCTTGTTCTCCGACGCCGGCCTCGCCCAGTTGTACGACGCCTTCCACCCATGGGAACAGAGGGCCGACTTTGCCTTCTACCTCCCCATGGTCATGGCCGCCGACTCGGTGCTCGACGTTGGCTGTGGAACCGGTGCTCTGTTGCACCAAGCCCGGGAGGCGGGCCACACCGGGCGGTTGTGCGGGCTCGATCCGGCTGAAGGGATGCTGACGCAGGCACGGAAGCGGCCGGGGATCGAGTGGGTTCTCGGCGACCTGGCCTCGGCCGGCTGGGACCGAGAGTTCGACTTGGTCGTCATGACCGGTCATGCCTTTCAGGTGTTCGTCGAGGATGGCGAGCTCCTCGCCTCCCTGGCGACGATCCGCTCCATCCTCACCGACGGTGGTCACTTCGTCTTCGAGACCCGCAACCCCTTGGTTCGAGCGTGGGAGAGCTGGACGCCTGACGACGTGACCGAGATCACTGATGCCGCCGGTGCCGTGGTCCGAAGACGACACGACGTCCAGAGCGTCGATGGAGAGGTCGTTCGTTTCACCACGACCTTCGAAAGCCCGGATTGGAGTCGTCCGAAGGTGAGTCCGAGCACGTTGCGGTTCCCGTCAGAAGAGGAGCTGTCTTTCTTCCTGTCGGATGCTGGGCTTACGATCGAGATGCAGTTCGGTGACTGGGACCGAAGACCGATGACTGATACCACTCCCGAGATCATCACCATCGCCCGCCGGTGCGAAGAACCGAGGACGCGTGGCTAGGTTCTTCAAGTACGCCGTCGACTACCGGCTGGCCGTCATGTGGGCGGTCTTCGGCCTTTGGCCCCCGAGGGACGGCGTCTCCATCACCGACGACCAGCGATTTAAGGCGACGTTCGGGTTCTTGAAGCTCGAGACCTCGATGGACAACATCGACGACGCCCATATCACTCGTGACTACCGGTGGTGGACGGCCGTAGGGGCACGAATGTCGTTCGTCGACGATGGGCTCACCTTCGGGACGAACAACGACGCCGGTGTCTGTGTCCACTTTCGCCACACGGTCCCCTCGCCCCTGCGACATAAGGGACACTCTGCCTTGACCGTCACCGTCGCCGATCTCGACGGCCTGGTTCAGGCCATACGTGACCAACGGCCGACGAGCCCATGACGGTCGGCAAGGACCTCGTCAGCGCTTTCGCCGATACGTTGGAGCGGCGGGACTGGCCCGCCTTCGAGCAGCTGCTCGATCCGCATGTCATCTACGAGATCCCCCAGACTCGAGAGCGCATTCGCGGCCGCGACCGCTACGTGACCTTCAACAGGGACTACCCGGGTGACTGGCACATCGATCCCCTGGTCGTGATCGGCGATGACCGCGACGGCAGCCTGTTGTTCCGCTGGGATCTCGCCGGGGAGTCTTCTCTCGCCATCGCCTTCTTCGAGGTCAGCGGTGGCCGGATCACGAAGATCACAGACTTCTGGCCTGAGCCCTATGAGCCGCCTCCAGGGCGCGAGCACCTCGTCGAGCGCTGGTGACAGATACACCCGGTTCCCCTGGCAACCGGGTGTGTCTGGGTGACCCCAAAGACGCACTCGACCCCCGAGACCGGGCTTCGTCCCAACTTGTTGACCACTGCAAGTATCTGGGAACAGAGCCCAACGAAGCGGGAAACGCGGCACCGGGCGACCGATTGGGCAGGTCGGTCAAGGTGACCTGGTGAAATTCCGATATTTGGACGGTGACTGCGGAGGCGCCGGAGCGAGTCCATGCCTGGATGGGCCGCGTCACAAGCGTGGTGGTACCGAGCACTCTCACCGGGATCGCCTTTGTGGTCTTGTCTCGGTTCGGCCTCACTGGGCATCTCCCGCTCTGGTTTCTCTTGACCCTCTTGGCCGTAGCAGGCTTCTTGGGAGAGTTCACGGGTCGCTTCATCCGCCCCGATGCAAGTGCACTGTCTTTCCATCTTGCGATCGCTATCCAGAGCTTGTCCGTGTCGGCCATCATCTACGCCATTGGTTGGGGTCCAACACTGTCGATCGGGTACTTGTTCGTCGTGACGCGTGCCTTGGACCTGGCCGGCATGAGAGCATGGCGCGCGACATTGATTTGGGCTGTCGTCGGTATTTCCCTTGGGCAGGTTGCCATCGCCGTTGGCCTGGTGAGCACCTATGTGCCCGTGCCCTACGTACACGGACTGGCACTTCTGAGCATCTTGGGCGTCGGGTTTGTCATGTCGGTGCTCGGCGCCAAGACCGAACAGGTCGAACTGGCCTTTGCCGAGCGGGACAAAGCCGACGGCGACGTCCGCTCTGCGCTGTCGCTTCTCACCGCCACGTTGGACTCGACAGCCGATGGCATCTTGGTAGTCGATGAGGCAGGTGCAATCACTCAGTTCAATTCACGCTTCGAGCAGATGTGGCGCCTTCCGGAGAAGGTGCTCGCCAGCCGTGACGACGCTGCCGCCATGCAGTTTGTCTTGGACCAACTGGTCCACCCCGAGCTGTTCGTCGCAAAAGTGGAGGAACTGTACGCTGCCCCCGAAGCCGAGAGCGACGACACACTTCGATTCAGAGATGGTCGAGTCTTTGAGCGGCATTCACTTCCGCAGCGAGTTGACGGCAGAGTGGTTGGGCGCGTATGGAGCTTTCGTGACGTAACCGACCACAACCGGCTTCTGGATGAACTCGAACATCAAGCATTCCATGACAGCTTGACGGGCCTGGCCAACCGCTCTTTGCTCCGTGACCGTCTCGAACACGCATTGGCCCGATCTCGACGAACGGGGATCACCGTCGCCGTCTTGTTCTGTGACCTTGACGGCTTCAAAATGATCAATGACACGCTCGGCCATGACATGGGCGACCTCCTTCTCGTCGAAGTCGGCCGGCGCTTTGAACAGGGGCTGCGCGAAGGAGATACGGCTGCCCGGATCGGTGGGGACGAATTCGCCATCGTTCTCGATGAGGCAGGATCCCACGATGCGGTTGATCTAGCCCAGCGCCTCCTCGACACAGTTCGAGAACCGTTCGTCATCGACGGTACCGAGATACTCGTGCGCGCATCCATTGGAATCGCCGACAGCGCCGCTGACGCCCTCGACGCCGACGAACTTCTCTGCCGAGCCGATATTGCTATGTACGCAGCCAAATCGGCGGGTCGCGACCGCTTCAAGTCGTTCGAGACGGCGATGCAAGTCGAGCTCTCCGCCCGCCACCTCCTGCATGGGGACTTACGGCACGCCGTGCTCCTGGACGAGGCTCTCGTTCTCCACTACCAGCCGATTCTCGACCTTGAGGCTCGTACCATCCACTCGATCGAGGCTCTCGTGCGCTGGAACCATCCGACTCGGGGTCTGGTCCAACCTGATGACTTCATCCCCATGGCCGAAGAAACAGGATTGATCATCGACATTGGTAGGTATGTACTTCGCGAAGCATGTTGGCAGACGATGCAGTGGCGCTCACTACCGGGAGCCCACGACCTGGGCGTCAGTGTCAACGTCTCATCCCATCAGCTTTACGACGGCCGGTTCGTCGCCGATGTTGAGATAGCCCTTCGCGATAGCGGCCTCCCGCCGACGAGCCTCATCCTCGAGTTGACCGAAAGCGCTCTTCTGTCCGATACCTCTCGTGTCCACCACCGCCTGGCGACACTGAGGGATCTCGGTGTCCGCATCGCCATCGATGACTTCGGCACTGGGTACTCCTCGTTGGCCTACCTACGCAGCTTCCCGATCGACTTTCTGAAGATCGACCGCTCATTCGTCAACGAGCTCGGCGGTGAGTCGAACGACCAGGGACGGGCGTTGGTCCGGTCAATCATCAGCATCGGACACAACCTCGATCTCTTGGTCATCGCCGAGGGCATCGAACATCCTGCCCAGCTCGACGAACTTGGCGCCGCCGGTTGTGACTTCGGCCAAGGCTACTTCTTTGGGTTCCCCGTACCACCGGACGAGTTTCCCGAGGTTCTCGCCCGTCGCCGCAATCCACACGGAGTCGCGCCCGCTCCGCAACTGCCCGTAACGATGTGATCTCCCCTCGATCTCATGGCACAAGTGGACGGCCGGAGAGGTCAGAGATTGCTTGCCCGACCATGACGATGCGACACTCAGGCGGTGAATGAGGAGGGGACGAGAACCGCGACGACATCATGGCGAGAACTGCGCCCCCTGGCACTGGTCGCAGCATTGGCGGTGGTAGTCGCGGGGTGCTCCACCTCGACCAATCACACCACGTCAAACGAGCAAACCACCTCGACCAATGCGAAGGCCCCCGTGCCGACCGTCACCGGAGTCGTACCTCCGTTGGGAACGACAGCCGGAGGAACCACGGTCACCATCACCGGCACCGGGTTCACCGGGGCCACCAAGGTGGACTTCGGTGCCGTGGCGGCCACCAGGTTCACCGTGGTGTCTGACACCGAGATCACCGCTATTTCACCGGCCCAGGCGGCCAGCATCCAGAACATCCACGTCACCACGGCCGGAGGAACCAGCGAGCCGGTCGTGGCCATCGACCCCTTCACCTATGTGAGTCCGGTGTCAGGCGTCACCGCAGTGGCGCCATCTTCGGGAACGACCGCGGGAGGCACAACCGTCACCATCACCGGCACCGGGTTCACCGGGGCCACCCAGGTGGACTTCGGTGCCGTGGCCGCCACCAGGTTCACCGTGGTGTCTGACACCGAGATCACCGCCGTTTCACCCGCTCAGGCCGCGGGCCCCCGCGACGTCCTGGTGACCACGGCCGGAGGCGCCAGCACGCCGGTCGTACCGGCTGACAGGTTCACCTACGACGCCCCCGTCCCGGTCGTCACCGGGATCGCACCAACCTCGGCCGCGCTGACAGGAGGAACGATCGTCACCATCACCGGCACCGGGTTCACTGGGGCCACCAAGGTGGACTTTGGCGCCGTGCCCGCCACCAGGTTCACCGTGGTGTCGGACACCGAGATCACCGCCGTCTCACCGGCCCAGTCCGTCGGCACTCACGATGTCCTCGTGACCACGCCCGGAGGAACCAGCTAGCTCTTTGAGAGATTCACCTACAAGCCGCAAGGATCAGTAGGCACCAGATCCGCCCGCAACCGCCCACAGGGTGCGTAGCAAGATGCGGATGTCGAGACCAGCGGACCAGCAGCTCACGTACAGGCTGTCGAGTCGGCACATCTCCTCGAATGTCAAGTTGTTCCGTCCTGAGACCTGCCACAGACCCGTGATCCCGGGGCGCACCGAATACCGTCGCTGTGCCCAATCCGTGATCCACACGTCATCGGCAGGGACGAAGGGCCGAGGGCCCACGAGAGACATCTCTCCCCGGACCACGTTCCAGAGCTGCGGTAGCTCGTCGAGGCTAATGCGCCTGAGGATGCGGCCAACGGAGGTCACTCGAGGGTCATCCTTCAACTTCGGGAAGGGCCCAATAGCGGATTCTCCAGTCGCGGGATGAGGGACCGAATCCTCGATCCTCATCGACCGGAACTTGAACAGAGAGAACGCCTGATTGTTCTTTCCGACGCGGACCTGGCGGAAGATGACCGGCCCTTTGGAAGTTGTCTTGATGAAGAGCGCAAGCACCAACAGCAGCGGTGAGAGCAGGAGCAGAGCCGTCACCGCTCCCACCAGGTCGATGGTGCGCTTCACCACACGAGATCCCCACCCGAAGCTCACCGGCGCCACACTGATCCCCGTCAGACCCGAGCCCAGGTCATGCACATTGGCGGTTGTTGGGAGCACATCGAAGAGCCGGGGCACAACAGTGATCGCGACCTTGCCCTGGATCGGGCGTAGTGCTTTGATCAGGTCCTCCGGTTGGGAACGTGAAAAGGCAACGACCACGTGATCAACATGGTCGCGCTCGCATACGTCAGTGAGGTCGCACAGTTTGCCGAGGCATCCCGCGGGGTCCATAGGGTCGTCATCGACGAATCCGATGACCTCGACGCCGCCGCCAGCATTCAACTGATCAGTCAACCGGGTGGCTACCAGACCGCTACCGACGATCAGCACTCGTCGGACGCGCCTTCCCGCACCGAGTGGCGCAGCGTGGTGGGCCAGGCGGACCACGGTCACTGTCGCGATGCTCATGGCGGACATGATCAGGACTGCGTCGGACGGAGGTGCGAGCACCAAGCCGGCGCCAGAGGCCAGGCGCCATCCCACCAAAGAGATCAAGCCTCCGGCCGCCACGGCCGGTGCAGTGACCGCCAACTGCCCGCCCACGGTGGTTCGCAGCCGCCAACGGGCTCGCGAGCCGGCGAGGAGCAAGGCCAAGAGGGGCACGGAGACGAAAAGCCGCACCAGAGTCGTCGAGAAGGCGAAGCTCTGGGCGTGCACTGACGCATGGACGTGGAGCAGGGTCTCCGCCGCCGCAGCCCCGACAGCGGCCACGACCAGGGCCATAGCATCCGCTGCCAATGCCGCCGCGCCGGCGCTTCGATGTTCGATCGCGAACTCACTTGCGGAGTCAACCGCTTGAGAGTTCACGACTGCGCCGTTCTCAGAAGGGGCGCGCTCCGCAGGCACACGGCCGGGTTCGGAGGCGGGGGTTGGAAACGCAGTATCGCGTTCGAGATCGAGTTCGAGAGTGACGCCGGCTATTGGGCCCAGGTGTTCAGATGCAGCGTTCTTCGGGGTTGCGGAGTCTGTGACGCGCGCCGGAGATGCGGCTGTCGATGTCGTCTCGATTCGGTGCTCGCCCTTCTCCAACACGGCCCCGCCTTATGGTGCTCAGCCCCTGCGTATCCAACTCTTCCGTTGGGCTGTCATGGGCTGATACACAGCTTGTCATCTGGCAGATGCCAAGTTCGTACCCCTGGTGCTAGTGCGTCCAGTGGGGTGTGTGTGGCTAATTATTAGTCAGTTTTGAGGAGGAACCACATCCGTCAGTTGAGGAGCCACCAGTCGTCGATGATTTCCAAAGACCTCGGCGGCAGGGCCTCCGGCGCAGAGCCCTCGGACAATTGACCGTGCTAGTCCCTCGCCGGATGTCGACCCAGACGACTCGGCGCAGGGCTCGTCTCAGGTGGTCGGAAATCGGAGTGGCCATTGGACGAAGCGGTCGGCGAGGCCGTGTTTGATGTCTCGTAGGTGTACGAATAGCCGTAGCCGTAGGCATCCTCCTCTCCACGCGTGACCTCGTTCAGCACGATCCCGATGTCCCGGGCCCCAACGTGGGCGAGCTGCTCAACCGCCCGCCGGAGTTGTCTCTTCGTGGTCGTCCCCGCGGCCACGATCAGCAGTGTCGTATCGGTCAATCGGGACAGGAGCACAGGATCGGTGACGGGCAACATTGGTGAGCTGTCGACAAGGACGAAGTCGAAGCGCTTGGTCAACTCGTCGAAGATCTCGGCAAACTTCGGACTGCTCAAGAGCTCGGCGGGGTTCGGAGGGACAGGGCCGCACCCCAGAATGGTCAATCCGGGGATTTCGGGAACCGGCTGTAGTGCCTCGTCGAGCGTCAACTCGTCGATCATGACCGATGTCACGCCAACGCCCTCGTCGAGCCCGAAGAAGGCTGCCAGTCGAGGCCGCCGCAGGTCGGCCGAGACGAGGACCACGTGCTTGCCCACCGTGGCCAGGACAACTCCCAAGTTCGAGACTGTCGAGGTCTTGCCTTCGGTGGCAGTGGGACTCGTCACGAGCACTGATCCGACCGCGCTCTCATAGGCGGTGAACTGCAACGACGTGCGCAGGGACCGGTAAGCCTCAGCCGCCGGAGACGTGGGTTCGGCTCTCATGACGAGGAAGGGCTCGGCCCGATCTCGCCAGGATCCGATCATGGGTACAAGGCCCATCACCGGGACACTCGGTGCAACATGCTCAAGGTCGTCCTCAGAGCGGATGGCGTCGTCCAGGTTCTCGGCGGTGAAGGCCGCACCCAGTCCCACCAGCAGGCCAACGGCGAGCCCGATCAAGGTGATCTCAGTCTTCTTGGGAGAGCTCGGGGCCTTCGGTACGGCAGCGAGCGAGACAACGGTGACACCCCCGGTCGTCTGTGTACCAACAACCTGGTATTGGGCGTACTGTTCTTTGAGTACGGCTTCCTGGGTGGCGAGCGCAGCGCCTTGGGGTGTCCCGGCTGTAGATGCAAGCTCCTGTTCGATCACATTGATCTGTGTTTGGAGCTGGACCTCTGCGGTCGTAAGACTCCTCAGCGCCACGGCGGTTTCATAGTTTACGAACTCCGTCGCTAAGGCATTCGCCACTCGAGCAGCCAGGACGGGGTTGTGGTTCGTGGCCGTAACCGAGATCACGTTTGTCTGCCCCTGGTCTGCGCCCGTCACGCTCAGTTGAGTGAGATGGAGACGGCTCTTGACGACATCGACCACAGGAGCGCTCGTCAAAAGCTGAAGCTCGGTGGCCACGTCCGTGGTCGTGATGGTCTGGGCCGGGGTGGTCAACGCAAGCGTGCCGCTCTGGGGTTGGACGAGAAGTTGCGCCGTGGCCGAGTACTCCTTGGCGGCGCTGAAGGAGTATGCGATCGCCCCCGCCACCGCCAACCCGGTGCAGAGGATCACCCACCACTTCCGGCGGCCAAGGACGCGCAGGTAGGTCCGGAGATCGACGTTCGAATCGGGCATGGTCGTCGACATCAAGCGTTCCTCGCTCGAAGCGGAAGGTCGTGTGGCGGATTTGGAGCTAACGGTGTGGCAGGTTCACGGGCGTCCTGGTCATGCAACGACCCATTGCCCTCCGCTGCCTCGGATCGATTCACGAGTGGCCGTCCAAAACCCCCCCGATCAGCTCACAAAAGCATAGCGGGGCCAGCTGGGTTACAGCCACCGGGGCACAAGAAAAGTAAGACCCCATCAGCCTGGCTGGATCGTCGAGCTGGGTTTGGCAATCATTTTGGGTCCCAACCCGAGGGTGACCCCGACCAGCCACCGTCGCCTCGCCGTTAGGCGGTCGGTGCAGAGACTTGTGAATAGGTGCAGAGACTTGTGAATAGATGGCCGCTGTCCCTGGCGTCACCCGCACGACGTGGATCGCACGCCGGGGGACGGAAGATGGCTTCGAATGGATTGAAGCTCTCGGCTGCGAGCTCGTCTCCGACGTTGCCTTTGGGGGTCCCATGAAACGCCTGACGACTCGCTCCCAAGCAGCTTAAAGACTCAGAGGATCTGTGAATACCTGAGATTCCCAAGGTTTCGCGATCATTACACTTGCTGAACGTTGCAAAACGATCGGGACGTGACTAATACCAAAGGGCATGGCGCCAGGGTGCGACGCGGGCCCCATTCGTCGCGACAGCGGAAAGTGTCTGCCTCCATCGTGCTGGCACTGGCCGGTGCTGCTGGAATAGTCGCCGCGTCGACGGGCTGTCGACCGACGGGAACACAAATCGTGGACCCGCTCTATACAGGGCTCTTTGCCGCGCTGATCACCTACGTCTGTAGCCGAGCCAGCCGAGTAGCCCTGCTCGTGTTCTCGGTCGTCGCCGTGGCCATGAGTCGGGCGTGGCTCGAGATTCCAGCGACAGCAGCTCTGCTCATCGCCTTCGGCTCAATGCTCCCTAAGCATTCGAGGCGGCGCGTGGGCGCTCTCATCGGCGCGCTCGGCGTAGAAACGCTGTTGCGCTGGCCGTCCGTCGCATTCCACGGTTCCACTGCGGCGGTAGCCGGAGCCGTATTGGTGCCCTTGTTCGTCTCCGCCTTTAGACGTTCAGCGACCGCTGAGCGGCGCCGAGCCAAGAGGATGTTGGTTTTGACCGGGGTGGTCGTTGTGGGCCTCTCCATCCCGTTGCTGCTGGCAATGTTCTTGGCGAGGACCGATATCTCAGTCGGACAACTCGCCGCCGAATCCGCCTTGGGGGATGTGAGCGGTGGCAGCGCGGCCTTGGCCACGCCACGACTTCGAACTGCCTCTGCAGAATTCGGAAGCGCCTCCGCGAAACTCGGGAGCTGGTGGACATCGGTCGCCAGGTTGGTTCCGGTCATCGCACAGCAAAGGCAGGCGTTGGCAACCGGGGCAGCCACGGCCCGAGACGTCCTGGCCGTTGCGGAGCGTCAGGCGCCGAGCTTCGACTATCAGGAGGTCCACTACCACAAGGGGCAGGTCAATCTCGGACGGATCAGCGCCATGCTCGGTCCGGCGAAGACGCTTGACCGGTCCCTGGCAAGGGCCACGGCTCGTCTCGCCGGCCTCAGAAGTCCTTGGCTTGCCGAGCCGATCCAATCGCGGCTGCGGACTTTCGACGCAGACTTGGCTCGTGCCAAGTCGAGCACCGACCTGGCCGTCAAAGCCATCCCCCTGCTCCCTGACATGCTCGGCGCCGAGCGCCCGCAACACTACTTCCTGGCCTTTGTATCGCCGTCGGAAAGTCGGGGACTCGACGGGATCGTGGCCGCATACGGCGAGCTCACCGCGGCGAATGGTCGCCTGAGCCTCACTGTCTCTGGCCCTGTCGACTCCCTCACCAGTGCGCTCCCAAGCGGCGGCGGGCACCTGACGGGCCTACCGGACTTCTTAGCCCGCTACGGGCAATTCGACCCGGGTCAGCACTTCCAGGACACCACCTACTCCCCCGATTTCCCCACCGTGGCCCAGGTCATCTCTCAGCTCTACCCTCAGGCAGGTGGCGATCAACTCGACGGTGTTCTTATGGTCGATCCCTACGGGCTGGCCCCACTGCTCTCCATCACTGGACCTGTCACGGTACCGGGGCTTGCGCAACCATTGACCAGTCACAACGCACCCGAAATCCTGCTGAAGACTCAGTACTTGACGGGACTGGCCCAAGGTACTCGCCACGACCTTCTGCAATATGCGCTTCACGCCACGTTCCAAAGGCTCGTGAACGGATCACTACCCGGACCGCGCTTGCTGTCACGTGAACTGGAGCCGGCGGTCCTGGATGGGCGCATCGCGTTCTGGAGCGTGCATCCCAACGATACACCACTGGTGCAAGCACTTCATCTTGAAGATGCATTCCCCAAGGCGAATGGCGGGGATCTCGTGGCCGTCACAACTCAGAACACGGGGGCCAACAAGATCGACGCCTATCTCCATACCTTGATCGATGACCATGTCACCTTCGACCCAAGTACGGGGGCGGAGCGCTCAGTCGTGCGGGTCACCTTGACCAACGACGCCCCGGCCACCGGGCTCCCGCCACTCGTGATCGCCAGCCCAGCCGATCCCGGCCTGGCGCCGGGCACAAACGAGACCTGGCTCTCTGTCTATAGTCCGCTGTCTTTTGACCAGGTCACCATCAATGGAAGCCCTGGCACGATGTCGGCGACGCGCGAGCTGGGTGTGTGGGCCTACAGCACATACGTGGACATTGCGTCCAAATCCTCGGTCACAGTTCGCGTGGGCCTCGTCGGACGAGTCGCTCGCGGATCTACCCTCCGGCTTTCAGTCCGGCTCCAACCCTCGGCCAATCCGGTACAGGCCCAGGTCGTCGTGACACCCGCCGGCCCGTGGACACTGGCGACCACCAGCGACGCGCCCGCCTGGGACCTCGGACCCGCCGTTCGCCAAGAGAGGGGCTTTCGCTTTGTGGCGAAGTGAGCCTGAACTGCCCAAACGGGCAGGTCACGTGATCCTTGACGGCGGATCCCGATGAGCCTTAGCTTGAATCCGTGTTGATGGCCACAATGAGTGGGGCAAGCAGTCGGGATTGTGGTGATGAGGCGTAGGTTGATGGTGGCTTGCGCCATCGCCGGCTTGGTAGCCGGGCTGGGTTGGCAGGCCACCGCCTTCGCACGTCCGCTCGAAGGACCTCGAGGCGCGGTGATCGCCACGAATTCTGCGATCTCGCCCCCGGGCGGAACCTTGACGGTGACTGGCCAGAACTTTGTTCCCGACGAGTCGATCACCCTGACGCTCTTCAGCGATGGGGTGTCCCTGGGTTCGACAGCCTCGAACGGGAGTGGGTCCTTCTCGACTCAAGTAACAATTCCAACAAACACGACACCGGGTGGACACACGATCGTCGCCAATGGCGCCACAGGTGACTCCGCTTCCACCGGAATTACCGTTGTGACCAATTTCACCCCGCCAGCCCCTCTTATTGCGGGCCTAACGCCCCCGGGCCCCAGCACCGCCGTGTCGGGCTCGGGTCCCCCAGCCAAGCTCCGGCTGAGTCGCATCACACTCGTTCCCGGTCAACCAACGGTTATGAGTGGCCGCGGATGCGCCCCAGGGGCCACAGTGCTCGTTTCCATCAATGGTAAAGAAGTCGGTCATGTAACCGCGAATAGCCAAGGGGCGTTCTCCACCTCGCTCACTCCCTTCGCTCAGGGAGTGGGGCAGGTCACGGTGACGGCTAGGTGCGGGTTGAAGAGCTTCGTTGCCATCGCTACTTTGGTGACCACTGCCAAAGTCTCAGCGCCTGAAGGTAGCGTCGCGGTGGGTGGAGGGTTCGTGTTGCTCGGGGCCGTCTTGGTGCGAGGCCAATTCGGAAGTACCGCTAGCCGCCGCCGGCGGCGACGAGGAACATCAGAGTTCTCGGAGATTCACTAGGCCGGATCTCGTCTTGGCCGGGCTTTCGCAGGGCAAGAAGCGACCATCCCCGTGATGGCCTGAATCGGTCCTTACGAATTCACGCCGCCACCCAGGCAGCCGGCCCCAACGATGACCTAGCGGGCGGAGACTCCGTAAATTGTCTCGATGCCGACCCGCCCCTTGACCGTCACCGTTTCCGGTTCACCGAATACGAAGTGTCCCTCCGCGGCCTGGCGCACCGACTCGGTGGCGAGGATGTTCGGGCGACCCTCTCGCCCGGCAATGCTCGAGACCCTGAAGCCCAGATTGACGGCGTCACCCAGCACCATGACCACGGAGCCAGGCATGAGTTGCATGACGACCGGACCCATGACTGCGCCCCAACCCATTCTCAGGGGCGTTCCGTCGGCGTAGCGGAGCTCGAAATCAGCCGTGGTTTCGTTGACCATCGCGTCGGCTTCCAGCGCAAACCTCAGGGCGTTCGCCGCTGAAGCCGGGTCGACCTCGAGTTCCCAGCTAGCAAAGAACGCGTCTCCCACGTAGTCGACCAGGGTCCCCCGGTGCTGAGCGAGGAGCTCTCGAAGCTTGGTGTAGAGGTGATGAACATCGTGAACGAGGACTTGTTGATCGGCCTGCTCCGAAACGGTCGAAAAATTGATGAGGTCGCCCACGATCATAGCCATGGTCATGGGAGTGGCGACCGAGACGGTTGAGCGTTGTACGGTGCTGTCTGGTCTCTGAGTCGTCACAGTCTCGGCACGGAATTCGAGGATGTGGCTTCCAACCTGAATCTGGTCACCGCCTTTCAATGGGACGCCGACGGCGCGCTCGATTCGTATGCCGTTGACCCGGGCCCCATTGCTCGACGTGTCGACCACGACGGCGCGCGACTGCTCCGGGTCCACTCGGATCTCGAGGTGGTTGCGCGACACGGCCAGGTCGTCGTCGAGCAGGATCCGATGAACGTCGTCCACTCCCGCGCATTCGCGACCAACGAAGAGCCGGTCGAAGAGGGGTCGGGTCACCTCGCCCGGACTCCCGGGGTCCACGACGATGTGCCCGAACGGCTGGCTGTCAACCATCGATATACCTGTCTAGTCGCTCACTGGGCCCGCGCCTGGGCTTTGTCGGGGGAGGTTCAGCAGGAGGGTCAGCACCGACTCGCAAAATCAGCGGTTCGCCCGAGGATCGCACCGCCAGGTGTCGGCTCGGCGGAGACAATGAGCGTGAGCTATCGTTTTCGTTGGGGTCCCGACCCGACGTCGGGGGCTGGCGAGATGTCTTGCGATGGCGGGACGCCGACAGGTCCGCCAACCGAGGAGCCTGGTGGAAACAGAGAGCACCCTGGGCGTGGCTCTGCCGGGGTACGAGATTGGGGCGGAGCTCGGACGTGGGGCGTTTGGCGTTGTGATTGCCGGACGCCACCGCCAGCTCGGGCGCGAGGTGGCCATCAAGCAGCTCACCCCCGGCCTGGTGAGCGATGAGTCAGTGCGGTCCCGGTTCCTGTCCGAGGCAAAGGTCCTGGCGGCAATCGACCACCCGCACATCGTTCCAGTGTACGACTACGTCGAGCATGATGACGCCTGCATCCTGGTCATGGAGCGACTAGCCGGCGGCACCGTCTGGAGCCGATTCGTCAACTGGGGGTTTAACCAGCAAACGGCCTGCGCTATTGCGATGGTGGCATGCTCGGGTCTGAGCGGCGCCCACCAGCGTGGCGTTCTGCACCGTGACATGAAGCCGGAAAACGTGCTCTTCGGCGAAGACAGGGTGCTCAAGGTGACGGACTTCGGCATCGCCCGGGTTCTGGGCGAGGACGACACTCTGGCCACCCGTGAAGGAGGCATTCTCGGCACCCCGGCCTATATGGCGCCGGAACAGGCCAGTGGTGCCGACCTCGGGCCCACAACTGATGTGTATGCCACGGGCGTAATGCTCTACGAGCTGCTGTCGGGTCGGCTTCCCTATTCCGAGGAGGGGGGGTCACTGGCTATCGTCATGCGCCACATCAATGAGGATGCCATCCCGCTTGCCGACGTCGCTCCCGGAGTCCCGCCCCGCCTGGCCGATGTTGTCATGCAGGCACTGGCTCGCCGATCTGGTGACCGATTCCAAACCGCCGAGGCCTTCGGGGTCGCCATCGGCCAAGCCGCCACCGCCTCGTGGGGTCCGGACTGGCTAGATCGTTCAGGCATCGCCCTGCGCGAACCCGGGCCGATTCTCGCCAGTGCGCAGAGTGCGTCGTTCACGACCGCGCCGGGGACCGGCAGGGCCGATGGTTCCGTAATGCGCCCGGTCGTCGAGCTCCACGCCGGCGGCGCCGCTGTCACTGGGCTCGAACTGGGCGACCTCATGCCTTTGCGCCAGGCACCTGTTGCGATGCCCGGATTCCCCACCCGTCTGGCCTGGGCCGCCCTTCTCGTCGCCGTGGTCGCCGTCGTCCTCGGACTGCTTGGAGTCGGCTCCTCGAGCCCGGCTCCGGCTCTCGGGACAGGGGCGGTGACCGTGGCGGGCCATGACCCGACAGTGGGCGGACGAGTGCCCATCAATCTCGACCAACCCATCCCCATCACGGTCCGGAACCCTCCGCCCGGTATCGGATCACCGGAGACGGCCCAGATCGTGCTCTCGCTGGGTGGCGTATCGGTTGTTCGCTCGACACCGGTGCCTCTGGTGCGCGGGACCGCTGGATTGCGCACGACCTTGGACGCCAGCTCGGGGCGCTACATCGTGGGCGGAAAGCTGGCCGGGACACTCACACTCGCGGGCCCCAAGGGCACCGAGAACGACGACTTCGGTGTGCAGGTGACCCGATCGCCCTTCTCCACCTTTGGCGGGGTCCTCGGGATCGTCCTGTTGCTCTTTGTCGTTGCCTACACCGAGTCGCTCCTCCGAAGCCTCCGACGTGGACGCCGACGGGACAACCGCAACGCTGCCGTGGCCGGATTGGTTGTGGTGGGAGTGATGGGTGGAGTGGCTGCCACCCTGTGGGGATGGATGCTGGGAATTGCGGGGCCCACATTGGTGGCATTCATCGTTAGTGCCGTCCTGGGCGCGGTGGCCGGCCTACTGGCGGGTCTGGCCGGTCGACAGGTGGGGGAGAGGACCCGCGCCCGTCGCCAGGCCAATCGGCTGGTCCTCGTGGCCCGACGTACCGCCTTGCCCCCGGCCGGGTCCTCAGCCGTCTCTGTGGGCCGCTGAGATGCGCACGAGACGGTGGCGAGAAGCCCCGGCTGCCCCAGGTGTTCGCTGGGCTGCCCTGGTGGTTCTTACGGTGTTGATGACCTTGGGGTTGGGAGGATCCGTAGCGGAAGCAGCGGGGAGTGGGGTGTCGTTCGCGGCCACTGTCAACGGTCAACCCGTTGTGACGTCCTCTGACGCCCATCCGGCACAGCTCTATCCCGCCCGGTTTGCCGAGGTGCAGATCACCCTCTCGAACAACAGCACCTCGACTGTGAGTGTCTCTTCTGTGCGCATCGACGGACAGGTGGTGGCTCTTCCCCTCTTCTCCTATGACACGGCGGTCGAGTTGGTCGTACCTCCCGGTGCGACGAAATCGCTCAGCTTCCCGATCAGCATGAGCGGTGTCGGGAGCCAGGCCACCGGACTCATCGTGGGCACCATTTCGCTGCTCGGGTCGAACGGAGCAACGATCGCTTCGCAGCCACTGGTGACCAATGTGCACGGCTCACTGGATTCGATCTACGGTCTTTTTGGCTTGGCTGTGCTCGTCCTCACGGCGTCATCACTCGGGCTGGCCCTGTTGGCGATGGCCCGTCACACATTGCCCCAGAATCGCTGGTTGCGGGGTGTGCGGTTCCTGATTCCCGGATTCGGGATTGGGCTCATCTTGACTTTCACCTTGGCCGCCTTCGGGATCTTTACAGCCGGACCCGGCCACTGGCTGCCCTTGCTCATCGTCACGAGTGCCGTCGGGTTCGCCGTTGGTTACCTGACACCGGCGCCCAATGAGGAGGAGTTCGACGACTATGACGACGACGTTCTGCTGGCCCAGATCGTCGTGGTCGACGAAGACCCCCTCGAAAGTGAAAGCGGGAGCGGGGGTCTCGTGACTGCGGCAGCATCTGGAGCGCCTGACAGCAGAGCGACGGCAGCGCCAGGAGCGCCTGACAGCAGAGCGACGGCTGCGCCAGGAGCGCCTGACAGCAGAACGACGGCTGCGCCATAGGTGCCTCGCCGATTGGGCTACGGCGGAGGCGCGCACGTCAAGGCGTTGTCCGGCTCCGAGGGGGTGGCGTGTTAGGGGCGCGCCCGCATGGTCGATCACTGCCATCCCCGAACACCGGGTCACTGCCGAGCGAGTTGAGGCGAGTCGATTCGGCGCCCGACGAAAAGGTGGAACAGAAACCCGGGATTCTCATCATCGTCGAGAACCTCTCGGTGCCGTTCGACCGGCGAGTATGGCTCGAATGCCAGGCCCTCACGGCAGCAGGCTACTCAGTTTCGGTGATTTGTCCGAAGGGACCCAACGATCCGTCCGAACAAGTCATCGACGGCGTGAGCTTGTACAAGTACCGACCGTATGCCGCAGGCACGTCCAAGTGGACGTTCGTGGTCGAGTACCTCTATTCCTTCGCGGCGACGGCATGGCTGACCACTAAGGCGTGGCGGCGCTGCCGCTTCGAGGTGTTGCAAGCTTGCAACCCACCCGACATCTTCTGGCCCATCGCCCTGGTGTTGCGCGTCTTCGGAGTCCGCTTCGTGTTCGACCACCACGACCTGTGCCCCGAACTCTACAAGTCCCGGTTCGGCGCAGTGTCCGAAGTCTTGCACGCCGCTCTGCTAGCTCTCGAGTGGTGCACCTACCAATCGGCACACCACGTGATCGCCACGAACAACTCGTACCGACAAATCGCGCTTACCCGAGGTGGCAAGCGAGACCGCGATGTCACAGTCGTTCGGACGGGGCCGGACCCTGACCGACTCCATCCGGGCACTCCGGACCCACGGCTGCGCCGCGGCCGACCGTACTTGGTGGCGTATCTCGGGACGATGGCACCTCAGGACGGCGTCGACCTGGCGGTTCGGGCAGCGAACGACATCGTGCACAAGCGAGGACGCCGTGACATCAGCTTCACGTTCATCGGCTCGGGTGACAGCTTCGCCCAACTGGTCGCACTCCGCGACGCGCTGGGCCTCGAAGATTACATCGAATTCACGGGACGAGTGTCCGACGAAACCGTGGCTCACATCCTCTCGACGGCCGACGTCGGCCTGTGCCCTGATCCGAAGAACCCATTGAACGACGTGTCGACGATGAACAAAACGATGGAGTACATGGCGTTCGCTCTTCCCGTCGTTGCCTTCGATCTGCATGAGACCAAGATGTCGGCAGGCGACGCTGCTGTCTATGCCTCTCCGAATGAGGTGACCGATCTGGGCCGGCTGGTTCTCGAGCTCATCGATGACGAGCCTCGTCGGCGATCGATGGGAACGGTAGGGCGGGCGCGCGTGGTCGACAGTCTGGCCTGGGCGCACCAGCGAGCCGAGTATGTGGGCGTCTACGACAAGCTCATCCATCGCGACGTTCCGGCGGCGGATTCAGTCTCGATTCCGGCCCAGGGGGATTAGTCGTGTGCGGGATTGCTGGTTGCTACCAGCAAATCGACGGCGAGATCCTTGCTCGCACGATGATCGACCGCCTGGCTCATCGTGGTCCGGACGACGAGGGGTTCTTCAATTACCAAAGTGACCAGATCTCCGTGCAGCTGGCGCACCGACGGCTCTCGATCATCGACCTGAGCCCCGGTGGCCGCCAGCCGCTCACAAAGGACGGACTGACTCTTTGTTACAACGGTGAGCTGTACAACTACAGAACGCTAAAGACGGAGCTCACCGGGCTTGGCGTCCGTTTCTCGACCAACTCAGACAACGAGGTCGTACTCGAGGCGTGGCGACGCTGGGGACCAGAGTGCCTGAAGCGCTTCCGTGGGATGTTCGCTTTCGCCATCTTCGACGAGCGCAACGGAAACCTTGTATTAGTCCGGGACCAGCTGGGGATCAAGCCCCTGCACTACCTAAGGCGCAAGGACGGCGTCGTGTTCGCCTCCGAGCTCAAGGGCATCGTGGCCGCGTTGAGCGACGAGCTGGTCGCCGACCTCTGTACCCTGGTGGCTTCGCTTCTCTACTACTGGGTCCCACCCGGCCGGTGTGCCATTAGGGGTGTGGAGAAATTAGCGCCGGGAGCATGGGCCGAGTTCCGGCCAGACGGCACGTCCAGTGTCACGCAGTACTGGGATATTGCCGAAGTTGCTGCCGACGCGGCAGCAGGTCCGTCGGTGGACCTTCGGACGGTCATCAAAGAGTCCGTCGATGCCCACCTGGTCTCTGATGTTCCGGTGTCGAGCTTCCTAAGCGGCGGCCTCGACTCGAGCATCGTGACCGTACTCGCCAAGCAGGCCGACTCTGCTGTCGACGCCTACACGATCACCTTTCGGCCCGAGGACCACCGGCTCGAGGCGATGCCGGACGATGCCGTCTACGCCCGCAAGGTGGCGGCACGATTCGGTATCGAGCTGCACGAGATCGAGACTTCGCCGGACGTCGCCGACCTCTTGCCCCGGATCGTCGACGTGCTGGACGAACCCGTGGGTGACCCGGCCGCCATCAACACACTGCTCATGTGCGAGGCGGCCCGCGAAGCGGGGGTGAAGGTCGTGCTGTCGGGAATGGGCGCTGACGAGCTCTTCGGCGGTTACCGCAAGCACCTGGCCTGCCTCTTGGCAGCTCGGTACCGCCACCTGCCTTCGGTTGTCCGCGGCTCGGTGCGCCGTGTGGGAGACCACGTCCCGGTGGTGGCCGGGGGCCGGGGCCTCAGGTACGCCCGGTGGACGAAGCGGTTCCTCACCTTTTGCGAGCTCCCCGAGGCGGCCGCCTTCCGGCGCAGCTACACCCTCTACGACCCGCCGGAGCTCGCCGCCCTGCTCAGCCCGGACCTGCGCTCCTGCGTCGACGATGTCGTGGCCGAGCACGACGCCATCTACACCGACACGTCGCTGAACGACCCGGTCGATCGCATGTGCCTCACCGACGCCCGGTTGTTCCTGCCGGGCTTGAACCTCGCCTACACCGACCGGGCCAGCATGGCCGCGTCGGTGGAGGTCCGGGTGCCGTTCGTCGATCCCGCCGTCGTGCAGGCTGCCTTCTCCCTGTCGGGTTCGGCCAAGATCCACGGTCGGACCACCAAGGCAGCCCTGAAGGAAGCCGCTGCCGCGTGGTTGCCCGCCGAGATCGTGCACCGCCCGAAGGCGTCCTTTGCGGCCCCGCTTCGGGCGTGGATCTCCCACGACTTGGCCGAGTTGGTGGACGACGTGCTCCTATCGGGCGACCTCGTCGATCGCGGGTTCCTCCAGCGGGCGCCGCTCCAGCGGCTGGTCGAGGAGGAGCGCAGCGGTCGGGAGGATCGATCGAAGCAGATCTGGCAACTCCTCACGCTCGAGTTGTGGTGCCAGAATGCGGCGGCGGCCGGAGTGACGACGTGAAGCAGGTTGCCCAGAACTACAAGTCTGGCCAGCTAAGCCTGTTGGACGTTCCGACACCTGCGTGCAAGGACGGTGGCGTCCTGGTGCGCTCTAAGTACTCGCTCATCTCGACCGGCACCGAGATGATGAAGGTGCACGAGGCCAAGATGTCCTTGTTGGCCAAAGCACGGAGTCGCCCCGACCAGGTACGCAAGGTCCTCGATACAATGGCCCAGCAAGGGCTGCGCAGCGCCTACACCAAGGCCATGAACCGGCTCGACTCCTACACGCCACTCGGGTACTCCTCGTGTGGAGTGGTGGTCGAGGTAGGCCGAGGAGCAGAGGAGTTCAGTCTGGGGCAGTTGGTGGCGTGCGCCGGCAACGAGTACGCGCTGCACGCTGAGGTCAACTGGGTTCCCGTCAACCTCTGTGTACCGGTGCCGGCAGGCGTGTCCGTGCCGTTGGCTGCCTTTGCCACCGTGGGGGCCATCGCCATGCACGGGGTTCGCCGGGCCGAGACCCAGCTCGGGGACACCGCCTGTGTGATCGGGCTCGGCCTGGTCGGTCAGTTGGTGGCGCAGCTCCTGGTCGCCTCTGGGGTACGGGTCGTGGGTCTCGACGTAAGGCAAGAGCGGTGCGCTTTGGCCGAAGAGAACGGTGCCGTAGCGTGTGACACGCCTGACAGTGAGGGCATCGACCGAGTTGAGCGGGCCTTGGCCCTGCTAACGGGCGGACTGGGTGCCGACCACGTGTTCTTGGTGGCCGGTGGTTCCTCGAATGGGCCCGTCGAAGCGGCGGCTCGACTGGCGCGCGACCGGGCACGCGTGGTCGACATCGGCAAGCTCAAGTTGGACCTGCCCTGGAACGCCTACTACGACAAGGAGCTGGACGTCCGATTTTCTCGGTCGTACGGCCCAGGCCGCTACGACGACATCTACGAGCTCGCCGGCGTGGACTACCCAGCCGGCTACGTCCGGTGGACCGAGCGCCGGAATCTGGAGTGCTTCGTGGACCTCGTGGCTCGAGGGGTATTGCCCGTCGAATCGCTGGTGTCTGAGCGTCTTCCCATTGAACCAGGCGGTCACCGTTTACGACCGGTTGCGCTCTGGAGACCTGAGCGGCATCGGTTACCTCTTCGAGTACGCCGACGAGGAGCAGTCACTCGGCCTCACTCCGGTTAGCCCCGCAATTTCGACGCCGACTACCGTGCCCGCCCGAGATCGCGCCGTGACAAGGACCGGCACCACGGCCCGCCTCGGTTTCATCGGCGCGGGGAACTATGCCTCCTCCATGCTGCTGCCGCACCTGGCCGGACGACCCGGCGTCGAGCTGGCCCACGTCGTCACGACGACATCACTGTCAGCTGCCAATGCCCAACGGAGGTTCGGGTTCGAGTCAGCCTCCACGGATGTCGACCAAATGCTCTCGGACGACTCGATCACTGCCGTCTTCGTAGTCACCCGCCACCACACCCACGCCGATCTGGTGTGCCGAGCACTGGCAGCAGGCAAGGCAACGTTCGTCGAGAAGCCGCTGGCTCTCGACGAGGATGGAGCTGGCCCGAATCGTCGAGGTGATTCGAGCTTCGGAAAACGAGCGCCTCATGATCGGCTTCAATCGACGCTTCGCACCTCTGCTCGCAGAAATGAGAGGCGCTTTGGTACCCGCCAGGGGCCCGCGGTGATGCATTACTCGGTCAACGCAGGCCCGCTGGCAGCCGACAGTTGGTACCGAAACGAGGAGCTGGAAGGTTCGCGCTTCGTCGGAGAGGGAGGGCACTTCATCGACACCATCGGCTGGTGGTTGGGATCGAACCCGGTTGACGTCTACGCCGTCGCGACCGGCGAGCCCCAGGGAACCCAGGTAGTACTGCGCTACGAGGACGGCTCCGTGGCGACCATCGGCTACGTCACCAACGCGAACCCCGGGCTCCCGAAGGAGATCGTCGAAGTCTCAGCCGACAACCGATCAGCCCGTCTCGATAACTTCAAGAGGGCGACGGTGTGGAGCGGTCGAAGCCACAAAACGCGCCGAATCCGCCGGCAGGGTCGACAAGGGGCAGGCCGCCGCTTTGAGCGGCTTTTTGAACGCCGTAGCGACGGGTGGACCAATGCCGATCCCGTTGTCCTCACTCCTGTCAACCACCGCGGTCACGATCGCCGCCGAGAGGAGCCTTTCGCTCGGTGGTCCCCAGAAGTTGTGAGCCAGTCACGACCGCAGTGGTACGTCCGCCGACTCCGGCGTATGTCAGCGACCGAGATCGTCTGGCGAATGGAGGATTCCGGTCGTCAGGAGCTGTGGCGTCGCCGGCAGGTGCTTCCTGGCGCCACGGCCCCATCCGTGTCGGCTCGACGCGCCCACGTATTCTGCACCCCCATCGATCCGTCGAACATGAATGCCCCACCCGACGCGGCCCGAGATGCGCTTATAGCCGCGGCAAACGACGTGCTGGCAGGGCATTGGGACGTACTCGGCGTTCAACGCCACGACATGGCAGATCCCGACTGGTTCTTGGACCCGGTGAACTGGACATCGTTTTCCCGACCACCAGTATGCCTTTCGCATCGATTACCGGGACCCTCCCGACCACGCGGACGTGAAGCAGGTCTGGGAGCTCTCCCGGCATCACCACCTCACGGTACTGGCCGCCGCCTGGTGGCTTACCGGCAACGACGAGTACGCCGACATGGTGGCGCGCCATCTGCGGTCGTGGTGGCAACGGAATCCCTTCTTGTCCGGCGTCAACTGGTCGAGCGGCATTGAGCTGGGCATCCGTCTGATCTCCTGGGTATGGGTTCGCCGACTGCTTGACGGTTGGTCCGGGGCCACGGCGTTGTTCGAGGACAACGAGGACGCGATCCGCCAGGTGCGCTGGCACCAGCAATATCTGACCGCCTTCCGAAGCCGTGGTTCATCGGCGAACAACCACGTCATAGCCGAAGCTGCTGGACAACTTGTGAGCTCGTGCGCCTTCCCGTGGTTCGAGGAAAGCGAGCGGTGGCGGGTAGACGCCACGCGGCTACTCGAGAGCGAGTTGCATCGCAATACGTTTGCGAGCGGGCTCAACCGCGAGTTGGCCTTCGACTACCACGGGTTCGTAACCGAACTCGGCTTATTGGGAGTTCTTGAAGCCGCCGCCAGCCGTCACCCCCTAAGCCCAGAGACCTTGCAGCGTGTGTGTCTGATGCTGGACGTTGTGGCTGCGGTCCTCGACGACGCGAATGCGAGGGCCGCGTCAGGGTGATAGCGACGACGGTCGAGCCTTAATGCTCGACGCGCCCGAGGCCAACCGCTGGGCCTCTTTGCTTGCGAGCGGAGCTGCCGTCTTCGGGCCGGCTTCGTGGTGGCCGACCGCCGCTCCGGGTGTCACAAGCGCCACCCTGGCGTCCCTTGCGCCCGAGAGGCAGGTGGTCAATAACCGACCTTCACGGCGACCATGGCATTTTGCCGATGCTGGTATGACCATTCTCCGCACGGCACCCGGTGTCGCACCTGAGATCTGGTGCCGTTGTGACGGGGGGCCCCACGGCTACCTGGCCATCGCCGCCCACGCCCACGCCGACGCGCTCTCCATCGAGGTGCGCTGCGGGGGGGTGGACATCTTGGCCGATCCGGGCACCTACTGCTACCACAGCGAACCTGAGTGGCGCCGCTACTTCCGTTCCACGGTAGCCCACAACACAGTCGAACTGGGCGGTGAAGACCAATCGCTCTCGGGTGGGCCATTCCTATGGCTGCGCCATGCTCGGGCCCGCATTGTCGAGGTCGTGACCACCGACGAAGAGGAGAGCACACGCTGGTCTGCCGACCACAACGGCTATCAAGCGCTCGATCCACCCGTCATCCATCGCCGAAGCGTCGAGCTCGAACGCCGAACGACGTAGGCTTGAGGTCGTTGACCGGGTCGAGACCACGGAGCCGCGTGACTCTGCGGATGGCCTTCCACCTCGGGCCCACCATTGAGGTCGACCTGGAGGACCACTACGCACGGCTCAGGTGGTCGACGCCCGACGGCACGAGTTCCGCTTCGGTCACTCTGCCGTCAGGACTCGGGTGGACTGCACATCGCGGTGAGCTAGGTCCTACGCTCGGTTGGTACTCGGAACGTTTTGGCGTGAAGCAGCCTGCCACCACCCTGCTCGGCGTCGGCCAGTGCGGGCCGGATAACAGGGAGATGCGGAGTGTCATGCAATTCTGAGGAGACTGTCCATCGTCAATCCCGTTGACAGACCAAGGTACGATTGCGATCATCGGGCAGGGGGGTAGTGGTGAACGGCGAGCACGAAATGCGGCGTGGCCTTGATGACCGTGGTCGCTTGTGACACCCGCACGGCGCGTGTTCACACCACGACGCATAACCCTCGCTACCCCCGATTGATGAGTCGCTGAAGTGCGCGTACTCGTCGTTCACAATCGCTACCGCTCGGCACTTCCTTCGGGGGAGAATCGCGTCGTAGACGCGGAAGTGTCACTGCTGTCCCAAGCCGGTGTCGAGATTCAGACGTTCTTCCGAGAATCCGACACGATCGCCACCTTTGGTGCAGTGAGAAAGGCTGCTGTTGCGTTGTCACCGACCTATTCAGTTGAGGCGACACCGCGAATTCACCCGGGTCCTGCAGCGCTTTCGACCCCATGTCATACATCTTCACAATCCGTTTCCACTGATCTCACCATGGGTCATACGGATCGCGGAACACGCGACGATTCCCGTCGTGCAGACCGTCCACAACTTCCGCCACTCGTGCCCGAGCTCGACGGGTCTCTTCCGCAATGGACAGATATGCGAAGACTGCGTTGGCAAGTCATTCCCCTGGCCGAGTGTGATGCACGCCTGCTATCGAGGGTCACATGCGCAGTCGCTTTCGATAGCTCTTGCAACACGCGTGCATCGATCGACGTGGCAGTTGGTAAGGCGCTTTCTTGCCGTTAGCGACTTCGTTGCCGATCAGCTCACTCGGTCCGGTATCTCTTCCGACAGGATCATCGTTCACCCAAATTTCGCGCGCTCATGCGGTCCAGCGAAGGCACCAGGGTCGGGATTCTTGTTCATAGGTCGACTCACTCCAGAAAAGGGTGTGAACCTCTTGCTGTCGGCGTGGTCTTCATCTCGCGCTCGCGATTCCCAGACTCTCGTGGTGGCGGGCGACGGACCCGAGCGCGACACCGTGATCGCCGCACGCCACATCAATGTGCGTTACGAGGGTTTTGTCGACTCCGCACGCATGCACCAACTCCTCGACGACGCTGCCGTCGTCGTGATCCCTTCCTTGTGTTACGAAGGGTTTCCACGCGTCGTCGCTGAGGCATTTGAGCGCGGCCGTCCCATTGCCGCGGCAGCGCTGGGTTCGCTACGAGATTTGATTACACCCGACGTCGGCTGGACCGCCAATCCAAGCGTCGAGGCGTTTGCGGCCATGCTGAGCAATGCCGCATCTGATCCCGCGCTAACCACAAAGGCGGCAATGGCCCGAGCAGTATTCGAGGCCAATCTGACATCCGAGATCAGCCTTGCGCGGCTGCTCGACGTCTATGCGCAAGCGATGACAGCAGCGAGTCAACGATCGCGGGTGCATGGAACTCCGAGTGTCCAATGAGTCGTCGACCGCTCACGGGCTCTCATGAGCTCAGAAGTCAGGGGACGTGGGCGCTCGTCGACCAAATATTCTCTTCCGGGACTAACTTTGTACCGTCACTCGTCCTCGCTCGGCTGTTGGGACCACAGAACTATGGGACATTTTCCCTCGCCTTCCTTGCTTGGTTCTTTGCACTCTCGGTCATTCGCAGCGCCTTTATGCAGCCCTATACACTCGCCGCATCACCCCTTGAGCAGTTGGAGTGGCGCGAGCTGACGTCGCGAGCGGGTGGCGTCGTCCTGGCGGCCGGCTTAGCGGCGACCTTGGTATTTGCGATTGCCGGTCTAGTAGTGGGAATGTCGTCTGAGCTCGGCCGTTGCTTGGCAGCCGTTGCCGTGCTCGCACCGGGTCTGGCATTACAAGAGTTCTGGCGCGCCGCGTCGTTCGCGTCCCGGCAAGCAAGGACGGCAGCGGCCAACGATTGTTACTGGGCGGTCGGTCAGACGGTGGCCTTTATTGTCGTGCTGCTCACAACGCGTATAACGGCGGCCGAAAGCCTCATCGCTTGGGGTGCGGGAGCGTGGTTTGCCGCTGCTCTGGGGTTGGTGCAATTGTCGGTAAAACCGTCCATTGACCGCGCTAGCCTCGGTTTGGCTCGCCAATGGCTTCGAGTCGGAGTTTGGTTCACAGGTGCAAACGTGAGTTTCAACGCAGGTTTGCTCGGGGTGGCCGCCATAGTGGCAGTGGAAGCGGGGAACCATGATCTCGGTCTTTTTCGCATGGTGCAAGGCAATTTGTTTGGGCCGGTGCAATTGGTGCTGATCGCGGTACAGAGCGTGTTTCTGCCACACATGGTGCGAGCGATAAGGAGCGAGCATTCCAGGGGATTGGGCGCAGCGCTCCGCTTCTCAACGGGCATCGCCGTCACAGTTGTGGTGTACGGCGTGGTGCTCAAACTGGTGGCCCCTGTCCTCCTCACGCACGTGTTCGGCAGTGCGTTTGCGGCCGCAGCCACACTTGTCTTGCCCATGCTTGTTGCGTTTACGATCGATGCGGCCAGTGAGGGGGCCGCCGTACTATTGCGTGCTCAAGCCCGCGGGAAAAGCCTACTGACGATCCAGATCGCAGCCGCAAGCACGCGACTTCTTGCAGTCATGTTTCTGATACCGGCCTACGGCGTCCTCGGGGCGGCTTGGGGACTCGCTATCGGAAGCGCGGTGTCTACTATCCTCTTTTGGATCTTCGTTACTAGCGCGGGCCCGGGCGAGGGCTGGGTACGCTACGTACGACGGTTTGGCAATAACGCTTCGTCGGCACCTATCACCTCTGGCGTGCCGGACGAGATTTCAAGAGAACAGCCGACCATCCGCCCCAGCGTGTCAGGGCCACAAGGTGAGGATAGATTGACCCCATGACCGCAGCAATGGAGACAGTGGACAGCGCGCCACGCGTTGCACTGCTTACAAATGCTCCGGCACCATATCGAACTGAATTCCTAAATGAGCTTGCGAGACGTTGCCACCTACTCGTGGTGTTTGATACGAAGCGTGAACCGGATCGCGAGTGGGTTGTCGAAGAGATCAACTTCTTGTTTGACTGGATCGTGACCCGCGGCCTAATGATCGCCCGGCCACATATGCCTGGTCGTACATTTGAGAAACGAGTGCTCCATGTCCCGCTGAATACGGTCGCTATTCTCGAACGTTTCCAGCCCGACGTCGTCGTGTCTGGCGAACTCGGAGTACGGACGATGTGGGCGGCACTCTTTTGCCTCATACGTCGGCGTCACCTCATCGTCTGGTGGGAAGGGGTTCCAGATTCCGATGGCGCCGGCAGACTCCGTGGCCTGAGACGCAGGGTGCTACTGCGGCGGGCCACCCGTATCTGGGGCAATGGGGTGGAGTCCGCTCGCTCGCTCGCACGCTACGGCGTGCCTCGCGAGCGCGTCGATCTCGGGATGACGGCCATCGACACCGTGTCTTGGCGGATTGCCGTGGATCACGAGCGCGCGTCCGCACGCGTTCAAGTGCGGAGCGAACTCGCGCTTCAGGGCGCTGTATTGTTGGTTGTCGGACGTCTTGATCGCCTCAAGGGCGTGCGTGAGATGCTTGCAGCACTCACCGTACTCGCCGACATCCCGGACGTACCGTCGTGGAGCGTCCTCTTCGTTGGGTCTGGACCGTTGGGCCCCGAAGTGGACCGGTGGGCCGTCGCTCATCCCGAGATCCCTGTGGTGCGGACCGGTTTCATACAGCCGGCATGCTTGCCGAAGTACTATGCGGCAGCAGACATCTTTGTGCTGGCATCTCTTCAAGACACTTGGGGGGCTGTCTGCCTGGAAGCGTTCGTCGCGGGTCTGCCGCAAGTCACCTCGTCGATGGTTGGTTCGGCGCCCGATCTAGTCGTGTCGAGCGCCATCGGCGACATCATTGATCCTCGCGACCCACAGGCGTTTGCGCTTCGGCTCGCTTGCCGCATCCGCGAAGCACCAACACTTGTGCCAGAGGGGTTGCGCATTGATGCATCAGACAAATGGTCTCCAACTGCAGCTGCCACACGTGGCCTCGCGGCGTTCCGTGAGTGCCTCAAGGCTTGAATCATTACATGAGTGTTGGTCGTGAGCGGGCGGTGGCCCAGAATGCGTCTTCTAGCAGTGAGACAACCGTGCTGTATGTCGGCGGCGAGGGCCGCAGTGGCAGCACCGTGCTATCGGCAATACTGGGTAGTTGTGAGGGTCTCGTCGCGGTCGGTGAGCTCCGTACGGTGTGGCGCGCGCTCAAGACAAAGCAGTTGTGTGGTTGTGGTGAGCCAATCTTCCATTGCCAGTTTTGGACCGCCGTCGGCAACTACGCCTACGGAGGGTGGGCATCGCTCGATATCGACGCCATGCTCAGCGCTGACCAGAGGTTGGCGCGGCACCGCGCTATCGCGCGCCACATCGTCCGCGGGACACGTCGGGCTGGTTCGGATCTTACGACACATCGCGAGACTCTTGGTCGGCTTTATGAAGCCATAGGAGCCATCTCTGGTTGTCGGATAGTTGTGGACTCTACCAAGGATCCGTCGTACGCTTATGTGTTGCGCGGCGTGCCGGGAATCGACCTACGCGTTGTGAACCTCGTTCGTGACAGCCGGGGTGTTGCTTACTCCAACGCAAAGCCACAGATCGTCAGGCCCGAACTTGTACAGAAACCGAACGGCGAACCGCTGTACATGCCGACCTGGCCTTTGTGGCGTACAGCGGTCAGTTGGGAGCTCAAGAACCTGTTGTTCTATCTACTCGTCAAGGCTTCGGACCGGCGGCTCGTGAAGTACGAAAACATGGTCGCACGCCCCGCCGAGGAATTGAGTTCGATTCGGGGTTTTGCGGGCGCGGAGTGGTTCGATAACGGCTCCTGGGATGAAGACACGCACACATTCGAGGTACTTCCACACCACACTCTAGGTGGAAATCCCGTTCGCTTTGGGCGCGGGCGCGTGCGCCTTGAGCCCGACGATGAATGGAAGATCAAGATGAGTGGTGGTGAGAAGACGTTGGTCACGGCCATCACTTTTCCGATGCTTCTCGCGTATGGGTATGTATCGCTTGGCGGGGGAATCGGATCAAGTCCGCAGGCCTCGAGAGCGACTCCGAGTGCCTGAGTCAACACCCCAGTCCGGGCAGCCGGCTCCCAGTAAGGAGCGCAACCGTTGGCTTGGGGGTAACAGGTCAGGCAAGGTCGCCCTGAAACGGAGTCACACTCGGCAAGGGTTGGTGGAGCAAACCTCATCCGAGCATGATTCGGAGCCACCAAGGAGCCCAAACCCACCGAGGAACGTCAGTGATGCATCCGGAGGCGTCACGCTCTTCGGGTGGATAGCTCTGATCATCCTCCTTATCGGTGACGCCATATCAGGAGAGGTGTCAACGAGCACAAGTCTGTCAGCTCTCATCACGACCCTGCTGGTGATCGTTGCCCTGGTCGTCTTATACCCAACATGGCTTTTCAGTCGGAAGCCAGAAGTCGGCAGATGCTTGCTGCCGTTGCTCATATTCCTCGTGTGGACGGTCTTAGTAACAGCAGCATTTCATCATTTCGACAGGGAGGGCGTGCAAAATCTTGCGGTCTACGTCTTGTTCTTCGGCACGATCGCGATCGTCGGCTTTCGCGCCCAAAGCGGAAGCGGGACACGATTCGCCGAACTCCTCATCATGGTCGGGTGGGTGCGAGTCGCACTATATGGGGTGACGCTCTACTTTGAGGGACTCAACAATAGTGCTGGCATCTATTCGCGCCGCGCATTCGCAATAGAGGCCCTCCTCATAATGTGTGTGGTCATGATGAGTCGGGATGCGAGACGAAGGGCGCGATGGTTGCCCTACGCATTGGCTCTGGAGGTGGCGCTCTCAGAATCGAGAACCGCGACAGTCATTGCGGCAATATTGCTTGTTGTCGTTGCAGTTCGGGGACGCTCCGGGGCCCGGGCCGTGGTATCGGTGTTGGGGCGAATCACGGTTGTCGTGCTGATCGGCCTTTGGGCAATAGAGAGCATTCCCTCTCTTCACGACCGGGTCTTTGGCGGCGGTCAGACTCAACTATTGGGTGTTGAATTGAACACTTCGGGTAGGGACGTGATTTGGAGTGGGTTGGTTGCAGATGCCGAGAGTCATAATGTGTGGGTAGGGCAAGGTGCAGGCAGCGCCACGGACTATGTCCGCAACGATGAGGGGTCGGTCGGGGTCGAGGCGGCCGAGCCGCACAACGACTACTTGAGAATCTGGCACGACTTTGGCTATGTGGGACTCTTGATCTGGCTCGTAGCAATCCTCAGGTTGCTCAGAGCCATGTGGATCAGAGGCAGACGTTCCGGCAATCGCATGTGCTACGCCGGAATGCTTAGTCTGATTTCGATTTTGGGGCTCATGGTCACGGGTAACGTGATCGTCTATTTCTTTGCGATGGTTCCTCTTGGAGTCATCATCGGCTTCGCGCTTGGGGAGCCTTTGGGTCAACCTGAACCTGATGCGGCATCGGCGGGTGGAGGTTTCTAGACGATCGGGATGTCGAGGCGTGCGGTTTTGATACCCCGATCGACTACCTGCCGCCATCGTTGTATACCGCGATTATGTTCAAGTCTTGATTCGTTGGGTCTTCCTCAAGCGCCATCAGGTAGGCATCTTTGTGAACGAATACAGACACCCCGCCTAGCTGGCATGATGTACCAATCGGGGTTACTCTTCGGCGGTGGTGACGACGTCTCCACGGACCCACTTCCTCGGCAGGGTGAGCGAAAAGCTCGCATGGCATGCGAGGCGAAAGTTCTACAGTTCACGGGCGGTCGCCTCCTTGGCATCCTTTCTCGGCTTCCGGGTGATTCACTGTCTGGGCGATAGCCACATCGAGGTCTTCCGGCGGGTAAAATTGCCACACACCCACTTCCGCGTTATATCTGTCGGGGGGGCGACCGCCCTCGGTATCGCCAACACTCGGTCTCAGACCAACGCGTTGCTCATCTTCAGGGCACTCCTCAAGACGCTTCCCACGGGGGGTGAAGTAGTAGTCATGCTGGGCGAAGTCGACTGTGCATGCCTTCTATTCCTCTTTGCCCAGAATGGGCACAACATTGAAGAGCTTTTTGAGCGTTCACTCAGCAACCTCTGTGGGTTTGTGAAGGAGGTCCAGGCTCACGGGCACCGGGTGATCGCGATAGCCGTCCCGCCACAAATCATCGAGGATTACTCCGACTGGAACAACTCCGACAGCCTGCGGCTACAGGTTCAAGCTACGTGGGAAGAGCGCATGAAAATCACGCGCCTCTACAACGAGCGGCTACAGGTCTGGGCAGCAGCGAATGCCTGCCCCGTTGTGAATGTCGAGTCCGATGTCATTGACCCTCTCACTTCCAGAGTGGCCGCACGGTTTCGGAGAGCTGATCCGGATGACATTCACTACGCCGACGATCGCCTGGGTCCTCTGTTGGGTCAACGCCTCAGCGAACTCTTACCTCAAGACTGATCGGCCGCCCCAGCTCCATCACGCCTTAGTCCTTTGACAGCGAACATATGTTTGTATCCATGGACCGATTATCCGAATTGCCCGCACCAGGCATTCCGGGCGCCTGCGACTCAGTCAGACCCGCCGACAAACGGATTAGAGCAGGCAACTGCGTAGTGGGAGTAATAGAGCTTCCCCCAAACGGGCCGCAATATCCGTGGCAATAACCACCTGGCCAGGAGTCCTTTCATCAGGGCTAGTCGACCTCCACCATCCTTCCTTGTGACGAAGCAAATGTCAGAGATCGAAAGCGGGGGGACATACCGATGATGATCGATAATTGAGTAGCCTGCGCTCTCGACTAGCTGGTCAAACGCCCGAGCGGTGAAGAACTGGACGTGTCCGGCGCGGTTCTCTCTACGGTCGTGTCGGGTCAGCCAGTTCTTGATGCGTAGACCAATGAGGTCCTCCAGTGGCACTTCAAATACGAACACCCCAGCGTTCAGCGACTGGATACGGGCCAGAAGAGTATCGGGCTCCTCAAGATGCTCGAGAACATGGCTGGCGATTACGACATCAAACGGTCCCGACAGTGACCCTAGGTCCATTTCCATAAGGTCAGCCTGGAGGGCCGTGACGTTTGGGGGCGAGTGGTCCTGAAGGTGTCTGAGGGCGTCCTGCGAATAGTCGACCGCTAGGAAGTCGGAGGACGGTCGCCGTTGGGCAAGCTCGATGGTCAACCCCCCCGTTCCACACCCGAGTTCGAGAACCCGCAGAGGTCGGTGGTGCCCCCCGATGAAGTGCTCCACGGAGTCCACCTTCCAGACACCCCCGATCGCCAACCATTTGGCCTCTTCATCGACGTTCGTCTGGTATAGCGCGTCGAAATGATCACGCCCTGACCCAACTGCCATTCGTCCACGTTTACTACACCGGCGTAAGAGAAGCGACCCCCGGGGGTGTGCCGTGTGCGACGGTCAGGACTGGGCCGAGCCGCCCATAATGTCGGCGATGAGGATTGACGGGTGGTCGGGCTGGTCAGGTCCCTTCCGGAAGCCTCTGCGAGCCCACGCGACTGCAGGGGCAGCTTCAGGTCGGAAGAGGACCGTGGATATGTGCCCTTAGAGGAGGTCGACGCCGCCCCGCTGGACTTTCTCAAGCCGCTCGATCTGTCCTGAGGCGGTTGCTCGCAGCGCGCCAGCTGCTCACTGCACCAGGCCCGTCGGCAGCCATGCCGGCAGGACCTTAGTGACGGGCTGCACGATCGTGAAGGAGCCGGCTCGCCACGCGTGCACGGGCACGCCCGCACGTGCGCACCACGACTCGAAGCGACCCAAGGTGGCCGATGTCGTGACAAAGATATAGGCGGGGTCGTCGCTCGTGCGCACAGCACCGGCCCATGGCGGGTATTGGCGGGCGTAGGCGGTGACGGCCACCTTGCCGCCGCTTTCGAAGGTGGTGCGGTAGGCGATCCAGTAGGTGGCGAAGGCGTCGCGCACATCGTGTGCCACCAATGCGGCCTGCAGCGGGGCCGTGTTGATCGGCATGGCCACGTCGGGAGCGCCGAAGCGAACCAGGAGCGACGCCGGCTCCATGGCCAATCCTGCGGTACTCAGGACGACGAGCGCGGCGATCCCGCCGGCGAGGACTCGCTGTCCCAGGAGCTCGGCCACCTTGTCCAGGCCGACACCGACGAGCAGGGCACCCACGGCGGCGCCGAACATGACGTAACGGCCCTGGCCAACAGTTTCGGCATCCTGGTTGAGCGAGTACAGCAGCGGAAGCAGCACCACCGTCAGCAGCGGCAGGCGACAGCGCCCCGCCCTACCCGTTGTGACCACCACGCCGAGGCCAACTACGCCGACAAACACGGCCCAGGCGAAGGCGATGCCAAAGAGACCTCCGACCCATGCCAGCGAGCCCTCGACGCGGGCGCCGAGGGCGATGGGGGCCTCGATGGTGAAGAACTGCACCAGCCGGTGAGGCACACCAGCGATCAGCCCGGTCCCGCCTGGCACGGCGAAGTTCGACCAACGGTGGGTGACGCCGAAGACGATGACGGGGAACGCGCCCACGGCGGCGCCACAAAGCAGTGCCGGTGCGTGGCGCCGAGCCCGCCACAACGCCGGCCCACACCACAGGGCGGCCGGCACCAGGATCTGAAGCGACATCGGGTTTGACCAGAGAGCCAGGCCACAGAGCACTCCCGTCCACGTCATGTGCCGCCACCGCCCGTCCCCGTTGTGCACGCGGGCCAAAGCCGCCAGGGCGCACAGCGACAGAGCCAGCCCCACCATGTACGTGCCACCCGGCTTGAGCGAGCGCCACACGAAGGCCTCCGGCCACACCCAAAGAGCCAGGGCGCCGAGAAGAGCGGCACGGCCGCCGACGATGCGCCGACCGGCGTGCCACAGCGCCAGGACGGCCAAGACGTTGGCCAGGGCGCACGCAGCCAGGAGTTGGCCGGTGCCTGTACCGGTCACGGCGAAGACAACCGCCGTGAGGATCGCCTCGAGGCTGCCGCCGTAGGACTGACCCCACATGTAGGCCGACAATTGGCCGTGGTGCAGGAGCTCCATGGCCATGAGCCCGATGACCGAGCCGTCGGAGGTCAGCGTGCCGAGGGGATGGACGGCGACCCACACGCGTTCGGCGATGCCGACACCAACGACGGCGGCGACACCGACCACCGACCAACGCCTGCCGGCGGATCCCACCATCCCCGGCGCCGGTTTTGACACCGGGGCCCATGCCGGTGCTCTGGGACCTTCCAGGACGGCACCGCCGCCCAGGGTAGGTGGAGAGTCGAACACCATCAGGCCCTCCCCGAAAACTCCATGGCACGACGTTGTAACAGGTCAGGGATCCATCCACCGCTTCGCCGGCGCTGGCAGGCCCTGTTCGGCGACCCGCTGCTGCGTAGAGGATCACGGGGCTCCTCTCGTCATCGTCTAGGGATCGTTGGGCTCATGCTGAGCCGGCGGATGAGGACGGGCGGCCTGCCTGGGGATGATTCTGAAGGAGTCGTCTCCACCTGTGACTGCAATTGCGATCGCAATGTGTCCGCTTGTCGCGCGCTTGAGTGCCGTGGGCGAGCGGGCGGTAATTCGGCCAAACCGCCCCGTATCGTCGGGTTGGAGGATTCGTGGGCGGCCCGGCGCGGACTGGTCTTACCCCGAGCATCACCGCCGTGTGCGAGTCGTTCCCATTGATGAGTGCAAGGTCCGAAGGTCGGTGACCCGAACCGACAAGGTGTTGGGTGCCGACCACCGGCAACGGGATCCGGCATCTTGAGGTCTGGCGCCTCTCCTTGACCAGATTTCGTGTTTCCCCTTAGCATCCGTGCGGCGGGAGTGCCTGCCGGGCCGGTTTCTCGGGCTGCTGGGAGGTTGTGTCGTGGGTAATTCGTGGTTGTGCGGCGCGACGCCGTGACGGCTGAAAGGGACACGGGGCTGTCGGGTCCCGAGCTGGCGATGGCGAGCCGGATCGCCACACCGCCGCGCCAGCGCAGGGCGCCAACTTCCTCTGCCGTGCTCCTCATCGCGGCATTTGGCGCCTTCCTCGCATTCCTCGACTCGACGATCGTCAACGTCGCGTTCCCGAGCATTCGGGCCTCGTTCCCCCACTCGCCGACCTCGACGATGTCGTGGGTGCTCAACGCGTACAACATCGTGTTCGGCGCCTTCCTCGTGGCTTCGGGGCGCATCGCCGATCTGCTCGGTCGGCGGCGTATCTTTGCTAGCGGCATTGCGCTTTTCACCGTGTCCTCTGTCGCGTGCGCAGTGGCGGCCACGCCGCTCCAGCTGATCCTGTTCCGGATCACGCAGGGTTTCGGTGCCGCCTTGCTCGTGCCGGCCTCCCTCGCCCTTGTCGTGGAGGCCTTTCCAGCCGAGCGGGTGACCCACGCCGTCACGCTGTGGGGTGCAGCTGCGGCCCTCGCCGCCGGACTTGGCCCGCCCATTGGCGGCGCCCTGGTTACCAGCTCGAGTTGGCGACTGGCCTTCCTTGTCAACTTGCCTGTCGGGATTACCGCGTGGGTGGTGGCACGTCGCGGTTTGGTCGAGAGCCGTGCACCGGGGCGCCGACAAGTTCCCGACTTGCGTGGGGCGATTCTGCTGGCAGCGGGGCTGAGTCTGCTGACGCTCGCCGTGGTCAAGGGGCAGGACTGGGGATGGTCGAGCGCGCTGGTGGTGGGCTTGTTCTGTGCGGGAGTGGCCCTGCTCGCCGGGTTCGCCTCGTCCAACAGAGTGCACCCCTCGCCGATCCTGGACCCGTACCTGTTGCGTCAGCGCCGGTTTTCGGTCGCCAGTGTTCTGATGCTCGTGGCCGGTGCCGGCTTCTACGCCTACACCCTTAACCACATCCTTTGGTTGCACTACGTGTGGCACTACTCGTTGTTCGAGGCCGGATTGGCGGTGTCTCCGGGTGCCATTGTCGCAGCTCTGGTGTCGCGTCCTCTCGGCGGTCTGGCCCATCGGCGTGGCTACCGCCCCGTGATCCTGGGGGGAGCCGCGCTGTGGGCCGTCGCCCTCGGTTACCTCTACGCCCGCCGGGTCGGCGTGACCCCCGACTTCCTCGGCGTTTGGCTGCCGGCCCAGATCGTGAGCGGTATCGGTGTCGGTGCTGCACTACCGCTCTTAACGAGCGCTGCCGTGGCCGGAGTTCCCGGAGGCCGGTTCGCCACCGCGTCGGCGGCGGCTTCGGCATCGCGCCAGCTCGGCGCGGTGATTGGAATCTCCATCTTGGTGGTGATTTTCGGAAATCACCAGGGTTCGGCTTTGGTCCAGGCCCTTCGCCATGGATGGGATTTCTCCGCCATCTGCTTCGGCGTCGTGGCCGTGGGCGCGCTCCTGCTCGGACCGGACCCTGAGGACGGGGACGGATCGTTGGTGAAGTGGGAGGAAGAGCTCGACCTGGTTTCCACCGAGGGCGTTCCGCGCAAAGTGGCGGAGGCATCGGAAGACAACCGGGGCCCCGTTGATCAGGTGTCGATTCTTGACGACATCCCCGACACGGCCCTCGTCCCGGTCGAACTTCAGGCAGGGGACTGGCTGTTTCACGCTGGCGATGAGGGCGACGCCATGTACATCGTGGTGCAGGGAAGGCTCGAGGTCCATATCGGTGAACGGGTCGTGGCCCAACTCGGCCCGGGCGACATCGTGGGTGAGCTGGCATTGCTCACGGGGCAACCTCGCAGCGCGTCACTCCGAGCTCGACGCGACAGCCGGCTCCTGGAGTTGGACAAGGACCGCTTCGACGAGGTGGCGCTTCTCGAGCCGAAAGTTCCCCTGGCCGTGGCTCGGACGTTGGCTCGGCGCCTGCAGCGGGTGGAAGCCCCCGCGCTCGAAACCGACCCAGCTCGGGTGCTGGCCATCGTGGGCGCAGAGGGCCAAGTGCCGCTGGCCGCGGTTTCCGCTTCGCTCGTCTCCGCGCTGGGTGTGCATCTGAGGACCATTGACCCCGGTCGCATCGATGCCGAGGGGCTGGAGCGGGCCGAGGAGCAGTTCGATCGGGTGGTGCTGACGGCCTCTGACGAAGACCTGGAATGGCGGGACTTCTGCGTCCGCGTCGCCGACCGGGTCATCGTGGTCGCGAGGCCGGACCACCCGCCGACCAGGTCGGTGATCGGTCTGCCCCGCGGAACGGACCTCGTTATGGCGGGTACTCCTCCTCGCTCGGTGGTAACGGCTTGGTACGACGCCCTCGATCCCGTATCGATGCACGTCCTCGATCCCGCCCAAACGGTTGATGACAGCCTCCGGGCGCTTGCCGCCCGGCTGCTGGGTCGTTCAGTGGGACTGGTGCTGTCTGGAGGGGGAGCACGTGCGATGTGCCACCTCGGGGTGATCGAAGTACTGCAAGAAGCAAAGATCCACGTCGACCGGATCGCAGGGACCTCGGCCGGTGCCCTCCTGGGCGCGCTGTATGCCACCGGCTACGACGCGAACGAGCTCGATGCCGTGATTTACGAGGAGTTCGTGCGCCACAATCCGCACGGCGACTACACGTTCCCTCGGTACAGTCTGACGCGAGGGCAGAAGACCCAGGCCGGGCTCATCCGGCATTTCGGCGACGTTGTCATCGAGGAGCTGCCGCGCGAGTTCCGCTGCGCCAGTGTCGACCTGTTGCGACGCGAGCTGATCATCCACCGCCGCGGGTCCATCGTGGACGCCGTCATGGCCTCCCTGCGCCTACCGGGGCTGTACTCGCCATATCGCATCGGCAACGTGCTCCATGTGGACGGCGGAGTCATGGACAACGTCCCAGTGGACGCCCTGGCCGGAGTTCCAGAGGGAATCATTGTGGCTGTCGCCGTGAATCTGGGAGCGACGTCCCCGGACAACGCGCCAGAGATGCCGGGAATCCGCGACACCATGATGCGAGCGATGCTCGTGAGCAGCCATCAGTCCGCGGAGCAGTCACTGGCTCGCGCCGACGTGGTCATCCGACCCCAGGCCGACGCGGTAGGACTCCTCGAGTGGCATCAGATCGACGTGGTGCGGGAAGCTGGCCGCGAGGCGGCCCTGGCCGCGTTGCCCAAGATCAAGCAGTTGCTCTCGACGGATGAGATCTCCTCTGCAGGGAAGGATCTCTGCGAGTAACGCTTGCCCCGTGGGTCGATCTCCTCGATGAGGACGCGGCCGGTGTGCCCAAACGTGGCGCCTACATCCACCAAACCGGAAAGCACACTTTCCCCATCTTCAGAACTTCGCCCGGGCCTGCTCGCGAAATAACTCGTGAGCCAATGTGAACGGGCGATCCCTCCGACATCCGGCGCGGTGGGCGGCGTCTCCCCGTCAGAAGTACCAGCCCGAGGGTATCCAGGGGCCGGGCAGGGCCATCCCGTCGACGAACATGGCGCCGCCCACCCGCAAGGTGAGCCGGGCGGCGTGTGCCACGGTGAAGGTCCAGTTCTGGGCCGAGGTAAGGCCGTAGGCCAGAGCCGAGCCCTCCACCTCACCCAGTATCGCCACAGCAAGATGGCGGCCGTGGCCTCGTCGCTTGCTCCCAGCATGAGGAGGCGACCGGGGTGCCACAGCATCCAGCCCCGGCGGCTGCCCTCGTCCACCACGTCCAGGCGGTGGCGGTCGTCCTCCAAAACGAAGGCCACGTCCTCGGTCCTACAGCGCCCGAGGCCGGCCTCTACCTCTGCCACCAGCTCCAGGTCGTCCTCACCGCCCGAGCGCCCTCCGAGAGAGGCCGGAATGGCCCGTCGGTCGGGTTCGCCGCCCAACTCGGCTGCCGGGTGCGTGGACAGGCCGGCCAGGGCGTAACGGCGCAGAGCCCGGGGATCGGGCGAGGACTGGATCATGCGCACCCGGGCGTCGTCGGCGTAGCCCGACGCGGCCTGAAGCAATGCCCCGCCCACCCCCCGGCTCTGGAAGTCGGGGTGGACGAACAACATGGACAGACCCCAGAAATCCTGGCGCCGAATGGACTCGGCCACCCCCACCACCTCGTCGCCCCGCTCGCCGGTCACCGCCACCCAAGCCCCGGGTCTGTCACGCTCGACGAAGCGGGCGTGCGCCTTGCGGCGAGCCTCCTCCTGGGCGGGTAAGGACGGGGTGCGCGGCGGGTGAAGTCCCTGCACCTCTGCCACTGCGTCGGCCGCATCGATCACGGCCATGGCCGCATCGATGTCCTCGAGGCGCATGGACCGCACCTGCACCGACGCCGGCTCAAGCGCCTCCCTGCGGCTGGTGGTGGCGTCATCCACCGCCCCATGCTGGCACGGGGCTCAGCTCTCCTCGGTCGGCGGGTCCCGGGGCCGACGGCGCCTGGGCTCGCCATCGCCCGGTGTCCAGACTCCGAACTCCACTCCAGAACTGAAACCCGCGTCAAGACAAACTTGATGACGGCACGGCGCTTCGCCGACGGCGGCACCGGCCTCGCACATGGGTCTTCCTACGATCGTCTGGACGACCTCGGTGCAAACAAGGCCTCGCGAGGGGACCGTCGAGGAGCTTTGTCGACGCGTTCGCCGGTGTTATGTCGAGAGGTCCCTAGAACTAGAGGGGTCTCGACATAACCTCCTCTGCCAGGGGTCGGGCACACCTCCTGTGAACCCACTTTCCACGCTGTCGGTCAAGATTTTCGATACGGTTGCATCCGCAATCAGCACGAGAAATCCCAGGTAGTAGCTAGAGGGCCCGGTCAGGTGCTCGCCCAGGCCGGCGGCTTCCTCAGTGGCGCGCCCACCGTCGTTGTGCCCCCACCATCTTCAGTCAGCCCCAGAGCATTACCGGGCGGTTCAGACAGCGATCCAGGAGCGCGCACACCGGCGGTCCTGCTCGGTCCAAGATGGCGAACCTGGCGCACGCAATCAGGGTGTGATCCCGCCCGGTCTGTTGGTTGGGAACTTGACCCCGTCGGGGCGCACAGAACCGGCATTTTCGTGCGGTCACGCCCGACAGCTACCTTGACCGGATATGGAGCCAGGAATCTCTGGAACGTTGCTGCTGGACCCAGCGGTGATCGACGATCCCTATCCGTTCTATGGCCAGCTTCGTGCCCAGGCACCGGTATGGGAGATCCCTGGCACGGGCTTGTACACCGTCAGCACTTTTGAGTTACTGACCGAAGCAGCCGGCCGGGTCGAGGACTTCTCGTCCAATCTCGGAGTTCTGCTTTATCGAGACGACTCTGGTCTTCCCTGCCGTCTTGCGTTCGGTGACGGTGGCGCACAGGCGCTCGCCACGGCTGATCCACCCATGCACGCTCTGCACCGCAGCACCCTATTCCCCGAACTCGTCGCCAAGCGCATGGACGCACTTGAGCCAGACATCGTCGATATCGCCGATGGGTGCGTTACCCGAGCACTGGAGAGCGAGATCGCAGAGTTCATGTCGATGATTGGCAATGTCGTGCCGATCACCGTGATCAGCCGTCTCATCGGGTTCCACAACAGCGATATCGACCAACTCTTGACTGCGGCGTTCGACTCGACGGCGATGCTGGGGTCGACGCTGTCCTACGAAGAGTTAGAGCACCTCATCGCCCGGAGTTTCGAGATCCAGACTTGGCTCGCCGACCAACTCTCGACGGCGATGAAGGCGCCCGGGGACGATCTCCTGGGTGCTGTCGCCCGGGGTGTCCGAGACGGAGTCTTTAGCGACTTCGAGGGTCTCGTCATCCTCCACACCCTGCTGAGCGCCGGGGGCGAATCCACCACGAGCCTGCTCGGCAACGCCGTGCGTCTTCTGGCCGAGCACCACGATCTGCAAGACCACCTCCGCCGGGACCCTGAGCAGATCCCGAAGTTCGTCGAAGAAGCACTCCGCCTGGAGCCGCCGTTCCGCTACCACATGCGCTCCGTGCCCAAGGACACGACGCTCGGCGACGTCAAGATCCCGGCAGGGGCGACCGTCCTGCTGCTGTGGGGTGCTGCCAACCGGGACGCCGCCGAGTTCGATCGGCCTGACGAGGTCGATCTCCAACGGCGAGTGCCGAAACGACATTTGGCATTCGGACGAGGAATCCACCACTGCGTCGGTGCACCCCTGGCCCGCATCGAGGCCCGGATTGTGCTCACAGTGCTACTGGAGCGCACAAAGAGCATCACCCTTGACCCCGAACATGCACCCCAGTGGGCCAACAGCCTCATGGTCCGGCGCCACGAAGAACTTCCCGTGCGGCTCGCTCTCTGCTGAGGCTCACCTGAACTACCGGCAAGCCGCAAGGTACCGCTTGTTCGCGCCCTGGCCCCGGGGCCGACTGAGCTGTATCCGCTGCCGAAAGGATCTCGATGTCTACGGTCCGTCCCCGGATTCCCCTTTGCCGGACACGTGTCTGGACGGTAGTTTCCATCTGGGGCGATGGGGCGGCGGCCCTGACGAATCCACGTGACCGGAGGACCGTGTGAACTCTGTCCAAGACCGACAGATCCGAGTATTCCAAGTCGCAACCGGCAACGTCGGTTCCGAGATGATCAAGCGAATCCGTCGCCATCCTGATCTGGAGCTGATCGGCTTGCACTGCTACTCCGCCGACAAGATCGGCAAGGACGCCGGTGAGATCGTGGGACTGCCCCCAGTCGGCGTCACGGCTACCGGAACCGTCGGGGAGATCATCGCCGCGCGGCCCGACTGTCTCACCTTCCACGGCGTATTCCCCGACGTGGATCTCTACGAGCAGATTCTCGAGGCAGGAATCAACATCGTCACCACCGCAGACTGGATCACCGGCCACCACCGCAACGCGAACCATCCGCACCCGTCGGGACATATCGAAGAAGAGGTCATCCAGGCGGCCTGTGAGCGTGGCGGATCAACCTTCTACGGAACGGGAATGAATCCTGGGCTCGCCCAGATCCTCACCATTGTTCACTCGGCAGATGTGACCGAAATCGAGCGAGTGCTGTGTAAAGAGTCTGTCGACGTATCGTGCCATCATTCGGTCGACACCTGGAACGAGGTCGGGTTCGGTCGCCCAGTCGATGACCGGGCTGTCCCGGGGATGCTCGAGAAGTACACCCGGGTCTTCGAAGACGCTGTCCGCCTCATGGCCGACTGCATGGACCTCACCCTCGATGACGTGCGCTTCGAGTACGAACTCGGTGCATGCACCAAAAACGTCGACCTCGGCTGGTACCGGCTGGCGAAAGGCTCGCTCGGCGGGTGCTACCTCAAGTATATGGGGATCGTCGACGGCGAGCCTCGGATCGAGATGCATCTCGAGTGGCAGATGACACCCCACACCGACCCGCACTGGGACATCCAGGGCTGCTATATCACTCAAATCGACGGGGATCCCTGCATCTACTCCAAGCACATGATCTTCCCGAAGCCGGGGACGGACTTCTCGTCTCCGGATGCCTTTGCATCGGTCGGCATGACCATTACCGGTATGCCGGCCCTCAACGCCATCCGGGCTGTGGTCTCCGCACCGCCCGGAATTATCACCAGTGCGGACCTCCCGCTGCCGCGCCATCGCTGGACGCTTTGCACCAGGGCTCTTGGGACGATGACCCTCGACGCTGCGCGCGTACCGGGTGTCGACCCCCGCCCGCGATTCCCGATCGGGTGGTTCAAGGTCGCCGCGACATGCGAGATCGAACCCGGCGCCGTGGTGGAGCGGACCTTCCTCGGTGAGCAAGTTGTGGCGTTCCGGACGGAGTTAGGACAACCCGCAGTGGTTTCCGCGTTTTGCCCACACCTAGGAGCGAATCTCGCCCGGGGCGGCAGGGTGATCGGTGAGAGTCTCCGCTGCCCATTCCACAGTTTGCGGTGGGGCGTCGATGGAAACTGCGTCGGCTCCGAGTACCCCGGCAATCCGCCTTACCCGGTCAGAATCCCCGCTTATCCAGCCATAGAGCGCTTTGGCTTCCTCTTTGCGTGGCACGACGTTACCGGCGGCAGCCCCACTTTCGACATCCCCGATCTCGATCTTGAAGGATGGACGATCCCTCAGGTCACCACCCTCCCCATCAAGGCCCATGTCGAAACGATCCACGAGAACGGCGTCGACACGGTGCACTTCGGAATCGTCCATGGCTTCTTCCTTTCGGAACCCGCATATGACGCCCGAGGCGCGTCATTCCACTCCGAGTTCCACTTCGCTACACCGAACTTCCTGCGAGAGGGACCCGACGAGATCGCGACGTTCTTCGATACCGACACCTACGGCCTGGGCTACGCCCATTCACTAAACACCGCCGAGGCGGTCGGACTCCGCTACCGGGTTTTGCTCCTCATAACACCCACCACTCTCGACAGCATCGACTTCACCATCGCCACAACCGTCCAGCGTCCAGAGTCCGGCGATCTGATCGCCGGGGTTCGAGTGGACGAGGTCGCCGACTTCATGCACCGTGGGGCGCTCGGTGGGGTCAGGCAGGATATACCGATCTGGGAGGGGCTGCGCCACGTTGATCACCCACGACTGATGAAAGGAGACGGACCGATCCCCCACTTCCGCCACTGGGCACGACAATTCCACCCCAGGTAGGTAGGAACCAGTGAGTTGGTAGGTGCCTACAACTGACGGGATCTCACCCGAGCCAGACCGTGCCAAAAAGGGTTCCCGGCGCGCGTTCCATATTCGACAAGAGGCGGCGAACCGCCCTGAGGCGCGCCCGGCACTCAGGGGATCCCGTACGCCTTTCCGGTATCGTGCGACTACCTCGTCGGACACTCTCGGATCCAGGAGCCCTGGAGCCGCTCAGAGCGTGTCGAGGAACCTGTGAAGTTTGAGCAGGAGGCGCTCTGGTTGCTCGTCATGGATGAAGTGGCTCGCGCCATGAACCACTTCGACCTCTGCATGAGGGTTCGTCGATCGGAAGCGAGGTTCATCCTCGGCGGTGAACGCCGCGCCGAACGTAGGGTCAGCACGAAGCACCAGAATGGGACACCTGAGGGCTGCGTCAGGTTGGGCGCCGACCAATCCAGAGCCGTCTACGGCGGCAAGGAATACATCTGGATCGACACTGGCGAGTCCCCGTGCGCGAGCCCGGGTGCCTTCAACACCGAGGACGTCGGCGAACGATCCGGCTCCGTTGGGGCTGAGGCCGGACCGTAGCACGAGTTCATACTCCTCAAGGGGTGCGTGGCGGGCTTGCATCTCGCCTACAAGTTGGTGGAGCAAGGCGAAGACAGCCAGGAACGGATCGTTATCCGCCTCCTCCTGCTCACCCCTGTAGATGGGGGGATCTTCGAGCACCAACCCACGCACCAGGTCGGGACGGGAATGGGCGACGGATGCGGCCACGACGCCACCGAGCGAATGGCCCACCAACACGAGCGGCTCGGCCGCGACGCTCTCACAAAAGCCGATGGCATCGGGGACATAGTGCTCCAAAGTGTAGGTACCCGATGCGTGGGAGGACTCCCCGTGGCCTCGTTGGTCGAGGGCCAGCACCCGCCACTGGTTGGTCAGCACCGGCACGATGGGGTCCCATGTTGAGCGAGCACTGCCCAACCCGTGGAGGAGCACGATCGCTTCACGCTCAGGATCACCGGCATCGTCGTAGGCAAGTTCGACGCCATCAGTCACAAACCGCACGATCGCAATCCTAAGGCGTCAAGCGGACGTCAGCTGGGGCGTCGTTTGGTCAAAGGCGGCGGCTAGTCGGCAGAATGCCCATATGACAGGGATACAAGACCTTCCCGAGACCGTGTTGGCAGCGCACGAACGAGCCACCAAAACCGGGTTCCAACTTGCCTGTGAGGTCGAGGTGGGGAGGCTGTTGGCAGCGCTATCGGCGGCGGTACCGCAAGGCGGTCGGATACTTGAGATCGGAACTGGCGTCGGCGTCGGGCTCGCCTGGTTGGTTCACGGGCTCGGGGAACGCCCGGACGTCGAGGTCGTCACCATCGAGCTTGACGATGAGGTGCAGCGGACGGCCCGCTCAGCTCCATGGCCACCGTGGGTTCGCTTCGAGTCAGGCGACGGAGCCGAGGTCGTCGGCCGTCTCGGTGAGTTTGACCTGATATTCCCGGATGCACCTGGTGGGAAGATCTCAAAACTGGGCCGGACTGTGACAGCGCTTCGCCAGGGCGGCGTCCTCATCGTTGATGACATGGACCAGACACTGCATGAAGATGAACGACTTCGGGCCGCACTGGCCGTTGTGCGCCAACGCCTGGTCGAGAACGCTGAACTCGTTTGTGCAGAACTGGGCTTCAGCAGCGGCGTCATCGTGGCCGTCAAGCGCCGAAGCTAAGACGGTTCTACCCCCGCACTCCTGGGCATCAGCCGCACGTCGATTACCCGCTACTCGCCGATATCGTGATGGCGCGAGACATCGAACGTTTCGGTTTCAGATCCCAAGGTCACTTTGTACCTGCCTTCGTGCTCCTCGGTGACAGCAGCCACTCTCTGCAGGAGTAACAACAGGGCCGGTCTCACCCCCAAGCACCGGGAGTCCGACGACAAGGTCCATCGCGGACCCATCACCAAGCAGGGCTGTCCCCTAGTGCGCTGGGCGGCTATCGAGGCCGTGACCAATTACCGGGGTGGCCCCAAGCTCCGTGCCGACTACCACCAGATCGCCGAGCGACGAGGCAAGTTCAAGGCATGAGTGGCGGTGGCGAGAAAGCTCCTGCTGCGCCGCCCGGCCATGGCCCGTACCACGTCGGTGGCCAGGACCTGCCCGCTTTCGCAGGTGGCACAGAGCCGGGCTGCCTCGACGACCGGATCCCCGAAGTAGTCGTCGTTCTCCCTGCTGACCTCGCCGCCGCTGAGGCCCACGCGCAGGCCCACCGAGTGGTCGCAGTCACGGTTGTCTCGCTCCACGCCCTGTTGCATGGCCACTGCGCAGGCCAGAGCCGCCGAGGCCGAGCCGAACACCGCCATGAGCCCGTCGCCGAGGTTCTTGACCTCGGTGCCGCCGGCCTCCTCGACGGCTTGGCGGAGGATCGAGAAGTGTCTTCGGCGGACCTCGTCAGCGACCTCGGCCGATAGCAGCTGCGACAGCTCCGTCGAGCCGACCTGATCTGTGAACAGGATGGTCGCGCTCTCAGTGCTCAAGAATCAGCCTCCCGCCTGGGAACACCAGAGTAGGCGAGGACCGGTACCGCTTGCCGAGGTGACCGAACGCCACCCTCGGAGTGGAGTGACCCGGGTCCGACGGACACCGGTGCTCTGGGTTCATGCAGCATTGCTTGAAACGGCGTTGGCGCGCCAGCGGCGCTCGTATTCGGCCGGACAGAGGTTGCCGATCGAGGAGTGCCGGCGCCAGGTGTTGTAAAAGCCCTCGATGTAATCGAAGATCGCCATGCGGGCCTGGTTGCGGTTCTCGAAGACACTGCGGTCGATGAGCTCGCACTCCAAGGTGGCGAAGAAGCTCTCGGCCATAGCGTTATCGAAGCAGTCACCGACCGACCCCATCGAGCGTTCTACTCCGGCGGCCCGACAAGCCTTGGCGAAGTCATAGCTCGTGTATTGGCATCCCTGATCCGAATGGTGCACCACGACACCGTTCGGACGCTGGCGGGCGATGGCCATCTGGAGGGCCCTGGTGACGAGCTCGGTGTTCTGGTTCGAAGACATCGACCACCCCACCACCCGGCGAGTGAAGACGTCGAGGACCACAGCCAGGAACAGGAATCCGGCCCACGTCGGGACATAGGTGATGTCGGCCACCCACCGTTGCCCCGGACCGGGTGCGGTGAAGTCCCGGTCCATGAGGTCAGGCGCAGGGCGGGCCCGCTCGTCGCGGCGGGTGGTGCGACAGAACTTGCGCCTGGTCACGCCCTGGATTCCGGCGCTGTGCATCAGCCGGGCCACCCGGTGGCGTCCCACATCCTCGTCGTGCTCTTCGACCAGCTCGGTTCTGATGCGCCGATAGCCATAGGTCTCCCGGGACTGGGTGTGGACCAGGCGGATCTTCTCGGTGAGGACCTCGTCGGCCAGCGCCCGAGCCGACGGAGGACGGTCCCGCCAGCAGTAGTAGCCGCTCGTTGAGACGCCGAGGAGCCGGCACATGGTGGCCACCGCGTGAGAGGCCCGGTTCGCTTCGATGAACTCGAACCCCGCTACGGGGTCGAGTGCGTCTCCTTGGCGAACCAGGCCGCGGCTTTTTTCAGGATCTCCTTCTCCTCCTCGAGGACCCGGACCCGTCGACGCAGCTGGGCCAGCTCGGCCTTCTCGTCGGTGGTCGGCCCGTCGCTGCGCACACCGTCATCTCTGTCGGCCTGGAGCACCCAGTTGCGAAGGGTCTGCTCCGAGCAGCCCGCCGTGGCGGCGGCCCGCTTGAACGACAACCCGCCCTCACGGACGAGACGGACCGCCTCGATGCGGACCTCGGGCGGATAGGGCGGTGGGACTCTCCCTCCCATGACGGACTCCTTTCTGCCAGACGGACATCGTCTCGTCCAGCGGTCAGGTGTCCGCGGATCCCGGGTCACTCCAGAGGCTACGGGCCAGACCCCACCTTGGGCTCAGGGCGCTCGCCAGCACTAAAAGTGAACGCAAGCGATAACGACCGCAGTGTGTATCCATCTGGACCGGGCTGGAAGTGCAGTTCCCGGTCGAGCTCAGGCTCGATCAATCAGGTTGGCAACGCCAACCCCTCGGCGGGCGGCGTTCCCCCGAAGGTGATCCACCGCATGCTGACGGTCACCATTTCGTCGTCATAGTTGGCGGTGGCGTGCAGCAACGACGCAGCTGGAGCGGGAAATCGCTCGACGATTCCATGATTCCGAACCGATTCGGGCGATTTGCTGGAATCGATTCCTGATTCCGATTCTGAGACCCCCTTTAGGGGGTCAGAAGAATCGAATCATCCTCTGGAGTCGCCGGCCCACGACTCCGTCACAGGCGCCGCTGTCGACACGCTCATAGCCGTTAGAGAAGGCCATGGAAACCCAACCCAGATGGGTCAGGGATGAGGGCGGCGGGGCACTGACCGCGCCCTGCAGGTTGCAGGCGAATGTCTGACGCTGCCCGTGCCCCACCACTCCCCACAGGCGCTCCTGGCAGGTAACGGGGCACACTCACCCCCTGTGGAGTCACCGATACAAACGGTACGCCCGAGGGTGGATCGTGTCTATCGGACTGGAGGTCGGCGAGGCGTGGGCTCGCGTCCGGGTGCCGCGACTCGACACCCTCCTACGCCCCCCCGTATCCCCCCTGGGCCGCCCTGGTGAACGAATGGAGGCCAACGCCCCCCGGAGCTACCCAGAACCACGGTACGTCTGGGAGTAGGGAATGTCCTCGTCAGAAATGGGAATCCCGGTCCCCCACACTCCTCAGCTGTCAAGCCGCCCCGCCACTCGGTATCTCGATCTCCGGTCGCTGCCCCTCGGGCTGGAACATCAGCCATAACGGCGCCATCTTCCCGCCCCTTCTCGACGCGAGGTCTTTAGGCCCTATTGCTGTCAGAGACACCGGCTCACGATGAACAGAGGGAGAGATCCAAGATCCCCCGGGAAGGAGACTGAGTCTAGGGGGTGTTGAAAAGCAACGGCGCTATCGACAGGGGGTTCACATGTTGGTTTGCGAGTTCATGCACAGTCCGGCCGTGACCTGCAATCCCGACGCGACGCTCGAAAACGCCGCTCGGGAGATGGACCGCTTCAATGTGGGATGTCTTGTCGTAGTGACGCCCAACGGCCATCTGGTCGGCATCGTGACCGACCGCGACATCGCCGTGAAGGGGATGGGCTGGGGCCATGACGCCGCCACCCCGGTCGACAAGGTGATGACCAGGAGCGTCGCCACGATCCAATCCAACGCCCTCATTTCCGAGGTCGCCAGCAAGATGGCGCTGTGGGGTGTTCGCCGGATGCCCGTCGTGGACGTATCGGGGGAACTCAAAGGAGTGATTGCTCTCGATGATGTGGCCACGGCCATGAGTGACGAGATTGGATTCCTTCGGAAGACTGTGTCCACACAGGCAAGCGGCGGTCGTGGTTGGGACGAGTCGTGATGCCGAAAAGGAGCGCCGAGCCTTGTTGAGTCGGCCGTCGATCTGGGTACCCCACTTCGGCTGAGGTCGAGTACGTCCGGCTGGTCCTGAGGAAGGAGGAGTTGTCATGGCTCCCTATTGTGAGGCCGCCGTGTTGACCGAACACCCACCGTTCCCCGCCTACAGAGCGTGGTCTGGGCGCGAGCGTCGGTGGATCAACCTGACGTTCGATGAGTACCAGGCGTGGCTGGCTCGGCCCGACCTCGATCCGGTGGAGTTCGCCTCCGGTGAGCTGGCGTCGTGAGCGGGACTCCATGATGAGTAATGCCCCATCCTCCTCCCGTTCCATGGGCTCATGGATCGCCATGAACACCGATCACATACCAGAAGGCCTTAGGACCGTGGCCGAGGAGCCTCAGTCGCCTCCAACTCAGAGGTGGGAGCACGACGTGTTCTTCTGGGGCGACTCCGAGACCTGGGGTGGCCAGAGGGCCGGGGCTGGAATAAGGGCCATGCTCACCGCCAAGGGCAACGAGGGCTGGGAACTGGTGGCGGTTACCGAAGGTCGGCCCAGGAGATACACGTTCTTCTTTCGGCGCCCCGCCGAGAACTAACGGCAAGTGGGTCGGAGGTTGATCACTGCATCCCTGGGTGGGAACGAGTGGACAATGATCTGCCCCGATCTGCCCTCCAATGCTCGGGTGTCGGTGCGCCCTTACAACGTCCGCTCGTTCACCGCCGCCTGACAGAACCCTTGGAGCCGTCGCCGCGCCTCGACCACCTCCGGGGCGATATGAGCAGGGGCAAGATGACCCTCGGTCACGACGATGGCAAGGTCAATGAGCCCATGTTCAAGTCGGGAGAGTCGGTCGTTCATGTCCATGCGTCGTTCTCCATTCTGCCGCTTTGACTCCGTACTCACCGGCGGACCGAAGCGTGCGTGAGCCGTGCTATCGCCTGCAAGGTGTCGCTGGTGATGGGCGCAAGCCACGGCGCGTCGCGCCACCGGCGTCGCTGGGCCACCGTACCCACAGCGGTCCACACTCCCAAGAAGCCGACCATGAGCCACAGCCATTCGGTCCCGTTCCGCAAGGCGGCCCGTTGGCCACCGCCGATCTCCCGAGCGATTGCTCCTTGCGTGTACGTGATACCAGCAGAAACGGGAATCTCGTCATAGACGGCCGCCTCCGCACTCTGCGGGATCGCCGCTTCGATCCACCTCCCCCGCGTGGTGTGCAGGTAGGCCACGGCCGTGCTGTCCTTGCTGTAGACGATCAAGCCCCCAGTCACACGGTGTTGCGCGAGGTACGCCCCGGCGACCAGGGGCGACACCACGACCACGTTTGCCGATGGGAACGACCAGGGCTGAAGGGTCGCCGCGACACCCCCGGCACCAACCAGGGCCAGGACGAGGCCGACGCCGGTGGCTCTGACCCTCCCTTTGGAGGAGATTGTCCGGGCGTGCCACCAGCGGGCGGTGACATACCCCGCCGTTCCTGCGGCCACGGTCAGGGCAAAGACGCCACCCACGAGGCTCAGCACGACCCGTTGGTCGGTCGAGGTAACAAGGATTGGCATCGTGTGGAGCACGAACCACCCGACGACGGCACCAGCGACAAACGCCCCGAATCCGGCGAGCGCACCTAACTTGAGGGCTACCATGGGAGACTTCTGACACAACAGCCTTCCTTGCACCTGGCGGATGCGAGCCACTCGTTCTTGAAGCTCTGGAGACAGCTGCGTTGGCTCGATCCCGACGGCACCCGGCGCATCCGAACCCACGGGCCGAAAGGACGTCGGGGCGTCTGTCCGAACGAGGTGGTGGGCGTTTTGGCCCGTTGGAGGCGTGGTTTGCTGCATCGCCATCAGGTCCAGTCTGGGGGCGCACACCGCTCGGATTACGCCCTCTCTTCATGGTGTCCCGGGCCTCGTCACATTGTTAGAGCCAGAGGACTCTGATGCTCCCACGACCCCCCACCGCCTTCCCAGGGCAAGTCACGACGGTGGCGGCCCTGGTCCGGTGCCTTGGTTGGTTCACCCCCTAGATCGCCACGCCATGGCTCGCAGAACGGCCGTGAAGCCCAGCCGGTATCAGCAAAAGCGTGAACCGGAATGAAGGGCTCACCCCGACTCGGGCTGGTTCTCGATGCCCTGACCTGGCCGAGCCTTCAAGGAGCCTCGAAGCCGGTCGAACCGAGTATCCTTGAGAGTAGCGAGCAGTTGGAGTTCACGCGAGCTGTACGTCGTTGCCGGTTGCCACAAGGTCTCCCGCAAGTGTCCCCAGCGTGGAGAAAAGACGCAACACCATGGCCACCGGTACCGTGAAGTGGTTCAACGCCACCAAGGGCTTCGGTTTCATCACCCCTGACGACGGCAGCGCCGACGTCTTCGCACACTTCTCATCCATCGAAGGCTCGGGTTACCGCGAGCTGATCGAGGGACAGAAGGTGGACTACCAGTCCGAACAAGGACCAAAGGGTCTTCAGGCCAAGAGTGTCCGAGCTATCTGAGAGAGGTCGATCCCCAGCCTGGAACCAGGTGCCACGGATTTGCTTTAACGAAGCGGATCGTGACGAGCAGACCCTCGTTCTACGCGACGAAGGTCGGTCCTACGCCGGAATAGCGCTGATCCTCGGGCTCAACGACGCCCATGCGGCCAATGCAGCGTTCAACCGGGCGCTCAGGTGCCAATCGAAGGCCAAGCAGGAGTGGTTACGCAGTCGCGAGATGATGCGTCTCGACGCTGTGGCATCGCGTCTCCGGGAGCGCGATGACCTCAGCGTGGAGGAGGTCATCCGGCGCTTGCGCGGAGTGAAGCACCAACGCCAGACACTTTTCCGTCACGTGAGCCTCTAAAGACCTTCGCCGGTTGCTCACTGTCGAGCTTCTTCCTCGCGCGTCGATCTCTTGGTGATCGCCGTCACTGAGTGCGCCCGCCGGTCGAGAGACGTCGTAGAGGGCTGGTAGCGAGGGAAGCCAACTCCCGGACCAGTCGACGGTTGCGTCCCAGTGTGCGCGTCCGCATGGCGATGTCCACGACGTTCGTGATCACCTCGCCGAAAGTGTCCGGGTCAGCGATGAGCCATGCGTGTGATCCCTCCACGGTGACGGAATGCGGGGTTCCCAGGACCTCGCACATTTCCTCGAACGCATCGCGGGTGACGATCCGGTCCCGGTTGCCCCACAACACGACCACCGGGAGCCGCCGTCTTTTCAGCTCTGTGAGTTCATCGAGCAGGTCTGCGCCTCGGGCCAGCGCGGCCACACGCCAGAACGCACGCGGTTCTCGGAGCAGGTTGGGCACGGCCTCCGCCAGGATCACGGGCAGGACGCGCCTCGCCTGGCCCAGCGGCCAGAGGTCCCCGGGGAAATGCAACCCCCAATCCCACAACGGACGCTGGGAGGTCGTGCGCGGGGTGACGCCTCGTCGTGCCCAGGCGGAGGCGCCAATCGAGTTGATGAGCACGAGACCACGCACTCGCTCGGGATAGTTGTGGGCGAAGACGATCGCCACGCCGCCGCCAAAGGAATGGCCCATGACCAGCGCTGGTTCCTTGATCTGCAGCGCGTCGAGAAACTCGACAAGCCATGTGGCGAAACCGGCCAAGGTCGATTCCTGCTGCGGTAGGGGTGCCGAGCCACCAAAGCCGGGAAGCGCAGGCGCGACGACACGCATGCCTGTAGCTACCAGGCGCGCCAACGACCGCTTGTACACCCGATGGTCGAGCCCCCAGCCATGGAGAAACAGAACCGGTACCCCGTCCCCGGCCTCCCCGTAGGCGACGGAGCGCCCACCAACGACGATCGCCTTCCAAGAAAGCCAGAACGCCTCGGGATCTCCCTGATCGCGCTCGGAGAGGCTCTCCAGGCTGGGACTGACGGTGTCCGCCTCACTCATACCTCCACCCTGCTCCGGAGACCACCGGCGCGCCCAGAGTCGAAGGTCCGCTTGCTCGTCCTGCTCTCGCTACAGGAAGGTTCCGTTCTGGTGGCGACAGTGCTCAGGCGACCCTGCGATGAGACGAGCGAGCTGCCCTGCGAGACGCTCTCCGGGCAACGTGAACGCACAGGGGGACGCCCCGGTCATCGTGAACAACACACAGAGACCCCGGGTTGTACATGGACAGCCGGGTCGAACAGCCCTCGTGCTCGCACGCCCTGTCGATCGGGAAGGTCCTCACATGGTGGTGTTCGGCACCGATGATCGGTCGACCAATGGCCTCATCGTCCAGCAGCTGTATCGGCATATGTGTCTGCATGACATCAACGTCGAGCGGGGTAGTTGAGTCGCCCAGAGACCAAAGTCCCGAATACCGGAAACCCCATCCCGCCCCCGGGACACCACCTCAGATGCCGCTCGGAAAGATCTCCGGTGGTTTGTCCTTGTCCCAGAGCGAGGTGCGTTCGAGCGGTTCAAGTGCCTCGGTGGCCTTCCCCCAGGCGTCGGCCGCCGCCTCCATCTCGTCAATGTGGGAAGAGCGGATCTCGATGATCCGCACGAATGCCATGGCAGCCTTATTCCGAGACAGGGCAGCCAGGCCTTAGCGTAGGGGCTGCTCGGGGGCACGCACAGAAGCTGACAAGGCCCGGCGTCAACGCGACGGGACGTTCGGCCCTACGAAACCTGGAAGTTCGGGCGTAGTTTCAGGCACCAGAGCCAGGCAAGGAGGTCGACATGCAGGCCAAGGATGCCACCAGGAAGATGCCGGTGACGGTGCCACCAGAGCGCAGCCTGGCGGAGGTAGCGAAGCTCATGGACGAGGCGGTGGTGGGCGCCATCGTGATCGTCGAAGATGAGAAGCCGATCGGGATCGTGACGGACCGTGACCTCACGGTGCGGGCGCTCGCACGGAGGCTCCCGTCAGACAGCCGCGTGGACGCCGTGATGTCGACCGGGGTTGTCACGCTCGGTGCTACAGCGGATCTTCGAGATGCCGTGCGGATCTTCACCGAGCACGCCTTCCGGCGACTGCCCTTGGTCGAGGAGGGACGCATGGTCGGGATGTTGACGGTCGATGACCTCCTCATGGACGTCGTGTCGGACCTGGCGAACCTCGTGCGGCCGATTACCGGCGAGGTGATCTTCGGGCACCCCGAGCCGACCGTGCCAGCCGAGCGGTCCTGATCCGCATCCCACTTCTCGCCACTGGCCCAATCATCCATGTTCATGCCCGCGTAGGAAAGCGACGGTTCCATGATTCCGAACCGATTCTGACGATTCCCGGGAAAACGATTCCAGATTCCGATTCCGACCCCCCCTTTAGGGGGGCCGAGGAACGGAATCAGAATCATGAGCGCTCTTCTCAGTCTCCAAGGGGACTACCTCGATCCCTTGGTTCCCGGGGCTCATGGAGCTTGGTGGATCGTCTGCACAATCTGCTCCGCTCGGCCAGGGGCACCCCCGGGCACGACCGACGATTCCCCAACTGACACGGAGATGTTCACATCTCTGGTCGGGAGCGAGACCCAGATGTTGGTGATCGTGGCTCCGAGGTTGCCGTGGTACACGTCGTACTGGGTGGCAACGTCGGCCATGATCCCGTTCAGCTCGGTCGACACTGACTTCAACCCACCCATCGGAAGTGCTCCGAGGACAACCAAAGCCGCTTGGGGTGGGTCCGCCACACAGCTCATCTCCAACGGCTGGGCAGGGCCGATGAAGACCGTCGGTGTCGCCACCCCGCAGGTGAGACGCCACGGCTCCACGAGCCAGTCGCTCGGAACATCGATGCCGACGCCCTGGTAGGTGACCGTTTTCCACCCGGCCGGGAGCGGAGAGGAGGCCGAGGTCGTGGAGGTCGGGGCGAAGATCGGAGCCCTAGCCCCGGAGCACGCAGCCAAGCCCACGCTGCATAGGGTCACAGCTCCCACGAAAACCCACCGCATCAAACCACTTCGACGCATGGGACCTGTGGTTCGTTCCCGGTCGAGCGGGCACCAGGTAGAGATCCGCCGTCAGCCAATCCGCTCCAGGACGGCCTTGACCGTCGAGGCATGCCACCGGTCCCCGCCGTGGGCCGTGCCGACCCCGTCCTCGCTCAGCCCCTCTGCGATCTTCCGCAACGACAATCCTCGACGACGCTTCCGGGCAATGCGCTTAGCGACGACCCCGTCTAAAGCCACCGGGCGACCCAGCTTGACTCCTTCGCTTTTCTTCACTGCCAGGGCGTCCTTGGTGCGCTGACCGATAAGCCGACGCTCGAACTGGGCGAAGGTAGCCATGACGTTGGCGATCATCTCGCCCGATGGCGTCGTAGTGTCGACACCGAGGTCCAGGATCACCAATGCCCACCCCTCTCGCCGGGCGTCCTCCATAAGGGACGCAAAGTCGAGCAAGGACCGAGATAGGCGGTCGAGCTTGGCCACGACCAACGCCCCGGCAGAACCCCCTCGGACGGCCTCCAGAGCCTTGGCCAGGGCGGTTCGGCCCGAGAGGGCCTTTCCACTTGCCCCGGCGTCCTCGAAGACTCGAACCAGCTCCCAGCCCCGCCGCTCGCACTCGGCTTCGATGACGGCCCTTTGAGCCTTGAGGCCGAGCCCGGAGGACGCCTGCTCGTCGGTCGAGACCCGCGTGTAGCCGACCACCTGCGAGGTCCCGGACGGCCTTTTCACCCCTCAGGGCGTACCCGGGATCGTACAGAAATCGGTCGTTTTCCGTACACCCGCCCCTTCGTGAACAGTCACTCGGTGTGGTCGTCGCTCCGAGACCCCTTTCTTCCCGAGGACTACGTCCCAGCCCGCCAGGGTGCCTTGTAGGCGTCGAAGCAGGGCGATGTCGTGGGGCGTGGAAGTGTCCACTTCCCCTGCCTCGACTGCGTCCAGGAGCTTTTGGAGGGCGACGGCAGCCTCAGTGAGGGTTGCTCGGGTCGGTGGACGACGTTCGGCCACGTATTCATCATGCGTTGCGGTCGGTCCGAGAATGGGAATGGTGGCGCGAGAACCGGATGGCCCATACGCCCCGACGGAGCTGACCGGTCCCGAGATGCTTGGCGCAAAGAGCCCGAAGGGGCAACAGGTGACCGGGCTGGGGACACTTTCCAAACACCCGGGTCAGAACTACATTTGAGCAAGTTGAGCTTCGGTAAGGGATGCGGCTCTTCGATGTAGGTGGGGGCAATGGATCTTGACGGCTGGCATCCTGACCCGTTCGGGATTCACCAGACGCGACTCTTCGCGCAGGGCGAGCCAACCGCACTAGTCAAGAACGACGGCATCGGGTCGCTTGACGCTCCTCCTGTCACACCGCGTCATGCTGGAGAAGGCGCGAGTGCAACAGAGCGACACCTTGGTGACGGCTCTCCTGCGGGAATGATGTCTGTCGCCAGCGTTCTCGTACCTCCCGCAGGCTCAGACCTCGCCGCGGATAGGCACCGGCATCACCACAGTGCCGGATCATCGGCGAACCAAGGCGATCCTGTGGGGACTGTGTCGCAGCGAGATCTAAATCCATCCATCGGCCGCCTCGCCGAGGTGAGACAGACCGTCAAGTGTCGGGCCAAGACAGTGCAGACGATCGCCCTGATTCTTACAACTGTGGGAGTCCTCGTCGCAGTCTTGACGACCGTTGGAGAGACAAACCGAAGCGTTCTGACAGCGACAAAGTTGAGTCCACCTGTTCGGGGATTGCCAGCCCCCACGACGTTGACCCCACTTGAGCGCGCGCTTCGGGCACTCCCCCGATCCACAGCGCCCGCAACGTCCAGCTCCCAAAGCTCTAATGCTCTGCGTACCACGTCCCCGACCCCTGTCACCCACCTCTCCCCGACGTCGCTTCCTCCGGGATCGACGGAGTCCGTCGTGCCAACGACGACGTCGGGAACGACGACGACCAATGCTCCGACCCCAGCCACTTTGGCTCCCCCCCAGACGAGCAGCCGCGTGACGACGACGACGCCTACCCCGCCGACGGCCCTCACGAGCACGTCCCCGCCACGCACGACGCCTCCGCTGCCACAGGAGCGAGCTACGGCCGCACCAGCGGTGGGTCAGGGAACGACCGCCCAGGTCGCCGCAGGGCTGATCCGCGCGGTCAATCAGCAGTCCAACGGGACCGAACACATCCCGGTGACGGCAGACAATGTCAGTCTTTTGGATCGTTGGATGGCGAACGAGGGAGGCCTTTGGGCCGACAACCCCCTCAACACCTCGTTGGATTCGGCCGCGTACCAGCACCAGTTCACGACAAGCGGCGAGGACACCGGCATTCCGATATTCCCGAGCATGACGACCGGTATCGGGGCCACGGCGACGACGCTCCTGTCGAATCAGGCATACGCACGAATCCTGCAGGTGCTCAAATCGGGCAAAGCCTCTTGCCTCAGCTTCGCCAAGGCTGTAATCCATTCACCATGGGCATCCAGCCACTACGGCTACGACACGGCCCGATTCTGTTCAGGCACAATCGTGCCGCCGGTGCGGCGGGGCCATGGACATCCCCATCTGGTCCATCGCCACCACCATGCCGCAAAGGTCCCGAGGGAGACGCGCGTCAATGGCCCACATGTCAAAAGGCACAAATGATCACGTGACGTGGCAATACCGACCCCCAAGAACCAGGCGGCATGCCCGAGCAAGGCTCAACTTGGACTGGCACCCGACATATGCGTTGGCTGGACTCGTTGCAGGTTGAGCCCTCACTTAGACGTCTGCTCTACTCGCCCCTCTCTGCTTCCGTCCTCGGCCACCATTGACCGCTTCGAGAGCCGTCAGCCCGCCAAGTCGACACTGGTACTCAAGAAGCCGGGGCGTAAACTCGCCGCATGGCAAGAGCGCGAACGGTAGAGGCCTCGGCTTGGGTGGGTTCCCTCGGAATCGCTGCCATCGCCGTTGTCTTGTTCTGGGTGAGTTACTGGGCTGGGTGGGCGCTGGGGCCAGCAATTTTCCTGACTCTGCTAGCCGTCGCGGTTTATCTGGATGGCTACTCTCGGACCGACACGCAGAACCAGAGCCCCTCGCCTGATTCAAGCTGACCCGCTACTGACTGTGGAAGTTCCTTGGGCGATGATGGGGTCATGACCGTCATCCGCATCAACGCCATCACCGTGCCCGAAAGCGGCAGCGAGGAGCTGACCCACAGGTTCGCCGAGCGAGCGGGGGCCCTCCTACCTCCGCTGGTGCTTGCCGCTCGCATTGGTCCAGACAGCATGAAGAGAAACGAACATCACGACGAAGGCTGCGACGCCCACGATGACTTCAGTAGTCACGCAGAAGGCAAGGATCAGAATCAGACCAACCACGACACCGCAGACCGACAAGGCAAGACGGAACCGGGTACGTAGCGAGGCGATTCCTGACTGCACGCGCCGGACGAAGTCCGGGTCCTGCTGGTGGAGCGTCTGCTCCAGCTCGTCGAGCACCCGCTGCTCGTGTTCGGAGAGCGGCATGTCGCACACCTCCAACCATGGGCCTGACCGAGTGGCCCAGCGCCATCTTCGCGCCAGTATGGCGGACGTGCCAGGGTCCTTGGCCCCTCCTCTCATGTGTCAGCCGGTGACCTCGGCTGAGTCCTTTCGACCCCCAAACCCACCGAGGCATTCGCCGGTAATCTGGTGTTCTTAACAGACGGACCCGCAAGGCCCGAAGGAAGAGAGGGAGACAGGCCCCGGGCTTCGTGCTCGGGGTCTGTCGCGTCCCCGGAGTTCTTTCCCTCAGAACCCAACAGAAACCCAAAGGAAGAGAGGGAACGTCAACCCCAAGTCAACGTCAACCCCAAAGTCAAAGGCGCGCGTCCATCTCCCGGAGGGTTCGTGGAGCGTTACCGGATGGGTCGGCCAGCTCGGAGGACCTTCGGGGCCGCTGCGACCTGGCGGCAGAGTCAAGGTCCGGGGGATGTGGGCCGATGCATCAAAAGGGGCCTATGGAGTCCCTTAGCCAACGAACCTCGTCCAAGTCGAGGCGGAAGCAGAAAGAGGGACCCGGTAAAAAGCGGTGGGCAGATGATGACAATCCACATTTCTCACGACTCGGAGATTGTTCTGATAGCCGTCGCCCTATGGGTCTCCGTGATGTACGCCCTGGTGCGGATTACCCGACATTGAGGGTCGGTATCTGACCGCAGCGAGGCCACGGCGACTCCGACTGCCGCATCGGCTGGAGGCGGGTCGTCGCCCAGCATTCCCAGCTACGCCACTCAGTAGCATGGCGGGGGTGGGACGCCCCGTCAAAGTCGAAGTTCGACACTCGCAGGGGTCGCTGCTGAGACGCATCGCGCTGTTGTTCGGCGGATCGCTGGTGGTCACGACCTGCTACGCGGTCACCATTCGCGCCGATCTGGGTTTGGGTCCCTTATACGTGTTGCAGGATGGCTTCGCGAGGCACGCTGGCATCTCAATAGGCACTTCCGTGACAGTGACCGGCTTTGCTTTCGTCTTGGTCGCCTTGCTCCTGAGGTACTGGCCCGGCCCGGGGACGCTGGTACTACCCATCCTCGGCGGGGTGACGCTCAACGTACTTCTCCCTCACGTTCCGACGCCCCACGGTCTGCCAGTGCGGACGGCAAGTGTGCTCTTGGCGTCATGGATGATGGCCCTCGGTGGGGCGATGATTATTCGGGCCTCGGTGGGTGTGGCTGCTTACGACGCCGTGATGCTCGGGCTTCGGCGCTTGACTCGTCGACCGCTCGCCCCGATTCGCGTCGCTATGGAAGCGACCGTGCTCACGGTGGGCTGGCTCCTTGGTGGTTCAGTGGGAGTGGGCACGGTTATCACCGGCCTGCTCATCGGTCCAGGAATCCAGTTCTGGCTCCACGTCGTCGGCCACCCCACGATCGCACCTGCACTTCAAACGACGAACGCAGCGGCGTCGATGACAGGTCCAAGCGCGAGGTAGTCCTCATCGAAGAGCGACGAGGCATCGCGAACCAGCTCGGAATAGGCTTGACAGACATCCGACCTCGGCGTCGACGGGATGGTCGGCTGATCGAAAGGTAGCCAAGAAATCATGGGCATCGCATATGCGTGCGAGAGGATGTCGAACGCTGTGGATGCGCTGGCCACCGCCCCCGAAGCTCTTCCCGCTCGGCTGAAGCACGCCCCGTTCCCTCATTTCATGAATGCCCTCTACGACGCCGAGCTGGTGCCGTATCTGCCTCCTGATCTTCTGGAAGCCATGCGGCGTGTGAGAAAACGCGTGATGGCACCCCCAGAAGGCACCGAAGCTGATGCCCTGTCGGACCTGAGCCAAGAGGATGCTGCGACGCTGGCCAAGGAGATCGTCGCGATCGCTCACGAAGTCAGAAGACTATCCACCTTCTGAGTGACGACCTGCTCGACGGTTCCTGGCACCCTGACCACATGACCGGGTACCCACAACTCGACCAATCCCCATGGCCTTGCCCACATTGGCATCGGTCAGGAGTGGTTGAAGCACATACCCCGCAAACGAGGGATGATTGGGGCCATGACCGTCATCCGCCCTCTGGCCCGCCGGTTCGCCGAGCGAGCTGGGGCCGTGGACAACGCCGACGGCTTCGAGGGGTTCGAGCTGTTGCGCCCGACCGATGACCGACTGACATGGCTCGTGGTGACACGGTGGCGCGACAAGGAGGCCTTCGAGGCGTGGGTGGCGTCACCGGCGTTCGCCCACGGCCATCGGGGAGTGTCACGCGAGGATGGAAGCCGCCCCCCCGTAGGTACCCACAGTGAGCTTTGGTCTTATGACGTCGAGATCGAAGTGCGACGTCCTCCAGCCTGACCTGCTGCTGATCCTTGTTCGGACACTCCCGCGACGGGGGTGGTGCCGTCCAGGCAGACCCCCCGACGCGTAGGTCCCGAGCGACCTTCGGGGCAATCCTTCAACCGCCCTTCAGCCGCTCGGGACCAACGCCATTACATCCCCCCTGGACCGATTGTGCAAGAGGCCAGTGAGAGACTCGGCACGTGCCCAGATCGGACCGGCGTATGTTGGGGGACGTTCCCCGGGTCCTGGCCGTTCCAGCCGTGGCGGTCGTGTTGGCGGCATGTGGTTCGTCGGGCGTCCCGCCCACGGGCAGCCCCACCACCAGCCCTTCCACCAGCAGTTCGACGAGCGGCCCCACCACGACCGGACCAGCGGTCCCGCCGTGCGGAGTGGTCCTCAGCCCCGATGTAGTTGTCACCGCCCAGCCCGAGCCCTGCACCGTGAGCACCCACATCGGTGCCACCATCCACATCGTGCTCGATCCCGGGTTTCGCTGGGACACACCGACGAGCGATTCGAGCATCGTCGAGGTCGTGAACGTAGAACGGCAGTCCTCCGGCAGACTCGACGCCGACCTGCGCGCGACCGGTGTGGGCCAGGCCACCGTGTCCGCCACCGGTTCGGTCCTGTGCCCGCCGGGAGAGCCCTGTCCGGCGCTGGTCCGGCTCTGGGCGCTTTACGTCACCGTGGGCGCCACCTGATCCGGGTAATCGGCGTGGGCTGGGGTCGACACCAGTTCTTCATCGAACCGTAAGACGTCTTGAGGCGTCTCCACAGTCCGATCGGCAAGAATGACGCATATGGATCTCGTCGTCGTCGATTCCTGCCACAGCCGCTGGGTCTTCGATGCCGAGCGCCTGCGCTTTCGCCGGGTGCCGAAGGGACCGGGGCTCCGGGTGCGGATGGCGATGATGGAGTGGCGCCCGTACCACTCCTTGCACCTCGACCCGTACTCGGACTCCTTCGTCGTGGTGCTCAACGATGCCGGTACCCGGATGCTGCGCTCGTGGCGTCACAGGGAGGCCGTGTGCCCCCAGTGCGGCGCCAGCAGGACCGAGGAACTATCCCTCGGCGACATCGCCCACCAAGCATGAGCCGCCAACCGTTAGCGCTTCCCTCGGCTGCTTCGGTACGCCCGGACCCCTAGTGACACGAAGAAACCCAGGGCGAGGATCGTAACGACAAGAAGGGCAACGACTCCCCACATCGCCACAGCGATGAGGCTGGGCACGCTCAGAGCCTAGGATAATTTTTACATCAGGCGGTGAGCACAAGATGAGACGCCGCGCTGCCACTGCCGCATCCATGTTCATCAACCGAGTCTTCGCGCCTAGACGTCTGCGAGTCAGGCCACGACCTGCGACGTCGACGGTCCAAGGGTCTTCGGAACGTAAGTGCAGACCCATTCCTACCGGGCGTCGGGTTCCTCGCCGTCGTCTTCGCCTGTGTCCAGGGCCAGGTGCTGTAGCACCGTGTTGACCGACCAGTTGCTCCCGGCGTTCTCGGCGATCGTCTCCGCCAGCTGCATGACGATGAAGCTCATCTGTCTGAGGACCGCCAGCGGGTCACGGGTGATGGCCTCCTGGGCAAGCTCTGTCCAGGTTTCAACCTCGCCAGCAGCCCAAGCGGTGACGAGGGCGATGGCCTGACTGAGTTCGTCTCCCACAGCTACAAGGCTCTACCGACCAAGAAAACGCCGCCAATCCGTCAGCACCCTATTGTGTCGGGGAGCACAGAGGCGTACCGTGAGGCCATAGACGCTCCGCTTCGGCCGGGCGCGACAGTGCCACCCCTCCGCCGAGAGAAGGTGGCTGGAAACGGCGTCCCAGGCGGCAGGCTCGGGGCGCCGTTTGCATGCCGGTGACCTCCCAGGCCAAGAATGATCCGGGCACCGCCTTCCCAACCCGTGGGCGTTCAACCTAGTGCCGTGACCAGCAACGTTGAGGGGTCGCGTCCACCACTTTGACCCCCAGGTCGCGCAGAGTGGGACGCATGGCTGAACGGGTGCGAGTCAGGGAGATCACCAACGACGAGGGCAACCGCCTGCTGCGGATCATTCGCCGAGATTCGGGATCGGTGGTGCGATGGCGAAGAGCCCAAATCGTGTTGTGGTCGGCCCAGGGGATGGACGTGGGCCAGATCGCCAAGATCGCCTTCACTTCCGAGGACCGGGTGCGAGAGGTCCTCCACAACTTCAAACGCCGACGGGTTCGACTCCCTGGCCCCCAGATACGCCGGGGGACGACCGCCCAAGTTCACCTTGCCCGAGCGCCGGGCCATCAAGAAGATCGCCCTGGGGCGGCCGACCGACTACGGCGAGCCCTTCTCCACCTGGTCGCTCACCAAGCTGGCCGACCACCTGGTGCGAAAGGGGGTGGTCGACGACATCAGCCATGAGGGACTCCGGGCGCTTCTCCGCGAGGAGGGTGTCTCCTTTCAAGTGATCAAGACCTGGAAGCAGTCCAACGACCCCGACTTCGAGGTGAAGAAGAACCGGGTCCTCGAGCTCTCCGACATCGCCGATGGGAAAGCCCAGCCCAAGAGGGGTGATCCCGAGGTGGTCGTCTGCTACGACGAGTTCGGGCCGCTCAACCTCCAGCCCCATCCCGGTCACCAGTGGGCCGAGCGCGACGCGCCGGACAGCACCCGATCCGGACGGCGACGCCGACGCCGGGCCACCTTCACCCGTCCCCATGGAGTGCGTCATCTCCTGGCCGCCTATGACCTGTCGGCCGACAGGCTCTACGGGCATGTGAAGGCCACCAAGGGAAGGACGGAATTCCCCTCCTTCTTGCGCTACATCCGCACCCTTCACCCGCCGAGCATCCGCATGGCCATCGTCCTCGACAACTTCAGCCCCCACCTGTCGACGAAGATTGACACTCGGGTGGGCGACTGGGCGAAGGCCAACAACGTCGAGCTGGCCTACACCCCGCACTACGCCAGCTGGCTCAACCGGATCGGAGCCCAGTTCACAGCCTTGCGCTACTTCTGCCTAGACGGCACCGACCACGAAAGCCACAAAGCCCAGGCACTCTTGATCCGTCGCTACATCGCTTGGCGGAATCGCAACGCTGGGGATGAAACCTTACCTGAGCTGGTAAAGCTCGCAAACGTTGCTTGACGCGGCACTAGCTGCCCCCGCGTGCTGGATCACAAGGCGCACCCCTCGCCCCATGCCCGAGGGAGCGCCGGGCCTGACACGGTGACAGCCCGGACTGACATCGTCCACCTTCATCAAGGTCTGGGGGTCGCCTGCCGATTCCTCTCTCGTGCGTCGACTGCCTGCGCTGGGGTTCGCCATCATCGCTGGCATCACGATGTGTGCGTGCGGTGGCGCCACCTGGAGTGCCCACGGTGGCGCGACGGCCCCGGTGAGCACGCCCACGTCCTCGACGCCAACCGAAGTCGACGTCGTGTGGACGCCTGTGCTGGCCGCCCAGACCCAGGCGGCGGATTTGGAGGCAGCGGAGCAGCGATACGCAACGTGCTTCAGTTACGCTGCTCTTGACCAGGATCTCTCTGGAACCACGTCCTCCGCCAGCACGCCACCAGTGCAGTCCTGCTCGACTTCCGGCCTCACGTCGACCGAAGTGCAGATCATCCAGGATCTGATCAGGGCTGATTCGTGAGGGAAAACGATCCCCTCGATTTTGACCTTCTCGCGGGCATGCGTTCCAGAACGATGAAGAGGTCGTTCCGGTACAGCGAGACCACCCCATATGGAATCCAGATCATGGGATGAGGTCGGGGTCGGCACACAAACTCCACCGTTTTCGTATCCGTGACGGTAAAGGACCGGGTTGGACTTGCCCACCACCGGTGTCCCACGCGCAAGGTGTGGGTGCCACATTCGACCAGCACCTCGCAGGTCTTGGCATTGGCGACAGAACCGGCCACCTCACCGTCGAGCACGACCTTCCACTTGCGGTAGCGGTCCAATACTCCCGGTAGCCGGGACACCTGCAGCCTGCCTGCCATCGTCACCCGTCCTCGCTAGGGGTGTCATCCCGGCGACCTGATGGGGGGCAACAGGTCGCTCGGGGGACAACACCCACACACGGCAAGTCCCTCAGGTGGGTGCTGCGGCCTTCAGCGACACCCACTCCCTCGCCCGCTCCAAAGCCGCAGTGCGGCGTCGGTAGAACTCCTCCCTTGTCCTCGGCCAGAAAGGGTGGTCGAAGTACGGCGCTCGGACTCCCCGTTGTCATTGGCCTTGGGGACAAGTCCCCGACCAACGACGTCACTCTCGTGCCTCGGCCCTGGGGATAACAAGAGGAGGACGTTGGGGATTTTCGTGGCGGTGACCACACCCAGATGGGAGCAGGGACCACCACTCTCGGCACCGGGCCGGGAGCCGATGGACGCATCCCCGAGAGAGACGTAGGGTCCTGGATGTTGGCGGGATGGAGTGTGCGCCGTGGGTGATGGAACAGAGGCACGCGGCTCTGGGCGGTTCATTTCCAATGTGGATGGGGTTCTGTCGCGTGTCCCTCGCTCGGGTGCCCTTACATGACTTACTCGCCAGCTAAGCCGACTCTCCAGAGGGCCAAGGAGATGTTGGACGCCGCCCAGGACTCCCCCATGGCACAGCGACTTTCGGCGTCGGGGTTCGACATCGACATGGGCGACACCGAACAGGCCAACGCCTTGGCCCTGCACGTTCTTCATCAACTGCAAATCCTTGAGGCCACCACCCGCATGTTGGCTGGCGCCCTTCAGTCTCTTCAGTCCCGGATCGAGCGCTCAGAGTCGTTGTTCGTGTAGGCACGGCAACGACCCCACCGGGAACGACTGCTCGTCGACTGGAGGTTTGGTGCGCTTTTCTTATGCGCTCAGTGGAGGCCACCCCGATGTCGTCGCGGCCACGCGACGGGTCCGCGCCCCCCGGCACCGGGAGTGACCTCCGGGCTGTCCGCCGCAGGGAGATAGACACCTCTGGAAGCGTTCAACTACCCCCCGTATGCGCCTTTCAGTCGAAACACAGGTACCGACAGGTAATGTGACACGGGCGTCATGACACAGAGGTCATTAGAGGCAGATCGTCGACGGCAGCCTGGCCTCGTGGAGACTGAGGCGACCAAGGGCGTTAACTGACGATGAGCGAGCAGTGCCACGCCTTCATCTACGTGCCGTTCAATGAGAGACCAAACGGACGGCGTCGTTGTCGAAACTGGACCACGCACCGGTCTGGGCTGTGCTGGCTACATCGTCACCCCTCGATCCCCGACGACGACCGGAAGCAATCGTGACCGAGGCCAAGGTGCGCCTGCCGACCCGTTGATTGAGGGTGGCCACGTCGTAGCCTCGCGAATACCAAGTCGGTCGGTTTCAGGCCCCCCACTGGGGACCCAGGCGAAGGCACAACCGGCAGGTTCAGACGGTCTCGGCCAGCGAATGACCGGGAGCGGGAGATACCGGTCCCCATCCTTGTCGGGGTCCGACCGCCCCTACAGACCGTCTGTACTGTGGCTAGTCCGGTCGTTTGGAACTACACGGGGAGGTTAATCCCAATGCCGAGGTTGCTAGTGCGTAATCTCTCGATCTCGCTGGATGGTTACGTCGCTGGACCCGATCAGGATCTCGACAATCCACTCGGGGTGGGTGGTATGCAGCTGCACGATTGGCTGTTCGCTACCCGAAGCGGTAACCGAATGATTGGCAGAGAAGGCGGTAGCGAGGGGCTCGACAATGACTTCTTCTCGGGACGGGAATCTGGTGTGGGTGCCACGATCATGGGTCGGAACATGTTCGGACCGATACGTGGCCCGTGGGGCGAGAGCGAATGGACCGGCTGGTGGGGAGAGGATCCCCCTTTTCATCACCCGGTCTTCGTGCTCACTCACCACCCACATCCCTCTGTTGAAATGCAGGGGGGCACAACCTTCTATTTCGTCGACGGCGGGATCGAAGCAGCTCTCAGCGCAGCCTTCGACTCAGCGGGTGGCCGTGATGTCCTTGTAGGAGGTGGCGCAGCCACCATCAGGCAATACCTTCGTGTTTCGCTAATTGATGAACTACATCTGGCAATTGTGCCGGTCTTGCTCGGCTCTGGAGAACGACTCTTCGACGATCTCGGCCCCAGCGTCGGTAATTACCGGTGCATTGAACACGTATGTTCGCCAGCCGTAACCCACGTTCGACTCGCACGGACCCCTCAAGATGTCGCCGCCGGGCTGTAACTCCGAGGGAACCGACAGGGGTCAACGAAGCTGCTCCAGAGATCGTTGACCACTATCCCCAAGGTGCCGATAGAGGGCGCTCGCACCTACAAGCAATGCGTCGACGCCATCCGATAGTCGGGGGTACGCGTGCCCGATGTCCTCATCTGCGTCGGACAGGTTGCGCAAGATTCGGGTGGCCCCGATCACAGGATGACCCGCGCTGTATTCGCGTCGCTGAGCGATAGCGGATGGGTCAGGTCGGCGGTGAGCCCGTCGCCTTCGGACTAACTCCGCTCTGGCAGACGGAGCGTCGCCCACCCCGGACCGGGTGATCCCGATCGGGTGCTGGGTCGGTGAAATGGGTCAACCAGGGCATCCCACCGGGCGGGAGTATGGCGCCACCTAACCCGTCGCATGTCTCCGTCGCTTGGTCCCGCCAGCAGGTTGGGAGGACTGCGGTCGCCCTTTCCGCGCTCTTGCACGGTCGCGCACGGCAGTGGATTCGGCCACCTCGACAAGGTGTAGCGGGACAGCGCAGACAAGGATGACGACCAGCCCGAGCATGTTGAGGGTCCACCAGGCACCCCATCCAAAGTGCGACTGGCAGATAACAGTCACCACGATGGCGGTGACCAGGGTGCCAGCAAACCGCCATGGCTGCGACCGCACCGATGCCACCATCGCCACGGCTAGCACGGGCCAAAGGTAATAGGGGTCCATCACCGACTCGGTGAGGCACCGGAGCGAAAAAGTGAGGGCGACTGCCCACACCAGCATCTCCGGTCGATCACGCCAACGCAGTGACCACCACCCGACCCCACAGGCGAGGATTAACGAGACCAAGCGTCCCGGACCAGCCGAGACGACCCACACCCCGGGAACGAGGTGAAGCCGTGGCGCCAACGCCGTCCACGGAGTCTCGTGATTGGCGGAAGCCGTCGGATAGTTGGGCTGTTGGGTGAGGGCAGTCGCCGTCGCGTGGAAGTTAGCGATCAACGGCGGAAGGAGCACGACGACGCCGGGGACAGCGGCTCGAGCGAGGAACCTCGCCCACCGCTTGACGCCAGCCATTGCGAGGAGCACCGGTACGCCGGCGAGCACCAAGGGTTGGAAGGCGACGGCAAGACCGAAGAGCCACGCCACCCCGTTCCATCGACTATTGAAAGCGAAACACAGTGCATAAGCCACCAGGGCGACCGCCAACACGTCCTCAGGGTGGCCCCAGAACACCGACACGTTCCACAGGGCAACGGCCTCGGTGAAGGCCAGAGCGTAGCGTCGCGGCCCGTCCGCCCCGAGGCGCTCAGCCAGAGCGTCGAAGGCAAACAGCGAGACAGCACTGAGGAGGAGCAGACATGGCTCCAGCACGAACCACGCCTGGGGGTGGACCCACTGTTGGGCGGGCGGGAGGTCGGCTGTGAGGTTGGCCGCAGAGATGAGGGCACCAGCCGGGGCGAGGAGGAAGGCGACGCCGGGGAAGGTCTGAAAGTGATACTGGGCGTACAGCGACGACATCTGCCCGTGGGCGACCTGCCTGGCAGTCTGCGGCGTGAGCCAGAGGTCGGACGGGGTGTTCCAGTTGAGATGCAGAGGAGACCCCCAGTCGGCGTGCAGTCCCCACCAGAAGGAGTAGATGAGGGCGGCGATAATGAAGACTGCCGACGCCCACACGGCTGGTGCCCGACGCCGCAAATGGCCGGTGAGCCACCGCCACACCTTCGCTTCCGGGCTCTCATAGCGAGCAACGGAAGTCGGCACACCCCACTCCCTCAGCATTGGCTCCTACTAGAGAGCCACATCCGGCGACGGGACTCTATGCATTCAGAGATCTGGTTGCAAAAGTGGGGGCCGAAATCGGTCCTTCCAGGCCGTGCTGAGACGATCGCAACGTGCCTGATTCATAGTGGCGGTGGGCGCTGAACCTCCGTTCTAGCGTCTGAGGAGTTCGGCCGGTCGGCTCTCGATGTGCCTGCCGCCTTCGGGTTGGCTTTTAAACGAAGCGCTGGCCGGTCGGGCTCCTGGTCAGCGACGTGGCTCGAAACAGGCAGGCACCCGATCTCATCAGGATTGCCCGTCGTGGCTCCCCAACGAATGAAAGGAGAACACGATGGTGGTCATTGGTATCGATCCCCACAAAGGGTCCCACACGGCGGTGGCGATCGACGAGGACGAGCACAAGCTCGGCGAGGTACGCGTCCGTGCCGACCGACGACAGCTCGAGGCACTGAGGAGCTGGGCATCGGCGTTCCCCAAACGATCGTGGGCTATCGAGTCGGCCAACGGGCTCGGGGCGCTGCTGTCCCAACAGCTCGTTGGCGTCGGCGAAGAGGTCTTCGACGTCCCACCGACGTTGTCGGCGCGGGTGAGGGTGCTGGCGTCGGGCAAGTCCCAGAAAAACGACCCCAACGACGCATTCTCGGTCGCCATCGCCGCTCTGCGCTCGGACCGGCTCCGAGTGGTGGTGGCAGAAGACCACATCGCCGTGCTCCGGCTTTTGTGGAACCGCCATAAGAACCTGACGTCTCATCACACCCAGGCGGTGTGCCGGCTCCACGCCCTGTTGGCCGGCATCGTCCCTGGTAGGACCCGTCGTCGGCTCTCTGCCGACAAGGCCGCGGCAGTGCTCAGCGGCTTCCGGGCCAAGACAGCGGTGGAGAAGGCGCGCCGGGACCAGGCCCAGATTCTCGTGGGTGATGTCCGGCGTCTCGATGCGCAACTCAAGGCGTCCAAGCGCACCATGGTCGAGGCCCTGGCCGCGGTGCCCACCTCTCTCGGAGAGCTCTCCGGCGTGGGTCCCGTGGCTACCTGCATCATCCTGGCCCACACCGGGGACGTGCGGCGCTTCGCCAACGAGGACAACTACGCCTCCTACAACGCCACCGCACCCATCGAGGCATCCAGCGGGCCGAGGAAGCGCCACCGCCTGAACCCCCGAGGCAACCGCCAGCTCAACCACGCCATGCACATCATCGCCTCCTCCCAGCTCTCCCACGCCGGTCCCGGCCGCAGCTACTACGAGCGCAAGATCGACGAGGGCAAGACGCAGAAGGAGGCGGCGCGAGCGCTCAAGCGTCAGATCTCCGACGTGGTCTACCGGCAGCTCGTGCGAGACGCCCAACGTTGATAGCGGGCTCGGGAGGACAACCAGGGACGACTCCTAAGACCAGCGTGGCCGGCTCACACCCTGAAACCGGCACTTTGGTGAGGTCACTCCCGGGCCCAGGACAACGCTATGCCTTTCGGCCGGTCCGTGCTCGGCCGCGCCCAAGACCCAGGGACTTGACGCAAACAGGCTTCGTTCCCGGTCGAGATCAAACTCATGGTCGAGGACGACCTCAGATAGCGCATCATATTCGGGGCTATGCGTGGCCCGAATCTTCCTCTGCGTCCGACAGGCTCCACAGGGATCGGATAACCGGGCCGGATGGCGACACGCGCAGTATTCGCGTCGCTGAGCGATAGCAGTGAGTATTGGTCCACGGGGGTCCACCTCAGACTGAATGCAGGTCACTACCGTCGGGTTCTGCTCGGTTGATTTGAGCGCACACGCGGCACGCCCCGTTCCAGAGGGGGTGATGGATAGCCCTGTTAGCCCAGGGCGATCCGCACCGTCACTCCTTCCCGGGACGGCCGTGCCACCCCTTGACCATTAGGAAGGAAGGGATGGCGATGACCATCGTAGAAGCCGGCCGCCCCATCACCGGAGGCGTCGACACTCACCGGGACGTCCACGTCGCAGCGGCACTCGATCCGCTCGGCGGCCTCTTGGGTGTGGAGTCCTTCGAGACCACGCCGATTGGCTACCGATCCCTGGTGTCATGGTTGAGCTCGTTCGTCCACCTCACCAGAGTCGGGGTCGAGGGCACCGGCGCCTATGGGGCGGGCCTCGCCCGGTACTTGCGTCGTGCCGGTGTCGAGGTAATCGAAGTCGACCGCCCGAACCGCCAGGCCCGGCGCCAACAAGGCAAGTCCGATCCCGCCGATGCCGTCGAAGCAGCTCGGGCCGTCCTGTCGGGTCGGGCCAGCGCAGTGGCCAAGACTCGAGACGGGCAGGTGGAGGCCATCCGCACGCTGCTGGTCGCGAAACGTTCAGCGAGAGACGCTCGCATCCGGGCACTCAACCAGATCCGCCATTTGAGCTTCACCGGGCCCGACGAGCTCCGGGCTCGCTTGAAGGGCCTTTCGTCGGCTGCGGTGGCGGCCAAGGCGGCCCGGCTGCGGGCTCGTCGGGGTGACCCTGTGGTCTTCGCCACCACGGTGTCACTTGGCGACACTGGGGCGACGGGTCCTCGCCCTCGATGACGAGATGACCCGCATCGATGAGCTGCTCGGCGAGCTCGTCGCCACCACCGCTCCGAACCTCCTCGAGATCTACGGGGTCGGGGTGGACACCGCCGCTGTGCTGCTCGTGACCGCCGGCGACAACCCCGAACGTCTGCGCTCCGAGGCTGCTTTCGCCCACCTCTGCGGCGTCTCGCCGGTTCCGGCCTCCTCGGGCAAGGTGCAACGGAATCGCCTCAACCGGGGCGGTGATCGACAGGCGAACCAGGCCCTGTGGCGCATCGTCATGACAAGGATGTCCTTCGATCCGCGCACTCGCGCCTATGTGGATCGCCGGACGAAGGAAGGACGTTCCAAGCGCGAGGTGATTCGCATCTTGAAGCGCTACGTCGTTCGCGAGGTGTATCGCCAGCTGCCTCGCGCCTAGATCTCCAGGGTGCGGGTCTGGCTCTAGCGATATCTGACGTCCCTCTGGGCTGTCATTCGTCCGATCTGCCGACCCGCACCCTGGACCTTCTCCACACGCGGTTCCTGCTTGGCTTGATAAGAGCCTGCCCTCGTTCGAGTGGCCCATCACTGGTTTGCTGGCAGCATCCGCACAGGCCAAAAGAGACTTGACAAGCCATAGGAGCATCGGATGGGGTCAGGTCGGAGGCGAGTCCGTCAGCTTCGGTTTGCCTCGGCTCTGGCAGACGGAGCGTCGCCCACCCCTGACCGGGTGATCTCGATCGGCCCGAGAGCGCTTGGATTGGGTCCGTCAGGGCGCACAGAACTGCATTCTCGGATGGTCATTCCGGACATCGCCGTAAACGGTACGCTGTCATTATCGGGCGGCGTGGGAGGGTAGTAACAGAGCCGAAGCCTTGCTCATCGAGGCCGGACTTCCAGGGCAGAACCAGGGGGTCCTCGACACTGGCCGACGAGCGCTAGACAAAGCAATAGGCTGTCGCATGAATCAGTCTCATCTGACTCATCCATGTCGTTGACAGCGAATTCACACAGGATGAAGAATTCATCCGCTCAACGCCACAGTGTTGTCGGCAGTCGCCGAGATAAGGGTCGCGCCCGACAGCACCTTGACCGGCGTGAGCACTTTGCGCCTGATGCCACCGTTACCGACCTGTCCGGTGCCGCTGGCGCCCCAGGCCCAAACATTGCCGTCGGTATCGAGCCCGTACGACGTGGATCCGCCCGTGGAGATGGAGGTGAACCCGACGCCCGCCGGCAAGTCCGATGCCCGTACGGGTGTCGCGTTTACCTTCGCCGTTCCTCCGTTGCCAAGCTGCCCATAGGTGTTGTTACCCCAGCCCCATACCTGTCCATTCGCCAGCAAGGCAAGAGATTGTCCGTTCGGGTGCTCGGAGCCCCCCTGGTACACTTGCACGGCTGCTGCCGGTAGCTCGACCTCGACCGGAACATCCGAGTCGGTTGTGTTGCCGTCACCCAGGTTGCCGAGCGTGTTGTAGCCCCAGTCCCACACTTGGCCGTCGGCGAGCAGAACCGTCGAGTCTCGCCACCCTGCGCTGAGGGCCACGATTGGCGACGGGGGCAGACCCGTCACCGTCGCAGGTACATAGCTGGCGCTCAGGGAGCCATCACCCAACTGTCCGTCGACGTTATTTCCGCACGCTTCCAGGGTTCCGTCTGCCAGCAGGTAGAGCATGTGCCCACCTGCTCCGGCCGCCATCACCACATTGCTCAGGGCGGTCAGTCGCTCCGGATAACGGATCACGTTAGAATTGCCAGTGCATAGGCTTCCGCCGCTGTCTCCCCACCCGTAAACGGCTCCGCTTGCAGTTATCGCCACATCTGTGTTGAATGACTCGGCGATTGCCACTGCCGCTGGTATGCGCCGGACCTCGACGGCGCTCGCTAGGTGACTCGCCTTGATCCCTTGGCCGAGCATGTAATCGGTCCCGAGTCCCCATGTCCAGACGTTTCCGTTGGCGTCAAGGGCCACGCTCGACGAGTTGCCCGCTGCTATCGCGATGATGCCACTCAGGTCGCCGACGACGGTTGGCTTCGTCTCCTCGGCTCCGCCAAACAGTGAGCCCCATCGATACGTCGTGTTGCCCTGAGCGTTCGCTGCACCGGCAACTCCCGTCACGAGCCCCAGCGTCAGCGTCACCGACACCGCAATTTTGCGTGCAGTTCTCACTGTCTCCCCGTTCGTCCGACTCCTCTGATCTGGTCGCTGGCCGACATGTGGTCCTTCCGGTCCGCGATCGTCTTCGGTCAGGAAGCTAGCCGGGCTGTCACCTCGCCACATCATCGAAATTGAGTAGATGGGCGGTGCCAGCGAAGACATCTCACGTGTCAAATCACCGGCGGACCCGGCGACGTCGTCGTGTCCAATACGACAGCAGCCCTCGACCGCACCGATCAAGCATTTTGGGGGCTCGCCTCTTGCGATTCGAAGCGAACCTATAATACGTAAATACCGGCTGCAAGGTTTATCTCTCTGCCCGGGCGCAACATGCCGGAGTCGGATGGGGTCCGACCCCATGGCATGGGGGCCTGATGGCACCCGACGCTCCTATGTTTGTCAAGAGGTTCTTGAGCTCGGGTGAGTAGACAGCGGGCAAATCAATCAAGAGCCACTCGTGGACGAGGGCAAGCTCTTATCAGGCCAAGCGTCGATGCTCTCCGAGCGATGGTTCCGAGCGGCGGATCGGCATGTCGGGTGAAGGCCAGTCCCGCAGGACGGCAGATAATCGGTGAGCCAGGTCCGCCGCTCGGAGAATTGGGCGCGAGGAAGATGCTTGAACACCTCGCGGGCGACGTAGCGCTTCAAGATCCGGATCACCTCGCGCTTGGAACGGCCTTCCTTCGTCCGACGTTCCATGTAGGCGCGCGAGCGCGGGTCGGATGAGATACGCGTCATGACGATGCGCCACAGGGCCTGGTTGGCGTGGCGGTCACCGCCACGGTCGAGGCGGTGGCGGGTGACCTTGCCCGAGGACGCTTGGATAGGCGCCACGCCGCACAGATGGGCCCAGGCCGCCTCCGAGCGCAGGCGCTCGGGGTTGTCGCCGGCAGCCACGAGCAGAGAGGCGGCGGTGTCGATCCCGACGCCGAAGAGCTCGAGCATGCTCGGCGCGGTGGCCGTCACGAGCTCGTCGAGCAGCTCGTCGATGCCAGCAGTCTCATCTTCAAGGGCGAGCACGCGACGTCCCAGGCTGGCGAGCGACACCTTGGTGGCATAGATGACCGGGTCGCCTCCCGCTCTGGGTCGCAGGGCGGCCGCCTCGGCCGTGAACGCCTTGATGGGAAGACCCTTCAGGCGGCATCGGAGCTGATCGGGGGCGGTGTAGCTCAGCTGGCGCATCTGGTGGAGGGCCCGCAGGCGCCCGTCGCGGGCCGAGCGCTTGGCCACGAGCAGCGCCCGGATGGCTTCCACGTTGCCGTCGCGGGACTTGGGTGCGCCTGTGGCTCGACCCGAGAGTACGGCTCGGGCCGCCTCGACGGCGTCGACCGGGTCCGACTTGCCCTGGGTCCGCCGGACCTGGCGATTCGAGCGGTCGACCTCGATCACCTCGATGCCCGACCGGCGCAGGAAGCGCCCGAGGCCCGCGCCATAGGCGCCTGTCCCTTCCACCCCCACCTGGGACACCGTGCCAAAAGCGCCCATCCACTCGAGCATCGCCTTGTAGCCCCGAGGGTTGGCGACGAAGGACTCCACGCCCAGCACGCCGCCGATGGGGTCCAAAGCGGCCGCCACGTGGACATCCAGGTGGGTGTCGACACCACCGACGACAGTGCGGCCAGCTTCTACGATGGTCATGGCCATCCCTCTCTCTCTTTAGTTCAGGGGTGGCGCGGCCGTCCCGTGAAGGAGTGACGGTGATCTCCGCCCTGCGCTAACAGAGCGGTCCATCACCCCTCTGGAACGGGGCGCGCCGTTTCTATGGTCCGAGACCCGGTCGACACACAACGTGTTCCCCGCTGTCGCAAAGTCAGGCCAACATCCCGGTGTGGTCGACGGTAGCGAGGCCCAACCGCTCAGCGGTGGATCTGAGTCAGACGAACATCTTCATACTGATTGATAATCGGGGCTCCCGTGCACGTCGTGTACCTATCTGAGCCATCTTGGATGTTCGGCTTGTCAGCGCCTCGCCCGATAGACGACCCGCTCGGTAACGACGGTCCCCCCCATGCGAAAGCGGATGGCTCCGACCTCGACCGCAAAGGAATAAGGGTGGCCGTTCACGCGGCCCGGATCGAACGGGTAAGAAACCCGAGGCTCGAACCCGGCACCTGTGCCTCCGCTTAGAGTGTCGGCTCCGCTGCTGGTGGCGTGGACAGGTCTTGCCCCGCGTGACACATTCTCCCCTCTCGCCCCAGGTAGTGGCGATAGCAATGGCTGAGGCGGAGACTTGCGGGGCTCCTACCCATTATTGACGAAGCATCGGGGTGATCTTCATGGCTACGTTTCTCTTTTGCTGTGGCGTTGATCGCTGACTGGGAAGGAGACATCCGAATGACTTCTGAGCGCCTAAGCCGTCGAGGAATGCTCATTGGAGCTGGCATCGGTACAGCCGGGTTGGCAGCGCTTGCTGTTCCGGGGTCCGCGTCTGCGAGCGAAAACGGTAGCGGCGATCGCCTGCTTGGCGGTTGGTCAGTCACCCGATCGGACCCGTCTACGCCGAGCCCTGTTCACGGCACCGCCACATTCGCCGCTGGCGGGGCTTTCGCGTTTCATGACATCAATCCGCCTGGCACACCATTCCTTGGGACGTGGGCTTGGATCGACGATCGTCATTTCGGCGCCACGATGTGGACCGGTGCGATGGACCCATCGACCACCCCTCCGACGATCGAAACCGAAAAGGTCACGATCACGGGCAGGTTGGACGAAGACGGCGACAGAATCGCTGGAAGTTACGTGGGCACGGCTTTCGACGCCAGTGGGACAGAGCTCGGTACGACGAACGGCACTTTCCAAGGAACATCGATCTCCGCCACTGGCTGACCTCGGTGACTTGGCAGCGTTCATCGACTGGGCGATAGCCGGGGGACCCATCGTCGCAGATCGATTCGGGTAGCCCTTATCGCGGCCCCCAGCCATGATTGAGTCCGATCGCAGTGTGATGGGATTCGGATGGGGTCCGACCCTTTGGCATGGGGTGTGACGGCACCCGGTAATCGATTACCGCTCGCCTCGATGAGAGGTCGTAGCCCGGCCGACACGCCGCCCGCAACCGATTGCGCGTGGGTCAGTGCTCCACGGCGAACAGGCTCCAGGACCCAGGCACACCCTTGAGCTTGTGCTCTCCTCGATCGACGAACTCGATCCCGGAGCCGACAACCAAGTCCTTCACTGTCCGCGAGACGAGCACCTCTCTCGGCGATGCCAGTGCCCCAACCCGGGCGGCGATGTGGACGGCGAGTCCGCCGAGGTCTTCTCCTCGGACTTCGCACTCGCCGGTGTGTAGCCCCGCCCGGAGCTCGACTCCGATCTGGCTCGTAGCCTCGACAATCGCCTCGGAACAACGGATGGCTCGCGCCGGTCCGTCGAACGACGCTACAAACCCATCTCCGGTCGTATTGATCTCCCTGCCGCGGAATCTCCGAAGTTGTTCGCGCACGGTGCGGTCGTGGGCATCGAGGATGCCACGCCACCGTTCGTCACCGAGAGAAGCCAGCTGTTCGGTTGACCCGGCGATGTCGGTGAACAGCACGGTAGTCAGGATGCGGTCGATTTCGCCCAGAGACGGCTCGCCCGTCAGGAACTCGGCAATGTCAGCGATTGCACCTGCAGGGATACCGCCGCCAATGTCGGAGCCGGGCAGCTCGATGAGCTTGGCTCCCTCAATATGCTCCACGAGGTAGCGCCCATGAGCGAGTGGCAGAAGGGGGCTGTTCTGAACGTGGAAGATCAAGGTCGGGATCTGGATAGTGGGCAGGACTTGGCGAATATCGCCATATCGGAGGAAATACTCGTAGAGAGCGGCGGCCTGCTTAGGTGTCGCTGACGCCCGTTCCATCATCGCCATCACACGAAGCGTCTCGCTATCTCCGGTGGCGCTTGGAACCCCGAGACGAGCGAACTCTTCGGTTCCCCACGTCGTACGCATCAGTTCGAGTACGGCATCGACAGCTGCCGAGGGTTCTCCCTCGGGATAATCATCAGCTTCTCGGTATCGAGCAGTCGTGTTGAGAAGGACCAGTGCCGAGATTCGTTCAGGGTGCATTCCTGCATAGAGGGCTGCGATCTGGCCCGTTTCGCGATTGGCGATGATGGCGGCGCGGGATGATTGCGCAGCATCCAGCACTGCGCTGATGTCTTCGGTGAATACTTCCCAGCCAGGAGCTGCCCCATCGGGCGCGGGACCCGATGCCCCCGTACCCCTGCGATCAAGGATGATGACTCGGCTAAAGGTGCAAAGCCGATCGACGGTGGCGGCGCCCGCTGGGATCTGCCAGAAGAGATCAACATGGCTGCCAAGGGGATAGATCCAAAGCACGTCGGGAGGGCCGTTCCCGACCACTTGGTAGGCGACCTCAGAATCGCCCACGGCGACGTACTTCGTCTCTGGCCGCTCCACAACGTCAGTCTGGCTCGCGGATTGGCCCCATGCTGCCCCGCCGGCCCGTCCGCTATTGCCGGGTGTCGGGCGTCCTGGTCAGAGGACGCGCCCCTGCCTGGGGGGGTTTGTGGGCGCCCGGGATCACCCGGACCCGGATGGGCGACGCTCCGTCTGCCAGAGCGGAATCAGTCCGAAGGGGACGGACTCGCCTCCGACCTGATCCATCCGCTATCGCTCAGCGCGACGCGAATACTGCGCGGGTCGCTAATCGGCCCGGCTACCCGAATCCGGTGGAACCTGTCGGACGCAGAAGAAGACACGGGCCACGCATAGCCCCGCCCATGAGGATGGCCGGTGTCAAGAGGGAATGCAGTTGGACGTAGCTCCTGGTAGATGACTCGCGCCGGTCCGGAGGCGGGGTCACGGTGGAGCGCCCGGGGCGCGCGGGAGCGCGCGAGGACGAACGACCGTGATGCCGGCGAGGACCGGCGCATCATGTTGAAGGAGCGAAGTCTTGACGGAGTTGGTCTCGCAACCACCCATTCGGTCCCAATCGGGACGCACGACGTCAAATGCGAAAGCCGGGCTGTCTCACTCGAATATTCGGCGCCATCAGGCGCGCACGGGGATACCTCGGACTCGCCCGGCCGATCTGACCAATCTCACGAACATTGGCGCTGCTCGTCCTCGAGGGCGTGCAGTGCGTAGAAGGACTCGGTGAGGAGCTTGCGCACCACCCGGATCAGGGCAATGCCTGTTCCCCGCCGGCGCTTGGTAGCGAGGAAGTCCGAGTGATAGGGCTCTTTGCGGATGGCCGTTTGTGCGGCTTCGGCCAGCACGTGGCGCACCGCGGCGGGTCCGGCCCGGGTGATGTGGCCATGGTGCAGAGTTCGGTCCGAGTTGCGCATGGAAGGGATGATCCCCGCCCAGGCGCACAGCTTGCGTGCCGTGGCGAAGCGGGTGACGTCCCCGATCTCCGATACCAGGGTCATGGCACTGAGAAGCCCGATCCCCGGGATCGCCATCAAGGCGTCGACGCGTTTGTCGGGCTTGGCCTGGCGACGGATCTCGGCCTCGAGCAACGAGATCCGGGACTCGAGAATCTCGATCAGGACCTGGCAGTCGGTCACCACCCAGCGGTGCATAGGCGAGAGATCGAGGCCTTCGAGGAAGGCCGCTCCCTGCTTCGTCCACAGACCGTGGCCCGGGGCGGGCACACCCTCATCGGCGATCTGGGCCCGGATCCGGTTCTTGGCCGACGTGCGGATACGCACCAGCCGGGCCCGTTCGCGCAGCAGCAGGCGCTGCTCACGCACCTCCTTGGGTGCGAGCCAAGCCTCGGCCAGGTAGCCGGTCCGCAGCAGGTTGGCGAGGGTGCGGGCATCCACCCGGTCGTTCTTCAGCTTGGCATCGGCGATGGCCCGGCATCCCGCCGGATGGGCCAGGTGGGCCTCGAAGCCGAGGTCGCCGAGCATCTCGGCGATCCATCCTGTGCCGTAGGCGGCCTCGAAGGCGACCGGCGTGCCGCGTCTGAGTCCCGCCAGCTCCTTTCTGAGCGCATGGCGGTCGTTGGCGACGTTTCTGTTGCGGACCTCGTTTCCCTTGCGATCCAAGACGCAGACTTGGGTGCGGTTGCGATGCACGTCCATTCCGACGAACATGGCGGTGGGCCTCCTTCCTGAGCTCGTCAGCACGTAATGGTCCCCAGAGGACCTTGAGCGGACCCGACAGGTTCCAGCTCGTACGGAGTCTTACTCCAGTGAGCAGGGAGGGAGGCCCGTGCTCATAGCGTCGAATATGCTTGGCTCCGACGGTGGAAGGCTTCCTGCCACACGTCGACCGATACCGAATCAGGCACTTATCGGATGCGCCTCGTCGCTGGCGTAGTGTCCAAGATATGGCTCTAATCGAAGTTTACGCGGACATTTGGTGTCCGTTTACTCATGTCGGGCTTCGTTCGGTTGTCAGGCGAAGAGAGCGGTTGGGACGAGATGATGTGATCGTGCGGGTTCTATCGTGGCCCCTCGAACTGGTTAACGGAAAGCCGCTCGATCCAATGATCACGGCAAACCACGTAAACGACCTGCGAACGCAGGTGGCCCCCGATCTCTTCACGGGCTTTGATCCTGAGCACTTTCCACGCACCACTTTGCCAGCTCTCGCACTTGCGGCCGCCGCCTACCGTCAAGATGGCCGAATCGGTGAAACCGTCAGCCTTGCTCTCCGTGAGGCCCTCTTCGAGAAGGGTAGGGACATCTCGCACCCTGATGTACTGGCAGCCATGGCGAGTGCGTATGGGATCGCAAGTGTCGACGCTGAAGACCACGAAGCCTTGCGGCGCGAATGGCACGAGGGCGAGTCGCGGGGTGTCAAGGGATCGCCTCACTTCTTCTGCGGGGACATTAACGTCTTTTGTCCTTCGCTCGACATTTCCACAGACAAAGAGGGTCACCTTCGCCTGCGGCGAAATATCGAACTTCTCAATGTATTTCTCGCAGATTGCCTCGGGGAAGATAGCCGCCACCGGAATGAGGACCGCACCGGCCGACAATGATTCGGCCGGTCACGAGCCCTACGCAGGCTCTGACCGACTGCAGATATCGCTCGGGTCGCCCCGTGGGCCAGGTGCACGACTTCGGCACATCCCGGTCGGCTTGCGGCGACCCGGAACCGGCCATTGGGGGTCGCCGGCTCGACGCCAGGGTGGAGAGGGTATCCACCCTCAGATCCACCCGTGGGCTGACGCCAGTCAGGCGCAGATCACAGACACTGGCCATATGACAACCACCGATTACCTCATGAACATTGGCCTCATCGCCCTGGTCGTCCTCCAGATCCGGGGGCACAAGGTGACCCGGGCTCGCCTGGTGTTCCCGCTCGTGGCTACCGTCTTCGTGGCCGCCCAGTTCCTCCACGCCATCCCCACCGCCGGCAACGACCTAATGCTGATCATCGGTTTCGCCGCCGCCGGTGCCGCCCTCGGTGCAGGGGCGGGGTTCTTGACCACCGTCCGACGCGTCGGACCCAACGCCTTTGCCAAGGCCGGCCTGGTGGCGGCTGTCCTGTGGATCGTGGGCGTCGGAGCCCGCATGGGCTTTGCCCTGTGGGTGAGCCACGGCGGGCAGGCTGCCGTGGCCCGGTTCAGCGTGCTGCACCACATCACCTCGGGTGCGGCGTGGGGTGCGGCGTTCGTCCTCATGGCCATGGCCGAGGTGGCCAGCCGGACCGCCGTCCTCTACCTCAAGACCCTCCGCAGCGGTGCGGTCATCGAGCGGGGCGGCCTGCTCCGTTCCCCGGCGGCGGCCTGAGCTGCAAAGGAGCGAAGAACCGCTACCGGGTGGGATCATCGTGTTTATGGGACTGGCCTCCCAGCTCCGATCCCAGATGGGGACGAGGACCGAGCGCATGCTGAGCGCCGCTCGCCTTGCCGCCCTGGTCGGACTCCTCTGGCTGACCGCACGCCAGACAGCGCCGAAGGGCGTGTCGGCCGATCACCCGGTGAAGTGGGTCCTCCTGGGCACCGCCGGGATCGGCTGGTTGGGCTGGATGGCCAGCCGCCGGCTCCGAGCCCCGGGGGGCACGACGTGGTGCTTCCTCGCCCTCCTGGCCGCATCGGGTGGAGCCCTGGCCGCCCTGGCCCCCAACGCCATCACCTTCATGGCCGTCGCCGGCCTCGGTGCGGGGATCGCCTTCGAGGGGATTTCGGCGCTGGTCGTGGGTGCCATCGGCGTCGTGGCATTGGCGGTGGCCACGCTGGCCGTGGGTGCTCCGGGGATCCTGGTCGCCGAAGGGGCGTTGTCGGTGGTCGTCGGACTCATGGTGGGCGCCAGCCGACGCCAATACGTGCAGCGGACGGTCCAGGCTGAACAGCTCCTGGCCGAGCGGGTCCGGGCCGACGCCGAACGGGATCGGGCCGCCGCCCTGGCCGAGCGCAACCGCATCGGACAGCGAGGTCCACGACGTCCTCGCGCACTCCCTCGGAGCATTGTCGGTCCAACTCGACGCCGCCGACGCACTCTTGGAGCACAGCGATGACCCCACTAAGGCCCGTCCGCTCGTCCAGCAGGCACGGAGGCTCGCCGTTCAGGGACTGGAGGAGACCCGCCAGGCGGTGCACGCATTGCGCGACGAGCCGGTGGCCCTGGCCGAACAACTGGCGTCGTTGGCCGCCCGCGACGGCGCAGAGCTGACCGTCACGGGTGCGCCCCGTCCGCTGGCCGCCGACGCCGGACTGGCGCTTTATCGCGCCGCCCAGGAGGCGGTCACCAACGCCCGCAAGCACACGCCCGGAGCGCCGGTGTCCATCCGCCTCGACTTCGATCCGCAGTCGACCACGCTCAGGGTCACCAACGGGCTCTGCCCAAGTGCCGAGGCAAGAAGCGAGCTGAGCACGACGGGCGGTGGGTTCGGACTGCAAGGCATGCGCGAACGCGTCGAGTTGCTGGGTGGCCACGTCGTGGCCGAGCCAAACGCCCTGGGGTTCACCGTCCAGGTGGCGGTGCCGGCGTGAGGGTCGTGGTCGCCGACGACCAGACCGTCGTCCGGGAAGGCCTGGTCACCTTGCTGGAGACCATGCCCGGTATCGACGTGGTGGGATCCGCGGCCGACGGCGAGGAGGCGGTCTCCCTGGTCGCTGCCCTCCCGCCGGAGGTTGTGTTGATGGACCTGCGCATGCCCCGGGTGGACGGGGTGGAGGCGACGAAGCGCATCCGTGCGGAATATCCCGAGACCCAGGTCGTGGTGCTCACCACCTATGCCGACGACGAGTCCATCGTCGGGGCATTGCGTGCGGGTGCGATCGGGTACCTCACGAAGGATGCCGGCAGGGACCACATCAGCCGCGCCCTCGAAGCCGCTGCCTCGGGTCAAGCTGTGCTCGACCCGGCGGTCCAGGCCCGACTTGTGGATGTGGCCACGTTGCCAGGACCAGGAAGCGACGGCGGACCCCTGCCCGACGGCCTGACTGAGCGAGAAGCAGAGGTCCTCCGCTTGATCGCCGCCGGACGTTCCAACGCCGAGATCGCCAGGGAACTCTTCGTGAGTGAGGCCACCGTCAAGACCCACGTGAACCGCATCTTCGCCAAGACGGGCAGCCGGGACCGCTCGCAAGCCGTCGCCTATGCGCATCGTCGCGGTCTCGTCGGTTGATGGTCCGATCTGTTTGCCGTTAGCTAATCCATTGGGATCGCCAGTTCTGTGCGCCCTGACGGTGTCAGCCCGACCAACCTCAGGCCGATTCGAGATCACCCCGACGAGTGGGGGGTGAGCGGGCGCACGAAGCCCGGTATCCCCGAGTACATCACGCCTATAACCACTCAGATCTCCGCCGGCGATCGGCCTCGATCAAGACGGCACCTCCGGTGAGAGAAAGCTATCGTCCATGCGACATGGTTAGAACACCAAGGGGGTCGGACAGTGCTTAAGGGCTTCAAGAACTTTCTGATGCAAGGAGAGTTGATTGTCATTGCTGTCGGCCTGGTGGTGGCGCTGGCCTTTAGCACGCTGATCAAGGCCTTCACCGATTCGATCATTACGCCGTTGGTCAACGCCGCACAGGGTGGGGGGAAGACGTCCCAGGGTCTGGGATGGACCATCAACGGTCAGCGCATCAACCTGGGTTCCTTCATATCGGCCATCGTCTACTTCATCATCTTCATGGCCGTGATCTACTTCGCCCTCGTTGTTCCTTACCGTTCATA
>CAVSWP010000009.1:0-50545 GCA_963731665.1 uncultured Acidimicrobiales bacterium | reverse complement strand
TGTCGGAGAGGGGACTTGAACCCCTACGCCCTTGCGGGCACTAGCCCCTCAAGCTAGCGCGTCTGCCTATTCCGCCACTCCGACGAGTGTGCGCCCTCTTCAGCGCCTCGGAGACTCTATCGCGAGCTCCGGAGCGATCCGACTGTCGTCCCCGCACTCGTTGCCCCATGACTCGGGGGAGCCGACCGTATCGCCCACAGGCGCACGTTCCACAGCGGCCCGAGCCCGCCGGCGTCGTCGCCCATCCCCGACAGCGTCGAGGACCACACGATCATGGTGGGCTCCGCGAACAACGGCAGGGACGGCATGGCGCTCCACAATGCCTGGTCGATCTGCTGATAGACGGCAAGCGCTTGCGGCGGGGCCAAATTTTGCACCGCCTGGGAGAAAAGGGCGTCGACCTTGGGGTCGTCGTAGCCCGACCAGTCGGCCGATCGCGAGGCGCCCACGACCGAGGGTGAGGTGGAGAACACGCCTCCCAACGCGCTGGGGTACGCACTGGTGGCCACGGGGACGAGGGCCAGGTCGAAGCCACCGGCCGGGAGCACCGTGGCGTACAGCTGGGCCGATGACACCGGTGTGGCCACGACGTCGAAGCCCGCCGCCACGAGCTGGGCGGCCACGATGGGCCCCACGGCGGCCGACCACGGGTCGTCAGAGGCCCACACGAGGTTGAGGGTCACGGGCTTGCCGTGCAGGGTCCATGACCCGTCCCCGTCGGTGGCGAACCCGCTCTGCTCGAGCAGTCGAGCCGAGACTACCGGGTCCGCATTCTCATAGCCCGTGGCGTCGTCGGCGTAGCCGGGCTCGCCGTTGGCGAAGAGGTGGTGATTGTCCTCCCACACCGAATGGTCCTCGGGCTGGCCGACCTGCTCGACGATCCCGGCGCGGTCGATGGCGTGGGCGATGCCCTGGCGGACGGCGGTGACGTTCACGGGCGCCCGGCGGACGTTGAACTCGAGCTGGAGCATGCTGGTGCCCAGTCCCACCTGCGTCTGCAACACCGACGACGACGACGCCTGCGCCATGAACGATTGGTCGAACGCCGCGGGGTAGGCGACCTGCACATGGCCCTGGGCCAGTGCGGACGTGAGCTCGGCGTCGCCGGAGACCGCCCGCACCACGATCTTGTCCAGGCTGGGGGGGCTCCCCCACCACCGCGGGTTGCGCGTGAGCACGATCTCGGATCCCGGTTGCCACGACTGCACCTCGAAGGGCCCACCCGACACGAACACCCCGGCGGCGAAGTGGTCGAAGCCGTGGTTCCAGCCCACCGCTTCGGCGATGTGGGCCGGCAGCAGGTCGTCGAACAGCGACGACCAGTCGGCGAACGGGGTGTGGAACACCACGGTCACGGTGCGGCCATCGTTGGACCCGGTGAGCGAAGCGATGTCGCGGTACCCCAGGGTGGACGCCACCGAGTCGGGGGTCCCGTCGATGTCGGTGGCGCCGCCTTTCTGGGAATCCCAGGCGTAGGAGAAGTCGGCGACGGTGACGGGGACCCCGTCCGACCACACCGCCCGGGGGTCGATCTGGTACACGACCGTCTGGGGCTGAAGGCTCACCACTTCGGCACTGTCGACGACGTTGGTGTCGAGCTGGGGCGTGAGGCCGGGCCCCACCCGGAACACCTGGGCCCACACGACACTGGCGAGCATCCGTCCCGCCGGGGTGTCACCCGCCACGGTGTGGTCATTGAGTGTCGTCGGGATCTGATCGAGCGCCACCGTCACGGTCCCACCCTTCGTCGGAACCAGGCGGGGGGGCTGGTGCGGGCGCGTCGACCCCCCGACGTGCGTGCTGGTGGCGGTCGCGCTCCCGCACGCCGCGCCCACAAGGCTCAGGACGACGAGGACGGCCAGGGCCCGGAGGCGGTCACACGACGATGGCGAGGGCCGTCGCACCGGGCCCGTCATCGGCGCCGGGGCACGTGGTCTGCCACCGGCGTCGCCGGCGGTCACTGCAGGCGCAGGGCCAAGGTCACAGTGGTGAAGGTGAAGATGATCGCCACGGTGATGGTGATGCGGTCGAGGTTCTTCTCGACCACCGTGGAGCCGGCCGCCGCCTGGCCCACCGAGCCACCGAACATGTCCGACAGCCCGCCACCTTTCCCCGAGTGCATGAGGATCAGGAACACCAGTGCCAGCGACACCAGGATGTGCAGCACCACGATGATCGTCGTCAGCACGCAGTACCCCTCAGGAGGTTCGGACCCCGCCACGCTAGCAAAGGGCCACCCCCGCTCGGCGGGCGGGGCGCCACCGGCGAGCGGGTCCTACCGGCCGGCCGTGACGACCGAGCCGGCGGCCTGGACGATGGAGGCGAACGTGGCCGGGTCCAGGCTCGCCCCTCCCACCAGGGCCCCGTCCACATCGGGGAGCCCCATCAGCTCGGCGGCGTTCTCGGGCCGCACCGACCCTCCGTACTGGATGCGCACGCCCGCTGACGCCTCGGCCCCGGCCAACTCGGCCACCACGCCCCGGATGTGGGCACACGCCGATTGGGCGTCTTCGGCGGTGGCAGTGCGCCCCGTGCCGATGGCCCAGATGGGCTCGTAGGCGATGACGAGCCCGGCGACCTGTTCGGCAGGGAGGCCGCCCAGTGCCGCCGTGGTCTGCGAGGTGAGGCGCGTCTCGGTCTCGCCGTCCTCGCGCTCTTCCTCGGTCTCCCCCACACACACGATGGGTGTCATGGCGTGACGGAGGATGGCGCGCAACGTGGCCGCCACCACCTCGTCGCTCTGGCCGAAGAACTGTCGACGTTCGGAGTGGCCCACGATCACGAGAGCCACACCCAGGCGCGCCAGCATGGGAGGGGCCACCTCACCGGTGAAAGCCCCTTGGTCGTCGTAATGACAGTGCTGGGCGCCCAGCGTCACCGGGATGGAGCGGTCCTCGATCACGGTCTGCACCGAGCGCAGGCTGGTGAACGGCGGGTGCACCGACACGTCGAGCGAGGCCACGTCGGGAGCGCTCAGCCGCAGCCCGAGGTCCTGCACGGCGCGGATCGACTGCAGGTGGTCATGGTGCATCTTCCAGTTGCCGCTCACCAACAGCCGCCGCTGGGCTCCTCCGCTCCCGGCCGTCTTCGCCATGTCAGGCCGTCGCCCCCGGGGCGTTCGACGCGTGGCGCAGGGCCTCGAGCCCGGGAAGATCGGAGTGCTCGAGGAGCTCGAGTGACGCCCCGCCGCCGGTCGACACGAACCCCACCCGCCCGGCCAGCCCGAGGTGGTCCAGCGCCGCCGCCGAATCTCCTCCCCCGACGATGCTGAAACCCTTGGCGTCGGCCACCGCCCTCGCCACGGTGCGCGTCCCGGCCGAGAACCGGTCGTCTTCGAACACCCCCATGGGCCCGTTCCAGAACACCGTGCCGGCCGGCGCCACCAGGTCGGCGAAGACCCCGGCACTCTCGGGCCCGATGTCGAGGCCCCGCCACCGGCGGGGGATGTCCACCCCGACCATGCGCACCTCGCCGCTCCCGCTGGCGCCTGCACCGACGCTGCCCCCGGGGGCCAGCGCCACGAAGTCGGTGGGGAGCACGATGCGGCCCCCGGCCTCCTTCAGGAGCCCGCCGCAGCTGTCGATACGCCCGGCGTCGAGGAGCGAGGCCCCCACGGTGTGGCCCTGGGCCGCCAGGAAGGTGAAGGCCATGCCACCCCCCACGATCAGGGAGTCCACCCGGGCCAGCAGGGCCCGCAGCACTCCCAGCTTCTCGCCCACCTTGGACCCTCCCACGACCGCCACGAAGGGCCGGTCCGGCCCCACCAGCAGGCCCCCCAGGGTCCCCACCTCGCGCTCGAGCAGCCGCCCCGCCGCCGACGGCAAGCGGGCGGGGGGCCCCACGATCGAGGCGTGCGACCGGTGGGAGGCGCCGAAGGCGTCGTTCACATAGGCATCGAACCCGGCCACCAGGCGGTCGACGAAGGCGGGGTCGTTGGCTTCCTCCCCCGGGTCGAAGCGCAGGTTCTCGAGCAGCGCCACCCCGGGGGCGAGCTCCGCCAGGCGCGCCCGCACGGGGGCGACCTCGAAGCGGGGATCGACCCTGCCCTTCGGCCTCCCCAGGTGGGTGCAGGCGGTGACCGAGGCCCCCCGGTCGGTGAGCCAGGACAGGGTGGGGAGGGCGGCCCGGATCCGGAAGTCGTCGTCGACCACGACCTCCCCGTCGGCCCCGTGGCCCAGGGGCACGTTGAAGTCGACTCGCACCAGCACCCGGCGCCCCTCGACGTCCGGAAGGTCCTCGAGCAGGGGCAGGCCTACCGCCGGACCCTCCTGAGGTCGCGCCTGGTCAGCCATGGTCGTCAACGCGCCGTCCCGGGCCCGCGCTCAGGACGGCGGAGGCCCGGCCGCGCCGAGCAGCACGACCAGGTCGACGAGCCGGTTGGCGTAGCCCCACTCGTTGTCGTACCAGCCCTGCACCTTGACCAGCGTGGTGTCGGCGTCCACCGGGATCGCCATGGTGAGCCCGGCGTCGAAGGTGCACGAGGCGGGGCTGCCCACGATGTCCGAGGAGACGATGGGGTCCTCGGTGTACTCCATCACCGAGGCGAGGGGGCCGCTCGAGGCCGCCTGGCGGAAGGCCCCGTTGATCTCGTCGACGGTGACGGCGCGCGACACCAGGGCGGTGAAGTCGGTGATCGACCCGTCCCCCACGGGCACCCGCAGGGCGGCGCCGTCCAGCCGGCCCTCCATGGCGGGGAGCACGAGGCCCGTGGCGCGCGCCGCCCCGCTCGACGCCGGCACGATGTTCTGGGCCGCCGCCCGGGCCCGGCGCAGGTCCTGATGGGGCAGGTCGAGGAGGTTCTGGTCGTTGGTATAGGCGTGCACCGTGGTCATGAGCCCCGTGCCCACCCCGAAGGCGTCGTCGAGGACCTTGACCATGGGCACGAAGCAATTGGTGGTGCACGACGCGTTGGACACCACCACGTGGCGGGCGGGGTCGAAGGAGTCGTCGTTGACACCGATCACGAAGGTGGCGTCGGCGTCGTTGCAGGGAGCGGAGATCACCACCCGCTGCGCCCCGCCCTCGAGATGCGCCGACGCGCTCGCCCGGGTGGTGAAGCGGCCCGTGGACTCCACCACCACGGCCACACCGAGCTCCTGCCAGGGCAGCGCCTTGGGATCGCGCTCGGCCAGCACGGCGATGCGCTCCCCGGCCACCACGATGAGGTCGTGCTCGGCCCGCACCTCGGCTCCGAAACGGCCGTGGGTGGTGTCGTACCGCAACAGGTGGGCGTTGGTGGCGGCGTCGGTGAGGTCGTTGAGCGCCACCACTTCTACGTCGGCGCCCTGGGCCCGCGCCGCGCGCAGGAAGTTCCTGCCGATGCGCCCGAAGCCGTTGATCCCCACGCGTACCGTCATCGGGCCCTATCCGACCAGACGGCCCAGGGCCGCCGCCAGTCGTTCCGGGTCGTGGGCCAGCCCGTTGGCCTTGGCCAGAGGCGCCTGCACCACCGTCACCCGCAGGTCCCCGAGGGCGATGGCCGCCGGGTCGACCAGCACCACGTCGACGTCGACCCCGTGCGCCGCCAAGGCGGCCAGGTGGTCGGCGACGTCGAAGCCGGCGGTCTCCTTGCCCTCGGGGCGGAGGTTGGCGACGTAGACCCGCGTTCCCGGTGAGCTCCGGATGCCCTCGGCCAGGGCGGGGACGGCCACCGCCGCCAGGGTGCTCGTGAACAGCGATCCCGGGCCCAACACCACCTGGTCGGCCCGCTCCAGCGCCTCGAGGGCCGCCGGGGACGCCGGCGGGTCGGTGGGCACCAGCGAGACCCGGCGGATGTGGGCGGCCCGCATGACCTCGGTCTGCCCCTCGATCTCCCCCGCCTCAGCCTCGGCCTTGAGGACCACGGGCTCCGAGGCGGCCGGCACGACGCGGCCCACGGCCCCCAGCAGCCGGGCGGCCTCGTCCAGTCCCCGCTGAGGATCCCCGCAGGTCGCCATCAACCCCGCGATGACGAGATTGCCCAGGGCGTGTCCGACCACCTCCTCCGCCTCGAAGCGCTGCTCGAAGGCGGCCGCCAGCGCCGAGCCGTCCTCGGCCAGGGCCACCAGGCACTTGCGCAGGTCACCGGGAGGCATGATGTCGAGCTGGCGGCGCAGGCGTCCCGACGACCCTCCGTCGTCGGCCACCGACACCACGGCGGTGAGCTCCCCGGCGTAGCGGCGGGCCGCCAGCAAGGTGGCGGCCAGACCGTGCCCGCCCCCCACGGCCACCACCCGGGGGCGCCGACCCTTCCTCACCGGTCGATGTCCCGGTGGGTCACGATGGGCGTCGCTCCTCGGGCCCGCAATCGCGCCCCGAGCTCCTCGGCCAGGGCCACGGAACGGTGGCGCCCCCCGGTACAGCCCAGGGCGATGGTGAGATACGACTTTCCCTCGTCCTCGAAGGCGGGGAGCAGCGCCCCCACGAGGTCGTCGACGCGGTCGAGGAAGGCGGTGCTCGCCTCTTGGGACATGACGAAGTCGTGCACGGGGGCGTCGAGCCCCGACAGCGGCCGCAGCTCCTCCACCCAGTGGGGGTTGGGGAGGAACCGGCAGTCGAGGACGAGGTCGGCGTCGAGGGGCAGGCCGTGTTTGTATCCGAAGGACTCCACCGACATACGCATGCCCGGCTCCGACTCGTCGCCGAAGAGCTCGGTGACCCGCTGACGCAGCTGGTTGACGTTGAGCTCGGCGGTGTCGACGACGACGTCGGCGCGCGCCCGCACCGGTTCCAGCAGGCGACGCTCGTCGGTGATGGCCTCGGCCACCTGGCGCTCGGCGATGGGGTGGCGGCGCCGGGTCCCCTCGAACCTGCGCACCAACACGTCCTGAGGGGCGTCGAGGTAGACGAGCCGGACCCGGTGCCCCTGGGCGCGCAACGCGTCGATGGCGGGCAGGGCCTCCTCGACGCGCGCCCCACCGCCGCGGCCCAGCACCAGCGCCACCCGCTCCTGGTGCGAACCCGGCCGGCCCACCACCTCGGCCACCTCGTTGAGCAACGACGGCGGCATGTTGTCGATCACGTACCACCCGGCGTCTTCGAGGGCGGCCGCGGCCGTGGACCGTCCGGCGCCGGACATGCCGGTGATCACCAGGTAGTCGCTCACGTGTCGCCCATCCTCAGCGCCGGGGACGGGCCCGGCCGACGCGGTCTCCCGCCGGTCCGGTCCGGTCCGGTTACCTCTCCCATCCTGGCCCAGCGCCGGGGCTTACCGGGTGACCGATCCCGGCACCCGGGGGCGCGGCGCAGGGGCGTGCAGGTGGGCGTGCACCGCCACGGCGACGCTGTCGGGCAGCCACGCCAGCGCCTGCAGGTCCTCGAGCGAGGCTCCCCGCAACGCCCGCAGGCTGCCGAACTCCCGCACCAGGCGGGTGCGACGGGCCGGGCCCAGGCCGGGCACCCCCTCGAGCACGCTGCGGGTCATGCGCCGCCCCCGCAGGTCGCGGTGGTACGAGACGGCGAAGCGATGGGCCTCGTCGCGCACCCGCTGGAGGAGGAACAGCGCCTCCGATCCCCGGGGGATGGGCACGGGGTCGGCGCGGCCGGGGACGAAGACCTCTTCGAAGCTCTTGGCCAGCGCGGCCACGGGGATCTCCTCGGACAGCCCCAGCCGCTCCAGGACGCGCACCCCCACGCCCAGTTGGCCCTTGCCCCCGTCGAGGAGGAGGAGCTGGGGCGGGTAGGCGAAGCGCCGGGCCCGGGCGCTGCCGGCGGTGGCGGTGTCGCCCCGAGTCTCGGCGCGCGCCTCGAGCAGGGCGGTCAGTCGCCGGGTGAGCACTTCCTCCATGGCCGCGTAGTCGTCGTTGCCGGGCACGTCGCGCAGGCGGAAACGGCGGTACTCCGACTTGCGGGGCAGCCCGTCCTCGAGCACCACCATGGACCCCACGTAGTCGGTGCCCTGCAGGTGGCTCATGTCGTAGCACTCGATCCGCAGCGGGGCCTGGGCGAGGCCCAGCACCTCGCGCAGCGACTCGAGCGCCCTCGCCCGGCTGTCGTGATCCGACGCCCGGCGCAGGCGGTGGCGGGCGAGCTCTTCCCCGGCGTTGCGCTCCACGGTCTGCAGCAGCGTCCGTTTGCCTCCTCGTTGTGGGACCCGCAGCGAGACCGGGGCCCCGCGCCGGTCGGCCAGGAACGCCTCGTAGACCTCGGGCGTCTCGGGGAGGTCGGGCACGAGCACCTGGCGGGGTACGCCGGGGGCAGCGGCGCCTTCGGTCCCCCACGACCGGGGGTCCCCTGCCCCCGAGGTCCACCCCGAGCTGTCGCCGCCGCGCACCCGGGCGGTATGGCGCGCCGGGGGCGGCAGAGGCTCGGCATCGCCGTAGAGCTCCTCGAGGACGCGCCCCACGAGCTGGGGCCGGGTGAGCTCCTCGACCTTGTCCACCACGAAGGCGCGCCGGCCCACGATGCGGCCCCGGCGCACGTGGAAGACGCACACCGCCGCTTCCAGGGCGTCCTCGTCGATGCCCACGACGTCGAGGTCCTCGGGGCGCTCGGTCACGACCTGTTGGCGCTCGAGGGCCATGCGCAGGGTGTTGAGGCGGTCGCGCAGCCGGGCGGCGCGCTCGAAGTCGAGCTCCTCGGCCGCCTGCTCCATCTCGGCGGTGAGCCGCCGCTCCACGCCGTCGGTGTCGCCGGCCAGGAAGGCCATGAGGTCGCCCACCATGGTGTCGTAGCGCTCGTGGTCCACCGCCCCGATGCACGGGCCCGAGCATCGCTCGATGTGGTACAGCAAACACGGCTTGCCCAGCTTGGTGTGGCGCTCGAGCTTGCGGTCCGAGCACGTGCGCACCTGGAACGTGCGCAGCAGCAGGTCGAGGGTGTCGCGGATGGCCCCCACGTGGGCGTAGGGCCCGAAGTAGCGCACCTCGGGCCGGCGCCGGCCCCGGACCACCGCCGCCCGGGGCCACTCGTCGGCGAGGGTCACGGCCAACGACGGGTAGGACTTGTCGTCGGCCAGGCGGATGTTGAAACGGGGCCGGTGCCGCTTGATCAGCGCGTACTCGAGGAGGATGGCCTCGACCTCGTTGGCCACCTGGATCCACTCCACCCGGTCGGCCAGGGCCACCATCTGGGCGGTGCGCGGCGCCAAGGTGGAGGGATCGGCGAAGTAGTTGCTCAGGCGGCTCCGCAGGGACTTGGCCTTGCCCACGTACAGGACCCGGCCCCCGGCGTCGAGGAATTGGTACGAGCCGGGGGCGTCGGGGATGGTCCCCGCAGACGGGCGCGTGCGCACACCACCACTGTGCCGTACCGGCGCCCCCGCCCGTACGTCCCGTCCTCCCCGACACAGAGCCGGCGCCCGGGCATAGACTGGTGGGCAAGCGCCGGCCTGGTATCCCGGCGTACATAACGCTCCGAGGCCGACAACCCCGCGGATGGGCGACCAGGCTGTCCCCGCCGGCCACCATCGGAGTGCTCCCCGAGGGGGTTGACCATGTTCCGGTTGCAACGGGCGCTCCCCGAGCGCTACGTCGAGGCAACACCCGACCAACTGACCACGTGGATCGGAGCGGCCAAGTCCGAACTGGGGCCTCGGGTGCTCATCCTGGGACACCACTACCAACGCGACGAGGTCATGCGCTGGGCCGATGCCCGGGGCGACTCGTTCGGCCTGTCGCGCACGGCGGCGGAGCGTCGCGACGCCGACTACATCGTGTTCTGCGGCGTGCACTTCATGGCCGAGTCGGCCGACATCCTCACCGCCCCGAGCCAGCAGGTGATCCTCCCCGACCTCAACGCCGGCTGCTCCATGGCCGACATGGCCGACATCGAGTCCGTGGAGGACGCCTGGGAGTCACTGGCGACGGTGACCGACGTCGAGCGCATCGTGCCCGTGACCTACATGAACTCGTCGGCGGCGCTCAAGGCCTTCGTCGGACGCCACGGCGGCGCCGTGTGCACGTCGTCGAACGCCCGGGCCGTGCTCAGCTGGGCCCTGGACCCGGCGGGGACGGGCTCGGCCCAGGGCGACAAGGTCCTGTTCTTCCCCGACCAGCACCTGGGGCGCAACACCGGCTTCGAGCTCGGCTGGGGCGACGCCGACATGCGGGTGTGGAACCCCCTCCTCGACATGGGCGGCCTGGACGACACCGACGTCAAAGAGGCCACCCTGCTGCTGTGGAAGGGGCACTGCTCGGTGCACCAACGCTTCCGGCCCGAGCACGTCGAGGCCTTTCGGGCCGAGCACCGGGGCGGCTTGGTGTTCGTCCACCCCGAGTGCGCCCACGACGTGGTCGAGATGGCCGACCAGGTGGGGTCGACCGACTTCCTCATCCGGGCCGTGGCCGAGGCGCCGTCGGGCTCGGTCATCGCCGTGGGGACCGAGATCCACCTGGTGAAGCGGCTCGACGACGAGCACCCCGACAAGACCGTGGTGTCGCTCGACCCCCTGGTGTGCCCGTGCTCGACCATGTTCCGCGTCGACGCCCCCCATCTGTGCTGGGTGCTCGAGCGCCTGGTGGAGGGGGAGGTCGTGAACCGCATCACCGTCGACCCCGACACCGCCGCCTGGGCGCGCCGGGCTCTGCAGCGCATGCTCGACATCACCTGAATCAGTCGGGGTCGTCGGGTCCTTCGTCGCCCTCGGGTGCGAAGGGCCACTCCTCGAAGACCGCACAGCGCCCCCCGGGCGCGAAGCGCAGCACCCACAGGTCGCGCCACGGCGTGTCGGGGTCGTTCTCGTACTCCACCCACACCCGCACCACGGCGGTGTCGGCGTCGACGGCGACCACCTCGCTCGACATGGTGAAGGCCTCGTCGGGGCCGTCGCGCTCGGCATCCCAGAACAGGGCAAGCTCGTCGAGGCCCCGCACCGGCTCGGCCCACGGCGACGCCGAGTAGCTGACGTCGGGGGTGAACAGCTCGGCCAGGCGGGCCGTGCCCGGCGTCCGCCACGCCTCCTCGTAGCCCTCCACCCAGCGCGCCACGTGGTCCCGCCGGACGACGGCCATCAGCCCGCCCGGCGCCGCTTGCCGGCGCCCACTCGGGGCGCGGCCTTGGCCCGCTTCGCCGCGGTGGTCGCCTTGGCCGCCTTGGCCCCCGTCGCCGGCCGCCGCCGGGCGGTGGACGGCCCCAGGCTCGGCGGGCGCTCCCGCCCGGCGCGGGCGAGCACAGGGGCGAGCACCTGGCCGGTATAGCTCAGGGGGGCGGCCGCCACGTCCTCGGGCGTGCCCTCGGCGACGACCTGCCCGCCGCGCTCGCCGCCTTCGGGCCCCAGGTCCACGATCCAGTCCGCCGTCTTCACCACGTCGAGGTTGTGCTCGATCACGATGACCGTGTTGCCCTGGTCCACGAGGCGCGACAGGACCTCGAGGAGCTTGCGGACGTCGTCGAAATGCAGTCCCGTAGTGGGCTCGTCGAGGACGTACAGGGTGTGGCCCGTGGAGCGCCGCGACAATTCCGACGACAGCTTCACGCGCTGGGCCTCGCCCCCCGACAGCGTGGGGGCGGGCTGTCCCAGGCGGATGTAGCCGAGCCCCACGTCGACCAGCGTCTGCAGGTGCCGGGCGATGGTGGGCTGGTTGGCGAAGAACGACAGGGCCTCCTCGCACGACATGTCGAGGACGTCGCCGATGTTCTTGCCCTTGAACGTCACCTCCAGCGTCTCGCGGTTGTACCGGGCACCGCCGCACACCTCGCACGGCACGTACACGTCAGGGAGGAAGTGCATCTCGATCTTGATGGTGCCGTCACCGGCACAGGCCTCGCAGCGCCCGCCGCGCACGTTGAAGGAGAAGCGCCCGGGCAGGTAGCCGCGCACCTTGGCCTCGGAGGTCTGGCTGAAGAGCTTGCGCACGTGGTCGAACAGCCCGGTGTAGGTGGCCGGGTTCGACCGCGGCGTGCGCCCGATGGGTGACTGGTCGATGGCCACCACCTTGTCGACGTGCTTGACGCCGTCGATGGCGGTGTGCTGGCCGGGCGTGGTGCGGGCCCGGTGCACCTGCGCAAGCATCGACTGCAACAGGATGTCGTTGATAAGCGTCGACTTCCCCGATCCCGACACCCCGGTCACCGCCACCAGGCATCCCAGCGGGAAGGCCACGTCGATGGCGTGCAGGTTGTGCTCGCGGGCGCCGCGCACCACCAGCTGGTCGCCCGACCCCGCACGGCGCTTCTCGGGGACCGGGATCGACCGCTCACCGGTGAGGTAGCGGCCCGTGACCGACGCCGGCGTCCGCAACAGCCCGGGCACCGCCCCGCTGTAGACGACCTCCCCGCCGTGCTCACCGGCGCCGGGCCCGATGTCGACCACGTGGTCGGCGGCACGGATGGTCTCCTCGTCGTGCTCCACCACGATCACGGTGTTGCCCAGGTCACGCAGGCGGACCAGGGTGTCGAGCAGGCGGCGGTTGTCCCTCTGATGCAACCCGATGGAGGGCTCGTCGAGCACGTACAGCACGCCCACGAGCCCCGAGCCGATCTGGCTGGCCAGCCGGATGCGCTGAGCCTCGCCCCCCGACAACGTAGAGGTGCCCCGGGCCAGAGAGAGGTAGTCGAGCCCCACGTCGAGCAGGAAGCGCAGCCGGGCCCGGACCTCGCGCAGCACCCGGTCGGCGATGAGGTGCTCGCGCTCGGTCAGCTCCAGGCCGTCGACCTCGGTGGCGGCGCGGGTGATCGACAGGCTGCACAGCTCGAAGATGTTGAGGCCGCCCACGGTGACCGCCAGGGACTCTGGCTTCAAGCGCGCCCCCTTGCACACCGGACAGGGGACCTCGCGCATGAAGGTCTCGGTCCACTGCCGCACGGACTCGGAGTCCGAGTCCCGGTGGCGGCGCTTGAGCCACGGGACCACTCCCTCGAACTGCGACGTGAACGAGCGCTGGCGGCCGTAGCGGTTGCGATAGCGCACGTGCACCTGGCGCTGGGCCGAGCCGTACAGCAGCACCTTGCGGTCCTTGGCCCGCAGCTTCTCCCAGCGCGTGTCGGTGGAGAAGTCGTACTCGTCGGCCACGGCCTCCACGATGCGGTCGAACCAGCGGCTGTGTCCTCCCGTCCACGGCGAGATGGCCCCCTCGGCCAGCGACCGCTTGGGGTCGGGGACCACGAGGTCGGGGTCGACCTCGAACTGCGTGCCGAGCCCGTCGCACGCCGGGCAGGCGCCGTAGGGCGAGTTGAACGAGAAGTTGCGCGGCGCGGGCTCCTCGAACGACAGCCCGCAGAACGTGCACGCCAGGTGCTCGGAGAAGGTGATGAGCTCCTCGGAGCCGTCCTCGCCCAACACGCCGATCTCGGCGATGCCATCGGTGAGGCGCAGCGCCGTCTCCATCGACTCGGTCAGGCGTTGGCGGATGTCGGCGCGCCGCACCAACCGGTCGACCACCACCTCGATGGTGTGCTGCTCGTAGCGAGCCAGGCCCAAGGCGGCGCGATCGGACAGCTCGACCACCTCCCCGTCCACCCGGGCCCGGGCGAACCCCTGCTTGGCCAGGTCGTCGAGGAACGCCTCGTACTCTCCCTTCCGGCCCCGCACCACGGGGGCGAGGACCTGGAAGCGGGTGCCCTCGGGCAGGTCGAGGATCCGGTCCACGATCTGCTGGGGCGTCTGGCGGGCCACGGGCCTCCCGCAGTTGGGGCAGTGGGGCCGACCCACCCGGGCGTAGAGGAGTCGGAGGTAGTCGTAGATCTCGGTCACCGTGCCCACCGTGGACCGAGGGTTGCGGCTGGCCGACTTCTGGTCGATGGAGATGGCCGGCGACAGGCCCTCGATGAAGTCCACGTCGGGCTTGTCCATCTGGCCCAGGAACTGGCGGGCGTACGACGACAGCGACTCGACGTAGCGGCGCTGGCCCTCGGCATAGATCGTGTCGAAGGCCAGCGACGACTTCCCCGACCCCGACAACCCGGTGAACACGATGAGCCGGTCCCGGGGCAACTCGAGCGAGACGTCGCGCAGGTTGTGCTCCCGTGCTCCGCGGATCACCAACCGATCGGCCATCGAGCCGAGGCTACCGGGGGGGCGAGGGGCCGGTTTCAGGGTCGCCGCGCCGCGGCGCGTCACGCCGTGGGCACGGTGAGGATGAGCCCGGGCGATCCCAGAGGGCCCGGTGTCTCCCCGGCCTCCGCCAGCGCCAGCCGGAGCTCGGCGATGTCGTCACGCAGCAGCGCCGCCTCCTCGTAGCGCAACTCCGCGGCGGCCAGCCGCATCTCCTGCTCGAGGCGGATCACCAAGCGTTGCAGCTCGTCGATGGGCAGCGCCCGCAGCTCGGCCATCTCGTCGACGGCCGTGGTGTCGTCGCCCACAGAGGCGCCGCCCGCCCCCGCCAGGTGCCGTCCCCCCACGCCGTCGCGCCGGGGCCGGCTCGCCGGGCGGGCCGGTGCCCCGGGTCGCACCCGGCCCCCTCGGCTGCCGCGCCCGGGGCCGGGGCCCGGCCCGGCCGGCCGGATGCTGGCCAGGATGTCGGTCACCGCCTTGCGGATGGTGGTGGGATCGATGCCGTGCTCGGCGTTGTAGGCCTGTTGCAGGGCTCGCCGGCGCTGGGTCTCGGAGATGGCGTCCCGCATGGCGTCGGTGATGGTGTCGGCGTACAGGACCACCAGGCCGTCCACGTTGCGCGCCGCCCGCCCCATGGTCTGGATCAACGACGAGGCCGATCGCAGGAACCCGGTCTTGTCGGCGTCGAGGATGGCGACCAGTTGGACCTCGGGGAGGTCGAGGCCCTCGCGCAGGAGGTTGATCCCCACGAGCACGTCGTACTCGCCCAGGCGCAGGTCGCGCAGCAGCTCGATGCGGGTGATGGTGTCGATGTCGGAGTGCAGGTAGCGCACCCGCACCCCCAGCTCGACCAGATAGTCGGTGAGGTCCTCGGCCATCTTCTTGGTCAGGGTGGTAACGAGCGACCGTCCGCCTGCCTCGGCCGCCTTGTGGATGCGCTCCATGAGGTCGTCGATCTGGCCCGTGGTGGGCTGCACCACCACCTCGGGGTCGAGCAGGCCCGTGGGCCGGATGACCTGCTCGGCGACTCGGGACGACACCGCCAACTCGTAGCTCCCGGGGGTGGCCGACAAGAAGATCACCTGGCCCACCTTGGCCGTGAACTCGTCGAAGGTGAGGGGCCGGTTGTCGAGGGCCGAGGGGAGGCGGAAGCCGTGCTCGACGAGCGTCTCCTTGCGCGACCGGTCCCCCTCGTACTGGCCGTGGATCTGGGGCACCGCCACATGGCTCTCGTCGATGACGGTCAGGAAGTCCGCCGGGAAGAAGTCGAGGAGGGTATGGGCGGGCTCCCCGGCGCGCCGGCCGTCGAGGTGTCGGCTGTAATTCTCGATGCCGTTGCACACGCCCACCTCGGCCAGCATCTCGAGGTCGTGCTCGGTCCGCAGTCGCAGGCGTTGGGCCTCGAGGAGCTTCCCGGCCGACTGCAGCTCGGTCAGGCGCTGGCCCAGCTCGGTGTGGATCGAGTCCACCGCACGCCGCATGGTCTCCTCACCGGCGACGTAGTGGGTGGCGGCGAACACCACCAGCTCGTCGATGTCCTCGCCGGTGTCCCCGGTGAGGGCGTCGAACCGGCGGATCCGCTCCACCTGGTCCCCGAACAGCTCGATGCGCACCGCCTGCTCCTCGTACGCCGGGTGCAGCTCCACGGTGTCGCCCCGGACGCGGAAGTGGCCGCGCGTGAGCACGGCGTCGTTGCGGTCGTAGTGCAGGTCCACCAGCCGGCGCAGCAGGTCCCGTTGGTTCACGGTGTCCCCGGGGCACAGGGCCAGGATCCGCTGGCGGTACTCGTCGGGCGACCCCAGGCCGTAGATGCACGACACCGAGGCCACCACGATGACGTCGCGCCGAAGCAACAGGCTCGAGGTGGTGGCGTGGCGCAGCCGGTCGATCTCGTCGTTGATCGACGAGTCCTTCTCGATGTAGGTGTCCGAGGTCGGCAGGTAGGCCTCGGGCTGGTAGTAGTCGTAGTACGACACGAAGTACTCGACGCGGTTGTGGGGGAAGAGCTCCCGCAGCTCGGCCGTCAATTGGGCGGCCAGGGACTTGTTGGGCTCCATGACGAGGGTCGGCCGCTGGGCCTGCTCGATGGTCCAGGCGATAGTGGCCGTCTTCCCGCTCCCGGTGATCCCCAGCAGGGTCTGGTACCGGTCGCCGCGCTCGATGCCCGCGGCCAGCGACGCGATGGCCCGCGGCTGGTCGCCCGCGGGCCGTAGCGGGGTCACCACCTCGAAACGGGGCACCGTCCGATGGTACCGGGGGGCTATGACACCCCCGGCCGGGACGGGCCCGGCCCTACCGGGGCCGTCAGGGCCCGGGACGGGCCCGGGGCTCGAGCGCGGCCCACACCCGGTCGACCTCGGCCACCAGATGGGCCCGGTCGGCGGAGTTGTCGATGACGAAGTCGGCCCCGCGCCGACGCTCCTCCCTACTGACCTGCGCGGCCACGCGCGCCTCGGCGTCGGGGCGGCTGAAGCCCCGCTGCTCGAGCAGGCGCGCCACGGCGATCTCGACCGGGCAGTCCACCACCACCACGACGTCCAGGGACAGCAGGTCGCGGTGCTCGGGCCTGAGGAGGGGCACGTCGAGCACCACCACCCGGTCCCCTCCCTCCTGCTCGGCGCGCCGCGCCGCCATCACGGCGCTGATGGCGGGATGGGTGATGGCGTTGAGCGCCGCCAGCGAGTCGGCGTCGACGAAGGCCAGGGCGGCCAGCGCCGACCGGTCGATGGTGCCGTCGGGGGCCAGGATGCCGGGGCCGAAGCGTTCCACCAGCGGGCCGTAGGCCGGCCCGCCGGGCACGACCACCTCGCGGGCGATGCGGTCGGCGTCGATGAGGACGGCCCCCCGGCGCACCAGGAGCTCCCCCACCGTCGATTTGCCGGAGCCGATCCCTCCCGTCAGCCCCACGGCCAGCACGGTGGTTAGGGGCCGGGCCGGTTCCCGGCGATCGCCTCTTCCACCAGGGCGTTGAGGGTCCCCGCCGCGGTTGCCTCCCAGGTGAGTTGCTGCGCCCGGCGCCGGGCCCCCCGCCCCAGGCGCTCGCGCAGGGCGCCGTCGGCGAGCACCGCCTCCAGGGCGTCGGCCCAGGCCGCCGTGGGCGCCGGGTCCCCGGCCCGGGGGCGGCCGGAGAGGATGTTGGCGACGAGCCCGCTCACCCCGTCCTCCACGGCGTCGATGTGCCCGGCGATGCGCGATACCACCGCCGGGGTCTCACAGCCGGCCGCCTCGCTCACGGTCATACCCCATCCCTCACGCTGGGAGGTGCTGGCCAGGACCCAGGCCCGGCGGTAGAGGTCGAGCACCTCGGCGTCGTCGAGGGCCCCGGGCAGCGCCAGCCACGACTCGGCGCCCAGGGCCTGGCGCTGGGCCTCGAGCCGGGGTCGCTCGTACCCCTCCCCGACGATCACGGCGCGCAGGTCGGGGACCCGGCGTCGCACGTCGGCCAGCGCCTCGACGAGGAGGTCGAAGCGCTTGACCGGCACCAGACGGCCGACGGCGACGACCAGCGGCTGGGGAGAGCGGACACCTCCCGGTGAGAACCGGGGGTCGACGCCGGGCGGGACGACGCTGACGCGCGAGGGCCGGAGCTTCAGCATGGCGACAATCTCGTGGCGCGACGATTCCGACAGGGTCACGATGCGGGTGGTGCGGTACAGCGGGGGCGCCACCCGGCGCTCGATGAACTCCCCCACGCGGGCGTGCCATGGGCGCAGGACCATCTGCCACATCTCGGCGTGAACGTGGTGCAGGAAGACGATACGGGGGCACCGGGCCCACACCGGGGAGAAGAAGGGCATGCCGTTCCAGATCTCCACCAGCCCGTCGGGCCGCCCCCGCCGGCCCACCAGCCCGCTCAGGGCGGTGCGGGGGAAGACGGTGTGGCGCATCCCCTTGCGCAGCACGCGGTAGCCGTCGCGTTCGGCCACGGCGGGGTGGCCCGGGGCCACCGACGTCCGCACCACGACGTCGAGCCCGGCGTCGGCCCATCGTGACGCCACGTGATGGGCGTGGCGCTCGGACCCCCCGGCCTCAGGGTCGTCGAGGTCGCGCCAGGCGAGCACCTGGACCCGGCGCAACCCCACGTCCGAGGCGCGTGCCACCACCTCGTCGAGTGTCGGCGTCTCGACCCCTGCTGTTGCACGGAGGTCGCGGACGTCGGTCACCGCCGGTCACGTTAGCGACTGGGCCGCCTCAGGCGACGCACCGTCGGCGCCGGCCCGGCGCCGGACACCGCGTCGGTGCACGGTGACGAAGCAGACGGTCATCACCGCGCACAATCCCACCTGCACGGCCAGGTCGGCGCGGGCCGTGGCCACGTACTGACCGCCGGCGGCGGCGGTGGCTCCGGCCAGGGCGCCCGCCCCCACGGCCAGGATGACCACCACCCACCGCCACCCGATGCCCAGGAGGTAGATGGCCAGGGCGACGGTGACAGACAAGAACACCATGGACAGCACCAGGGTCGAGAAGGCGGGCGCGGCTGCCGTGAGGCGGTGGCCGAACACCAGTCCGAGCACGCCGCGCGCCGCCAACAGCGCCATGAGCAGCAAGACGCCGCACGGGATCGCCATCACCCCCAGGGTGTGGGCCAACTGCCGCAGGGCGTGCGACCCGCTCTGGTGACGGAGGGTGGCCTCGGGCAAGAGGTAATTGACGAGCACGAGCGCCACGAACACCAAGGCCTTACTGGGCACCGAGATGGCCGCATAGGCGCCGGAATGGTGGGGCATCTTGCTCCCCAGGATGATCACGTCGGTGTTCTGGAGTACGGCCAGGAGCAGGAGGCTGCCCAGCGCGGTGAGCACGTCGGCGGCTAGGGCCCGGCCGCCGTGCACCGACGTGGCCACGGCCCCCCCGGTCTCCTCCACCGCCACCGCCGCCACCACCTCCTCCCCGGTGGGCGGCACCGACTCGGCGGGACCCGCCGCCGCCAGACCCCGCACGATGGCGCGCGTGGCGGTGACCCGGGCGTGGGTGGCCGTGATGAGCTCGGCGAACAGCAGTCCAAGCGCGGCGCCCTCCACCCCGAGCTCGTCGGCCAGGCCGACGGTCAGAGCGCAGCGCGTGACGGCCTCGATCACGAGGTTGACCGAGAGGTCGGTGTAGTCGCGACCCACCTGCAGCAGGCCGCGGTCGATCGACACCAGGATCCACACCCCGCCGGCGGTAAGGATCTCGGTGACCCCGCTCGGCCCCGGGAGCGACAGGGCGTGGGCCACGGGCACCCGGATGAGGAACATCACGATGGCGAGGAGCACGATCGAGCCCTCGCCGATGCGGTGCACACGCGCCACCCAGGGCCGCACCCGGCCGCCGAGCCCGCTCGCCTGCCAGGCCGACACGCGCCGGACCACGCCCACCAGCAGCGCCGTGCCCGGCATCGACACCACCAGGAAGAGGCCGAGGAGGACGATCAGGGTGCCGTAGCCGCGCGTGGACAGGACGTGGGCCACGAACACCGTCGTGAGCAGGCTGACCACGCCGACGAGGGCGGCCGCGATGGCCAGGGGGATGGCGTGGCGGAGCTCGGACGCGCCTTCCGGCACGCGTCGCATGCGGGCGAGGCGCCCCTCCCTGGGAGGGGGGGCGTTGTCGGCGTCCACGTCGACTACGGCGCGCCGCGCCGGGCGGCGGGCGACACCCGTCGGGGGACGATGGGCGCGTCGCGGCCGGTGCCCGAGCCGGTGAGGACGCCGGGCTTCTCCTCGTGGTACTCCTCGTCGACGTTCACCGACCAGATGTCGTGGCCCGAGCCCGTGACGATGTTCTCCACGGTGAGCATGGCCGTGTACATCGAGTGGTCCTGGTTGTTGTACTTGTGCATCCCGTTGCGACCCACGGGGTACACGTTGGGCACTTCGGCCACCAACCAGCGGCGCATGGTGTCCACCGCCTCGCGGTAGGTGTCGTCGTAGACTGGATAGGCCTTCGGCATGCGCACTACGTACCCCCGCTGTACGTGGGCCGGTGCCACCAGGCCGATGCTGTCGAGCTCCCCGGTGGCCAGGGCGACGAGCTCCTCGTCGGGGCGGTCCCACAGCTCGTCGCCCTCGAAGACGAAGTACTCCATGCCCAGACAGGTGGTCTCGTCGCGCACCATGAAGGGGGACCACGCCCCGAAGTTCTGGATGCGCCCCACCTTCACCTTGGGGGAGTGGATGTAGAGCCAGTTGTCGGGGAACCCCTGCGCCTCGGGCACCACCAGGGCCACGGTGAGGAAGTCGCGATAGCGCAGGGCGTCGGCAGCCTCCACGACGTCGGCCGGCGGGGCCGGGTCCATGGCCCGGACCAGGGCCGAGAAGGGCATGGAGCTCACGACGTGGTCGGTCTCGACCCGCACCGGCGTGGCGTCGCGCTCGAAGACCACGGCCACCGCACCCGCCGGCCCCCGCTCGATGCGCACCACTGGGCTGCGCAGGTCCAGCTCCACACCGGCCTTCTCGACCAGCTCGGCGCAGGCCTCCCACATCATCCCGGGCCCCAGCTTGGGGTACTGGAACTCCTCGATGAGGCTCGTCACCTGCTTGGCCTGGTCCCGGCGCCCGCCTGCCAGGCGGGACCGCAGGGGCTCCCAGACCGCCTTGAACAACGACATCCCCTTGATGCGCTGCGCCCCCCAGTCGGCGGACACCTCGGAGGGGGGCACCCCCCACACCTTCTCGCTGTAGGTCTTGAAGAAGTGCTCGTAGAGCCGCCACCCGTAATTGGCCACGACGTAGCCCTCCAGGGTGCTGCGGTCCTTGGGCGGCGCCACCCGCGCCTTCACGTACGACAGGCCGCACAGGACAGCCTCGGTCAGGCCCAGGTTGCCGAGGGCGTTGAGCACGTCGATGGGGTAGTCGTAGAACTTGCCCTCGTAGTAGATCCGGCTCATGCGGGGGCGCAGCAGGAAGTCCTCGGGGGCCAGGATCTCGTGCCACAGGTCCTCGACGCGCTGCACCTTGGTGAAGAAGCGGTGGCCCCCGATGTCGAAGCGCCACCCGTCGCGGGCCACGGTCCGGCTGATCCCCCCGACCACGTCGTCGGCCTCCAGCACGATGGTGTCGCGCCCCGCCTTGGAGAGCTGGTAGGCGGCGGTGAGCCCGGCGGGCCCGGCTCCGATCACCACCACGGGGCGATCCCCCCGCCCCGCCGCCGTCGTCTGCGTCACCTCGCCCAGCTCCACTCCGTCCGGCTTCCGGCCCGTTGTTCAGGCTACCGGCTGAGGTGGACCTGGTCCCTGGGCCGGGGCAGTCCCGTCACGGGACACCGGTCACGGGACACCGGTCACGGGACACCGGTCACGGGACACCGGTCACGGGACGTAGAGGTTGGTCAAGGCGAGCACGCTGTAGCCGAGCAGCCCGGCCGCCGCCAGGGTGAGCACCGTTCGCTCCACCTTGGGCCCCGACGTCAGCGTCGCCCCGGCCAACACCAACGGGAACGCCGACAGGGCGTAGCGCTCGAATCCGTCGAGGTTCGACCCCGTGAGCACCACGGCCAGGACGACGCCGGCGTAGGCCGAGTAGGCGGCCGGCCACCGCAGCACCGTCACGACCCACAACGCCAGGGCGAGCATGACCCACAGAAGATGCAGCGCGGACCCCAGATGCTGGCCGTGGACGAGCAGCGAGGCGTCGTGGGCCAGCGTGCGCAGGGGGTCGGCCACCGCGCCGCGCAACGTCCCCTGTTGCTGGACCTTGAGCGGGGCGAGGAAGTCCCCGTAGCGCCAACCCACCCAGCCCAGGAAGGCGGCCAATCCCACCGCCGGCCCCGCCACCGCCGCCAGGCGCCCCGCCCGGCGGGCGGGCGGGGCGCTGCGCAGGCCCCGGAGCCCCTCGACGGCGGCGGGGACCACGAGGAGCACCCCCAGGGGGCGCGTGGCGCCGGCGGCCACGCCCAGGGCCGCCGCCCACCACCAGGCCCGCGCCCGCAGGGCCACCATGGTGCCGACGCTCAGGGCCAGGAAGGTCCCCTCGGCGTACCCCATCACCTGGGTGAACGCCGCCGGGGCGAGGCACATCAGCCAGGCCGCCCGGCGGGCCAGGGCGGCGTCGCCGGTCTCGCGCCGGGCTAGGACGGCCAGCAGGGCCACGGCCACGAAGGCCGAGAGGTTGGCCACCACCACCAGGGCGACCCCCACCCCGACTCCGGGGACCGAGGAGACGGCCCGGGCGAGCAGGGGCACCAGGGGGAAGAAACGCAGCGAGGAGTGGCCCGCGCCGGCGTAGCCGTGCCGGGCCACGGCTTCGTACCATCCGGCGTCCCACCCCAGCAGGCCCTGGTGCACCCGGGCCACCGATGACGCCAGGGGCCGGGCCCGGGTGGCGATCTCGTGGGCGACCACGAAGGCCGCACCCACGACGGCGCGTCCCACCAGCCACGGTGCCAGCGCGCTGCGCAGCGCCCAGGACCACTCGCCCGAGCGCGACATGGCCCGGAGGGCGCCCGCCGACGGCCCTCTCAGGATCGGGGGGCCCGGGCCGGCGACACTGTGGCGTCGCGTCGAGACCCGCATCACCGCATGCTAACGACGAGGTTCGGTCCCGCCCCGACCGAGTGCGTGCCGGGTCGTGCGGCGGCCTGCCGTCTACCATCGGCCCTGCGGCGCCCAGACGTGCTGCGCGACCAGAGGCGAGGGGGACCGTTGGCGGACTCGGCTGACCGGTACGACCGGCGGGCATTCCTCGCCCGGGGCGCGTCGACGGCCGCCGCCGTGGGGCTGGCCGGGGTGGGCGTGCCGGCCCTGCTGGCGGGATGCGGCAGCAGTAGTAACAGCCCCGCCGCGGCCCCGAAGCTGTCGTCCCCCGGGGTGGCCACGGGTCCGCCGCGCCGGGGCGGGAGCGTGACCGTGGGCCTGAACTCGGAGATCGACGGCTTCCTCCCTTCGGCCAGCCATTTCGACAACTCCGGCCTCACCTATGCCAACACCATCTTCGACACGCTGACGGTGGTGGGGGCGGACGGCACGGCCAAGCCCTACCTGGCGCAGTCCGTCACCCCCAACAACGACAAGACGGTATGGACGATCACCCTGCGTCCCGGGGTCACCTTCCACGACGGGTCGCCGCTCAACGCCGATGTCCTGGTGGCCAACATCCAACAGCTCCAGACCTCGGCGCTCACCGGCCAGGCGCTGCGCCCGGTGTCGGGGGCGGCCAAGGTGGACGACCTGTCGGTGGCGGTGACCTGTGTCGAGCCCCTGGTGGCGTTCCCCCATTACCTCGCCACCCAGGTCGGCTACGTGATCGCCCTGTCCCAGCTCGACAGCCAGAACTCCACCCATCCCATCGGCACGGGCCCGTTCTCCTTCGTGTCGTGGGAGCCCAACGACCACCTGACCGTGCAGCGCAACCCGCACTACTGGCGCTCCGGGCTCCCCTACCTCGACGGCGTCACCTACAAGCCCATCAGCGAGGACCAGTCCCGCGAGAACTCCCTGAAGTCGGGGACCATCGACATGATGGTGACCCGTGATCCCAACGCCATTCGCGACCTCGCCCACGACTCGAGCTTCCAACAGGTCCTGAACCCGTCGGTGGGTCAAGGGGACATGGACTTCGTCATCCTCAACACCGCCGTCGAGCCCACCAGCGACCCCCTGGTGCGCCAGGCGCTGGCGTACGCCATCGACACCGACGAGCTCGTCCGCCTGTTCGGGGCGGGTGTGGCCAAGGTCAACCTGAGCCTGTTCCCCCCGGGGTCCCCGTACCGCCCCGCCGACAATGGCTTCCCGACCTACGACCTGGCCAAGGCCAAGTCCCTGGTGGCCCAGGCGGCGCCCAACCACGGCGGCACCATCAAGATCACCCTGGCCACCATCACCGACCCCCGCCTGCTCACCGAGATCCAGGCCATCGCCAACATGTGGGGGTTGGCGGGGATTCAGACCACGGTGAGCGAGATCGAGCAGGTCACCTTCATCGACAACCTGGTGACCGGGCAGTTCCAGGCCTACACCGACGAGATGTTCGGTGCCTCGGACCCCGACCTCAACTACGTGTGGCTGAGCCCCACCACGGCCACGGGCCCCATCGCGCTCAACTTCGCCCGCAACAAGGACGATGCGCTGGAGGCGGCGCTGCAGCAGGGCCGCACCATGGCCGACCCGTCGGTGCGGGCCCAGGCCTACCAGGAGGTGGACAGGCGGCTGTCTTTGGACCTGCCCTACCTGTGGGCCTCCCTGGCCACGTGGTCCTTGACCGGAAGCGATGCGGTGGTGAACTTCAACAACCTGACGTTGCCCGACGGGTCCCGAGCCCTCGGGTTCGCCAACGGGATATTCAACCCGACGCCCATGTGGCGCAAGGACTGAGCGCGACGCCGACCATGGTCCGCTACGTGGCCTCGCGGCTGTTCCAACTGGTGTTCATCTGCTTTCTCATCTCGATCTTCGCCTTCCTCCTCGTCCACCTCCTCCCCGGGGACCCCGCCCGCACCATCCTGGGCCCCAACTACACCCCGGCCTCCCACGCCCTGTTGATGCGCCAGCTGGGGCTCAACAAGGGCCTCTTGGCGCAGTACGGCACGTGGATCACGAACATCTTCCACGGCAACCTGGGCTCGTCCTTCCTGACCAAGCAGACGGTGACCAACGCCCTGAGCGTGGCCGTGCCCATCGACCTCGAGCTCGTCATCGTCTCGCAGGTCCTCGCCCTGGCCGTCGCCATCCCCATGGCCCTGGTCGCCGCCATGCGCCCCAACCGGAGCTTCGACAAGGTGGCCACCACGTCGACCTTCGGCATGCTCTCGCTGCCCACCTTCGTGGCCGGCCCCCTGCTCGTCCTGGTATTCGCCGTCACCCTGCACTGGGTGCCAGCCACCGGGTTCAACCGGCTCTCCCAGGGGCTGGGGGCGAACCTCAAATCGGTCATCTTGCCGTCGGTGGCCCTGGCCATCGGATCGATCACCGTCTACTACCGGCTGCTGCGGGCCGACCTGATCGCCACGCTGCAAGAGGACTTCGTGACCATGGCCCGGTCCAAGGGGCTGTCGACGCGCTACATCCTCTTGCGCCACGTCATGCGCCCGTCGTCGTTCTCGCTGCTCGCCGGGGCCGGGATCAGCATCGGCACGCTCTTCACCGGGGCCTTCGTGGTGGAGGTCCTCTTCCAGCTGCCGGGGATCGGGTTCCAGCTCGTCCAGGCCATCTACGCCGACGACTACCTGGTGGTCCAGGGCATGGCCCTGGTGGCGGCCGTGGCCTTCGTGGTGGTCAACTTCGGCGTCGACTTCCTGCTCACCGTCCTCGACCCCCGGGTGCGTCGTGCCTGACGGGCGCGCCATCGTGTCGCAAGCCCCCGGAGAACTCCTGGCGGCCGACGCCGGGTCCGAAGCGGTCCTGGTGCTCGAGACCGTCCCGGCCCAGGCCGACACCGGCGCCCGGCGGGGCAAGGGACTGGGCGTCACGTTCTGGGTGTGCCTGGTCTGGGTGTCGCTCATGATCCTGCTGGCCGTGCTGGCCTCGGTGCTCCCCTTCAAGGCCCCCAACGCCCAGGACTACTCGGCGGTGAACGTGGGGCCCAGCCTGCACCACCTCCTGGGCACCGACGACCTCGGCCGCGACCTGTTGTCGCGGGTGATCTTCGGGTCGCGCGTGTCGCTGGTGATCGGCTTCGCCCCCATCGCCATCGGCCTGGTGATCGGGGGGGCACTGGGGTTGCTGGCCGGGTACCGCAGCGGCGCCACCGACACCGTGCTCAACGCCGTGTCGTTCGTGATCCTGGCGTTCCCGGCGCTGTTGGCCATCATGGTGATCGAGACGTTCTGGAAGCCGGTCTCGCTGCTCAAGCTGACGCTGATGTTCGCCTTCGTGGGCGCCCCGCAGCTGTTCCGCGTCATACGGGCGACGACCATCTCGTTCGCCAGCCGTGAGTTCGTGGTGGCGGCACGCGCCACCGGGGCCAAGACGTCGCGCATCTTGCTGCGCGAGCTGCTCCCCAACATCCTGCCCGCGGCGGTGTCCTTCGCCCTCATCGGGGTGGCCATCGCCATCGTGCTGGAAGGGTCGTTGGCCTTCCTGGGACTGTCGATCGGCCTCCCCACGTCGTCACTGGGGAACATCATCAACGACGGTGTGAACTCCAACAACCTGAGCCTGAACCCCTACATCGCGTTGTGGCCGTCTCTCTACATCTTCCTCCTCCTCACCGCCTTGAACCTGATGGCCGACCGGTTGCGCTCGTACTTCGACCTCCGCGAGGTGAAGCTGTGAGCCCGTGGAGCCGGCGGCCGCAACTGAGCTTCCCCGACGTCGACTCGCTCGGGGGGCCTCTGCTCGAGGTCTCGGACCTGTACACGTCGTTCCGCACGGCCCGGGGGCTGGTGCGCGCCGTCGACGGGGTGTCGCTCACCCTGGGCCGGGGCCGCACCCTGGGCGTGGTGGGCGAGTCGGGGTCGGGCAAGACCGTGCTCAGCCGGTCCATCATGGGACTGCTGCCGGGGAGCAACGTGGAGCGCTCCGGGACGGTGCGGTTCGCGGGCCACGACCTGAGCGCCATGTCGCTGCCCGAGCTGCGCGAGGTGTGGGGCATGCAGGTGGCCCTGGTCTTCCAGGACCCCATGACCGCCCTCAACCCGGTGGTGCGGGTGGGACGCCAGATCACCGAGTCGCTGCGGCTGCGGGCCGGGCTGGATCGCAAGGCCGCCTACGAGACGTCGGTGGCCCTGCTCAAGTCGGTGGGCATCCCCGCCCCCGAGCTCCGACTGCGCGCCTATCCCCACGAGCTGTCGGGGGGGATGCGCCAACGCGTCATGATCGCCATCGCCCTGGCCTGCGGTCCCAAGCTCCTGCTGGCCGACGAGCCCACCACGGGCCTCGACGTCACCGTGCAGGCCCAGATCCTCGACCTCCTGGCCACCCAGCAACGCGAGCGCCACATGGGCATGATCCTCGTCACCCACGACCTCGGGGTGGTCGCCAACCGCACCGACGAGATCGCCGTGATGTACGCCGGGCGGATCGTCGAGCAGGCACCGACCACCGAGTTGTTCGCCCACACACGCATGCCGTACACCGAGGCCCTGTTGCGCTCCATCCCCCGCCTGTCCGAGGCCTCCCACACGCGCCTGCGGGCCATACCGGGTCGTCCCCCCGACCTCGCCGCCGACCTCAAGGGATGTCGCTTCGCGCCCCGCTGCCCCTATGTCCAGGACCGCTGCCGGACCGAGGAGCCGCCGTTGCGCGCCGCCGGGCAGGACCACGTCTTCCGGTGCTGGTACCCGGTGGGCTCCGCTGAAGGTGACGCCGCGCTGGCGCGCAACGTCGCCGCGCTCGTGCCCGCCGCCCTGGCGTTCACCGGCACGCGCGTACGCGAGGCCGCGCTGATGGCGCCCAACGGCACCGGGAGCCCTTGATGGCGGGGAGCGGCACCGCCCATCTCCGTGCCGAGGAGGTCCTGCTGCGGGTCGAGCACCTGGTGGTGGAGTTCGGCTCGGGACGCCACCGGGTCCAGGCGGTGTCCGACGTCAGCTTCGACGTGGCCGGGGGCGAGACCCTGGGCCTGGTGGGCGAGTCCGGATGCGGGAAGTCCACCACGGGGCGCGCCGTCTCGCTGGTGCACGCCCCGGACTCGGGGTCGATCAAGTTCCAAGGCACCGAGCTGACCGAGCTGTCACGGGGCGAGCTGCGCCAGGCTCGCACCAAGCTCCAGATGGTGTTCCAGGACCCGATCTCGTCGCTCAACCCGCGGCGGCGGGTCCTCGACGCCGTGATCGAGCCGTTGTCGGTGTGGGGCATCGGGACCAAGGAGGAGCGACGGGCCAAGGCGCGCGCCACGTTGGACTCGGTGGGGATCGACCCTGACGACGCCGGGGGGCGACGACCGATCGAGATGTCGGGGGGCCAGTGCCAGCGGGTGAGCATCGCCCGGGCCCTGATGCTCGACCCCACTGTGCTCATCTGCGACGAGCCCGTGTCCGCCCTCGACGTGTCGGTGCAGGCGCAGATCCTCAATCTCCTCGCCGACCTCAAGCGCGACCGCGGCCTCACCATGGTGTTCATCGCCCACGACCTCGCCGTGGTGAAGAACGTGAGCGATCGGGTAGCGGTGATGTACCTCGGGAAGCTGTGCGAGGTGGCGCCCCCCGACGTCTTGTACCGGCGGCCCGAGCATCCCTACACCGAGGCGTTGCTCACGTCAATCCCCGAGCCCGACCCCACGACCGCCACCAACGGCAAGAACCCGTTGTCCGGCGACCTCCCTTCACCCGTCGACCCCCCGTCGGGGTGCCGTTTCCGGACGCGCTGCGCCTTCGCCCAGCAGAAGTGCGCCGACGAGGAGCCCCAGATGCGCGCCATCGGCCCCGACCACTTCGTGGCGTGCCACTTCCCGCTGGGCACCGACCCCGCCCCGACGACGTCCACCCCGGTGGCGCAGCAGTCACCGGTGTCCCCGCCGTCACCGGCCTCGCCCCACGAGCCCGTGCCGTGGAGTGTGCAGGCACCCGATCCTCCCGGCGGGACACCGTCGACCGTGACACCTCCCCCGCCGCCGGCACCGACAGCGCCACCGCCACCGGCGTCGCCGTCACCACCCGGGGGGCCGAGCGAGCGTCCGCCGTTGTGGATCGACCCGCCGCGCTGAGCGCCCGCGGGCGGCGGCCTTAGTCCTGGGGGTCGACGGAAGGCGTGGCGGCCTCGGGGCCCGCGGCGTCACCGGCGCTCTCGGCCGCGGCCACCGTCGGGGTGGGGGTCTCGGGCGCGTGGCCGTTGGCGTCCCCGGCAGGGGGAGGAGGCGGCGGTGCTCCGGGGCCCTCGCCCGAGCCCTCGGGCGGGGTGCCGTGCTCGGCCACGTACTCGGCCCAGGCCGCCTGGGCCTCGGTCTCGGGGGTGAACTCGGTCCCGCCGTAGTCGAAGCCGATGTAGTTGCCCTGCTCGTCGTAGGCGTGCTCGCCGAAGGCCTCGCGGTACTCCTCGGACACCTCGCCCCCCTCGGCGGCCTGCTTGATCGACAGGCTGATGCGCCGGCGCTGGAGGTCGATGTCGATGATCTTCACCCACAGCTCCTCGCCCGGGGTGACGACCTGCTCGGGGAGGTCCACGTGGTGACCGGCCATCTCCGAGATGTGCACCAGGCCCTCGATGCCTTCGCCCACCTGGACGAAGGAGCCGAAGGGCACGAGCTTGGTGATGCGGCCGTAGACCAGCTCGCCCACTTGGTGGCTGTTGGCGAACTCCTGCCAGGGGTCGGTCTGGGTGGCCTTGAGCGAGAGGGAGATGCGCTCCTTGTCGAGGTCGACGTCGAGCACTTCCACTTCGACCTCGTCTCCCACCGAGACCACCGAGGAGGGGTGGTCGACGTGCTTCCAGGAGAGCTCGGACACGTGGATGAGCCCGTCCATGCCCCCGAGGTCGACGAAGGCACCGAAGTTCACCACCGACGACACCACGCCCCGCCGGCGCTCACCGGGCTTCAAATTGACGAGGAACTCCCCGCGTTGCTCCTTCTGGGTCTCTTCCAGCCAGGCCCGGCGCGACAGCACGACGTTGTTGCGGTTGCGGTCGAGCTCGATGATCTTGGCCTCGATGCTGCGGCCGACATAGGGCTGGAGCTCGCGGACCCGGCGCAGCTCCACCAGGGAGGCGGGGAGGAAGCCGCGCAGCCCGATGTCGACGATGAGGCCGCCTTTGACCACTTCGATGACCGGTCCCTTGACGATGCCGTCGGAGTCCTTGATCTTCTCGATGGTGCCCCACGCCCGCTCGTACTGGGCGCGCTTCTTGGAGAGGACGAGGCGACCTTCTTTGTCCTCTTTCTGGAGGACGAGCGCCTCGATCTGGTCCCCGAGGCTGACGATCTCCGAAGGGTCGATGTCGTTGCGGATGGAAAGCTCGCGCGACGGGATGACACCCTCGGACTTGAAGCCGATGTCGAGAAGGACCTCGTCCTTGTCGATCTTGACGACCTTGCCCTCGACGATGTCACCGTCGTCGAAGTCGACGATGGTGGCGTCGATGGCCTGTTCGAGCAAGGCGCCCCCGAGGTCGTCCTCGACGATGGCGCGGGGAACGTAGGCGCCGGACTCGTCGAAGGAGCCCATGGGGGCATTGGAAAGAAGGGCGATGGCGCCGGGAACCTCACCGGTCGCCGCGACGGGGGGAACCGCCGGGTCAGCTTCGCCGGTGGGACCGGCAGCTTCGTCGGGCATGAACTTCGAACTCGCTTTCGGGTTTGGGGCACCTCACGTGTCGAGAGCACGCCAGGTGGGAGATTCTCCTAAGGAATACAGGCTGGTCAGCCGGGTCCAATTCTTGCCGTGTCCGTCCGGTTTGTCTAGGGGACTGCCGAGCGACTCGAACGACTGCGAATCGAATCCACCTTTCCAGCACTGCGGCGCAGCGACCAAGCATACCGCAGGCGTCCCATCGCCTTCATTTCCGGGCCCATTGGGAACGAGGTCTCGGGCGTCGGGCGGGGTGTCGGGGCCATGGTGAGGAGCCCGCGGTGCAACACCGGGCGGCGCGCTGGGTCTCGTGGCGCGTCGAATCCGACGACACGGTGGGCGCCGTGCGCCGCCGGTGTCCCCCTTGGGAGCGGAGGAACTTGTAGTAAACCTTGTTGCGACCTTTGGGGGCCCGGTATGCGCATCGGACTGCGGGATCTGAGGAACACCGCCGAGGATGCCATCGGCGCGACCTACCGAGGGCTGAGCGCGGCGCAATGGAACTACCTCGAGCGCAGACGTCGGCGGGGCGAGTCGGTGCTCTTCAGCGACACGTTCGCCCGGGCGTCGTTCATCGGCGGATGGCTGGCGAGGGACGAGGCGGAGCTGCTGTTCGAGATCGCCGGCGCCGTTCCCGCCGGACACGACATCGTCGAGATCGGTTCGTACCTCGGCCGGTCGACCGCCTTCCTGGCCACGGGCGCCGGGCCCGGTGCAACGGTGCATGCCGTCGACCCCCACACCAGTGGATGCCTCCAGCTCGGCAGTGGCGAGGGGATCGACACCTCGAAGCAGTTCCAGCGCAACGTGGCGAAGGTGGGCGTCGAAGACCGGGTGGAGGCGCACATCACGGTCTCGGTCGACGCGGCGCGGTCCTACCAGGGCAGGCCCGTCGGCCTGCTGTTCGTGGACGGCAATCACAGTGAGAAAGCGGTGTTGGACGACGGCCGGGAATGGTCGCCCCACATGGCACCGGGAAGCTTCATCGCCTTCGACGACATTTCTTGGCACGGAGTCGCCAGCGGGGTGCAGCGCCTGGTGGCCGAGGGCGTCGTGGCGCCGATCGCCGGCCGCGTGGGAAAGATCGGACTGTGCGGGCCGGCCGAGCGGTGGCCGGCGAGAGTGCGGGCCATCGTGCGGCCCTACGAGCCCGCCGGGGGTCGCGCCCGGACGTTTCTCCGGGGATTCGTCCCCTTCCCCAAGGCGCACATGACCGAGCACGGCCCCGAGGGCGACCCGGTTCAGGGCCCGTAGCCAGCCGGGCCCGCGTCCGAGGTCAACCCTTGGCGTCGGCCCACGTGTCGCCCCACGCCGCGGACACCTCGAGGGGCACGGCCAGGTTGACGGCGTCGGCCACGCTGCGCATCACGGCGGGGACGACGTCGCCGGTGACGGCCTCCTCGTCGGTGGGCACCTCCACGAGGACCTCGTCGTGCACCTGGAGCACCACCCGGGACGCCAGGTGCTTCTCCTCGAGGGCGGCGTCGAGGCGCACCAGGGCGACCTTGAACAGATCGGCGGCCAGCCCTTGGATGCCGGCGTTCATGGCCTGGCGCTCGGCCGCCATGCGGAGGCTGCGGTTCGGTGAGTGCAGGTCGGGCAGGGGCCGGCGCCGGCCGAAGAGCGTCTCGGTGTACCCCCGGGAGCGGGCCTCGACCACGGTGCGCTCCATGTAGGCCCGCACGGCGGGGAAGGCCACGAAGTAGGCGTCGAGGATCTGCTGGGCCTCGGAGGGCTCGATGGACAGCCGCTGGGCCAGCCCGTAGGCCTCCATGCCGTAGGCCAGGCCGTAGGAGATCATCTTGGCCCGACTGCGCTGCCCCGTGGTGACGTCCTCGGGGGCCACGCCGAACACGCTGGCGGCCGTGGTGCGGTGGATGTCGCGTCCCTCGGCGAAGGCGGCCACCAGCCCGGGGTCGTCGGACAGATGGGCGATGACGCGCAGCTCGATCTGGTCGTAGTCGGCCACCAGCAGCTGGCAACCGTCGGCAGGGATGAAGGCCTTGCGCAGGCGCCTTCCCTCCTCGGTGCGGACGGGGATGTTGTGGAGGTTGGGCCGGTCCGAGGAGAGGCGACCGGTGCGGGCCACGGTCTGGCCGAAGGTGGCGTGGATGCGGCCGTCCCCGGCCACCTCGGACAGCAGGGTCTCGCCGTAGGTGGAGCGCAGCTTCTCCACCTCGCGATAGCGCAACAGGACGTCCACCACGGGGTGTTGGCCCCGCAGCTTCTCCAGCGAGGCGGCGTCGGTGGAGAAGCCCGTCTTGGTCTTGCGACCGGGGGTGAGCCCGAGCCGGTCGTAGAGCACGGCGCGCAGCTGCGGCGTCGAGTTCACGTTGAACGTCTCGCCGGCGAGCTCGTGAACCAGTGCCTCGAGGCGGGCGCACTCCGACACCAGCCCGTCGGCGATGCGACGAAGCTCTTCGGTGTCGACCCGTATCCCGGCGACCTCCATGCGGGCGAGCACGCGCACGAGCGGTCGCTCCACCTCGTCGTGGAGGCGTTCGAGGCCGGCGCGCACCAGCGCCTCGCGCATGGGGGTGCACAGCAGGCCCAGGGCCACGGCGTTGCGGGCCGCCAGGGTGGACAGCTCCACCTCGGCGGTGTCCTGCAGCGCGAGCTGACCGGCCGACTGCGCCTCCCCCTCGCCGTCGAGGGCCAGACCCAGTTGCACCTCCACCACGTCCTCGAGCCGGTAGCGGCCCGAGGAGGGGTCGAGCAGGTAGGCGGCCACGGCGGTGTCGAGGGACAAGCCGGTGATGTCGATGCCGGCGGGCAGCAGGCTCCGCATGAGCTCCTTCGACCCGTGGGCCACGATGGGGGCACCGCCCGGCCCCACCAGGGTGCCGAGGGCGGCGAGCACGCCGCTGTCGGGCAGCAACCCCTCGTCCAGCCACAGGGGCGTGCCGCCGGGTTGGTCGCCGGCGAGCACGGCCACCCCCACCAGGGGGCTGCGACCGGCGTCGCCCGACCACACCGGCGCCAGGGCCACCGGGGTGCCGCCCGTGGCCGCCGCGCCGAGGGCGGCCACGGCCTCGCGGGCGTCGGCCGGGACCGAGGCGGTGACCCCGGCGAAGTCGAACGCCGTCCCGCCGGCGCGCGGCAGGGACTCGTCGGCGTCGCCCCCCAGAACGGGCGCCAGGCGCTGGTAGGCCGAGCGCAGCTCCAGCTCTCCGAAGATGCGCTTGACCTCCGAGGCGTCCCAGTTCCCGAGGCCGAAGTCGTCGATGGACACCTCGAGGTCGACGTCGCGCACGAGCGGGATAACCTCGGCGTTGCGCCGCACCTGGTCCTCGTGCTCGGCCAGGCTCTGGCGGAGCTTGGGCGTCTGCGCCTCGATGTGGCGGAAGATGTTGTCGAGGTCGCCGTAGGTGCTCACCAGCTTGGCGGCTGTCTTCTCCCCCACCCCGGGCACGCCCGGCAGGTTGTCGGAGCTGTCGCCGCGCAGGGCGGCGAGCACGGGGTAGAGGGCGGGGGGGACGCCGTGGCGCTCCACGATGCCCGCCTCGTCGTAGAGCACGGTGTCGGAGAGCCCCCGCCGGGTGTACATGACCTTGACGTAGGGGTCCTCGACGAGCTGGAAGGTGTCGCGGTCGCCGCTCACCACCACCACGTTGCGCTTGGCGTCGCGCGCCTGGGTGGCCAGGGTGGCCAGGATGTCGTCGGCCTCGAAGCCGGGCTTCTCGACCATCGAGATGCCCAGCGCGCCGAGCACGGCGCGCACCAGGGCGAACTGCGGCACGAGGAGGTCGGGCGTGTCGGGACGGTTGCCCTTGTACTCCTCGACGATGTCGTCGCGGAAGGTGGGCTCGGGCCGGTCGAAGGCCACCGCCACTCCGCTGGGCTCGTTGTCGCGCAGCAGCATCACCAGCATCGACGTGAAGCCGTGCACGGCGTTGGTGACCTGACCGGCCTTGGTGGCCAGGTCGATGGGCAGGGCGAAGAACGCCCGGAACACCAGGGAATTGCCGTCGAGCAGGTAGAGGTCGCCCGCGTCGGCCATGACCGGAATCCTACGTGTCGGCGGCCCGGCGCCACCGGGGCCCGGCCCCGCCCCCGTCAGGGGGTGAGGTCACCGTCGATGATCTCCTGGGCCACGACCTGCATCCGGGCCCGACGGTCCATGGCGGTGCGCTGGATGAAGGCGAAGGCGACGTCCTCACCCATGCCGTGGCCGTCCATGAGCACCCCTTTGGCCCGATCGACCATCTGCCGGGTCTTGAGCTTGTCCTCGTGGGTGGGCACGTCCTCGGCCAGACGGGTGTGCTCGTCCTCGATGGCGCGGTACTCCTCGAAGCGGGCCGTGGCCACGGCGATGGCCGGCACCAGCTCACCGCGCTGGAAGGGCTTGACGAGATAGGCGGCCACCCCGGCGTCGCGCGCTTCTTCGATGAGGTTGCGTTGGCTGAAGGCCGTGAGGATGAGGACCGCCACCCGGTGGCTGGCCGAGATCCGCCGGGCCGCCTCGATGCCGTCGATGCCGGGCATCTTGACGTCGAGGATGGCGATGTCGGGCTTGTGCTGGGCCACCAGCTCGACGGCCTCGTCGCCGCGGCCGGTCTCCCCCACGACCTCGTACCCCTCGGCCTCGAGGATCTCCTTGAGGTCGAGGCGGATGATGGCCTCGTCCTCGGCGATGACGACGCGTTTACCCATGCGGTGGATTTCTATCCTTGCTTCGAGGTCCGGTGCCCAGCTACCTGGGCTCGACGACCAGCTTGCCGAGGAGCTCGTCCTGGCGGCGCTCCAGATCGCCGATCATGGCCAACAGCGCGGCGCGGCCCCGGTTGGCGGCATCGGCGGACCGCTGGGCGTCGGCGTATTCGTGCCCGGCCAGGGGCGTCTCCGACACCAGGGAGCGGATGCGGGCGTCTTCGGCCACGTCGGTGAGCACGGCCAACTGCTCGTCGAGCACGGCCAACTGCTCGCGGACCCGCACGAGGTGTCCGTGGACGTCCCGGAGGGACCGCTCGACCAGGGACCGGCGCATGCAGGCGAATTCTAGGTGACGCGGTGCCCGGGGACTCTCGCCGAACACCTGTTCGTCGGCATGTCGAGGACGGGACGCCGTGGGTGCCCGAGGCGGGATTCGAACCCGCACGTCCTTTCGAACAAAGGCTTTTGAGGCCTTCAGGTCTGCCAATTCCCTCACTCGGGCGAGCCCACGAATGCTAGGTCGCGGCGACGGACTCCACGGGCGTGGCGCGCTCCTCGCCGCAGGGGCGCGATGACCTCCGGGTAACGTGACCGGGGCGATGTGATCGTGTAACCCTGGGGTGACCCGATCGATCGGTACGCAAAGAAGAGGAGTCCGAGTGCTGGCGTTCACCTTCCCGGGTCAGGGATCTCAGCGACCCGGCATGGGTCGCGCCTGGCTCGAGCACCCCTCCTGGGAAGTCGTCGAAGAGGCGTCGGCGGTGGCCGCTCGGGACGTCGCCCACCTCCTGCTGGAAGCCGACCAGGACGAGCTCACCCTTACTGCCAACGCCCAGCTGGCCACGTTCGTCCTCAGCCTCGTCGTCCTCGACGCCATCGAGCGCGTCGGCATCGAGCCCACCTTGTGCGCCGGGCACAGCCTGGGTGAGTACACGGCCCTGGCCGCCAGCGGCGCCCTCGGCTTCGAGGAGGGCGTGCGCCTGGTGGTCGAGCGGGGCGAGGCCATGCACAACGCGGCGGAGGAATGCCCGGGAACCATGGCGGCGGTCATGGGCGCAGACGACGACGCCGTGGAGGCCGCCTGCGGGCGCGCCGAGGGCGAGGTGTGGGTGGCCAACTACAACGCCCCGGGCCAGGTCGTGATCGCCGGGACGGCCGAGGCGATCGGGCGCGCCGGCGTGATCGCCAAGGAGCTCGGCGCCCGCAAGGTCGTGGCTCTCCCGGTGGCGGGGGCCTTCCACACCACGCTCATGTCCCCGGCGCGGGCGTGGCTTCGCAAGGCCCTGTCCGACACCACCTTCACCGTTCCCGAGATCCCGGTGGTCGCCAACGTCGACGCCCGCGCCCATCTGGGCGCCGAGGACTGGCCCGGGCTGCTGTCGGCCCAGCTGTGCAGCCCGGTGCGGTGGCGCCAGAGCCTGGAGACCTTGGCGGGGATGGGGGCGACGCGCCTGGTCGAGGTGGGCCCGGGGGGCGTGCTTACCGGGCTGGCCCGCCGAACGCTGCCCGACGCGCCGGCCAGCGCCGTGGCCGCCCCCGACGACCTCGACACCCTGGTGCACGCCATCGCCGGGAGCGAGACCTGGCACGCCTACGCCGCCGAACATCAGGGCGAACACCTCTACACGTCCGAGCGGGTGGTGATCTCCCCCTCCGCCGGCGTGTTCGAGCCCGTCCCCGGCCTGGCCGCCCCCGGGCCGGGGGGCCTGTCGCCCGACGGGACCGACGCCCCCCGCAGCGCCGGCGCGCCGGTGGCGGTGGGTGATCTGCTCGGCACCGTGGGCGCCGTGGAGGTCCGCACGCCCTTTGCCGGCACGGTGGTGGGCTTCCTCGCCCACCCCGGTGAGCGCGTCGCCGCCGGCGAGCCGGTCGCATGGCTGCGCGTGCAGGCCGCCAGCGGGTGAGCCCCCCGGGAGCGGTCATCGCCGGGTGGGGCTCTGCGCTTCCCGACAACGTCGTCACCAACGCCCAGCTCGAGGCGCGCCTCGACACCACCGACGAGTGGATCGTGACGCGCTCGGGCATCCGGGAGCGTCGCATCGGGGGAACGGTGTCCACGCTGGCGACCGACGCCGGCCGTCGGGCCCTCGAGCGCGCCGCACTGGCGCCGGAGCAGGTGGACCTCCTGGTGTTGGCGACCTGCACCCCCGACCTGGCCGTTCCGGCCACGTCGGCGGCGGTGCATTATGCGCTCGGGTTGTCCGGAGGCGCCTTCGACGTCAACGCGGCGTGCGCCGGGTTCGTGTACGCGCTCGTCGCCGCCCACGGTGCGCTGCGGGCCGGTGCGGCCCATCGGGTGCTGCTCATCGGCGCCGACTGCGTGTCGCGCCTCACCGACCCCGACGATCGCTCCACCGCCGTGCTTTTCGCCGACGGAGCCGGCGCCGTGGTGCTCGAGGGCAGCGACGAGGACGGCCTGCTGGCGGTCGATTTCGGTGTGGACGGCAGCGCCCATGACCTTCTCACCTGTGCCCATGGTGGCTACATGGTCATGGAAGGCAAAGAGGTGTTCCGCCGGGCTGTGCGGATCACGGTGGACTCGGCCTCGAGCGCGCTCGAGCGGGCCAAGCTCACCCCCGATGACGTGGCGTTGTTCGTCCCCCATCAGGCCAACCTGCGCATCATCGAAGCCGTCGCCGGCCGCCTGGGCATACCGATGGAGCGGGTGGCGGTCACCGTGGACCGCATGGGCAACACCTCGAGCGCCTCGGTCCCCCTGGCCCTGGCCGCCGCCGCCGACGCCGGGCGCCTGCGGCCCGGTGACCACGTGGTGCTGTCGGGCTTCGGGGCCGGGATGGCCTGGGCCAGCGTCGTTCTGCGCTGGGCGGCCGACGCTCCCGCGGGCGCGGGGCCGACCGAGCCGTGAGCGCCTCGGGAGAGGGCGCCGGTCCCGGGGGCCGGGTGGTGCTGGTCACGGGGGGCTCGCGCGGCATCGGTCTCGGGTGCGCCCGCCGTTTCCAGGACCTCGGTGACCGGGTGGCGGTCACCTACCGCCACGCCCCGCCCGCCGAGTTGGCCGGGGCTGGGCCCGACGCGGTGGACCTGTTCCCCGTGGCCTGCGACGTCCGCCAGCCCGCCGAGGTCGAGTCGGCGTTCGGCGCCGTGGAAGCCGCCTTGGGCCCCGTCGAGGTCCTGGTGGCCAACGCCGGGGTGACCAAGGACACCCTGTTGCTGCGCATGGGCGAGGAGGCGTGGGACGAGGTCCTCGACACCAACCTGTCGGGCGTCTACCGGGTCGTGCGCCGGGGCCTCGGGCCCATGGTGCGGGCGCGCCGGGGGCGGATCGTGGTGGTGTCGTCCGTGGTCGCCTTCTTTGGGTCCCCGGGCCAGGTGAACTACGGAGCCGCCAAGGCCGGGCTGGTCGGCCTGGCCCGTTCCCTGGCTCGCGAGGTGGGCAGCCGGGGCATCACCGTGAACGTTGTCGCGCCGGGTGTGGTCGACACGGATATGATCGCCACCCTGGGAGAACAGCGCGTGGAGCAGCTCTTGGCCTTGGTGCCGTTGGGCCGCCGGGCAAGCCCCGCCGACGTTGCCGGCGCGGTGGCCTTTCTTGCATCTGACGACGCCGCCTATATCACCGGTGCCGTGCTCCCCGTGGACGGGGGCCTGGCCATGGGGATGTGAGGGGAACCGATCCGACAGAGCCCGGGCCACCGGGACCCGATCCGAGCAAGGAGGACGCAGTGGGCGACGACGCCAGCTTCGACAAGTTCAAGGCGTGCGCGATCGACGTGTTGCAGGTACCACCGGACAAGGTCGTGCCCGAGGCGCGCTTCGGCGACGACCTCGATGCCGACAGCCTCGACCTCGTCGAGTTGGTAATGGCCCTCGAAGAAGCCTTTGACGTCACCGTGGACGAGTCCGAGCTCGAGGGCATCGAGACCGTCGGCCAAGCCTACGAGCTGATCTCCGCCAAGCTCTGATGCTCCTCGGCATCGGCCCCGACGGTCCCGTCCGGGGACGGCGCGTGGCCGTCACCGGCATGGGCGTCGTGTCGTGTTGCGGGATCGGCCTCGATGCCTTTTGGGATGGCCTGCAGAGCCCGCCGCCCGAGGGGGAGCGCCGGGTGGCGGGGTTCGACCCCTCCCCTTGGTTCGGCCCCAAAGAGGTGCGGCGCGTGGACCGCTTCGCCCAGTTCTCGGTGGCCGCCGCCGACATGGCGCTCACCGACGCCGGCGAGATCAACGCCGACCCCGACCGCTCGGGGGTCGTGTTCGCCACCGGCGTGGGCGGCCTCGAGACCTTGCAGGAGCAGATCGGCGTCTTCCACGACAAGGGCCCGCGCCGGGTGTCCCCGTTCCTCATACCCATGATGATGGTCAACGCCGGTGCCGCCCACGTGTCGATGCACGCCCGCTGGCACGGGCCGTGCGAGACCATCGCCACCGCCTGCGCGGCGGGCACCCACGCCATCGCCGCCGCCGCCCGGTTGGTGGCCACGGGACGCTGCGACGTGGCCATCGGGGGCGGAGCCGAGGCCGCCATGGTCGGGATCGGCATGGCCGCCTTCGGCAACATGACGGCGCTGTCGAGCGAGGGGAAGTCCCGGCCCTTCGACGTGCGGCGCGACGGGTTCGTCTGCGCCGAGGGCGGGGCCGCGCTCATCCTCGAAGACCTCGACCACGCCCGTCGCCGCGGCGCCCGCATCTACGCCGAGTTGCTGGGGTCGGGCTCCACCGCCGATGCCCATCACATCACCGCCCCGGCGCCGGGCGGGAACGGGGCGGCGGCCTGCATGGAGCTGGCGCTCGCCGACGCCGGGGTGGCACCGGCGGACATCGGGCACATCAATGCCCACGGAACGTCCACCCCGCTCAACGACCTGGCCGAGTCCCAGGCCATCGAGAAGGTCTTCGGCTCGCCCTCCCCGCCGGTCACGTCCATCAAAGGGGTCACCGGCCACGCGCTCGGTGGGGCTGGGGCCATCGAGGCCGTGGCCACCGCGCTGTCCATCGATCGGGGCCTGATCCCTCCCACGGCCGGCTACGAGGAACCCGATCCCGAGATCCACATCGACGTCGTGCACGGTGAGGCCCGCGCCTGGGAGCCGGCCCCGGCACTTTCGAACTCGTTCGGCTTCGGCGGCCACAACGGCTGCTTGGTCCTCGGTCCCGCGCCTGGATAACCGAAGGGCCACGACCTCGGGATCGTCGCGCCGGGAGCATAGGCTCCGTCGGTGCGAACACGGTGGCCAGGGCACGAGACTTGACGGACACGATCGCACATCCGCCGGCGCCGACGCGCCCGGCCCGGTCGCTGCGTGGGCTCCTGCCCGATGTCGGGGGCGTGCTGTGGACCGTGGTCGCCGCCGCGCTGACGCTGTGGCCCGCCCTGCGTTCGGGCGTGTCGCTCGGCCCCTTCGACCTGCTGTCGCAATTCGGGTTGACGCATCAAGCCGGGGTGGTGGTGCACAACTCTGTCCAGGCCGACCAGATCCGACAGTTCGTTCCGTGGACGGGCCTGGCGTGGCACCAGGTCCACAACGGACAGCTCCCGCTGTGGAACCCGTACAACGTGCTGGGGACGCCGCTGGCGTTCAACTGGCAGTCGAGCGTCTTCAGCGTCCCCACCCTCGTGAGCTACCTCTTCCCGGTCCGGTACGCGTACACCGTCGTGGTGCTGGGCCGCCTGGTCCTGGCGGGGACCGGCGCCTACACCCTGTGCCGGGTGCTCGGGCTCGGGCCCCTCAGTGCCGCCTTCGGCGGGACCGTCTTCGAGTTGTCGGGCCCCATCGTCGACCACGCCGGATGGCCCCACACCGCCGTCACGTGCTGGTCGGGTTGGGTCCTGGCGTCGGTGCTGCTGTTGGTGCGGGGCCGCCACCGCGTGCGCGACGTCGCGCTGGTGGCCCTGTTCGTGGCCATGGCGGTCTACGGGGGACATCCCGAGAGCCTCGCCGTGCTGGGGGTGGCGCTGCTGGTGTTCGTCGTGGTGTGGTTCTTCCTGCGGGCCCGATGGGAACATGCCACCACGGTGCGGCCCGTGGCCTCGCTGCTCGTGGCCGGGGTGTGCGGGCTCGGGCTGAGCGCGCCCCTGCTGCTGCCCGGAGTCCAACTGGGGCTCACCTCGGTGCGCAACAACGGGTCGGGGGTGAGCACCTTTCCCCTCTCCCATCTCCCCAACCTGATCGCGACCGGCCTGCAGGGGACCGACTTCCGCACCGCCGCCTACGTGGGCGTCATCGCCTTGGCGCTGGCCGTCGTGGGGGTGTGCGGGGGGCGGGGGCGTCCCGAGGTGTGGGCGCTGGCGGTGATGACCGTGGTGTGCGCGGCGCTCACCTTCCTCTCCCCCCTGGCCCAGGTGCTGCACCACATCCCCGGCGCTCGCACTATCACCTGGAGCCGAGCCGCCATGCTCCTCGCCCTGGGCGTGGCCACGCTGGCCGCCTTCGGCCTCGACGTCGTGGTGCGGTCCGACTTCGACACCGCCCACGCGTCGAAGGCCGTCGCACGGTGGGCGCTGGGGGGCTTCGCCATCGTCGCGCTGTTCGTGGTGGCGCTGGTGGCGGCCTCGGCGCTGGGCGTCTCCGATTTCGCCCACCACCGGGGCAGCCAGGTGTGGCCCATCGTCCAGGCCGTCGTCGGCCTCGGCGTGGCCGGCGTCCTGTGGTGGCGAGCACGGGAGCGGGGGCCGTCGCACGCCCGCCGGCGCGCCGCGGGGCGAGTGGGCGCCGTGGTGCTGTTCGCGCTGGAGGCGGGGTTCCTCATGAGCACGGGGGCGTCGTACTGGTCGGTGAGCTCGACCTACTTCGCGCCGGTCCCCGCCGTCACCGACCTCCAGCGCCTCACGGGGTCGTCGCTCGTCGGGTTGGGGGCGTGCCCGCACGGGGGACGAGGGTCCGCCGCCTCCGAGGTGGGCATCCGGCCCGATGCCAACATCGGGTACGGCGTCCGGGAGATGGTCGTCTACGAGCCCATCCTGCCCGAGGCCTACCTGCGGTCGTGGACGGCGGTCAGCGGCCACCACATCTCGCGCACACTGGCGCGCCTGGGCATCTTCTGTCCCCGCATCACCACCGTGGACGAAGCCCGGCTCTACGGCGTGGCCTTCGTGCTCGAACCGGCCGGGAGGCCTGGGCCCCTCGGCAGCGCCTTCGCCGGCGCCGTCGGCGGGGAGTGGCTCTACTCGATACCGGGGGCGGCCGACGCCACCGTGGTCCCGCTCTCCCCCGGGCCGGAGCCGTCGATGTTCGCGCCGGGCGCGGCGGTGCCCGTCACCCACCCCGACCCGGCGTCGTGGCGGGTGGTGGTGCACGACAACGGGCCCGGCCTTCTGCGCCTGCGCCTGACCGACGTCCCGGGATGGCGGGCCACCATCGACGGCCGGCCCCTGGTGCTGGACTCGTGGGCCGAGGGGGCCATGTTGGAGGCCCGGCTGCCGGCGGGGCGGCACGTGGTCGAGCTCCGCTACTGGCCGTCGCTGTTCAGCGCCGGGCTCGTGGTGGGCGCCGTCGTGGCGGTCGGCCTCGGGGCGGCCGGGGCGATCGCCACCGGGTGGCGCCGACGGCGCGTGGCCACGGAGACGGTGAAGGCGGAGGTCGCGGGCACGGTACCGTCGACACGATGACCATTCCCGATGGCGGGCCCGACGGCGAGTCGGGCCCGGCCGACCTCGCCATCGGGGCCTTCTCCCTGCACCCGCCGTGGGTCCTCGATCCCGACGCCATCACCTGGAGGAGCGGCATCGACGAGCTCCGGGAGCGAGCCCGCGCCGAGGCTCCCCGCCTCACCCGGGCCCGCCGGCTCCCGCCGGGGTCGCGCGTGGTGCGCGTCGGCGCCCTGCTCGGGACCGCCCTGGCGGGGTGGTACATCGGCGATCGCCGGCGCGGCCAACACCGGTCGCGCGCCGGGCTGTCGCGCCGGCTGCGTCACGCCTTCGAGCGCCTGGGGCCCACCTACATCAAGTTGGGCCAGATCCTGTCGTCGGGAGAGGGCCTGTTCCCCGAGGAGCTGGTCGCCGAGTTCCGGCTGTGTCGCGACCACGTCCCGGCCGAGCCCTTCGGCGTGGTCCGCCGCATCGTCGAGGCCGACCTGGGCATGACCCTCGAACGGCAGTTCAGCGAGTTCGAGCGCACGCCCATAGCGGCGGCCTCCATCGCCCAGGTGCACGCGGCGCGCCTGCACACCGGGGAGCCCGTCGTGGTCAAGGTCCAGCGGCCCGACGTGGCCTCACTCGTGCGTCGTGACCTCGCCGCCATGAGCTGGATCGCCCCGCTGCTGGTGGGCCGCATCCCCGTGGCCGCCCTCGCCAACCCACCGGCCCTGGTGGAGCTGTTCGGCGAGACCATCGTGGAGGAGCTCGACTTCCGGCTCGAGGCCCAGAACATGCTCGACGTCGCCCACGTGCTCGCCGACACCGGCCAGCGGGCCATCGTGGTCCCCCGTCCCCACCCTTCCCTGGTGACTCGCCGAGTGCTCGTCATGGAACGGCTCGACGGCTTCGCCTGGGGAGACGGTGACGCCATGCGGGCGGCGGGGATCGACACCGAGGCCGTCCTGCACGCCGCGCTGATCGCCTTCCTCGAAGGGGCCCTGCTCTACGGGGTGTTCCATGGCGACCTGCACGGCGGGAACCTCCTCGTGCAGTCCGACGGGCGCGTCGCCCTTCTCGACTTCGGCATCACCGGCCGGTTCGACGAGGTGCGGCGCCTCGCCTTCCTGCGGCTGGTGATGGCCGCCTCCGCCAACGACGTCCCCGGACAGATCGCGGCCATGCGCGACCTCGGTGCGCTGCCCGTCGACGTAGACATCTCCGCCGTCATCCGCGACCTGGGGCTCGACCGACCACCGATCGACCCCACCACCCTCACCGCCGAAGAGCTCACCGCCGAGATCCGCAACCTCACCAAGGGCCTCCTGGGCTACGGGGCCCGCATGCCCAAGGAGCTCATGCTGTACGTGAAGGACATGCTCTTCCTCGACAGCGCCCTGGCGGTGATGGCCCCCAACGTCGACGTCATCGGCGAGATCGTCAAGGTCGTGATGTACTTCCACGAGCGCCACGGAGATCGCATCGCCAAGGAGATGGGAGTCGAGCCGGGCTCGATCCCCGCCCTGGACGTGGCCGGCATCCGGGCGTCGCTGGGCGTCAACGAGAGCGTCGACCGCCTGACCTACCGCGAGCTCCAGGAACGACGCGAGCTGATCCGGCGTCGCCTCGAGCATCACCAGCGGGGCCGCCGGGGGTGGAGACGCCGCTGACGCGACGGGACCGTCAGACGGGCGGAGTCGAGCTCGGGCCGCCCGACGGTGTCACGCTGGTGTTGGGGCCCGAGGGCGGCGTCAGCTTGGGCTGCCAGGTACCGCCGTTGGCCTTCAACACGTTCTCGTCGGTGACCTGCTTGGCGGTGGAGGTGCCGCCCGAGACCACGGCGGTGACCGACACGGTGTCACCGGTCTTCACGCTCCCGATACCCATCTCCCCGCCGTTCACGCTGGTGCCGGTGTCGACGGTGAAGGTCCCCGACGTGCCGTCGGCGCTCTTCACCGTCAAAGACCACGTGGTGCCCGACGTGTCGGTCACCTTGGAGACGGTGCCGGTGCGCTCGGAGAGCGTCTCGTATCCGTTGGGCCCGGGCACCGTGAACTGGCCGTAGATCACCGGTCCACCGCCGATGCCCACGCCCCCCAGGCCACCCAGGGCGGGGCCGCCGAAGCCGCCACCGAAGCGGCCCGGGCCCCCGAAACCGTGGACCCGCGGCGCCAACGTCGTCGAGGTCGAGGTCGATGCCGTGACGGTGGCGTCGGCGTTCTTGGCCGGCGACGTGGCCCCTTGGGCCAGGGCGGTGGCGCCCACGGCAACACCGGCGGCGGCCCCCAACCCCACGACCAGCTTGAGCGCCCGGCGCCCACGGAGGCGGGGGGATTCGGGCACTGCGGCCCACGGGGGCATCTGGGGTGGTGCTGGCGTCACCGGCATGTCGCTCATCGTCGAATTTCTCCGTCTCGCGTCCGCGGGGGCCCGTTCACCTTCGAGGGTACGCCCCGACTCTGTGCCGAAACTGTGGATTTCGGTGCGGGCCCTGAACGAACCCGGGGCCCTCGTGCGTACACACCGACGTCGGGGCGACACCGACGGAGGAGACCACGATGCCGGCCATGCACCACCCGTTCGAAACCCCCGCCCACCGGCGTCCGGTCACCGACTCCGCCCGCAGCCCCCGTCGGGCGCCCCGACTACTCCTCGCCACGCTGGGAGCGGGGGCGGCGGTGACCATGGCCGTCTCGTCGCCGGCGCGGGCGGCGGCGCCCACGGTGGAGCTGTCGACCAACGCCAGCTTCGGCACCATCCTCACCGACGGGGCCGGGTTCGCCCTCTACACGCTCGCCACCGACGTCAACGGCAAGAGCAGCTGCACCGGTTCGTGCGCCGTGGTGTGGCCGGCGCTCATCGTCCCCGCCGGCACCACCCCGAGCGCGGGCCCGGGTGTTCCCGGCGTGGTAGGAGAGTCGCTCCAGGGCAACGGCACGTACCAGGTCACCTACAACGGCTCCCCCCTGTACACCTTCGTGAGCGACACCGCCCCGGGCCAGGCCACCGGGAACCATGTGGCGGGGTTCACCGTCGTCGTGGTCTCCGCCGCGGCGTCGCCGACGACCACGACACCACCGGCGGCTCCCACCACGACAGCCGGGCCGAGCGCGACGTCCGCTGCGACTACGGCCCCGCCCCGCTCGACCCCGGCCCCGAGCACCCCGACGACGGCGTCGCTGGCCGCCCCCGCGGTGGCACCCAGCGCGGCCGCCCCCCCGGCGTCGTCGTCAGCTTCGGGGTCGAGCGCGCCGAGCCCGGTGGCCGCAGCCGCCACGGCTTCGCCCGGCACCCTGGCGGCCACGGGACCGGGGACGGGGCTCGTCTGGATGGTGGTCGTCGGGGGCGCTCTGGTGGCCGCCAGCCTCGCCATGGTGATGGCCGTCGGAGACCACCGTCACCTGCGCGCTGCGCTTCGCCGGGCGTCGCGGACCGGCGGGTGGCTGCTGGGTCGTTGAGCGCTGCAGCCCGGCGCGGCGCGGTGGCCGTCAGGCGACGGCGTCGATAGCGGCGCGCAGGGTGGCCACGAACCGGCCCGCACCGTCGGGCCCGTCCCCGTCGAGCAGCTTGCGCACGATGGCCGAACCGACCACCACGCCGTCGGCGTCGGCACAGGCCTGGGCCGCCTGGTCCGGTGTCGAGATCCCGATGCCGATGCACACGGGCAGGTCGGTCTGCGTGCGCACCATCTTGGCCACGTCACCGGCGCTCGTCGCCAACGCCGTCCGCTCCCCCGTCACCCCCATGACCCCCACCCCGTAGACGAAACCTCGAGACCGGTCGCAGATGGCCTTGGCTCTGGCGGGCGGCGTGGAGGGGGCGACGAGGAGCACGGTGGCCACCCCGGCATCGTCGGCCTCGGCGCACCACGGCTCGGCCTCCTCGAGGGGCAGGTCGGGAATGATGGCCCCGGCCACCCCGGCCTCGGCCAAGGACAGGGCGAATCGGCGCAGGCCGGCGCGAAAGACGATGTTGTAATAGGTCATGACGCACAGCGGCACCCCTACCTCGGCGCGCGCCAGCGCATCGAGCACGGAGCTCGGCGTGGTCCCCCGCTGCAGAGCACGCAGGGAGGACTCCTGGATGGTGGGGCCGTCGATCATGGGATCGGAGAAGGGGATGCCGATCTCCAGCGCGTCGGCCCCCGAGTCGGCGACGGCGTGGACGGCCTCGATCCAGTCGGGCCCCATCCCGCCGGTGACGTAGGGCACGAGCAGCTTGCGCCCCGCGTCCCGACGGGCCCGTAGGTGTGACTCGAGCGGCCCGGTTCGAGCGGTGCGCGCCGCGGCCGGACCCCCGGACGCCGATGCCGTCATCGAAGCATGTCTCGAACCTGGGCCACGTCCTTGTCGCCGCGCCCCGACAGCGTCACGAGCACGGTGGCACCGGTGGGCACGGCGTGCCCTGCTTCGCGCATCAACCAGGCCAGGGCGTGGGCCGGCTCCAAGGCGGGAATGATGCCCTCGGTCTCCGACAGCACGCGGAAGGCGGCCAGCACCTCGTCGTCGCCGGCCCCGACGTAGCGGGTGCGGCCGATGGCCGAGAGATGGGCGTGCTCGGGGCCGATCCCGGGATAGTCGAGGCCCGCCGAGATCGAGTGCGCCTCGGAGATCTGGCCCACCTCGTCCTGGAGCACATAGGACTTCATCCCGTGCACCACGCCGGGGACACCTCTGCCCACGGCGGCGCCGCCGGCGGCCTCCACCCCGACCAGGACGGCGGGCGTGTCGACGAACCCGGCGAAGGTCCCCGCCGCGTTGGAGCCGCCACCGATGCAGGCCACCACCCAGTCGGGGTCATCCCCCCCGAGCAGTGCCCGGCACTGCTCCCGGGCCTCGTCGCCCACCACCCGCTGCAGCTCGCGCACCATCCACGGGTAGGGGTGCGGCCCCATCACCGACCCCAGGCAGTAGTGGGTGTCGGTCACCGTGGCCACCCAGTCCCGCAGGGCCTCGTTGACGGCGTCTTTGAGAGTGCGGCTTCCCGCCCGCACGGAGCGGACTTCGGCACCCAGCAGTTCCATGCGGAACACGTTGAGCTCCTGGCGGGCGGTGTCGAGCTCACCCATGTACACCACGCACTGCATGCCGAACAACGCCGCCGCGGTGGCCGCCGCCACACCGTGCTGGCCGGCGCCGGTCTCGGCGATGAGGCGGTGCTTGCCCATCCGTCTCGCCAGCAGGGCCTGGCCGATCACGTTGTTGAGCTTGTGCGAGCCGGTATGGGCCAAGTCCTCGCGCTTGAGGAGCACGCGCACGCCGAGGCGCTGCGACAGTCGATGGCACTCGGTGACCGGGGTCGGTCTTCCCCCGTAGTGGTGCAAGATGCCGTCGAGCTCGACGTGGAAGGCGGGGTCCGCCCAGGCCGCACGGAAGGCCTTCTCCAGCTCCAAGCACGCCGGCATGAGCGATTCGGGGACGAAGCGCCCGCCGAACTCGCCGAATCGACCACCGGCGGCGGGCTCGCCCATCAAGCTCGGATGGCCGGCGTCGTTCACCCGTCCTCCTGCCAGTCGAAGGGGCGTCCCAGTTCGTCGAGCTCGGCGTCGGCCGCCGCCGCCGCCTCGTCGTCGGGCTGCTCCCCGGCGGCGGCGCGCGCCGCCATCACGAAGGCCCGCACCTTGTGGGGGTCCTTGCGGCCCGGTTCCGACTCGACCCCTGACGACACGTCGACGCCGAAGGGGTGCAGATGGGCGATGGCGTCGGCGACGTTGTCGGCGTGCAGGCCGCCCGAGACGATGAGCCGTGCGGGATCGACGACGCCCTCGGCCAGGCGCCAGTCGAAGACCTCACCCGATCCCGGCGACTCGGCGTCCACCAGGACGGTCTCCACTCCGTAGTCGTCGATGCGGGCGATGTTGCGATGCCCGGCGGGGAACGCCTTGATGGTGACCGGGATGCGCTCGGACACCCACCGGGTGTCCTCGGCGCTCTCGTCGCCGTGCAATTGGGCGGCCCGCAGGCCGATGGTGTTGACGATGTCGACCACCCGTGACCGGGCCTCGTTGCGGAACACCCCCACCGTCAGGATCTCGGGAGGGACGCGTTCGATGATGCGCCGGACCGCCTGGGGAGCCACCTGACGCCGCGACGGGGCGAACACGAACCCGAGGGCGTCGGCCCCGAGGCCCACCGCCAGGAGGGCATCGGCCTCGGTGGTGATCCCACAGATCTTCACGAGCACGGGCTCACCGTTGCCCCGCCTCGTGGGGCGCGCTGGCTCGGGCGCCCACCCGGTGCCCGGTGAGCGCCCGCACGGCGTCTCGGCGGTTCGTGGCCCGAACGAGCGTCTCCCCCACGAGCACGGCCTGGTACCCGGCGTCGGCCAGGCGCGCCACCTCGGGCCCCCCTTGGATCCCCGACTCGGCGACCGCCACGACCTCGGGCGGGATCAGGCCCACCAGCCGCTCGGCGCGGTCGGGGTCCACCGAGAACGTCGTGAGGTCGCGCTGGTTGACTCCCACCAGCTCGGCCCCGGCGTCGAGCGCCCGCTCGAGCTCGGCTTCGTCGTGCACTTCGACCAGGCCGTCGAGCGTCAGCTCCTGGGCCAGGGCGAGAAAGCTCACGAGCTCGTCGTCGGACAAGGCGGCCACGATGAGCAGCACGGCATCGGCCCCCATGATCCGGGCGTCACAGACATCGGCTCCGGACACGGTGAAGTCCTTGCGCAGGACGGGGAGCCCGCACGACGCCCGCACCGCCTCCAGGTCGGACGCCGAGCCCCCGAAGTACTCCTCGTCGGTGAGCACCGACACGCACGCCGCTCCTCCGGCCTCGTAGTCCGTGGCCACCTGGGCAGGGTCGAGATGGGCGTCGAGCACCCCCTTCGACGGTGAGCGCCGCTTCACCTCGGCGATCACCGCCAGCGCGCCCCCGGTCGAGATGGACAAGTGCGGCGCGAACGGGCGCGTGGGCGCCGTGGCCTGGGCCCGGGTCACCAGGTCGTCGAGGCGCCGGTCGTCGGCCGCGACCCGAGCGCGGTGCGTGGCCAGGATCCCCGTGAGGTAGGTGTCGGGCGGCACCGGCGCCAGCCTAATGGGGCCACACGCAGGTCCGGGACCGTCGCGCACCGGGTCCGGACCCCCGGACCGGCACCGACGCCCTCACACTCTCCTCATCACGGCGTCACGCCGCTCTGACCACGCCGGCGCCCAATGGAGGAGATGCGCGTGCGCCCCGAGGATCCCCGTGCCGCCCGGGTCGTCGGTGGCAGGCTGGTAGCGGTGGCAGCGGACGGGGAGACCATCGTCGTCATCGAGGACGACCAGAACATCTCCGACCTGGTCGCTTTGTACCTGCGGCGCGAGGGCTTCCGGGTGCTGCAGGCCCCGGACGCCGAGCAGGGCCTCGCCTACGTGGACCGGGATCGACCCAAGCTGGTGGTGGTGGACATCGGCCTTCCCGGGGAGCTCGACGGCCTCGACGTGTGCCGCCGCCTGCGCGCCGCCGGCGACGTGCCGGTGGTGATGCTCACCGCCCGAGACGACGAGGTCGACCGTGTGATCGGGCTCGAGTTGGGCGCCGACGACTACGTGACCAAGCCGTTCTCGCCGCGTGAGCTCGTGGCCCGGGTGCGCGCCATCCTGCGGCGTGGCATCTCCACCACGCGCCCCGAGCCGTCGGTGCTCGAGGTGGGCGACGTCGTCGTCGACACCGGGCGTCGGGAGGTGCGCCAGGGCGAGTCCGTGGTGTCGCTCACGGGCCGCGAGTTCGACCTCCTGGTCTACCTCGCCATCAACACCGGCCTGGCGTTGACGCGCCGACAGCTGCTCGACGGGGTGTGGGGAGAAGGCTGGTACGGCGACGAGCGCACCGTCGACGTCCACGTGCGGCAACTGCGCAAGAAGCTCGGAGACGGTCTCCCCCTCACCACCGTGTGGGGAGTCGGCTACCGCCTCGGCTGACGCGGCGACATGCGCCGCCGCATCACCGTCGCCATCCTCGGGGTCGTCATCGGGACGCTGGTGTTGACCGTCGTGGGCAGCCTCTTGCTCGTGCGGCGCGCCGCCATCTCGACGGCGGAGAACGAAATCACCTCCGAGGCCCAGGCGCTGGGCTCACTCATGTCCTTGCAACCGGCGCTCACCGACAGCCGGGTGGTGGCCGTGCTCCAACGCGTGGGGGCCTTCGACGAGTTGGAGATCTCGGGGCTGACCCCGAGCGGTTCGTTCCAGAGCGTGCCGGCGCCCCTGGTGCCCTCCCTGTTGAACGCCTCGGCGCTCGACAGCGGCCAGACCGTCGTGGGCAACGCCGGCAACGTCGTGTTCGTGGCCCAGCCCCTCACGCTCACGGCTCGCCAACGGCGCACCCT